>NZ_QHJJ01000002.1:0-1412733 GCF_003947465.1 Amycolatopsis sp. WAC 04182
ATCGAAAACCCTGCTCTGCCCATCGAAGCATGATCACCACACAAGCCCTGGTCACCACACCGACAGACCGGTCAGTGTCCGTGAGGTCCTGAAACATCAACTGTCCGACATGTCCTGAACTCAGACAGACGGTTAGAGCGAGGTGGATTCATGCGATCGTCGCAACATGCTCCTGTTAGGACAGTAGCTTGTTGAGTCGTTCGGCTGGGGTGTCCCAGTCGAGGGTTTTGCGGGGGCGGCCGTTGAGTTCGGCGGCCACCCTCGCAAGGTCTTCCCGGCTGTGTGTGGCGAGGTCGGTGCCTTTGGGGAAGTACTGACGGAGCAGGCCGTTGGTGTTCTCGTTCGAGCCTCGTTGCCAGGGTGAGTGCGGGTCGCAGAAGTAGATGTCGAGGTCGGTGGCCAGGGTGATCTGGGCGTGCTGGGCCATCTCGGTTCCTTGGTCCCAGGCCAGTGACCGGCGCAGCTCGGCGGGCAACCGCTGAATCGTCTTGATCATCTCGTCGGCGACGGTGGCGGCGTCTTTCCCGCCGGGCAGGTGCAGCAGCAGGCAGAACCGGGTCGAGCGTTCGACCAGGGTCCCGATCGCCGAACGATTGTCCTTGCCCATGATCAGATCGCCTTCCCAATGCCCCGGGATCGCCCGGTCCGCGGCTTCGGCGGGGCATTCGGAGATCGGGACCATCCCGGCGATCTTGCCCTGACGGGTCCGGCGCCCATCGGGCATCCGATGCGGCCGGCGGATCACTCGCCCGGTCCGCAAGCACTGCGCCAGCTCACGCCGCAGCACGCCCCGGCCTTGGACGTAGATGGCCTGGTAGATCGTCTCGTGACTCACGTGCATCCTCGGCTGGTCGGGAAAGTCCCGGACCAGCCTCGCAGTGATCTGTTCCGGCGACCACCGCGCCCGCAGATCCGCCTGCACTCTGTCCCGCAGCACCGGGTCCACGGCCAGCTTCGCCGGTTTCGGCCGTTTCGCCCGCAGCTCGGACAACTGCTGGGCACTGCTGGCCCGATAGCCCTGCCCGGTGCTATTACGGTCCAGTTCCCGCCCGATCGTGGAGCGATCCCGGCCCAGCCGGCGCGCGATCTCCGCTCTCGGTACTTCCTGGGCCCACAGGATCATGATCTCCTCCCGCTCGGCCAGCGAGAGATAGCGGCCCGACCCCGCCTTCGGCGCATTACTGATCACACCGCCAGCCTCGTCGAACCACCGTCTCCCGCTGGCCCGCGACACGCCCACAGCCACCGCCGCCCGCTCCACCGGCAACCCGGCCCGAACCCGGTCCCAGAACGCCACCCGAACATCCCGCGGCAACCAACGACGACGTATCCCAGCCATCACAACACCTCCACATCAGATGCTGCGACGACCGCTAGAACCCAAGCGATCCTTATCACTCACGACCCCTGCGCAAGGCCGGGTAAAGCGCCCGAATCGGACCTCTCGCCTCGCGCGGGAGTCCCTTGTGGACGGTCAAAGAACCGCGTGTCACGCCTGCCGTCGCACCATCTCGGCGATCCAGGCGGGCGCGAACGGCGACGTGCAGTTCGGCGGGGTCGGATAGTCCTTGAGCACTTCGAGGCGCTCCCCGATGCCGATCGCCCGGGCACGGTGCTCCGCGTGGTCGATCCCGATCTGCGCCAGGCAGTGGTTCATCGCCCACTGCAGGCGGTCCGGCGCGGTCTTCATCTCCGCTTCGATGACGTCGAGCAGCTTGGCGAGATCGAGACCGTCGGGCTTCTTCGCCACGCGTTCGGTGGTCAGGGCCCAGCCGGCGCTCGCGACCACGGGGTCCGGATCCGCGGACCACGCCAGGCGCAGCTCTTCGGCGTGAGGGTTCTTCTTGACCACGTAGTTCACGAGCCAGTCGTGCACCTTCGGAGTACGCGCCTCGCGCACCATGCGGTCCAGCTCGTCGCGGTCGAACGCCTTCGGGCGGCAGATCAGGAGCGCGAGCAGTTTCGCCGCCGTGTCGTCCGTTTCCCACAGTTCGCGCGCGAGGTCCTGCTGGGTTTTCAGCCGCTTCGCGATCGCACGAAGCTTGCCGAGGTTCACCCCGTGGTCGTCGCCGTGTTTCTCGTTCACCTGCCGCGCGCGCGGATCTTCGAGCGCGGCCAGTTCGGCCAGCACCTCGGCCGTCGTCGTCCCGGTCATCTGGCCAGCCTAGAGGCGCTCCGGGCGGACGAGCCGTCCACCCGGAGCGCCGCGACGTCAGCCGCGTCGGGCCAGTTCGTCGGCGTGCTCACGCAGGAGCGCGGCCACCCGCGGCCAGCCGACGTTGATCCGCCGGGCCCAGCCCCGATGCCGCTGCGCGAGCTCCCCCGAGTCGCCGTCCTGGACGGTCAGACCGGTGGCGAAACCTTCCCGGAGATACCCGCCGTCGGCGACGTCCAGGACGTCCCGGACCGGCTCCGGCGGCCATCCGCCGTCGGGAACGGGGGAACCGCTCGCCAGCAGGGTGCCGATCGTCCGGTCGCCGAACGCCGCCCGGCCACGTTCGGCGAACTCCGTACGGGCGCGCGAAACCCAGGCCTTGAGCGCGACACCGTCGAGACCCGAATCGGTGGCACCCGGCATGGTGCGCGTCTCGAAGATCGTCAGCCACGCGTTGACCAGTTCCACGCTCGGGGCGCCGTCGTCCGCGGGCTGGATCCGGGTGCAGAGCTCGACGAACGCGCCGGGGTCCTCGGCGAGGATCCGCTGGAGGCTCCGCGGTTTCCGGTGGTGTTTGAGCGCCGCGTGGAACCGCAGCTCCAGCCGCGCGACCGCGACGTCCGAACCGCCCGCCTCGGTCAGGTGGTCCAGCAGCGGCCCCACGTGCGCGACGGCCTTGCGGTCGGGTGCCTCGACTCCGTCGGCGGATGCCTGGAGCAGCACGTCCTCGACCAGGGACACGGGCAAGGACGGAGGTTCGGCGGCGCGCACGGCCAGCGCGAGTGCCTTGACCGCGGCCCACGGCCGTCGCCGCGCGAGTTGCGTGACGAAGAACGATTCCTGTCCTTCGGGGAGCGGCCACGGGCCGACGTGCGTCCAGTAGCCCTCGAGGACCGCGTCGTCGGCGGCTTCGAACAGCGCCGGCGCGTGCTCCACCGGAATGGCGAGGAGATAGTCGACCAGCCTGTCCTGCTCCTTGAGCTGCGTCGCGATCCCATGCCGCCACTCTTCACCCTGGCGCCGCGCCATCTCGCCCGCCCAGCCCGCCGCCCAGTCCTCGCGCCCGAGTTCCGCGAGCGCGTCTTCCTGGAGGTCGTCCCCGGCGACCTGGGCCGCGACCACTCCGACCAGCCTGGGAAGAGCGCTTTCGGCGGCGAGGGCGCTCAGCCCGGCGGCACCGTGTTCGCGCAGGACACCCCCGACCGCGTCCCGGCGAAGACGCCCGATCTCGGCGTCACGCGCGTCCGGGTCGAGGGAGTCTCCGCCGTCCAGGTACGGGTTCCCGCCGAACAGCAGGCCGTGCCGCCCCGGGTTGACCGCGGGCTCGACCATTTCGGCGCAGGATTCCAGCCACTGCAGCAAGTCCTCCGGCAGCGTCCAGCCCGCGCCGTCGTGGTGACGATGCTCGGCGATCACTCCGGTGAGCAGGCCCCACAGGCGAAGGCGTTCGTCCGGCGAGAGCCGTTCGGCGTCCAGCCTCGTGAAGGCGTCCACGACGCGATCCCACTGCGCGCTGTTCAGCTCGGGCAGCCGCTCGAAGAACTCGCACCACCGGTGAGGCCGTTCCGCCAGGGCCGACAGCGCCGAGGCGAGCAGCTCGTCTTCGAATTCCGGCCCGTCGGCGACGGCGACCGGCGGCGCCGGGACCGTCCATTCGAGACGGACCTGGGGCCGCTTCGGGCTCGCGAGAAGGTGTCCGCGCGGGCCGCGCAGCAGCGCGAGGGCCAACCGCCAGCCCGCTTCCGGCGACCGGCGGCCGATCGCCTTGACCAGTTCGGTCCGCTGACCGGCGGGCAGGTCGAGATACGGGTACCAAGGCTGCACCAGGGTGATCAGGGATTCGAGCGGCTGGTCACCGGTCTCCCGGCCGGGCCGCGTCAGCTCGGCCAGCAGTGAGACCACCATCGGCAAGGCGTCATCGGACCAGCTGACCGTTTCCAGCGCCGCGATCAACCCGTCGGAAGTACCGCTCAGTGGTGACGGGTCGCTGGTCAGCGCGTGATCGACGGCGCCGAGGAACTCGTGGGGAGCGGCTTCCGCGAGCAAGGGCAGCACGTCCGCGAGCGACCGCCAGAGCACGCCGTCCGCGTCGTCGTTGGCTTGACCGAGCAGCTCGCGGACGAAACGCGTGGCGTGGTCGGCGCACGCGACTCCACCCGACAGCGTCGTCTCCCCCTCGGAGGCCAGCAGCGCCGCGCTCCGCGCCAGCCCGTGCCGCAGTTCCGCCGACCACTTCCGCCCTGGCTCCCGCTCCGTGAGCACCTTGACGGCTTCCTCGTGCCAGCGCCGCAGATCCTGCGCGCCGAGCCTGCCGTGGAGCAGCGCCCAGGCATCACGCGGATCCGCCAGCCGCACCGTGTCCCCCGACCGGGCGAGCAAGGGGTCGTCGCCTGCCTCGGACCTGGCGAAGAAACGCGTGAGCTCGTCGATCTCCCGCCCGGCGATCACGGCGATCTCGTCCAGATCGTGCCGCGATCCCGCCGACCACCGGCCGATCAGCAGGAGCGGCGCGGCGAGATCGCGCTCCAGCGGGTTCACCCACTTCGGGAGATCACCGGCGACGGTCAGTTTCCGGCGCAGGGCGCCGAGGCTCAGCCGCGCGATGTCCGCGTAGGCCGTCGCGTCGGCGGGCGGAACCCCGGCCGCGGCGAACGTCTCGGCCGCCTCGTCACGGGGAATCCCGGGCAGTTCCAGGAGATCGGCACCGTTCCGGTCCGGCGTTCTCCGCACGACGACGACATGCCCGCCACCGGTGTCCTCCCCCACCTCGACACCGTCCACCACGGCGACGAAAGGGCCCTCCAGGTCGCGGCAGTGACGCCAGCCCTGCTCACTGGACACACGGACCGCGCGAAGCCCCGGCCGCTGGGCCGCCGCCGCGGTCGCGACGAACGCCGCGGCCTCGGTCCGGCTGCCGGCGTAGACGGGCAGGATCGACGGCGCGGCGTCCAGCCAAGCGCAAAGCCGGTCCATTTCTCGGGCCCGGCCGAGCACCGGGAGTGTCTCGGGCAGGACGGGACGCGTCTCGTTCCGCCAGGATTCGAGCCACTCCCCCAGGTCTTCGAGACCCTGGACGATGCCGATGCCCAGCTCCGGGGCGATCCGGATCAGCTCCATGACCAGCCCCGCGATGTCCTGTTCCGCCGTGCGACCGCCGAGCCGCCGGTACCGCAGGCGGGCGAGCCCGGCGATTTCGGACGGCAGTTCGCTTTCGGCGGGCATGACGGTGTCGTCGACAAGGACCGGGACGATCTTCTTCCCGAGCCGCAGTGCTTCGGCGATCTCCTCCCCGACTCCGTCGTCCAGCCCCTCGGCGCCGATCGGCACCACCAGGACGGACGCGGAGCCGCCGGACCGCACGACCCGGTCCCTTCCGAACACGTGACCGAGACTCCGGCCGAGACCGTCACCTTCCCGGGCGGTGATGAAGATTCCTGCCATGATGCGAAATCCTTTCCAGCGAGCACAGTGGATGAGGCGTACGGGCGGTGTTTCACTCGGCTTCGCGGCGGGCGCGGGCGAGCACCTCCTCGACGCTGAGCGGGCTGGCCGGATGGTGGGTGAGGCACAGCGGGGTGGTCACCCGCTGGAAGCCGAACGCCTCCCCCGACACGTAGAACTGGGCGCGTTCCAGCCGCGAGATGTCGTCGACGGGGCTGCCCTTGGCCCTGGCGAGTTCGTTGGCGGCGGCGATCTGGGCCGGGCTGTTGAGCCTGCCGAAGAACTGCGTCATCGCGTTGCCGACGACCTGGTTGTGCAGTCCCTTGGGCGCCTGGGTGGCGAACAGCAGTCCCAGGCCGTACTTCCGCGCCTGCGAGGCGAGCACGATGGTGCTGCGGGTGCTCGCGGTGAGCGTCCCCGACGCGGCGAGCATCTGCGCCTCGTCCATGACGAAGAGGGCGCCGAGTGGCCGGTCACCCGCCGGATTCCGCTTGGCCCAGGCGAAGAGCTCCATCTGGAGCTGGTTGACGAAGTTCTGCCGCTGTTCCTCCGAAGGCAGCCCGACGAAGCTGACGACCGAAACCCTCGCTCGCTTGCCTTCCCCGGGAGCGAGCAGGAGCGCCGGGTCGACGGGCACGCCACCGCCCGCCAACAGGGGATCGTTGACCATGGAGGCCTTCAGCAGCTCGGCGAGCTCGGCCGCCCGCCTCCTCCCGTCGTTCAAGGTGCTCACCCCGTCGGGCAGGTCTTCGAGCACCTCGATGAGTTCGGGCAGGCTCCGTGACCCGGTACGGGCGTGGTGCACGACCGCCTGCCGCAGCACCGCGAGCCCGACGGTGGTCTTCGCCGTGCCGCCGGTCAGCTTCACCTGGGGCGCGAGGGTCGCCACCGCGACCTCGACGGCCGCGTTGAACTCGTCCTCGTCGTCGAGGACACCGGCGAAATCGGGCAACGGCTGGAACGCGAGCGGCCGCCCGCCCGCTCGTCCCGGCGTCCACACGACGACGTCGGTCTCGGCCAGATACCGCTTGGCGAGCTCGGCGTCGTCGGCTCCCCACGCCTCGGGCGGCTCCGGCCAGGCGTCCCCGAGCCGGGCGAGGTCGTTGTTCGGATCCAGCACGATCGCCGAAACGCCCTGCAGCGCGCATTCCTCCACGATCCGCCGCAGCAGCACCGTCTTCCCGGATCCCGAACCCGCGAACACCGCGGCGTGCTTGCGCAAGGCCGCCAGTTCGATCCGGACCGGTTTCCCGCTGCCGGTCACGACGCCCAGGGTGATCTCCCCGTCCGCAGACGATGTTCGAGCCTCGTCGGGCGCGGATCGGGGAAGGGGCTCCGGCAGGACTTCCGCCAGGAGTTCCGAGCGCCCGGCGGGGCGCCGGTCGACGAGCCACTCGTGGAGTTCCCGGCTACCCTCGGCGAACATCTCGTCCAGTGCCCAGAACGTGCGAATGTCCGCATCGGACAGTTCGCGCGCCCGGCCACCGTCCTTCTTGAACGCCTTGAGTTCCGCTTGGGTCTTGACACCTCGCGACCAAGCCAGATTGCGGATCACGACCAGGTGCCTGTTCTCGGCTCCCTTTCGCACTCCGGCCGCCGAACGCGCCTTGCGGAAGCGGTGCAGCACGGCGACGGGATTCGGTGCGGCGATGGCGCGGAACGCCCAGTGCTCCTCCAGATCGGAGGCCTCGTCCACCGTGCGGGTGAGCCAGGCGTGCAGTTCGTTCCGGTCGCTCTTGGCCCCGTAAACCCATTCCAGGTTGTCGTCGCCGACCTCGGTGATCCATCCCCGGAGTGCCGCGGCCAGCAGGCGGGGCATCACCTGGTCCTCGACCTTCGCGTCGAGCAGAGCGGACGGGTCGGCCTCCGAGCGGAGCTCCTCGAACCGTTTGTCCAGCTCGGCGAACCGATCGGCGGCCATCGCCGGACGCGGCGGCCCGGCCGATCGCGCCCCGCCCTCGTCGAACGTGGTCAGCTCGGCGATCCGGCCGGCGCGGACGCAGGCGTCGATGTGCGCGCCGATCCGCTTCAGCACGTCCCGCGGGGACATCTCCTCCCACTCCCCGTCGAAAGCGGACGGCGACACCGGCCAGGTGGGGTGCGGCGGCACGAAGTTCATCGCCTCGTAAGCGACTCCGAGACGCTTCTCCACCAGCGCCCTGCCGACTTCGGCATCCCTCACCCTGCCGAGGATCAGGGCTTCCCGGAAGCGATCCGGAACGGTGTCGGTGGCCTTCTCCTTGAGCAGTTCCCACGTGCCGGGGAGGCAGGCGAGCACCGTCATGGTCCGTTTCGTCGTCTCCCGCAGCCCCATCAGCCCGTCCGCGATCTGCGCGACGAGCAGGTCTTGTTCGTCGCTGTCCCGCACTTTCTGGAAGCTCACGGCGGAACGGGCCACCAGGGTGTCGAGCTGGTCGACGGCGATCACGATCGGGCCGGTGAGCGCGAGCAACCGCGTGATGTTCCTGACCTGGGTCTTCGCCGACTTGGGGTCCGACCGGATACCCCATTTGCGGCGATCCCCGGACTTCGACTCCGGGAACACGCCGAGGTAGTCGTCCCCGACGTAGTTCTTGTTCGGATCCTCGCTCGCGTAGAGCACCAGCGCCCGTGCCGTGTCGGCGCATTCCCTGGCGACGTCCCGGTCGAAGGCGCGCAGACCTTCGACGAACGTGTCCACATCACCCCTCGACAGCCCGCGCCCGTCCAGGATCTTCTTGGTGACGTTCGCGTCGATGCTCGCGCGGAGGCAGACGCGCCGGAGAAAGCTGGTGAGCTGCGGTACGCCGGAGCCGTCGAGCCGCGAAAGGCCCCGGCGCATCGCCTCCGCGGTGTTCTCCCAGAACGCGTCGCCCGCCGTGAGGTCGTTGAGGAAGAAGTAACCGCGGGCACCATGGGCCTGTTTCCGGACCAGACCGAGCAGGTGGGTCTTGCCCACGCCCTTCTTCCCTTGGAGGACCAGCCCGATCGGGCTCGGGCCGTCACTGGCGACGGCCTCCTTGATCCCCGCGCTGACCTGCGTCAGGACGCCGGTGTGCAGACCGTCGACGTGATACGGCGAATCACGCCACACGTGATCGGGTGTGTCGGCCCAGTCGAAGCGCAGCGCCGCGAGCGCGCTCAGCTCGTCCATCACGGCGCCTCGATCGAGATCAGGTGGTTGTCCTCACCACCGACGCGGACCGCCGCCGCGTGGTCCGCGGCGGTGAGCGCCTTGCGGTTCGACTCCGGCACGAGGTCCGCCTGCCCCGAACGGCTGAGTTCCTTCAGCACCGCGTCGACGTCCACAGTGGACGCTTCGCCGAGCATCGGGCGCAGCTCCACCAGCGCGACCCAGTCCCGGGGCGAACGGGCGAGTTTGCGGTAGGCGATCCGGATCCGGGTCTCGATCTCCTCTGCCGTCACTTCGACCTCGGGCATGAAGAGGTCGGCGAGCCGGAGTTTCTCCCGCCGCAGGTGTCTGCCGAGCCCGCCGAGCACGACGTACAGGGCGCTGCCCAGGCTGGTCCGGGGCAACGGCGGCTCTCCCGCGCTCAGTTCCTCCTCGCACCAGGCCCAGCCGCGCTCGGTCAGCTCGTGGAAATAGGGACGGCCGCGCTGTTCGCTGGCCACCAGGTCGAGGCCGTTGAGCTGACGGCGTTCCTTGCCGTCGAGGGCGAAGCCCACGATCTCGCGCAGCTCCGGGTTCGACACCTCGCGGGCGACCACCATCAGCGCGAGCATCGCCGCGATCTGCTTCTGTCCCAATCGATCCGTCATCCGTGATCCTTCCGTACCTGGTTGCTATTGATCGAGGAATCCGCTGAATCCTTGGCGCGTCACCCTGGCCTCCGAGGTCCGCACGGCCCACTCGATCGCCGTGCGGGTGTCGGGCGGCGCGAGCACGCGGCGTTCCGGATTCGTTTCGGTCGTGCGGGTCCGCGTCACCGACATCAGTTCCTGGGCGAGGTCCTGTACCCGCTCCCGGTCCCCCGCGCCGATCGCGATCTGCAGCTCGGCGACGATCTCGTCCACCAGCCCCCACATCAGCGGGCGCAGCCGGGCGTGCGCGGCCTGCCGGAGCACGCCCGCCACGTCGAGCTCACCCGGATCGACGAGCGCCGTCGTTCCGGTGAGCTGGTCCACCAGGCTTCGGGCGATCTCCATCGGCCCGCGGGACGGGCCGAACTGGAGATGCCGCAGATTGCCGACGTAACCCGGCAGGGTGTTCGGCTTGGTCTCCTCGGTGAGCACCGGGACGACGCGGCGATCCTGGCCGAGCGTGCGGTGCAGGAACAGCTCGACCTCGGCCGACTGCCACCGGCTCACCTCCCGGTCGACGATCAGGCACAGATGTTTCGCGTCGTCCTCGGCCTTCTCGAGCATCGACCGTTCGCCGGAGAACGACAGCACCGGCCGGACGCCGAGCTCCACCAGGTACTTCATGAGTTCCTCGGCGAGCCGCATCGTCGGCCTGGTCGTGCTGACCCGGACGTCGTGGGCGAAGGTGTGCTTCTCCGCGCGGACCGCGGCGACGTAGGCGTCCCGGTTCTCCGCGAGCAGATCCGTCCGGTCGAAGTCGTGCGCGACGACCGCCGCGACCGTCTCCAGCGCGAAACTGATCTGGTCGGCGGTCGGGCTGAGTTCCGTCATCACCGGGAGCTGCTCGCCGAAGGTCCAGAACGAGACATACGGCAACGTCAGATGACGGGACATCACGTCGGGAGAGACGTCGCGGTCGAGCCAGCTGCGGAACAGGCCCTTGGTCTCTTCGAGACAGATGCGGCGCCACTCCTCCGAGCGGGCGTACTCCTCGCGGGCGTCGAATCTGGACAGTACCGGGAGGACGGTCAGCTGCGGCCGGTCGTAGGGCATGCGGTCGCGGGCGGCGTTCGCCCGGTCGGCGATCTCGACCGCGCCCCGCATGCTCTGCACGTTCGCCGTGAAGAGGACGACGAGCCGGTCCGGCAGATGGGCGGTGCAGATGCCCCCGATGTCGGAGATCCCGGTGCGGCTGTCGATGAGGACGTAGTCGTAGGCGGCCGTCCACTGTTCCCGGCACAGTTCGAGGTAGTCGCCGAAACCCTGTTCGTACAAGGCTTCCCAGTCGAGGTCCTGCACTCGCCGGACGTAGGCGTCGTCCGCCCGGCCGGCGGTGATGACGTCGAGCTTCACCTTCCCGGTCAGCCGCGTCGTATGCGCGCCGGGACGGAGCCTGCCCTCGCGGAAATCGTCGATCAGGTCCACGACGCCGCCCGACGGGGGCGCGCTCATCATCGGCCGGAAGTAGGTGTCCAGCCCGGGCGCTTCGAGGTCCCAGTCCAAACACAACACCCGGTTTCCCCAGCGTGCCAGGAGAACGGCGATGTTGGCCAGGGTGAAGCTCCGCCCGACGCCGCCCTTGTAGGAGTAGAAGGTGACCACGGTTCCCGGCATGGGTCAGAACCTCGGCAGCTTCGACGGCCTGGGCGGGTCGGGTGGCGGCGGCGTTTCGACCGGCCACTCGGGAGACCACGGCGGCGCCTGCGCGATGACCTCCACCAGGTCCTCCACCATCAGCGCCAGCTCACGGTCGAAGTCGAGGTACTCGGGGGTGTTCTGGTACTGCGGATGGGGTTTGTTCCAGTCCCGGAAACTGTGCATACGACGTTCGCGGGCGTAGCCGGGAAAGTTTTCCGAGTCACTGAAGATCACCGGATAGATCAACCTGCCGGGCTTCGCCGAGCCGCTGCAGGCGACGATTTCCTCCCGTTTCGCCATCGTGTGCCATTCGGCGAGGCACCACTCGTCGCGAAAGTACTTCGGGGAGCAGACCGGGATCAGGATCCGGGCGCGCTGTAACGCGTCACGAGCCGCTTGCGGCCACCTTTCTCCGACCGGAACGCTGTCCTCCAGAAATATCTTGACGTCATAGTCGACATTGTCGTCCAGAAGTCTCTGCAACCGAGGGTGGAAGTGATTCCGGACCCAGTCCGGGGCGTCGCCACCGCCGCGGCGATAGCTGATGAACACGTCGTACTCGTACACGAGCGCCATCGCCCCTTCGCACCCCGATCCATTTGACAGCACCGATCGTAGGGGTCCACGACGCCTTCGAAAAAGGTACAAAAACACGACAAAAACTGGACACCGAAGCGCGCACGAGCCCGAAAA
Source organism: Amycolatopsis sp. WAC 04182 (assembly GCF_003947465.1). Lineage (NCBI taxonomy): Bacteria > Bacillati > Actinomycetota > Actinomycetes > Pseudonocardiales > Pseudonocardiaceae > Amycolatopsis > Amycolatopsis sp. WAC 04182. Next base: position 11,729 of record NZ_QHJJ01000002.1, read on the forward strand.
CGACAGAAAGATGACAAGCGGGCGACAATGGGTGCCCCAGGGTCTTGGGATCGCCGAGAATGCGACCCACCCGGCGGGCCGGGTTCCTTCGACCGACAGGAGTTCCGATGGCCGACAACGAGCCGCCGCACGTGTTCGTCACTTACGCACATGATTCACCGGAGCACAAAGAGCGGGTCCGCCTCTTCGCGGAATTCCTGCACGGCAGGATCGGCCTCGAAGTACATCTTGATCAATGGGACGACGGCGAACGCCGCGACTGGTCATTGTGGGCGTTGGACCACCTCGACACGGCGGATTTCGTGGTCGTCATCGCTTCGCCGGCGTACAAACGCCGCGCCGAGGGCAGGGCGGCGTTCGACGAAGGCCGCGGCTCCCAGTTCGAGGCGGCGCGGATCCGCGACCGGATGACCAGGAATCTCGGCGGCGAGATCAAACGGATCCTCCCGGTCGTGTTCTCCGGGCAGTCCGTCGACGACATCCCGAACTTCCTCAACCCGCACTCCACCACGAGATACCCGATCGAGGTGTTCACCGAGGAGGGGGTGGAGGATCTGCTGACCGCGATCACCGGCAGGGCCCGGCACCAGCGGCCCGAACGCGGCCGATGGCGTGGCGGCGCGACGAGCGGGGCCGGACCAGGCAGGACGTCGCTGGCGACCGGCCTGGAATGGCGCGCGTGCAGCAGCGGCATCCGCACGGAAGGCGCGCGGATCAACGACATGCAGTACTCGGACAGCATCGTCCTGCGCGCGGCCGAGCGGCTCGCCTTCGTCGAGGTGAGCCTCGGAATGACCTACCGGCGGCTGACCGCCGTGGTCGGTGTCCTCGACGACGCGGTCGAGCCCTTCCAGGTCGGGCACTTCCGCGTACTCCTGGACGGGAGACCGTCACCCGAAGTCAAGGTGGCGCTGGGGAAACCGGCGGAGATCGACCTCGACGTCACCGGTGTCCTGACGCTCCGGCTGGAATTCCACCGTCCGGGTACGACGGAGAGCAGGTGGCTCCCGGAACTGGCGTGGGGCGACCCGGCCGTGGAGTAGCCGGTGAGGACGGCTTCCGCTGGCACCGGGAGTCACGGCACGGCCGACGTCCACCAGCCCCACGATGTTGCGAAAGCCACTTTCACAACCTTCAACGTTGCGAAAGTGGCTTTCGCAACACGCGCGGGAGTAGCCGTCCCGCCCCTCAAGAGAAGTCCTCCTCCTTCACCAGTTCGCGAAGCTTCACCAACGCACGGTGCTGTTTGACCCGCACGTTCCCCGGAGTCAGCCCGAGCGCGGCGGCGGTCTCGGTGGCGGTCAGCCCGACGACGATCCGCAGGGTGAGCACCTCACGCTGCAGCTTCGGCAGCAGGGCGACGAACCTGCCCAGCCGGGCGCCGAGGTCGACGCCGAGCGCGTGGTTTTCCGGCTCGTTGCGGGCGGATCCGGCCTCCGGCAGTTCGGCCACGGGGTCGGATCGGTCGCGGGACACCACGCGGAAGGCGTCGGCCACCTTGTTGGCCGCGATGGCCCGCACGAGGTAGACGAAGGAGCCGCCTCGATCTTCGTACCCCGGCAGCAGTGTGAAGACAGCGAGGCAGACTTCCTGCGCGACGTCGTCGGCCGACAGGTAGGAGAGGTCGCGGCCGCCCATCCGCGCGCGGCAATAGCGCACCAGCATCGGCTTCACGACGGCCAGCAGCGCGTCCACCGCGTCGGGGTCGCCGGTCTTCGCCGCCGCGACGAGTGGATCGAGCGCTTCCTTGGTCAGGCGGCCCGACGGGCGCGGCAGGGCCGCCAGCGCGCGGTAGCCCCGGAGTTCGCCGTCGATCGGGCGGGTGTCGAGGGTCGGCATCGGTTCAGCCCCTCACTTTCGCGGTGGAGTCGAGCCGACGGACCTGCGCGAGAAAGGCGTTCATCCGCCATCGCAGGCTGTACGCCTTCGCCGTGTCACCGAAGAGCTTCTTCTTGTGGAGGATCGCGGCCAGCTCACCGACCGTGCGCCCGTCCGCCTCGGAGATCTCGAGGGAGATGCCCTGCCGGACCCGGTCGAACTCCGGCGAGCGGGCGATCATCGGATTACCGTCGTCCGCCACGGACCAGCCCTTCCCCGCGATCTTCTTCTTGAAGACCTGGCGCAACTGCTGCCCGCTCAAGGCCGTTTCCACCCGCCGCGGCCGGAACCCGTGTCTCTTGAGGGCGGCGTAACCCAGGTACAGAACGGCGATCACGAGGAGGATCAGGGCGACGGCCGTGCCGTTCCCCTCGGTCGTGGTGTCAGTGGCGATTCCCATGCTCTCTCCCGGGCGTTCGCGGTCCGAATGCCCGGTAATCGAGGAGCGCGGTGGCGGCGTTGCGGAACGGAGTTTGTTGTCCTCGTTTTGTCCGTTGCCGGAATACGCGAAGCGGGCAGATCAAGGACAGTTGTCCCGGCCGCGCGACCATCGGTAGCGAAATCGTTCCCGGGATCGATCCCTGCGCTGGCGAACCGGCACGATCACTGGGAGCGAGCGCTGATGATGGATCGTTTCGATGTCTTGTTGTGTTTCACCGCGGCGGATACGGACGGCGTCGCGCGGATGGGCGAGGTCGAAGCGGCTCTTCGCGACGCCGGGCTCCGCGTTCTCCAGGACACGGTCGTCGACGGGATCACCCGCGAACTCGCCGACGCACTCGCGAATTCACGGGTCGTGCTCGTCCATTACTCGCGGGCCGGCCGTGTGCATGTCCTCGATCCGGATGCCGGCGGCGAGCACGGGGATCCGAGGGACCCGGCGGCTCTTGTCGAACTCGTCCTGCGCAAGGTGGCCCACCGTCCGCGCGGCGGCGGGAACCGGCTGATCGGACGGTATCGGGAACTGTCGGCGATCCATCACGGCCTGCGTGCCCGGCCGGTCCTGATGGTGCGCGGGCTGCCGGGTGTGGGCAAGACCGCGCTGGTCGAACGGTACGCCGACCTCTTTCGGGACGCCTTCGACGGCGGTGTGCTGCGGCTGGGTCCTTTCGGGCATCACGCTCCCGAAGAGGTCCTGTCCCAGTTCCACCTCGCGTTGGCTCGCGCGGCCGGGGATCGGCTGGGCACCGACCTGACCGGAATGGACTTCGACCGGCTGCGCGCCCACATCGCCGAGCGGATCGGGGCCGCCGGTCACCGCGTTCTCGTCCTCATCGACGACGTACCGGCGGGACTCCCGCCGGACGTGCTGGACCGGCTGCTGCTCCCCACGCCCGAGGTGTCCACGGTGCTCACCTGCCGGACAGGGCAGTCTCCGTGGGACGTCGAGACGCTGGACCTCGCCGGGTTGTCACCGGCTGAAGGTCTCAGGTTGTCCGGCGAGCACCGCGCACCGGCTGACGACGCCGAGCGACAAGCGGTCCTCCGGCTCATCGAGCATTGCGACGGGCATCCGATCACGGTGCGCGCCAACGCTTCCCCGGGTGCCGATCGCTCCGGCTCGCGTCCGGACACCGCGCCGCCCGCCATCCGTGTCCTGCTCGCGGACCGCGGACCGATCGCCGCCGGGATCGTCCGGCTGGGCGGGCTACTGGCGCCGGTCCCCTTTCCGCTCGGTATCGCCCGTGACGTTCTCGGCGCCGGACCTGGCCTCACGGAAGCCATCGACGAAATGCTGACTTGGGGCCTTGCCTCCCTTGTGGACGGTGGGCTGCGGCTGCAACCACTCGTGGCGGAGGTCGCCGGTGCCGGGCCCGATCCGGGAACACTGCCGGAGTCCGCGGCGGAATCCCTGCTGCGCCTGCTTTCCGACGACCACGCCGGATACCGGGACTTCCTCCTCCAGCACGCCCGTTTTCTCGCCGAGCGCACGTCCCCGGCGTACCGGATCCGGCTGCTTCGCCCGATCGCGGCCGCGCACGAACGGCACCTGGACTTCTTCGCGGCGGGTGAGATCCACGCGATGATCCTGGCCACCGAAGGAGCGACGAGCACGGACTTCGTGGCGGCGGCACGGGTGGAGATCGCCTGCGGTCTGTTTCCGGAGGCCGCCGGGCACGCCCGGCACGCACTGCTGTCGGCGGACGACGACGACGAGCGGTCCGTGGCCGGGCTGGTCGCCGCGCAGGCGTCCGACTGCCAGGGCGACTACGCCGCCGGTGAGCGGATGTTCTGGCACAGACCACCAGGCCAGGGCGAAACCCGATTGCCCGCGATCGTGGCGAGCGCGCAGGCCTTGCGCCTGCGGGGGCGCCCCAGGGAGGCCATCACGGCTCTCACCGCGATCCTGCCGGAGCTCCATGCCTTGCCGAACGGGCAACTGCGCGAAGAACTCCTGGCGTCGGCACTGCTGGAATACACGCGAGCCCTCCTGCTCGACGGCCGGCCGCGACCGGCACGCGAGGTCGCGGCCGAGGTGGTCGCGGCCTTCCACGCCGCCGGCCGGACGCGGCACTTCCGGTGCACCGAAGCCGAATTGCTGTGGGCGGAGGCGACGGTCACCCTCGACCTGCGAGACCTTCACGCGGACCGCACCACGCTGCGCGAACTCGCGAACGGCTACGGACGACGCCACGGACCGGCGAGCGCGCCGGCCTTGACGGCCGCGGCCATGGCCGATCGCGCACTGCTGATTGCCGGACAGCCGGAGCAGGCCTTGCGCGCACTGAGCGCGACGGAGCGAACCGTGGTCCGCGTTCTCGGCGGTGACCACCGGCTCCGCTACCGGATCAGGCACGGCATCGCCCTGGCGCACGGGCAGATGCGCGAATTCGGCCGCCAAGCCGAACTCCTCGAAGAGATCCTCCAGCCACAGATCCGGCTGCTGGGCACGACCCATCCGGAAACCCTGGAGAGCAGGCTCGACCTCGGTCTCGCGCTGGCCTTCAGCGGGCGCGACCGGGACCGGCGTGCCACGGAACTGGTCGACGGCGCCGCGGACGACATCGTCGCGACGCTCGGGAGCGCGACCGATCTGTCCGAGAAGGCGGTCGCGGCGCAACGGGTGCTGCGGCACAAGACGGTCGCGGCGTGGCCTGCCGGGTGGTCTTGATTCTCTGGTGAGGGAAGGTGCCGGCAACGGCCGTCAGAGACCGCACCACAGAGGAGCTCAGGCCCCGCTCGACGGCCGCCAGCGCACCCCGTAGGCGAAACCCGGTGTCAGATGCCGGAACTGGACGTGGACCTCGCCGGAAGCGTCCGGCGTCAACGGGAATCCGCGCGCCGCCTCGTCACTCGCGTCGTCCTGGAAGACCCGTTCGAGTTGCACGACCTCCACCGGGATCGGCAGGGCGAACCGGACGTGCAGGTCGAACAGGTCCACCGGGTGCCGGGGAACGCAGACGAAATGCGGATGCCTGAATTCCGCCCGGAACCGCAAGGCGATTTCGTGTTTGCTCGACCGTTTGAGCGGTCGGGGCAGCCGTAACGCCAGCCCGACCCGATCGGTGGACTCCATCATCCGGCCGGTCAGCCGTCCACCGTGGAACACGTCCACGCGCAGATCGTCGCTGCCGATGGCTTCGCCGCGGTAGACCGAGTCGGTCAACGTCAGCGCGAGATCCAGTTCGGCGATGTCGTCGGCGTCCGCGACGATCCGGCGGGATTCCAGGACCTCCGGGACCGGCTGGTCCAGCGCCACCGCCACGCGCAGCTCCTCCGTGTGCCACCTTCGGCTGGGCTCGGCCGCTTCGCCCTCGTCGGATTCGCTTGTGGACGCCACGGCGACCTCGGCGAGCCGATCGATGCCTTCGTCGATCCGGCGGCGGGCCGTCCGGTCGTCGCGTTGCAGATGCCTGGCCAGCCAGCGCACCCGATCCTGGTAGAAGGGGTGCACCGCCTCCGGATGCAGCCCGAGCGCGGCCAGCACCGCGGTGCCCAGGTCCTCGGGCAGCGAACGCGCCCACCCGGACAGGCTCTCGCCCAGCGCCCGCCGGATCGCCGCGTTCCCGTCGCCCCCGGACGCGCCGCAGACCGCGCGCAACGCGGGGCCCGCTCGTTCGGCGAGCTGTGGTGCCGCAATTCCCCTGCCCCGCCGAAGCAGCTTCAATTCGACGGCCAGGTCCGCAGCGCTGACGGTCACCAGTCCTCCCCTAGTGGTTCGAGCACGGTCGTCAATAGTCGTCAGCCCGGCGGCCCGTGTCCAGCCGATCGCGGCCGTGTAGCGCCGATCGTTATTTTGGGTTTTCCTTTCCCGCTCATACGGGAAACAGGAAACTCCTTGTCGCTCACGGACCGGCGACGCATTCTTGGTGAGCCGCCCCAATTAGCGGCGAATAACACACCAACCAGCGGTTTTCCCGCGTTGTCGAGTGCTGCCCGGACGCGCATACCGAAGGAGTCGAAATGCAGGTCATGTGCTCGTTTTCGCTGCTCTTACGGCTGGCTTTCTGGCTGTGGGTGGTCGCGCTCGTCCTCGGGCTGGCAATCGGCAGCGCGCCGGAAACCGCGCCCGCGAACCCGGTCTCGCCCGCGGTCGCCACACACGGAAAGGAGGTGGACTGACATGCAGACCCACGCCATCGACCTGATTCTGGCCCTGCTCGGCCTCGTGTTCGGCTGAGGACACGGGTGACCGACGACATGAGATGCCTCTGCGTCCGGCGGCCGGGTCCGCGGATCCGGCCGCCGGACGGAGGCCGCTGCCGAAACACCGTCCACACGGCCATACTGATCCTCCGACGAGGGTGGGGGCCGATGAACGAGAGAGCCACATTCGGAGCGGAGCTGAGACGCCGCCGCAAAGCGGCCGGCCTTTCGCTCACCGAACTCGCCGCTCGCACCCACTACAGCAAGGGTTACCTCAGCAAAGTCGAAACCGGGCTTTCCGCGCCGAACGCGGCGCTCGCCGCTTTGTGCGAAACCGAACTCGACGCGGAGGGAGAACTGCGACCGCTGCTGCCCGGTGAACCCGCGCGGCGCAGGACGCGGCCGGACGTCCGGCCGTCCGGTCTGCCGCCGGCGACGTCCTCCTTCACCGGCCGGGCGGGCGAGTTGCGGGCGATCCGCACGGCGCTCGAAGCCGACGGCGGTGTCTGTGTCGTGTCCGGCATGGGCGGTGTCGGCAAGACGGAACTCGCGGTGCGGTGCGCGCACCGGCTGGAATCCGGATTCGCCGACGGGTGCCTGTTCGTCGACCTGCGCGACGAATCCGGCGAGCCCGCCGCGGTGCACGACAGGTTGCTGCGCGTGCTGGGGGTTCCCGCGGATCGTGTCCCCGCCGACCCCGCCGATCGCGCGGCGCTGTACCGGTCCCGTCTTCGCGGCCGCAGCCTGCTGCTGGTGCTCGACAACGCGGTCAGCGCGGCCCAGGTGCGCCCGCTGCTTCCCGCCGAGCCGAAATGCCGGGTGCTGATCACCAGCAGGTCCAGGTTGAGCGCGCTCGACGACGCCGTGCACGTCTCCCTGGACATGCTGCCGCTCGCCGCGGCGGTCGAACTTTTCACCACGGTCACCGGTCTGCCCGCCGGAACCGCCGTCACCCGGGTGGTCCAGCGGTGTGCCCGGCTCCCCCTCGCGATCCGGATCGCCGCGGCGCGGCTTCGCGCGCATCCGGCGTGGGATGTCACGGAACTCGACCGGCGCCTGGCGGACGAAACGGCCCGCCTCGGCGAACTGGACGACGGTGAGCGCTCGCTCGCCGCCGCGTTCCGGTTGTCCGTCCATCAGCTGAGCGCCGCCGAGTCGAGACTTTTCGGGCTGCTCACCGTCCATCCCGGCACCGATGTCGACATCCATACCGCGAGCGCGCTGGGCTCGCTTTCGTTCCGGGAGACCGATCGGCTGCTGGACCGTTTGCACGAAGCCCATCTGCTCACCCAACCGGAGGCGGACCGCTACGGATTCCATGACCTGTTGCGGGCGTTCGCGACCGAATTCGTACTCACCGACGCGGAGGACGGAATGAAAGCATTCAGCAGGCTGGCCGCTTTCGCGGTACGGACCGCCGCTCAGGCCGACAAGGAACTCACGCCGCACCGCTTCGTCCCGGAAATCGACTTCGCCCCGGGACTTCCGGAACCGGCCAGGCTGGACGACGGCGAGATGGCGATGTCCTGGTTCCGCGCCGAATGGCCGGGTCTGGTCGCCCTGTGCCGGGCCGCGCGGGACCGCGGCGAGCACGAGCGATGCTGGCAGCTCGCCTTCTTCCTGCGTGACTACTTCTTCGTGGCCAAACTCTGGGATCCCTGGCTGGAAACCCATCGGTGGGCGCGCGCGTCCGCGGAGGCGATCGGGGACCTGTGGGCGCTCGCCACCACCACGGCCAACCTCGGGGTCGCGCACGTCGATCGCGGCGACCTGGACGAGGCTTCGGCGTGTTACGGCGAAGCGCTCGCGCTGTTCCGGCGGATCGGCGACGGGCACGGGGAAACCACCACGCTCGCGCACAGCGGCTGGGCCGAGCACTACCGGGGCGACCACGAAGGCGCCTTGAGGGATCTCCGGCAGGCCCACGCGTCCTACGTCCGTGACGGCAACCGCCGCAACGCCGCGATCACCGAACGCGGGATCGCGCTGGTGCTGACCGCGCTAGGGCAGGCCGTCGAAGCCGCCGCGCTCGCCACCGGGACGTTGGCCGTCTTCGACGAACTGGGCCTGGATCTCGACGCCGCGATGGCCCTCAACTGTGTGGGCTGGGCCTGGTACAACGCGGAGCGCCACGACCTCGCCGCCTCGGCCTATCGTGCCGCCGCGGACCGGGCCGAGGCCTGCGGGAGCCGGTACGAGACGGCGCGCGCGTACGTCGGCCTCGGCAATGTCGCGGCCGCCGAAGGCTCCGCCGAGAGGGCGGCCGACCTGTGGAATCGAGCCGACGAGGTCCATCCCGACCTCGATCAGGTCATGGTCGGCGAAGCCCGGGCGCGGAGGGCGTGACGACCTGCCGGGCACCGCTCATCCGGCGTGCCGGGTCACGAGGCTGCTACGGTTGACCAGTCGCGGTTCAGACACCAGCCGCCGGGTCCCTTCTTCTGGGTCCGGCCTGTCCACCGGGGCAGTTGCCGGCCCCCAAACCGGCAAGGAGTCAACTTGACCGACTACCGCGTTCCCGCTTCCAGCCCGCCCCTGTCGACGCGGAGATTCGTGTCGCCGCTCGACATTTCGATCACCGCCTCCGCCGAGGACACGGTGGTCGCCGTATCGGGTGAAATCGACCTTGGCGTCTCGGACGACCTGCGCCGGGCACTGGACGAGGAGCTCCGTTTCAAGCCGTCGGCGCTGATCGCGGATCTGTCCGCGGTGAGCTTCTGTGACTCGTCCGGCTTCACGGTCCTGGTCCAGATCCGGGCGAAGGCCGAGGAAGCCGGAGTTCCGTTCATCCTGGTCACCCAGGAACGGGCCTTGCTGCGTCCGATGGCGCTGCTCGGCCTCGACGCCGTCTTCACCGTGCACCCGACCCTCGATTCGGCACGGGACATGCTCGTTCGCTGACCGGCTGTCATGATGGGCGGTTGTGACGAGTGACAAGGTCTCGGGCTTCCGTATCGGCGGCCGTCCGCTGGCGGAACGGCTGACCGAAACCCTGCCGTCGCTCGCGAAGACGATGCTCGCCGAGATCGTGTCCCGGATCCCGGAGTACGGCCTGCTGCCCGCCGAAGAACTCAGCGGCGACATCACCCGGGTGATCGAGCAGAACCTGCGTTCGTTCATCGACACTCTGCGCACCGGGTCCACGCCGACACGGGCGGAACTCGACTTCCTCCGTGAGTCGGCGGCCCGGCGCGCGGAGGAGGGCATCCCGATCGACATCGTGCTGACGGCGTACCACATCGGCATCCAGGTGGTCTGGGCGTCGCTGACGCGGGACGCGCGTCCGGAGGAGGTCGGCGACGTCCTGGCGGTCAACGCGCTGACCCTGCGCTACCTGGAGGTGGTCACGCCCGCGGTCGGCGCCGGATACCTCGACGAGCGGCAGACGATGTTCGACGACGAGCGGTCGGCGCGGCACACCCTGCTTTCCGCGCTGCTCGACGGTGTGCCCGCGGAGGTCATGGCGGGACAGGCCGGGCTGCGGCTGCCGCCGTGCTACCTCGTCCTCGCGGCGTCGGTCGGGGCGCATCCGGACGAGGAGGTCGACGGGGTCGACCCGCTGGTCGCCGGACGGCGGAAGCTCCGCCGGCTGCGGGTCGAACTGGAGCGCCAGATCCGGGGCACCGTCCTGACCTCGCTCACTCCTGAAGGCGGCATCGCCCTGCTACCGCACGAAACCGCGGCCTGCGACCTGACGACTCGCGACTGGTCGTGGCTGGAACGCGTCCTCGCCGACGTCGCCCGTACGACGGGCGCGGAGGTCGTCGCCGCGGTGGCCGCCGCCGAACCGTCCGGCGTGCCCGCCGCGGCCCGGCTGGCGCAGGACGTGCTCGCGGTCGCCGTCGGATCCGGACGGCCACCCGGGCTGTACCGGCTCGACGACGTCCTGCTCGAATACCAGCTTTCCCGTCCCGGTCCCGCCCTCGACCGGCTGGCCGCCAGGCTGGCGCCGCTCGACGGCAACGAGGAACTCCTGCAGACGCTGGAGACCTTCCTCCGCCGCGGAGGGCGACGGCAGACCGCCGCGGCCCTGCACGTCCACCCCAACACGGTCGACTACCGGCTGCGCCGGATCGCCGACCTCACCGGGCTGGATCCCACCCGGCTGGAACACGTCGCCCTGGTGAGCGCGGCGCTCGCCGCTCGCGCCACCCTCTTGTGACGTGTCACCAACGAGCGCCTACAAGACGTTCAGATTCTCGCCGTCACGGAGGTCGAGCAGCCGGCGGGCGCAACGGCACTCGCCGGGGAAGATGAAGAGGAGCGTGTGCTTCTCCTCGGCGAGCAACTGCGCTCGTTCCAGCACCCGGATGCCCGTCGCGCCGAAGAACTCGAGTTCGGACAGGTTGAGGATCACCTTGGTGCCGCTGCCGTGGAGCCGCTGACTCAGCATCTCCCACAGCCTCGGCGCGGTGCCGAGGTCGACCACGCCGTTCGCCTTGACCACGGCCGTCCCCGTGGTCGGCCTGCTCACGTGCAGCCGGAGACGGCCGGGGGCTTCACGTGCCACCTGGTAGGCGCGCTTCTCGTCAAGCGCGCGGGGCGTTGACAAGGAGGTCATGACTGGAAGTACCCCGGCACCGCGTCCGATGAAACGGTCGCTTACTCCTTCGCGATCTCCTTGTTCACGCCGCTCGGGCCTTCGTACTCCCGGTCGGGCAGGTTGCGCAGCAGGTCGAGCGTCCGATCGTCGGCGCCGTTGACCTCGGCGGCCCGGACGAGATCGTCCCTGCCCGCCGGGTAGTCGACACCCGAGAGGCACTTCTGGATTTCGATCGGGTTCGCTTTGCTCACGGTTTCTCCTCGCTTCCGATGGGCTGTCCCCACGGCGTACCCGGCGGGCGGCCGGGGAAACGCCGCGCTTGAACGCCGGGGAAAGCGGGTATCACCAGCGCGTCGGAGGTGATGTTCCATGTCCGCTGCACCAAGCGGCACCGGGCCGGTCGTGACCGGTTTCGACGGGTCGCCCGAAGCCCGCCGCGCCGTCCGCTGGGCGGTCGCCGAGGCGAACACCCGCGGCCTGGGCCTGGTCCTCGCGTACTGCACCCGTGACCGGCTTCCCCCGCCCGGCTCGGATCCGGTCGCTACACCGCTGAACGAAGCGGTTCCCGAGGCCGCCGACGACGCGGCGGAAGTGGAGCCCGCCCGACGGCAACTCGCTTCGATGGCCGAAGCCCTCAAGCGCTCCGATCCCGACCTCGACGTCCGCACGGTCGTCCGCGGCGGCACGCCGGAGCAGGTCCTGACCTCGGTCGCCGACGAGGTGGACGCGGCGATGATCGTGCTGGGTGAATCCCACACCGGGTTGTTCACCAGGGCGGTCCTCGGCTCGACGGAGTCCGGCGTGACCAAGACCGCCGGACGTCCCGTCGTGGTCGTGCGCGGGGACGAGCCGCCGCCGGGCGGGCCGGTGATCCTCGGTACCGACGGCTCGGAGCAGAGCGCGCAGGCGGCGGGGTTCGCGTTCGACTTCGCGGCCCGTCACGGGCTCACCGTGCACGCGGTCCACGTCGCGCGGATGCCGATCTGGGGGCCGGCGAGCGAGCCCCTGCTCGGCGGCCCGGTACTGGATCCGGCGCCCGGCCTCCCCCAGGAGGTCGCCGACGAACTCGTCGCCCGGCAGCTCGAGCCGTGGCGTGAGCGCTATCCGGATGTCCCCGTGGAGACGGTGCACGGGGTGGGGCCCGCCGCGCAGGCGCTGACCGTGCAGTCCAGTGAGGCCGCGCTGCTGGTGCTCGGCCGGAGCGATCACGGCGATCTCCGGCGTCTGCTGCTGGGTTCGGTCAGTGACGACGCGTTGCACCACGCGCACTGCCCGGTGGCGGTGGTCCGCGCTCAGCCGGTCGGCTGAGCGCCGAGCGTCACGACGAGGTCAGTTCTCCGAGTGTCCGCTGGGAAACGCGCAGTTCGGCGGCCAGCAAGAGGCCGCCCGTGCGCGCCTGCGCGAGCGCGTAGCCGACCTCGGAGACCTTGTCCCAGGCCTCGCCCGGCGTGTCCCCCGCGCCCACTTGGCCGGCCAGCAGGCTTTCTTCGAGCTGCTTCTGCAAACCCGGCAGGACGTTGGCGAGGTCGTCGGCGAGCCGCTGCAACGCCCCGATGGTGCGGCAGAGGTCGGCGGGCGTGGCGGGCTCGTCGTCCCGCAACCTGCCGTACAGGTGACGCACGACGGCCCCGGCCTGTGCGGCCAGCAGGTACGACGGCTCCTCCGACTTCGGTCTCATGCCCTGAAGTACCCCGCGCACGACCTGCGAAAACAAGTTTGTGCCGAGAGGGCCGGGGGTATCAGCGGTTGTGAACAAGGACGCGCTCACCTTCGGGGTCGAGGAAGAGTTCTTCGTGGTGGACCGGGCCGGTCATCTCTCCCCCGCGGGCGACGCCGTCGTCGACGCCGCGGACGAGGACGAAGAAGAGGGCGAACTCCAGCAGGAGCTCACCCGCTCCCAGGCCGAATCGGCCACCGGTATCTGCACGACCCACGACGAGGCCGAGCGGCAGCTGACGGCGATGCGGGCGGAACTGGCCAAGGCCGCCGCGCGGCGCGGTTGCCGCCTCCTGCCCAGCGGCAGCGCGCCGCTCGCGGAGACGGATTTGCCCGCCATCACCCCGAATCCACGCTACGAACGGATGTCCGAACATTTCGGGGCGACCGCGCGGACGTCGCACACCTGCGGCTGTCACGTCCACATCGCCATCCCGGACCGGGAAACCGGGATCCGGGTGATCAACCACGTCCGGCCCTTCCTGCCCGCGCTGCTGACCGTGACCGCCAATTCCGCCATCTGCGACGGGTACGACACCGGGTACGCCAGCTGGCGTTACCAGCAGTGGAATCGCTGGCCTTCGGCCGGTTCGCCGCCGCTGTTCACCTCGCTGGACCACTACGAAAGCGTCGTCGACGCCTGGCTGCGGGCGGGCGCCATCCTCGATCGCGCGATGGTCTATTGGGACGTGCGGCTTTCCGAGAAGCAGCCGACCGTGGAGTTCCGGCTCGGCGACGTCGCGGCCACCCCCGGTGAAGCGGTTCTGTTCGGCGTGCTGATCCGCGGGCTGGTCGGCACGATCCTCGCGGCGGAGGAGCACCCGCCGAGCCTGTCCAACGAGGTCCTTCGGGCGCAGATCTGGCGGGCGTCGCGGGAAGGCCTCTCCGGCCGCTGCCCGCATTTCCGGACCGGTGATCTCGCTCCGGGGAGCGAGGTGCTCGACGACGTCGTCACCTTCGCGGCCAGTGCCCTCGAAGAGACGGGTGACCTCGATTTCGTCCGCGACGGCTGCGCCCGGCTCGCCGCCGAAGGCAGCGGCGCGGACCGCCAACGGGCCCGGTTCGAGAAGAGTCGACGCCCGGAAGACGTCGTGGACCTCCTCGCCGTCAAGCCGTAACTCGTGAGTTACGCCTCCGATCACGCGAGATACGCCTTCAATCACGCGAGTTGCGGCTCGGCGCACGTGTGGTCAGTTCGGGCGGGCGGCGCAAGGGGCCCCAGTCCGCGTCGTGCCGGGCCCGGTCCCGCAAGAGATCGCGAGCTTCGCCGAGGACCGCGGTGGAGATCCTTCCGACGGGTTCGGGATCGGTCAGCAGGGGCTCGTTGTCCGGGCCGGAGCCCACGATCCGGCCCGCCAGCACCCAGGGTTTGGTCTCGCGGCGGCGTTCGTGCCGAAGGTGGCAGTAGTCGTAAAGCCGCCTGGCCAGCCAGAGTTCGAGTGGCTGGTCGCGCCACCAGGGTTCGGGATCGAGGGGGTTCACCGACAGTCCCGGCAGTTCCGCGCCGGTGAGTTCGTCCCGGCTCGTGCCGGGCCGGTGTTCGGGCGTCGGCGCCCAGCGGACGTACAGGCCTTTCCGCCGCCGGACCAGCGCGGCGAGCTCCCCCAAGGAGTCCAACTGCTGCATCGAGCGCTCCCCAACGAAGGATGGACACGGTGACCGGCGCGCCGGCGTCCCTGCTCCGCCGGGGCTGCCCACGCCGGTCCACCTCACGGCCGGCGGACGTACAACCTCGCTGCACCGGCCGTTGCCTTCCGGTTACCCACTCTTCACCCGGCTACACCGCTTTCACCAGCGCTCGATCCACGAGATGCGCGATGCCCTCCAGCGCCAGCCGCGCTTCCGGGATCGAGGCCAGCATCCACGCGTGGATCATGCCTTCGTACTCGTGGTAGCTCAGCGGTACGCCCTGCTCGGTGCACAACGTGTGGAGGCGGCGGGCATCGGACAGGAGGACGTCCTTGGTTCCGATGTAGACGGTGAGTGCCCCGAGCCCGGAAAGGTCGCCGGACAACGGGCTGAGCCTGGGATCGGTGCGCGGCAACGGTCCGCTGTAGAGCCTTGCGGCCTCGTTCAGGCCGGTGAGCGCCAGGTACGGGTCGCGCTCGTCCAGCGCGGGTTGCGCCGGATGACTCATCGTCAGGTCCAGCCACGGCGACAGCAGGACGGTCTCCTTGGGCACCGGCCTGCCTTCGTCCCGTAGCGCCTTGGTGAGCGCCAGTGAGATCCCCGCGCCGGCGGAATCGCCCATCACGATCTGGTCCTCCGGGTCGACACCCGCGGAGAACTCGTCGTAGGCGCGGCGGACGAACGCGGTGGTCTCCGGGCACTGGTGTTCCGGGGCCAGCGGGTAGATCGGCACGGTGACCGAGCAGCCGGTGCGGTCGATCAGCCGCCCGAAGAACCGCCAGTGGTCGTGCTGGATCTGGTGCACGTAGGCGCCGCCGTGGAAGTACAGCACCTTCCTGCCGTCCCCGCCGCCGGGCGGCTCGATGGTGTAGCAGGGTCGTCCGTCCACTTCGGACCGCCGGACGTCGAACCTGCGCCTGATCGAGCGGATCGGCCCCTGATCCCCCTTCGCCTGGCTGCTTTCGATGCTCCGGCGGAATCGGTCGAGCTCGGCGTAGGTGCGCTTCCGGTTGGTGAGGCGCAGCCACGCGAGCAGCGACTTCGCCGGGAGGCTCGTCTTAGACCAGGTCACGGGGTACCGTCCGATGCCAGTTGCGGGAGAACGTCCTTCGCTCCCCTTCGTATGCGTCGAGCTGCGCGTCGATCACGAACTCGGTGGGAGTGCAGGAAACGCGGGTGCGGGTCTCGGACCTCGCTTCCCAGTCACCGCGGCCGAACGTCATCGACCACGACGTCTCCGCCACCGGGGAACAGAAGTCGTCGGCCACCCACGAGTAGCACTCGAAGACGTTCCTGGTGACGTCGAGATCGATGTCGTCGAACCGGACCTTGCCCTCGTTCTTGACGATGTCGAGCGAGGACCGGTAGTCGATCAGGTCACGCGAGACCGTCCAGCGCTGCTCGCCGGGCTCGATCTGGGTGGCGGGCAACGGTTCCGCGCCCTCGGGTTCGCCGAACGGCCGTGCCGGGACCTCGTCCGCCTCCGCCAGCGGCCGCACCGGCAGCGTGAGCGTGCTCTGTCCGGTGTGGACGGTCACCATCGCCGGTTCCGGCGGCGGCCACGCCAGCGGCCAGTACGACGACGAGATCGACAGCCGGATGCGGTGCCCGGCCGGGAACGCCTGTGCGACGGCGTTGAGCTCGACACGCACCCGGTACCGCTTGCCGGGTTCCAGCGGCTCCGGGTCTTCGTGGCCGTCCCGGTGGGTCAGGTTCAGCAGCCCGTAGGTCACGCGGGTGGCCCTGCCGTCCGGCGCGACGTCCGACAGCCGGACGGCCACCTGCGCCACCGGTTTGTCCGCGGAGACCTCCAGATCCACCACCGGCGACCCGAGGATTTCACACGGCTCGGTGAGTTCGTCGGTGTCGAAGACGAGCGAACCGCCGTCCTCCTCCCGCTGGTCGTACGGCAGATCGGGTGGGGCGCTGTAGGAAGCCCACTTCCCGGCGAACTGGCCGACCGACAGCGGCGACTCCACCGACAGGTTCTCCACCGGGACGTCTTCACCCGGCCGGGCGAGCCGGTGCCGGGCGAGCCGGTGCTCCGACGGGTGCACATGCGGCGACGGCCAGGACGGCTCGCCCACCCAGCGGCCGGGACGGTCCTCGTACGACGTCGACGGGGGCACGCTGTCCTGCATCCAGGTCTGGAGCATCGGCCCGTCCATGACGCCGTTCTCGACGTCCTTCAGCCAGTGGTCCCACCAGCGGACCAGTTCCTGGAGATACCCGATGGCGGGGCCGGGCCGTCCGAGATGCGGGTACTTGTGGGACCACGGCCCGATCAGCCCGCGCCGGGGCACGTCGAGGTTGGCCAGCAGCCGCGAGACCGCGTTCGAGTATCCGTCCGCCCAGCCACTGGAGGCGAGGACGGGCACCTGGACGTCGCTGTAGTTCTCGCAGACCGACGCGTGCCGCCAGTAGTCGTCCCGGCGCTGGTGGCTCAGCCATTCACCGGCCCAGAGGCTGCAGTTCTCCAGCCGTTCGTGCCACAGCTCGCGCCACCGCTCACCCGCCAGCGCGGGGTCGGGCGGCAACGTGGCGTAGGCGAACATCGTGGAGGCTTCGGCGACGTTGTCCGAGAGCAGGCAACCGCCCATGTAGTGCATGTCGTCGGAGTAGCGGTCGTCGGTGAACGACGAGATCGCGATCGCGGTCAGGCTCGGCGGTTTGCGCGCCGCCACCTGCAAGGCGGCGAATCCGCCCCACGAGATCCCCATCATGCCGGTCCGGCCGGAGCACCACGGCTGCGCGGCGATCCACTCCAGGACGTCCTCCGCGTCGAGTTGCTCCCGTTCGAGGTACTCGTCGGTGAGAACGCCCTCCGACTCCCCCGAGCCGCGGATGTCGACGCGGACACAGGCGTAGCCGTGCCCCGCGAGGTACGGGTGGTGCACGGAGTCCCGCACCGAGGTCAGGTCGCGGTGCCGGTACGGGATGTACTCCAGGATCGCCGGGACGGGTTCGCCGTCCGAAGCGACCGGCCGCCAGATCCGGGCCGACAGTCGGACGCCGTCGGAGACCGGGATCCAGACGTGGTCCTCCTCGGTGATCTCGTACGGCAGCGAAGCCACCGTCCGCATGGGCTATCCCTCCTCGAAGTCGAACCGCAGCGCCTCGACGCACCGCCGGTACTTGCTCTCCATCTCCCGTTCGGTCTGCGCCGCCACGAAGATGTGCGCGAGCTCGTAGCTGTAGCTGTCCTGCTCGGGCAGGTCGGAGAGCCGGATCCCCTTCTCGGCGACCGGCTCGATCTTCACCCCGGGGATCTCCGACTCCAGGTCCGCGATCTCGCCACGGGTGGGCACCCGGGTGACCAGTCCGTCACGGAAGCGGCGGTAGTACCACTTGCCCGCGATCCGGTAGTCGCCCCGGTTCCGCCGCGTCCGGGGATCCTGGCCGAGGCCGAGCTGGACCATGATCTGGTGGTTCGCCACCCCGTCGACGTATTCGAACAGCTCCGCGTGGGACTGCGAATGCCGCGGGTTGATCTCCAGCAGGCAGGCCTGCCCGGATTCGGGGTGGCAGAAGAACTCGATGCTGAACGTCGCGTTGTCGAAGCCGATCTGCTCCATCACGCGGACGGAGATCTCCTTCATCCGCTCGACGGCGTCCTCGGGCAGCTGCGACGGGTACTGATGCCGCTGGAACGAGGCGGTGTCGGGGTAGTTGATCGAATCGAGGACACCGTAGACCGTGACCTGTCCTTTGTAGACATAGCCTTCGGTCGCGGCCTGCACACCGTTGAGTTCGCCTTCCGCGAGACAGGCCGCTCCCCCGGCCTCGGCCACCTCGGTGGGAAGATCGACCGTGGCGAGAACGCGTTCGAAAGGCTTGCCGACCCTGTCCACACCCGCCCGGATCTCGGCGACGGCCTTGTCGAACTCGTCCTCGTCGGCGACGTGGAAGGCCAGCTCCGACGAGAAGGACTTCACCGGTTTGAGCCACATGGGGTAGTCGACGCCTTCCGGCGGCCGGGGATCCTCCTCGTCCAGGTCGACGATGCCGAACGCCGGCACCTCGTCGATCACCTTCGACTGTTCGAGGCGGCTCCAGTACTTGTGCTCGCATTTCAGCACGGCCTCGAGCGGAACACCGGGGAGACCGTACTTCTCGCACAGCATGGCCACCATCGTCGAAGACGGGAAATCCCAATAGCTGACGATCGCGTCGATCGAGCCGTCGAAGGAGTCCAGCTGCTGCTCCGCCTTCTCCACGAGCTCCACGATCGGGATCTCGCCGTGCTGGAGTTCGTCGGGTGACAGCAAGGCATGGAAGCGATACCGGTCGGCGCCGGGGATCCGTCTCAGCACCTCTTCGTTGCTGTCGTCGAGGCCGATGACGAAGATGTTCTTTTCCTCTGTTGGGGGCCTGGAGGATGTGGTCATAGGCCAGTGCTACCCGCTCCGAAGTCCCGGAAAACCCTGGTTTGCCCCGCTCGCCGCCCGGGAATCCGGCGGTCATGACGGAGTTGCCCGGAACGCGTTCACTGTGGCTCGACACCGCTCCCGCTCCCGACCGCACCGGAACGCCGCTGCCGTCGGAAGTCGACGTCGCCGTGCTCGGCGGCGGTATCGCCGGACTCACGACGGCGTACCGGCTGGCGCGGGCCGGGCGCTCGGTGCTGGTACTGGAAGCCGGCCGCCTCGCGGCGGGGGTTTCCGGCCACACCACGGCGAAGGTCAGCACCCAGCACGGGCTCAAGTACGCCACGCTGGCGAAGACCAAGGGCTCCGAAGCCGCCGCGACGTACGCGTACACGCAGGCGGCCGCGTTGGACTGGATCGCCGCGGCCTCAGCCGAACTCGGTATCGAGTGCGGTTTCACCCGCGCCGACGGTTTCGTCTACACGACCCGACCCGGAACCGTCGAAAGCCTCGAGCGTGAGGCGGAAGCGGCCGCCGAGGCCGGTCTCCCCGCGTCCTACGTCACCGAGGTCGACCTCGACGTGCCGGCCCTCGGCGCGGTGAAGTTCGCGTCACAGGCGCATTTCCACCCGCGCCGGTGGCTGCTCGGCCTGGCGGCCGAGATCGAACGCGCGGGAGGGACGATCGTCGAGGGCGTGCGGGCCGAGGGGATCGACGAACTCGGCGGCACCACGGTGCGCACCAGTTCCGGCGACGTCCGGGCGGGCGAGGTCGTGGTGACGACCCACTACCCCGTGTTCGACCGCGGGCTGTTCTTCGCCCGGCTCGACCCGGTTCGGGACCTGGTTGTCGCCGGGCCGGTCCAAGACAACCGGCCACCGGAGGGGATGTATCTCGACGCCGACACCCACCACTCCGTGCGGAGCTACCTCAAGGACGGCGTCCCGTACGCGGTCGTGGGCGGCGAGCACTACCGTGTCGGCGACTCCGTCGACGTCGAAAGCCGCTACGAGCGGCTGGCGAGCTGGGCGAGCGAGCACGCGGCCGTGCACCGGGTCACCCACCGGTGGTCCGCCCATGATCTGTCCACTTTGGACTCCGTACCGTACGTCGGCCGCTATCACCCGGCGAGCCGTCACCTCTGGGTCGCCACCGGCTTCGGCCAGTGGGGCATGACCGGCGGCACCGCGGCCGGGCTGCTGCTCGCGGATCTCCTCACCGGACGCGACAACCCGTCGGCGAGCCTGTACGACCCGAACCGCTTCGACCTCCGGTCCGCGATCTCGTCCGTGGAGAACAACGCCACCGTGGCGAAGTTCCTGGTCGGCGACCATCTCAGCGCGCTGCGCAAACCCGCCGCCGTGGACGAGATCCTGCCCGGCGAGGCGAAGGTGACCCGTGACGGCGGCGAACTCGTCGCCGCCTACCGCGATCCGGGCGGCGAACTGCACGCGGTCGGCGCCCACTGCACCCATCTGGGGTGCCTCGTCGCGTTCAACAACGCGGAGAAGACCTGGGACTGCCCTTGCCACGGTTCGCGGTTCGGTCTGGACGGGTCGGTGATCCAGGGGCCGGCCGTCCGCGCGCTGCCGAAGAAGCGGGAGCGGTGATGACCGGGATCGGCATCGAAGAGGAGTTCCTGCTGGTCGATCCCCGCACCGGGGTGAGCTGTCCGCGGGCCGAGGCCGTGCTCGAACGGCACCGGATCTGCTGTCCGCTGCCGGACGGCGCCGCCGCCCACCGGGAACTGCGGCCGACGCAGATCGAAGCCGCCACCGGTGTCTGCGAAACCGCCGACGAGCTGTACGAACACCTGACCGCCGGGCGCCGCACGCTCGCCGAAGCGGCCGCGGGCGAGGACTGCGCCATCATCGCCGCCGGCACTCCCCCGCGTCCCTCGCCCGAGCGCGACTACGGTTCCGACGACCGGTTCGGCAAGGTCGACGCGCTGTACGCGGGCGTGGTCAAGGCGTACGAGGCCTGCGGGTGTCACGTGCACGTCGGCGTGCCCGACCGGGAGACCGCGGTCGCCGTCGTCAACCACCTGGGTGAATGGCTGCCGACGCTGCTGGCGCTGTCGGGCAACTCGCCCTTCGAGGGCGGCCGCGACACCGGCTACGAGAGCTGGCGGATGGTCGAGCAGAGCCGGTTCCCCGGTTCCGGCGTCGCACCGTACTTCGTGGACGCCGCCGCCTACGAGGAGCAGGTCGGACGGCTGGTGGACTGCGGTGTCCTCGTGGACGAGAACCAGACCTTCTGGCTCGCGAGGCCGTCCACGCGATGGCCGACGGTCGAGGTCCGCGCCGCCGACACCGCGTCCACAGTGGACGAAGCGGTCCTTCAGGGCCTGCTGACCCGCGCGCTGGTGCGCACCGCCCTCGCCGACCTGGACCGCGGTGTGGAGGCCACGCCGCTGGATCCGCAGATCGCCGCCGCCGCGGTGTGGTCGGCCGCGCGTCACGGTCTTTCGGGACCGGCCGTCGACCCGGTGGCGGGAAAGCCGGTCCCCGTCGGCGACCGGGTCGCCACGCTGCTGGCGCATATCAAGCAGGCGCTGGAGGACACCGGTGACGCGGGCCTCGTCCGCACCCTTCTCGGGCAGCTGGAACGGGAGGGCACCGGCGCCGAACGGCAGCGCCGGGCCGCCGCCGACGGCGAGATCGCGGTCCTGCGGATGCTGACCGAAGAGACGGTTCCGCACGCCTAGACCGGGTACTCCCGGGGCATGACGACGATCGACCGTGAGGTGGCCGCGAGGCTGCCCGAGATCCGCGGCCCGCTCTCGGCCGCCGTGGTGGACACCCTGGCGGGTGGCCGCCGTGACGACTTCGACCTCGAGACGGCGACCGACGCCGATCCGTTCGGTGAAGACCTGCAGCTGGCGCTGCACGTCTGCTACGAGCTGCACTACCAGGGCTTCGACGGCGTCGACTCCGCATGGGAATGGGACTCCCGCCTGCTGGGTTTCCGGGCCGTTCTGGAGCACGCGTTCCTGGACGGGGTCCGCGCCGCCGTCCCCGGCGGGGACGACGTCGGCGGGCTGCTGGACGAGTTGCTCGTCGAACCGGTCGACGGCGGCGGCGTTTCGCACTTCCTGCGGGACGAGGGCGAATGGTGGCACGTCGAGGAGTACTTCGCGCATCGGTCGATCTACCACCTCAAAGAGGCCGACCCCCACGCCTGGGTGATCCCGCGGCTGCGGGGCAGGGCCAAGGCGGCACTGGTCGCCGTGGAGTTCGACGAGTTCGGCGGCGGGCGTGCCGAGCAGGCGCATTCCCGCCTGTTCGCGGATCTGCTGACCGCGGCGGGCCTGTCCTCCGGGTACCTCGCCTACCTCGACCACGTCCCGGCCTCCATGCTCGCGACGGTGAACATGATGTCGCTGTTCGGCCTGCACCGAAGCCTGCGCGGCGCGCTCGTCGGGCACTTCGCCGCCGCCGAGATCACCACCGCGCCCGCCGCCAGGCGCATGGACCAGGCGCTGGAACGCCTCGGCGGGCCAGCCGAATGCCGGTACTTCTACACCGAGCACATCGAGGCCGACGCCGTGCACGAACAGGTGCTGCGGCACGACGTCGTCGGCGACCTGCTCGACCGGGAACCGGAACTGGCGGCGGACATCGCGCTCGGCATCCAGGCCACCGACCTGCTGGAGGGCCGGCTGACCCGGCACCTGCTCGGCGCCTGGTCCGCCGGGGAGAGCTCACTCCTGAGGCCGCTGCACCCCTTGCCGTGAACGACGGCGGTGACTGGTGTCGCAGAACGGGTAGCGCTTGCTGCGGCGGCAGGCGCAAAGGGCGACCACGAAGCGATCCGAGGTCACCGTTTCGCCGTCTTCGGTGACGATCTCGACCGGCCCCTCCACCAGGAGGGGCCCGCCGGGTTCGATCCGGACCCTCGTCTCACGGCCGGTCGGCACGGATCACCACCAGTTCCTCGTGGCGTTGCTCGGCGCCGATCAGACCCGCCGCTTCGAGGAAGGCCGCCCGCGCCCGCATGACGGGTCCGAAGGGGATCGACCGGGTGGCGACCACCGAAGGCGTCATTCCCGCCGCCCGCAACTGCTCCAGCGACTTCTCGGGGCCGGCGACCGCGGAGTGGACCATCATCAAGTAGCCGCCCGGCGCCACCAGGGACGCCGCCCCGGCGCACACCTGGTCGAGCACGATCCGGCCGTCCGGCCCGGCGTCCCACGCCCGTGCGGCCCCGGCCGCGGGCACCGGCGACGGCACATACGGCGGGTTCGCCAGCACGACGTCGAACGGCCCGCCGCGCGCCGCTTCGGCCAGGCCGCCACGAAGCGGCCTGACTTGGAGCCGGCGCAACCGCGAATTGAGCCAGACCGCGGCCAGCGCCCGCCGGGAGATGTCGACCGCCGTGACCGAACCCGCGCCGTGCGCCGCGGCAGCAAGCGCGAGAGCGCCGGTCCCGGTGCAGAGGTCGAGAACTCTTGCCCCGGCGGGCATTCCCGATGCACTCAAGGCGCTCGCCAGCATCCAGGTGTCGTGTTGCGGGCGGTACACCCCCGGCGGCCGCAGCAGCCATGGCCGCGCCGGGACGAGTGGAATCGCTGCTGCGTTGGAGATCGCGGTCATGTCCCCTCCGGGTTCGCCGATGTTGCTCCCGGCTACCCCTGCCGGGTGGTGCCAAACGTCCACAATGGCCTGCGATCCGAGGATTGGACGCGCTCGGAACGGGGTAGCCGCAGGGAAACGACCGAAGGAGGCCCCGGTGGAGAAGAAGGCCGACCCCGGCGAGAAGCAGGACGAGGAAGAACGCGAAGAGGTTCGCGGGGAGCAGGGCACTTCGTCCGGCGATCCCCACGACGACACCGACCCGCAATCTGGCTGAGCCGGTGCGCGGAACTCCCCCGGGCCGCCCGGCCGGGGGAGTTTCGCTGCGTCTCCTAAGGGGTATCCGGCGGGCTTGTGGTGGAACGGAGGCGTTTCCGATGAATCTGCGTACGACAGGCTTTCTTGTGCGACCGGTGGTGCTGGTCATCGCACTGGTCCATCTCGTCTTGGGTGTGCTCGGCTTCTTCTTCCTCCCCGAGGCGAACCAGGCCGGCGCGAACACTCTGTGGATCTTCAGCGCGACCGGGATGCTCGACGTCATCCGCACCGTGCTCGGTGTGCTCGGTCTGGTCGCGGTGTTCAAACCGTCCGCGATCCCGGCCTACTGCTGGCTGGCTTTCGTGGCATTCGCGGGTTTGACCGCGTTCGGGATGCTCTCCGCGGGGACCGACACGGCCGGTGACGCCGTCAACTTCAGCTGGGCCGACAACACCCTCCACGGGCTGACCTCGCTCGCCGCACTCGTGGTGGGCATCGCCGCCACTCGCGTCTCGCGGCGAGAGCAAAGTAACGCGGCGGAGAACGTTTAGTCCGTCCACAACGGGCAACTTGGCGGGTATGACGAAAGAGGCCCCGCTCCGGATTCTCCTGTGGCACGTCCACGGGTCCTGGACCGAATCCTTCGTGCAGGGCGGCCATCACTATCACTTGCCGTTGCTCGCCGAGGGCGGGCCGTGGGGACGCGGTCTCAGCGGCCGCGACTGGCCCTCCGCCGAGGAGACCCCGGTCGACGATCTGAAAGACCTCGACTTCGACGTCGTCGTTCTCCAGCGGCCCGAGGAGATCCAGCTGGCGGCGCGATGGCTGCGCCGCCGACCCGGCAAGGAACTGCCCGCCGTCTACGTCGAGCACAACACGCCCCGGGAACACGCGGCCACCACCCGGCACCCACTGGCCGATCGGGACGACATCCCGCTGGTCCACGTCACCCATTTCAACGAACTGATGTGGGACTCCGGGATCGCGCCCACGGTGGTCGTCCCGCACGGGATCCCCGATCCGGGTGAGCGTTACACCGGGGAACTCCCCCACGGCGCCGCCCTGATCAACGAACCGGCGAGGCGTGGGCGGATCAC
Source organism: Amycolatopsis sp. WAC 04182 (assembly GCF_003947465.1). Lineage (NCBI taxonomy): Bacteria > Bacillati > Actinomycetota > Actinomycetes > Pseudonocardiales > Pseudonocardiaceae > Amycolatopsis > Amycolatopsis sp. WAC 04182. The sequence goes on from NZ_QHJJ01000002.1 coordinate 36,378, forward strand.
CGGAACCGATCTGCTGCCCGCTTTCGCGGAGATCGCGCCGGTCGACGTGTACGGCATCGGCAGCGAAGACCTCGAAGGCCGTCACCCCGCGGTGAATCCCGGCGGCGACCTGCGCAGCCGGGAGCTGCACGCCGAGGTCGCCCGGCGCCGGGTCTACCTGCACACCGCCCGGTGGACGTCGCTGGGGCTCTCGCTGCTCGAAGCGATGCACCTCGGTATGCCGGTCGTCGCACTGGCGACCACCGAAGCCGTGCTCGCGGTTCCGCCCGACGCAGGCGCCGTCTCGACGGACATCGAGGTGCTCGCGCGGGCCTACCGCGAATTGATCCATGAACCCGATTTCGCCGTACTGGCGGGGAAATCCGCGCGCGAATTCGCTTTGAGCCATTACGGGCTCGACGCGTTCCTCGACCGCTGGAACGCCCTGCTGACCGAGGTGACCGCTTGACCACGCCGATCGCGGCGGGAAGGAGTCCGATGAGGATCGCGATGGTTTCCGAACACGCCAGCCCGCTCGCCGCGCTCGGCGGAGCCGACGCCGGGGGCCAGAACGTCCACGTCGCCGAGCTCTCCGCCGCGCTGAGCAGGCAGGGCCACGACGTCACGGTCTACACGCGCCGTGAGAACCGCCGCGTCGCCGCGACGGTCGAGACGCCGGACGGCTACCGCGTCGTCCATGTGCCGGCGGGCCCGGCGAGGAAACTGCCGAAGGACGAACTGCTGCCGCATATGGGAGAGTTCGGCCGGGTGCTGCGCTCCCGCTGGGCCAAGGAGCGGCCGGACGTCGTCCACGCGCATTTCTGGATGTCCGGCCTGGCTTCGATTCTCGCGGCGAAGGATCTCGGCATCCCGGTGACCCAGACGTTTCACGCGCTGGGCGTGGTGAAACGGCGCTATCAGGGCAAAAAGGACACGAGCCCGCCCGACCGGATCCGACTCGAACGGATGATCGCCAAACAGGCCGACCGGGTGATCGCGACCTGCTCGGACGAGGTCTTCGAACTCGTGCGGATGGGCCTGCCGCGGTCCCGCGCCTCGGTCGTCCCCTGCGGAGTGGACCTGACCGAGTTCACCCCGGACGGCGAGTGTGCTCCCCGCACGGCCCGGCAGCGGATCGTCAGCGTCGGCAGGCTGGTGCCGCGCAAGGGTTTCGACCTCGCCATCGCCGCGCTGCCGTCGCTCCCGGACACGGAACTGGTCATCGCGGGCGGCCCGGACTCCGGCCCGCTCGCCGAGGCTCCGGAAGTGCGGCGGCTCCGGAAGATCGCCGACCGGGCCGGCGTCGCCGATCGCGTGCACCTGCCGGGACTGGTGTCCCGCGAGAACATGCCCGCGCTCCTGCGCTCCGCGGACGCGGTGGTCTGCACACCTTGGTACGAACCGTTCGGCATCGTGCCGCTGGAGGCGATGGCGTGCGGCGTCCCGGTCGTGGCGACCGCCGTCGGCGGGCTGACCGACACCGTCGTCGACGGCGTCACGGGCCTGCTGGTCCCGCCTCGCAGCCCGAAGGAGCTGGCGGGAGCGTTGCGGCGGCTCCTCGGCGACACTTCGGCGCGCGAGTCGTTCGGGATCGCCGGGACCGACCGGGTGCGGGCGCGGTACTCGTGGGACCGGGTGGCCGCGGACACCTTGCGCGCTTATGGGCGCGTTTTGAGCGGGGAGACGGAAGTGGCGACTGCCGCTTCGCCTTCCTGACCCTGCTTCTGTGCGCGGCACTCATGTCGCGAAAGCCACTTTCGGGACATCAGACGTCGCGAAAGTGGCTTTCGCGACGTGCCCCGACCTGTCCCGGCCCCCGCCGACGTTGCGAAAGCCACTTTCGCAACGTTAAAGGTTGCGAAAGTGGCTTTCGCAACACCGACCGAGAAGGTGTGTGGAAATAGAGACACTGAACGTCCCTATTCCCACACACCCGTCACGCTAGGCCACCCAACAGGCCATTTGCCATACGCTGAGTCATTCTCATCCGTGATCGGTGCCGCATGCGCCCCCTCGAAGCCTGGGCGCGAGCTCGCGACACCGGCGAAGCGAACCGGCTCACCCCACATACCGGCGCGCGACCGACTTCCGCTGCGACTCCTCCAGCAGCACCAGCCCGCGCTCCACCCCAGCCGGCACCACCGCCCGTTCCCGCAGCACCCACGGGATCCCCCGCACCGCTTCCGCCACCGCCGCGAAGGTGGCCCGGTCGAAGGGCGCCGAACGCAGTACCGCGACCATCCGGCGCACGATGCTGCCGAGCGGACGGCGCAGCCACAAGGTCCACAGCGTGTTCCGGATGCCGAGCTGACGGCGCCGCCGCGGATCGCGGACGGCCGAAGGGGCGTGGTGGATCACCATTTCCTCGTCCCAGCACATCCACCAGCCCTTGGCCGCGAGGTCGAGGGCGAACAGCTCTTCCTCTCCCCCGAGCCACATCCGGTCGGAGAAGCCGCCGACGTCGTGGAACGCGCGGACGCGGACGGCCGACAGGCCCGCCATGACGCCCAGCAGCGCCGGGCCGGGCAGCCAGTCCGGGCCGGGGACCGGGGAGTGCCGCAGTTCCGGGGTGATCGGGTCCTCGGTCAGCGACGGTTCCACCAGGCACCGACCGGTCACCACCCCCAGTCCGGGGTAGGCGTCGAGCTGCTCGACGGCGCGCCGCAGAGACCCTGGCTGCCACCGGGTGTCGTCGTCGCAGAAAGCCACGTATGGCGTCTCCACCTCACGGACGGCGAGATTGCGCGCGACCGCGCCGAGGTTCCGCGGCGAGCGGATCACCCGGATCGAGGGGAACCGGTCTTCGACGGTGTCCGCCGTGCCGTCGCGGGAAGCGTTGTCCACCACCACGATCGGTGCCGCGTCGGGCAGCGCGGTCATCGAGCCGAGGGTCTCCAGCAGTTGCTCGCGCCGGTTGTGCGTGATCACCACGACCGTGATCCGGTCCGTCACTTCATCCTCCATGGGCGTGTTCCAAGACACGGATGCGGCGCTCCACCGAAGCGGGCAGCCGTTGCCGGTCGGCGAGCGCACGGGGCAGCCGCCGGAGCACCCCGGCGAGCGCGCCGAGCACGTGTGGTTCCCGGGGAACCCTGGCCAGTGCGCGGAATCCTTCGGCAAGACACCGGCGCACGGGCCGTCTCATCACCGTGATCAGCATCCGGTTGCGGAGTTCGGCGCGCTCGCGCCACGACGGCGACGGCCGCACCGGCGACGGGTGGTGGTGTGCCCGCACGTCCTCCGCGTAGCAGAGCCACCAGCCGCGCGCCGCCAGGTCGTAGGACAGCAGCCGCTCCTCGGCACCGAAATGCAGCAGGGGGTGGAAACCCGCGGCCTGCAGGTAAGCGGTCCGGCGGACGACCGCCGAGCAGGCGAGGAAGCCGAGCACCGCCGGTCCGGGTAGCCCGTCGGGCCTGCCGAGCGGGCTGGCGGCCATCAACGAGACGACCGGGTCCTCCCGTTCTTCCTCCCCCACCAGGGTTTTCGCGGCGACCAGGCCGACGTCGCCGTGGGTGTCGAGGATTCGCTCGGCCTCGGCGAGCGCATCGTCCGCCCACCAGGAATCGTCGTCGCTGAAGGCGACATACGGCGTCCGCGCCACCGCGACCCCGAGATTCCGCGCGGACACGCCGATGTTGCGAGGCAACCGGACGACGCGCACACCCGGGAAAGCGTCGGCCATGGCCGCGGTGCCGTCGGACGAGCCGTTGTCCACCACCACGATCGGCGGTGGTGGTCGCAGCGCCGTGAGCCGCCGCAACGTCCGTTGCAGTTCCGGTGCCCGATCGCGGGTGGCGATCACCACCGTCGTCGCGGCCGCGCTCATCGCACCGGCCGGGTCTTGAGCGCCTTCACCATGTCCCGCACGAGCCGGTCGTCACCGGGCAGCGCGCGCAGCGCGGCCACCGCCCGGCCCTGCACCGAGGAACACCAGCGCCACCACGAGTCGAGCACTTCCCGATTGCCCGCTTCCTCGGCCGGGACGAGGGCGGGCCAGCCCAGCGCGTCGGCCTGGGCGGTGACCTTGCCGCCGCCCTGGACCGGGTCGATCGCCAGCGCGGGCACTCCCGCCTGAAGAGCCAGTACCAGCCCGTGCAGCCGTGTCGTGACCACGACGTCCAGATGCGACAGGATCGACGTGAACTGGTCCGGCGTCTCACAGCGTTCCCAATCCGACGCCGCCAGCCTCGTGTCGAGCGGCACCCGGGCGCAGTCCACCCCGGCGATCCAGTCCTTCACCGAGGCGTGCACCGCCTCATGGCGGCCGGAGTCGCCGTACTCCCGCTGTTCCGGCGCCAGGATCACCCCCGTCACCAGCACCGTGTCGGTCGGCACGCCGAGGGAGAGATCCGGCGTGCCGACCCCGTCGTGGTCCCGCGCGAAGACCTGATCGAAACCCGTGACCGTGTCGTCCTCCGGATCGATCACCGACACCCCGACGGCGATCCGATGGCAGTGGGCGAACCTGCGGTGCACCTCGCGCACCTGCCTGCCGTGCGCGGGCCCGCAGACGAACACCACGTGGCTGTACCGTGCCGGATCCACCTCTTCGTAGTTCACGTCGCCCGGCCGGTACACCGGGCTCCACGCAAGATCGTGCGGAAGCCCCATCGTCGACAGCGCTTCGTCGACCCTGCGCATGCTGAGAACGTCCCCTGCCGTCGCTTCGCCGTGCCGGAAGCTCGCCCAGCCGATCACCAATGCACGCATATCCGAGGCTTACCCGGCATCTCCCGATTCACACGGTTTTTCCGGCCCTCACCGCGGGTAGCCGGTCGCCATGAACAGAGTGCTGGTGACCGGGGGCGCGGGTTTCGTCGGGTCGCATCTGTGCGAACGTCTGCTGGACGCGGGCACGGAGGTCGTCGCGGCCGACAATTTCGCCACGGCCGTCACGGCCAACGTGGCGCATCTCCTCGACCGTCCGGGGTTCCGGCTCCTCTCCCGTGACGTCACCGGGCCGATGAGCGCGCCCGGCCCGTTCGACGCCGTCTTCCACCTGGCGTCGGCCGCCTCGCCCCGCGACTACTTCCGTCTTCCGCTGGAGACGCTGCGCGCGGGCTCGCACGGCACCGAGCGGGCGCTGGACATCGCCGAACGCGACGGCGCCCGATTCGTCCTCGCCTCGACGAGCGAGGTCTACGGCGATCCGCGGGAACACCCGCAGCGCGAGGAATACTGGGGGCACGTGAACCCGATCGGACCGCGCAGCGTCTACGACGAGGCCAAGCGGTACGCCGAAGCGCTCACCTCGGCCATGCGCCGGGAACGGGACGTGAACACCGGTATAGCCCGGATCTTCAACACCTACGGCCCGCGTATGCGCCCCGACGACGGCCGCATGATCCCGACGTTCATCGGCCAGGCACTGGCGGGCGAACCGCTCACCGTGACCGGTACCGGCGACCAGACCCGTTCCCTCTGCTACGTCGACGACACGGTCCGCGGTCTGATCGCGCTGGCGGACTCCGACGTGCCCGGTCCGGTGAATCTGGGCAATCCGCACGAATTGACCGTGTTGCGGATCGCGGAGGAGATCCTGGCCGTCACCGGAAGCGCGTCGCGGATCGAGCATATCGACGCGGCGGTCGACGATCCGGCCCGCCGCTGCCCGGACATCTCCCGCGCCCGCCGGGAACTCGGCTGGGAGCCGGAGATCCCGCTGACGGAAGGACTTCCGCGCACCGTCGCCTGGTTCGCGCGGCCGCGGTCCGGCCCGTACCCGGCCGCCGGCGCCTGACCACCAGGCCCCGAATCCCCGGAGAGACGCTTCGCTCAGTAGCGACGTCCTGGGCTTTTGCGCCGCGTCGTTTATCACCGACTGCACCGGGTAGCGCTACGGGAGTAAGCGCGGGTCACGGCCCGCATCCCCGACCGGAGAGGTGGCCCGGTGCGCATACTCGGTGTCAACGCCGTTTTCCACGACCCGGCGGCGGCCCTCGTGGTCGACGGCGAAATCGTGGCCGCGGCGGAGGAAGAACGGTTCAGCCGTCGCAAACACGGCAAGCGGCCGGTGCCGTTCTCCGCTTGGGAACAGCCGGCCGAAGCCGCCGCGTGGTGCTTGGCGGAGGCGGGAATCTCCGCGCGGGATCTCGACGCCGTCGGCTATTCGTACGATCCGGCGCTCGTCGAGCCGGGTCTCGCGGGGCATGACGGGAAGAACGAATGCCTCCGCACGGACTTCGCCCGCCGGGCTCCCGCGTTCCTCAAGGCGGCCTTGCCGGGGCTGGATCCCGCGACCGTCCGGTTCGTCCGGCACCACGTCGCGCACGCCGCCTCGGCCGCACTCGCCGCGCCGTTCGAGGACTGCGCGGTGCTGGTGGCCGACGGCCGCGGCGAGAGCACGTCGTATCTCGCGGGCGAGTACCGCGACGGCAAGTTCGAGGAGCTCACCGAGCAGCGGCTCCCCCATTCGCTCGGGCTGATGTACGAGGACCTGACCGAGCATCTCGGGTTCGCCCGGTCCAGCGACGAGTACAAGGTGATGGCGCTGGCCTCCTACGGGAAGCCCCGGTTCCTCGACCGGATCGCGGAAAGCGTGCACACCAACGGAATGGGGTTCCGTACCGATGACATCGACTGGGCCTCGTTCGCGCCCGCCGTCGAGCCGGGGCAGGAACCCGGGCAGGTCCACGCCGATCTGACCGCGAGCGTCCAGCGCTGCCTGGAGGACGTGCTCCTCGAACTCGCGGCCAAGGTCCACGAGCACACCGGGCACACCGACCTCGCGATGGCGGGCGGGATCGCGCTCAACTGCGTCGCCAACACCCGGCTCCACGCCGAGGGTCCGTTCGACCGGATCTGGGTCCAGCCCGCCGCCGGTGACGCCGGCACCGCGCTCGGCGCGGCGCTGCAGCTCGCGGCCGACTTCGGTGAACGCGGCGACCCGATGACCGGCGCGGACCTGGGCCGCGGCTTCACGGACGACCAGCTGGAGAACGCGCTCAAGACCGCGAACGTGCGCTACGAACGCCCGGACGACGTCGCCGAAGCCGTCGCCGAAGCGCTGGCCGAAGACCGGATCGTCGCCTGGTTCCAGGGCCGGTCCGAATTCGGCCCGCGCGCGCTCGGGCACCGGTCGCTGCTCGCGCATCCCGGGCACGAGGCAAATCTGGAACGGCTGAACGACGTGAAGGGCCGTGAACAGTTCCGCCCGGTCGCCCCGATGGTGCTCGCCGAACGCGCGGGCGACCTCTTCTCCCGCGGCCCGCTTCCCAGCCCGTACATGCTCTTCGTGCACGACGTGGCGCAGGAGTGGCGGAATCGCATCCCCGCCGTCACCCACGTCGACGGCACCGCCCGCGTGCAGACCGTCGACGCCGCCGCCGAACCGCTCGTGGCGAGGATGCTCGGCGCGTTCGAACGGCGTACCGGACTGCCCGCCGTGGTCAACACCAGCCTCAACACCGCGGGCAGGCCGATGGTCGATTCCCCGCGGGACGCGCTGGAGTGCTTCGGTTCGGCCCCCATCGACCTGCTCGCCCTCGGACCTTTCGTGGTCCGCCGTCCCTGACCTTGGAGGTGTGTCGTGATCGAAGAACACTTCGCCGCATTGAGCGAGGCCGCCGGGAAGTCCGCTTCCTGGTCGCCGAAGATCCGTGACTGGGGTGAGCATCTGGCCACCGTGCTGTCGTCCGGCGGACGGCTGCTCGCGTGCGGCAACGGTGGGAGCGCCGCCGAAGCACAGCACCTCACCGGCGAGCTGGTGGGCCGCTTCCGCAACGACCGGCAGCCGTTCTCGGCGATCGCCCTGCACGCGGACACCTCCGCCGTGACGGCCATCGTCAACGACTACGGCGAGCACGAGGTCTTCGCCCGGCAGGTGCGCGCGCACGGCCGTCCCGGCGACATCCTCGTCTGCCTTTCGACCAGCGGGGGCAGCCAGAACGTCGTCGCGGCGGCGAAGGCGGCCCACGAACTGGGCGTGACCACCTGGGCGATCACCGGCCCCTCCCCCAACCCGCTGGCCGCGCTGTGCGCCGACGCGATCCCGGTGGAGGCGCCGTCGATGGCCACCGTGCAGGAGGTCCACCTCGCGCTCGTGCACGCCCTGTGCACCGCGTTCGACCACGCGCTCGGGGTGCCCACGTGAGGCCGCTGGTCGTGCTGGGCGACGCGCTGCTCGACGTCGACGTCGACGGCACGTCGGATCGGCTCTGCCCGGACGCGCCCGTCCCCGTGGTCGACCTCGCCCGCGAATGGCGGCGGCCGGGCGGCGCCGGGCTGGCCGCGTTGCTCGCGGCGCGGTCCACCGCCGAGGTCGTCCTCGTCACCCCGCTGGGTGGCGACCAGGCGGGCCGGACCCTGTCCGGGCTGCTGGAGCGCGAGGTCCGGGTGGTGCCGATGCCGTTGTGCGGCACCACCGTCACCAAAACCCGCGTGCGCGCCGCCGGGCAGTCGCTGGTCCGTCTCGACAGCGGTGACGGCAGGGCGGAGTACTCGCCGCTCACCGCCGACGTCCGTGAAGCGCTGCGCTCGGCGGGCGCGATCCTCGTCGCCGACTACGGCCGCGGCGTCACCGGCCATCCGGAGATCCGCAAGCTGCTCGCCGAACTGGCGGGCACGATCCCGATCGTCTGGGATCCGCATCCCCGCGGAGCGGAGCCGGTGGCGGGCATCCGGCTCGCCACCCCGAATCTCGCCGAAGCCGAGCAGCTCACCGAGTCCCACGCCGACGCCGAGAACCTCGCGAAGCAGGTGCACTCGCTCTGGAAGGCCGACGCGGTCTGCGTCACCACGGGTTCCCGCGGCGCGGTGCTGACCGAGGGTGGCTCGTGCACGACGTTCCGGCCGCCATCGGGCGTCGTCGCCAAGGACACCTGCGGCGCGGGTGACCGCTTCGCGTCCGCGGTCACCGCCGCGCTGCTCGACGGGGCGTCGATCGCCGACGCGGTGGCCACCGGGGTCGAGTCGGCGGCCCGGTTCGTGGCGACCGGCGGTGCCGCCACACTGTCCACTGTGGACAATGAACCGCGGCCGGAGACCGGCCACCACGGAGCTTCGGCGTTCGACGTGGCCGCGCGGGTCCGCGCCCAGGGCGGCAGGCTCGTCGCCACCGGTGGCTGTTTCGACCTGCTGCACCCCGGCCACGCGAGTCTGCTCCGGCAGGCGCGCGCTTTGGGCGACGCCCTCGTCGTCTGCCTCAATTCCGACTCCTCGGTGCGCGGCCTGAAAGGACCGGGGCGGCCGATCGTGACCGCCCGCGACCGTGCCCGGCTGCTCACCGAACTCGCCTCGGTCGACGCCGTCGTGGTGTTCGACGAACCCGATCCCGCCGCCGTGCTGGACCGCCTCCGCCCCGACGTCTGGGTCAAGGGCGGCGACTACGCGGACACGGAGCTCCCGGAAAGCGCCGTCGTGCGCAGGCACGGCGGCGAGATCGTCCTGATCCCGACCATCCGCGGCTATTCCACCTCCCGGCTGGTGGCCGCGGCGGAAGGAGCATGATGCGCTCACTCGGCAACGTCCTGATCACCGGCGGCGCCTCCGGACTCGGTGCCGCGACCGTCGAAGCCGTCCGCGAAGCGGGGGGTACTCCCCTGGTCATCGACCGTGTCCCACCGACGGCCGACGTCACCTTCGTCCAGGCAGACCTGGCCGATTCCGCCGCGGCCGCGAGCGCCGTGGACGAGCTCGCCGAACGGGCGGGCGGACTCGACGGCGTCTTCACCGCGGCCGGGACCGACGCGTGCGGCGCGCTCGACGAAGTGTCCACAGAGGACTGGGAACGCGTGGTCCGGGTCAATCTGCTCGGCACGGCCGCGGTCGTCCGCGCGGCGCTGCCCCATCTCCGGTCGAGCCACGGCACGGTGGTGACCTGCTCGTCGACGCTGGGCCTGCGGGTGGCCGGGGACGCGAGCGCCTACTGTGCCTCGAAATTCGGCGTCGTCGGCTTCACCAGGGCACTCGCCATGGAGCTGGCGGGCCGGGTCGGGGTGACGCTGCTCGTCCCCGGCGGCATGCACACCGCGTTCTTCGACGACCGGGCCGAGCAGTACAAGCCGCCGCCGGACGCGAAACTCAACCAGCCCGAGCACGTCGCGGCTTCGGTGGTGTTCGCGCTCTCCCAGCCGCCCGGCTGCGAGGTCCGCGAACTCGTGGTGTGCGCTTCGGAAGAAGGGTCCTGGCCGTGACCGGCGGCATCCTCGTGCTGCGCGCCCTCGGCCTGGGGGATCTGCTGACCGCGGTTCCGGCGCTGCGGGCCCTGCGCCGTGCCTTCGACGGCGAGCGGCTGGTGCTCGCCGCGCCGGAGAACCTGCGTGACATCGTCGAACTGATCGACGCGGTGGACGAGTTGCTCCCGACGGCCGGGCTCGGCGAACTGTCGTGGCCCGGCGAGCCGCCGCGACTGGCGGTCAACCTGCACGGCCGCGGCCCGGAGAGCATCCACGACCTGCTCGCCCAGGACCCGCTCGAACTGATCACGCACCGGCATCCGGACTTCCCCGGCGTCGACGGCCCGGACTGGCCCGCCGAAGCGCACGAAGTCGACCGCTGGTGCCGTCTGCTCGAGGCCGCCCGCATCCCGGCCGATCGCACCGATCTCGCGCTGCCACCGCCGCCCGGACCCAGCCCGGCGGCGGGCGCGGTGGTGATCCACCCCGGTGCCGCGTTCGCCGCCCGGCGGTGGCCGCCCGACCGGTACGCACGGGTGGCCAGGGAACTCGCCCGGCAGCACCGGGTGGTCGTCACGGGAAACGCGGCGGAAACGCCGCTCGCCCGCGAGATCGCCGAAACGGCGGGACTGCCCGCCGAGGCGGTGCTCGCCGGCGACGCGGGACTCGCCGAACTGGCCGCGACCGTGGCCGAAGCGCGGCTGGTGATCTGCGGCGACACCGGTGTCGGGCATCTCGCGACCGCGTACGGGACGCCGTCGGTCCTGCTGTTCGGGCCGACCCCGCCGCGGCTCTGGGGCCCGCCTCCGGAAGCCCGGCAGCATACGGTCCTCTGGGTGGGCGACGTCGGCGATCCGCACGGCGAAGCTCCGGACCCCGGGCTGCTGCTGTTGCGCGAGGAACGTGTCCTCTCCGCGGCCGAAGAGCTGCTGGCGACGGAGGCTTCCCGTGGTTGAGCGGGTGGGGGTGATCGGCGCCGGCTACGTCGGGCTCACGAGCGCCGCGTGCTTCACGCATCTGGGGCATCAGGTGGTCTGCGTCGACAACGATCGGTCCAAAGTGGACGCTTTACGGCGCGGCGAGGTCACGATCGTCGAGCCGGGGCTCGCGGAACTCGTCCAGGACGGGCTGGGCCGCGGACGGCTCCGGTTCACCACCGAGCCGGACGAACTGTCCGATGTGGACTTCGTGTTCCTCTGCCTGCCTACCCCGGAGGGCAAGGACGGCGCCGCCGACGTCCGGGTGCTGGAAGAGGTCGTGACCACGCTCCCCGGCCTGCTGCGGCCCGGCTGTGTCGTCGTCACGAAGTCCACCGTTCCGGTCGGCACCGGCACCAAGCTGGCGGAGTTGCTCGGACGGCCGGATCTGCCCGTGGTGAGCAATCCCGAATTCCTCCGCGAGGGGCACGCCGTCGAGGACTTCCTCCAGCCCGACCGGATCGTCCTCGGCTCGCTGCCGGAGAACCGGGCGCCCGCCGAACGGGTGGCCGCGTTGTACGGCGAGGCGAACGCGCCGGTGTGGTTCACCGATCCGGCCAGCGCCGAACTCGCGAAGTACGCCAGCAACGCGTTCCTGGCGCTGAAAGTGTCCTATGTGAACGTCCTCGCCGAACTCTGCGAGCACTACGGCGCCGACATCCGCGACGTCGGACGGCTCATGGGGCTCGATTCCCGGATCGGCCCCGCCTTCCTCGTGCCCGGCCCCGGCTGGGGCGGCTCGTGCCTGCCCAAGGACACCGCCGCGCTGCTGCGGACCGCCGAACACGCGGGCGTCGACTTCGGCATCCTGCGTGACGCCATGAAGGCCAACGCGCGCCAGCGGGCGGCCGTCGTACGGAAGATCCGCCTCGCGATCACCGGGGTTTCGGACGGCTCGCTCTCGGGCATCCGTATCGGGCTGCTCGGACTGGCGTTCAAGGCGGGGACCGGGGATCTGCGCGAGTCCCCCGCGCTCGCGGTCGCGCGGGAGCTCGCCAGGAGCGGCGCGGTGCTGACCGCGTACGACCCCGGCGTCGAGTCCGTCGAACCGGACATCGTCCAGGTCGTCGACGACCCGTACCTGGTCGCGAAGGACGCGGCGGCGCTGGTCGTGCTCACCGAGTGGCCCGAGTTCCGCGAGCTCGACTGGGACCGGCTCGCCGCCGCCACCGAACGCGCCGTCGTCGTCGACGCCAGGAATCTCCTGGACCCGGCGACCGTCGGCGAAGCGGGCTTCACCCATACGGGGCTCGGTACCGACCCGAACAGGAGGACAGGATGACCCAGCCGTTGAAGGCCCTCGCACTGGTGTGCTCGCTCAAACCGTCCCCCGCGCCGTCGAGCAGCGCGCTGATCGCCCAGCAGCTGCTCGACGAACTGGCCGGGCACGGCGCCACCGGTGAACTCGTGCGCGTGGTCGACCACGACGTCAAACCCGGCGTGGAAGGCGACATGGGCGACGGCGACGCCTGGCCGGGGATCCGCCGGAAGATCGCCGCCGCCGACATCCTGCTGATCTCGACGCCGACCTGGGTCGGCCACATGTCCAGTGTGGCCCAGCGCGTGCTGGAACGGCTCGACGCCGAACTGTCCGAAACGGACGACGAGGGCAGGCCCGCGATGTTCGGCAAGGTCGGCGTCACCGCCGTCGTCGGCAACGAGGACGGGGCGCACAAGATCACCGCCGACCTGTTCCAGGCCCTCAACGACGTCGGTTTCACCGTGCCGGCCCAGGGCGGGACCTATTGGAACGGCGAGGCGATGAAGGGCGGCGACTACAACGACCTCGACGAAACGCCCGAAGCGGTCGCCTCGACCAACGCGACTCTCGCGCGCAACGCCGTCCACTTGGCGAACCTGTTGCGTGAGAAGCAGTACCCCGCTTCCTGACTCAAGGTGTGAACCACGCCACGGCCGGGTACCCCGTTTCCGTGATCGTCAAAACCCTGGCGTTCGGTGTGTGTTTCCTGCTCGCCGGCTGTACCGGAGCGAGCGGGCAAGAGCCGGTGAAAGAGGCCGCCGCGCGGTTCCTCGGCGCGCTCGCGTCGGGTGATCACCGCGCGGCGTGCGCGCTGCTGGCACCCCGGGCACAGGAATCCTGGGCGCCGGAAAGCTGCGAACGCGGCCTCGCGGGCGCGGACGTCCCGGACGGAACACCCGAGACGGTCTCGGTCTGGAGCGAAGAAGCCCAGGTGAAGACCGCCCGCGACACCCTCTTCCTGCACGAATCGTCCGCCGGATGGGTGATCACGGGCGCGGGCTGCCGTCACCGGAACGAACAGGTCTACGACTGCGCGGTGGGTGGACCGTGAAAGCGCGCCCGGTGTTCACCGTCTACCTCGTCTTCGTGGTGGCCGTCCTAGGCTATTGCGTCCTGCTGGGCCTGCTCCACCGGTGAAGGAGGCGGATGATGCGGCGCTTTCTCCGGGACAACGCCCTTTCCCTGGCGTTCGGGCTGCTGTTCCTGCTGAGCCTCGCGGGGCAGGCGTTCGCGGGCCTCGCCGACTACAACGACCGGCGGCTCAGCCACGCCGCCGAACCGATCGGCCTGCTCGATTACCTGGCGTCCGCGGACTTCGCCGTAGACGTCGCCGAAAACTGGCAATCGGAATACCTGCAGTTCTTCCTGTACGTGTTCGCGACCGTGTGGCTGCTGCAACGCGGCTCCCCCGAATCGAAACCGGCGGGCCGGGTCGGCCTGGAAACGGACGAGGACCAGCAGGTCGGCAGGCATTCGACGGCCGATTCACCGAAATGGGCGAGGGCGGGCGGCTGGCGCACGGGGATCTTCTCGATGTCACTCGGATTGGTGATGCTGGGACTGTTCCTGCTGTCCTGGCTGGCCCAGTCCGTGGCCGGGATGAGCGCCTACAACGCCGAGCAGCTCACCGAATTCGGTGATCCGGAGTCGTGGTTCGGCTATCTGGCGTCATCGGACTTCTGGAACCGCACGCTCCAGAACTGGCAGTCGGAATTCCTCGCCATCGGCTCGATGGCGGTGTTCAGCGTGTACCTGCGCCAGCGCGGCTCCCCGGAATCCAAACCCGTGGGCGCGCCGCATCATGTCACCGACGAATCCGGGTGATTGAACCGCGTGGAACGGGTATCCGTGCGGCGTCGGACTGACGACCCGGACAGGAGTGTCCATGACCACCACCACGAAACATGACCTCGTCTCGGTGATCACCGAAGACCACCGAGCCTTCGAACGGATCTTCAAGGAACTCGAATCCGGCAAGGGCGGCGATCAGCACCGCAAGGATCTCGCGGACCACGTGATCGCCGAACTCGTGCGGCATTCGATCGCCGAAGAGCAGCACATGTACCCCGCCGCGCGGAAGAACCTCCCCGACGGCGACAAGGTCGCCGACCACGAGATCGAGGAACACGCCGAAGCCGAACGCGTGATGAACGACCTCATCGGCCTGGAGCCGACGGACAAACGGTTCGACCAGCTGGTCGGCAAGCTGATCGAGGACGTCCGGCACCACATCGAAGAGGAAGAGAGCGACCTGCTGCCGAAACTGCAGGCCGCCTGCTCGCCGGAGGAACTGCAGGAGCTGGGCGAGAAGGTGTTGCGGGCCAAGGAGATCGCCCCGACACGGCCGCATCCCGCCGCCCCGGACCGGCCGCCGGCGAACCGGATCCTGGCACCGGGGACGGCGTTCATCGACAAGATCCGGGACGCGCTGACGGACCGCGCCACCTGAGCTTTCCGGTGGGGTGGCGGTTCTGGTGGGGTGTCGCGAAAGCCACTTTCGGGACGTCTGATGTCCCGAAAGTGGCTTTCGCAACATGCTCCGACCCTTGTCCCTCAGGTGGGCGGCGAGAGTTTCCGGCCGCCACAGGGGTTGCGAAAGCCACTTTCGCAACGTTGAAGGTTGCGAAAGTGGCTTTCGCAACGTCCGGCGACAGCGCGCGCGGCTCCACCCAGGACGGCCAGCGCGTGAAGGCCCCCTTCCCTCGGCTGAGCCGAGGGAAGGGGGCCTTCACGCGCAAAGCAACCTCAGAGCTCGGCAGGAACATCCCGCACCGAGGATTCGGGCAGTTCCCCCGTGAGCGCGAAGTCCACCCGCCGCGCCACCGAAACGGCCTGGTCCGCGAACCGTTCGTAGAACCGCGCCAACAGCGCCACCGAGATCGCGGGCGCGACGCCGTGCGGCCAGTCCGGCTCGGTGACCAGCGTCATCAGTTCCTCGTACAGCGCGTCGACACGCTGGTCGGACCGGGCGAGCGAGTGGAAGACCTCCGCGGTCGGTCCCTCGATCGCCGCGCCGAGGTCTTCCGCCATCGAGCAGACGAGCCCGGCCATCTCGCCGAACCGGCCGGCGAGCGCGTCGGGGACGGCGAATTCCGGCGCTCGCGCGGCCTGGTCGGCGATGTGCTGGGCTAGGTCGCCCATCCGCTCCAGCCGGTCGGCGCAGTACACCGCCGCGAGCACGGTCCGCAGGTCGCGCGCGACCGGCGCCTGCAGGGCGAGCAGTTTCTGGGCGGTCTCCTCGCACGTGGTCCGTGCCGCGTTCAGTTTCGCCTCGACCGCCGCCAGTTCGGTGGCGGCTTCGGCGTCCCGGTCGAGGAAGACCCGGTTCGCGAGGCGCAGTTCCTCGCAAGCCATGCCGCACATGCTCGACAGGAGCTCGCCGAGGACGCTCAGTTGACCATGGAATCGATCCCTCATGTCAGCACTTTCGCAGGTTCGAGGACGTACGTCGCGTACGCCGCGCGGATCACCGGCTGGGCGACGTTGCGCACGGGGACGCCGCCCGGGCTGACGCCTTGCTCGCTGCCGTAGTGCGCGTGCCCGTGCACGGCGAGCGCCACCTGGGCGTCGTCGATCGGCTCGCACAGCAGGTACGACCCCAGGAACGGGTGGATTTCCGGTGGTTCGCCGTGCAGGGTGCCGGGGATCGGCGAGTAGTGCGTCAGCGCGACGGTCACGTCGGGCTCCTCGTGTTCGAGCCCCTCCAGCGCGGTGCGCAGGCGCTTGGCGGCCGCCATGGTGTGTTCGACGAAGTCCTTCATCTCGCGCTCGCCGAACCGGCTCGCGCATTTGCCCGCGAACCCGCCGCCGAAGCCTTTCACCCCGGCGACGCCCAGCTTCCCGCCGTCCAGTTCCAGGGTGGTGGCCGAACCCTCCAGAACGGTGATTCCGCTTTCCGCCAGCAGCCCGCTGACGGCTTCCGCCTCGTCCGAGTGATAGTCGTGGTTGCCGAGCACCGCCACCACGGGGACGTCGAGCCCGGCGAACTCGTCGGCCACGACCCTCGCCTCTTCGACGCTGCCGTGCCGGGTGAGGTCGCCCGCGAGCAGCAGCACCTCGGCGTGTTCGGCGATGTTGTCCAATGCCGGCCGCAGCAGGCCCCGGTTGTCCTCCCCGAGGTGGACGTCCCCGACCGCGGCGACCCGGATCACCGGATCTCCTCGGCGTGCGACGGCTCGCGGACGTCCGCCAGCCGGACGTCGTTGTGCACCAGCTCGGCCGCGATGTGTTCGCAGACGACCGCCTCGATGTCGGCCTTGCGGTTGGCGCAGGGGACCTCGCCGCTGAGCCGGACCTGGTCGCCGCGCACGGTGACGTGCACGCCGAGTTCGGCGGTCCTCGGATCCTCCGCCAGCGCCTTGGTCAGCCTGGCGACCAGGTACTGTGGCGCTTCCTCGGGCATCGGAAGCTCCTTTCCGTCGATGATGGACAGTGCCGCGAGCAGGGTCAGGAACGACCAGGCGTACGGCGATTCGGCGGTCTCCTCGGCCACGCGGTGCCAGTCGACCTGCTCGCGGAGGTCACGGGCGATCCGCAGCAGCGGCCCGAAATCGCAGCGGTGCGGGCTGAGCACGAGCATCTTGTCGACGAGCAGGTCGGTCCCGTTGAGCACGGGGGCGGCGGTCGCCCCGACCCGCATCAGCGAGGCGCGGTCCAGCATCTCGTCGGTGACCGGCCGATGGTTGGGCCGGAAGATGAGGTCGACGAGACAGTCACCGTCGTAGACCTTGGTGAGCCAGTCCTCGGGCGGATGCACCCGTCTCAGCCCCGCGGCTTCCAGCGCGCTCGCCGCTTCCTCGATGTCCTCGTGCTTGAGGAAGAGGTCGACGTCGTGATCGGACGGCGGGCCGCCCCGCGCGTACACGGCGAGACCGCCCGCGACGGCGAACCGTACCGAAGTTCCATCCAAAGTGGACACGACCTTGGTCAGTGTGTGCAGCAGTTCCTTCTCGTTCACGGCCGCTCCCCCACTCCGGTGGCCAGTTCGTGAACCCGGCCGACGTCCGGTTTCAGCGGCTCGGTCGGGAACCCGTCGCCTTCCCGCAAACCCTTGAGGAACGCCTCGATCGCCTCCTCCGACGAGTATCGCGGCGTCCAGCCCAGCTCTTCCCTGGCGCGCGTGCAGTCCATCACCGGGAGGTGCAGCACGGCTTCGAAGAGCCCTGGCGTGGCCGGAATCAGGTGCAGCGACCAGGCCGCGGCGAGCGCGTTCCGGACGAAGGAGGCCGGGACCTTCACCGGCCTGGCACCGAAGATCCGTGCCAGCGCGCGGGTGTCCAGCACCGGGTCGGCGGCGATGTTGAAGGCGCCCTTGACGTCCTGGAGCGCGCAACGGCGGTAGGCGTCGGCGACGTCTTCGATGTGCGCGGTCTGGATCCTCAGTTGCGGGATGTCCGGAAGGATCGGGACGAGCGACGGCCTCAGCAGTTTGCCCGGAACGAGCGGCCCGCCGAAAAGGCGGCGCTGTTCGGGCGCCGCGGCCTTCTGGAACAGGAATCCCGGACGCACCCGGACCACCCGCATCCTGGGATGACTGCGGTCGAAAGCCTCGAGAACCCGTTCCACATAAGCTTTTTCCCGGGTGTACGCCGCGGTGGGCGAGCCGTGCGTCGGCCAGTCCTCGGTCACCGGATGGTCGTCGTCCCTCGGCGAGTACGCCCCGATCGACGACGCGTACACCAGCGACGGCACCCGCATCGCCTGCGCGGCTTCGAACACCCGGATCGAACCCAGCA
Organism: Amycolatopsis sp. WAC 04182; assembly: GCF_003947465.1. NCBI lineage: Bacteria > Bacillati > Actinomycetota > Actinomycetes > Pseudonocardiales > Pseudonocardiaceae > Amycolatopsis > Amycolatopsis sp. WAC 04182. The sequence continues at coordinate 54,445 of NZ_QHJJ01000002.1, forward strand.
CATTGGCCCGCCAGGTGACCTCGGGCCGATGGGTGGGCTGGAAGAGCCAGGCCAGGTGGATCACCACGTCGGCGCCGTCGAACACGGCCCGGAGGTCGTCGCGGGCGACGTCCGCGGTGACGAACTCGGTCTTCGGGCTCTCCCAGCGGCTGGGGCGCCTCGCCAGTCCGACGATCGAGCCGACCTCGGGGTCGGCACCCAGCGCGCGCACCACCGCCGTCCCGACGTTCCCGGTGGCGCCGGTGACCACGATCCGCTTGCCACTGCTGCTCATGGGTACGGTTACCCACCGTCGCCCCGGCTTAATCGGCACGGAGCCGCTGGACGAGGCGGCGGGCGGGCAACGCCATCGCCCCCAGGCCGACCGTGGTGGCGACCTCGTCGGTGGGCGTGACGAGCAGGTGGTCGATCTCGTCGAGCAGCCTGCGGCATCGATCCAGTTTGTCCGCGTCACCCGAACGGGCCACCTCGGCGAGTGCTTCGAGCAGGTCGCCGACCACCCCGCGCGCGTACTCGCCGGGATGCCGGAACGGCTGCTCGCTCTGGGCGGCCTCGCGGACGCCGTCGATCAGCTGGGCGAGCGGCTGCCACAGGGAAATGAGGTTCGACAAGGGTTCCTCGCGGATCTCACGCCGTCCGCGGAGGTTCAGATACCGGCCCTCCCGGGTCCAGCCGATCGCGTCCTCCGCCTCCGCGGCCAGGCTTCGGACGTCCCGAAGGCGGCTGTCCAGGGCGTCGGTCACCTCGCCGGCGCGGACCAGTTCCGCGGTCTCGTCGAGGAGGTCGGCGATCGCCGCGGCCAGCCGGGAGGTCGCCGCCCGCAGGCGTTCGCCGTGCAGTGGCGGCAGGACCACCGCGTTGAGGACCGCGCCGATCGCCGCGCCCAGCGCGGTCTCGAGCAGCCGGTCGGCGAGCAGGACCGGTTCGGTCGCGCTTCCATACGAGATCAGCAGCATGCCGGTGATGCCGACCCACACCCCGGAATCGCCGAACCCGCGCCATGAGCCGATCAGCAGCCCGGTGAAGACGGCCAGTCCGAGCGCGACCGTCACGGACGGGACGAGCTGACCGGCGCCCGCCGCGAGCAGCACCCCCACGCTGACCGCGCCGACCTGCTGCGCCCAGCCGCGCAGGGAGCGGTAAACGGTGGCCTGTACCAGGAACACCGCGGCGTACGGCGCGAGAAAGGGCTGCGGCAGCCGCAAGACCGACGTCGCGACGATCCACGCGATCACCGCCGCGGCCGTGGCCTTCGTGGTCTGGATGAGACTCCGGCGTTCCTCCCCCGGAACCCGGAACGCCCTGGCGACCCAGGCGAACGGAGCCGTCCAGCGCATCAGAGCCCCGGAGGCGCCAGGTGGACGACCTTCGTCTGGGTCATCTCGTCGAGCAGTTCGGGCCCGTAGCCGTAACCGCTGCCGCTCGCGCCTCGCGGATGGGCGGCTCCACCGGGCGCGCCGCCGAAGACGTTGTTGATCTTCACGGTCCCGACCGGGAGTTCGCGCCATGCCCGCTGCGCGTGCGCCATCGAGGAGGTCAGCACCGTGGCGGCGAGACCGTACTCGCCGTCCGCGGCCTGGCCGAGCGCCTGCTCGAAGTCCGCGACCACTGTCACCGGCGCGACGGGGCCGAATGTCTCCTCGCGGAGAATCCGCATCCCGGAGGTACATCCGGTGAGGACGGTCGCCGGGTAGAAGGCGCCGGGACCGTCCGGCACGACGCCGCCGACGAGCGGATCGGCGCCTTGCGCGATCGCTTCCGCGACCTGGGCATGCACACCCTCTCGGTGACGCCGGTCGACGAGCGGCGCCAGTTCGCGACGACCCGCTTCGGAGACCAGCGCGGTGAGGAAGGCGTCCGCGACGTCCTGGTGCACCAGGATCCGTTCGACCGAGACACAGATCTGCCCCGAGTTGGCGAACGCCCCGGTCGCCGCCTGCTCGGCCGCCCAGACCGGATCCACCCCGGCGTCCACGACGAGCGGATCGTTGCCGCCGTTCTCCAGCAACGCCTTGGCACCGGTCCGCGCCGCGCTCGCCGCGATGGACCGGCCCGCGACGGTACTGCCGACATGCGCGATGACGTCGACGTCCGGGTGGGCCGCGAGTTCGGCACCGACACTCCCGTCACCCTGCACGGTCTGCAGCACACCCTCGGGAAGCGCCTCCGACAGCACGTTCCCCAGCCACGCGCCGGTGTGCGGGCACCGTTCACTCGGCTTGTGCACCACCGTGTTGCCCGTGACCACCGCGGCGCCCAGCAGCCCGCAGGCCACGGCGACGGGGTCGTTCCACGGCGTCAGCGCCACGACCACGCCCCGCGGTTCGGGCACCATCAGGTCGGTGGCCGACGGATCGCCCAGCAAAGACCGGCCGCGGTGCACCGGGCCCAGTTCGGCGTACTGCTCCAAGGTCCCCGCCCCGGCCAGGACACCTTCCTCGGCCTCGTCGCGAGGCTTTCCGGTCTCGCTCTCGATGAGAACGGCGAGTTCACCCGCGCGCTCCCGGAGCGCCCTGGCCGCGTCCTTCAGCGCGATCCCGCGTTCGGCCGCCGGCGTGGCGGCCCAGTCCGGCGCCCGCCTCTTCGCCGTGGCGATCGCCGTTTCGACGCCGTCGGGGGTCGCTGCCTTGACGTTGCCGACGAGCCGGTCGTCGGCGGGGTCGCGGATCTCCAGCACGGCAGGCCGGTCCACCGTCGTCATTCGCACCTCCTCGAAGTCTTTCGCAAGCCGGTTACCCGGTGTCGTTTCGCCGAAACAGTGCCGGGGTAGCCGCGAGGGAAACCACCACCGCGAAGGGGCGAGATCTGTGGCACAACATCGAGAGGACGCGAAGGACGAGCAGCTGGGCGCGAACCGCGTGGATCCGGAGCGGTCCGCGCTGACGACGCAGCAGGGTGTCCGCGTCGATCACACGAACGACTCCCTGACCGCCGGAGCCCGGGGGCCGACGCTGCTGGAGGACTTCCACGCACGCGAGAAGATCACGCATTTCGACCACGAGCGCATCCCCGAACGGGTCGTCCACGCGCGCGGCGCGGGCGCCTACGGCTTCTTCGAGGCCTACGACGACGCGCTGGCCGACTACACGGTCGCGGAATTCCTCACCAGCGGCGAGAAGATCCCCGTGTTCGTGCGGTTCTCCACCGTCGCCGGTTCGCGCGGTTCGGCCGACACCGTCCGCGACGTCCGCGGCTTCGCGACCAAGTTCTACACGCGCCAGGGCAATTACGACCTCGTGGGCAACAACATGCCGGTGTTCTTCATCCAGGACGGCATCAAGTTCCCCGACTTCGTGCACGCGGTCAAACCCGAACCGCGCAACGAGATCCCGCAGGCGCAGTCCGCGCACGACACCTTCTGGGACTTCGTGTCGCTGCAACCGGAAAGCCTGCACATGGTGCTCTGGCTGATGTCCGACCGCGCGCTGCCGCGCAGCTACCGGATGATGCAGGGCTTCGGCGTCCACACGTTCCGGCTCGTCAACGCCGCCGGTGAGGGCACCTTCGTGAAGTTCCACTGGAAGCCCGTGCTCGGCACGCATTCCCTGGTGTGGGACGAATGCCAGAAGATCGCGGGCAAGGACCCCGACTTCAACCGGCGCGACCTGTGGGACGCCATCGAGGCCGGGCAGTACCCGGAATGGGAGCTGGGCGTCCAGCTGGTGGCCGAGGACTCCGAGCACGACTTCGACTTCGACCTGCTGGACGCCACGAAGATCATCCCCGAGGAGCAGGTGCCGGTGCGGCCGGTCGGGCGGATGGTCCTGGACCGCAACCCCGACGACTTCTTCGCCGAGACCGAACAGATCGCCTTCCACACCGCGAACATCGTCCCCGGCATCGATTTCACCAACGACCCACTGTTGCAGGCGCGGAACTTCTCGTACCTCGACACGCAGCTGATCCGGCTCGGCGGCCCCAACTTCTCCCAGCTCCCGGTGAACCGGCCGATCGCTCCGGTGCACACGAATCAGCGCGACGGGTACGGGCAGCAGAACATCCACAAAGGACGGACGAGCTACTTCCCGAACTCGCTCGGCGGCGGCTGCCCGGCGATCGCCGACTCCGGTGTCTTCCGGCATTACACCGAAGCCGTGGCCGGCCACAAGATCCGGGAACGCAGCGAGAGCTTCAAGGACTTCTACAGTCAGGCGACGCTGTTCTGGAACAGCATGTCCCAGGTCGAGCGCGAGCACATCGTCGCCGCGTTCCGGTTCGAACTCGGCAAGGTCGAGGACCGGGAGGTCCGGGCGCGGACCGTCGCCGAACTCAACAACGTCGACCACGACCTGGCGGCCCGGGTGGCCGAGGGGATCGGCGTGAGCGTGCCCGCCGCTCCGGCCACTCCCCACCACGACCGCACGTCCCCCGCGCTTTCCCAGCTCAACCAGCCCTCGGTCGCCCCGACCAGCCGGAAGGTCGCGGTGCTGGCCGCCGACGGGGTGGACACGGTCGGCGTCGGCCGCCTGGTCGAGGCGCTGACCGAGCAGGGCGCGATCGCCGAGGTCCTCGCGCCGACCGAAGCCGAACTCCGGCCAGGCGGTGACGGAGACCCGCTGCGGCCGGACAGGCAGCTCAACACCATGGCTTCGGTGCTCTACGACGCCGTCGTCGTCCCGTGTGGCCCGAGCGCGATCAACGTCCTCGAACGCGACGGATACGCGGTGCATTTCGTCGCCGAGGCGTACAAGCACGGCAAACCGGTGGCCGCCTTCGGCTCCGGTTTGGACCTGCTGCGCCGGGCCGGGGTGACGTCGAAGCTGGCCGACGACACCGAAACCCTGATCGACCAGGGCGTGGTGACCACCACGGCGGCCGAGGCGACCCTGCCCGACGGCTTCTTCGCCTCGTTCCTCGCGCAGCTGGGCGAACATCGCTCGTGGGTGCGGAAGACCGACGCGATCCCGGCGTGACCGGAGTTTGCGGCGGTGGCTCCCGGGTACCGGAAGAGGGTGAGCGACCTCGACTACACGATCGTGATTCCGACGACCGGCCGGGAGAACCTCCATACCCTCCTGGCCGCGATCGAAGCCGCCGGGGAACCCCGGCCCGCGCGGATCGTCGTCGCCGACGACCGGCCCGGCGGCGACGAACTGCGGCTTCCCCCGTCCAGCACGGAAATCGAAGTGGTCCGCTCCGGCGGACGCGGTCCCGCCGCCGCCCGTAACGCGGGCTGGCGGCGCGCCCGGACCGAGTGGATCGCCTTCCTCGACGACGACGTGGTGATCGGCTCGGACTGGCCGCGGAAACTCGCCGAAGACCTCCTCCCCCTCGGGCCGGAGACGGCGGCGTCCCAGGCGAGGCTCGTCGTGCCGCTGCCACCGGACCGCCGTCCGACCGACGACGAGCGCGGAACCGCCGGGCTGGAGACGGCCCGGTGGATCACCGCCGACATGGCGTACCGCCGGTCCGTGCTCGCCGAGGTCGGCGGCTTCGACGAGCGTTTCCCCCGCGCCTACCGGGAGGACTCGGATCTGGCCTTGCAGGTCGCCAAGGCGGGTTACCTCATCGCGCGCGGTGAACGCGTCACCGTCCATCCGCCCAAACGGTCGGGGCCCCTGGCCAGTCTCCGCGCCCAGCGGGGCAACGCCGACGACGCGCTCATGCGGCACAAGCACGGTGTCCTCTGGCGACAGCAGACCGGAGCGGGACACGGACGGCTCGAACGGCACGCGCTGGCCACCGTGAGCGCGGCGAGCGCCGTGGCGCTGTTCGCGCTGGGACGCCGTAAGGCCGCGGCCGCGGCGGCCGGAGTGTGGGCGGGAGTGACCGCCGAGTTCGCCGCGCGCCGGATCGCCCCGGGGCCGCTCACCCCGGGAGAGGTGTCGCGGATGCTGCTGACCAGCGTCCTCATCCCGCCCGCGGCCTGCTATCACCGGCTGCGCGGGGAACTGCGGCACCGGCTGTCACGGCGGCCGCAGGCTTTGCTGTTCGACCGGGACGACACCCTCATCGTCGACGTGCCCTACCTCGACGATCCCGACGGCGTCCGCCCCGTGCCCGGCGCCAAGGAACTCCTGCACGGCATCCGGGCGGCGGGGATCAGGATCGGCGTGGTCAGCAACCAGTCCGGGGTGGCGAAAGGACTCATCACCCCGGATCGGCTGGCCGCCGTGAACGCCCGCGTCGAACAGGTCCTCGGTCCGTTCGGCACCTGGCAGGTCTGTGTGCACGACGACGGCGACGGCTGTGCCTGCCGCAAACCCGCGCCGGGGCTGGTGCGCCAGGCCGCGGAGGCGCTCGGTGTGGACGTCCGCCGTTGTGTGGTCATCGGCGACACCGGCGCCGACGTCGACGCCGCACTCGCCGCCGGAGCCCGCGGGATCCTCATCCCGACCGCGCGGACCAGGCCGGAGGAGATCGACCGCGCCCGTCGCCGGGCGACCGTCGCCCGGGACCTCGCCGAAGCCGTGCACCTGGCCGTCGCGGGCAGCCGATGAACGTGCTGGTCGCGAGGATGGACAACCTCGGCGACGTCCTGCTCGCCGGCCCGTGCGTCCGCGCGGTCGCGGCCGGGGCGGACCGGGTGGTCCTGCTGACCGGGCCCCGGGGCCGCGCCGCGGGCGAACTGCTGCCCGGAGTGGACGAGGTCATCAGCTGGTGCGCGCCGTGGATCGACCCCGAGCCGCCGCCGGTCACCCAGGAGGACACCGACGCGTTCGTCCGGCACCTGCGCGAGTTCTCCTTCGACGCGGCCTTGATCTTGACGTCGTTCCACCAGTCCCCGCTCCCGCTGGCGCTGCTGCTGCGGATGGCGGGCGTGCCGTGGATCGGCGCGGTCTGCGAGGACTACCCCGGGTCGCTGCTGGATCTGCGGCATCGCGTTCCCGGTGATCCGCCGGAGCCGGTCCGGATGCTTTCCCTGGCCGAGGAAGCCGGCTTCTCGTTGCCGCCCGGCGACGACGGCGGTCTCGCGATCCGCGAACCACTGCCCCCGGTGGACGGGCTCGTCGGCGATGAGCGTTACGTGGTCTTCCATCCGGCCGCGTCGGTCCCGGCCAGGCAGCCGTCGGCCGATCGGTCGGCAGCGATCGCGCGGGCGCTGTCGGACGCCGGGCACCGCGTGGTCGTGACCGGGTCACCGTCGGAAAGCACGCTGACCAAGGAAGTCGCCGGGGACGCGCTCGACCTCGGCGGCCGCACCGGACTGGCCGAACTGGCGGCCGTACTCGCCGGGGCGGATGTCGTGGTGGCGCCCAACACCGGCCCCGCCCACCTCGCGGCCGCCGTCGGGACGCCGGTGGTCTCGCTGTTCGCCCCGGTCGTGCCGGCGTCGCGCTGGGCGCCGTACGGCGTGCCTTCCGAAGTGCTCGGCGACCAGCACGCGGCATGCAAAGGCAGCCGGGCGCGGGTCTGCCCCGTGCCCGGCCATCCCTGCCTGGACCGTCTCGCGCCTGACGCGGTCGTCGACGCCGTGGCGCGTCTCAGCCGGGTGTCGTCTCGCCGCCCAGCGCGGCGATGACCTCGCCGCTGTAGTACGACGAAAGCCGGTTGGACGCCAGGAAGACGTACGACGGCGCGAGGTCGTCGGGATGCGCCGCCCGCTCGAACGGGACCTGGAGACCGAACTTCTCCACCTTCTCGGGCGGGAAGGTCGACGGGATCAGCGGTGTCCACACCGGACCGGGCGCGACACAGTTGATCCGGATGCCGCGATCGGCCAGCGCCTGCGCCATCGCATACGTCCAAGCGTGCACGGCGCCCTTGGTCGCGGAATAGTCGATCAGCGACTTGTTGCCCCGCAACCCGTTCACCGAGCCGGTGTTGATGATGACCGACCCCTCACCCAGATGGGGCAACGCGGCGTTGGTCACCCGGAAGAAGCTGTGGATGTTCACGTCGAAGGTATGCGTCCACTGCTCGTCGGTGAGCTCCTCCGGGGAGTCGACCGGCCACTGCGTGGCGACGTTGTTGACCAGGATGTCCAGGCCGCCGAGCTCCTTCACGGTCCGATCCACGATCTCGCGGCACTGCGCCGCCTCGGCGAGATCACCCGGTAGGAGGAGACACTCGCGGCCTTCAGCGCGTACGCGTTCCTCGGTGTACTTCGCGTCTTCGTGCTCATTGAGGTAGGCGATCGCCACGTCGGCGCCTTCCTTCGCGAAGGCGATGGCGACCGCGCGGCCGATCCCGGAGTCACCGCCGGTGATCAACGCACGCTTGCCCGCCAGCAGCTCGCGCCCCTCGTAGTCCTCCATGGAGTCACGGGGCGGCGGGTCCATTTTCGACGTCACGCCCGGTGGCTCCTGCTGCTGCGGCGGCCGTAACTTTTCTGCCATCGGTTCCCTCCCGTCGGGTGCTTTCGCCGAGGGTTACCCGGATGGCCGCTTTCTCGAACATGCCCGGTCTCGTGCCCCGGGCGGGATGTCGCGAAAGCCACTTTCGGGACGTCTGATGTCCCGAAAGTGGCTTTCGCGACATGGTCACCGGCCGGGCCGAGCGTTGAGAAAGCCACTTTCGCAACGTTGAAGGTTGCGAAAGTGGCTTTCGCATCACCCGCTGCCAAGCGCGGTTTCGCGTGACTAGACGGACGACACTCGTGACTGGACGGACGACACGCGTGTCCAGACGGACGACTCACGGCGGCTCCCGGCCGCGCGTCGTGTCGTCCGCCGGATCACGCGTGTCGTCCATCGGATCACGCGTGTCGTCCGTTAGGTACGGGTGGTCCGAGAGCCTTCAGTGCACCCGCCGGTCCGCCGCCGTCCCCCGGTACCGGATCGTCCACAGGCTGCGCCGGATGTACGTCCGCTGCAACCACCGGTCCCGCCCGTTGTGCCGCGCGAAGAACTGCGACCGCGCGTGCAGGCCCTTCCGGTTGTTGATCAGCAGCGCCGTCCCCGGCTCCAGCTTGACCTGGTGCGCGACCTCGCGGCAGATCCGCTGCAACTCCTCCAGCGTCTGTTCCGCTTCGACGGTCTCCCCCACCACGCCGTTGGCCGAGATCGCCACTTCCGGGGAATCCGCCGGCCCGGAGATGACCGGCACGAGGTCGGAGAGCACGTCGGCCCCGTTGGCCACGTCACGCACGTAGCTGCCGGGCGCGTTGAGCCGGAACAGCGGGCGCCGCAGGACGTCGAGCACCTCCGGGTCCAGCGCGGCCGAGATGTCCCTGCCGTCGGCGTAGTAGGTGACGGCTTCCTTGTTCCCGTCCTGGCGCACGCAGTTCAGCACCAGGAAGTCCGGATTGGACACGTCGTAGCGGCCCACCTCGTCGTGCACGATGTCGTTGTGGAAGTTGAGGAACACGTGCGAGCTCTGGTTGGTCTGGCTCCGCGCCCCCGCCGAGACCGGGACGACGTCGTGCACGAGCCGCCCGCTCTTCTCGGTGGTGAACCCGACGGGCTCGCCGAGCAGCTGGCTCAGTCCCAAAAGGACGGTCTCGGCGACGAACGTCTTCTTGTCCTTGCTGGGTTCGCCGTCGATCGGCGTCTCGGGCAGCTCCGGGTCCACCGGCAGGTTGCGCACGAGCGCGACGCCGGGGGTGTCGACGTGCCTGCCGAAGTCCAGGATCGTCTGCGATTGGTCGATCGGCAGCTTCGAGAACGCGACGCGGAGCATCGCCAGCGAGCGGTCGATGTCGTCGACGGGGTTCGGGAAGGACCGCAGCTCGCTCCCGATGGTGTCCCGGACTTCGTCGTCGAGGACGACCTCGGCGAAGGTGCTGACTAAGGTTTCCTTGCTGGTCATGGTGTCCTATCCACTTTCCGCCGCCGCTGGACCGGCGGTCTCGTCTTGAACTTGGCGATGAAGGCGAGCGCGGGGGCCGTCGCGATCGTCGACACGAGGGTCATGATCACGAGCATCGCGAACACCGCCGGGCTGATCACCTTCAGCTGGAGGCCGACGTTGAGCACCACCAGTTCCGTCAGTCCCCGGCAGTTCATGAGCGCCCCGAGCGACAGCGATTCGCGCCAGCCGACACCGGTCAGCCGCGCCGCCGTGGTGCTGCCCGCCCATTTCCCGAACACCGCCACCGCCGTGATCACCACGGTCCACAGCCACAGCGATCCGGAGCCGAGCAGGCTGAACTCGGTGTGCAGCCCGGTGTAGGCGAAGAACAGCGGCAGCAGCAACGTCAGGGTCACGCTGCCGAGCTTCCCGGCCGCGCGGGTGACGACCGGATCGTTCCTCGGCGCGATCACCCCGAAGAGGAAGGCGCCGAAGATCGCGTGGATGCCGATCTCGTTGGTGGCCAGCGCCGACAGCATGACCCCGCCGAGCAGGATCGCGAGCACCGCGGACTCCGGCACGCGGGTGAGCGCCTTCGCCAGCAGCGGCCGGACGACGTAGAGCATCACCACGACGAACGCCAGCGTCAGCCCGACGGTCAGGAAGACCTCGGACGGCGTCCCGCCCTGGCTGACGGCCACCACGACGGCCAGCAGGCACCACGCGGCGACGTCGTCGACGGCGGCGCAGGTGAGGGCCAGCGCCCCCAGCGGCGTCTTCGAGAGGCCGCGGTCGGTCAGGATCCGCGCCAGCACCGGGAACGCCGTCACGCTCATGGAAACCGCGATGAACAGCCCGAAGGCGAGGAAGCCGACGTCACCGCCGAAGGTCGGGTACATGCCGAGCGCGAGCACGATGCCGCAGACCATCGGCAGCGCGATGCTGACCTGGCTGACCGTCACCGCGGTGAACCCGCGTGCGCGCACCGCGGCGAGATCGATCTCCGAACCGACCAGGTACATGAAGAAGATCAGGCCCAGCTGCGAAAGGATGTTGATCGCCGTGACCACCCCGCCGGGGAACAGCCAGCCGAACGCGCCGGGCCAGACGAGCCCGAACAGCGACGGTCCCAGCAGGATGCCGGCGACGATCTCGCCGATCACCGCGGGCTGGCCGAGCCGCCGGGCCAGGACGCCCGCGAGGTGGCAGGCGCCCAGGATCACCGGCAGCGCGACCAGCAGGCGTGCGTAGGTGTCGGGCCCGCCGCCCGCGGCCTTGGCGCCCGTGCTCGCGACAGGCGCGTAGGCCGACCCCAGGCCGAGCACCACGACGACGACCACCGCCGGAACCGCGATCAACGCCGTCCCGACGACGATCCGGCGCAGCGTGGTGCGCCCGCCCCGGTCCCGCACAGCCGAATCCATCGAGTCTCTCTCCCTAACCGGCACGCAGTTCCAGCGTGCAGCACTTGACACTGCCGCCCGCCTTGAGCAATTCCGACAGGTCGGCACCGATCGGTTCGAAGCCGTGTTCCCGCAACCGCGCGGTCAGCGCGGTGGCCGCCTGCGGCAGCACGACGTGCTTGCCGTCGGAGACGGCGTTGAGGCCGAAGACGGCGGCGTCTTCTTCGGAAGCCAGGATCGCGTCGGGATAAAGCTCCTTCAGCAGCAGACGGCTCTCCTCGGCGAACGCGCCCGGGTAGTACATGACCGTGTCGTCGTCGAGGACGGCGAGCGCCGTGTCGAGGTGGTAGTAGCGCGGGTCGATCAGCGTCAGCCTGGTCACCGGACGGCCGAAGAACTCGCGCGATTCGTTGTGCGCCTCCGGGTTCGTGCGGAACCCGGTACCGGCGAGGATCGTCTTCCCGGCGACGAGGTAGTCGCCCTCCCCCTCGTTGACCCACTGCGCCTGCCGCACGTAGCGATATCCGTTGCCCCGGAACCACTTGAGATACGCGTCGGACTCGCCCGCCCGCTGCACGTGATGGAACCGCGCCACGAGCACCTGTCCGTCGACCACGGTGGCGCCGTTGGCCGCGAACACCATGTCGGGCAGGCCGGGCAGCGGTTCGAGCAGCTCGACACGGTGCCCCAGGTCGACGTACAGGTCTCGCAGCCATTCCCACTGCGCGATGGCCAGCTCGGTGTCCGTCGGTTTCTTCGGGTCCATCCAGGGATTGATCGAGTACTCGACGTCGAAGTACGTCGGTCTGACCATCAGGTAGTGCCGTTGGGTGGCAGTCCGTGACACGCTTCCTCCACGCGATTCTGTGCTACTTCTGGGTTTCGGAAAGTTTGACCTCGATCTTCCCGGCGAGATCGTTGGCGTTGCGCATGGCTTCGTCGAAGGACGCCCCGAGTGCGCCGATGCCGCCGAAGATGTTGTTGCCGAGCGGCGGGCGCTTGATCAGGTCACCCGGCTTGGCGAAGATCTTGAGGTAGTACAAGGAGGACGATTCGTTCACCGCGGGCGGGACGTCGATCGAGGCGATCACACCCCCCGGGCAGATCAGGCACATCGCGGCGGTGTGCAGCCCGGTCGGGCTGAAGTGCCCGACGTCCGGCCGCACCCCGCGGGAGACGTCCATGAGTCCCTTGATCGGGTCGTATCCGGCCGAAAGCCGGGCCATGTGGTCGAGTCCCCCGCCGCCGGGACGAACGGCGATCTCCAGCAGGAACGGTTTGCCCTGGTGGAACCGGACCTCGGCGTGCAGCGCGCCGCGCGTGAGCCCTTGCGCCCGCACTCCCGCGGTCACCACCGCGTGCACTTCGGCCACCTGCTCGGCCGTGAGCGACGTGGGCGCGTGGTGCACGTCGTCGTCGAAGGTCTCGCCCTCCGAAGTGACTCGGTCCACAATGGACCCGAGGTAGACCTCGTCGTCCCAGGCGACCGCTTCGATGAGGTGCTCGTGACCGTCCAGAAAGGACTCGACGAGCAGGCCGTGCGGGCCGAGGTCCAGCCCTTCGGCCTCCATGTTGTACCAGGACATCCCGTCGATGCCTTCGCGTGCCTGCGCGTAGCGCTCCCGCATCTTCTCTTCGTCGTCGACCCGGAAGACGAAGTTGCTGGCCGCGCCGAGGGTCGGCTTGAGGATCACCGGATAGCCGAAGTCCTCGGCGGCCCGCAGGGCCGAGTCGAGGTCTTCGACGAACCGGAAGTCCGGATGCGCGGCCCCGCCCTTTTCGTGCGCCTGCCGCATGATCAGCTTGTTCCGGCTGGTCCTCGCCGCGTCGACGCCGATACCGGGCAGGCCGAGCGCTTCGGCGACCGCGGCGACCAGGACCACGCCGGACTCGGAGAAGGTGAGCACGCCGTCGAACGACTCCTCGGCGTGCCAGGCCTTCGCGTGCCGGATCAGGTCGTCGATGTGGTTGCTGCCGGCGATCCGGTAACGCTCGGACGGCCAGAGATCCTCGGTCCCGATCCCGTTGAGCACGTACAGCACGCCGCCGAAGTCCTCGATCTGCTGATACCGGGGCAGGTAGTAGTAGGAGTTCTGGCTGGCTTCCAGCGCGAGCAGTTTCACGACACACCTCGTAGGGCAGGACGGATCGGGTGGACACCGCCCGCTCGCACGAGCGGCCGGTCGAGCGGTTCGAGTCCGGTCGGGACCGGGTCGGCGCCGGTCAGGCGCGCGGCCAGGGACCGGGCGATCAGCGGGGCGAACTTGAACGACGAGCCGCCGCACGCCGCGTAGGTCAGGACCCGGTCGCCGAGGACGGCGAGCATCGGGCCGAGGGTGGAACGCCGGGCCAGGTAATGACAGTCCCGGGTGTCGACCAGCCAGTCCCGGCGGAAGCCCGGGATCAGCGTGGCGAACGTGTCGATCAGATGCTCACGCCACCACGAGGGCACCGTGGCGCCGCCGATCTCGTCGACGACGCGGCACGCGCTCGCGGCGCTGAGCTTCAACGGTGTCCCGGCGACGGGCGGCACCAGCCACGCTCCCCCGTCGGACCCGAGCGACGTGATCGCCGGGGTCGCGGCCCACGCGGCGGCGTCGGCGGGCGGGACGTCGCAGTAGAGCATCGTCTGCCGGTGCAGCACGAGTTCCCTGGACAGCGCGGGGGCCAGCAGTTCCCGGGACCAGGGGCCCGCCGCCACCAGGACGGCGTCACCGCGGAGGGTCCCGCCGTCGGCCAGCCGGACCTCGGCCCGGTCGGCGTCGATCCCGGCCACCTTGCGATGCGGATGGAGTTCCGCGTTCGCGTGCCATCGCAGCCGCGTGGCGCACGCGGTCAGGACGCGATCGGCGAGCAGGACCCCTGCGTGCGACTCGAAGATCGCACCCGTCCCGGGCACGAACCCGGCGTGCGGGAATTCCGCGGCGAGTTCGTCGGCGCCGAGCACTTCGGCCTTCGATCCCGCCGCGGACAACAGATCCCGCGCGGCCACCGCCTCTTCCGGCGGCATAGCGGTCAGCGCGCCGACCTGTTCGTAGAACGACGTGGACAGCAGGTGTTCGAGCTCGATCCAAGCGTGATGCGCGCCGACGGCGGCCGCCGTGGTGGCCGGGTCGCCGGTATGCAACGCACGCAGCACGCGGTGCCGGTCGAACGAGGTCGCGCCGGAGAACGGGATGTCCGCCTGATCGGCGAGCACCACTTCGTGCCCGGCCGACACACACTCCAACGCGGTCAGCAGCGCGATGACACCACCGCCCGCGAACACGACGCGCATGGTCTTCCCCCTCCGGGCGAGACTTCTTTCGGGCACCACGAGGTACCCGGATGCCACTGCTGGGTGGTGGCATCCGGGCCTTGCCCCCGTCGGGCAAGGATTTCAGGAGGCGCGCGGGGTCACGAACGTGTCGTTGATGACGTAGCCGTCGAGGCCGTACGTCTCCCCGTACTCGATGAGATCGCTGGTGCGGTTGAGGAAACCGCGCCCGTTGTTGTTCAGCGACGTGTTGCACAGCACGCTGAACCCGGTCTGCTCACGGAACGCCTCGAGCAGGTCGGTGATGCCGGCGTTGCGCTCCCGGGTCACCGTCTGGGTGCGCGCGGTGCCGTCGACATGCGTGATGGCCTTCAACTCGTCGGAAGTGACGTGGTTGAAGTACAGCATGTACGGGTCCTGCACCGAACCGACGAACCACTGGGGGGCGTCGGATTCCAGCGCGATCGGGGCGATGGGGCGGTAGTCCTCGCGGCGCTTGATCTTGTTGAGCCGCACGGTGGTGTCCACGGTGAACGGCGCGGCGAGGATCGACCGGTTGCCCAGCGCCCGCGGGCCCATCTCGTACCGGCCGCGCGCCCAGCCGATGATGTTGCCGTCCTTGAGGTACTTCGCGACCTCGCTCGCCACGAGCGGCCGCGTCTCGTACTTGGCGGGATCCGGGACGACGTCCTCGACGAAGTTCTCCCCCGCGTAGACGTCCCATTCGATGGTCGCCTGCCCGGTGTAGAACCACTGCGCGTCGATGGCGGTGCCCAGCGCGGAACCGCTGTCGTTGGGACACGGCGGCACGAACACCGACGAGAACAGGCCGCTCTCCCGCCACAACCGGTTCCAGTCGCAGTTCAGGCCGCAGCCGCCGGAGATCAGCAGCGGCAGGCCTTCGGTCAGGTTCTTCTCGGCGTAATCGTGGAACCGGCCGAAGATCGCCTGCGAGTGCTTCGCCGCGGCGTTGCGGTATTCCTGCGACCAGACACCGGCGTTGTACAGATGGGACCAGGACATCTCCTCTTTGGACAGACCGAGGATGATGCCGTCGCGGTCGAGGATGAAGTCGATGGTCTTCTGCTCGTCCGGCGTGAGCGGGCCCGGTTCGGCGAACCCGGTCAGCGCCATCTGCTTGCCGGCGTCGTTGAACCGGAACTTCCCCTTGCCCAGCGGGAAACCCGGGTCGGCCAGCGCGAAGAGATAGGCGTACTTCGCGCCGGGGTCGGTCAGGACGTGCTGCAGATGCGTGGCCTCGCCGCGCTCGTCGATCCGGTAGAAGTCACCGATGTTCCCTTCCCACACCAGGGAGTAGTACGCCTGGCCGGGCGCCGCGGGGGCCATCCCGAGGGAGGTGTAGATATGCGAGCGCTCGTGGGTCGAGGAGAAGTACCGCACGTCCTTGCCGAAGAACTTGCCGGCCTCGTCGGAGATCGCGCCCTCGCCGACACCGAAGTATCCGGTGCGGGACGGCGGTTCCACCGAGAACTCCCCCTTGACCCAGCCGCCGAGCGCGACCACGTCGGGCTGCCTGTCGAGCATGCCCGCCGCGCGCGCCATCAGCTCGCCGGTGATCCGGTCGTAGCGCGGGTAGTTGTCCTTTTCCGACTCCAGCGCGAACAGCAGCTTGCCGTCCTCGATCGCCACGATCCCGCCATCGTGACCCTCTTTCATCGACAGAATCAGCATTGTGTCACCGAATTTCGCTCGCCTTCATTCGTCGACTCATTCAAGCCGCGCGGCCCGTTGACCGGAAGCGCCGCGCGGGGAGAACAATCAACCTTCGGACGAGCCGCCCGGCAGGGTGCGCACCGCCTCGTGGCGCAGCGATTCGAACGCGTTCTTGCGCGTCCGGCGGCCCGCCATCGAGACGGCGGCGGCGAACGGGCCCGGTTCGCGTTGCCGTTCGGCGGCGAACGCGCTGACCAACCGGGACACCGCGTAGCGCCCGGCGACGTTGGCACGCTGGAGAAGTCCGGCGTCCACCACGGATTCGAGGAGTTCGTCGGCGGTCTCGATCATGATGCCCATCGCGGCGGCGATGCCGATCGAGGTCGTCCAGCCCGCGCCGCTCTGCCCGAAATGCTGGATGGCCTCCCGTTCGGTGGGCGAGAGATGTTCGTACGCCGCCGAGAACCGGTCGCGCACGTTGACGTCACCGACACAGAGACTGTCCATGAGCCGTTCGCGATCGGCGAGCTGGCCCGCGGTGTACGCGATCGCCCATTCCGGGCGCGCGGCGATCTTGCGGCCGACGATGTTGACCGCCAGCGGAAGATCCCCGCACAGTTCGGCGATCGTGTCGGTGGCGTCGTGCTCCGCCCGCACCCGGCCCGGTCCGGCGATTCGGCCGATCAAGGCCAGCGATTCCTTGCGGGAGAACGTATCGAGCTCGATACGGTTTGTGTCCTCCAAACCGAGCAGCCGCGCGCGGCTCGTCACCACGACCTGGCTGTGCGGGGCCTGGCCCAGCAGCGGCCGCACCTGCCCCTCGTCCCGGACGCCCGTCAGGAGCACGAACAATCTGCGTTCCGCCAGCAGGGACCGGTACAGCCCGATCCGCTGCATCGGATCGTCGGGCACCAGATGGGCGGGCACGCCGAGCGCGCGCAGGAACCCGCGCACGATCCCGTTGGCCGACCGGCCGCCGGAGCCGCTGTCACCCAGATCGGCGTACAGCTGCCCGTCCGGGAAGTCCGCCGCCACCTCTTCCGCCAGCCGCAAGGCGAAAGCCGTCTTCCCCACCCCGATCGGGCCGCTGACGAGCAACGGCACCTTGACCGGTCCGCTCGCCCCGATCATCTCGGCGGCGTCGGCCAGATCCCTTTCCCTGCCGACGAAAGTCCTCGACGCCATCGGCAGCTGGGCCGGACGGGCGAGGCGGAGGACGCCGGTTGCCGTCGCATGCGCGCCGTCCGGCGGAGCGTCGGACGGCGCGGGCGCGCGATCCTCCCGTGTCTCGGCGCCGGCCCCCGGCTGCCCGGCGACGCTCCGCCAACGTCGTTCCCACACCGCACGGTCCCCACCGCACGCGGAGACGAACGCCAGCGTCACGGCGAGCGTCGGCAAGCGGTGGCCGCTCGCCGCGCTGGACAGCACGGAAGGTGCGAACAGTGCGGTCCTGGCGAGTTCCCGGTAACTCGGGTTTCCCGCCCGGTTCCTCAAAACGCGCAGATCGTGAGCGAATGCGGCGATCGGACCAGTGGAGCCGTCCAACGGTCGCTCGGGTCTGCCCATGCCCTCTCCTCCCCTGGATGGGGTAACGCAATCGCGCTGCGTGACCGCCATCCTTGTGGCCTTCCTGGCCACAACCCTAAAGGACCAATGAACCATGCAGCAGATACAAATAGGTGACTCAATGTACAAAGTCCAATAGGCGGACGCGGAAATTCACCCCCTTGGTGGCACCGGATAGGGTTCGCCCATGTCTGACCCCCTACCTCCACTCGCCGAACTCCGGCGGGCCGCCGAAGTGTTCAACGGCTTCGCGAATGTGGACACCTCTTGGCTTCGGCTCCTTGAGGAAACGCGGTCCGCGATCGACCTGTCACAGCCCGCGCATCGCACAATTCTTCTTCGCTGGCTGAACTCGTGGGGATGCCGTATCCGGTACCCGCGGGACGGTGAACCCGCCCCCTTCGACGACGGCGTCCGGGCCTGGTGGGAGACCTGGGGCACCACGCTCCCATCGGCCGATCTGGCCGGCTTGACCGACGCGGAGATCGACACCGCCGCGAAGGCCTACGCGGATCTCTCGGGTGTCGTCGTCTCAGCGGGACGGACGAGGCGTACGCTGGGCCCGACCGCCGCGGCCAAGGCGCTGTATGCGTTGCGGCCCAACACGATCATGCCGTGGGACGCCGCCATCGCGGCCGCCCTCCACGGCGCCCGTGACGGCGCCGCGTTCGGCGCGCACCTGCGGCTCGGCCGCGCGTGGGCCGCCGCGGTGATCGCCGAGACGGGGGACGGCGGGACGGGAATCCCCGCACTGGTGGGCAGGCCCGTGTCACTGGCGAAGATCCTCGACGAATACCTTTACGTCGCCTTCACCATGGGCGCCAAGGGTGACTGGGGAACAGACAGCGGAGAATGGTGGAAAAATGGTAACCGGGGATGACGTCAGACGGATCGTTTCGGACCTGCCTCGCGCCTATGAAGCGCTGGTCCGCGACCGAGCGAAGTTCCGCGTGGGGCGAATCGTGTTCCTTTCGCTCTCGCCGGACGAAACCGTGATGGGATTCGGCTATCCCAAAGAGGAGCGGGAAGCGCTCGTGGCCGGCGAGCCGGAGAAGTTCATGATGCCGATTCCGTCCGATATGCGCTATCAGTGGGTCCGCGTCCGGCTGTCCGCGATCGATTACGAAGAGTTACGAGAACTCATCGTCGACTCGTGGCGAATGTGCGTCCCGAAGAAGGTATGGACGGAATACCTGGAAAAGAACCCGAGCTGAACTACTCCTTTCGGCGTGCGCCGTTCAGCCCCCTCGCTTACCCTTTTCGGTCGCGTGAATTCGCCTCTCGGGCGATAAAGCGGGTAGAAATCCGGTGCCGCCTCGGCCCAGGGCCGTGTCCGAAGACGCAACACGCGTGCTTGGAGGCGTAACTCGCGTGTCTGGAGCCGCAACACGGCCAGTGCGAGAGTTACGCCTGCCGCAGGCCAAGCCGGGCGCAGCCCGCAAGAACAGGAAGGCCCCCTTCCCTCGGCTGAGCCGAGGGAAGGGGGCCTTCACGCACGAAACGACCTACTCGGCCACCTCTTCGATGGCGGAGGTTCCACGGGAGCCGGGGTTCCCGTACCGCTCCCACACCTCGTTCAGCCGGATCCGCCCGTCCGGCAGGAACTCCGGCGTGTTCGTGCTGTGCCCCGCGATCACCTGACCACTGGCCAGCACCATCGTGTAAGCCATGTCGATCGTCCCGTCCTCACCGCACTTCCCGGTGAGCGACCCGAGCCGCACACCGCCGCCGGTCAGCTCGGCCCACACCAGATCGTCCTTCTGCCGGTACAGGGTCACCGGCGCGTTCGGATCCGTGCTGACCTTGCGGAACCGTTTCCCGTCGTAGTTGATCATCCGTTCTGCTCCGTCCGAGTCGGGAACCAGAGGTCGTCCGAGGTGAGATCCGCGAGGTCGTACTTCCCGAGCGCGCTGGCGAGCAGCCGCAGTTCGAGTTCGAGGCAGCGCACCAGCCGCACGAGCCCTTCGGTCGCGTCCTCGTCGACGGCGAGCAGCGCCGCCCGGCCGAGGCCGACCGCCGAAGCGCCCATCGCCAGGCATTTCAGCGCACGGGCCCCTTCCCAGATCCGTCCCGACACCAGCAGCGACGCGTCGTGTTTGCCGACCCGGCGCAGGCATTCCACCAGCGGCAACCCCACCTGGTCGAGGAAGACCGACGGCGCCCAGCCGGTGCCGCCCTCGGCACCGTCCACGGTGACGGCGTCCGCTCCCGCCGCCCACGCGACCCGCGCCGCCTCGCCGACGTCGCGGCCGGGGTGCAGTTTCACCCAGGCGCGCGCCCGCGGGTAGTTGTTGCGCATCAGGTGGATCTGCTGGCGCAGGATCTCCCCGGTGAAGGTGCCGGGACTGCTGGACCGCAGCACCATGGCCTGATCCTTGCCGAAGGCTTCGTCCACTGTGTACTGTTCCGCGATCTCGCCGGCGGCCGTGCGCGAGAGCACGGTCATCCCGCCGAGCCCCGGTTTGGCGCCCTGCCCCACCTTGAGCTCGAACGCCAGCCGCCCGGTCTCCAGCAGTTTCGTCGCGGACGGGTCGCTGTAGACGAGGTTCCACACCTCCGCGTCGGCGTCTTCGGTGCTCTGCTGCACGACGACACCGCCCAGCCCGTCCGGCACGGCACCGGCGTACGCGCGGATCCGGCCGAGCAGGCCGTCTTCAGCGCTTTCGCCCATCCGGCCGTATCCGTGCATGGGCACGACGTTCTCGCCGATCACCATCGGCATCCCGAGCCTGCCGGCCTGCTCGCTCGCGGCGATCCCGAGCCCGCTGCCCGCTACCTGCGTGGACCCGAACGCGCACAGGAACACCGGCGACGGCGCGGTGAAGCCGCCGAGGACGGTCGACAGCCCGACGTCGCCGTACACCGGTTCACGCGCGAGGTCGAACATCTTCTCCAGGCGCCGCGGGACGAACACCGGCGGCACGATCCGCGCGCGGTCGAGTTCGTCGATACCCGGGTCGGCGTCCGCGCCGAACAGCGACCGGCCGTATCCCGCGACGTCGGGGAAGATCGCCGCACTGCCTTCCCGCGCCCTGGCCCGGATCGCGTCTTCGGGAAGCTGCCGTGCGGTGATCACGGCGTCGCGATCCCGGGCAGCTTCGGGTACGCGTTCGCCTGCCAGATCGCGTCCAGCCCGGCGATGTACCGCGTCACCCGCTCCAGCCCCATCCCGAAGCCCGCGCTCGGCGGCAGTCCTTCGCGCGCGAGGTCGAGGTACCAGGCGTACTTCGCCGGGTTCTCCCCCGTCTCCCGCATCCGCTCGATCAGCCGCCGGTACTCGTGCGTGCGCTCGCCGCCGCTGCAGAGTTCGCCGAACCCGTCCGAGGCGATGAGGTCGAAGTTCCGCAGCACCCCCGGTTCGGTGCTGGACTCGCCGTCGGTGAACCCGCGAGACCCCTTGGGGTAGTCGACGATGAAGAACGGGCGGTTCGTCTGCTCCGAGATGATCCGCTCGCCCTGCCAGTCGATCTCGGCGTCGGCGCTCTGCCCGTGCTGCAGGCCTTGCAGCCGCGACACCGCCTCGCGGTGCGTCATCCGCTCGAAATCCTCTTCCAGCAGCGCCGTGAACGCTTCCGGATCCCGCCCGAGGGTGGCGAGGTCCACTTTGGACTCTCGCAGGGTGTGGGCGACCACGTGCCGGAGGAGACCCTGAGCGACGTCGAGGACCTCCTCGCGGCTCGCCCGCGCGACCTCGACGTCGATCTGGGTGAACTCGACCAGATGCCGTCCGGTGGTCGAGGTCTCCAGCGGCTCCAGCCGCACGTTCGGGGCGACGTAGAAGATCTTGTCGAACGCGAGCAGCGAAGCCTGCTTGTACAGGATGACGCTGGTCATCATCTTGTACTTGTGCCCGTAGTAGTCGACGTCGACCTGCTTGGCCCCGCGGCATCCCGGGTCGGTGACCGGCCCGATCAGCGGCGGTTGCAGTTCGACGAACCCGTTCATGCCGAGGTACTCGCGGGTGCCCGCGGTGATGCTGTTCTGGACGCGCAACGCCGCCTGCGTCACCGGCGACGTCAGATGCTCGCGGGTACCCGGCGGCAGCGCCGCGGCCGATGGTGCGGTCATGTCCTACTCCCCTGTGTCAGTCGGTTCACGGGCTCGATTCCCGGCAGCCCGTACTTCTCGTCGAACGACCGCTCGACGTAGCGGAGTGCGTCCAGCAGATCGCCCGAGGTCATCCGCCGTTCCGCGGGCAGGTCGACGAGGTCGCCCAGCGGCATCGCGCCGATCCGCTGCCACTCCAGGCGGCCGCCGGCGTCCAGCCGTCCGCGCGCGCGGCCCGCGTTGTCCGGGTGCAGGCAGAACGGGACGTCCAGCTGACCCCGCGCGAACGCCGTCACCAGCGCCCTCCCGAGGTCGGTGTGGAGCGAAAGAACGTTGTCCACCAACGCTTTCGCCTGCGCGTAAATGCCGGTGTCGCCGAGCCTGCCGATCCGGGACACGCCCCGCGCGGCCTCGGCGGCGTGTTCCAGCGCGGTGACGTTCTCCGCCACGGTCGGCAGCCGGTGGGCTTCGGCGGTGGTCTTGACGATCAGCCTGCTGGCCCCGGTGCGGGCGGCCAGCCGCGCGGACTCCGCGATCAGCTCCAGCGCGCCGCCCGGTGTCCTCGGGTGGACGCCCATGTAGCCGTAGATCACCACATGCGTCCGCGCGTGCGGCACGTATTCCCCGATCAGGGCTTGCAGCGCGGCGACGGCCTCCTCGTCCTGACCGGCGTGCGTCTGCTGCGCGTAGCTGAAGGACAGACAGCGGATCCCATGCCGCCAGAAGAACATCCCTTCCAGCACGCTCAGCGCGACCAGCAGCGCCGGCGGGCACAGCTGGCCCATCATGCAGCCGCCGAAGGTCTCCAAGTGCGGCTCCAGTTCGGGACCGCGGGCCTCGGCCAGCGTTTCGCACGAGCGCCGCCAGTTGTCGACGGCCGCCGAAAGCGGCATCCGGCTGTACGGCAGGCAGTACGACACCGGTCCGCCCTCGGTCGCGTGCAGCCCGAAGTCCAGCAGGGACCGGACGATCCGGCGGGGATCCGCCGAACCGTGCCGGACCTGCACCGGGAAATCCCCGGTCAGCACGCCGTCGAGCAACGCCGTCGTCGTCGCGGGATCGTGGTCGACGAGCGGGTACCCGTTGAGATCGGCACCGGCCGCCAGCGCCGCGCGGGCCGCCTCGTGGTCGCCGACCCTGGTGTAGCTGTCGATCGTGATCGTGCCGACCGTCGCGGCCCGCGCCGCCCTGGTCGCCAGCAGTCCCCTGGTCATCCGCCCCGGATCCGCGAAACCCATCCGGGGCTGGACGACCAGGTCTCCCCTGGCGTGATGGCGCGCGACCACCTCACCGAACGAATGTCCCCGCCGCGGGGTGAGCACGCTCATCCTGCACCCAGTGGGACACCAGGGGCGCGCACCGACAGGGTGCGGAGGAACGTCCGGAACGGGGTCAGCCCGCCGGAGTCCTCGAACACCGCGTCGAAACCGGCCTCCAGCAGCCGCACCGCGTTGCTTCCGCCCGTGACGTCGAGCTTCCCGCCGATGACGACCGGCATCGTGACCAGCTCGGCCCGCGCGCGGAAAGTTTCCATCAGCCGGACGCCGTCCTGGCGGCCGTGCCCGTTGAGGCTGCTGATCACCAGCAGGTCCGGCCGCCGGGTGACGCATTCGCGCACGATCGTCGCGTCCGGGACGCAGGCACCGAGGTTGGTGACCCGGCAGCCCAGTTCCTCCAGCAGCAGCTCCAGGTACACCAGGTTCCAGGTGTGCGCGTCGGACGAGAGCCCGGTGACGAGCACGTCGAGACCGGCGGCCGGGAGCGTGGACTGGACGGCTTCGATGGTCATGGTGCGGCGCTCTCCCTCTCTCCTCGGTCCGGCCGCACGTCGATCTCGATCAGCGCGACCGCCTCTTCGGCCAGGCGCGAGGCCTCAGCCGGGCTGTCCGCGGTCACCATCAGATCGCCGACGCGGTCCCACGAACTGCGCAGCCCGTCGAACCGGTCGCCCGCCGAAACCTCGACGTCGCACAGGAACACGCCTTCGGACTGCGACGCCTTTTCCACGCCGCGCACGTCCTCGATCAGGCCCGGTTCGATCGAGAGGAACCGGACCGCGGCCCCGCGTTCGGCCTTGCGCGGCAACACGTCCGCGACCGGCTCGTCCTTCATGACCGAGAAGTAGGCGCGGTTCAGCTCCACCGGATAGGCGCGCTGGATCAGCTCGATGATGCCGTCGCCCGCGAACCGGCCGGCGCATTCGACCAGGTACGGGACGCCGTCCGAGACGATCCATTCGCAGTGGACGATCCCGGTGCGGAACCCGGCCGCGCCGGTGAGCCGGCGGGTCTCCACGGTCAGCGTCGCGGTCAGCTCGTCCGAAATGTCGGCGGGGACGATATGCGCGAGCTCGATCGGACGCGGCCCGGGGAACAGCCGTTTGCCGGTGACGTTGGCGAACAACGGCTCGCCGTCCCGCAACAGCATCTCGACGCTGTACTCGTCGCCCTCGACGAAGCTCTCGGCCAGCATCTTCAGTTCCATCGCGCGGTCCGGGACGAAGATCCCCTCGTCCTGCACGACGCAGTTCGCCCACGCCTGCTCGGCTTCCGCCGGATCGGTGAGCACCTGCGTCCCGACCGACGCCTGCCGGTTCGCCGGCTTGAGCACGGTCTTCCCGGGATGCCGCGCCATGAACTCGCGGACCTGGTCCGGGCTTTCGACGCGCGCCGACGCCGGATTCGCGATCCCCGCCGCCCGGCTGACCAGGCGCAGCACCGCCTTGTCCCGCAGGATCTGCGCCGCGCCGAACCCCGCGCCCGGCAGGCCGTAGCGTTCCGCGAGCCGGGCCGCGAACGGGGTCGCGTACTCGGTCAGCGGGACGACGGCGGCCGGGTCGAGGTCGTGGTGGACGTGGTAGAACTCGTCCGCCTTGCCGGGCAGGTGGAATTCCCACTCGATCAGCTCGCGCACCAGCGCCGAACCGGCCACCGTCTTCCGTGCGTCGCGTTTGCGGATGACGTCGGGTTCTTCGACGAAGATGACCGACCCGTCGGGCTGGAAGTCCTTGATGGACGAACCCAGCGCGGCGGCCACGAACCCGACCAGCACCACCGGCCGCGTCATGACTCGTCCCGCACGTAGTACCAGTTCTCCGGGTTGATCAGCCCGTACGGGTTGATCGGCGAGAACCCGCGCAGGTTGCCCGCGACCTCGAACAGCCGCCGCGGGAACGTCGGCATGAAGATCACCGGGGCCTGGTCGGCGATGTACTCCTGGTACTCGTAAAGCGCCTCGAGGGAGTCGGTGGTGACCGTCTTCGCGATCAGCTCGTCCGCCTTGGCGTCCCGGTAGTTGCTGAAGTTGCAGGCGGCGCCGCTCTGGAACAGGTTCTCGCCGGTCGGATAGTTGTAGACCCAGCCGCCGCCCCAGCAGGACAGCTGCCACATCCGCTTCTCACCAGGTCCGTCCTCCGCCACCAGGACCGACCCCATCACCTCTTCGAGGCGGATCTCGATCCCGGCCTTGGCCGCGTCGTCCCGGAACTGCGCCATGAGCCGCGCCAGGGAGGGCCGCCCTTCCCAGTAGCGCAGGGAAAAACTCAGCTCCGTGCCGGCCGGGATGCCCTCGCCCGCTTCACCGGGGCCGGTGCCTGGCCTGACGCACACCGCGGGCGAAGCGCTGACGTCCCAGCCGTTGTCGGCGAGCAGCTGCCGTGCCTTCTCCAGGTCGAACGGCCAGAACCCGCCGCGCTCGGCGATCTTCGGCGACACGAGGTCGCTCTTGGGCAGCACCGGGATCGACCCCGTCTGGCTCCAGCCGTAACCCTGGTAGACCTCGCGGGCCCCGTACTCCTGGTCGAAGCAGCTCTGCAGCGCCTGCCGGACGTAGGGCTGCCTGATCAGGTTCCCGGCGACGGTCGGGTTGCTGAAGTTGACCGCCATGAAGTTGATGTTGAACAGGATCTGCGGTTCCAGCTGGAAACCGTCGCCGAGCGGGTTGGGCCCGCCCTTCGTCGGGTCGCCGTCCGGCTGGACACCCATTCCCGGCGGCAGGAAGCCGACCTGGACGTCACCGGACTGCAGCAGCTCGTACTGCTGCTCGTCCGACGTCGTCGACACCTGGCGCAGCTCGTCGAGATGCGGCGGGTTGGGCCCGCTGTAGTGCTCGTTCGGGACGAAGGTGACGACGCCTTCCTCGGTGTAGCTCTTGAGCCGCCACGGCCCGTTGACGACACTCCACACAGGACTGTCGGCCCAGCGCGTGCGGTGCGAGTTGTCCTCCTCGACGACGTCGCCGTTCTCCGCCATCAGGAACTCGTAGACCGCTTCCGCCTGATCGATGTCGTGTGTCGCGTCGGCCGGGCCGTCCGCGGTGCGGTCCCACGCCTTCGGCATCGGCGTGATCATGGTCAGCTGGTTCAGCAGCACCCAGTTCTTCGAGTACGCCTTGTCGAAGGTGAAGCTCACTGTGTCGTCCGCGACCTTTTCGAACGACACCAGATTGTCTGGGAAGTAGCCCTCGGAGTAGGCGCCGAACCTCGGCCCCTTCACCTTCAGCATGTTCATCCAGAAGATGACGTTGTCCGCGCAGACCGTCTCGCCGTTGGACCACTTCCACGGTTTGATCCGGACCGTGCAGGTGCGGCCGGTCTCGTCCCACACCGGCGCCTCGCCGACGCTGAGGTCGTAGTCGATCTCCGGCGCGCCGTCCCGGCCCAGC
Source organism: Amycolatopsis sp. WAC 04182 (assembly GCF_003947465.1). Lineage (NCBI taxonomy): Bacteria > Bacillati > Actinomycetota > Actinomycetes > Pseudonocardiales > Pseudonocardiaceae > Amycolatopsis > Amycolatopsis sp. WAC 04182. The sequence goes on from NZ_QHJJ01000002.1 coordinate 80,725, forward strand.
CAGTAGAGCGGCCGGTACATCAGCATCTGGAACTCGTAGAGGCTCCGCACGCCGAAGCGCTCGCCCGGGGTGAAGGGGAAGATCACCGCGGGCGGGAACCCGGGCAGGCAGGCCCAGGTGGCGACGCCACCCTTGATCGGCTTTTCCGTCATGACTTTCGTTTCCTCCGCTCGTCGCCGCGCTCAGGCGGCGGTCGCCTCGAGAACCTCGGCCGGCTGCTTCTTCTCCTGTGCCGACAGCGGTTTCGCCAGACTGAAGTAGGTGCCGATCACGATCGCGCCCTGCAGGATCGCCAAACCCCAGAAGGCGTAGGGCACCGCCGTCGCGTCCGCCAGTGAGGACAACGCGACCGTCGCGCCGACGCCGAGCCCGAGGCCGACGGCCTGAGTGCCGCCGAAGATCCGGCCGACGCGGTCTTCCGGGCTGGCCCGCATCAGCAGCGTGCGGGCGGCGATCCGGCCCTGCGCGAAGCAGAATCCGGCGAACGGGATCGCCGCCATCAGCGCGATGTAGTGCAGTGGCTGGATCGCGAGGCAGATCAGGTTCCCGAGCGTGCCGAGCACGGCCAGATGGATCCCCTTGAACCGCTTGCTGACCTTGCCGTACGCGGCGGCGCCGACGATGAACCCGACCCCGGCCAGCGCGTCGACCACACCGATCATCCAGGCGCCCTGGTCGAAGGTCTGCAGGATCAGCGTCGTCAGGATGACGTTGGCGACCATCAGGCCGATGTTGCCGTTGGCGTACAACAGCGCGAGCCGCTTGATCGGCTGGCGCACGGGGACTTCGACCGGCGCCGACGGGTCGGTGGCCGTGGTCTCCTCGGTCACCGGCGCCTTGGCGGGTTTGCGGCCGATCGCGTAGACCAGCACGGCCGACAGGACGAAGCTCAGCGAGTTGAACACGAACAGCGGCGTCGCGCCGAACCAGATCACCAGGAAGCCCGCGAGCGAAGACGCCAGCAGCATCCCGGAGTTGCTCGCCATCTCGAAGTGGGAGTTGAACTTCCCGAGCCGCTCGTCCCGGATCCGTTCCTTGATCAGGCCGTTGCTGGCGGGCATGAACAACGCCGCGGTGCAGGCGAGCATGAAGTTCGCTATGTAGGAACCGAGGTTCGCCGGACCGCCGATCCACAGCCACACCGGCAGCGCGAACGCGGTCATCGCGCTCACCAGGTCCGCCGCCACGCACAGCATCCGGCGATCGACCTTGTCGACCAGCTTGCCGAACATGACCGCGAGCGCGACCTGCGGGATGGACACCGCGATGAACAGCCAGCCGACCGCCAGGGTGGTCTGTTCGGCGTGGAAGACCAGGATCGCGGCGGCGGTGATCTGGAACGCGTTGCCCGCCGTGGTGATGAATCCCGCCGGGACCAGCAGGCGTTCGGCGAGCCGGGAACTCCGGGCCGCGTCGGTGGAGAGGGTGCTGTCGAGTGACATGGGGTGTCAGACCTCGCTCGTCGGAGGGAATTCCAGTGGTGGCACGGTGAAGGCCGTGGTGTGCGTGACGTCGAAGGCGGCCGGGGTGATCCGCGGTTCGAATCCGCCCGCTTCGGCGGCACGTTCGGCGAGGTCGATCAGGATCGGCGAGGCACAGCCGATCAGCGCCCGCAGTTCGAGGAACAGGTCACCCAGCCGCGCGCGGAGCATCTCCTGGTCGAGGTTGCCCTTCAGCGTGCGTTCCGTCGCCGAGCGCAGGCGTTCGACGTGCTGCACCACCAGATCGGCGGCACGGCTGAGGCTGAAGTCCTCGAGTTCGTAGTTCAAGGCGAACCGGGAGACCATCGCCGCCGCGCGTTCCGTGGCTTCGGTCGACACCGGGAGCGAGCCGTTCTCGCCGCCGACCTCGGCGGTGAGTTTCGCCAGTGTCTCGGCGAGTTCGTTCCAGGGCGTGACCAGCCGCTCCCCCGCGACCTTCTCCAGCGCGGCACGGGAGAAGTTGGTCCGCGCGAACTCGGGGGCGGTGAGGTTGAGGTGGAACCGCGCGATGTCGCGGGGCACCTCGGCCGCCAGGTCACGGGCCCAGACCACGTGTCCCTTGCTGGTGGAGAACTTCTCGTTCTCCAGCTCGTAGAACTCGTTGACGAGCAAGGTGTCCGGGAGGACGTAGCGGCCTTCGAGGGCGATCAGCTCGGCGACGTGGACGACACCCCAGGTGAACAGCGGGTCGAACCCCATGAACACCACGACCCGCGCGTCGTTCTCCGCGAGCCAGGCGTCGTCGTCGGCGACCTTCGGCTTTCCGTTACGCCGCAACGCGTACTCCGTGCAGTACATCGAGGCGGGCATGCCCTCGACCCAGGCGTTGAGCCGTTGCCCCGGGGTCTGGAGGAACGGCGCCGGCAGGCCCCATTTCACCGGGTACGTGATCGCGAAGTCGGGCAACGGCCCGGACAGCAGTTCCCGCATCAGCCCGAGCACGTGCGGCCGCCACGCGGGACCGCGTTCCTCGTAGTAGGCGAGGAGTTGCTCGCGGTACTCCGACACCGGGAAGACCATGATCTCGGTTTCGCGGTAGGTCACCTCGTCGGCCGGATCGAGCACCGAGTACGGGTCGATGAGCGCGTCGAAGTCGATCGGATGCCCGCACCCCTCGCAGAACCCGCCGCGGCTGTCGGCGAGGCACGTCGGGCAGCCACCGCCGACGAAACCCTCGACCAGGAACTCGCCCTTGCTCTCGCTGTAGGGCAGCCGCACCTTGCGCAGGCGGAGCTTTCCCTTGTCGTAGAGGCGTTTGACGTAGTCGTAGACCAGCGCCTTGTAGCCTTCGTCGGTCGGCGAGAACCCGTCCACCTCGACACCCATCGCCTTGAACGTGCGCTGGATGTTCTCGGTCGACTGCTTCACCAGTTCGGGCGGCGTCAGCCCGACGCGGGCCGCGCTGGTGACGAGGTAGGTCTGGCTGTCGTCGGTGCAGGAGGCGAACACGGCCTCGCGGCCCGCCGCGCGCAGGTATCGCCGGTGCACGTCGGCGCCGAGGTACGGGCCGGCGATATGCCCGACGTGCAGATCCCCGTTGGACGTCGGCGGACCGCCGATGATCACCACCGGTCGTTTGTCGGCCATGGTCACGCCCCTGCCTGGTCGGACGCCTGCGCTGCGTGCCGGGCGGCGAACTTCGCCGTCATGTCGGAGTCCCACCAGATCGCGTACATCTCGAAGTCCTCCGCACCGTCGTTGAGGATCCGGTGCTCGGTGCCGGGCCGGTGGAACTCGATGTCACCGGGTTTGAAGGCGCGGCGCTCTCCCCCGGACTCGACGACCGCTTCGCCGTTGACGGCGATGAAGATCTCGTACTCGTGGTGGGAATGCGCACCCGTCGCGCCGTGCGCCGGCACCGTCACCCAGGCGCCTTCGAACGGCGCGTTCAGTGCCGCCCACGGCAGGAGCCGCTGGCCGTAGGCGCCGTTCTCGAAGACCATCTTTTCCCGCTCAAGCGGACGGATCTCCATGACTTTCTCTTTCTTCTCGGTGGTCAGCGGGTGGCGACGATGGGGGCGGTTTCCGAAGTCGGCTGTGGTGGCACCGAAGGGTTTTCGCCACGATGGGCGAGGATGTCCTGCAGGATGTCGTTGGCGCGCGGGGCGAGGACGCTCAGCAGCGAGTCCGCGATCCCGTGCGTGGCCTCGTTGACGCCCTGGAGATACACTGCCGCGGTGGCGGGCTGGTCGATCTCCAGCCGGTAGTCGCGGGTCACCTTGATCTCCGACAGGCCGATCGACTTCGCGATCTCCTGGACCATCCTCGGCATCTCCGGCGAGAAACCGGTGCCGAGCAGCACGAGATCGGTGCGCAGTTCCTGGATCTCGCCGGTGCGCCGGTCGGTCAGCTCCAGCACGATCTCGTCGCCCTCGTCACGGGCGTCGGTGATGTCGTTCATCGTGATCATCTTGAGCCGGGAACGGCCGGAAAGACGGTCCAGGTAGACGGAGCGATAGAGCGCGTCCATCGTGCCCGGCGCCAGCCCGGAGTAGTTCGTGTGGTGCATCTCCTTGAGCATCTGCTCGCGGGCTTCCGGCCGCGCCTCGAAGAACTTGTCCACATGGGACGGGAAGAACAGCTCGTTGTTGAACTTGCTGCTCTCGTAGTAGTTCAGGCCGATCGAGCGCATCACCATCGTCGGCTTGCATTCGGGCAGATCTGCCTGCACCGAGCCGAACAGTTCCGCCGCGCTCTGCCCGGCGCCGATCACCGCGACGCGGTACGGAAGGTCCTTGCGCAGCTTGGCGATCCTCGGCAGGTACTGCGTGCTGTGGATGACGCGATCCTGGTTCACCGTCCGGAGCAGGTCCGGGATCCGCGCGTCCCGGCCGGCACCGACCACCAGGTACCGGCTGCGGATGACCTCGCCGTCGGCGACCCGGGTGTCCCAGCCGGTGAGCGTTCCGTCCGTCCACACGGGAGTGATCTCTTGGCATTCGCGGCCGCGCTGCAGGTCCACCAGGGAAAGCGAGTCGGCCGTCCACTTGAGATAGTCGGCGAGCTCCACCCGGTACGGGACGAAACTGCCCATGTTCACGAATTCGTTGAGCCGGTTCGTGGCGTGCAGGTAGTTCAGGAACGAGAAGCGGCTGCGCGGGTTGCGCAGGGTCACCAGATCCTTGAGGAACGAGACCTGCGACAGCGCCTCCGGCAGGAGCATGCCCCGCTGCCAGGAGACTTCTTCGTCTCGCTCGAGCAGGACCGATTCGCGGGCCAGGCCGGGCGCGAGCTCTTCCAAAGCCACTGCGAGCGCCAGGTTGGACGGTCCTGCTCCGACTGCGAGCAGCTCGACATCACGGTTCGCCATTTGTTTGCTCCGCCATCGTTGAGAGTGCTGGGAAGGTTGTGCTGCGGTGCCGGTGCGCGGTCAGGCGCCGGCGGCCACCGAGGGCAACAGGGGATGCGCGGTCAGCCGGACCTGGGCCATGGCCTTGTCCAGCACCGCTTCGCAGTCGTCGGGGTCGGTGCCCGCGCAGATCACGTACGCGTGCCGCGAGATGAACTCCGCCGGCGGCAGCCGCATCCGCGCACCCGGCTCGACGAGTACGTCGGCGGCGAGGATCCCGTTGTCGCGAAGGGAATCCGGGACGGACACGGACTCGACGACGCAGTCCTGTTTCGGGTAGCCGAACCGTACGCCGACCCACCGGGGTTCGGCCTCGTGCGGCAGGTGCGGACGCATACCGAGCGCGACGTCGACCGCGGCCGCGCCCGGGTCGACCCCGGTCGCGAACTTGGCGAGCAACGGGATCAGGTCCCCGCCGAGCCTGCCGTTGATCTCCACGATCACCGGTCCGCGCGCGGTGAGCTTGAGCTCGGTATGCGTGATGCCGTACCGGAAGTCGATCGCGCTGTGCGCGCGGGTCAGCGTCGAGCGCAAGGCCGGGTCGGCGAGCAGTGCGTCCGCGGAGCTGACCAAGTGGCCGAGCTCCTCGAAGTACGGATGCATGCCGACCGTCTTGTGCGCCACGAACATCGGCGTGTACTCGCCGTCCACGACGGCGCCGTCGACGCTGATCTCCGGACCGCTCAGGTACTCCTCGACCAGCGCACCGCCCTTGTAGGCCGGGGAGCCGCCGAAGCTGGCGTCCTCCGCGGTCCGGAACGCCTTCCGCACCGCCTCGGCGTCTTCCGCGAGGCTGACGCCGATGCTGGCCCCGCCCCCGCGCGGCTTGACGACGACCGGATACCCGATCCGTTCGGCCACGCGGACGGCCTGATCGTCGTCGTGCACGAACCCGAACTCGGGCTGTGCGACGCCGGCCGCGGTCAGCGTCCGGCGGCTGAACCACTTGTCACGGCAGCCTTCGATCGCGGAGATCCCGGCACCCGGCACCCCGAGTTCGTCCGCGACATGCGCCGCCGCCACGATCAGCGCCTCGTCCCAGGACACCACGCCGAGCACCGGCGTGGTCGCGTTCAGCGCCCGGGCCGCGGCCAGCACGGCGTCCTGGTCCCGCGTGTCCAGCACCGTCGCGCCGGTGATGTAGCGCTCCTGCCAGGTCGGCTCGGTCCCGGTGAACAGCCACAAGGGATGCCGGTGCCCGGCCGACGCCAACAGGTACTCCCGGTACGGCCGCATCCCGCAGCCGATCACCAGGACAACACCCTCCGCTGAGCTCATTCCCTCTCCCCACCAGCCCGTCGCTCCGTCGCGGGCTACTACATCCCGGGGGCGGGTTGACCGGAACCCTTGATTCGGGAAGAACAATCAACGGGATACGTGGTGAGGAGGGCTTCAGAGGGCCGCTTCGTAAGCGGCGGCCAGGCGCTGCAGCACGCCGGGACCGTCCTTCTCCGGTGCCGGCTCGCCGAGGTGGACGACCCGCAGTTCCGCCATGAACTCCGACCACAGTTCCGGCCCGCCCGCGGCGAGCAGTTCGGCCCGAACCCTCAGGCGCTCGGTCGTCGGACGATGCTCGAGACCCCAGGAACCGAGGTGCGCGAACACGGGCACCAGCTGGATCGACGCCTCGGTCAGGCTGTACGCGGCCCGTTTGCCGGGCCCGGCGTCCTCGCGGGTCAGCAGTCCTGCCTTGACCAGCCTCTTCAACCGGTCGGCCAGGATGTTGGACGCGATCCCCTCTTCGGACCCGGCGAGCAGCTCCCGGAAGTAGCGCCGGGTGCCGAACATGATGTCCCTCAGCACGAGCAGGCTCCAGCTGTCGCCGAACGCCTCGACCGCGGCGTTGATCGGGCAGCCGGAACGGGCGGGTTCCGCCATCCCTTCACCTCCGCAAGAAGTGGTTGCAATCCACCATCGGCCACTTTACCGTGAACCAACCGATTGCAGAACGCAAGCACTAGGAGGCCGGGATGTTCGCACCACAGACCGCGGACGGGAAAGTGCTGTGGCACTTCACGATGTCCCTCGACGGCTTCGTCGCGGGCCCGGGCCACGGCATGGACTGGATGACCGGCGTGACCTTCCGGCCGGACCTGATCGACGAATACGCCACGACCACCGGCGCCGTCCTCGGCGGCCGCGACGGCTGGGACGCCTACCCCGACCCGAGCGGTATCTACGGCGGCGCCTGGAAAGGGCCACTGTTCGTCCTGACCCACCACCCCGAAGACGCCACGCCTACGGACGGGGTGACGTTCTTGAACTGCGGCGTGGAAGAAGCCGTCCGGATCGGGCTGGAGGCCGCGAACGGGAAGAACCTCGAAGTGTTCTCGCCGGACATCGGCCGTCAGCTGCTCGCGCTCGGGTTGATCGACGAGATCGACCTGCACATCGCGCCGGTCCTGCTCGGCGACGGCATCCGGCTGTACGACAACCCCGGCGGGGCGCCGATCCACCTTCACGGACTCGGCCGGGAGGACCCGCGCGGCGTACTGGACGTCCGGTTCCGGGCAGCCTGATCACGTGCCCCGGTCGCGCGTGATCAGACGGACGACACGCGGCAGATCCCGGCCGCAGTCGTGTCGTCCGTCCAGACACGAGACATCGCCGGTACTGGACTTCTCGAGCGGCAAGGACGGTCAGAACGACCCGGACCACTCACGACCGGGCGCGAATCCCTAGGACAGAACGACGTTCACCATCCACGAGATGCCGAACCTGTCGATACAGGCACCGAATTCGTCTCCCCACATCTGCTTTTCGAGAGGAACCGAAACGGTGCCGTCGGCGGAGAGCTTCTCCCAGTATCCGCGCAATTCCTCGCCGTCGTCGCCACTGAGGCTGATCGACACGTTGGTGCCCGGATTGTGCTCCATTCCCGGCGGCGTGTCCGACGCCATGATCGTGTAGCCGCTCGGGGAATCGAGCTGGCTGTGCATGATCTGGTCCTCCGCCGGCGTTCCGGCCATACCGGACTCGCCGAACGTATTCAGCGTCAGTTCCCCGCCGAACACCGACTTGTAGAACTCCATGGCCTGCCGGGCATCGCCGGCAAAGCTGAGGTAGGGATTGAGACGGGAAGCCATGGGAACGCTCCTTCTGGTCGGGTCACGAGCATCCTGACAGACGCCTCCCGGCGCGACAACGGCTGGACTACCGCCGGGTGAATTCCGTCGCGAACCAAAAATTCAACCCTGTTCACCGAATGCGGTGAGCGATTTTCCGAATGCCGCTTCAGGGTCCCGTATGCCCGCGTTCCGGATCCACTCGACGACGGCTGATGCAGCTCGATCTACGCGCCGGCTCGAGGGCAGCCGACCAGCGGCAGGGTGGGTCGCGAAAGCCACTTTCGGGACGTCAGATGTCTCGAAAGTGGCTTTCGCGACACGCTCGGACGGGGCGGCGGCGAGCACCCACCGCGGAGCAGGGTGAGCAGGGTTGCGAAAGCCACTTTCGCAACCTTCAACGTTGCGAAAGTGGCTTTCGCAACCCCTCCCAGAGCGCACCCCCCACCGCCGCGACCCGAAGAAGACCCGAAGGGCCCCTTCACCGCGTCAGATGCGGCGAAGGACGCTTTCACCCCACCCAACCCATCGACAACCGAGAGCTACCGATTGACTTTCGATAGATAACGCGCGAAACTCGATGCATGATCACAGGGCAACGGGCGGTCGCGCCTCTCCGAGTGTTCCTCGTGCTGCTGTTCGGGGTCCTCGTCCTCTTCCAGACGATGTCCCTGCCGGCGCAGTTCGCGTACCTGGCGCGGCATGACCCCGAAATGGCGTACCTGCGCTGGCCCGCGACGGCGATCTCCATCTTCTGGGTGCTCTGCGTCCAGGCCGTGATCGTCGCCACCTGGCAACTGCTGACCCTGGTCAAGAAGGACCGGATCTTCACCGAGGCGTCCCTGAGATGGGTCGACGCCATCGTGTGGGCGATCCTCGCCGGCTGGGTGGTGCTGGCGGGCGTGTTCCTCTACGTCGGCTTCAACGCCGAAGACCCGGCCCTGCCGCTGCTGTTGTTCCTGGCGTTGGTCGGCGTCGCCGTCCTGGGCCTGGTCATGGCCGTGATGCGCACGCTGCTGCGGCAGGCCACCACCCTGCGATCGGACATGGAACAGGTGATCTGATGCCGATCGTCGTCCGCATCGACGTCGAACTGGCCAAGCGGAAGATGAGCGTCGGCGAATTCGCCGAACTCGTCGGCCTCACCCCGGCGAACGTGGCGGTGCTGAAGAACGGCCGCGCCAAGGCCGTCCGGTTCAGCACCCTCGAAGCGATGTGCCGCGTGCTCGAATGCCAGCCCGGCGACCTGCTCGAATGGGTCGACGACTAGGCCACCGAGAACTTCAGGTGGAAGTTGTCGAGCGTCGCGGGCAGCGGCCGCTCCGGACCGAGGACGGCGCCGGAGGCCAGCTCGAAGCGCCGGTCCTTGATCAAGTGCGCCAGCATCGTGCTCGCGCAGAACAGCACGAGGTCCCGGCCCGGGCAGATGGCTGGTCCGGCGCTGAACGGAACGAGCGCCGGATTGGCCGCCGCGGTGCCGTCCAGCCAGATCCCGGGTTCGAACCGGTCGGCGTAGGGCAAGGACTCGGGGTCCCGGTGGAAGAACGGGGCGAAGATCAGCACCGTGGTCCCCGCCGGTCCCCAGGCGGTCTCGGCCGTGCTCTCGCGCAGCAGCGCGGGCGTGGTCGGCCACAGCCGGACCGATTCGAGGGCGCAGGCGCGCAAGTACGCGAATTGGCCGGGCGCGGTCAGATCGGCGGCCGCGACCTCTTCGTCGGCACGTTCCCGTGCGCCAGGGTGGGTGGCCAGCAGCGCGAGCGCGCGGAAGGTGACGATCCCGGCGGCGTCGAACGCGAAGAGCCAGTGGGCGACCTGGTCGGCGACGACGTCCATCGTGCGCTCGCCCGACGGGCCCGCCGCCGCGATGGCCTCGGCGAGGCTCCCCGGCTCCGCCCGTTCCAGGTGGCCGATGAGCCGGGTGCGGAACTGATCGTGGAGCCGGTCGCGCCGGGGGTGCGCGTACGCCCAGTTCGCGTCCTTCCGCAGGCGGGCCAGCGCGTCCGTGAGGCCGTCGTCGCTCGCCGCGGATTCGCCGAGCGTGACCCGGCGGACCATCCGCCACCAGGCCACGGTGAAGGTGTCCCAGTCCAGCGTGCCGCCGTCCCAGAGCGACGCCGCCTCCTCGGCGATCGCCGAGGCGAAGGGAGCGGCGAGATCGTGCAGCGGCTTCCCCGGTTCGAGGACGTCCTCGTTGAACCGGCGGCGCGGCGCACGCTCCGTCGCGTCCGAGATCAGCACGCCGTGCGGCTGGAAATGCCCCAGCGCCGCCCGCTTCTCCTTGGTCGAAGGGCTGAACGGGACCGGCGCGGCGGCGAGCACCTCGCCGACATCCTCCCCGGACAGCGCCAGGTCGATCGTGCGGCCGGGCACCCGCAGGCGCAGCGGGCCAGGACCGTAGTGGGACCGGAGCCGCCCCAGCAGCCGCACGGCGGAACGGTCGAACTGGAGTTTCTGCGCCGCCGCCATCCCCAGCGGCCGGCGTTTGATCACCCCGCCGGCGAGCGTGGGCAGGACGACCCGCAGCGCGACGCGCACGGTGTCCTGAACGGAAGCGGTGGCCGGTTCGGTCGAAGTCGCCATAGCCGAGGGCTACCCGCCGCGGCCCGCGCATAACCCGTTTGTCCCACGTCCGGGCGGGGAATCCGGCCGCCATGGCGACCAAGGCACCCGGGGCGGCTCCGCCCGAGACCGCGGATCTGGACAAGCTTCGTTCGGCGGCGTCGGGCTGCCGCGGCTGCGATCTCTACCGCGACGCCACTCAGACCGTCTTCGGTGAAGGCTCCCGCGCGGCGGAGATCATGGTGGTCGGCGAGCAACCCGGCGACCAGGAGGATCGGCAAGGCGCCCCGTTCGTCGGGCCCGCCGGACGGCTGCTCGACCGGGCCCTCGACGAAGCGGGTTTCGACCGCCGGAAGATCTACGTCACCAACGCGGTCAAACATTTCAAGTTCAAGCGGGACGAACGCGGCAAACGGCGGATCCACAAGACGCCGTCCAAGACCGAGATCGTCGCCTGCCGTCCGTGGCTGCACGCCGAACTGGCGGCGGTGCACCCGGAGCTGCTGATCTTTCTGGGCGCGACGGCGGCGAAGGCGCTGCTGGGCGACGACTTCCGCATCACCCGGAGCAGGGGCGAGCGGATCGACCTCGCCGAGTTCGCCACCACCGCGGTCGCGACGGTGCATCCGTCCGCGGTGCTGCGCGCGCCGGACCGCGACGAGGCCTATCGGGCCTTCGTCGCGGATCTCGTGGCGGCGCGCGGCGGCCGCTGAATCACGCCACTTCGGAGCTGCGGCCGCGGTCGTGCAGGCCGAGCATGTCCAGCAGGGTCGCGCAGTCTTCGGCGCTCGTCGCCCGCGAAGCCACGGCGAGGGCCGCCTTGCGACGGATCGCCTCCTGCTCCGGCGTGTCCTGGCCTTCCGGCAGCAGGTCCGGGACGGGATGGAGTCCGAGTTCGTTGTTCATCTGTTCCCCCTTGGCTGAAGGATGTGTCGCTCTGGTACCCGCGGTCCGCGGGTTTGAACACGGGTGCCCCCGTTCGGGGGTGCGTCAGCTCCGCAGTGCCGGGAGCAGCGTGTCCTCGGCGAACCGGAGGAAGCCTTCCTGCTGGTCGCCGCCGATCTGGATCAGGGCGAGGTCGGTGAACCCGGCCGCCTCGAACTCGCCGGCCTGCTTCACGATCCGGTCGACGTCGGGGCCGCACGGGATCGCCTCGGCGACGTCCTCCGGTTTGACGTACTGGGTGGCCCCGGCGAACCCCGCGGGCCCCGGCAGTTCGGCGTTGACCTTCCAGCCGCCACCGAACCAGCGGAACTGCTCGTGCGCCCGCCGGATCGCGGCGTCGCGATCCTCGCCCCAGGACACCGGCAGCTGGGCGATCTTCCTGCCGGGCGGCCCGAGTTTGGTCGCGTCCCACTCGCGGCACAGCGAGCCGTCCGGCTCCACCGCGATCATCGCGTCGGCGATCGGCGCGAACCGGGTCACCGACTGCGAGCCGGACACCGCGACCCCGATCGGGACACGCTGCTCCGGCAGGTCCCACAGCTTCGCCGAGTCCACCCGGAAGTGGTCACCCTTGTAGTTGAAGTAGCCACCGTCGAACAGCCCGCCGATGATCTGGACCGCTTCGGCGAGCATTTCGTGCCGGACGTTCGCCGGTGGCCAGCCGCGGCCGACGACGTGTTCGTTGAGGTTCTCCCCCGCACCCAGCCCGAGGGTGAACCGGCCGTCCGACAGCGCCTGGACGGTCGCCGCCTTCTGGGCCACCACCGCCGGGTGATAACGCATGGTCGGGCACGTCACGAAGGTCATCAGTTCGACCCGTTCGGTGCTCTGGGTGACCGCTCCCAGCACGCTCCACGCGTACGGCGAATGCCCCTGCTCGTCCAGCCAGGGCGAAAAGTGGTCGCTCATCACCTCGAAGTCGAAACCCGCCTTCTCCGCTCCGGCGGCGTATCCCACCAGGTCTTTCGGGCCGGCCTGTTCGGTCATGAGGGTGTAGCCGATGCGCATAGAAGCCTCCTTCGCGTCCGACCCCCGCGTACCCGCCCGTTCCCGGGCTCAACCGGACGTTTATCCGGCGAATCGAACGGGGTACCTGACCGGGGGAAGGAAGGAGCCGCGATGCCGCAGCAGGCTTGGAGCGACAAACGAGAACGCCAGTACGAACACATCAAGGACTCGGCGAAGGATCGGGGCGCGAGCACCGACCGGGCCGAGGAGATCGCCGCCCGCACGGTCAACAAGAACCGCGCGCAGGCAGGCGAGTCGCGCGAGGCCAGCCGTACGTCCCTCCAGGACATGTCACCTCAGCGGCGGGGTGGCAAGCGGTCCGGGAACCGGTTGGGCCCGAACGGCCCGACCAAGGACCAGCTCTACAACGAAGCGAAACAGCGCAACGTCGAGGGCAGGTCGAAGATGTCCAAAAAGGAGCTTCAGCGAGCCCTGGGCCGTTGATCACGCGTCACGCGGCGGAGCACCGCCGCGGTCACCCCACGGCCACGGACGGATGGGTTTCGTAATGGATGCACACGGACGGGGTGGCCTCACCCCCCAGACCCGGCCTCAGTCGGACGGTCTGTCCGACCGGGTCGAACTCCGCCTTCCCGCGGAGGCGGAGCAGATCCCTCTCGTCCGCACGCTCACCCATGGTGTGGTGGCCCGTGCGGACTTCGGCTTGGACGCCATTTCAGACGCGAAGATGGCCGTCGACGAAGCCTGTTCCCAACTTGTCCAGCCCGCTGAACTGGGAGCCGTTCTTTGTTGTGTCTTTCACGAGATACCGGAAGGAATCGCCGTCTCGATCTCGACGCGGACGAGCAGGCCTTACCTGCCGAGCGAGACGACGTTCGGCTGGCACGTCTTGACGACGTTGACCCACTCGGTGCGGGCGCGGTGCGAACCGATTCCCGGCGAAACAGGGGGCACGACGACGATCGACCTCGTCCTGGCCCCGGGAACGAGCGACGGGTGAGTGGCGAGCGCAAGACACTCACCCGGCAGGCGGACGACTACGCCCATTGCGAACCGCTCTTCGAGGAGATGACCTCCCTGCCGGAGGACTCCTCGCGCCGCCGGGAGCTGCGTGCCAACCTCGTCACCGAGCTGCTGCCGCTCGCCGAGCACATCGCCACCAGGTTCTCCGGCCGCGGCGAGCCGCGCGAAGACCTGGTCCAGGTGGCGCGGATCGGCCTGATCAACGCGGTCGACCGGTTCGACCCCGGCCGTGGGCACGACTTCCTCTCGTTCGCCGTGCCCACGATCATGGGCGAGGTCCGGCGGCACTTCCGGGACACCGGCTGGTCGGTCCGGGTGCCGAGGCGGCTCAAGGAACTCCACGTCTCGCTCAGCCAGGGCACGGCCGCGTTGTCCCAGCAGCTCGGCCGCGCGCCGACCCCGACCGAACTCGCCGAATACCTCGGGCTCGAGGTCAACGACGTGCGGGAGGGGCTGCTCGCCGGCCAGGCGTACCAGACGTTGTCGGTCGACAAACCGGTGCACGACAACGCTACCGAGGCCCTCTCGCTCGCCGACACGATCGGCAAGGAGGACCACGACATGGCGTTGGTGGAGACGCACGAGGCGCTGCAACCGCTGCTGCGGGAGCTCCCCAAGCGGGAACGCGCGATCCTCGTGATGCGCTTCTTCGGGGGCTACACCCAGACGCAGATCGCGGAACGGATCGGCATCTCGCAGATGCACGTTTCGCGGCTCCTGTCGCAGACGCTGGACCAGCTGCGCGGGAAACTCTCCGAGTAACCAAAGGCGTAACTCGCGTGTTTGAAGGCGCAACTCTCTCATACGCCTTCAAACACGCGAGTTACGCCTACAATCACGCGAGTTACGACTCCAGACACAGGACCCGAAGTACGTGAAGGCCCCCTTCACTGCGTCCAGCGCAGTGAAGGGGGCCTTCACGTACTTCGGTCACGCGGGTTTCAGTGGGTCGTGCCCCATCGACATCAGCTTGTGCCGCCAGTGCGCCTCGCCCGCGACGGGTTCGAGGTCGTCACGCCGCTGGTCCTCGACGCGCCGGACGACCGAGCGCATCACCCGCTCGTCCTCGGCGGTGAGGTCGGTCCGGCGCTTGCCGAGGATGCCGAGCACATGCCGCCCGGTCGGCGTACCCGCCTGGTCCGGCAGTGCCTCGTCCTCGGCGTCGGCCGACCTCGTGCGCAGCCAGTCGGCCAGTTCCCGCGAAGTCATGTTGACCACGCGATGGAATTCGTCCCACAGTTCGTCATCGATCTCGTGCACGGCGAAACCTCCTGCCAGCACTCGACTTCTCACGGCGTCGTGTACGGCGCCTGCTGTTCGATGGACGGGCTCGCGGCCGGGTAACGGCCGTCCTGCCCGGGCACCGGCGTCACCGTCGTGCCCTGTTGCTCGGGCTCGACACGCCTCGGCCGGTTGATGACCGCTTCGGCCTCCTGCTCACCACGGATCCGCGAAAGCACGCTGAGCGTGATCGCGTGGGCGATGGCCAGAACCAGCAGCAGAACACCCAGCCTGCCCACCACACCAGGAAGGTCGCTGCCCCCGATGTCGACGGTCGACAGCAGCGCCAACACGCCCAGCGTCGCGAGATGGAACAGCACCGTCACGAGCCACGTCATGGAAGCGCCCGCGGCCGGATCGCCGTGGGAACCTCGCAGGTAGCGCTTACCGCTCTGGTAGATGATCAGACCGTCGAGCATGACCAGCGCCACCCCAATGACGAGGAAGGCCACGTATGCGTTGGTAGTCATGCCGGAACGCTCCCTTCGTAATGGACCTCACCCCAGGAGATACCCGGGACCTCCCCCAGGAAAACGCCGTCTTCCAGGGGAGGTCCCGGGTACTCTCAGCTGCCGGGGCGGTCCACGTCACCGCGCCAGGCGCCGGATTCGTGGCCGCGGCTCTCGATGAACTCCTTGAACCGCTTCATGTCGCCCTTGACCCGGCGGTCGAGTACGCCGAGTTTGTCGGCGACGTTCTCGGCGAACCCTTCCGGATCGATTTCCATCTGCGCCGTGACCCGGGTCTTGTTGTCGTCCAGGCGATGGAAAGTGATGACGCCCGCGTGGTCGGGACCGGAGTCCGACGTCCACGCCACCCGTTCGTCGGGATGTTGTTCGGTGATCGTCGCGTCGAATTCCCGGCTCACCCCACCGAATTTGGTCACCCAGTGGGTGTGGGTCGCGTCGATCTGACGGATCTCCTCGACACCTTCCATGAACTGCGGGAAGCTCTCGAACTGAGTCCACTGGTTGTACGCGGTCTTCACCGGGACTTCGACGTCCACCATTTCGGTGATCGTGCTCATGCATCCTCCTGTCGGTTGGGTGCTTTTCGAGCCGGCACTCCCCGGCTACCCGGCGCTCAACGGGGCGAAACACGCCGTGATTGACCCGCCGGGCCGCCGGGTACCCGGCGGGCAGAACGCTCCGAGGAGGTGCCCCATGATCGAAGAGACCCACCGGAAGCCGTCCGCGGAAAAGTCGGTCGGCGAACTGGTTTCCGATCTCAGCGACGAGGTCAAACACCTCGTCCGCGACGAGATGCGGCTGGCCGTTTTCGAGTTGCAGCACAAAGGTAAGAAGATGGGCTTCGGTGCCGGATTGTTCGGCGCCGCGGGTGTTTTCGCGCTTTTCGGCCTGGCGACCCTGATCGCCGCGGTGGTGCTGGCGCTCGCGCTGGTGATGCCCGCGTGGCTGGCGGCCGTGGTGACGGGCGCGGCGCTGCTGCTGATCGGTGGCCTTTCGGCCGTCGTCGGCAAGAAGGAGGTCTCCAGCGCGACACCGCCGGTGCCGGAAGAAGCCGTCGAAGGTGTCCGTAAGGACGTCGACACCGTCAAGCAAGGAGTGCGGTCATGACCGATTTCCCCAAGAACGCCGAAGAAGCCCGCGCCGATCGCGACGTGACGCGAGAGGAACTCACCGAGACCCTCGACGCGCTGGGCAAGAAAATGGACGTCAAGGCGAGGGTGAACGACAACCTCGACACCAAGGTCGACGAGGCGAGCGCCAAGATCTCCGAGAAGGTTTCCGAGCCCGCGGCGGAGAAGTTCCGTCAGGGCACCGAGGTCGTCCGCGCGAACCCCCTGCCGATCTTCGCCGGTGTCCTGGCGTTGCTCTTCACCATCCGGCTGATCATGCGAAAGAGGTCTTCGTCGTGAACAAGGTTCTCTACAAGCCGCTCAACATGGTCGTGAGCGCCGCGGGCGGTGTGCTCGCCGGGATCGCGTTCAAGCAGATCTGGAAACGCGTCAGCGGTGAGGAAGACGCGCCGAACGCCACCGACCGGGACTTCACCTGGACCCAGGTGATCGTCGCGGCCGCCGCGCAGGGCGCGATCTTCGGCGCGGTGAAGGCCGCCACCGAACGGGCCGGTGCGGTCGGCTACCGCAAGGCGACCGGCGACTGGCCCACGGAGGACTGACGATGCGCGTGGTGATCATCGGAGGCGGGTTCGCCGGCTACAACGCGGCCAAGACCCTCCTCAAATCGGTCGGCGGCGACACGGAAGTCGTCGTGCTGAACCCGACCGACTATTTCCTCTATCTCCCCCTGCTCCCCGAAGTCGCCGCCGGGATCCTCGAACCGCGGCGGATCTCGGTGTCGATCCCCGGCACGTTGCGCGGTGTGCGCCTGGTGCTCGGCACCGCCAAATCGGTCGACTTCGACGACCGCAGCGTGAGTTACACCGACCCCGAGGGCCGCGAACACTCGCTCGGCTACGACCGTCTCGTGCTCGCCGCGGGCAGCGTCAACAAGCTGCTGCCGATCCCCGGCGTGCCCGAGTACGCCCACGGCTTCCGCGGTCTGCCCGAGGCCCTCTACCTGCGGGACCACGTCACTCGGCAGATAGAACTCGCCGCCTCGGCGCAGGATCCGGCCGAACGCGACGCGCGGTGCACGTTCGTCGTGGTCGGCGCCGGTTACACCGGCACGGAGGTCGCCGCGCAGGGGCCGGCGTTCACCGCCGCGCTCGCCGCCCGGCATCCCGAGCTGAAGGACCAGAAGATCCGGTGGCTGCTGCTGGACGTGGCCGAGCGGGTCCTGCCGGAACTCGACCGGCGGCTCGGCGCCACGGCGGACGAGGTCCTGCGCGAACGCGGCGTCGAGGTGCTGATGAAGACGTCGATCGACAACGCCGGCGAAAAGGGGGTCACGCTGACCTCCGGTGAATCCGTGCCGACCCACACCCTCGTGTGGTGCGTCGGCGTCCGGCCGGACCCACTGATCGAGGACCTGGGGCTGAAGACGGCCAAAGGAAGGCTCGTCGTGACAGCGCAGCTGAACGTTCCCGGACGGCGTGACGTCTACGCGTGCGGGGACGCGGCGGCCGTCCCGGATCTGACCAGGCCCGGCGAATACACGCCGATGACCGCCCAGCACGCCGAACGGCAGGGCAAACTCGCCGGGCGGAACGTGGCGGCGTCCCTCGGGCACGGCTCGCACGGCACCTACCGGCACCATGACCTCGGCTTCGTCGTCGACCTCGGCGCCCACCGGGCCGCGGCGAATCCCTTGCACATCCCGCTTTCCGGGTTCGCCGCCAAGGCGGTCACCCGCGGCTACCACCTGCTGGCCATGCCCGGCAACCGGCTGCGCACCGCCACCGACTGGGCGCTCGAAGCGGTGACGAAGCGGCAGACAGTCCAATTAGGACTAGTCCGCTCGGGTTCGGTGCCGCTGGACACGGATTCCCCCGAGCTCCCCCGCACGAACTGCTAGAGGAGAGACGCCCATGACCGCCGAATCCGATCCCATCCGCGCCGAAGGCCCCTCGGTCGTCACCGACGGCGGTCCTGAAGGGGCGAAGCTGCTGGTCCTCGACCCGGCGGGTGAGGGCAAGCACGGTGAACTCCCGGCGACGTGGCGGCCGCTCGCGGCCCAGCGCCAGATCATCTGGTGCAGGCTGCCGGTGGACGGCGCGCTCAGCCAGGCCGAAGACGTGCTCGGCGACGCGGAGCCCGGCGGCCCGCCGATCGACGTCGTGGCCGCCGGAGACTCGGCCGAGGACGCGCTGCGGCTGGCCGAACGCCACCCCGGCGCCGCGTCCCATGTCCTGCTGATCGACCCGGTGCCCGACGAGTCGTCCGAACTCGCCGAACGGGTGCGCTCGTCCGGGACCGCGGTGGACGTGCTCCCCCACAGCACCGGTGAGCCGTACAACCGGGTCCCGCCGCCGCTGCCGCTCGGGCATCCGGACGTCGTCGCGGGGATCACCAAGATCCTCGAGGACGTTTAGCCGCCGGAGGGCGGCGGTATCCGGCGACCATGAGCGAAACCGTTGCGGACCATGTTCTGACCAGGCTGCGCGAATGGGACGTGGAGCAGGTCTTCGCCTATCCCGGGGACGGGATCAACGGGCTGGTGAGCGCGTTCGGCACGGCGGAGAACAAGCCGCGTTTCGTGCAGACGCGGCACGAGGAGATGGCGGCGTTCGCGGCCGTGGGCTACGCGAAACTCAGCGGACGGCCCGGTGTCTGCATGGCGACGTCCGGCCCGGGGGCGATCCACCTGCTCAACGGCCTCTACGACGCCAAACTCGACCATGTGCCGGTGGTGGCGATCGTCGGGCAGACGGCGCGCAGCGCGATGGGCGGCAGTTACCAGCAGGAGGTGGACCTGCAGGCGTTGTTCAAGGACGTCGCGAGCGAGTATCTCGTCGAGGTGAACGTCCCCGAACAGCTGCCGAACGCGCTCGACCGTGCCCTCCGCACGGCCATCGCGCAACGCGCGCCGACGGCGCTGATCATCCCGGCCGATCTGCAGGAGGAGACCTACCAGCCGCCGCAGCACGAGTTCAAGCACGTGCCGTCCTCCCCGCCCGATCATCCGCGGGCCAGTGTCATCCCGCCGTCGGAGGAAGTCGCCCGCGCCGCGGAGGTGCTGAACGCGGGCGAGAAGGTCGCGATCCTGCTCGGCCAGGGCGCGCGCAACGCCGTCACCGAGCTGCGCGAGGTCGCCGAGCTCACCGGCGCCGGAGTGGCGAAAGCGTTGCTGGGCAAGGATGTCCTCCCCGACGACCTGCCGTACGTCACCGGATCGATCGGTCTGCTCGGGACGCGGCCGACGTACGAGATGATGCGGGACTGCGACACGTTCCTGATCGTCGGGTCGAATATGCCGTACGCGCAGTTCCTGCCGGAATTCGGGCAGGCCCGCGCGGTCCAGATCGACATCGATCCCCGGTTCCTTGGGCTGCGGTATCCGACCGAGGTCAATCTGCTCGGCGACGCGAAGAGCACGCTGCAGCAGCTGATTCCGTTGCTGCAGCGTAAAACCGACCGCGGCTGGCGGGAAAAGATCGAGAAGAACGTCGACGAGTGGCACGAGACGCTGACCCGCCAGGCGATGCTGGACGCGGACCCGGTCAACCCGATGCGGATCGTGCACGAACTGTCCGAGCGGATCCCCGAAGACGCCATCGTCACCGCCGACTCCGGTTCGGCCACCAACTGGTACGCCAGGAATCTCCGGATGCGCGGCCGCATGCGGGGCACGCTCTCCGGCACGCTGGCGACGATGGGCTCCGGCGTCCCGTACGCGATCGGCGCGAAGTTCGCCCATCCCGACCGGCCGGTGATCGCCCTGGTCGGGGACGGCGCGATGCAGATGAACGGGATGGCGGAGCTGCTGACCATCGCCCGGTACCGCGAACTGTGGGCCGATCAGCGCTGCGTCGTCTGCGTGTTCCACAACGGCGATCTGAACCAGGTCACGTGGGAACTGCGCGCCATGGGCGGCTCGCCGAAGTTCGAGCCGTCACAGACCCTGCCGGAAGTGTCCTATTCGGACTTCGCGCTGGAGATCGGCCTTGGCGGGATCGCCGTCGACGATCCCGCCCAGCTCGGCGAAGCGTGGGACGTCGCGCTGTCGGCCAAGGTGCCGACCGTGCTCGACGTCCGCTGCGATCCCGAGGTGCCGCCGATTCCGCCGCACGCCACCTTCGAGCAGGTGAAGGCCATGACCGAAGCCGTCCTGAAGGGCGAGCCCGACGCCTGGCATCTGGTGACGCAGGGGATCAAGACGAAGATGCAGGAACTGCTGCCCTCGCGGCGCTGATCCTCAGGCGCTGGCGCCGCCGTCGAGGACGATGTCGTGCCCCACGACGTACGCGGACTCGTCCGAAGCCAGCCAGAGGACCGCCGCGGCGATCTCTTCGACCGCGCCGATGCGGCCGAGCGGGATGACCGCGCCGAGCCGTTCGGCGCGGTCGGCCTCGGATTCGCCCGGCCGGAACGACATCCCGGTGTCGGTCGCGCCGGGGCTGACCGCGTTGATCCGGATGCCCTCGCCGATGTGGTCGCGGGCCGCGGTCCGGGTCAGCACGTCCACGGCGGCCTTCGAAGCGGCGTACGCGGCCATTCCCGGCAGGCGGGTGTGCGAGCCGATGTTGGAGGCCATGTTGACGATGACTCCCCCGCCACCCGCCCGCATCTGGGCGATCTCGTGCTTCATCGACAGCCACGTGCCCGTGAGATTCGTCCGCACGACGGCGTCGAAGCCCTCTTCGTCCAGATCCGCCGCCGGCGCGGGACTGCCGAGCACCCCGGCGTTGTTGAACGCGATGTCGAGTTTGCCGTGCCGCCGCACGGTCTCGGCGACGAGACGCTCGACTTCGGGGCCGGCGCTCACGTCGGCGGTCACCGCGTCGGCCGTTCCGCCGTCGGCCTCGATCTCCTTCACCGTCTGACGCAGCTTCTCGCCGTCTCGCCCGGAAACGACGACCTGAGCGCCTTCACGCGCGAAGGCAGCCGCCGTGGCGCGGCCGATCCCGGAACCTCCGCCGGTGACCAGGACGACCTTGCCACTGAATCGCTTCCCCACAGTACTGCCCACTTTCTGGTCTGATCGTTCCATTATGAGTGTTTGCGAGCGGCTTCGAGCACCGCGATGGCCTGCTTCGCGGTCGCCCTGACCCGCGGCGCGGGATCCGGCCCCTTGCCCAGCACCCGCATGCCCTGCAGGACGGTGAGCAGGAAGCCGGCCAGCTCTTCCGGGTCCGCGTCGGCGTCGAGTTCGCCCTGCGCCTTCGCGCGGCTCAACGCCATCCGCACGGCCAGCTCCAGCGCGTCCCAGCTACGCTCGACCACCCGCGCGACCTCGGGATCCTTCGGCAGCATCTCCATGGCGGCGTTGACCACGAAGCAGCCTTTACGCCCCGATTCGCCCAGTATTTCGGCGAGATAGCGGTCGATGAGCCGTCGCACGCCCGCGAGCGCGGGCCCCGGCCCGGCGAAGTCCTCGACGAACCGCTCGTTGCCCCTGGCGATGTAGCGGTTCAAGGCCGTCAGGTACAGCTCGTGCTTGGTGCCGAACGTGGCATAGAGACTCGCCTTGCCGATGCCGAGCTCGGCGACCAGGTCGCTGACCGAGGTGGCCTCGTACCCCTGCCGCCAGAACAGTTCCAGCGCGGCTTCGCAAGCCGCGTCGACGTCGAATTCCTTCACTCGGGACACGAGAGAAGCTTAGCCACATCTGGACCGATCGGTCAAGAAAGCGCCTCGCCGTACTTGGGTGCCTAGGTACATGAAGGCCCCCTTCCTGTACCTAGGCGCAAGGAAGGGGGCCTTCATGTACTGGGCTCGACCGGACGACACACCTCGATGCGCAGGACCTCGCCGTGCCGTCCGCCTGATCACGCGAGTCGTCCATGCAGTCACGCGTGTCGTCCGTTTCGAACGAGCCACCGCTTCGTGGCGGCGACCGGCTCAGGAAGCGGAGTCGTAGGCCGACCGGGCCTCCTCCACCTTCGGCAGGTTCTCCGTCGACCAGTCCGCGAGGGTCGCGAAGAGCGGCGCCAGGCTCCGGCCGAGGTCGCTGATCTCGTACTCGACCCGGGGCGGCACCTCGGCGTGATAGGTCCGGGTGAGCAGGCCGTCGCGTTCCAGTTGCCGCAGCCGTTGCGTCAGCACCTTCGGCGTGATCGACCCGATGCGCCGCTCGAGTTCGACGAACCGCTGCCTGCCGAATTCGTTGAGCGCCCACAGGATCGGCGTGGTCCAGCGGCTGAAGACGAGGTCGACCACCGGGGCGATCGGGCAGGCCTGTTCGGGGGTCGTCGAGGCGTCGGCGCGCATGCCGCCAACGTACGCCGGGTTGCCGAGTTGTCATGATCCGGACACCCCACGGCCCCGCCGGTGCGCGTAACGTTCTGTTATGGACTTGACCACCGAAAGGCTCGTCGTCCGCGAGTGGTCCGAGGACGACGCCGAAGCCGCGCTGGCGATCTACGGCACCACCGACGTGACCCGGTGGCTCACCCCGGCGATGGACCGGGTGACCGACGCCGCGGCCATGCGTTCGGTTCTGCAGGCCTGGCAACAGGCGCAGCCGAATCTCGTGCCGCCGCGCGGGAGATGGGCGGTGCAGCGCAAGGAGGACGGCGCGGTCGTCGGCGGGCTGGGCATCCACCTGCTGCCACCGTACGAAGAGGACCTGGAGATCAGCTGGCAGCTGCATCCGGACGCGTGGGGCGAGGGCTACGCCTCCGAGGCCGCCCGCGCGCTGATCGGCTGGGCGTTCACCCAGGACACGGACGAACTCTTCGCCGTCGCGCGGCCGAACAACGTGCGTGCCATCGCGACCGCGAAACGGCTCGGGATGATCTGGGTCGGGGAGACCGACAAGTACTACGGGCTTCGCCTGCAGGTGTACCGGATCCGGCACACCGACATCGTCTAGGCGCTGTCCACACGGGACGCTTCGCCCGAGACGGCGTGTCCCGCGCCGCGCCCGTCCGCCGTGGCGACGATCCGGCCTCGTTCGACCCGGATCGCGACCTCGGTCTCGTCACTGACCGCGAGCACTCCCGCGGCCGCCGCCAGGGTCCCGGTCGCGTCGCACACCACGCGCAGCCGCGGCCAGGACGGTTCCGGGAAGGCCTGCCGCAGACCACCGCACACTTCCGCGACGATCAGCCGGGTCAACGGCACCAGCTCGGCGGGCTCACTGGTCACGACGACGACGGTGACATCGCCGCCGGACGCCCGGACCGCCTCTTCCGCGGCGGCCAGCCGATGCGTGCCCAGGACGGCGACCACCCCGTCGCCGGGAACGAAGGATTCGGCGCGCACGAGGTCGACGGCCCCGGGCGGTGACCACGGCCGGTCGGTCGCCTGCGCCACGGGCGCGATCACCGGTGGCGCCCACCAGTCGTTGAAGGCCAGCCCCGCCAGCCGTTCGCAGGCGCTCACGACGTCGAAGGGTTCGACGAACCCCGGCGCGGCGGCCGCCAGCTGGCCGGCGCCGTGCAGGGTGGTCAGCACGGTCTCCGCGAGCCGGACCCGGCGCGGGATCGGCGACCCCGGCGGCCGCTCCGGCGGGTCGAGCCGCTCGAGCGCCAGCCCCAGCAGCAGCCCGTTGAGCTTCACCAGCTGAGCGAACGGGAGCCGGACGCGCTCGTCCGCGAGCACTTCCGGCATCAGGTCGCGCGCGAGGCCTGCCTGCTCGTCGTCCAGCGGAAACACCGCCACTCTCGACCTGGCCAATGCGCCCAGCGCGCCCTCGAGCGTCTCGCCGGGCGCCGCGTGCGGCGCGCCCACGGACTGTTCGGCCAGCTCGGCCAAGACGGCGAAGTACAGCGCGCGTTTTCCCGGGAAGTTCGAGTAGACCGCGCCGCGGGTGAGCTCCGCCCGCTCGGCGATGACGTCGATCTTGGCGTCCCGGAAACCCTGCTCCGCGAACTCGTCACGCGCGGCGGCCAGCACCTTCGCGCGGTTGCGCTCCTGCGTCTCCGCCCTGCTCAGCCGGACCATCGGCCTCCCGTCTGCCGGCACGTTGCCCTCGGACCCGGATCAAGATACCTTGACCATTCAGATGATGAGAACATCTGACTTGAACATCCGAACTGGGAGAGCCACCTTGTCCGACGTTCCCGAGATCCTCCTGACCGACCCCGAGGTCCTGCGTGACCCGTTCACCGCCTACGGGCCGGCCCGCGAGCGCTCCCCGATCGCCAAACTCAGCGCGCCCGGGTTCTCCATGTGGGCGGTACTGCGCCACGAAGAGGCGCGGAAGATGCTGAGCGACCCGCGGTTCGCCCTGAGCGCGAACAGCTACCAGCGGATGGACATCCCCGACCACTGCCGCCCGTACATGCGGACGATGCAGGAGGTCGAAGGTCCGGAGCACCTCCGGCTCCGGCGGCTCGTCGCGCCCGCGTTCACCCCGCGCAAGGCCGCCGCCCTCCGCCCGGGGATCCAGCGGCTCGTGGACGACCTCCTAGACGAGCTCGCCGGGGAAGACCGGATCGACCTGGTCACCGCCTTCGCCCGGCCACTGCCGGTCGACGTGATCTGCGCACTGGTCGGCATCCCCGCGGCCGACCGCCCGCGGTGGCGCGAATACGGCGCGCTGGTCTCGGCAGGAGACGGCGCGGGACTCGCGAAAGCGGTCCCCGGGATCGTCGAGGGCGCGCTCGCCGCCATCGCGGACCGGAAACTCGACGCCGGCGAGGACGTCGTCTCGCAACTGCTCCGGATCCAGGCCGAGGACGGCGACCGGCTCAGCGAAACCGAACTGGTCGCCCTGGTCTGGCAACTCGTGCTCGGCGGGCAGGTGCCCGGCAACCTCATCGCCAACGCCGTCGAAATCCTGCTCTCCCACCCCGAGCAGCTGGCCGAGCTGCGCGAAGACCCGGCGCTCATGCCCGGCGCGGTCGAGGAAGTGATGCGCTGGCAGAGCCCCCAGCTGCTGACCATCCCCCGGTTCGCCACCACGGACGTCCGGATCGGCGACGTCCTCATCCCCGAAGGAGAACCTGTTACCGTCGCGATCGCGGCGGCGAACCGGGACCCGCGGGCCTTCGGAGACCCGGACGTCTTCGACATCCGCCGGGCGGCGGGGCCCGCCTGGCATCTCGCCTTCGCCCACGGGCCACACTTCTGTCTTGGCGCTTCCCTGGCCCGGGTTCAGGTCGAGGTCGCGCTGACCGCACTGCTGCGCAGGTTCCCCGATCTCGCACTCGCCGACGGCCTCCTGCGGATCCCGGACCCGGGCACCTGGCGGCTGAACGCCTTGCCGGTCACGCTACGCACCACGGTTGCGAACTGAAACACGTTCTAATAGCGTGACCGGCTGTGAGACATGGGATCGTGCTGTTCACCAGTGACCGGGGTATCAGTCCGGCGGCCGCCGCGCGGGCGGCCGAAGCCGCGGGCTTCGACACCTTCCACGTGCCGGAACACACGCATATCCCGGTCAAACGGGAGGCTCCGCATCCGCGCACCGGCGACTCGTCGCTCCCCGACGACCGCTACCTGCGCACGCTGGACCCGTGGGTCGCGCTGGCGACGGCGGCCTCGGTGACCTCACGGATCCGGCTCGCGACGGCGGTGGCCCTCCCGGTCGAGAGCGATCCGATCACGCTGGCGAAGACGATCGCCAGCCTCGATCACCTCTCGGCCGGGCGGGTCACCCTCGGCGTCGGCTTCGGCTGGAACGTCGACGAACTGGCCGACCACGGCGTCCCCGGCGGCAAACGGCGGACGGTCCTGCGCGAGTACCTGGAAGCGATGCGCGCGCTCTGGACACAGGACGAAGCTTCGTACGCGGGAGAGTTCGTGTCGTTCGGCGCCAGCTGGGCGTGGCCGAAACCGGCGCAAGCGCATATCCCCGTGATCGTCGGCGCCGGCGGGACGGAGAAGACGTTCCGCTGGATCGCGAAGTCGGCCGACGGCTGGCTCACCACACCCGGCGACACCGACATCGAGGACAAAGCCCGGCGGCTACGCGAGATCTGGCGCGACGAGGGCCGCACCGGCGAACCGGAGATCTCGGCGCTCGGCGTCCGCCCGGATCCGGAGAACCTGGCCGAGCTGGAGGCGGCCGGGGTCACCGAGACGATCTTCGGTCTCCCGGACCGCTCCCCCGAAGAGGTCGAGGCCTGGCTCCAGCGCCTCGCCGGGAAGCTCAGCCTGCCCGCTGGGAGTCGATGAGGTACCGGCCGCCCTGCTCGACCAGGACGAAGGTCTCCCGCTCCGTCGTGGTCCCGCCGGAGGCACGCACGTAGGTGAGCGTCGCCGACACCGTGGTGCCGGATTCGGTCACGTTCGACACGGTCACCGCGCTGAACTGCTTCCAGTAGTTCGAATACCGCTCGAAGCTCTGGTTCCTCTTCTGCTTGAAGTTGTCGGTCAGCGTCGCGAACCCGGCCTGGAGGTTCCCCGGGATGAGCGAGTAGTACGCCGCGAGCGCCGCCCCTGGCGTCTGCGCCGGAGGCGACGCGGACGAGGAGGACGAAGACGGTGTCGAAGGCGGCGCGGAAGACGGCGACGGCGGCGGCGCGACCGGCTCCGACGTGGTCGGGACGGCGGGCTGCGACTGTGAGGCCGGCGGCGGCGCCTGGCCGGACGGGGTCTCGTCCTCGCGGCTGAGCACCACGACCACGGCCGCGGCGGCGGCCGCCGCGAGCACGAGGAACACGGCGATCACGCCGATCAGCATTCCCCTGCGCGCCTTCGGCGGCGGTTCTTCGGCGACGAGCGTCGTCGGCTCCCCCGCCGCGAGCGCCCGCAGCTCCCGCTCGGTCTCGGCCATCGTCGGCCTGCTGTCCGGCCGGACGTCGAGGAGCCGGTTCAGCAGCGGCGTCAGGATCCCCGACTTGGTCGGCGGGGTGATCTCGCCGCTCGACGCGCGGTACAGCAATGCGATCGGGTTCTCGGCCGTGCCGTACGGCGTGCCGCCTTCGAGTGCGGTGTACAGCGTCGCGCCGAGCGAGAACACGTCCGAGGCGGACGTGGCGTCCTCGCCGCGGGCCACCTCCGGCGCCAGGAACGCCGGTGTTCCGGAGATCTCGCCAGTCGCGGTGAGCTGGACGTCGCCCATCGCCCGCGAGATCCCGAAGTCGGTGATCTTGACGGTGTCGTCCTCACCGAGCAGGACGTTGCCGGGCTTGATGTCGCGGTGGACGATGCCCGCCCGATGCGCGGCCGCCAGCGCCGAGCACAGCTGGATGCCGAGGCGGATGACGTCGTCGACCTCCATCGGCCCTTCGCGCAGTTTGTCCGCGAGACTGGTCGAGGGCAGGTACTCCATGATGATCCACGGGCGGTCCTGCTCGTCGATCACGCCGAAGACGGTGATGGCGTGCGGATGCACCAGCCGCGCGGCGATGCGGGCTTCGCGCAGCGCGCGGTTCTTGGCCTCGTCGGCCTTCTCCTCACCGGCTCCGTGCGGCAGAAGGAGTTCCTTGACCGCGACCGTGCGCTCCAGGTTCTCGTCGCGCGCCCGCCACACGGTGCCCATGGAGCCACCGCCGACGGGCTCGATGAGATCGAACCGGTCGGCGAGGCGGCGGATCTCCTCCATTATCGACGTCCCCCTGGAGCTGTGATGTTCGCGCGAACCTTGCCAGCATGCCAGGAACGCGCCGGGAGGCAGGACCCGGCAGGGTGGTTCGCGGCGCGGTGTCGGTCACGTCCGCGGATGGGCCGTTCAGCGGAACACCACCCCATCGGCTGCCCGAAAGTTCGTATCCCGGCCTGCCGGGGGCGCACTTTACTTCTCCGGTGTGACCTTTTTCCGGGAAAGGGCGGCGATGCGGGAACCCCTCGGCGGACGCGGCGTGCTCGAAGGCGCGTTCGCGTTGCTCGAAGCACTCGACGAACAAGGCGGGCAGGCCGGGCTGACCCAGCTCGTGCGGGCCACCGGGCTGCCGAAGACCACCGCGCACCGGCTTCTGGACCAGCTGGCCGACCTCGGCGCGGTCGAGCGGGCGGGCCGCGGCTACCGGATCGGCTCGCGGGTGTTCCGCCTCGGGCGGTTCTGGCAGCCCGAACTCCGGGACCTGGCCAAGGAACGGCTGCCGTCACTTTCGGCGCGGATGCGCGCGAGCCTGGTGCTCGTGGTCCCGAGGGAAGGTCGCGCGCTGGTCGCCGCGGGCGCCGTCCTCCCCGCCGACGACGTCCCCGTGTGGCCGGGCCGCCCGCTTCCGCCGGGGACCGCCGCCGGGCGGCTCCTCGCCGCTCATCACCCCGCGCTCGCCGAACCGGACTCGGACGCGCTGGAGATCCGCGAAGCCGGATACGCGGCCGAATCGGAGACGATCACGGAAGGACTCTGTTGCGCCGCCGTCGGCATCAGGACCCCGGACGGCCGGGTCGGCGCGGCACTCGCCGCCGTCCTGCCCGCGCGCCGCGACCCGGCTTCCGCGGTGGCCGGGCTGACGAGCACCGCACGGTCCTTCGGCGCCGCGCTCGCCGAATGCGCACGGCAGAACCGAGCGGGATGATCGGCGAACCGCGAACAATCCGCGATCAACGCGGAACCGGATACCCCGCCGAGATCAGGCGGAATATTTCCGACGGAATCACCACTATCGCCTCACCGTGCGTCCACGACCGGCGGCACCCAGTGCCGAAATCAAGATCACCCTTGGCGGACAGACTGTTTGCGTGACCGAGCGCCTACCGGACCGGCGGTCACGCGGCGATCAAATCACCGTTCACCGTTTTTTCGAGGTGCTTCCGAAACCGAGTGCCACCCGTACTGTTCAGGAATTCTTTCGAACAGGAGGGAATTCCTTGAAAAGACATTCCTGGAGAAGGCGCGGCGTGGCCGTGGCCGCGTTTCTCGTCATGGCGTCGGCGGCGTCGGCCACCACGGCCGTCCCGGCGTGGGCCACGGGACCCTCCGGCCGCCCCGTGGTGGCCGGGATCGACCTGGAGCGGGCGACGATCCCCGACCTGCAGCGGGCGATGCGCTCCGGGCGGCTGTCCTCGGTCGAGCTGACCGCCTTCTACCTGCAGCGGATCCGCAAGCTGAACCCGACGCTCCACGCGGTCCTCAGCACGAACCCGGACGCGCTGCGGCTGGCCGCGGAAAGCGACGTGCGGCGGCTCCGGCACCGGTCGAAGGGCCCCATGGACGGCATTCCGGTGCTGCTCAAGGACAACATCGACACCGCGGACCGGCAGCCGACCACGGCGGGCTCGACGGCGCTGCTGGAATCCCGCCCCTACCGGGACGCCGGAGTGGTCGAAAACCTGCGCGAGGCCGGGGCGGTCATCCTCGGCAAGGCCAACCTGTCGGAGTGGTCGAGTTACCGCTCCACCAGTTCGTCGAACGGCTGGAGC
Source organism: Amycolatopsis sp. WAC 04182 (assembly GCF_003947465.1). Taxonomy (NCBI): domain Bacteria; kingdom Bacillati; phylum Actinomycetota; class Actinomycetes; order Pseudonocardiales; family Pseudonocardiaceae; genus Amycolatopsis; species Amycolatopsis sp. WAC 04182. Next base: position 110,188 of record NZ_QHJJ01000002.1, read on the forward strand.
CCGCTCGCCGGGCAGACCGCCAACCCCTACGTCCTCGACCGCAACCCGTGCGGCTCGTCGTCCGGCCCGGGCGTGGCCGTCGCGGCGCACCTGGCGACCGTCGCCGTCGGGACCGAGACGGACGGTTCGATCAGCTGTCCCTCCGGCGCCAACGGCATCGTCGGGGTCAAGCCGAGCCTCGGGCTCGTCAGCCGCAGCGGGATCGTGCCGGTGTCGAAACAGCAGGACACGGCGGGCCCGATGGCGCGCAACGTGGTCGACGCCGCGATCCTGCTCGCCGCCCTCAACGGGGCCGACCGTCGTGACCCGATCACCGTCGACGCCGCCCGGCAATCACTCGACGACTACACGCGATTCCTGCGCCCCAACGCTTTGCGCGGAAAGCGCATCGGCGTCTGGCGCGAGGTCTACACGCCGGACGACACGACGAAGGCGGCGTTCGACCAGGCGCTGACCAGGCTGCGCAAGCTCGGCGCGACCACGGTCGAGATCACCATTCCCTATCTGGACGTGATCGCGGCCAACGAGTTCCCCGCGATCAGAACCGAGTTCAAGCACGACATCAACGCCTATCTCGCTTCCACCGGCGGAAAGCATCCCGCCGACCTGGCGGGGCTGATCCAGTACAACCTGGACAACGCGGCGGTCGAAATGCCGTACTGGACCCACAACCTGTGGGACCGATCGCAGGCCACCACCGGCGATCTCACCGATCCGGCGTACCGCGCCATGCGGGAAGCCGCGACGAGCGCCGCCCGGCGGGGCCTCGACGAAACACTGAGCGGCGAGAAGCTCGACGCGATCGTGGCGCCGACGAACAACGCCGCGTGGAAGACGCAGCTCGGTGTCGGTGACGGCGCGCTCCTGATCGACTCGTCCGGCCCGGCGGCCGTGTCGGGCTACGCCAACATGACCGTTCCGATGGCGTACGCCGGACCGTTGCCGCTGGGGCTGTCGATCATGGGCGGACGGTTCAGCGAACCGTCGCTGCTGGCCATCGCCTACGCCTTCGAACAGGACACGAAGGTCCGGCGGCTGCCGACCTTCATCCCGTCCATCGGCTGAACCGGGGTCGTGGGTGGCCCGGGCCACCCACGACTTCAGCCCTGGGCACCGGCCAAGAGCCCCAGGCTGCGCTCGACCTCGGCGACCGCGGCCTCGCGCTCGACGTGACCGTCGATCACGAGCGTGGCCAGCCCGTGGAGCAGGCACCAGAGCGTGACGGCGAAACCACCCGGATCGTTCCGCTCCCCCACCCCGTCGGCCAGCACCGCACAGGTCACCCGGTGCGCCTCGGCCAGTTCCGGATACGCGGCGCGGTCACCGATCCCGGCGCCCGCCATCAAGCGGTACAGCGCCGGATTCTCCAGGGCGAAGCCGAGGTAGGACCGTCCGAGCGCGGTCACCGTCCCGGCGCCGCAGGCCCGCAGACGGTCCTGCACTTCGGCGTGCCCCTCCAGCGCGACCGCCACCAGCAGCGCGTCCTTGTCGCGGAAATGCCGGTACGGCGCCGCGGTGGACGCACCCACCTTCGCGACCGCCGCGCGCAGACTCACTCCCTCCGGACCTCGTTCGACGAGGAGTTCCCGTGCGGCGAGGACGAGCGCACGACGAAGATCCCCGTGGTGATAGGCACGTTTGATGATCATGGCGGACCCCCCAGCCCTTGATGCCACGTGAACGCCCCACCTTAACGGGTGCGGAACCGGCTGTGAGCGCTTCGGGCCGTTCCGTGTCCGTCAGTCCCGCCGAGCGACACCACAGAGCCGCAGCACGCTCTCGCCGAGCGCTTCGACGCCGTCTTCGAGCGTCAGCTGCTTCGCGTCCACGGCGTGGCCGGCGGCGTGGCCGAGCGCCACGATCGCGTTGACGAGCCAGGGATTCGCCAGTTCCCGATCGAACTCCCCCGACTCCTTTCCCCGGGTGAGGAGCCGGTCCAGGTGATCGGCCACCGCCGTATGACGTTCCCGGTCGGCTTCGGGGTCGTTCTCCTCGGCGGCGCCGGCGGGCAGCCGCGGGTAGCGCCGGAACATCCGCCAGCCGACGTCGAGCAGGCGGAGCATGGCGTCGGCGGCGGGCCCCTCGTCGAGCCGCGCGGCGTCCATCTCGTTCGCGGCCTCCTCGGAGACCACGTCGATCACCGCGCTCAGAAGCGCCTCACGGGTCTTGAAATGCGCATAGACGGTCTGCCTGCTCACCCCGGCCGCTCTCGCGATGTCCTCGACGCTCGCATGGGCTTGTGCGCCAAGGACTTCCTTGGCCGCGGCGAGGATCGAAGCGACACTGCGATCGGCGTCGGTCCGCCGTCGCCGCTGCCGCCCCTCGGCTAGCTCGGACATGTTGTCAACCTTAACCCAGGTCACTATGTTTGACAGCATGTCAAAGGTAAGGTCGGAGCTCGCCACCGGTGTCGCCCTTTTGTCGACAGGTCTGCTCGCGGGGGCGTTCGGCTACGGCGTGGTCAACGTCGCGGCCACGTTCGACGTCGTCCCGCTCGACGTGCGGCTGACCTTCCACACGGCGCTGATGCAGCGGAACGGCGTCGTCATGCAGTCCGCGATGGCGCTCGCGGCGATCAGCTCCCTCGCGCTCGCCGTCTTGAGCCGAGGGCGGCCGCGGCAGCTGGCCGGCGTGGCCGCGGCACTGGTCGTGACGTCGTTCCTGGTCACCCGCTTCGGGAACGTGCCCATCAACGGCCGGATCAAGGTCTGGGCGGTCACGTCGGCACCGGCCGACCACGCGGCGATCCTCGATCAGTGGGAGACCTACAACGTCATCCGGACCGTCGCCGCGCTCGCCGCTTTCGTGCTCGTCATCGCCGTTTCACGGCTGAAGGCTCAGCCCGGCTGATTCGCGAGATCGTTCGCCGCGACATACCCGAAGGTCATCGCCGGGCCGATCGTCGATCCGGCCCCCGCGTAACTGTTGCCCATCACCGCCGCGCTGGCGTTCCCGGCGGCGTACAGGCCAGGGATCACCGAGCCGTCCGCCCGCAGGACCCGCGCCCGCGCGTCGGTGCGCATTCCGCCCTTGGTTCCGAGGTCGCCCGGGACGATCTTGAACGCGTAGAAGGGCGGCTCCCACAAAGGTGCGAGGCACGAGTTCGGCAGGACGTACGGGTCGGTGTAGTAGTGGTCGTAAGCGCTGGCGCCCCTGCGGAAATCACTGTCCACACCGGACAGTGCCTGGCCGTTGAACCGGTTGACCGTGGCGCGCAACGCCTGCGGCGGGACACCGATCGCGCTGCCGAGCGACTCCACGGTCCACGCCTTCTTGACCGCTCCCGCCGAGTACCACTCGTCGGGAAACGGCAACAGCGGCGCGACGTCGCGGAAGAGATACCGGTTGCGGTAGTGCTGGTCGACGACCAGCCACGCGGGAATGGTGGGCGACGTCGGATTCCGGTCGTACATCGTGTGCACGACGTCGCTGTAGGGCGCCGCTTCGTTGACGAAGCGCTTGCCAGCCGCGTCCACCATCAGCCCGCCGGGCAGGGTCCGTTCGGCGAGACAGAAGTACGGTTCGCCGGGGAGCGGAATGGCCGGTCCCCACCAGGCGTCGTCCATCAGGTCCAGTGCCGCTCCGGCACGTTTCCCCGCCAGGATCCCGTCCCCGGTGTTCGACCGGGCCCCGACCGTCCATTGTGTACCGATCGGCTGGCGCTGGTATTCCGCCCGCATGGCGGCGTTGTGCTCGAAACCGCCGGAGCCGACGATGACGCCGCGCCGGGCCTTCACCACGCCTGCCGCGACGGTCACCCCGGTGACCTTCCCGTTCTCGATGACGAGATCGGTCAACGGCGTGTTCAGCCAGACCGGGACCCCGGCGCGCTGCAATCCGGCCCGCAGTCCCGCCGCCAGCGATTGGCCCATGGTGAGCGGTTTCTGCCCGGCCAGGGCGGCGGCCGTGCCGCGCGCGAGGCAGGCGGCCGCCACCGCGGCGCCCTTCGGGTTGACCGCGGCCAGCGCGAGCCATTTGTAGTCGGCGCTGAAGACGACCATCCCCGCGGGCGTGGCGAGATAGGGCGGGTTCAGATTGGCCAGTTCGGCGCCGAGGATGTTGCCGTCGAGCTGGTCGGGCTCGATCGAGCGGCCGCCGGGCATCCCGCCGGGCAGCTCCGGGTAGTAGTCGCTGTAGCCCTCCATCCAGCGGAACCGCAGCGGGCTGTTGGCCATCACGAACGACAACATCGCCGGACCGTTGGCGAGGAACGCCTGCTGACGCGAGGCGGGGATCGACGGGCCGACCACGGCGGCCAAGTACCGTGCGGCCTGTTCCGGGGTGTCGCGGACGCCGGCCTCGGCCAGCACCGGATTGCACGGAATCCAGATCCCCGCCCCGGACCGGGCGGCCGAACCACCGAACTTCGCCGCCTTCTCCAGCACCACGCAGCTGAGCCCGCGTTTCGCCGCGGTCAGCGCGGCGGTCATCCCCGCCGCGCCGGCCCCGACCACGACGACGTCGTACTCGCCGAGCACCGCGGAGGCGGCCGAAGCCGTCCCGCCCAGCGGCAGTCCCGAAGCGAGCGCGAGCCCGGTGCCGAGCAGGACCTGGCGCCGGGACAGACCGGAATCGGGACCCATGAATCCTCCTCGCGTGGGGATCGAGCGAGGTCATGTTCTCCGGACGGGCGGCAAAAGTGAAACAAGTTCTACCCGCTTGGAGCAGGCGGCACCCGCCACGCTCGGCCGGTCACCTCAACCGGCGCGGACATTCAGCCCAACGCGCGGACCAGCTCCAGCGCGCGGCCGAGGGTGGCGAGCCGGTCGGCGACCGTCTCCCCCGCCGGGTACAGCCGGACCGTGTCGACGCCGGCGTCCTGCCAGACGCGCAGCCGTTCGGCGACCATCGGTTCGGTGCCGATCAGCGTCGTGCCGAGCACCATCTCGTCGGTCACCAGTGCGGCGGCGCCTTCCCGGTCGCCCGCCTGCCAGCGCTCCCGCACCGCAGCGGCCGCCTCTGCCCAGCCTTGCCTGCTGTAGGCGTTGTTGTAGAAGTTCGTCTTCGCCGAACCCATCCCGCCGAGGCTGAACGCGAGTTCGGCCTTGCGGCCCGCGACCATCCCGCGCAACTCGGCCTCGTCCGTGGCGAAGGCGACCTCGGCGCCTTGGCAGACTTCGAGGTCCGCCCGCGTTCGGCCGGCTTTCGCGAGACCTGCGTCGAGATGCGAAAAGTAGGCCTGCGCCCCCTCGGGGACGAAACTGGTGCCCAGCCAGCCGTCCGCGATCTCGCCGGTCAGCTCCAGCAGCTTCGGCGAGAGCGTGGCCAGGTAAATCGGGATATCCGGATTCGCCGCCGCCGACAGCCGCATCGGCCTGCTCTCGCCCGGCAGCGGGATCTCGAACTCCTTGCCGGAGAACGAGATCTTCTCGCCCGCGAACGCCTGGCGGATGATCGCGACCGTTTCCCGCATCCGGGTCAGCGGCCGGGCGAACGGAACCCCGTGGAGTCCCTCGATCACCTGTGGCCCCGATGCGCCGAGCCCGAGGACGAACCGGCCTCCGGAGAGCTCCGAGAGGGTCAGCGCGGTCTGCGCGATCGCCACCGGGGTCCGGGTGCCGAGCTGGATGATGCCCGAGCCGAGCCGGATCCGCTCGGTCCGCGCCGCGAGATAGCCGAGCACGGACGGCGCGTCCGAACCCCACGCCTCGGCGACCCAGCACTCGTCGAGGCCGAGCTTTTCCGCCTCCAGCACGAAATCCAGCGTCTCCCGTGGGCCACGCGAGACCTCGATCGTGGTCGCCGTCCGCATCACGCGCCGTCCGCCTCGGCGCGCTCCTTGATCGCGGTGAGGGTCCCGGTCATCGCGTTCTCGAACTCGCGCAGCCGGACGAAGACGATCTTCTCCTCCTTGTCCGGCATCTGGTCGATGGCCAGCGAGAGACCCGACCGTCCCGGCCCCATCTGCATCCACTGCCGGAGCTTCGTCCCGCCGTTCTCGGGTTCCAGCGTGAAGCGCCACACCGCGGTCGGCGTTTCGGGATCCTGCACCGCCCAGGCGAAGACACGCGGCGCCTCGCATTCGACGACATACGACGTCGTCTGCCATTCGCCGAACGAATCGTGCCTGCTGTGGCCGACGAACCGCCTGCCGACCGTCGCTTCACCGGCCGCGCCGTCGCACCAGTCGGCCGATTGCAGCTCCTGGCTCATTTCCGGCATCAGCCGCACGTCGGACACGATCGACCAGACCCGCTCCGGGGCGGCGTCGACCCACGCCTGCACCTCGACCGTCGGCTTATCGGCGTACTTGGCGCCCGTCCACTCCATCGTGGTCACCCTTCCATGCCCGTGACCTCGATAGTTGCGTAGATGGACTTACGTTGTCAAACCCTCCTGCGCGGCGAACCGGCGTACGACGTCGGGACGGCTCGCGAGCTTGGGCGGGTAGCCCGCGCCGAGCCGCGCCCGCGTGTTCTCCGCGGTGAGCGGCCGGGCGCAGTGCGCGCAGACGACCTCCGCGTGGGTGTCGTGCCCGCAGGTCTCGTGATGGAGGGTGACCGGCGGCCCGTCGTCCCCGGAGAGCCAGCGGTCGCCCCAGCGGGTCATGGCGGCGAGCACCCCGTAGAAATCCGAGCCCTTCTCGGTCAGCACGTAGTCGTAACGGACGGGGTCGGCCTGGTAGGCGCGCTTTTCCAGCAACCCTTCCGCGACCAGGCGACGCAGCCGGTCGGCGAGGGTGTTCCGCGCGATGCCGAGCTGCTGCTGGAACTCGTCGAACCTGCGGATCCCGTAGAACGCCTCCCGCAGGACCAGCGGCGTCCACCAGTCGCCGAGCAGGTCCATGGTGCGCGCGATCGAACACGGCCACTGCGCGAACGAAGTCCGTTTCATACCGGCGAGCCTACGCCCGGCGAAATTGATCCGGTCATTCCCACACCCATTCTCCGGCGCTCAGGCACTGGCCCGAAATGTTGCGATCCGGTCAAGGATATCTCGCGCGTTAATGTCGCCCACCCGCTTCCGCACGCTTTCCGACAGTGGCCGTAAACGATCTCGCGTCCGTGCGGAACGGATTCCGTCCGCGATGTCCATCGCGGCGAGACCGACCTCCGCCGCCCGGTCGAGATCGCCCTCCAGCGCGTGGTCGACCGCGAGCCAGATCATCGTCAGCGACCGGCTGCGCACCATGTCCGGCCCGTAGCCCTCGATGGCCTCGGTGAGCGCGGGAATGGCCTTCCGGCTGTGGCGGACGTCGACGAGCCTGGCGAGTTCGGTGCGCACCGTGCCGATCATCGCGGCCAGGTCGTTGGCCGTGAAGAAGGCCGACCACGACGGGACGGCGTCGCCTGCGGAGTCCGCGAATTGTTCCGGGGCAAGGGAAAGCTTGTCGAGCGCCTGGCGGACGTCACCGAGCAGCGCGTAGGCCCACGCCTCGTTCGCCGACAGGATCGCCTGCGACAGCGGCCGTCCGGCGCGGCGGGCCGCGACCTGCCCCTGGCCGAACTGGTCGAGCGCCTCCGACGGCGACCGGTGGTGCAGGTACATCCGGCCGAGCCGGTAGCGGACGTTGGCGAGGAGGTCGTCGTCGCCCGCCTCCGCCGCGAGGTCGAGCGCGCGACGGAAGTGCCGCTCCGCCCGCGCGGGACGGCCCGAGTCGAATTCCGTCCAGCCCCTGAGGTTGTGCAGATCCGCGACCACACCGGCCAGCCGCCGGGCCAGCGGGTCGGGCATCGTCCCGCGCCGCAGCGCGGCACCGTATGGCTCGAGCACACGCAGCAGTTCCCGGCAGGACCCGCCGCCTTCCCGGTAGTCACGCGCCCGGAGCGCGGCGATGACGCCCTCCAGCCGGTCGATGTCGGCCTGCCCGACGCGCAGCGGGAGCCGGTCAATCACGACGGCGGCCCTCGACACGCGGCACCGAGGGCGCGGTACCGAAACCCGGCGGAGGCGGGACACGTCGGGTCGCCTCCCGCCCGCGCGACCCGGGAACCGCGTCCCGCCGCGCGAGCTCTTCCCGGGAAATGACGACGGTGATTCGTACACCCATTACCACTCCTCCTGATCCGCAACGGCCAAGCTCGTCGAGGTCCAGGACGGAGCACGCCGGTCTCCTGGAAACATTTGAACGACGCGTGCCGATGCTAAACCGGCCGGAATACCGATTCACTCCGCCAAATGGTTGCCCATTTCCTTCACCGGAATATGCACGTGCGAAGTCTCTTTCTTTTGCACGGACGATCGCCCATTTTCGCTTGCTTACCCCACGTGCCCACCGAAGACGGTGCGTGAGCACGTGAGACGCAGCTCTCAGCCGAACGTGTGAACCTTGTCAACTCGGGTCACGAAAAGGCTTCACATTGCGTTATCCATAGCTGAAGATCAACAGCAACCGAACGTAAGGGGCTGAAGCAGTGGACAGGGAAAGCGACCTCATCCGGGGGACGATCGTCTTCGGCCTGCGCACTTTCGGTGCGGACCCGCTCCCCGTGCGGGCCGACCTCGAATACGACCCCGAAGACCCTTACGCCGTCGTGGTGGCCTACCACTCGGGCGGCGGGACGGTGCGCTGGATGTTCGGCCGCGACCTCCTCGCGGACGGGCTCCTCACCCCATCGGGTGAAGGCGACGTGATCATCAGCCCGGCCGACGACACCTCGATCGTGGTCTTCGCTCTCAGCGCGCCCGACGGCTGTGCGGTCCTCGAAGCCCCGGCGCAGGAACTGGCCGAGTTCCTCGACCGCACCTACGACGTCGTGCCCGCCGGCTCGGAGCCGGAATGGTTCGACTTCGACCAGGAGATCGGCAAGCTCGTCACCGAGTCCTGACCGGTCTGAAACCCCTGTGGCGGCACCGCCTCCCGCGATGCCGCCGTCCGCACCGGGTCAGCCGAGTTCGCGGAGGCCCGGGACGACCTGTTCGGAGAACGAGCGCAGGAACCGCTCCTGGTCGTGGCCGGGACCGTGGAAGACGAGGTGGTCGAAGCCCGCCTCGACGTACGGCTTGATCTGCTCGACGGCGTCCGCCGGGTCGGAAGTGACGATCCAGCGGCGGGCGACCTGCTCGATCGGCAGCGCGTCCGCGGCCTTCTCCATCTCCGCCGGGTCCTCGATACCGGCCTTCTGCTCCGGCGTCAGCGAGAGCGGCGCCCAGAACCGGGTGTTCTCCAGCGCCTGCGCCGGATCCGGGTCGTAGGACAGCTTGATCTCGATCATCTTGTCGATGTCGCCGGTGCTGCGGCCGACCTGCTCCGCGCCTTCCGCGACCGCGGGCAACAGCTTCTCGGTGTAGAGCTCCATGCCCTTGCCGCTGGTGCAGATGAAGCCGTCACCCTGCTTGCCGACGTACTTCGCCATCACGGGGCCACCGGCCGCGATGTAGATCGGCACGCCGCCCTCGGGGCGGTCGTACACGGTGGCGTCCGTGGTCTGGAAGTACTCGCCCTCGAACGTGACGCGCTCCTCGGACCACAGCTTGCGCATCAGCTCGATCGCCTCGCGCAGCCGCGCGAACCGCTCCTTGAACGCCGGCCACTCGATCCGGGCGACCGCGACCTCGTTGAGGGCCTCCCCGCTGCCGACACCGAGCAGCACCCGGCCCGGGTACAGGCTGCCGAGGGTGCCGAACGCCTGTGCCACCACGGCCGGGTTGTAGCGGAAGGTCGCCGTCAGCACGCTGGTGCCGAGCACGACCCGCTCGGTGCGCTCGCCGACCGCCGCCATCCACGCGAAGGAGAACGGCGCGTGCCCGCCCTGGTGCCGCCAGGGCTGGAAATGGTCGCTGACCATCACGCTGTCCAGCCCGACCTGCTCGGCGAGCACGGAGTACTCGACGAGGTCGCGCGGGCCGAATTGCTCGGCCGACGCCTTGTAACCGATCTTCAGTGCCATCCGGGGTCACCACCTGGGCTCTTGGGTTGTTCCGCTCTTCACCTTGGCACAGAGTCGATCAGCTCCGCCCATGCCTCGACGGGGTGAAGAGTGTCGGGAACACCACTGGGCCGACGGGAATGCGCCCCCCGTCGTCAGCCCGCCAGGGAATGCCGCTGGTAGGACGAGTCCGGTTCGGCGAACTCGATCCCGTTCTCGTCCAAGGCGTTGAAGACAGTGAACCGGCCTCGCGGGAAGACGAACCCGAGCGCGACCATGCCGTTCGCCATGTCCCGCGTCGCGCAGTCGAGCAGTTCGACGTCTTGGAGCACCTGACCCTCCAAAGCGGACAGTTCCGGATGGATGTCCTGCCGCCACCGGAGCGGGCTGGGCTCGGCCGGGTCGCCCCAGTCCCAGCCTGGCCTGCCGTACGGGTCGATCGTGTTCCAGGTCAGGGAAAGCTCGTCGAACTTCCAGTGCGTGATCTCCAGCCGTTCGGCACCGAAGTCCACCACCACGGGCGCGTCCGAGAGCCACTCGCCGTACTCGACGAACCAAGTGAGGTGGACGCGCTGGAGCCGTTCACCCACCAGCGCGCGCAGACGATCCCCGTGGGCTCTCCGGATCGTCTCGAGTCCGGAGAGCCACACGGGTTCATAGCCTTCGATGTCGAAGAACGCCACCGAAGGAGTATGGCGGGTCAGTCGTAGGACAGTGCTTCCACCAGTTCGCCGCTGTCCGGGTTGGGCAGGGCCCTCGCCACGTCGGCCTGTGCCACGATGCCGACGAGCTTGTGGCCGTCGATCACCGGCAGGCGCCGGACCTTGTGGTTCGCCATGGTGCGCATGATCTCCTCGGCGTCGTCGTCCGCGCCGATCGTCACCGCCTCGCCCTGAGCGAGTTCCGAGGCGTGCAGCGCCCTCGGGTCCTTGCCTTCGGCGAGTACCTTCACCACGATGTCGCGGTCGGTCAGCATGCCCTTGAGCTTGCCGTCCTCGCCGCAGATGGGGACCGCGCCGACGGACTCGGCGGCCATCTTCTTCGCCGCGTCGAGCACGGTTTCCGACGCGGACACGCAGGTCGCGCCCGCGGTCATGATCTCTCGTGCCGTGGTCATCGCATCGCTCCTTTCGTCAGGATCCGAACACCGGATACCCGCCATCCGCGAGCCGACACCTCAAGCCGCCGACGGCTCCAGCAGGATCTTGACCGCGCCGTCCTGTTTCTTCTGGAAGATCTCGTAGGCGTGCGGCGCCTCCGACAGCGGGAGCTTGTGCGTCGCGAAACCCTCGACGCCGAGCGGGTCGGCGGGGTCGGTGATCAGCGGCATGATGTCGTCGAGCCAGCGCCGGACGTTGGCCTGCCCCATCCGCAGGGTGATCTGCTTGTCGAACAGCTCCATCATCGGCAGCGGGTCGACCATGCCGCCGTAGACGCCGCTCAGCGAGATCGTCCCGCCGCGCCGGACGCAGTCGATGGCCGCGTACAGCACGCTCAGCCGGTCGATCGCGGCCTTCTCGGTGATCTTCGCGCCGATCGGATCGGGCAGGAGACCGACGAGGTTCTGCGCCAGCCGCCCGACCGGGGCGCCGTGCGCCTCCATCCCGACGGCGTCGATCACCGAATCCGCGCCCCGGCCGCCAGTGGCCTCGCGGATGACGTCACCGAGATACTTGTGCTCACGCGTGTCGTAGGTGACGACGCCGGCCGCGGCGGCCTTCGCGAGCCGTTCCGGCACCAGGTCGATGCCGATCACCTTGCCCGCGCCCCGGTGTTTCGCGATCCGGCAGGAGAACTGGCCGATCGGGCCCAGCCCGAAGACCACGACCGTGCCGCCTTCCGGGATGTTCGCGTAGTCGACGGCCTGCCAAGCCGTCGGCACGACGTCGGAGAGGTACACGAACCGCTCGTCCGGCGGGCCGTCCGGCACCTTGATCGGGCCGTAGTGGGCCTGCGGGACGCGCAGGTACTCGGCCTGGCCGCCCGGGACCTGGCCGTAGAGCTTGGTGTAGCCGAGCAGCGCCGCGCCCTTGCCGCGGTCGGTGACCTGCGTGGTCTCGCACTGTGACTGGAGGCCGCGGTCGCACATGAAGCAGTGGCCGCAGGAGATGTTGAAGGGGATCACGACGCGGTCGCCGGGTTTCAGGTTCGTCACCCCGGACCCGACCTCTTCGACGACACCCATGGGCTCGTGCCCGAGGATGTCGCCCTCGTCGATGAAGGCGCCGAGTACCTCGTAAAGGTGCAGGTCGGAACCGCAGATACCGGTCGAGGTGATCCGCACGATGGCGTCGGTCGGTTCGACCAGTTTCGGATCCGGGACGGTGTCGACCCGGACATCGCGTTTCCCGTGCCAGGTGACGGCCTTCATGGTGCTCCCTTCGGCGAGTGTCTCTGTTGCCCGCCGGATGCCCGTCCGCGCATCCGGCAAACCTCGCCGTTCCGTGCCACCGTGGATCCATGCGAACCCGGATGCTCGCCGTCGCCGTCGACTGCCGTGAGGCCGAAGCACTGGCCGCGTTCTGGAAGGAAGCACTCGGCTACCCCGAGACCGAACGGTGGACCGACGGCCACGGGGCGACCTACGTCGAGCTGAAAAGCCCCGACGTACCGAGCCTGCTCTTCCAGCCCGTCCCCGAGGGGAAGTCGGGCAAGAACCGGCTGCACCTCGACATCGCGCCCACCGAACTCGAGCAGCGCGAGGAGGTCGCCCGGCTCGTGTCACTCGGCGCGAAGGTCCTCGAAGATCCCGAGGCGGACCCCTGGGTGGTCATGGCCGACCCGGAAGAGAACGAATTCTGCGTGCTGCCGCGACGCTGAACCCCAGGTGACCGCGGTTCAGGCGGCTTCGTCGTCCCTCCGCGCCGACCGGTCGGAATGCAGCCCCAGCATCTCCAGCAGCATCCGGCAATCCGTCGCGTCGCGGGCGTTCGCGACCACCGCCTCGGTCGCCTTGCGCAGCACCGCCGCGCGTACTGCGGTCGCCCCACCGTCGACCAGTTCCTCCACCGGACGCATTTCCTCGAACGGGTTCCCCATGACCCACCTCCGTCGTCCCTTTCGTTGATACCCGATTCCGGCGGCGAAAGCCCCCGCGTTCGTGCGGTTCCGGCGGCGCCCCAGCCGGTTTCTCCCTAGACTGGCGCCATTCGGACGAGCGGACGGAGCGGGAACTGACCACCGAGTTGCGCGGGGAGTTCGTGACCCTGACCCCGGTCACCGAGGCCCATGTCCCGGACTTGCGGCGGATCCGCGGCACCGCCGAGGTCGGGGCGCGCTGGGGTTCGGTCGACGACTCCCCCACCTGGCCGTTCGACGACCCCACGACGACCTGTTTCACGGTCCTGGAAGAGGGTGTCGTCCGGGGCTTCGTCCAGTACGGCGAGGAGGAGGACCCGATGTACCGGCACGCGTCGGTCGACCTCTTCCTCGATCCGGCCGCCCACGGCCGAGGGCTGGGCACGGACACCGTCCGCACGATGGCGCGGTATCTCCTGCACGATCGCGGGCACCATCGGCTCGTGATCGATCCCGCCGTGGACAACGACGCCGCCATCCGCTGCTACAAGGCCGTCGGCTTCCGCGAGGTCGGGGTGATGCGCGGCTACGAACGCGACACCGACGGCGAAGGCTGGCACGACGGACTGCTGATGGACTTGCTCGCCGAAGACCTCATGTAGCGGGTCAGGGCGACTCCGAGCAGCACCACGGCCATCCCGGCGAGCACCCGCGGGCCGAGTTCCTCGCCGAGCACGAGCGCGCCCAGCGCGACCGAGACGACCGGCAGCAGGTAGCCGACGGTCGCCGCGGAGGTCGCGCCTTCGTCGGCGATGAGCCGGTAGTTGAGGTAGAAGGTGACGCCGGTGCCGAAGATCCCGAGGACGACGACGGCGACCACCGCGGTCACGTTCAGCGGTCCGGACGGGGCGGCGTCGAACGGCAGCGCGAGCGCGCTCAAGCCGGTGGCGGTCAGCAGTTGCGCGGCGGAGATCGCGATCGGGCCGCCTTCGCCGACGAGTTTCCGTCCCATGTAAGCGAAAGCGATCGCGTAGCTGATACCGGCGCCGAGCAGGGCCAGCGTTCCCCAGCCCAGCAGGCCGCTCTTCTGCCAGGGCGCGAAGATCAGCAGGATGCCGGCGAAACCGAGGACCAGGCCGCCGGTGCGGATCACGGTGATCCGGCGTTCGGTGCCGATCCCGATGCCGATCAGCAGTGACCACAGCGGGGTCGTCGCGTTCATCACCCCGGCGACACCGGAGTCGACGGTCAGTTCGCCGATGCTGAACAACGCGAACGGCAAGGCGTTGCAGAAGAAGGCGGCGACGAGGAGCCTGCCCCAGATCCGGCGGCCGCGCGGGAGACGCTGCCCGGCCCAGCGGCTCAGCACGAGGAGGACGGCCGCGCCGAGCGCGCAGCGGATGACGGTCACCTGAACGGGCGGCAACCCGGTCAGGGCGAGCTTGATCCACAGGAAGCCCGATCCCCACAACAGGGCGAGAACGCCCATCCGGATCAGGGTTCCCGGCGCGCCGATGCTCACTTCGTTCCTTTCGCCGGGCCGCTCGATACCTCTCCAAGCTGCCTCGGGCGACTCGTCAGGACAAGTGAAAAGATCTACACCGACGTTAAGCGGTCCTACATGTTCCGAAGGGGTCCCGGTCGTGGCCGCCGGGAAAGGCGGCCACGGCCGGTTTCCGAGGAGATCAGTACTCGCCCGGTAGTTCGCAAGGCGGAACAGGGCCTGCTCACATTTCGCGGTCGCGCATGATCCACCTCCCTTTCGACTGGCGCACCGGTGGGGAACGGGCGCGTTCTCGCCCAGTTTGGGGGCAGTCTTCGCACCCGCGCATACCCGGTGGCCGTGTTGTGACCCACGTAATGGGAAGGTTGTGGCACCATCTGCCGCGCAGCGGGGAGAAAGGTGCTTCTGGTGACCGAGAATTCCGGCTCGGCCAGATCCGGGGAGACCGGGAAGGCACGCCCGGTTTCGACGGCCGCGCTGACTTTCGGGCGCGCGTTGCGGCAACGGCGGCAGGCACGCGGGCTGGCCTTGCGGGACCTCCAGAAACTCGCCTATGTCGACAAAAGCCTCATCAGCCGGGTCGAACGCGGGCTCACTCCACCGAGCGCGGAATTCGCCGAAGCCTGCGATCGCGCGCTGGGTGCGGGCGGGGCCCTGATCGTGCTCGCCGAAGCCGCCCGCGCGGAACCCTATGTGCACCTTCCCCCACCGCCGGATCATTTCGTCGGCCGCGCGGAACATTTGGCGCTGCTGGACGAGAAAGTGTTCACCGAAGCGGCCAAAGTGGTCTTCGTGGCCGGGCCGCCCGGGGTCGGTAAGACCGCGCTCGTGCTGAATTGGGCGAACCGGCGGCAAGAGGAATTCGACTGCGTCCTCTGGTCGGATCTTCGCGGCTATGCGGCGGGTTCTCCCGCGCAACCCGCCGACATCCTCGACGATCTTCTGCGTTGCGTCGGTGTCCGTCCCGATCGCGTCCCCGCCGAGGAACACATGCGGCTCGCGCTCCTGCGGGGCCTGTTGCGCGGCCAGCGCACGCTCGTCGTGCTGGACAACGCCCTCGACTCGCACCAGGTGCGGCCGGTGCTGCCCGGCACCCCGGACACCACCGTGCTGATCACCAGTAGGCGACGGTTGTCCGGACTCGTCGTCGGCACCGGCGCGGTCCAGGTTTCCTTGGAGCCACTGCAAGATCTCGAAGCGGCGCGGCTCATGGCCGACCTCATCGGCGACGAACGCGCGGCGGGCGATCCCGAAGGCGTCGGCAGGCTCGTCCGGCTGTGCGCGGCGCTGCCGCTCGCGGTGAGCATCGCCGCCGAACGGGTCGCCACGCATCCCCATCAGAGCGTCGGCGACCTCGCCCGTGAACTCGTCGCCGAAGGGCAAAGGCTGGAACTGCTCGCGGTCGACGACGACGCCGTCGGGGTCCGGGCCGCGTTCAGCTGGTCGTACCGCGCGCTGGAGGTCGACACCGCCCGGCTGTTCCGGCTGCTCGGTCTCCATCCCGGGCCGCGGTTCACCGCGGGCGCGGCGGCCGCGCTGGCCGGTCTGCCGGAGCACGACGCCCGACGGCTGCTCGACAAGCTCGTGCACGCGCATCTCGTCCAGCAGATCGGCGCGCGGTACTACCGGTTCCACGATCTGCTGCGCGTCTACGCCGCCGAAGAGGCCGCCGCCGCACAATGGCGGGACGAGCGGAAGGCGGCGGTCTCCCGGCTGACCCACTGGTACCTCTACGCCGCCAACGCGGCGAGCTGGACGCTGACCCCGGCCCGCGATCACCACATCGATCTGGGGCCCGCGCCCGACGGCGTCGAGCCGCTCCGGTTCGCCACCTTCGACGAGGCCTACATCTGGTGCGCTTCGGAGATGCCGAGCATCACCGGTGTCGCCCGGCTGGCGCTGGACCACGGGCTGTACGAGATCGGCTGGCGATTGCCGGTGGAGCTGTTCGACTACCACCTGCTCGGCAGGCCGTGGCAGACGTGGATCTCCAGCCACGAGGTGGCGATCGAGTCCGCCGAGGCGGGCGGCGACCTCGGCGGGCTGGCGTGGTCGGCGATCAACCTGGCCGAGGCGCACCGGCGGCGCGGCGACCTCGACCGCGCACGCGACCTGTTCGGCCGGGCCGTCGAACTCGCGGAAGAGATCGGCGAGAACCCGAGCCTCGGCTGGGCACTGGTCGGCCTCGGCAACATCGCGCACGAGCGGGAGGACTACGCCGAAGCCGTGCGGCTCGCCGGGCAGAGCGTGGAGGTGAACGCCCGGATCGGCTACCGGCTCGGCGAAGCGACCGCGCGGGTCCACCTCGGCCGCGCGTACCGCGACCTCGGCGAACGGGACCTGGCCCTCGACCACGGCCTGCGCGCCTTCGACGCCTACGCGAAGGACGCCGACCAGCACGGCATGGGCTTCGCCTTGGTGCCGCTCGCCAGGACCTGCCGCCGGTTCGGCGATCTCGAGCAGGCGCTCGGGTACTGCGAGCAGGCGCTGACCGCCTACCGGAACTGCGGCGACGTCTGGGGACAGGCCGACGCCCTCGACGAACGCGGCTGCGCGCTGGCCGCGAGGGGGCACACCGACGAGGCCATGGCGGTCTGGCGCGACGCGCTCCAGCTCGTCATGGATCTCGACGACCGGAAGGCGAGCGTGCTGCGGGGCCGTCTCGAAGGCGCTGTCTAGAGGCGGCTGAAGGGGACTTTCCCCGCATGCGACGCGGCGAAGGACGCTTTCACCGCGTCACATGCGGTGAAGGACGCTTTCAGCCCGTCCCTACAGCCGCACCGGCAGGTTGTGCAGGCCCCGGGTGATAGCGCTCGGCCACCACACGAGCCGGTCCTCGGGCACGGTCAGCGTCATCGACGGCGCGCGGCCGAACAACGTCTCCAGCGCCGCGGACGCCTGCATCCGCGCGAGCGCGGCGCCGATGCAGATATGCGGGCCGACGCCGAAGGCCACGTGCCGCACCGGCCGCTCGCCCGGGCGGAAGGCGAGCGGTTCGGGGTGCACCTCCGGATCGCGATTGGCCGCCAGCAACGACAACAGGATCGGGTCGCCCGCCTCCATCCGCTGCCCGGCGAGCTCCATCGGTTCGGTGACGAAACGCCAGCTCGTGTTCTGCAGCGGGGTGTCGCGGCGCAGGACCTCCTCGATGACGAGCGTCAGGTGTGCGCCGTCGGCGCGGGCGCGGGCCGCCTCCTCCGGATGCGTGATGAGGGTCAGCGCGGTGGACGCGATGAGGCTGATCGTCGTCTCGTGCCCGGCGATCAGGGTGAGGAACGCCGTCGCGGCGACCTCGTCGGCGGTCAGTTTCCCGGCGGCCTCCTGCGCGAGGAGATCGCTGATCAGGTCCGCTCCCGGTTCGGCGCGTTTGCGGGCGACGACGTCGGCGAGCAGCGCGTCCAGGTCGTCGGTCGCCTTGAGCATGGACGCCATGTCCGTGACGTCGCCGGCGGCGACCACCAGCGCGGGCGGGCGGACCTCGTCCAGCAGGCTGTCCGGGATGCCGATCAGCTCGCAGATCGACCGGATTCCCAGTGGGTACGCGAAATCCTCGACGAGGTCGCCCTCTCCCCTGTCCAGGATCGGGTCGAGCAGTTCGTTCGCCAGCCGATGCGTGCGGTCGCGCATGTGCTGCAGCCGCCGCGGGCCGAAGGCGCCGGCGCAGGCCTTGCGCAGCCGTGCGTGTTCGTCGCCCTCGAAGTTGTTCATATGCCCGATGAGCGTCGGCCGGTGGTCGGCGGGCAGCCCGAGGTTGGCCTTGCGCCAGTGGTCCGCCGCGACGGACGGGCATTTGGACAACCGCGGGTCGGCCATCGCGGAAACGACGTCCGCGTGCCGGGTCAGCAGCCAGGTCCAGGTGTCGCCGGGAAGCGGGAGCCGGAACGCGGGGGCGTTCGCCCGGAGCCATTCGTAGGCGGGTGCGGGATTCCTGTCGAATTCCGGGCCGAACAGCACCGGAACCGCGGCGTCGTCGTATGCGGCGTCAGGCATACGAGCCACGATGCCAGCTTGTGGCCGAACGGCGTCCGGCGAACGTGGGTATCGGCCTGTCTCACGGGATCGTCAACGCGGTCCCCCTGTCACCCCCTTGTGGTGACCCAGCAAGATCGAAGCGGGTGCGGTGCGTAGCGGTGGGAGGTGACCCTCGTCAGCGAGTTCGGCAAGCACGACCCTGACGCGACCTCGGGACCGCAGCGCGGTTCGCTCCGGGGTTTCGCCGACACCGTCGGCCTCGCCGCCGCCCGCGTCTGGCGGCTGCGTGGTCGTGCCTGGAACACCCTGCGGCATCCGGCGGGATGGGAACTGTGGCGGCTGCCGCCCGCGGCGGTCTTCTGGATGCTCGGCACCGAGATCGCCGTCGGGGCCTGGGCGCTGTACAGCGGTCTCAAAGCCTCCGCCACGAACACCGATCTCTTCCGTTTCGGCGTGATCGCCTGCTGCGCGATCTGGTACGTCGTCCAGACGCAGCATCCGGAGGAACAGCGCCGGGCCGACGACCGGCGCGGCGAGCACATCGACCAGACCGCCGTCTGGCTGGGCGGCGCGGCCGTCCTGCTGCCGCCCTCGTTGTCGCTCGCGCTGCTGCTGATGGTGCGCGTGCAGCGCTACTCCATCGCGCACAAGGCGATGACGACGTTCCTCTTCACCACCGCCGCGCACGCCGCCTCCATCCTCGGCGTGCACACGATCACCGAACTGACGGCACTGCACACCTGGCTCGAATCGGGCACGCTCCCCCAGCGACCGGGTGACATCGCGCTCGCCGCCGTCGCGCTGGTGGGCGCCGCGCTCTGGTACTTCGCCTCGCAGACGCTCCTGATCAGCATCGCGCGCGGCCTGGCGTGGGGCGGCTGGCGGCGGCAGAAGCTGATCGGCAGCTGGGCCGACAACGCGGACTTCGTCTACGCGCTGCAACTCGCCGCGTGCACCACGATCCTCGGCGCGGTCAACATCGCGCTGGTGCCGCTCGTGATGATCGGTGTCGCGCTGCGGTCGACCCGGCTCTCGCAGGCGCTGGCGGACACGATCGCGCGCAGCCAGCGTGACCGGAAGACCGGACTGCTGACCGAGGACTCCTTCCACGCCCCCGCGGCGCTGCGGCTGCTCGAAGACCAGACCGGACGGCGGCCGACGGCGTTCCTGATGCTGGATCTCGACCACTTCAAGCAGTGGAACGACAAGTACGGGCATTCCGGCGGCGACATCGTGCTCGGCTGCGTCAGTGCCGTGCTGCGGCAGAACACCCGCTCCACCGACATCGTCGGGCGCTGGGGCGGCGAGGAGTTCTCGGTACTGCTGCCGGACACCACCCGCGAAGAGGCGATGCGGATCGCCGAGCGGATCCGGGCGGCCGTCGCGAAGACCGCCATCACCGGCCTGACCGAACTCGCCAGCGGGCACGCCACCAACGAACCCCGTGCGGTGGGGCCGATCCACGGCTGCACCGTGTCGATCGGCGTCGGCCTCTCGCCCGAACACTCGACGGACTACGGCGAGCTCTTCCGCGCCGCGGACGCGGCCATGTACCAAGCGAAACGGAACGGGCGGAACCGCGTGGTCGTGGCGCCCTCCGCGGTCCCGCCCGCGCCCCGGGCGCCGACGTCGCCACTGAGCCGGGCCGGAGACTCGCGCCGGGATTGACGTAACTCGCGTGTCCAAGCACGCGAGTTACGCCCTCAATCACGTGAGTTACGCCTCCAATCACGCGTCAGCGACGGGTCACGAGGCGGGTCTCGAGCAGATCGTCGACCACGCGGGTCTCCACGCCGGTCCGCCGCTCGAACGCGGAGCCGCGCAACGGCCACAGCGCGACCAGCACGACACCCACCGCCGCGCACGCGGCCAGCACCAGCGCGGCGACGAACTGGGCGGCCCCGGCGGTCGCCGTGCTCAGCACCGCGAAGCCGATCAGGACGATCCCGGTGGGCAGCACCGAGGCCAGCGCGACCAGGGAAGCGGGGGTCCGGCGCAGATCCCGGCGCCGCGTGGTCAGCCAGGCGGCGAGCAGGCAGGCGAACGACGCCCCGAGCAGACAGGCACCCGCCGTGTCGCTGAGCCGGTGCCAGCCCAGCGCGATGGTCGACGACGCGACCCAGGCGACGGCGACGCCGCCGATCCCGATGATCGCCGGGCGGAATCGTTGCGGCAGAACGAAAGCGAGTGCCATCAGGATGGCCATGGCGGCGCTGACGTGTCCGCTGGGGAAACTGTTGTGCCCCGGCCCGCGGCCGCCGTCGGGCAGTTCGGGGCGGACGAGAACGTAGAGCTTGAGCAACTGCGCGGCGACGAGCGGGAGCACGAGGACGGTCAGCGCGGGGACCAGGAGGCCGGGTTTGCGCCGGAGCAGCGCCAGGACGACGAGCCCGATGCCGGCGGCGCCGATCACGAGCACCATGTCCTGATCACGCAGCGGTCCCGCCCAGTCCATTGTGGACCACTGGCCGGACTGCGCGCTGCGGACGACGCCGTTCTCGGCGAGCTGCCCGGCCGATGTGTGCACGAACAGCACGTAGGTCACGAGGAACGCGACGGCCAGCCCCAGTCCGGTGGCGAGCTGGAACACGGCCCTGGAGAGGGTCCGCCTGGTCTCGGCGTGCCGTCCCGGCAGCGGACGGCGGGCGGGGGTCGGCTTCGCTTCGTGGATGAGTAGGGCCATGCGTCTCACTGTCCCCACGGCGTTTAGCCGGGAGGTCCGGACGATGTCATGGTTCTGCTACAAGATCGAGCCGAGTCGCACACGCGCGGCGACATCCGAATAATGGCGGCGTGGCAAGTGTCCTTTTGATCGAAGACGACGCGTCCGTGCGGGAGGGGCTGGAACTCGCGCTGCGCCGGCAGGCGCACACCGTCCACACCGCCGAGAGCGGTGAGCTCGGGCTGGAGAAACTGCGGGTGTTCCACCCCGACATCGTCGTGCTGGACCTGATGCTCCCCGGCATCGACGGCTTCGAGACCTGCCGCCGCATCCGCTCGGCGGGCGAGGTGCCGATCATCATGCTCACCGCCCGCAGCGACGATTTCGACATCGTGGCCGGGCTGGAGGCCGGCGCCGACGACTACGTGACCAAGCCGATCGAACCCCGCGTGCTCGACGCCCGGATCCGGGCGGTGCTGCGCCGCGCGGTGAGCGAGAAACCCGCGAACGACGACGCCGCCGGCGAGCGGCACGGCGGCCTGGTCATCGACCGGGCGGGCCTGGTGGTCACGAAGAACGGCGAGCCGGTCTCGCTCACCCCGACCGAGCTGAAACTGCTGCTGGAGCTGTCGCGCACGCCCGGACAGGTCTACAGCCGCCAGCAGATCCTCTCCGCCGTCTGGGATCACGACTACCTCGGCGACTCCCGGCTGGTCGACGCCTGTGTCCAGCGGCTGCGCGCGAAGATCGAAGACGTCCCCGCGAAACCCGAACACGTCCAGACCGTCCGCGGCTTCGGGTACCGGTTCGGCCGTTCATGAGGCTGCTCTCCGGGCTGCGGCCCCGGCTCATCCTGGCCTTCGCGGCGATGACGATCATCGGGGCGGCGGCCGCGGCGGGGGCCAGTTACGTCTCGGCGAGGAACGCGATCCTCAAGTCCGTCCAGGACGCGGCGATGGACCAGCTGAAGGACCGGGTCGGCGCCTACGACCGCCCGCTCTCCACGCCACCGACCCAGGACCAGCTCAACGACTTCGCGGGCAGCCTGCGGTTGAACGCCGTCGCGGTCCACGGCAGCCTGCGGTCGGTCAACGGCCCCGACCTGACGCGGTTCTCGACCGAACTGCGGCGGACGGTCGCGGGCGACATCCGGATCCAGTTCCAGCGGCTGGACCGCGACACCGGCCCCGAACTCCAGGTCGGCCTGCCGGTGCTGACGCGGCAGCCCGACGGGACGCCAAGGGCCAGCGGCATCGAGGTGTATTCGCTCACCTCGCTCGTCCAGCAGCAACAGGCCATCGACGAGCTCGCGAAATCGGCCTGGCAGATGGCCGCCCTCGTCCTTCCGCTGGCCGCGGCGCTCGCCCTGCTCGCGGCGAGACAGGTGCTGAGACCGGTACGCGCGCTCAACACCGCCGCCGCTCAGCTCGGTGCGGGCAGGCTCGACGTCCGGCTGCCCGCCAAGGGGTCCGACGAGCTGGCCGAACTGGTCACGACCTTCAACAACACCGCCGCCGAACTGGAACGCACGGTCGGCGAGGTGAGAGCCATGGAGGCCGACGCCCGCCGGTTCGTCGCCGACGTCTCGCACGAGCTCCGCACGCCGCTCGCGGCGATGAACGCGGTCACCGACGTCCTCGACGAGGACGCGGACACCCTGCCGCCGGACACCGCGGTCGCGGCGCGGCTGGTCTCGGGCGAGACCCGGAGGCTGACCCGGCTGGTCCAGGACCTGGTCGAGATCTCCCGGTTCGACGCGGGCCGCGCCGAACTCATGCTGGACGAATGGGATCTCGCGACGGCGATCCGGGACAGCCTCGACGCCCGCGGCTGGCGGGAGGGCGAAGATCTGGTCACCGACCTGCCGGAAGGCGTCCTCGCCCGGGTCGACCGGCGACGGCTCGACCTGATCGTGGCCAATCTCGTCGGCAACGCGTTCCGGCACGGCGCGGCGCCGGTCGAAATCCGCCTGCGCGCCGGCGGCGACGGCGTCACCCTGGAGGTCGAGGATCACGGGCCCGGTATCGATCCCGAGGTCCTGCCGCATGTGTTCGACCGGTTCACCAAGGCCGACACCGCCCGTGCCCGCTCCGAGGGCAGCGGGCTCGGCTTGGCGATCGCGCTGGAGAACGCCCGCCTGCACGGCGGCGACATCACCGCCGTCGACACCGGGCACGGCGCGCGGTTCGTCCTGCGCCTGCCGCACCGGACCGAAGGAAGGACACGATGAGAAGGACCCGGGTACTGCTCGCGCTCGCGGCCGCGACGCTGGTGGCGGCCTGCGGCGTCCAGCCGACCGGTGTCGTCCCGGCCGGGCCCGGCCCGTCGATCCGCGCGACCACGGGGACCTACGTTCGCGCCGGTCTGACGCTGTACTTCGTCTCCGACGGCCGGGTCATCCCGGTGACCCGGCCCACCGAAGGCTTCATCTCCCCCGAAGGCGCGATCACGATGCTGTTGAAGGGGCCGACGGAGCGGGAAGCCGCGCAAGGACTCACCACGTTCGTCCCGCCGGAGATCGGCCGGGTCGAGGTGTATCCGGGCGACCCGACGGCGATCGTGCTGCCGTTCTCCGTCCGGAAACTGTCCAATCAGGCCATCAACCAGCTGGTCTGCACGACGATCGCGGCCTCGGCGGACACCGGACGCATTCCGCTCACCCCGGGCGTGAACGTGTCCTCACCGGACGACAAGATGTACTTCCAATCCTGCAAAGCGGAGTGAATTCATCACTCACAGTGCTCACATAAAAGCACTTCTTGTGTCTGTACGGACGTGAGCCCCTTTTGGTTCACCGATCAAGGTAACTGTGGGCGAACACACTCGGGCGTGACATTGCCGTGTCCTTTTCGTA
The DNA here is from genome assembly GCF_003947465.1 of Amycolatopsis sp. WAC 04182. Classification (NCBI taxonomy): domain Bacteria; kingdom Bacillati; phylum Actinomycetota; class Actinomycetes; order Pseudonocardiales; family Pseudonocardiaceae; genus Amycolatopsis; species Amycolatopsis sp. WAC 04182. The sequence continues at coordinate 134,007 of NZ_QHJJ01000002.1, forward strand.
ATGTTGCCCGGAGCTCGCGGCCCCCGACGCGAGTTCCCGTCCCCGAAGTGGTGAGTGATCAGAGAAATGGCCGGCAGACATCGCAAGAACAAGGCTCCGCAGTGGAAGCTCCCCGCGGGTATCGCGGCAGCGGTCGCCACGGCGCTCCCGGCGTCGATGTGGCTGACCACCGCGGGTACCCCCGACGTCGAAGCGGCCAGTGCCGCGCTCGCGGTGAAGGCTCCCCCGGCCTCCAGCGTGACGCCCCCGCCGTCGACCAGCAGCACCCCGCCCTCCAGCACGACCACACCGCCCCCGTCGACCTCCTCGGCTCCCCCGAAGCCGACGACGTCGACCAAGGCCCCCGCCCCGGTCAAGAAGACCGTGCCCGCCGCGACCGCGTGTTCCACCGACCTCGCCGGCACCAAACCGCACGTGGCCCAGGTCGGTAACCACGTCAAGGCGAAGTTCGGCGTCAAGAACGTCGGCGGTGTCGCCGGCCGGGCGAACGCCAGCGACCACCCCTCCGGCCTCGCGCTGGACTTCATGGTGGACACCGCCACCGGCAACGCCATCGCCGAGTACCTCCTGGCCAACCAGAAGGACTTCGGTGTCACCTACGTCATCTGGCGTCAGCGCTACAACGACGGCAGCGGCTGGGACACCATGGAGGACCGCGGCGGCGCGACCGCCAACCACATGGACCACGTCCACGTCTCCTTCGCCAAGAGCGCGAAGGTGAACGTCAGCTGCTAACGAGTCCGGGCGGGCCGCTCGCCGGGCTGGATCACCGGTCGTCCGACGACCTCTTCCACGCCTTTGACGGCGAGCCGGTCCGCCCGCTCGTTCTCCGGATGCCCGGCGTGGCCCTTGACCCAATGCCATTCGACGTCGTGCTGTGAGGCGGCCTCGTCGAGGCGGCGCCACAGATCGGCGTTCTTGACCGGCGTCTTGGCCGAGGTCATCCAGCCGTTGTTCTTCCAGTTCCGCACCCAGCTGGTGATGCCGTTCCGGACGTAGGTGCTGTCTGTGTAGATGTCCACCGTCACGCGGCGCTTCAGGCTTTCCAGTGCCTCGATGGGCGCGGTCAGTTCCATCCGGTTGTTCGTGGTCGGCCCGGGATCCCCGCCGTAGATCTCCTTCTCGACGGTGCCGTACCGCAGCACGGCGCCCCAGCCGCCGGGACCGGGATTCCCGCTGCACGCGCCATCGGTGTAGATCTCGACTTCCGCCACCGGGACACCCTAGCGACGGGTTCAGTCCGGCAGCAGCGGTACCCACGGCTGCTCGGCCTGCCCGAGATGCACCGCGCGCGTGATGGACTTCGACCCGAACCGGTCCCGGACGGTGTCGAGCGTCGAATCGAGCGCGTCCCTCGGCTTCGCCCCGAACGGCAAGGCCAGCTGGATCGCGTCGTCCTTCGACAGGTTCGTGAGCGCGAGCCCGATCAGCGTGAGCCCGCGTTCGTCGATCAGCGGTCTCGCCGCCGCGAGCAGGTCACGGGCCGCCGCGACGATCGCGCCGGTCTGTTCGGTCGCCTCCATGAGGGTGTGCGAACGCGTCGCCTTGGTGAAATCGGCGAACCGCATCCGCAGCACGACGGTGCGGCACACCCGATGCGCCGCCCGCAGCCGTCGGGCGAGGCGATCGGCCAGGGTCAGCAGCATCGCGTCGAGTTCGGCGGGCGAACGCGGCCTGCTGCCGAGCGCGTGCTGCGCCCCGATCGACCGCCGGCGACGGCCCGTCTGCACGCGGCGAGGGTCGTCGTTGTGGGACAGGGCGTGCAGGTGGGCGCCGACGCCGCGGCCGAGCATCCGGACGAGTTCCTTCTCCCCGAACCCCTCCATCTGCCCGACCGTCGTCACGCCGCGCTCGCGGAGCTTCTGCGCCGTCACCTTGCCGACACCCCACAGCCGCTCGACCGGAAGCGGGTGCAGGAACTCCAGCTCCTTGTCGTGCGGCACGACGAGGAGGCCGTCGGGTTTCGCGACACCGCTGGCCACCTTCGCGAGGAACTTCGTCCTGGCCACGCCCACGGTGATCGGCAGGCCGACCTGCTCCATCACGTCCCTGCGCAGCTTCGCCGCGATCCGGCTCGGCGTGCCCGCGATCTTCAGCAGCCCGCCGACGTCGAGGAAGGCCTCGTCGATCGAGATGCCTTCCACGAGCGGCGTCGTGTTGCCGAAGACCTCGAAGACCGCCTTGCTCGCCGCCGAATACGCGTGCATCCGGGGCGGGACCACGATCGCGTCCGGGCACAACCGCCGCGCCTGGCCGCCGCCCATCGCCGTGCGGACGCCGAACGCCTTGGCCTCGTAACTGGCCGCCAGCACCACACCGCCGCCGACGATGACCGGCCGCCCGCGCAACCTGGGGTCGTCACGCTGCTCGACCGACGCGTAGAACGAGTCCAGGTCGGCGTGCAGGATGGGACCCTCGGTCGTCATAGAACATATGTTCGCATCAAACGGCCCAGCGACCAAGCTTCCGGCTCAGTGGAACGGCGGCCCGGAGTGGGAAACCCGGTGCTTGAAGACCTCCCCGTCCCGGATCTCGGCGGAGTACGTCGGCCTCGGCGAGATCGCGCGCCAGGCGTTCAGCACCTCCTCCGACTCCCAGTACTCGAAGATGTTCACCCGGCCCGGTTCGAGCGTGTCCGCCGAAATCACCACGTCGAGACATCCGGGGTACGCCCGCGCCTTCTCGACGATCACCTGGTGCCCGGCCACGTATCGGTCCCGCTCGTCCGGGTCGACATACAGCTTTCCCGCCACGATTACGGTCATCTCGCTATCCCTTCGTCCGGTCGGTTCACCCCACCGACGAACGCGGACGGCGGGAACCGACACGGGCGCGGACGAAATCCGTCACCGATCGTCCGCCGGCGAAACACCAGATCGCGATCACCGGGTCGCAGATCGCGCAGCCGAACGAGGAATCGTGCAGGAACGGGATGATCGGGGCACCCTTGAGGTGATGGACGACGTCCCAGCCGGTGTGCAGCAGCCACGCGATACCGATGAACGTCCAGGATTCGAGGCCTCGGTAAGCCACATAGGTCACGACCGCGGCGAACGCGAACTCCCAGATCCCGAGTCCGCCGCCACTCAGATAGGCGGCGCCCGCCCCCGCCACCATGATCGCGTTGAAGCGGCGGCGGTGTGGTTCGTGGATCAGCGACATCAGGACGACGTAGACGAGGCCGACGAGAATCGGCGCGATGATCATCATGGCTCGACGCTAGAACCGGCCGCGGCTCACTCCCAGTGGCGTGAACGACGCCTTCCAACGGGATCTCGCCATCGGGCCGGTACGGTGCGGTCATGCACACCGTCGCCGTCCTGGCGCTGGACAAGGTGATCCCGTTCGACCTCTCGACGCCGATCGAGGTCTTCACCCGGACCCGGCTCGCCGACGGCGGCGCCGGCTACCGGCTGCTCGTCTGCGCGGAACACCCGGACGTCGACGCCGGGCACTTCACCCTGCGCGCGCCGTGGGGGCTGGAGGCACTGCGCGAGGCAGACACGATCATCGTCCCCGGCGCCGCGGATCCGGCCGGCCCCTTGCCGGAAACCGTCCGCGACGCGCTCACGTCGGCCGCCGCTAGGGGTACGCGGATCGCCTCGATCTGTTCCGGCACCTTCGTTCTCGCCGCCGCGGGCCTGCTCGACGGCCTTCGCGCCACCACGCACTGGGTCGCCGCCGAGGCGCTGGCCGCGGCGTATCCGGAGATCGATGTCGACCCGGACGTGCTCTATGTCGACAACGGGCAGATCCTGACGTCCGCGGGCGCCGCCGCCGGCCTGGACCTGTGCCTGCATCTGATCCGGCGCGACCACGGCTCCGCGATCGCGGCCGACGCCGCCCGACTTTCGGTCATGGCGCTGGAACGCGAGGGCGGCCAGGCGCAGTTCATCGCGTTGCGGCATCCGCCCGCTCCCCGCGGCGGGGCGCTGGAACCCACCCTGCTCTGGATGCAGGAGAATCTCGCGCGCGATCTCACCCTGGCCGACATCGCCACGCGCGCCGGGATGAGCACGCGCACGCTGATCCGGCACTTCCGCGAGCAGACCGGGACGACGCCGCTGCAATGGCTGCACCGGGCGCGTGTCCGGCAGGCGCAACATCTGCTGGAGACCACTCAGCACGCCGTCGAACGGATCGGCGCCGAAGTCGGTTTCGGCTCGCCCACCTCGTTCCGCGACCGGTTCAAGCGCACGACGGGCGTCAGCCCCGGCACTTATCGACGTGCTTTCCGTTAAGCGGCGACGGCCAGTGCGGTGTCCGAGGCCCGCGCCCGGGCCTGGTCGGCGAACCGCTTCCGGGCGGCGACGACTCTGAGCCAGCGTTCCGAGCGCTCGGCGTCCAGATCGGAGGTGGCGCGGGCGAGCACTTCGGCGGCGCGGGCGGCGGAATCGATCTCCGCGGCGGCGCCGAGGTAGTCGCCCGCGTCGATCAGCTTGTAGGCGTGACGCATCTCGGTCTGCGCGGTCGAGTAGATGGCGTAGGCGGCGAGGTTGTTCGCCAGCGGGCCCAGTGAGTGCGACATCGGATTCTCCGTTCCTTCTCTTACTGACACGTCGAACGAGCCCTCGCCGGTTCGACACGGCGGGCGGAATTTTCCGGAGGGTTGCGCCGAGTGGCCGATTCACGACAGCCTGAAGCGCATGCCAGCCCGAGCGGCGTCGTTCCGCAGTGTCTTCGCGGTCGCCGGCTTCCGCCGGATCTGGCTGGCGCATCTGCTCTCGGTCGCCGGAGACCAGCTGGCCAGGGTCGCGCTCACGGTGCTGGTGTTCGACCGGACGTCGTCGGCCGGGTGGGCCTCGGCGGCGTACGCGCTGACCTTCGTCCCCGATCTCCTCGGCGGCGCGCTGGGCGGTATCGCGGACCGGTTCTCGCGCCGCACGGTGATGGTGGTGACCGATGTCGGCCGCGCCGTCCTGATCGCACTGATGGCGGTGCCCGGGCTCCCGTTGCCTGTCGCGGCCGCGCTGTTGTTCCTCGTGCAGCTCATGGCCGGGCCGTTCCACGCGGCCAGGCAGGCGATGCTGCCGGATCTGCTCGACCCGGACCGGCTGGTCGTCGGCCAGGCCGTCATCTCGTCCACGTACCAGGCCGGGCTCGTGGTGGGCTTCGGCGCGGGCGCCGCCGTCGTCACCGGCCTGGGTGTGCCGGGCGCGTTGCTGATCGACGCGGGAACGTTCGCCTTGTCTGCGCTCATGCTCCGCTTCGGGCTCGAACGATTCCCGCCCTCGGCACCCGCCCACCACGAACGTCCGTCCCTGATCGCGGGCTGCCGTCTGGTGGCGCGCGACCGCAAGCTGCGCTGGCTGCTGCTCATCGCCTGCTGCTGCGGCTTCTACGTCGTACCGGAGGGCCTCGCCGTCCCGGTCGCCGCCGAACTGGGCGGTGCGGGCGCGTTGCCGTGGCTGCTGGCCGCGAACCCGGTCGGTTCGGTGCTCGGCGGCATCCTGCTGAGCCGCGTCCCGCGCGAACGGCAGGTCCGGGTGCTGGGCACGCTGGCGGTGGCGAGCAGTCTGATGCTGATCCCGACCGGCTGGGCTCCGGGCCTGGTGACGATCGTCGTGCTGTGGACGATCTCGGGGGTGTTCTCCGCGCACGACATGATCACGCAGACGCAGTACAGCCTCGCCGCGCCGCCTGCCCATCGTGGTCAGGTGATCGGGGTCGCGATCGCGGCGTTGCGGGCGGCTCAGGCGGCTGGGATCGCGGTGGCCGGGCTGCTGGCCCAGGTCGTCGCGCCGACCACCGTGGTCACCGTCGCGGCGGTCGCGGGAGTGGTGGTCGCCGCTGTCGCCGGGGCAGGCTGGTCACGGGCGGTGTCGTCCCGCCGCGGCCCAGAGGAATCCGGAGATCCCGTGGGGCCGGTCGGCGGGACGACACCCGGTGGCGAGCACGGTTCCTGACACATCACGTCCAGTTGTTGTCACGACGGGTCGTCCAGTTGTTGTCACGCATGGGGTTCACCTCCTTCGAAATAGCGCTTTATCCGGCAAAACACTCACCAGTTGTTGTCCTGCATCGGTGCACCTCCCTCGTTTCGGTTGGGCTGTCCGGGGGAATTCGCGGCCGCGTGTCTTATCGTCGGAGACAACGCGGTCGTCGCCGTCCCGGTTCGATTACGGTGTAGATCACCGACGGAAGAGGGTGCGTGGACGGACGACTCGGCGGCGCGCGGCGGCGGCTCAGGGCCTGGCATCTGTGGAGCCTGCCGCGACCTGTGCGTTCCTACGTCCTGGTCGTGAATCTCATCGCCGTCCTCTCGACAGCCGCCACGGCCCGGCTGATCCCGGTGACCGGTACCGACCTGGTCCGGTTCGGCGTCTTGACGCTGTGCGCGGCCATCGCGATCGAGGGCACCCGGCAGATCGAACGCCAACGGGAGTACGACAGGGCCCCGTCGGTCGCCTACGTCGACACCAAGGCGGTGTGGAGCGTCGCCGCCGTCATCGCGCTGCCGCCGGTGCTCGCCGCCGCGATGGTCGTGGTGACCTACACCATCGCATGGCTGCGGATCTGGCCACACCAACGGCCGGTTCTCCCCCATCGGTGGATCTTCTCCGCCGCGACGGTGCTCTGCGGCACGCAGGCCGCCGTCGTCGTCCTCAGCCTCGGCATGCGCCACTACCCCGGCCCGCCCGACTCCGGGCTGCTCACCGGGCTCGGCGACCTCGCCGTCATCATCATCGCCGCGGCCTTGCGGTGGGCGATCAACACCGCGCTGGTGATGATCGCGATCGCGCTCTCGTCGCCGCCGAAGTCGATCAGTGAATTGTTCTCGGGGTTCGGCGACCAGATCCTCGAGGCGGGCGCGCTCGGCCTCGGTCTCGTGACGGCCGTCGTCCTCGCGCAGGCCAACCCGCTGGTGCTGATCGGGGTCGTCATCGCGCTGGTCGCGCTGCACCGCGGGCTGTTGCTGACGCAGTACCGGCGCGACGCGCACACCGACGCCACCACCGGTCTCGTCACGAAACGCCGCTGGCGTCAGCTGGCCGAAGAGCAACTGGGCCGGACACGCGCCGGACGCAAACTCGGCGTGCTGTTCCTCGACCTCGACAATTTCAAGACGATCAACGACACCTACGGCCATCCCAACGGCGACCTCGTCCTGCGCGCGGTCGGCGACGCGTTGCGCGCCGAGATCCGGGAGCAGGACGTCTGCGGGCGGTGGGGCGGCGAGGAGTTCGCGATCGTCGTCCCGGACATCCACGGCGAGGAGACGCTGCGCCAGGTGGCCGAACGGATCCGGCACCAGGTGGCGGTGGTGTCGGTCGCGCTGCCCGATCGCGACACCGTGCTCACGGATCTGACGGTGTCGATCGGCGGGGCGCTGTACCCGGCGGCCAACATCACCAGCGTCGACGACCTTCTCGTCGCCACCGACATGGCGCTCTACCGCGCGAAACAAGGCGGCCGCAACAGGGTCGAACTGGCACCGCCCGCGCAGTAGGCTCCCCTCGTCTGGGGAGGCGCGATGGAGCGATTCGCTCGGGGTCCGGTCGGTCTGGTGGTCGCGATCCAGATCCTGGTGCTGACACTCCTGTCCGGCCGGTATGGCTTCCATCGGGACGAGCTGTACTTCCTCGCCTCGGGGAAACGGCTCGACTGGGGTTATGTCGATCAGCCGCCGCTGACTCCCTTGCTCGCGAGGATCTCCACCGACGTCTTCGGCGCCACTCCCGCCGGTCTGCGCGTGGCCGCGACGTCGTGCGCCGCCGCGACGGTGATCCTGCTGGCACTGGTCGCCCGCGAATTCGGCGGCGGCCGCGGCGCACAGGTCCTCACCGCCGCGATCACCGCGCTGGCGGCGTTCGTCGTGGTCGACGGGCACATGCTGTCGACGGCCACCGTCGACATGCTGGTCTGGAGCGCGCTGGGCCTGGTGATCCTGCGCCTGTTCCGCACCGGCGACGGACGGTGGTGGCTCGCGATCGGCGCCGTCGTCGGCATCGGACTGGAGGGCAAGTGGCTCGTCCTGCTGATGGTCGCCTCGATCGGTCTGGCGGTACTCGCCGTCGGCCCGCGGACGGTGTTCCGCACCGGCTGGCTCCCCGCCGGTGTCCTGCTCGCACTCGTCTTGGCCGCGCCGGCATTGATCTGGCAGGCGGCGCACGACTTCCCTTTGCTGACCGTGGCTTCCGGCATCAGCGAGGACGACGGCGCGGAGAACCGGATCCTGTTCGTGCCGATGCAGTTGCTCTATCTCTCCCCCGTGGCCGTGCCGGTCTGGATCGCCGGCGGCCTCAGACTGTGGCGTGATCCTGAGCTGCGCTGGGCCCGTTCATTGGCGCCGGCGTATCCGGTGCTGTGCGTGATCTTGCTGGCGCTGGGCGGAAAACCGTACTACTCGGCGCCATTCCTGTTGCTGCTCGCGGCCGCCGGCGCCGAACCGTGCCTGCGCTGGCTCGACCGCGCTTGGCGCCGCACTCTCGCTGCCGCACTGGCTTTCGTGGGCGCGGCCATGTCACTCGTCGTCGGACTGCCCTTGCTGCCGCCGTCCGCGCTGGCGCCCGTTCTGGCCGTGAACAAGGAGCAAGGCGAACAGGCGGGATGGCCGGAGCTGACCTCAACGGTCACCCGGGTTTGGGAGCGGATCCCGGCGGAGCAGCGCTCGACCGCGGTGATCTTCACGCGGAACTACGGACAGGCGGGGGCTTTGGAGCACTACGGGCTTCCCGCGGTGTACTCGGGGCATATGTCCTATGCGGACTGGGGCCCGCCTCCTGCTGACGCTGTCGGCCCGGTGGTCGTCGTGGGGCCGTACCTTCCGGCGTGGTTCACCGACTGCCACGAGGCGGCCGTGCACGACAATGGTCTCGGAGTGGAGAACGAGGAGCAGGGGGTGCGGATTTCCTTGTGCGCGGGGACTTCCCGTCCTTGGTCTTCACTGTGGGGTGAGATGCGGCACTACTACTGATCGACGTGTTGCCGCGTAAGGGAAACTGTCTCGGCGCCGGAAACTGTCGGTGGTCGGTTGTAGCTTCTGTGTGTGGACACACGCAACGCCACTGTGGCGCTACTCAAGGAAATCACTGCTTCTGATGCACTGAAGGAGGTCAATGCCGGGCTGGATTCGTTGGGCGACGGTGATGCTGTCGACGCCGCTGTCGCAGCGTCGGAGGGGATCGCACGGTTGGAGGCGGTCCGGTTCCGCGCGTTGGCACAACTGAACCGGCACCGTGGCGGGGCGTCGAGTGTGGTGCAGGAGGTCGCGTTCGCATTGTCTGTTGTGGACGGCCACGCGGCCGATCTGGTGTCGACGGCGGCGGCGTTGACCACCCGCCTGCCCCGGACACTCGGGCTGCTGGACCGCGGCGAGGTAGGTGGCTACGGGGCGATGAAGGTCGCCACCGCGACGGCGTGGTTGTCGGACGAGGATGCCCGCGCGGTAGACGCGGTCCTGGAAGACCGCCTGCCGGGCAGGAATTCGGAGCAGATCCGGAAGGCGGCGAATCACGCGGCGGTGATGGCCGACCGGGAGGGTGCTGCTCGACGGGCGGAACGGCACCGTGGCGGGCGCAGGTTGTCGCTCCGCCACGGCGAGACCGGGGTCGCCTCGATCGAGGTCGAAGACGGCCCCGCCGAGAAAGTCGCCGCCGCCTACACCCGGATCGACCGCGAAGCACGCGCCCTCAAGACCGGCGACGAGACCCGCACCCTGGATCAGCTGCGCGCCGACATCGCCCTCGACCTCCTGCTGGGCGGCCAAGGCGGCAAGACCGAACGATCCGAAGTGTTCCTGTACATGGATTTGAATACCTACCTCGGGATCAACGAGGATCCCGCCGAACTGGCCGGGCACGGGCACATTCCGGCGTCATTGGCCCGGCAGATCGCGTCCGGGCCGGACACGGTGTTGCGGCGGATCATCACCGACCCACTCTCCGGACAAGTCCTCGACCTCGGCCGCGACCGCTACCGGCCCACCGCCGGACTGGGCGAGTTCGTGCGGGTCCGGGACCGGGAATGCCGAAGACCCGGCTGCCACCGGGTTGCCCAAGCCTGTGACCTCGACCACTCCCTGCCCTGGCAGCACGGCGGCCACACCGCCAACACCGAACTCGTCGATCTGTGCCGCCGCGACCATCGCTTGAAAGACGAACCCGGCTGGATCTATCGGCTGGCCACCGACGGCACCCTCACCATCACCACCCCTACAGGGCGGAGCTACGACAGCTCGCCACCGCCCCTGCACGAACCCCGCGCCGAGGAACCGCCACCGTTCTGAGTCGTCGCCGGAATTCGGCTACGAGGACCCTCGCAGTTCGTGGCTACCGATACCGCAACGTCCGCCCTGGCCGAGCGCCCGGCACCGATCCCAGCCGTTGCCGAAAAACGGCAACGGGTGATGCCGTCGCGGAGACCAGCCCAGTCGTTGCCGAAATTCGGCTACGGGGTCACCGCGGAGCCCTAAGCAATGACATCTCACACTTCGTGACTACGCCCGCCGATGCCGCTGGCCCCAGCCCCGAGCGCCCGCCACCGGTCCCATCCGTCGCCGAAAAACGACCACGCCCCCTGCGCCGCGATGCAGCGGCAGGAGAATCACGACCCCCCTGGCCACGTCGCCGAAAAACGGCCACAGCTCGATCGAGGGCGCAAAGCAGCTCACCACCGCCTGGCGACGCACTGTCCCCGAGCACCCCACTCCCGGCCGTCGCCGAAAAACGGCCACCCCCGTCACCCCAGCCGGAAACAAGCCCAGCCGCCTCGATGAAACCGGCGTGAACACCGGATGACACCTCGCGGACCCGGCTACCAAGCCGAACGCCCAGTTGTCCACTTCATCACGTCATCCGGGCCCTCTACTAGGTGTTCCAGGACACTTTTTGGCGGGTTCCTACAACACCCGGCCCCCGGCATGCGCCACCGACGACATTCTCGTACCGGCCGGTAAGAGGCAGGCTGTTAGACAGGTACAGAAGACTGTCCCGCGCGTGATCCGGCGGGGCGGTGTCGCGCACTTGGGAGGCTCAGTCGGTGTTCAGTCGTGTCGCCATCGTCAACCGCGGAGAAGCCGCGATGCGGCTCATCCACGCCGTCCGCGAGCTTTCGGCGGAGACCGGACGGCGGATCGAGACCGTCGCGCTCTTCACGGACGCGGACCGGTCGGCGACGTTCGTGCGGGAAGCCGACATCAGCTACAACCTCGGCCCCGCGTCGGCGCGTCCGTATCTGGATTTCGCCGTGCTGGAGCGGGCACTGACCGAGACCGGGGCCGACGCGGCCTGGGTCGGCTGGGGTTTCGTGGCCGAGGATCCGGCCTTCGCCGAGCTGTGTGAGCGGCTGGGCGTCACCTTCATCGGGCCGAGCGCGGACGCCATGCGCAAGCTCGGCGACAAGATCGGCGCGAAGCTGATCGCCGAAGAGGTCGGCGTCCCGGTCGCTCCGTGGAGCCGCGGCGCCGTCGCGGACCTCGACGCCGCCATCAAGGCCGCCGACGAGATCGGCTACCCGCTGATGCTCAAGGCGACCGCGGGCGGTGGCGGCCGCGGTATCCGCGTCATCACCTCCGCCGACGAACTCGAGGACGCCTACGAGCGCACCAGCCTGGAGGCCGAGCGCGCCTTCGGCAGCGGCGTCGTCTTCCTGGAGCGCCTGGTCACCGGCGCCCGGCACGTCGAGGTCCAGGTCATCGCCGACGGCCAGGGCACCGCGTGGGCGCTCGGCGTCCGCGACTGTTCGGTGCAGCGCCGCAACCAGAAGATCATCGAGGAGTCCGCCTCCCCGGTGCTGGCCCCCGAGCAGGCCGACGAGCTCAAGCGGTCCGCCGAGCGGCTCGCGCTCGCGGTCGGCTACCGCGGCGCCGGCACGGTCGAGTTCCTTTACCACCCCGGCGACAAGCTGTTCGCGTTCCTCGAGGTCAACACCCGCCTGCAGGTCGAGCACCCGATCACCGAGCTGACCACCGGCATGGACCTGGTCAAGGCCCAGCTGCACGTCGCTTCCGGTGGCAAGCTCGAAGGTGTCCAGCCCGCCGAATTCGGTCACGCCGTCGAGGCGCGGCTCAACGCCGAGGACCCGGACCGCGACTTCGCCCCGTCGCCCGGCCGCATCGCGCGCCTGGACCTGCCCGCCGGTCCCGGTATCCGGGTCGACACCGGGGTCAGCGAAGGCGACACGATCCCGGCCGACTTCGACTCGATGATCGCGAAGATCATCGCCTACGGCCGCGACCGTGACGAGGCGCTCGGCCGTCTGCGCCGCGCGATGGCCCAGACCACGGTCATCATCGAGGGCGGCGCGACCAACAAGAGCTTCGTCCTCGACCTGCTCGACCAGCCCGAGGTGATCGACGGCAGCGCCGACACCGGCTGGATCGACCGCGTCCGCGGCGAAGGCAAGCTCGTCACCCACCGCCACTCGGCGATCGCGCTCGCGGCCGCCGCGATCGAGGCGTACGAAGACGAGGAAGCCGTTGAACGCCAACGGCTTCTCTCCACCGCGCACGGTGGCCGCCCGCAGGTCCAGCACGAGAGCGGCCGTCCGCTCGACCTCAAACTGCGCGGCGCCGCGTACCGCGTGAGCGTCGCCCGGATCGGCCACCGCCGGTTCCGCGTCGGGGTCTCGGCGGGCGGCGACATCCACCCCGCCGACGTCGAGGTCGACCGGTTCGACGAGCACACCGGCCAGATCACCGTCAACGGCACCCGGTTCCGCCTGGTCACCGGCACGCACGGACCGATCCACCTGATCGAGGTCGACGGCGTCACCCACCGGGTCAGCCGGGACGAGGGCGGCGTCGTCCGCTCGCCCGCGCCCGCGCTCGTCGTCGCGACCCCGCTGGAGGTCGGCGCGGAGGTCGAGGCGGGCGCGCCCGTGCTGGTGCTGGAAAGCATGAAGATGGAGACGGTGCTTCGCGCGCCGTTCCGCGCGAAGCTGCGTGAGTGCGTCGTCTCGGTCGGCAGCCAGGTCGAGACCGGCGCTCCCCTGCTGCGGCTCGAGCCGCTGGCGGAGGAAGGCGCCGAGGTCGCCGAGGACAAGGGCAGTGTCGAGATCGAGCTGCCCGCCGAACCGGACGGGACGTCGGCCTCGCAGCGGATCACGCGGGGACAGCAGGATCTGCGCAGTCTCCTGCTGGGCTTCGACGTGGACCCGCACGACGAGCGCCGCACGCTCAGCGCGTACCTCGCCGCCCGCGACGAACTGGAGGGCAACGGCGATCGCCCGCTGGAGGGCGAGGTCGAGCTGCTGACCGTGTTCGCCGACCTCTCCGAGCTGATGCGCAACAAGCCGGCCCGCGAGGACGCCAAGACGGACACCCGGGTGCACAGCTCCCGCGAGTTCTTCCACACCTACCTGCAGAGCCTCGACGTCGAACGCGCCGGACTGTCGGAGTCGTTCCAGAACAAGCTGAAGAAGGTGCTGGCGCACTACGGCATCCAGGACCTGGAGCGCACGCCGGAGCTGGAAGAGGCGGTCTTCCGCATCTTCCTCGCCCAGCAGCGGACCTCGTCCGACGTCGCGGTCGTCACCGCGCTGCTGCGGCAGTGGCTCACCGAGCCGCAGCCGTTCGAGTCCATGCGTGAGCCGGCGGGCAAGGCGCTGGAGGCGCTCATCGCCGCCACGCAGCTCCGTTTCCCGGTGGTCGGCGACCTGGCGCGCAGCGTGGTGTTCCGCTGGTTCGCCCAGCCGCTGCTCCGCCGCACCCGCGCCGAGGCGTACAGCGAGGTCCGCAAACACCTGCGGCACCTCGACCTTCACCCGGATTCGCCGGACCGCGCCGAGCGGATCGCGAGCATGCTGGCCAGCGCGCAGCCGCTGGTCCGCCTGCTCGGCCAGCGGATCGGCCGCCCCGGCACCGATCACAGCCCGCTGCTGGAAGTGCTGAGCCGTCGCTACTACGGCAACCGCGCGCTCACCGGTGTCCAGCAGGTGACCGTCGGCGGCTGCACCTTCGTCACCGGCGACTACGCCGACGCGAACGAGCGGTTCCACATGGTCACCACCGCCGTCGACCGCGCCGGTCTGCCCGGCGCGGTCAAGGCGGTCGCCGATCTCGCCGCGAAGCTGCCCGCCGACACCGACGTCGAGGCGGACCTCTACCTCACCTGGGACGACGAGTCCGCCGACGACGACACGATGGCGGCCGGGCTGCGCGAGGTTCTCACGGCCGAGTCGCTGCCGAGCCGCGTCCGGCGGATCACGACCACCGTCGCCGGGCACGGCGGCGCGGTGATGCACCACCACTTCACCTTCCGCCCGTCTTCGACCGGGTTCAGCGAGGAGCGGCTGATCCGCGGTCTGCATCCGCTGATCGCCCAGCGGATGCAGTTGCAGCGGCTGGCGAACTTCGACCTCACCCGGTTGCCGTCGGGCGACGAGGACGTCTACCTGTTCAAGTGCGTCTCGCCGATGAACCCGTCGGATCAGCGGCTGGTCGCGCTCGCCCAGGTCCGTGACCTGACCCCGTTGCGGGACAACGACGGCAAGCTGCTGGCCCTGCCGGCGGTCGAAGGAACGCTGGCGGGCTGTCTCGACGCGATCCGCGAGGTGCAGGCGAAGCTTCCGCCGAAGAAGCGTTTCGACACCAACAGGATCATGCTGTACGTGTGGCCGACCAGTGAGCTCACCGGTGAGGAGCTGAACACGGTCGCGCAACGCGTGCAGCCGTCGACGGCCGGCGCGGGTCTCGAAGAGGTCCAGTTCCTCGGCAGGCAGCGCGACCGCGCGACCGGCGACGTCAAAGAGGTCGCCGTGCGGATCGGCTACGACGTCAGCGGCGGCGTGCAGATGTCGCTGTCCGAGCCCACCACCGAGCCGATCCTGCCGCTCGACGACTACCGCCAGAACGTCCTGCGCGCCCGTCGCCGCGACACCGTGTACCCGTACGAGCTGACCGAGATGCTCGGTTCGTTCGCCGAGTACGACATGGACGACACGAACACCCTCGTCCCGGTCGACCGGAAGAAGGGCCGCAACAAGGCGGCGATCGTCGCCGGTGTGGTCACCACACCGACCGAGCGGTACCCGGAGGGCGTCAAGCGCGTGGTCCTGCTCGGTGACCCGACGAAGGCGCTCGGCGCGCTGTCGGAGCCCGAGTGCTCGCGGGTGATCGCGGCGCTGGACCTCGCCGAGCGGCTGCGGGTCCCGCTGGAGTGGTACGCGCTCTCGGCAGGCGCCCGGATTTCGATGGAGTCCGGCACCGAGAACATGGACTGGGTCGCGGCCGCCCTCAAGCGGATCGTGCACTTCACCCAGAACGGCGGCGAGATCAACATCGTTGTCGCCGGGATCAACGTCGGCGCCCAGCCGTACTGGAACGCCGAAGCGACGATGCTCATGCACACCAAGGGAATCCTGGTGATGACGCCGGATTCCGCGATGGTGCTGACCGGCAAGCAGTCGCTCGACTTCTCCGGTGGCGTCTCGGCGGAGGACAACTTCGGCATCGGCGGCTACGACCGCGTGATGGGCCCGAACGGCCAGGCGCAGTACTGGGCGCCGAACCTCGCCGCGGCGCGTGACGTCCTGATGTCGCACTACGACCACACCTACGTGGTGCCGGGCGAGCCCGGCCCCCGCAAGGCGGTCACGAACGACCCGATCGACCGGGACATCTCGTCGTTCCCGCACGCGGCCGTCGACAGCGACTTCACCACGGTGGGCCAGATCTTCTCGCGGGAGGCCAACCCCGACCGCAAGAAGCCGTTCGACATCCGCACCGTGATGCGCGCCCTGTCGGACCAGGACCACCCGGTGCTGGAGCGCTGGCCGGGCATGGCGGACGCGGAGACCGCAGCCGTGCAGGACGTGCACCTCGGCGGGCGGCCGGTCTGCCTGCTCGGGATCGAGTCGCGTTCGGTGCCGCGCCGCGGCTTCCCGCCCACCGACGGCCCGGACACCTACACCGCGGGCACGCTGTTCCCGCGGTCGTCGAAGAAGGCGGCGCGGGCGATCAACGCGGCCAGCGGCAACCGGCCGCTGGTGGTGCTGGCGAACCTGTCCGGCTTCGACGGCTCGCCGGAGTCGATGCGGAAACTCCAGCTGGAGTACGGCGCGGAGATCGGCCGGGCGATCGTCAACTTCGAGGGCCCGATCGTGTTCACCGTGATCTCGCGGTACCACGGCGGCGCGTTCGTGGTCTTCTCGAAGGCGCTGAACCCGAACATGACGGTGCTGGCGCTGGAAGGCTCGTTCGCGTCGGTGCTCGGCGGCGCGCCGGCCGCGGCGGTCGTGTTCGCGGGTGAGGTCAACGCGCGGACGGCGGCGGATCAGCGGGTGCGGTCGCTGACGGAGAAGGTCAGCGGGGCGACCGGTGCCGAGCGCGCCGCGCTCGCGGCGGAACTGGCCGAGGTCCAGTCGTCGGTGCGCGCCGAGAAGCTGGGCGCGGTCGCGGCCGAGTTCGACAGCGTGCACAGCATCGAGCGCGCGGTGAAGGTCGGTTCGGTGGACGCGATCATCAGCGCCGCCGAGATGCGGCCGCGCATCATCGAGGCGATCGAGCAGGGCCTGGCGAAGCAGTAGTACTTAACCGCAATGAAGGGGCCTTTCATAGCAAAATTTGCTATGAAAGGCCCCTTCATTGCACGGGTCAGCGGTCAGAGGGCGGATCGGGCGGCGGGCCGCCGAAGTCCTCCGGCGCGATCTTGTCCAGCGCCGCCCGGAACTCCTCGACCTCCCGTTCCTGCGCCACCGGATCCGGCGGCACCGACGGCAGTTCCGCGTCGGGTCCGGAGCCCATGATCTCGACCCGCACGGAAGCGACCTCCAGCACCGCGTCGGCCACCTCGATCCCGACCCCGGCGCGCAACCCGATCGCGACCGCGTCGCTCGGCCGCGCCGAGACGCGGATGCCGGAATCGAGTACCAGGTCGGCGAAGAAGATGCCGTCCCGCAACGCGGTGACCTGGACCCCGGTGACCCGGTGCCCGAACGACTCGACCACCTGGCCGATCAGCTCGATCGTGCCCGGCCGCGGCAGCCGGATCCGCTCCTGCGCGAGCGCCACCGCGCTCGCCTCGGGGCCGCCGATCGTGATCGCCAGCCAGCGGCGTTCGCCCTCCCGCTCCCGCAGCAACATCACCGGTGCCGCTTCCGGAGCCAGGACTGCCATCCCTTCGACGTCCATGGGGATCATGCGCGGTACCTCATTTCCTCGCCTCAGGCGGTGTCGTCCTTCAATGCCTTGTCCGCCACCACTTCGGACGGGGTGGCCTGGTCGCGACTCTGGAACGGGGTCGTGTGTCCCTCGGCGCGCAACCTGGGGATCATGTGGGGGTAGTGGAGTTCGAACGCCGGGCGTTCGGACCGGATCCTCGGGAGATCGAAGAAGTTGTGCCGGGGCGGCGGACAGGTCGTCGCCCATTCCAGGGAATTCCCGTGTCCCCACGGATCGTCCACTTCGACTACCTCCCCGAACCGGTAGCTGCGGACGACGTTCCACAGGAACGGCAGCACCGAAGCGCCGAGCAGGAAGGCGCCGATCGTGGAAATGGTGTGCAGCAGCGTGAAACCGTCGGTGCTCAGGTAGTCGGCGTAGCGGCGCGGCATTCCTTCGTTGCCGAGCCAGTGCTGGACGAGGAACGTCGCGTGGAAGCCGATGAACGTGGTCCAGAAATGGAGTTTCGCGAGCCGCTCGTCGAGCATCCGCCCGGTCATCTTGGGGAACCAGAAGTAGATCCCGGCGAACGTGGCGAACACGATGGTGCCGAACAGCACGTAATGGAAATGCGCCACCACGAAATAGGTGTCGTGGATGTGGAAGTCCAGCGGCGGCGCGGCGAGGATGATCCCGGTCAGCCCGCCGAGCAGGAACGTCACCATGAACCCGATCGACCACAGCATCGGTGACTCGAAGGTGAGCTGTCCCTTCCACATGGTGCCGATCCAGTTGAAGAACTTGATCCCGGTCGGCACCGCGATGAGGAAGGTCATGATGGAGAAGAACGGCAGCAGCACCGCGCCGGTGGCGAACATGTGGTGCGCCCACACGGCGAAGGACAGGGCGGTGATCGCGATCGTCGCGAACACCATGAGCTTGTAGCCGAAGAGCGGTTTCCGGCTGAACACCGGGACGATCTCGGTGATGATGCCGAAGTACGGCAACGCGACGATGTACACCTCGGGATGGCCGAAGAACCAGAACAGGTGCTGGAACAGGATCGCCCCGCCGTTGGCCGGATCGAAGACGTGCGCGCCCAGCCGCCGGTCGGCCATCAGCCCGAACAGGGCCGCGGTGAGGATCGGGAAGACCGCCAGGATCAGGATCGTGGTGAACAGGATGTTCCAGGTGAACAGCGGCAGCCGCCACATCGTCATCCCGGGCGCGCGCAGGCAGAGGATCGTGGTGACCATGTTGACCGCGCCCAGGATCGTCCCGAGCCCGGAGACGATCAGGCCCATGATCACCAGATCGGCGCCGACGCCCGGGGTGTGCGCGGCATTGGACAGCGGCGTGTACATCGTCCACCCGAAGTCGGGCGCCCCGCTAGGCGTGAGGAACGCGCTGAGCGTCATCAACCCGCCGAAGAGATACAGCCAGTAGGAGAACGCGTTCAGCCTCGGGAAGGCGACGTCCGGTGACCCGATCTGCAGCGGCAGGATGTAGTTGGCGAACGCGAAGAGGTTCGGTGTCGCGTACAGCAGCAGCATGATCAGGCCGTGCATGGTGAACAGCTGGTTGTACTGCTCCTGCGAAAGGAACTGCATCCCCGGCCTGCCCAGTTCGCCGCGCATCAGCAGCGCCATGAACCCGCCGACGAGGAAGAACCCGAACGAGGTGCTCAGGTAGAGCACGCCGATCGTCTTGTGGTCGGTGGTGCGGACGATGTTGAGGAACACGCTGCCCTTGGGCGCCCGTCGCCGTCCGCCGAAACGGACGGCCTCCGGTCGGGACGATGTCTTCACCGCGGTCATGACGACTCCCAGCACGAGGACGCACCTTCTGAAGGCTGGTACCCCTCCAGGAGAGCCCCTACACGTGGGATTTTTAAGAGGCTGAAGGGCTTGTCCCGGCAGGTGCCCGAACGCCGGATCGGCCCCGTCCGCCCACAAGGCCGTGGCGACTCGCAGTAGCCACGGGAGACCCGGCCGATGCGCCGGATGAGTGGCGACGACGAGGTGCTCACGGTCGTGCAGGGTGTTCCCGATCAGCGAGCCGAGCTGGCCGGCGCCCATCTGCACGAACGCGCGGAACCCGGCCGCGTACATGTTTTCGACGAGGCCGCGGAACCGCACCGGCTCCAGCAGATGCCGCACGAACAGGTCACGCACGTTCCCGGCCGCCGCCGGGTAGGGCCTGCCCGTCGTGGCCGACCAGACCGGGAGTTTCGCCGGCCGCGGAGGATGGCGCTCGGCGGCCTCGCGGATCGGGCCGAGATACGGTGCGAGCATCGGGGTGTGGAACGCGGGCCGGGCCGGCAGCACTTGAGAGATCACCCCGTCGGCGCGGAATCCGCGCACGAAGCCGTCGACGGCTTCCGCGGGCCCGCAGATCATCGTCTGGTGCGGCGCGTTATCTTGGGAGAGAATCACTTCCGACTGTCCTTTGAGGACTTCGGCGACCATGTACGCCGCCGCGCCGATCACCGCGAAGGCCAGCCCCGGCACCTTGAGCGCGTCCGGATCGAAACCCGCCCGGAACGCGTCCACCTCGGTGTCGGCGTGGATCCCGGCGATGGCCATGGCGGTCCACTCCCCCAGGCCGTGCCCGGCGAGCGCGTCCGGGGTCACGCGCAGACGGCGCAAGGCCGTGTCGGACAGCCTGCCCAGCCGGACGTCGTCGGCCTGCGTCTCGCAGGCGTTCTCCGGCCCGGGGAAGACGAAGGCGAGTTCGCCGCCACCCGCGCCGAGCAGCGGTTCCGGAACGAACCAGAGGTCGTTGCGGCCGCGCCACGATCTGCCCTTCGCGACCACTTTCCTGGCCAGGTTCAGTCGTTTGGGCGTCGGGTCGACGAGGCCGAGCCGGATCCGGCCGCGGCCGAGGTCGCCGGTGCGCGGCAGGTCGTCGCGGTCGAGCAGGCAACCCATCTCGGCGACGGTCGGTGCGGACAGGCGAAGGACACTGACGGCCTTTCCCACGGGAAGCCTCCGAAACACGGAAGAGTGAATTGATTACCGAGCGTACTTAAACGCAGAGGCGACGCCAGGTCAATACTCGGCAGTACCGTTTCCGGACACAGGAACCGAATGGCGGAACGCGGACCGGAGTCCGCCATTCCACATTCATCGGACCATCGGGAAACAATGGTCCGCACCTATTTCCGAACCGGGAGAACATGAAAGGACTCAGCGGGATTTCGCATTCCGGACCGCGATGCTCAGCAGTTCCGCGGCCGGACCCGCGAGCCGCCGCCCGGCGGGCCACACCGCGCGCAGCTCCCGGCCGAAGTCGACGCCGTCCACCGGGACCGGGACGAGCCTGCCTTCGGCGACGTCCCGGACGATGGCGAGTTCACTGATCACCGCCGGACCGGCACCCGCGATCACGGCGTTGCCGACCGCGGAGGCGGAGCCCAGTTCCAGCAACGGTTTCGCCGGACCGACCCCGGCCTTGCGCAACGCGGCGTCCACGGTCTCCCTGGTGCCGGAACCCGGTTCGCGGACCACGAGCGGCGTGATCGCCAGCTCGGCCGCGGTCACGGGACGGCGTTTGCGCGCCCACGGATGATTCGGGGGCACGACGAGGACCAGGTGATCGGTGGCCACCCGCCGGGACGAAAGGCCGGGCAGCGAACCGGGCGACTCGACGAAGCCGAGGTCGACCTTGCCCTCCCGCGCCAGTTCGGCGGCCTGGTCGGAGTTGGTGACCTCCAGCCCGAGATACAGCCCGGGGTCGCCGCGTTTGAGCTCGCCGATCCAGCCCGGCACCAGATACTCGGCCAGTGTCATGCTCGCGGCGACCCGCAGATGCGCCTCGTGCTGGGTGCGCAGCGCTTCGGCGCCGTCGAGGAGGCCGTCGAGTTCGGACAGCACGCGCTGCGCCCAGCCCGCGATGATCCGGCCGTCGGGAGTGAGCGCGGAACCGCGGCGCGTGCGGTCGACCAGCACCAATCCCAGCCTTCGCTCTACTGTGGACAGTCGTTTGCTGGCCGACGGCTGCGCGATCCCGAGACTGGCCGCGGCCTGCCCGATACTGCCGAGCTCGTCCACGAGCACCAGCAGGCGCAGGGAGTCCAGATCGGGTGTGGTCATAGCCCAAGTGTATGACCTACCCCTGGTATTCCCCGCTACCGAGGTCGCCCCGTCCGGGCGAGGCTCGAACCATGAGCACCACGCACGCGAGACCGACGAAGCCCTACCTGACCGCCTTCGCGATCACCGGCGCCGGAGTGGCCGCCGCGTACCTGGTCGGCACCGCTTTCCCGGTCATCAGCGCGCTCACCATCGCCGTCGTGCTCGGCATCGTCACCGGATCGCTGCCTTCGCTGTCCGACGGGACCAGGAAGGCCATCGCCGGGATCACCAAGAAGCTGCTTCGCGCCGGTGTCGTGCTGCTCGGTCTGCAACTCTCGCTCCCGGCCGTCCTGGCGCTGGGCCCCGGGACCCTGGTCGCCGTCGTGCTCACCGTCGGGATCACGTTCCTCGGCACGATCGGTCTCGGCAGGCTCCTCGGCGTGCCCCGCGGCCTGGGGATCCTGGTCGCGACCGGGTTCTCGATCTGCGGCGCGTCCGCCATCGCCGCCATGGAAGGCGTCGTGAAACGCGAGGACTCGGACGTCGCGACCGCGGTCGCCCTGGTCACCTTCTACGGCGGGCTCGCCATCGCCGCGGTCCCGCTGATCGGCGGCTGGCTGCGGCTCGACGCGGCCAGGATCGGCGAGTGGGCGGGCCTCAGCGTGCACGAAGTCGCGCAGGTCGTCGCCGCGGCCACCCCCGCCGGAAGCGCCGCCATCGCGGTCGCCATCGTGATCAAGCTCAGCCGGGTGGTCCTGCTGGCCCCGATGGTCGCCGCGGTCGGCGTGCACGAGCGGCATCGGCCCGTCGACGGCAAGCGGCCGCCGCTGGTCCCGCTGTTCGTCCTCGGTTTCCTGGCGATGGCCGCCCTGCGCAGCACCGGGATCGTGCCGGGGGTCGTGCTCGACGTCGCCAAGGTCGCCTGCACCCTGCTGCTGGCCGGGGCGCTGTTCGGCCTGGGCTGCGCGGTGCGGATCGGCAAACTCGTCTGCACCGGGGGCCGCGCCCTGCTGCTCGGCCTGCTCTCCACCCTGCTGGTCGGGACCACCGCGCTGGTCACACTGACCGTGCTCGGCTGAGGACGACGGCCGCGAGCAGCGCGACCACGCCTCCGGTGACCATCACGGCCGGGACGGAGACCGCGTCGACGACCAGCCCGCCGAGCAGCGCGCCCGCTGAAAGGGTCGCTTGGAACGACGAGGTGAACAGCACCGACGCCGCTTCGGGCGCGTGCGGCGCCGCCCTCGCGAACCACGTTCCCGAGCAGACCGGCACAGCACCGTAGGCGAAACCCCAGAGCACCAGCAGCGCGAGCGCCCCCGCTTTCGTGTCGCCGAAGAACGGCAACGTGAGTGCCACGACGCCGATCGAGCCCGCCGCGGCGAGGAAGGTCAGCCGGAGGTCGCGGGCGATCGCCGCGCCAGCCACGAAATTGCCGGCGATCCCGGCGGTGCCGTAGACGAACAGGAAGACGGTGACCAGCTCGGGGCTCACCTGTGTCACCTGGCGCAGGAGCGGCGTGACGTAGGTGTAGGTCCCGAAGTGGGCCAGCACGATCAGCACCGTGACGAGCAGGCCGAGGCGGGTCGCCCGCTCGCGGGTCATCCCGCGCACGACGCCGAGCCGGGTCGCGGCCGCGGACGGCAGTGGAGGTAACGCCAGCGCCAGCGCGGCGAGGACGCCGATCGTGAAGACCGCCATCACCGCGAAAGCGGCTCGCCAGCCGAAAAGCTCACCGAGGAACGTTCCCGCCGGAACGCCGAGAACCGAGCCGAGCGGGACGGCGGAGAAGATCACCGCGGTCGCCCTGCCCGCGCGCCCAGGGCCGACGAGCCGTTCGGCGAGCCCGGAGCCGATCGCCCAGAAGGCGCCGATCACCAGCCCGACCAGGACGCGCGAGACGAGCATCGCCCAGTAGGCCTGCGCGGTCGCCGCGAGGACGTCGGCGAAGGCCAGGACCACCATCAGCGCGCACAGCAGGATCCGGCGGTCGAGCCGCCCGGCGGCGACGGTGACGGCCGGGGCCGCGAGCGCGGCGAGGAAACCGGGCAGGGTCATGGTCAGGCCCGCCGTCCCCGACGTGATCCGGAAGTCCTCGCCGATCGGGGTCAGGAGGCCGATCGGCAGGATCTCCGTGGTGACGAGGGAAAAGATTCCCAGTGTCACCGCGAGGACGGCGAGCCATCCCTTCAGCGGGGTCCGCGCGGAGGTGTCGAGGGTCGAAGCGGTCATGTGCTTCAGCCCATCACCACGCGGGCACCGCGGTCTGGCGGAATCGCGACGTCGATCTAGGTGCGGGACCGTTGGGTCACGACGATGCAGGCGACGACGATCAGCGCGGTCACCGGCGCGGCGGCCGGAAGGTGCTCGCCGAGCAGCAGGACCGCCCAGACCAGGGTCAGCAGCGGCTGGGCGAGCTGCAGCTGGCTCGCCCGCGCCACCCCGATCTCGGCCATTCCGCGGTACCAGGCGAAAAACCCGCCGAACTGCGAGACGAGCGCGACGTACAGCAGGCCGACGATCCCCTCGCCGGTGACGTGCAGCGGTTCGGTCGCGAGACCGAAGACGGCGAACGCCCCGGTGACCGGCAATGCCAGCACCAGTGCCCACGCGATCACGTGCCAGCCCGCCATTTCCCTGGCCAGCCTGCCGCCCTCGGCGTACCCGAACGCGCACAGCACGAGCGCGCCGAACAGGAACAGGTCCGCTGTGGACAGTCCGCCGCCGCTCTGCGCGACGGTGAACACGACGACCGCGCTCGCGCCGACCGCCGCGGCGAGCCAGAAGCGGCGGGACGGCCGGTGCCCGGTCAGCTTCGACGAGATCACGGCGGTGGCCAGCGGCAGCAGCCCGATCACCACCGCGGAATGCGCGGTCGACGACGTCGTCAGCGCGAGCGTGGTGAGGATCGGGAACGCGAGGACACAGCCGAGGGAGACCACGGCCAGGCCCCGCCACTGGTCGCGTCTCGGCAGCGGAACCCGGAAGATTCGAAGACAGGTGCCGGCGACCAGCGCGGCCAGGACGCTGCGCAGCCCGGTGGCGGTCCACGGGTCGAAGCCCTTGAGCGCCCACACGGTGGCGGGGAACGTGAACGAGAAGGCGAGGACACCCAGCGCCGCCAGCGTGGTCCCGGAGCGGACCGCTACTGCCCGATCCGCGATAGCGCTATCATCCAGTCTCATGTCCGATGGTAGCAGCGTCACCAGCCTGGTCACACAGCTGAGGTCCGACCTGGAGCGCTATCCGGTCGATGGAAAGCTCCCGTCCAGCCGGGAGCTGGTCCGGCAGCTGAAGGTGAGCCCGGTGACGGTGTCGCGAGCCATCGCCGCGCTGGCCGCCGAAGGCTTGGTGATCACCCGCCCCGGCGCCGGCGTCTTCCGCGCCGCGCCGCCCCGTGAGGTGGCGGTGACCGGTGACGTGTCCTGGCAGGAGGTGGCGCTCAGTTCCCAGTCCGGTGCCCGCGCGATCGACGCGAGCGGCGTGCTCACCGCGCTGAGCGACCCGCCGTCGGGCGTCATCGACCTCAACGGCGGCTACACGCATCCGAGCCTCCAGCCGGAACGCGAACTCGCGGCGGCGTCGGCCCGCGCCGGACGCCGCCCGGGTGCCTGGACACGGCCGCCGATCTGCGGCCTGCCCGAACTGCGGGCCTGGTTCGCCCGCGACATCGGCAGCCCGGTGAACGTCGAGAACGTGCTGATCACTTCGGGCGGGCAGAGCGCGCTGACCACGGCGTTACGCGCGCTCGGCGCGCCCGGCGCGCCTGTCCTGGTGGAATCCCCGACGTACCCGGGGATGCTCGCCATCGCGCGGGCGTCGGGGCTGCGGCCGGTACCGGTGCCGATCGACCGCGACGGCGTCCGGCCCGAACTGCTCGCGGACGCCTTCCGCGACACGGGCGCCCGGCTGTTCGTCTGCCAGCCCGCGTTCCAGAACCCGACCGGCGCGGTGCTGTGCGCCGAACGCCGGGCCGAGGTCCTGCGGATCGCCCGTGACGCGGGCGCTTTCGTCATCGAGGACGATTTCGCCCGGCTGATGGCGCATCCCGGCAGCCCGGCTCCCCCGCCCCCGCTCGTGGCCGACGACCCCGACGGCGTCGTGGTGCACATCCGCTCGCTCACGAAACCGGCGTCCCCGAGCCTGCGGATCAGCGCGCTGGCCGCGCGCGGCCCGGCGCTGGAACGCCTGCGCGGGCTCCACGCCGTCGAGAGCTTCTTCGTGCCGCGCCCGCTGCAGGAAACCGCGCTAGAACTGGTGAGTTCTCCCGCCTGGGGCCGCCACCTGCGGAGCCTCGCGGCCTCGTTGCGGGAACGCCGCGACGTCGCCGTCTCGGCACTACGGGAGTTCCTGCCCACCTGGACCGCCGTCCCGGTCCCGACCGGGGGTTACCACCTGTGGCAGCCGCTGCCCGGCTTCGTCGACGAAGTAGCGCTGACGAGCGCCGCTTTCCGCGCCGGAGTAGCGGTCACCCCCGGCAGGATGTACTTCGCGGCCGAGGCTCCGGGGCCCTATCTGCGCCTGAGCTACGTCAGCGCCGCGACAGGCGCGCAGCTCAGGGACGGCGTCCAGCGCCTATCCCAGGCGTACCAGGAGATCCCCGGCTGACGTCTCGTACGATCGCGCACGGAGGCGACGAAAAGGCATGACACAGCCGGCGGCGGCGCCGCACGATCCACCCGGCAGGCTCTGGGAGCTGCTCGACGACGGCCAGCGCAAGGCGCTGCGTGCCGCGGCCGAACTGCGCCGGTACCCGGCGGGTACGGTGATCATCCGCGAGGGCGACCGGTCGGACTGGGTGCTGATCCTGATGACCGGGCGGGTCAAGATCACCTCGGTGTCCACCGGCGGCTACGACGCCGTGCTGGCCGTCCGCGATCCGGGCGACATCATCGGCGAGATGGCGTCGATGGACGGCAGCCTGCGCTCGGCCACGGCCATCGCCGTCGAGCCCGTCACCGGGCTGTGGCTGTCCTCGCGCGCGTTCAACGCCGTGCTCCGCGAGCATCCTGGCATCTCGGTGGTGCTGCTGCGGATCATCACCTCCCGCCTGCGCTACGCCAATTCGCGCCGCACCGAATTCGGGGACAGCACCGCCGCCGAACGGATCGCCGCGATCCTCGTCGACCTCGCGGAGCGGTACGGCGTGCCCGTCGCCGACGGCACGCTGATCGCCCTGCGGATCAGCCAGCGCGACCTGGCCGGGCTCGCGTCCGCGTCGAGGGAAGCCGTCGCGCGGACCCTGCGGACCCTGCGCGCCGACGGGCTGCTCAGCACCGGCCGCCAGCGGCTGGTCGTGCGGAGCGTCCACGACCTCAGGCAGCTGGCGCCCGACGACCACTGAGCCGGCAACCGCCGGTGGGTCCCGCCAACGGCCGGACCCACCGGCGCCACGACACGAACCGGTGATCGATCGCCCCTCACCCTCTCCGGATCGATCACCTTCATCGGCCTCCCCGCCGATCTCGCGCCGTGTCCGACGGGACCGAGCTTGGCAGGGATCGTCCCGCCGCTCTGCGTCATCTGACACAAAGCACGAACCCGGGTTGTACGCGTCTTGTACGCCCCGGAAGGACTCTCATGTCCCGTCACCTGAACCGAATCCAGGACGGAGACACTCCCGTGAAGATCTCCCGCGTCGCACAGGGCCTGTTCGCGGCCCTCGTCGCCACCGCGGCGGTCGGCGCAGCCCCGGCCACCTCCCTCGCCGCGCCGGCCACCGGCGACCAGTTCTCGACCGCCGCGGTCGGGAACACGTTGGTGTACAAGCAGAAAACAGAAGGTTACGACTGCTTCAGAATCCCCGCCGTCGTCAAGGCGAACAACGGCGAACTGCTCGCGTTCGCCGAGGGCCGCAACGGCGGAGCCAGCTTCTGCAACGACCGCGGTGACATCGACCTCGTCGTGAAACGTTCCGCCGACAACGGCAAGACCTGGAGCGCCCCGAAGGTCGTCATCGAAGGTTTCGGTGACACCAAAGGAAATCCGACGCCGATCGTGATCCCGTCCACCGGGCGGATCGTGCTGCTCTCGGTGATGGAATGCGTCAAGAACCCCGACTGCAACCGGATTCCGCGCGTCTCGATCAGCGACGACCACGGCAAGACGTGGACCGCGCCTAAGGTGCTCACCACGCAGCTCGGGTTCAGCAGCGCGCCGGGCTGGCTCGCGACCGGCCCGTCGCACGGCATCGTGCTGACCCGCGGCGCGCACGCCGGCCGGATCGTCGCCGGAATGAGTTACACCGTCGACGGCAAGAACAGTGGCGCGCTCATCTACAGCGACGACCAGGGCGTCACCTGGAAGCGCGGCGCCACCGACACCCCGGCGGCGTCGGTCGAGCTGAACCCGCAGGAGATCAGCGTCACCGAACTGCTCGACGGCCGGGTCTACGCCGCGGCGCGCAACCAAGCCAACAACGACGACAAATGCCTCAGCGGTGGCGCCAAGAACCGCGCCTACGCCATCAGCTCCGACGGCGGGGCGAGCTTCTCGACCAAGTTCACCTTCGAGGAGGACCTGATCACCCCGGTGGTGCAGGCCTCGACCGCGCGGATGACCGCGACCGACAAGGCGGGCAAGTACAATCGCATCCTGTTCGCCGCGCCGTCGGTCTGCGACCGCCGCAAGGAACTCGTCGTGCGGTCGTCGTTCGACGAGGGCGCGAACTGGCAGGGCAACTCCGCCGGAACACTGGTGTGGAGCGGTGACGCCGCGTACTCCGACATGGTCCAGCTGTCCTCGGGTTCGGTCGGCGTGCTGTACGAGGCGGGCCCGGCGGGGAACGCCAACGAGACCATCCGCTTCTCCACCGTCACCGAGACGACCCTCGGCGCCCCGGTGTGCGGCGGCGGATACGGCGTGATCGACTCCGCGCCGCTGGGGACGGCGGGCACGGTTTACCTGTCCTACAACGCTTCCAACGGGCAGAACTGTGTCAGCACGATGAAGAGCGAGTCCGCGGGCACCGCGACCGCGACGTCGGCCTACCTCGAAGTGGCGGGGGCGTCCCGGATCACCGACTCCGGGTCGTTCTCGTGGTTCGCCGGCCCGGTGCGGGCGGCCGCGGCGGGCAAATGCGTGAAGTGGGGCGGATCCGCGGGCGGGACGGCGTACAACAGCCCGTCGGAACACTGCGGCTGACACCTGGGCCTTGGTCGTGAGCGTCCACAAGGGACACCCGCCGACCGAAAGTTGTCCCATTCAGGCCCATAAGCACGGTTTTCACCTGGGGTCGTGAGTGGCAAAGAGGGTTAGAACCTTCTTTGCCACTCACGACCCCCTTGCGAATGCCCCAAATCGGGCGCCACTCAAGGCCTACTCGCGTGAAGCATCACTTCGGCGGACGCTGCCGAGGGGAAAGCTTGGTGAGCGCCAACTTCTCCAGCCCGTTCGAGATCTCCGCGATCCCGGCGTCGAACCGGTCCAGATCCACCCCCTTGGCGGCCAAGTCCTCGCGGACGTGCTTCTCGACCTTCGCCCAGTCGTTGCGGTACTCGGTGGCGAGTTCCTTCCACGGCACCCCGGCCAGCCCGGCGGTGAGGCCGCTGTCGTAGGCGAGCACGCCGCGCTCCATCAAGTACGCGATGCCCGGGTACCCGAGATAGCCCTGCCAGTAGGACCCGTTGTCGTTGGCCGTGATCGACCCCGCCGCCGGATCATGGCGGACGTCGTACGTCTTGGCCCTGTCCGACGACGCGACCCGCGCGGTGTCGCCGTCGATCTCGACCCGCCCGTCGGCGACCGCGCCGAGTGCCTCGTAGATCTTGATGACCGGGGACGGCTTCCACTCCGCGGCCACTCAGCCCTCCAGCCGCTCGAGCAGGACGACCTCCACCGTGTCGCCCTCTTCCTTGCCGATCGCCTTGCGCACGTCGGCCTTCACCGGAAGCTTGTGGGTGCCGTCGCCCAGCGCCATGAACGAACTCCGGAACGGATGCCCGTCGACGGTGCCGCGAACCTTCACCAGCCCCTTGGTGCCGAAGAATTCGGCGGAGCCGGGCATGACCACGTACGTCCAGCCGCCCTTCTCCGGGCTCTTGACCAGCGTCGCAGTGAACCGTTTGTCCATGAGGGCACCTTACGGCAGGGCACCGACGAAACGGTCTTTCACAGTGCTACCCGGATGCGTACCCGGCGGCCGACGTCGCGGGCCCACGCCCGGATCGACGGCCAGTCACGGAAGTCGCCCGCCCACGGGCCCGCGGCCATGATCTTCCAGATCAGGCCGCTCGCGGTGGCCGGGGTGAGCCTGCCGCCGAAGGTGGCCGTGCGCTCGGCGTCGATCCTCGCGGCCAGCAGGGCGACCCCCGCGGGCAGGCTCACC
This sequence comes from Amycolatopsis sp. WAC 04182, assembly GCF_003947465.1. Taxonomy (NCBI): domain Bacteria; kingdom Bacillati; phylum Actinomycetota; class Actinomycetes; order Pseudonocardiales; family Pseudonocardiaceae; genus Amycolatopsis; species Amycolatopsis sp. WAC 04182. Next base: position 163,450 of record NZ_QHJJ01000002.1, read on the forward strand.
CGTTTGCCCGCGGCGAGCGGCCCGCACGGCCCGCTGTGGAACAACCAGACCGGCCGGTTCCGGAGCGCCTCTTCGTGCTCGGTGAGCAGGCGCACCGCCTCCGGCCGCCAGCGCCGGTGGTACAGCGCGCTCCCCACGATCACCGCGCCGTACGGTTCGACGTCCTCGACTTCGGCCGCGTCCAGCAGATCGGCCGTCAGACCGCTTTCGCGCAGTTCGGCGGCGATCACCTCGGCGATCTCCCTTGTCCCGCCGGATTTGCCGGCGTGGGCGACGAGCACTGCGGTCATGCCGCCATTGTCCGCGCGGCCGTCTGCCGTGCCACTGTCCGGCCCATCGACACGCCGCATTCGGCTCACCTCTTCACCCGTCGGAGCGCTACCCGGGAGGCAGGAACGCCGGTCTCGCCGCCGGATCGGGTTCGTCGTAGTAGCGGTGGAACACGGCGGTCTGCCCGCCGGACAGCGGCGGGACTATCCAGCTCCAGTCAGCCTGGCAACGGCGTCCCGCCCGCTCCTCCTTCGCGATATGCGTGAGGAACCGCCGCGATTCGGTGTGGTGGTCGGCGACGGTCACGCCCGCCGCGTCGAAGGAGTGCTGGACGGCCAGCGTCAGTTCGACGAGCGCGCGGTCCCGCCACAGCGTGCGTTCCGACTTCGTCGACAGGCCCATCAGATCCGCGATCACCGGCAGCAGGTCGTAGCGGTCGGTGTCGGCCAGGTTGCGCGCGCCGATCTCGGTGGCGAGATACCAGCCGTTGAACGGTGCCGCCGGGTAGGTGATCCCGCCGATGACCAGCCGCATGTCGCTGATCGCCGGTACCGCGTGCCAACGCAGCCCGAGCCCGGAGAACCAGCGATGGTCGGGATGCGCCAGCGGGACCTCCAGCACGGCGTCCTGCGGCAGCCGGAACAGCCGCCGCTCCCCCGGCCCGGACTCGATGAGCAGCGGAAGGACGTCGAACGAGCCCTTGCGCTCGGGCGGGCGCCAGCCGTGCTCCTGGACGGTCTCGGTGAAGTCGGCGTAGCGCGGATCGCCCAGCACCGAGCCGTCGCTCAGCCGGTAGCCGGCGTACCGGACGAGCTGGTCGTTGTGGATCTTCGGACCGGGCCCCTCGGGACCGTCCGGCGCGAACACGGTGATGGTCGGGCGGATCCGGCCACCTCGGGTCGCCTCCCGCAAATGGGTGACGCACTCCTCGGCGACGGCGGCGGCCCCGACGACGTCACGGCGGTCCCGCACCCTCAGCCCCTGCCAGTACAGCCTGCCGATGCACCGGGCGGAATTCCGCCAGGCCACCCGCGCGCCGAACTCGACCTCGGCCGTCGTGTGGCGATACGTGCCGGTCGCGCCGATCTCGGCACGGACGCGGTCCAGGCGCTCGCGCAACCGCGGGGGCCCACCGCCCGTTTCGGTGTGGAAGAGCCGGAGGAAGTCCTCCGCCTCGGCGATGTCCACGCTCCGTTCCCGCGCCGCCGCCTCCGGAGGCAAGCGAGGGATATCCGTCACCCGCATGGAGGCCGTCGCCACCTCGGCTTCCCACTCTCCGAATTCGACACCGGGACCGGCGGCGGGAACGATCACCATTCCTCCTGCACTCGGAAATGGCCGGAGGGATCATGCCTGTTCGGCGAGATGGCCGGGTCCGGACCAGACGAAAGACGATACCCCACGGCAAGACGGCCACGATCCTCCAAATGGCAGAAGCTTCGCCGTCGATGACATTTCAGCAGCTGAAAAGCTTGCGGACGACAATATTTGGAATTGCGTACGACTTCGCGGGATATTCACCGAATTGCACCACGCGAAATGATCACGTCCCGCCAAGATCACTTTATGATCGTCGCTAATCACTCTTTCGAGCGTATTCGACAGCGACCCCTTCTACTCTTTCCCCGTACCGGTGTATTGGCCCCCTCCCGCCGTCGCTAGAGTGCGGGGAGCTCCGACGGAAAGGAAAATCGTGGTCGACAGGCGGATTCCGGTCATCCTGGTCGCGGGCTTCCTCGGCTCCGGCAAGACCACCCTGCTCAACCACCTGCTGGCCAACCGGCAGGGCGCGCGGATCGGGGTCGTGGTCAACGACTTCGGCAGTATCGCGGTCGACGCGATGGCCGTCTCCGGCCAGGTCGACACCATGATGTCGTTCGGCAACGGCTGCCTGTGCTGCGCCGTCGACGCGAGCGGGCTCGACGCCATGCTCGCGAAGCTCTCCGAGGCCGAGGCCGGGATCGACGTCATCGTGATCGAGGCCAGCGGACTCGCCGAACCGCGGGACCTCATCCGCCTGATGATCGCCAGCGAGAACCCCGCCATCGCCTACGGCGGGCTGGTCGAGCTCGTCGACGCCGCCGAGTTCGAGGCGACCAGGAAGCGGCATCCGGAACTGGACGAGCACCTCGGGTTCGCCGACCTCGTCGTGCTCAACAAGACCGACCGGGCCGACGAGGACACCCTGGCCAAACTGCGCGGCACGATCGACGAGATCGCGCCCGGCACGCCGGTGATCGCGACCTCCCACGGCCGGATCGACCCCACCCTGTTCTTCGACGCCCGGCCGCGCGAACGAGTGGGCCAACTGTCGTTCGACGACCTCCGCGAGGAGGAACACGACCACGAGCACCATTTCCACACCGCGTACGACAGCGTCGCCTTCACCAGCGAACGGCCGCTGGACCCGCGACGGCTGATGGACTTCCTCGAACAGCGCCCCGGCGGGCTCTACCGGATCAAGGGTTTCCTCGACTTCGGCCCGAACGGCCCGCGGTCCCGGTTCGGGCTGCACACCGTCGGCTCCTTCATCCAGCTGGACCGGTCGGCGTGGCCCGCCGGCCTGCCGCGCCGGAGCGAACTGGTGCTGATCGGCTCGGGGATCGACACCGACGCCGTCACCGCGCGCCTCGAGGCCTGCGTCGCGGACGATCCCGAGGCCGTCGACGACCGGGGCATGTTGCGCGTGCTGCGATTCATCCAGGACTGAATCGCCTTCCCGATCACGCGAGTTACGCTCCCAGACACGCCGAAAGGCCGAAATACCGGGAATCGCGGCGAGTCTCGTTGACACTGGCCTGCGGAAGGAATCTCGAGCTGGACCACCTGTATCGGGAGGACAGTTCCATGACGAACACCGCCGGACGCTGGTACCTGGTCGGCGCGCTGCCGGAGGACTCCCCCGCCGCGCATCTGATGACCCGCTCCGAAGACCTCCGCTACCGGCGTTCCGCCTGCGGGGACAAGGAATCCCGGCTGTGGACGCCGGTGGATCTCACCACCACCGACGTCGCCCCGTGCCCCCGCTGCGCCGCGACCCTCCCCGGCCACCGGTCCACCCGCAAGGCCGAACCCACCGCGAACACGCAACTCGCCTTCGACCTGCCGCTCTGATCCCGCGCGTTCAGAGGACTAAACGCTGTCTTTCTTGGCCCTGCTCGGCGCGACCCGGGGCGGCTCGTTCGGCATCTTCGGGTAGACGGGCGGCCAGGGCGCGTCCATCATTCCGTCCGCCATGTCCTTTCCGGACATTTCGAGCAGCGGCTCGATCGACTGCGGTTTCGTTCCCTCCCAAGGGTCTCCACGTTCGGCGAGCAGAGCGGGCACAGTGGACAGCGTGAGCTTGTCCGGCTCGACGGTCTCCAGTTCGTCCCAACCGATCGGCGTCGACACCTGACCGCCGACCCGCGGGCGCACGCACCACGCGCCGAACACCGTCCGGTGCGGCGCGTTCTGGTTGAAGTCGACGAACACGCGGGAGCCGCGTTCTTCCTTCCACCACTGCGCCGTCATCTCCGCCGGGTGGCGGCGTTCGAGTTCGCGGGCGAGCGCGACGGCGGCCGCGCGGACCTCGTAGCCGTCCCATTTCGGTTCCAGCGGCACGTAAAGATGCAGGCCGCGTGAGCCCGAGGTCTTCAGCTGCGAGGTGATGCCCAGTTCCTCGAGCAACGCCTTCGCCAGGATGGCGCCGTGCCGCAGTTCGGGGAACCCGATTCCGGGCGACGGGTCAAGGTCGATGCGGAGCTGGTCGCTGATGTCCAGCGCGTCGGCCCGGTTCGGCCAGACGTGGAAACCGAGGCAGCCCTGGTTCACCGCCCAGATGATGTGCGCGAGGTCCTTCGCCACGAGCGCGTCCGACGTGGTCCCGTTCGGGGTGGACACCACCGTCGTGGTCAGCCAGCCGGGCGCGTTCTTGGGGACCCGCTTCTGGAACCACGACTTCCCGCCCGCGCCGTCGGGATAGCGTTCCAGCAGCAGAGGTCTGCCGCCGAGCTGCGCCAGCAGCGGGACCGAGACCGCGCGGTAGTACTCGACGAGGTCCAGTTTGGTCTCGCCGTGCTCCGGGAAGTAGACCTTGCCCGGATTGGACACCGTTAACTCGACGCCGTCGAGGTCGAGCGTGACCGGCTCTGCCTTCATGTTTCCCCCAGCTCGGTGAACAAAGTGGCCAGCTCGGCGGGCGGGACCTCTTCGAGCTGTGCGTACGTGCACGAGGCGGGTTCGCGGTCGGGGCGGAAGCGCACGAGCCTCCCGCCGTGGCGGAACCTCGTGCCCTCGACGTGTTCGTAGCGGACTTCGGCGACCCATTCGATGCGGAGCGGCTCCCAGCTCAGGTCCTTCTGCGGCGCCCACCGGCTGCCCGCGCCCGGCATGCGCCCGCCCGCCTCCTCGTGGGTCTCGGCCCACTCGCGCCACGGATGGTTCTCCAGCGCGTTCTCCCGCAGCGGCGCGAGCTCGTCCACCAGCTCACGACGCCTCGCGGCGGTGAAACTGCTGGCCACGCCCACACTGTGCAGGACGCCTTCGTCGTTGTAGAGCCCGAGCAGCAGCGACCCGACGCCGACACCGTCCTTGTGCCACCGGAACCCGGCGACGACGCAGTCCGCCGTCCGCTGGTGCTTGACCTTCCACATCACCCGCTTGTCCTGTTCGTACGGCGCGTCGGCGGGTTTGGCCATCACGCCGTCGAAACCCGCGCCCTCGAACCGGGTGAACCAGTCCTGGGCGACGTCGGGATCCTCGGACAGCGGGGTGAGGTGGACCCGGGCGAACTTCGTGTCGACGACGCCTTCGAGCAGCTTCCGCCGCTCCGCGAACGGTTCGGGCGTCAGATCCCGGTCGTCCAGCGCGAGCAGGTCGAACACCACGAAACTGGCGGGCGTCTCCTCGGCCAGTTTGTTCACCCGGGACGCCGCCGGATGCAGGCGCAGCTGCAGTGTCTCGAAGTCGAGACCGCCCTCGGTGACCAGCACGATCTCGCCGTCGACGACGCAGCGCTCGGGCAGGGCGTCTTTGAGCAGCTGGACCAGCTCGGGGAAGTACCGCGTCAGCGGCCTGTCGTTGCGCGAGCCCAGCACGACCTCGTCGCCGTCGCGGAAGACCACGCAGCGGAAGCCGTCCCACTTCGGCTCGTACAGCAGCCCCGGCGTGCGGGGCAGTTCGTGCACGGCCTTGGCCAGCATCGGCTTGACGGGTGGCATCACGGGCAGGTCCACGAGGCCGATCCTAGGCCGCGTCACCGACAAAAGCGCGAGATCACAGCTCGGCCAGCAGAAGCCCGCTCCGCGGTTTCGGCGTGAAGTAGGTGGCCTTCCTCGGCATCCGCGATCCGGCCGCGTGCACGGCGAGCACCTCCGCGTACGGGACCGGGGCCAACAGGAATACCGCGTCCGCGTCTTCGGGCACCGGCGCGCCCGGCAGCAACGGACGCACGTTCGGCCCTTCCGGGTCGACACCGAGCACCCCGCGAAGCAGCTCCTGCTCCACCACCGAGTGGTCGCCGCCCGCCTTGCCGAGCGTCACCCGGAACGCCGACTCGCCCGCCAGCACGGTCACCTCGCCCGGCTCGGCGGGCGGCCCCGGCGGGCCGGGATGGACGTCGAACCCCGCCTCCGTCCAGCGCCGGACCAGGGTGGCCGGGCCGAGTCCGGTGCCGGCGAGCACCCGGTGGATGGGCCCGATCCGCAGCCCAGGCCCGCCGGTGACCAGCGCGAGCAACGCGCCACGCCCCGACGCCGCAGCGGCCGCGACCCGGTGATTGCCGTCCGCGACCAGGAGATCCAGCTCGTCCAGCGCCGCCAGCAGTTCGTCTTGGGCCGGGCCGGGACCGGCGAGCCACAGTTCGTGCTTGCGCCCCGGGCCGTCCACTGTGGACAAGCTCGGCACCTGACCCCGGCAGAACCGCTCGATCAGCGCGGTCAGCTCCCGGCCGCCGGTCGCGGGCACCAGCATCGCGGCACTCGTCGCGACACCGAGCCCGGCCAGCATCGCCGCCCGCTCCGCGACGACATCCGGATAGACGTCCTCGGTGTGCCGCACCCGGGTCACCCCGTCGTCCCGGACCGCGGCCGGATCGACCAGGCACAGCACGCCCAGCGCGACCCCGTCCGGCCCGTCGATGCGATACGGCGCGACGACGTCGGCGACCGGGCGATAGTGCCGCTCCCGGATCCGCTCGAACGTCGCCCTGGCCTGCGGCAACGCCGCCTCGATCGAGAGGCCGCCCGCCAGCGCGGCCGGCGTCCTCGCCGGGTGCTGGACCGCCAGCAGGCTGTCGCCGTGCGCCCCGGCGAGCGCGGCCTCCACCCGGCCCGGGTCGGCGAACTCGTCGACGTCGGGGCCGGGGACGCTGTCGCGGACGGCCCAGCCGCGGCCGATCGGGCGGATCCAGGTGCTCATCCGATCCATTTTGCGGGATAGCTCACGGAAAAAATCGGTCCCATGACCGGGTGTCTCCGTGGAATGCTTACCCATGCGAAGTAGTTGACGTCGTTCATGAGCCCGAGGAGACCGTCACAGATGACCACCCCGGCCCCGGTCACCGCGAAGGAAGGGGTCGGTTTCCGGTCCGAACGCGGCCCTGTCCTGATCGCCGTGATGCTGTGTTCCGGCCTGATCGCGCTGGACTCGACCATCATCGCCACGGCGGTGCCCTCGGTGGTCGCCGATCTGGGCGGATTCTCGCAGTTCCCGTGGCTGTTCTCGATCTACCTGCTGACCCAGGCGGTCACCGTCCCGCTGTACGGCAAATTCGCCGACGTCCTCGGCAGGCGGCCGGTAATGTTCTTCGGGATCGCGGCGTTCCTGGTGGGCTCCGTGCTCTGCGGCGCGGCCTGGAGCATGCCGGTGCTGATCGCCGCCCGCGCGGTGCAGGGCATCGGCGCGGGCGCCATCCAGCCGATCGCGCTGACCATGGTCGGCGACATGTACACGGTCGAGGAACGCGCCAGGGTGCAGGGCTATCTCGCCAGCGTGTGGGCCATCTCGTCGGTGGTCGGGCCGACGCTGGGCGGAGTGTTCGCCGAGTACCTCGACTGGCGCTGGATCTTCTTCATCAACCTGCCGCTCGGCGCGCTGGCGGCGTGGATGCTGTTCCGGAACTTCCGCGAACGCGTCGAACGCCGCTCGCACCGCATCGACTACCTCGGCGCCACGCTGCTCACCCTCGGCTGTTCGCTGCTGATCCTCGGCCTGCTGGAGGGCGGGGTCGCCTGGGGCTGGGCGTCCGCGCCGAGCCTGGCGATCTTCGGCGGCGCGGTGGTGCTGCTGGCGGTGTTCGTGTTCGTGGAACGCAAGGCCAACGAGCCCGTGCTGCCGCTGTGGATCTTCACCAAACGGACCCTGATCGGCGGGAACCTGATCGCCGTCGTCGTCGGCATGCTGCTGATGGGCCTCACCTCGTATCTGCCGACCTTCTCGCAAGGCGTGCTCGGCACCGGCGCTCTCGTCGCCGGATTCGCGCTGGCGGCGTTGACCGTCGGCTGGCCGATCTCGGCGTCGCTGGCGGGCCGGGTCTACATGCGGATCGGGTTCCGGGACACCGCGCTGATCGGCAGCGGGATCGTCATCGCGGGCGCGGCGCTCACGGTGTTCCTGACGGCGGGGTCGTCGATCTGGCTGGCGGCCTCGGCCGCGTTCGTCCTCGGGCTGGGGCTGGGCCTGGCGTCGAGCCCGACGCTGATCGCCGTGCAGTCCACGATCGGGTGGGAACGCCGCGGCGTCGTCACCGCGACCAACATGTTCAGCCGGTCGCTGGGCAGCGCCGTGGGTGTCGCGATCTTCGGCGCGATCGCGAACGCCACCCTGGCGAGCCGCTTCGCCAGCCCGCCCGCGGGGGTCACCGGCCTGCCGTCCGGGGTCGACGCGACCAGTGTCGTCCTGGAGGGCCACGGCCCGGACACCCCGACGACGACGTTCGTGCGCGGCGCCCTCGCGGACGCCACGCACCACGTCTTCCTGGCGATGCTGGTGGTCGCCGTGCTCAGCGTCGGCGCGCTGCTGCTGATGCCTCGGCGGACCGAAGAGCTGAAGTTCGACTAGTTCTGCAGCGGCACGGCGTGCTCGACGAAGTTCTCGACGAACCGCTCGATCGGCTCCGGCCCGGCCGGGTACAGCACGAATTTGCTCAGCCCGGCGTCGACGTACTCGGCGATCAGGTCGCGGGCGGCGCTCCAGCTTCCCGCGATCAGCCGGGACGTGTCCGCGTCGGACCTGGCCGCGAGCGAAGCCGCGAGCGCGTCCGGGATCCCGTCCTCCGCGACGACGAGGCTGATGCCGAAATGGTCGGCCTCGATTTCGCGGTCCGCCTCGGCCGCGGCCTCCTGGATCGCCTCGCGGCCGGCACGCGCCTCCTCCGGCGTGAGGAAACTGGCCAGCCAGCCGTCCGCGAGCCTGCCGACCCGCCGCAGCGCGCCCGGCGCCTTCCCGCCGAGCCACAGGTCGAGCCGCTTGACCGGCCGCATGCCGAGACCCGTGCCCTCGACGCGGAAGAACTCGCCGTGGAAGGTCACCTCTTCCTGTTCCAGCAAGGCCCTGAGCAGCCGCAACGACTCGTCGAACACCGCGGCGCGGCGGCCCTGCGGCACCGGGAACAACGGCAGTTCCGCGTCGCGCGCGGGCTTCAGCCCGAAGACCGGCAGGACCCGTTTCGGCGCGAGCGCGGCGAGGGAGGCGAGTTGTTTGGCGACCAGGACCGGGTCACGGCCGGGCAGCACCATCACCCCGGTGCCGACCTTCAGTTTCGTGGTGCGGGCGAGCGCGTGCGTCAGCCCGACGACCGGGTCGATCCTCGGCGAGTACACCGCCTCGGGCAGCCAGAGCGAGTCGACGCCCGCCCGCTCCAGCAGGTCGACCGCGGCCCCGAACTCGCCGGGCGCCGTCCCGGTCCCCAGCCCGGCACCGATCCTGATCTTCAAGTCCTCCGCCACACTCGCTCCCTTCCACGGTGTTCCCAGCGTGAACAACCCCGCACAAGCATGGACGCATTCCGCGAATCCCCCGTACATTCCAGTGTCGTGCGGGCCGTTCCCGCACGGATTGGGGGATTTTTCGATGGCAGGACAGGCTCCGAGCAGTTGGACGCGATGCTTCCATCGGGCGCCGTCGGCCGGGATGCGGCTCCTCGCCTTCCCGCACGCGGGCGGATCGGCGAGCGCGTACCGCTCGTTTTCGGCGGCCCTCTCGCCCACGGTCGAGGTGCACACCGCCCAGTACCCGGGGCGACAGGACCGGATGGGCGAGCCGGTCATCGACGACATCCACCTTCTGGCCGAGCAACTGGTGGACGTCGCCGCCGCGCTCCCGAAACCCTTCGCCCTCTTCGGGCACAGCATGGGCGCGATCGTCGGCTTCGAGGTCGCCCGTCGGCTCGAAGCGCGAGGCGTCGTGCCCGCCGCGCTGTTCGTCTCGGCCCGTCGTGGTCCGGACGTGCAGAAGGAGAAGTCGCATCACCTCGCCGACGACGACACGTTCCTCAACGAGGTCAGCCGTCTCGGCGGCACGGATCCCACGATCTTCGCCGACCCGGACATCCGCGCGCTGGCGTTGCCCGCGCTGCGCGGCGACTACAAGGCCGTCGAGACCTATCGCTACCGGCCCGGCCCCGACGTGAGCTGCCCGGTCGTGGCGCTCGCCGGGAACGCGGACCCGGTCCTGCACCTGCCGGACGTCGAAAACTGGCGCGAGCACACCACCGGCTCGTTCGAGATGGAGGTGTTCGAGGGCGGTCACTTCTTCCTCGAGGACAACCTCGACGCCGTCGTCGCGCGCATCCTCGGCAAGCTGACCGTCAGTCCCTGAGGCCTTCCCTGCTCGCCCACGCGACGACCTCGGTCCGGTTCGCCAGGCCCAGTTTCGCCAGGATGCTCCGCACGTGGCTTTCCACCGTCCGTTCGGAAAGCACCAGCTTCTCGGCGATCCGGCGGTTGCTCAGCGCGTCGGCGAGCAGGGCGACGATCTCGCGTTCCCGCCCGGTCAGCGGGTCGGCGGCGCGGCGTCCGGCACGGATCCGGTCGAGCAGCGCCGCGGCCCGCGCGAGTGGCCCCGGCATGGCCAGTCGCCGGAACTCGGCGAGCGCGTCGCGCGCGATCCCTTGCGCGCGAACGAGATCGCCCCGGGCGACCAGTGTTTCGGCGAGCAGCAACCTCGCCTGGGCGACCCCGGGCCGCGCGCCGATGCCTTCGTTGACGGCGATCGTCCGCTCGTACAACCGCACAGCCTCGTCGTGACGGCCCAGGACGGCATTGAGGCGGGCGGGCTGCTCCAGGGTCGAGCCGGTGCAGAAGACGCCGGCGCCGCCTGCCGCGATCGGCCGTACTTCTTCGAGGCGCCGCAACAGGTATTCCGCCATCTCGGTGTCGTGGAAGGCCTCGACCAGCGGCACGAGGTTGGGCAGCGCGCCGGTGGCGTGCACGGCGAACTCCGGGCTACGCACCAGCGGGACCACCTGCTCGTACCGGACCCTCGCCTCGTCGAGATCGCCCATGAGCAGGCTCAGCAACGGCCGCGAGACCAAGGTGACCGGCAGATGCGGGGCCCGCTCCAGCAGGCTCGCGTAATCCCCGCGGAGATCGCCGGGATCACCCGTGAGCAGCACGAGCTGGGTGCGGAAGGCGTAGGACATCCCTTTCGCGGAGAAGTCGTCCGCGAGTTCGGTGTCCGCCAGGTCCTCCGCCTCGAGGTCGAGCGCGCGTGCCTCGGCCAGGTCTCCGCGCAACGCCAGCACCGAACTGCGCAGCCGCAGGTCGTGCCAGCGGACCAGTGGCAGTCTCGTCAACCGGGCCAGTGTCGTCACCGCGACGAGTTCGTCGTCGACGAGCGCCATCCGCCCGTCCTCCAGGGCCGCGTCGATCCGCCATTTGTGGCCCCACAAGGAAACCAGCGGCTGCCCGGTCCGCGCCCCCAGCTCGGCCGCCAGCGCTCCGAGCCGCAGCCTTTCGGGGAGCGGCAGCTTTTCCGGTGCGACCTTCATCCGGGCGCGGACGGCGTCGATCAGCGCTTCGGGATCACCTGATTCCTCAGCGAGCGCGAAGGCCTCGTCCGCGAGTTTCCCCGCTTCCGCGAACCGGCCGTAGTCGGCTTCCACCGAAGCGCTGTGCGCAAGCAGACGTGCCCGCGTCGTGCGGTCGACGCCGTCCGCCGCGAGCGCGCGGGTGGCCAGATCACGGATCCCTGGCAGGAGATCCGGCGCCGCGACGTCGCGGACCACCAGCGCCGCGCGGGCGAGCAGCCCGGCGTCGGCGGCGCGCCGGGCATGGTCGAGACTCCGCGCGAACCGGCCAGTCCGGTATTCGGCGACGGCGAGGTCGAGCAGGAGACCGGCACGGTCCACTTCGGACAGACCGGCCTTCGCCCTGGCGTCCAGAGCGATCGCGAGAAAGCGCGCGGCCTCGTCGAAGGCCAGCGCCCGGTTCGCTTCCGCGGCCGCGATCGCCGCCCACTCCGCCGTCTTCACCGGCGCGGACGCCGAGCGCAGCCAGTGCCCCGCGACCGTCCCGGCGAGCGCAGGATCACGCCGGGCGTGTGCTTCGAGCGCGGCCGCGACGCGACCGTGCAACGCTTCCCGCTCGGTTTGCCCCAGATCCGCGTAGATCCCGTCGCGGACGACGGCGTGCGCGAACCGCCCCTCGCGCAGCACCCCGGCCTTCGCGGCTCGATCGAGCCCGTCTGCCACCTCTTCGAGCGACAGTGCGGATACCTCGGCGAGTAGGGCGGCTTCGACGTCCTCGCCGATCACCGCCGCGATCGCGAGCAGCCGCCGCACCGAGGATGCGAGGCCCGCCACCGTGGCACGCACGAGGTGGCCGAGTTCCGATCCACCCGCCGAACGCGCGATCGCGCCGAGATAGAGCGGATTCCCGCCGGAGCGGCGATACGCCTCGCGTGCTTCTTCCTCCGCCAGCCCGGTGAGGAGCGCCCGAGCCTCGGGCTCGGCCAACGGCGGCAGCGAGATGCTCCGCGCTCCCGGACGGCGCAGGAGATCCGGCAGGGCCGCGTCCAGCGCGGGCGTGTGCCCGGTGTCCCGATGCGTCGCGATCACGGCCAGCTTCGAGCGCCGCAGCTCCCCCGCCAGATGCCGAAGAAGGCGCAGGGACGCCTCGTCGGCCCAGTGCAGATCCTCCAGGACGACGACCAGGCCCGCCGGTCCGGCGGCGGCCACCAGCGCGTCCGACGCGGCGGCGACCAGCCGGAACCGTGCGGCCTGGACGTCGGCGGCGCCCTCGGTCTCGGCGAAAGCGGCCGTCACGGCCGAATCGACCGACGGCAGGGCCTCGACGACGCGCCGCCACGGCCACAGCGGCGGCGCGCCCGGATCGTCGGCGCACCGGCCCCACACGACGGCGGCCACGTCGGACACGGCCTCCTCGACCAGCCGGGTCTTGCCGATCCCGGGCGGTCCCGAGACGAGCACGAGCCCGCCGGAACCCGCGGCGGCGTCCGCGAGCCTGCCGCGCAGGATCGCCAGTTCAGCCGCCCTGCCCACGAACGGTTCCCGGTTCACGGAAGGAGTATCGCTCCGCGGGCCCGATTCCGTACCGCACTGCGTACTGGCACTGATGTCCGGCGGCGGCCGTCAGCGCAGAGTCGGCGTGTCCGACGGAAAGGAAAGCCCATGTACGCCACCGTGCACCAATTCCGGCGTTCGCACGCCGACGAGTCCGAGGGCTGGGGCCACGCCCTCGCCGCAGATCTCCACCCCGGCACCGGATCACCGGGCACCTGCACCCTCGCCCAGGTCGGCGGCCTGACCGGGCTCGTCGTCGCGTTGTGGCGCGACCGCGGGTCCGCGCTCGCCGCCGCCGACCGCCGCACCCCCGGCACCTTCGACGCCCGCGTCTACGAGGTCTCCGACGTCGAAAGCGGCGCCGCCGAGCCCAGGATCGCGCAGGCGACCTGGTTCGACCGGCCGCTCACCCAGGCCCAGGCCGACGCCGCCCGGTTCGGCGGGCGCGAACGGATCCGGCCCGCCGTTCGGGGACTCGACGGGGTCGGCGGCTTGTACGCCCTGACCGCCGACGACCGGTCCGGCCTCATCCTCGGCTTCACCGAGTCGATCGAAGCGATGGAGGCCGTCCAGAAGACGATCATGAGCACCGAGTTGCTGCCCGGCGAGGATCCCGCGCTGCTGCCGGGCCCGGACCGGATCGACGTCCACCGCGTGCTCCACACGTCCCTGCCCTCGCTCGGCCTGGTGGGTGAGCCGCGATGACCGCCGGGACGTCCGCGCGCGTCGGCACCTGGGCCGTGCTCGCCGAACGGACCTCGGCCACGTTCAGCGTCCGGAACTTCGGCTTCCGCGTGGTCCGCGGCTCGATCCCGGTCAGTCTGGGTTCGGTGCGCGTCTCCGCGGACGGTGTGGCCGCCGTCGAAGCCGCGCTGGACCTCGACGGCATCGACACCGGCAACGCCAAACGCGACGCCGACCTGCGCAAACCCGGTCTGCTGGCGATCGACGCGCATCCCGTCCTGACCTTCGCGGCCGACCGGGTCGAAGGGGGCCCGGGCGAGTGGTCGGTCCACGGCTCCCTCGGCGCGCGAGGCGAATCCTGCCTCCTGACCGTGACCGCGACCGGGCCGGAGGACAACGGCGACGGCACCTGGCGGGTGGTCGCCGCCGCCGTCTTCGACCGGCTGGCGATCGGTCTCCGCGCGCCGAGGTTCCTGATCGGCAGGGAGATCACGATCGCGCTCGACGTCGTGCTCGCCCCGCCCGGGTGATCAGGCCCAGGCGGAAAGTTCCTTGGCGAGCGCGGACGGCCCGCCGGCGGTGCGCAACGTCGGCGCGCCGGGCCAGCAGTCCTGGTGTTCGCCGGCGCGCAGGCTTTCGGCGAACCTGGCGACCAGCCTCGGCTGCGACGCCACCGTCCGGCCGCCGAGGTAGGCGACGACGACATGGTGATCGTCGCCCGAATGCGTCGCCACGGCGGCGGACCAGCCGTGCTCCTCGTGCCACATCAGGTCCACATCGCGCTCGGGGAACCCGGGAAGACGCCAGTTCAGCCTCATCCTGGCGGTGACCGGACCGGCGAGGTCGACCGTGCACGCGTCCATCCGTATCCCCAAGGCCGCGGCCACGTCCTCCAAGTAGGCGTTCAGCCTGGTCTTGAGCTCCAGACCTGCTTCCGTGGGCGCGGGGGTCGAGGTGGTCACGGTCCCTCATCTTCCTGTCACTTTGAGTTGGCGTGACGGGAATTACCCACCCCGGAGCGGCTTCACACCCTCATTTCGTCACACCACGGTTTCGGTTCGCTCAAGCCGTGGCTTCGATGACGCGGGTCAGTGCCTTGTGGAGCGCCTCCAGCTCGGAGACCTCCATCCCGAGCTTCTCCACGACGCGGTACGGGATCTTTTCCGCCTCCGCGCGCAACGCGCGACCGGATTCCGTCAACTCGACCGTCAGCAACCGCTCGTCCTCGGAGCTGCGCCTGCGCGTGACGTAACCGATCGTCTCCAGGCGCTTGAGCAGCGGTGACAACGTCGCGGGCTCGGCACGCAGAGCGACACTCAAGTCCTTGACGGCCTGCGGGCCCCGCTCCCACAGCGCCAGCATGACCAGGTACTGCGGATGGGTGAGCCCGTGAGGTTCCAGCAGCGGACGGTAGATGGCGATGACGCTGCGCGACGCGACCGACAGCGCGAAACACACCTGACGTTCCAGCGCGAGTGGATCCTCGCCCAGATCGATCGACTTCATCTCCGGCCCCTCCGAGTTCATGCCGCCGATCCTAGCCGTCACGCTAACGTTTAGCGTACTAATCATTAGTGTACTGTGAGAGCATCGACGGAAGGAGTCGCCCGATGCCCCGCAAGCGCCCGGACGTGTTCCGCTGGCTGTGGTACTCACTCGGCGGCAGGCTGCCCGAGCGCTACCACGACTGGATCCTCCACGACGCGACCACGGGAAGCTGGCGCTGGCGGCACGTCGCCCGCAGCACGGTGATGATCGCCCCGCTCTGCGCCGTGTGGCTGCTCCTGCCCGGCCCGCTCACCCTGCGGCTGGCGATCGTGCTGATGGCCGCGCTCGTCGCGTACTTCTACTCGATGGCCTACATGGAGGAGAGCATCGAGCACCGGCTCGCCAAGAACGGCTTCCCGCCGGGCATCGGCCGCCGGACGCGCGCGGCGGCCGTCGCGGTCGCGGAAGCCGACGTGACCGAGCGGTACCTCGCGCGGTACCGGAACCAGCCCTGATCTTCTCTTCGTCACGGTGCCTGCCTCCGCCGCCGGACCGGTGTCGCGAAAGCCACTTTCGGGACGTCTGATGTCCCGAAAGTGGCTTTCGCGACACCGCCGCCGGCAGCCGCCGTGGGTTCAGGCCGCCCGACGCATACGCGCCTCGGCGGCACGGTGCGCGGCCACGAGTTCCTCGGCAACACGCTTCGGCTCCGTTCGCAACCGGCTGGGCAACGTCTGGAGAACGACGATCCCCGCGGCGGCGTACCTGGCGTTTCTCGCCACCGTCGCCGCGTATTGCTGCTTGCCGAAGTGGAAATCGTACGAATCGATCTCCCAGGCCAAGCCGGCCGCCACGAAGTAGCCGTCGGCAGTCGCGATGTACTCGCCGTCCTCGTCCCGCAACTCGTGATTCCACAACGGTTCCGGCAAGCCGCTCATCCGCCACACCTTCATCGCGTCGACCTCAGCGGCGGAGCGGGCACCGTCGGCGATCCGGTGCAACGCCTCGCGCGGGATCGCGGTTCCACGGCTGCTTCCGGCATCGAGTTCGGCGAACAGTTCCGGAAGGCTCGTGCCTCGTTGCACCGTCTCTGCCAGCAGTGCGGAAACATCCTGGCGCGACCCGAGGCGACGACAGCAGTCGAGTACCGACCGGACCAGCGGTGCCAGCGGCACTCCATCGACCACGATCGCCTGTGGCAGCCGGGTCGTACGTTCGATGAGCACGTGCCCGGAACTGCCCACCTTGTGTTCGAGGGGCACCAGAAGGTGAAGGAGATAGGGATGGTCCGGCATACCCCGCAGTCCCTGCCTCCGACAGGAGACTGCTCCCGTCACCACGGCGTCCGGCCCGGCGTACAAGAGCGCGGCATCGATCAACTGCCGCCGCGTCGGCACGCCGGAACTCAGCAGTACGACACCTGGCAACAGCCGTTGCCACGGCTTCCCTGGACGGCACCGGCGATAGCAGGTCATGGACGGAACGCCCAGTTCCCCGAGTCTGGCGACGGTGATCACGCCACCGCGGCTGTGTTGATAGAGCCCCTCGGGGTCACGGGCCCAGTCTCCGGTTTTCACCCCTTGATCGTCAGCGCACCGACCGATCGAGCGCTAGCCCCGTTTCACAGACCTGTGGACAACTCGTCACACCAGTCCCACTGTGGATAACCTCGGGATGTTGCGAAAGCCACTTTCGCAACGTTGAGGGTTGCGAAAGTGGCTTTCGCAACGCCCCGGGCCACGTCGGCGCCCCGCAGCAAGCCGCCCGCGACCAGGACGGATGAGCCGTCGCGGCTAGAGTGCGCGGTGATGAGACGCAAGCTCCGCCCGCCGCTCCCGCCCCGCCACGGGCTCGACCCCGCGAGGCTCAAGATGCCCGCCGAGGGGCCGTGGACGACGTTGCGGGAGCACCTCGTCGAGCGGCTCCCCCGGGTCGCCCCCGAGCGGATCGAGGAGATGCTCCGGGAGGAGCGCATCGTCGGACTCGATGGGCCGCTGGGCGTCGATTCCCCGTTCGTGCCGGACTCGTTCATCTGGTTCCATCGCGACCTGCCCGACGAGGTCGACGTGCCGTTCGAGGTCTCCGTCGTGCATCGCGACGAGCATTTCCTGATCGCCGACAAACCGCATTTCCTCGCGACGATCCCGCGCGGGCGGCACATCCTGCAGACCGCACTGGTCCGTCTGCGCCGTGAGTTAGACCTTCCGCAGCTCAGTCCCGCGCACCGGCTCGACCGGGTCACCGCGGGGCTGATCCTGTTCGTGATCACTCCCGAAGTCCGCGGCAAGTATCAGACGATGTTCCGGATCGCCTGGTGCGCAAGGAATACGAGGCGATCGCCCGGTACGACCCGGATATCGCGCTGCCACGAGAGATCAGCAGCCGGATCGTCAAGGAACGCGGGGTCATCGCCGCGCAGGAGGTCGACGGCCCGCCCAACGCCGAAACGCGCGTCGAGCTGATCGAGCACCGCGACGGCCTCGGCCGGTACCGCCTGATCCCCGCGACCGGCCGCACCCACCAGCTCAGGTTGCACATGAGCGGTCTCGGGTTGCCGATCCTCGGCGACGACTTCTACCCGGAACTGACCGAAACCCCGCTCGACGACTTCACCGAACCCTTGCAACTGCTGGCGAAGGTCCTCGAGTTCACCGATCCGGTCACCGGGGAACGCCGCCGGTTCGAGAGCAGGCAGACGCTCCAGGCGTGGACGGATCTCGACGCGTGGCGCCGCGGGCCCTTGCCGCGAAGGCCTCCTTACCTACCCTGAAGGTAGTGAAGGAGGCCTTCACGGACTCGGAGGCTTACTTCCGCCAGAACTTGATCCCGCTCCAGGTCACCTTGACCGGCCCGGCGCCGCTCGCCGTCCGATAGGCGCCGAACTTGTCGTAGTAGCTTCCGCCGCTGCTGCTCACGGTCTGCTTCAGCGAACCGTTGATGTACACCTTGTGCGTGCTCCCGACCTGGTGCACGGTGTTGACCCGCACGGACGTCCCGACGGTCGCCCCGCTCCCCAGGGTGTCCCCGCCGTGGACGGCGTAGAGCCGCCCGCCGCGTTCGACCGCGAGCATGAAATACGGCCCGGCGGTCGGCGCGTCGCGGAAGGTCTGCTTCAGGCTGATCCGGCTGCCCGCCATGCTGGTGATCCGGAACGAACCCTCGAACTGTCTGGTCCCGCCGGTGTAGGTCACGTAGCGCCGTTCCGCGCGCTGATCCCCGCTTCCGGTGGAGCAGGTCAGTTCGAAGTTCAGCCCGTCGACGGTGCCGCAACCGCGTTCCTGGACCTTGAACGACGGGTTCTCCGCCGTCCACGGCCCGGTGCCGACCTGGGCGTTCGCCGGCATCGCCGACGCGATCAGGCCGAGCACGGCCGCCGCGACCACCCCGGCGGTCCGAAGACGTCTCCGCATCCTGCCTCCTGCACACTCAGGGCGGCGGTGTTGGTCCAGACCAGGACCAGGCTGCGACTGTACGAGCACGAACCGTCGTCGGACAAGACGTTGACGCCCCGGCGTCCCGCTGATTGGGTAACGACGGTGATCCTCTCCTTGACGGTCCTCGAAGGACTGGCGGCCGGGACGATCGACCTGGCCTTCCGGCGCTGGTCGAAACAGAACGTCCACCCGGGCGACGTGATGCGCCTGGAGGCCGGGGTGATCGAGGTGGTCTCGGTCGAGATCGCCGACCCCGCCACCATCACCGACGCCGACGCCCGCCGGTCCGGCGCGGAGTCGGCGAACGCGGTGCGGGGCACCCTGCGCGGTCCCGCGGACGCCCCGGTGTACCGCATCGGCCTGCGCCACCTCGGCCCCGATCCCCGGCGCGCGCTCAGCGCGGACGCCGAACTGTCCGAAAAGGACTTCGAGGGGATCCGCCGCCGACTGTCCAAGATGGACAAGCGACGCCCGTGGACGCACGAGACCTTGCGCCTCATCCACGACAATCCCGGACGCCGCGCCCAGGAGCTCGCCGACCTCCTCGGCCGCGAGAAGGATCCGCTGAAGGTCGACATCCGCAAGCTCAAGAACCTCGGCCTCACGCTCAGCCTCGAAGTCGGCTACCGGATCTCCCCGCGCGGCGCGGCCTACCTGCGCCTTACCGAGGATCCCGGTAGAACGCGCTGAGTTCCGGCGCGAGCCGTTCCGGCGGGACACTGTGGAACTCGCCGTCCAGCCCGACCTGCCGCGCTCCCGGGACCACCTTCGCGGTGACGAGAGCGGCGGTCTTCAGCCAGTCCGTACTGCCGTTGCTGTTCACCACCAGGACGGGTGTCGCGGTGGACGCCAGCTCGCCGGGCACCTTCGAGTCCTTCATCACGAAGGCGTCGTAAACGAGCGTGGGCGCGAACGACCGCAGTTCGGCCCACATCGGCGACGCCTTCGCTTCGGCCACGGCCTCCTCCGGGGCACCGACCGCGGACATCATGAACAGGGCGACGGCGTCGTCCCACCGGTCCGCCGCGACCAGCTCGCGCATCTCGTCGGCGTACCCCTCGGGAACTTCTTCCGTTTCGCCGCGATAGGGCGGCTCGAAAACCGACAGCCGCGCCATCGGCACACCGGCCGCGGCGGCGAGGAGGGCGAGCGCGCCACCGGAGGAAATGCCGTGCACGATCGCCGGCTCGCCGAGCGCGGTGACGACCGCGGCCAGGTCCTCGATCTCGCGCTCGACCGCGTACGGCGCGATGTCCCCGCTGTCACCCCGGCCCCGCCGGTCGTAGGTCACCACGGAGAACTCGGCCGTCAGCTCCGCGACCAGCGGTTCGTCACCGCGCCGGTCGTTGCCCGCACCCGCGACGACGACCACGACCGGCCCCGCGCCGCGGCGTTCGAACGCGATCGGCGTCCCGTCAGCGGACTTCGCTGTGTTGATCATGGGCACCATCGTGCCACTCGAACACCCGTTCGACAAACGAGCGAAGTCGGGGTAGGTTCGGTTGCCATGACCCCCGCGCTTCAAGCCTCGCTGTTCGACGAGTGCGCCGCGCTCGGGCTGGGCTCGCTCGACGGGCTCCGGCGCACCGAGCTGACCCGTGGCGCCTGGATAGACGTGCTCCCGGGCTGGCTCTCCGGCGCGGACGAGCTGTTCACCCGGCTCGCCGAAGACGTGCCATGGCACGCCGAAAGGCGGCAGATGTACGACCGCGTCGTCGCCGTCCCCCGGCTGCTGAGCTATTACCGCGAGGGCATGCCGCTCCCCCACCCGATCCTCACGGAGGCGAGGGAGACGCTCTCGGCGTACTACGCGGACGAGCTCGGCGAACCGTTCGTGACCTCCGGCCTGTGCTTCTACCGGGACGGGCGCGACAGCGTCGCCTGGCACGGCGACGACACCGGCCGTTCCCGCACCGAGGACACCATGGTGGCGATCGTCTCGGTCGGCGCCGCCCGCCAGCTGGCCCTGAGGCCGCGTGGCGGGGGCGAGACCGTCCGGCACGCCCTCGGCCACGGCGACCTGATCGTCATGGGCGGCAGCTGCCAGCGGACCTGGGAACACGCCGTCCCCAAAACCGCCAAACCGGTCGGGCCGAGGATCAGCATCCAGTTCCGCCCGAGAGGAGTCGCCTGAGGATCAGTCCAGCAGCACGGGCAACGCGTCGACGCCGTAGACGATCGAGACCTTGCGGAAGCTCACCGCGTCCGGGTCGATCGCCAGCCGCATCTCCGGGAACCGGCGTACCAGCGCGGGATACGCGGTGCGCAGTTCCATCCTGGCCAGTTCGGCACCGATGCACCGGTGGATACCCCAGCCGAAGGCGAGATGCGACGTCGGCTCGCGGGTCGCGTCGAACTTCTCCATGTCCTCGCCGAGGACGCCGTCACGGTTCGCGACGTTGAGCGAGACCAGCACGATGTCGCCCTTCGCGATCCGGACGCCGGCGACCTCCATATCCTCCTTGGCGAAGCGCGGGAAGGCCATCTGCACGACGGTCAGGTAGCGCAGCAGTTCCTCGACGAACTTGTGGACTGCCTCATCGTCGCCGCGGACGGTCTCGAACAGCGAGCGGTCCTTGAGCAGCACGAGCGCGCCGAGCGCGAGCATGCTCGCCGTGGTCTCCAGCCCGCCGGTGAGCACACCGTCGGCGAGGCCCGCGAGTTCGCGGTCGTCGATCTCGTCGCCGTGCTCCTTGATGAGCATGCCGAGCAGGCCGTCACCCGGGTTCTCGCGCTGCTTCTTGACGATCTCGTCCAGATAGGACAGTGACTCGGTCATCGCGCCGAGTGACGCGCCCGCGCCGCCGAAGAGATCGAACCGGGCGGTGCTGAGCCGCTGGAAATCGTCGCGGTCCTCGTACGGGACGCCCAGCAGTTCGCAGATCGTCAGCGACGGGATCGGCAGCGCGAAGGCCTCCCAAAGGTCGACGGGACCGTCGGCCTTCACCATCGCGTCGAGCTGGTCGGCGACGATCTCGTCGATCCGCGGCGCCAGGCGCGACAGCCGCCGCATGGTGAACTCCGGCGTCAGCAGGCGCCTCAACCGGGTGTGCACCGGCGGATCGGCGAATCCGAGCCCGCCGGGGTTCTGGTCCTCGGTCACGCCCGCGTTCCCGACCAGGTTCGTGAAGTCGTTGCTGAACTCGCTCACCTTGCCGAGCACGGCCTTGGCCTCGTCGTAGCCGGTGACCAGCCAGCCGTTCATCCCGAACGGCAGGTCGAGCTTGCTGACCGGCTCCGTCGCGCGGATCCGGCCCAGCTCGGCCACCGGGTCGAGACCGTCGCGCTTGAGCGGCAGCAGCGCGTTGTCCGGGATGATGGACATCTTGGACAGGTCGAACCCGTTCTTCTGCTGACGCGCGAGGTAGCGGCGGCCGATCCAAGCCAACACGCGCGAGCGAATGCTCCCCATACCCCGTACCCTACTCCAGCCGCTGACCACCTGACCTGGCACAACAGGCCGCCTTCGGCCGGCGGGACAGGAACTTCGACGGCTGTTCACCCGCCGTCCCACTCGATTAGTCACGTCCAGAAAGTCGGTTTTCCCTCGCGAGAGGTTCCCGGCGACCGGGAGACGTCGGTCACCGTCGGTCACGACGAACCGCGGGTAACGCCTGACATCGGACGCGCGTCGTGAGATTGTCGGACCTTACTGGGAGGATTCGGGCATGTCAGCCGCGCTCATCGGACGCGACCATCCCGCGGGGGTGCTCCGCGCGGAGATTTCCCGTGCCGCCGAAAGCCACGGCGGGCTGGTGCTGGTCACCGGCGAGGCCGGGATAGGCAAGACCACGCTCGTCACGGGCGCCGCCGAAGAGGCGAAGCGCCTCGGCGCGCTGGTGCTCAACGGGTCCTGCTGGGACTCGGCGAGCGCACCGGGCTATTGGCCGTGGACACAGGTGGTCCGCGGGTTGCGGCGGGCGGTCGGGCAGGGCCGCTGGGCCGCGATGGCCGACAGCGAATTGGACGTCCTGCTCGGTGAGGCGCGCGGCGACGGCGCGGCCGACGGGTTCCGCCTGTACGACGCGGTGACCAGCGTGCTGGTGGCCGCCTCCCAGGACCAGCCGATCGTGGTGGTGCTCGACGATCTGCACTGGGCCGACGCCGCGTCGCTGCGGTTGCTCGAGTTCGCCGCGCAGCACACCTGGTTCGAGCGGCTGCTGCTGATCGGAACGTACCGGGACGTCGAGGTCGAGGCGACCGATCACCCGCTTCGCTCGCTCATGATGCCGCTGCTCGCGAAGGCCACTTCGGTCACTCTCACCGGCCTCGAACCGGACGAGGTCGGCGCGCTCATGACCAGGACTGCGGGCGAGGCGCCCGACGACGAACTGGTCGCCGAAGTTCACCGCCGCACCGGCGGCAACCCGTTCTTCGTCGAGCAGACGGCGCGGCTCTGGCACAGCGGCGGTTCCGCCGAGACCATCGCGCCCGGCGTGGCCGACGCCCTGCAGCGACGGCTTTCCCTGCTCCCCCAGCCGGTCCTCGATCTGCTGACCACCGCGTCGGTACTCGGCAGGGAGTTCCACCGCAGGCTGCTCGCGGGCGTGGCGTCGGCACCCGTGCCCCAGGTGGACCGGCTGCTCGACCAGGCTGTCGCGGCACGACTGGTGGTGGTGCGAGGCCAAGGGCGCTTCGCCTTCGCCCACGACCTCGTCCGCGAAACGTTGTACGCGAGCCTGTCCGAATCAGACCGTCGGAAGCAGCATTCCGCTGTCGTCGCGGCGGTCCGCGAGACACCCGCGTCACGGGACAGTCTCTTCCCCGCGGACCTGGCCCGCCACGCGCTGCTCGCCGGCCGGGAAGTCGATCCGGACGAGGCCATCGACCTGTTGCTGGCCGCCGCGGTCGACGCCACCGGCCGCATGGCGGTCGAAGAGACGACCACGCACTACCGGCGGGCGATCGAGATCGCCGAGGACCGGCGGCGGCAGGCCGTCATCGCCCTCGAACTGGGCGCGCATCTGACCCGCCACCACGGGACGGACGAGGGCAGACAGGTCCTGGACGAGGTCTCCACGCTCATCCACGAACTCGACGACGACGATCTCCTCGCGCGGCTGGCGCTGACCCTGGTCCGCGCCGATCACCGAAGCCAACGGATCGACGAGACGGTCAAGGTGCTCACCGAAGCGCACGCGCGGCTTTGCGGCCGCGAGCCCGGACAGGAGCTCACCGTCGAGGAGATGACGCAGGAACTCTCCGCGCGCATCATGATGACCGCCCGCGACGACCACGACGATTCCGCGCTGTTGTTCGGTCTGTGGGCCCGGCACGACGCGATCTGGGGGCCGGGCAGCGCCGCGGAACGGGAACGGCTCACCGACGAACTGGTCGCCGTCGGCCGCCGCACGGCGAACCCGGAATTGGAGCACTACGCGGCTTCCTTCAAGTGGGTGGCGCAGCTGGAACAGGGCGATCCCCGGTATTTCGAGCAGTATCAGGAGTTTCTCGCCCTGGCGAGCACCGGCAAGGCCCCGAGTTCGCAGCTGGCCTCCCGGATCGACCAGAGCATCATCGCCACGCTTCAGGGCCGGTTCGCCGAAGCCGAGGCGTATATCGAGCAGGTGATCTCGTGCCACTCGGGAGACGAGCATCCCCATTTCGCCGACCTGCACCAGCTGCAGCGGTGGATCCGGTGGTGCCTGGAGGGGCGGTTCGACGAGCTCGCCGGGCTGCACCGCGAGATCTCGCGCAGCGGATACTCCTACGGCCGGATGCTGGAGGCGATCTCCGCGGCCCAGCGCGAGGACGCCGGGGAGGCCGTCCGGCTCACCGATCTCGCAGCCGACACGAAGCCGTATCCCCGCGACCTGGAAGCCCTGTGGTTGCGCTGCCAGGCGCAGACGGCGGCGGTCTCACGCGATCCCGAACGTTGTGAAGCGGCCCGCGCGCTGCTCGCGCCCTACAGCGGGGAGTGGCTGGTTTCCCTGTACGGCTGCGAAATCTCCGGCCCGGTCGACCTTTGGCTCGGCAGGCTCGACCTGGCGCAGGAACGCTGGAACGACGCGGTGGACCGGCTGCGCGGTGCCGTGCTTTCCGCGGATCGGCTCCGGGCCACGGTCTGGGCGACCGAAGCCAAGTCCTGGCTGGCGAAGGCGCTGCTCGGCCGGAACCTCGAAGGTGACACGGCGACCGCGGCGGCTCTCCTGTCCGAAGTGGCCGAAGAAGCCACCGCGCTCGGCATGCGGCCG
The DNA here is from genome assembly GCF_003947465.1 of Amycolatopsis sp. WAC 04182. Lineage (NCBI taxonomy): Bacteria > Bacillati > Actinomycetota > Actinomycetes > Pseudonocardiales > Pseudonocardiaceae > Amycolatopsis > Amycolatopsis sp. WAC 04182. The sequence goes on from NZ_QHJJ01000002.1 coordinate 188,022, forward strand.
GTCGTGGCCAGGGCGACGAGAGCACGGGAGGAAACGCGGGCTCCGGCCGCGCCGAGGGCCGAGTTCCGCCGCGACGATGCCGTATGGACCTTGCACTTCGATGGCGTCACCGCCCACCTTCCGGACTCGAAAGGCTTGCGGGACTTGCATTTCCTGCTCGGCAGGCCGGGTTCGGAGGTCGCGGCCGTCCGGCTGCTCGATCCCGAAGGCGGCGAGGTGGTCGTCGCCGCGAAGAGCCTCGGCGGAGACGCCGTCCTCGACGACGAGGCGAAGGCCCGCTACCGCGCGCGGCTCGACGAGCTGGACGAACTGATCGACACCGCGACCGAAATGGGCCAGGACGCGCGCGCCGCGGCGCTGGACCATGAACGGGACGCGCTGCTCGCCGAACTGCGGTCCGCGGCCGGGCTCGGCGGCCGCACCCGGCGCCTCGGCGACGAGGCGGAACGCGCCCGCAAGACGGTGACCGCGCGGATCCGGGACACCCTGCGCAAACTCGACGAGCAGCATCCGGCGCTGGCCGCGCACCTGCGCGCGGCCGTCACCACCGGTTCGTCGTGCCGTTACGCGCCCGAAGACAAAGTCCCCTGGCGGCTGTGAGCGACCAGGGGCTCGTGAGTGGCCAGGACGGTTAGAACCGTCCTGGCCACTCACGAGGTCAGGGCTCACTTGCGGTTGTAGAGCCGCATCGTCAAGGTGCCGAAGACCGCGAGGATGACCGCGCCGGCGATCAGCACCCAGGTGATCTCGCCGCCGTCCCAGTTGCCGTCCATCATCGAGCGGACCGCCGCGACCACGTGGGTCACCGGGTTGACGTCGACGAAGGCCTGCAGCCAGCCCGGCATCGTCTCCGGGTTGACGTAGATGTTGCTGAGGAAGGTCAGCGGGAACAGCACCATCATGCTGACCCCCATCACCGACTTCTCGCTGCGCAGCAGCAGGCCGAACATCGTCCAGATCCACGAGAACGCGAACGAGAACGCCAGCAGCAGGAGGATCGCGGCGGCCACGCCGCCGAATCCGCCGCCGGGGCGGAAGCCCATGATCAGCCCGACGCCGAGGATCACCAGCGACGCGATGAGGTACCGCAGCAAGTCGCCGAGCAGGTAGCCGACCATCGCCGACGGCCGCCAGATCGGCAGCGTGCGGAACCGGTCGAAGACACCCTTCTCGATGTCGGTGTTGACCGAAATCCCGGTGTACATGGTGATCATCAGGATGCTGCTCGCCATGATGCCCGGCAGCACGAACTGCAGGTACTGCGTCGGCGAGCCGGACAGCGCGCCGCCGAACAGGTAGGTGAACATCAGCGTCATCATGATCGGGAACGCCGTGACGTCGAACAGTTGCTCGGGCACGTGCTTGATCTTCAGCATCGCGCGCCACCCGAAGGTGACCGACGTCGAAAGCGCACTGGGGCGCGGAGGGCGGTTCTTCGCGATCAAGACGGCGGCGAGGTCCTCCGCCTTCGGTGCCGCGAGAACGGGTTCGTTGTCTTTGACTGCCGTGGTGCTCAAGCTGCACTCTCCTCAGGCGTGGCGGTGCGGTCGGTCAGGGCCAGGAAGACCTCGTCGAGGCTCGGCTGGCCGAGGGAGAAGGTGTCGACGACGATCCCGGCGCGCGCGAGTTCGCTGAGCGCGCGCGCGGCGTGCTCGGCGGCACCCTGTTCGGTGCTTTCCCCTGAGAGCCGCGCGGTGAGCGCGAGGGGGTCCTGCTCCAGCAGCACCTGTGCCTCCAGGTTGCGGACGAGCAGCGCTTCGGCCTCGGCACGCTGGTCGGCCTCGCGCAGCCGGACGTGGACCGCACCGGCCCCGACCGACGCCTTCAGCTGTCCTTTGGTGCCTTCGGCGATCACCTTGCCGTGGTCGATGACCGCGATCCGCGAAGCCAGCTGGTCGGCCTCGTCGAGGTACTGCGTGGTCAGCAGGACGGTGGTCCCGTGCCGCACGATCGCGCGCACGATGTCCCAGACCTGGTTGCGGCTGCGGGGATCGAGCCCGGTCGTCGGCTCGTCGAGGAAGAGCACGTCCGGCGTGTTGAGGATGCTCGCGGCGATGTCGATCCGCCGCCGCATGCCGCCGGAGTAGTTCTTCACCTGCCTGCCCGCGGCCTCGGTCAGGCCGAACGCCGCCAGCAGCTCCTCCGCCCGTGCGCGGGCCGCCGGTTTGCGGTGCCCGGTCAGCCTGCCGATCAGCACCAGGTTCTCGGTGCCGGTCAGGTCTTCGTCGACCGAGGCGTACTGCCCGGTCAGGCTCACCATGGACCGGACCGCGTCGGCGTCGCGGACGACGTCCTTGCCGAAGATGCGCGCTTCTCCGCCGTTGGGGCGGAGCAGGGTCGCGAGCATCTTCACGGCGGTGGTCTTGCCGGCGCCGTTCGGGCCGAGGACGCCGTACACGGTGCCGGCGGGGACCTTCAGGTCGATCCCGTCGACCGCCCGGTTCTCCCCGAACACCTTGACCAGCCCCGAGGCTTCGATGGCCAGTTCACTCATTTTTCGTTTCCTTTCAGAAGCATTCAGCAGACATAGGGGCGGGCGGCGCGTGCTTCGCGCAGGGCGAGGCCCCACCAGGCGAGTTCGTCGAGCAGGGTGGTCACGGCCTGTCCCTGCCCGTCGCTGTCGAAGGGGGTGCCGTCACGGGCGAAGGTGCCGTCGAGGAGGTTGAAGGCCACGGTGTCGCGCATGGTCACCGTGTGCAGTTCGGTGAAGATCGTGCGCAGCTGCTCCACGGCGTAGAGCCCTTGCGAGCGATAGCCGTAGGAGACGAAACCGACCGGCTTCGCGCGCCACTCGTCGTAGGCGCAGTCGATCGCCTGCTTGAGCGACGCGGGGAAACTGCGGTTGTACTCGGGGGTGACGACGACGAACGCCTCGGCCTCGTCGACCAGCCTCGCGAACCGCTTCATGTCCGACGTCGGATGCTCCGGCAGCCCCGCGGGCAGGTCGAAGTCGACCAGGTCGAGTACTTCGGTGACGAGGTCTTCCCGGCTTTCCGCCCGGCCGGTGAACCACTTGCCGACGGCGTCCCCCACCCGCCCCTCGCGGGTGCTTCCGATGATCACCGCGACCCGCAGTGGACTGGTGTCCATGACCGACCTCCTCTCGCTTCACCCCTTGGGCGCGAGAAAGCCGCCGGGCATTCGCTAGATCGGATCTAGCGGACGCCCGGCGGCTTCGGTCGGTGATCGCTAGGCGGCCAGCGCGATCGCGATCGCGCCCAGCAGGGACGCGTCCTGGTCGAATTTCGCCGAGACCAGTTCCGGCGGGAACGGCACGGCTTGCGCGAGCCGCTCGCGCAGCGCGGGCAGCAGGATGTCGGCCGAGCGCACCAATCCCCCACCGACGGCGATGCGCTGCGGATCGAGCGCGATGGCGAGGTTCGCGACGTGCATCGACAGTTCGTCGAGCGCCGCGCCGACCAGTTCCTTGGCCTGCGCGTTCTCCCTGGCGAGGCCGAACAGTTCACCCGCGGTCACCGGGCGGCCGAGCAGCACACTCGCCCGGCCGCCCAGCCCACGCCCACCGACGGCTTCCTCCAGTGGCGCCGCTCCACTGGCGAACCCGTCGGTGTCCTGCGGCGAGAGGAGGTTGTACCCGATCTCTCCCGCAGCGCCGTTGGCGCCGGCCAGCAGCCGGCCGCCGACCAGGACCGCCGCGGCGATCCCGGTCCCCAGCGAGAGGAACACCGCCGGATCGGTGTCCGCCAGCGCCCCCCATCGCCATTCCGCGAGCGCCGCCGCCTTGGCGTCGGTGCCCACCTCGATCGGCACGCCCTCGAACTCGGCGGCGACGAGGTCGCGCAGCCGCAGTTCCTCCCAGCCCGGCACGTTGGGCGCGAGCAGGATGCGGTCCTCCAGCACGATGCCCGGGCTGACCACGCCGACCGCGACGAGCCGGTCGGCGGCGCCTTCGTCGGCGAGCAGTTTCCGCGCCGCGGCGAGCGCGCGGCTCACCACCTGTCCGGCACCCGCTTGCGCGTCGGTGTCCAGCCGCCGGGTGACCAGCAGACTCCCGGCCCGGTCGGCCAGCCCGATCGCGACCTTCGTGCCGCCGAAGTCGATCCCCAGGATCAGGTCTTCCCCCGTCACCGCACGTTCCCCTCTGCCGCCCCCGCGAACGATTCCCGAATTCCCTTGGGCCCGAACGGCCACACGCGCTCCGCCTTGGCATAGGCCAGGAACGCCGCCACGCCGAGCGCGATCCACCCCACCGAAAGCCCGATCGAAAGCCAGGTGGCGGAGAAGTAGATGTAGACCCAGCCGAGCAGCGCGATGACCGTCGGGATCGGGTAGAGCCATTGCCGGTACGGCCGCTCCAGCTCCGGCCGTCGCCGCCGCAGCACGACGATCGCCGCGACCTGGGCGAGCGACTGGATGAGCACCAGCACCGTCACCGCCGCGTTGATCACCGCGGTGAGCGTGAAGAGCGAGCCGATCGCGGCGATGGCGCCCATCGTCAGCACCCCGGCGGTCGGCAGGTTCAGTTTCGGGTGCAGCCTGGCGAACACCGGCAGGAACACCTTGTCGCGCGCGGCTTCGAACGGGACCCGCGAACCGCCGAGCAGACCGGCGAACACCGAACCGATCGCGGCGATCACGATGAACACGGTGATGACCTTGGCCGCGCCGGAGCCCCACGCCTGCTCCAGCACGGTGGAGGCGACCGAGGTGGCGCTCTTCAGTTCCTCCAGCGGGATCGAGCCGAGCACCCCGAGCTGCAGCAGGAAGTACAGGCTCATGATGCCGAGGATCGAGAGGATGATCGACCGCGGCAGCGTCCGGCCGGGGTCGCGCACCTCGCCGCCGAGATAGGCGCTGGTGTTGTAGCCGAGGTAGTCGTAGATGGCGATGATCAGGCCGGCGCCGAGCCCCGCCCAGAACGCGCCGCCGTCGAACGAGAACGCGCCCGGCGTGAAGGCGAACGCTTGCGCGCCGTCGAAATGGGTGAAGGCCGCGACGATCACCGAGAGCGCGGCGAACAGCATGATCCCGAACAGGACGGTGGTCAGCTTCCCGATCTCGCCGATCTTGCGGAACAACGCCAGCACGATCAGGACGATGACGCCGAGTCCGATGATCTTGCCGAGCACCGTCGTCCCGCCGTCGTCGGCGACGCCGGGGACCAGGTACCCGAGGTACTGGACGAGCCCGATGATGCCGGTGGACATGATCAGCGGGATGAACAGCACCGCGCTCCAGGCGAACAGGAACGGCATGAGCCTGCCGGTACGGGAGCCGAACGCCTCGCGCAGATAGACGTAGGTGCCGCCGGCGCCGGGGAGGGCGGCGCCGAGTTCGGCCCAGATCAGGCCGTCGGCCAGCGCGATCACCGCGCCGATGAGCCAGCCGAACATGGCCTGCGGGCCGCCGAGCGTCACCACCATCGCGGGGATGGTGACGAACGGGCCGATGCCGCACATCTGGGTCATGTTGATGGCGGTCGCCTGGAGCGGCCCGATCTTCCGCTCGAGCCCCGGCCGCGGGGATGAACTCAAAACGCGCCTCCCTGTTAGTTAGTAAAGTTTCTTAACATAATTTGCGGCGTGTCGGAAGGCCGGTCCGCAAAGTTGTCGTCCTCCGGTCCACCCGGAATTGCCCGAAAGGGCGGATTCCCCGGGAATACGCCCGAACGGAGCAAGCCGGGACGTATCAGGGGGCCGTCGTTCCGCGTCCTTATCCAGAAGGACGTCTTCCCCAGGGACGGTGAGGTCCATGAAACGGCTGTTCGGCACGACGATGGCGATCGCCGCACTCGGGTTCGCGGCGGCCTGCGGCGGGGCGTCCGCACCCCGCGACACGGCTCCGTCCGAGGTGACGACGGAGACGGCCCCGACGGCGTCTTCCGACCCGGCCCCGACGGACGGTCCGGACACCGATCGCTCCCGTCCGCCCCTCGTCCCCGGGAGCCCGATCAGGTACAACAGCGACCTGCTCGGCACCGACCCCGCCACCGCCAAGAGCGCGATCGAGCAGAACCTCGAGCGGCTCTGCGAGAGTTCCCGGCGGTGCGGCGTTTCGGTCGTGATCGCGGGCGAAGGGAACTGCATCCGCAGCATCCGCCCGAATCCGGTGAACCCCGGCAAGACGATCACGATCCAGGCCAGGGCGTGCGCGACCGAAAGCCCGGCTCCATCGAAGTCGGAAAGCGAGCCGCCGAGCGGAACCACGAGCGGATGAGCACCCGGCGGCCGCTACGAAGGGGCCTCCGCGCTCCCACGCCTCCGGAGCCCGAACCCGCAGCGGGCCCGTCGCACGCACTCAAGCTGGTCGGCACGGTGCTGGCCAACACGACCCTGCTCACCGCGCTGCTCTACTACTTCGGGCTCGTCAACACGCAGACGTACTTCGGCTACTTCCGCGTGCACTACACCCTGCTCGGCCAGACGCCGGACGAGATCTTCGGGCGCGGCGTCGACGGCGTGCTCCTGCCCTTGACCGCCGTCGCGGGCGCCGCGCTGCTCTTCCTCGTCCTGACCAGGTTCCTGGAGATCCACCTCGGCGAGGCTTCCTGGTCCCGGCTGCTGCGGATCTGCTCCCCCGTCGCCGGTGTCCTCGGCCTCGCGCTGCTGGCCGCGACGACCGCGATCGCCCTCGATCCGGAACCCTTCCGCGATCGGCCCGGCATTCCGGGGGTCGGCTTCGCGATCGGGGTACTGATGGTGCTCTTCTCCTGGCGCCGCTGGACCTCGCACAGGACGGGAAGCACCCGTTCGAGCGCCGCGGAACTGGTGACCGGCTACGTCCTGGTGAGCGTCGGTCTCTTCTGGGCGGTCGGCGACTACTCGGGAGCCGTCGGCACGAGCCGTGCCTTCGAGGCCTCCGGGGTGATCTCGGCAAGACCGGCCGCGACGTTGTACAGCGCCGAAAGCCTCAACCTCACCGCGAACGGCGTCGCGCAGGTGAAGTGCGCGAACCCCGAATCGGCCTACAAGTACCGGTACACCGGGCTGAAGCTGCTGCTCCAGTCCAGTGGCCAGTACGTCTTCCTCCCGGCGAACTGGCGGGCTTCGACCGGTGTCGCGTTCGTGATCCCCAGGACCGACAAGCTGCGCCTGGAATTCGGGCCGCCCCGATCGGTCCCGCCGCCGGGATGCTGACGCGCGTCAGAGCAGATGACGCTCCAGCCACTCGGTAACCGCTTCGTCGACCAGCTTCGCGATCGGCAGCTGCGGCGCGGGATCGATGCCCGGGTCTTCGGCGAGCGGATGGGCGAGACCGGGGAGGCGACGCAACCGGATGTCGTCGGGCACGGAGTACCGGGCACGCAACGCGTCGACGAGTTCGTCTGCGTCCGCGCGAAACGTGGGGAAATCCTCTTCTCCACTGACGACCAGCAGCGGAACCTGCGTTTCCCTGGCCGAAATTTCACCCGATCGTGCGACGAAGTCGAGCTGATCCGCCGCCTGGTTCGCTTCGTCCGTCCACGGATACGGCTGTTCCAGCATGGTTTCCACCGCGCCGACCAGCGACCGCGCCCGGACCGCGGGGTTGACCAGCGCGGCGGCGCGCACCGGGATCTCCCTGGTGGCCAGGATCGTGAGCGCCACGGCACCACCGAGGGAACCGCCGACGACGGCCATCCGCGCGGTGTCGAAACCGAAGCGTTCCCGCAGTTCAGCGAGTGCGGCGGGGAATTCCAGCGCCGCCTGCCGGACGAACGGCTCGGCGTAGGCGAGCACCGCGTCCCGGACGGCCCGTTCGACCACCGCGTCCATGCTGCCGTCGACCATTCTCGCGCCGCACAACGGCATTCCGAGATACACCCGCCACGCGGGCACCCCGGTCAGCGGCAGCGCGGCCGCGAACGCGGCGTCGGTGCGGGGCGCGTCGATCATGTGCCAGGCGACGACCACCGGCGCGGGGCCGCTGACCTCGGCCGATGGTGGCAAGACGGTGAACGGTACCCCCGCCGCCGTGCCCGTGACCGGTTCTCCCACCGCTGTCCTTCCTCGCGTGCTGTCGATCTCCACGATATCCAGGACGCGGCGGAGGCGGACCTCGTTCCGCCACAAGCGAAACAGTATGCCCGCGGAGTCACCCCGACGCGCCGCGGAGGTGGTTGCGGGCGAGCGGCGGCGGCCGAATAGTGTTGCGGCCCGGCCCTTTGGAGGTGAACCGCCCGTGCCCGATGTCGACTACTACGAGGTGCTCGGCGTGGGCAAGGCCGCCTCGGTCAACGAGATCAAGACCGCGTACCGGCGGCTGGCGAAGTCGCATCACCCGGACACCGGCGGGTCCGCGCTCACCTTCCAGCTGGTCCGCGAGGCCTACGACACGCTCAGCGATCCGATGCGACGCGCCGGCTACGACGCGGGCGGCCGCTCGGTACGGGCCCCGATCCGGCCGCGCCCGCGGCGTCGCTTCGGCGAAGAACCGGGCTACGAGCCCGAACCGGTCGTGATCGATCCGGACGACCTCGAATGGTGGGAATTCGCCGCACAGGACGCGCGCGTGCGGCACGGACGGCGGCGCGGCCCCGGGCACACCCCGGTGGTGGCGGCGGTCGGCGGGATGGTGCTGGTGCTGCTGCCGGTGCTGACCGGCGTCGGCTTCTCGGCCCCCACGCTGATCGTCTGGCTGATCCTGACCGCCGGGACCGCGCTGCTCGTGCAACGGCTCGCCCGCGGCTACCTGGCGGCTTCGCGCGCCAAGAACCGGTTCAACGCCGAATTCGGCGGGAAACGCGTGTTCGGCACCCCCGGCGTCGAGACCGACGAACTCGCCGAACGGCTCACCGCCGACCTGCTCGAGCGCTACCTGACCCGGCTGCCCGGCGCCCGGATCTTCCACGGCCTCTCGTGGCCGGATTCGGTGTTCGCCGACGTCGATCACGCCGTGCTGTGCGGCAAGCGGCTCGTGCTCATCGAATCGAAGCTGTGGCTGCCGGGGCACTACGAAACCGATGACGACGACCGCCTGCTGCGCAACGGCCGCGCCTTCCGCGGCGGCGGGAGCAGGCTGACCGAAAGTCTCGCCGAATACCGGCGGATCCTGCCGGGGGTCGCGCTGCGCGGGGCGATGATCGTGTACCCGAGCCGGACCGGTGAGATCACCACGGATCTCGAGGATCCCTCCCCCGCGCCGCCCATGACGCCGGAACAGTTCCTGCACGAGATCGGCGGCTGGCTGGCGGCGGAGCCGTCTACTGTGGACTCGGCGACTATGCGGGTGGTGCGGGACCGGGTGGTCGGCACCGTCTGAGCCACCGCGAGGACTCCGGCCCTGCCGGGTGTTGCGAAAGCCACTTTCGCAACATTGAAGGTTGCGAAAGTGGCTTTCGCAACACCCGGAGGCCGTCCACTGTGGACTCCGCGACGATGCGGGTGCGAGACCGGGTGGTCGGCACCGCTTAGGGAGCGGCAAGCCCGCATTTCGTCCTCTGAATGCATTCGGGGCGAAGCGCGTGAAGGCCCCCTTCCCTCGGCTGAGCCGAGGGAAGGGGGCCTTCACGCGCAAAAGAGAGAACTACCGGACCGAGCGCTCCTTCTTGGCTCGCGCGGAACGGGTGCAGACCTCACCGACGTCGACCGTCTGGCCGCGGTCGATGTAGACGTCCGCCAGCCCGACGAGCTTGCCCTTCGGCGACGTACAGGTCAGCTGGTACGCCTCCTTGGGGCCGTAGGTCGGCGGGATCGGCGACTGGAACGACACACCGCCGGTCCAGTCGTCCACAGTGGACGGATTCGCCTGCGAGTAGTTGACCAGCACGGCCGTGTAGTCCCCGGCGGGCGGGTCGTACAGGATCGCGTGCTCTTCCGTGGTCGAACCGTTCGCCGACGACGACACCATGTTGCCCGCGGCGTCGAAGACGTACAGGTCCCAGTCCGTATCCTGGCTGGCCCACTTGACGTCGACGCTGAACTTCCCGTTGTCGACCTTGGGGAGCCCGTCGACGTGGAACGTGAAGCTCTCCGAAGCCGGGTCCGTCGGGTAGTTCTGGTTGATCGCCGGGACCCCGGCCGGGTTGACGGCCTGGATAGCGGGCTGCGCCGGACCCTGCGGCTCGCGGCCGTAGCGGCCCGCGACGTAGGGCCGGGTCGACGGGTTGATCGACCACGCGAACCGGCCGCCGGTGGAGGACAGCGACGAGTTCAGGTCGTCGGTGACGTAGATCGGCGGCTTCGTCGAGCCGTCCGGCTGCACCACCGGCGAGGTCGGCGTCTGGAAGGTCTTGTGCAGCTTCAGCTGGTAGCCCTTCGGCGCCGTACCGATCAGCGTCGAGTGCGCCGCCGGGTCGGCGGTGTTGGCCAGCATGTCGATGAACGCGGCACGGTTGCCGCCCTTGCCCGCGCCCGCGGCGGGGGCGACACCGGTGTACTCGGCGACGACACCGTCGGCGAACGGCGGGTGGAACTCGTTCGGGCCGACCTCGAAGGTGAAGCCCCAGCCACCGGTGGCCCAGTACGACCAGTCCTCGGTCGAGCCGGTCGTGTCGTAGAGCGCCCACGACGGCTGGCTGGTGTACCCGTTGCGCGAGGCCATCTTGTCGCCGAGCGCCTTGTACGCCGGCTCGTCGAGCGGCGGGCGGACGGCGGCGACACCCGGGACCCGCAGCACCAGGTTGGAGTACGTGTGCAGCGTGATCAGGTTGGTCACCTGGCGGTTGGACACGATCGAGCGGATGTTCTGCGTCTCGGGCTCGGAGAACGGGCCGGAACCGCGGAAGGTGTCACTGCGCCACAGGGTCGACGCGCCGGCGCCGCCCCAGAAACCCGCGTAGTTGCGGTTCGGGTCGGTGCCGCGTTCACGGCCGCCCGGGTTGGCCTTGCAGACGCCGGTCGCGAATTCCTTGGGCGAGTCGTTGACGTTGCAGTTCTTGCGCTTCATCTCGTAGTCGAAGCGCGAGAAGTCGCCCCTGGGCTCGGCCTCACGGGAGATCTCGAAGCCGTCGGGGTTGACGATCGGCACGATGATGTTGCGCGTCCGGCCGACCAGGCCCCGGATCTCGGCGTTGCCGCCGCTGTAGCCCTTGATCAGCTCGTACGCCCATTCCATGGCGTGCTCGCCCGCCGGCCACTCCCGGGCGTGGTGCACGCCCATGGTGAAGTTGACGGGTTTGCCGTCCGCGATGTTCTTGACGTCGCTCGCGACCTCGAGGCCGATGACGTCACGGCCTTCCCAGGTCGGCTGCGGCAGCGTGAACGCCGTGACGAGCTTGGGGTTCTTGCGGGCCAGTTCCTTGACCTCGAACTGGTAGTCGTAGAGGTGCCGGTAGCTCGTCCGCCCGGACGGCAGCGTGGAGCCCGGCGCCTTCGCGGCGTATTCACGATCGGTCTTGGCGTTCTGGATCGACTTCGCCGAAAGGTCGGCCTCGACCACCTTCGACTTGAAGCCGTTGTCCGCCAGCGTCTTGCGGTCGGCGTCGTTGGCGAGGACGACCTCGACGCCGGTGGCGTCGGCCTTCTCGGTGACGTCGAGGCCGAGCCGGAGCAGCTTGTCCTTGTCCTGCTTGGCCGGGGTTTCGACGCGGACCAGTTCGGCGCGCTGCGGCGCGTGCGCGGCACTGGTCGGCGTTCCCTGCGGTGTGAGGGCGAGGAAGTCGACCCCCAGCAGCGCGTCGCGCGACTTCCCGTCGTACCGGCAGGTCTGCACGACCAGCTTCTGGTCCTTCTTCACGAAGCCTTCGGCGAGTTCGTGGCTGCGCAACGCGGCGGACGCGGCGACCACGGCACCGGTGGCCTTGTCGAAGACCGCGAGGTCCCAGTCGCCTTCGGCGCCGCCACGAGGCGCGATCCGCGCCTGCAGCAAGCCGTCCACTGTGGACGTGAACTCACGCCGGTCGGTACCTGCGGTGCCCGGCTTCTGCAGCGCGGCGAAACAGGAACGCGGCACTGCCTGATTGGCCCGGACCACGTTGTCCGCGGCCACCGCCGTCGTGGCCGACGGAAGTGCCACGAAGGTGCCGGCGAGCACCAGGGTCGCCGCCGTCCATCCCGCTCTTCGCCGGTTTGGTGAATACCCCACAGACTGACCTCCTTGGACAGTCCGGTGACCGGGTGAGGTCACCGGTAGCGAGACCCTAGACCCGGGACACCGTCAGGGGGACCCGCCACAAGTCGCCTGCACCCCTTTCGGCCCAACGTTCTCACCGACCGTGCCGGAACGATCACCCGGATTCCTGTCGATCCCGACAGGAAAGCCTAAGAAAACCTTCAGGTTGGGTGGTTACCGTTCACCCATGACGACGCCCCAGGTCACCGCCAGGTCACCGCTGGCCCTGCTGGCCGCCGTGGCTTCGGTCGCCGGCGGAGCGCTGCTGATCCTGCTCCTGCAGGTCCTCCCCGCCACCAGCGACATCAGCCCGGTCCGCCGCACCATCAGCGAATACGCGCTCAGCGAGCACAAGTGGATCTTCGACGTCGCCGTCCTGCTGGTCGCGTTCGGCTCGGCGATCGGCTTCGGCGCGCTGATCCGCCGGAAGCACCTTCCCGCGCTGTCCGCGGCCTCGGTCTTCTGCGCCCTCTGGACGGTGAGCCTGGTGGTGATCGTGGCGTTCCCCAAGAACAACTGGGCGATCGGGCCGAGCACCGGCGGGACGGTGCACCGGATCGCGAGCGTCGTGGCGTTCGTCTGCCTGCCGCTGGCCGTGTGGTTCGCGGCGAAGGCCGTCTTCCCCTCCTCCCGCGCTCGGCGCGCGGTGACGCGGGTGCTCGCGGTGGCGGCCTTGGCCTGGTTCGGCGTGATCCTCGGGGCGATCGTGGTCTCGATGAACGGCGGTGAGCCCTGGTGGCGGGCGATCCCGCTCGGGCTGGTCGAACGCGCGATGGCGCTGACCGGGCTGCTCGCGCTGGCGTCGCTGCTCATCCCCGCGCGCGTGGTCACCGCACCGGTGGCCGAGCAGGCCGAAGCGCTGGAGACAGCGTCCTGAACACCGAAAACCTCGCCCGCGCTTGGGACGAAGCCGCCGACGGATACGAGGAGTACTACGTCCCCCGGTTCGCTCCCTGGGTCTCCGCGGCGGTGCGCGCCCTCCCCACCGACCTGCCCGGCGGCCCCGTCCTCGTGCCCTGCTGCGGGACCTTCCCGGAGCTCGACGTGCTCAGCGCACACCTGCCGGGTCGCGAGATCGTCGGCATCGATCTGTCCGCCGGCATGGCCGCGAGGGCGAGGCGGCGGGCCGCGGGCAATTCACTCGTGCGCGTCGTCGTGGGTGACGCCTCGGAACTCGAACCGGCCTCGGCCGCCGCGGTCGTCTCGGTCTTCGGTCTCCAGCAACTGCCCGAACCCGACGTCGCACTGCGGTCCTGGGCAGGCGCGCTACGCCCGGGCGGTGTGCTTTCGGTCGTCTACTGGCCGCACAGCACCGAACCGGGCGGGCCGTTCACGGTGCTGTCCGACGTGCTCCGGGAACGCGTCCCCGCGGGTGACCGCTCCTGGGAGGAACGGCTCGTACCCGCGCTGGAGGGCGCCGTGCTCGAACGGGACGAGCCCTTGTCGTTCCCGATGGTCCACCCCGACGCGGACACGTTCTTCACCGCGCACACCCGCTCGGGGCCGATGCGGCCGCTGGCGGACGCGCGCGGTGAAGACTTCATCGCCGCGCTGCGCGCGGAATTCCGACGAAGGGCGCCGGAAGGGGAATGGCGCCACCGTCCGTCTGCCCGGCATATCGTCGCGCGGGCGGCAGACCGGGCCTGACCTCGTCCTCCGCGGTGTCTTCGGCGTCCTTGCGCAAGCGTGCGGTGCAGACCGAAAGGTGCACCACGTTGGCGCGCTTGTGGTGGCGGTACACGTGGACATCGGAGGCGAAGCACGCCGCGGCCAGCAACGCCCGCCGCTGCTCGATGCGCTCGTAGCCGACCCCTGCCGGGCAGAACACGGTGACCTCGACCTCGTCACCGCGCGGTTTGGTCCACAGGATCACCGGCAGTTTGCCGTCGAGCGTGCACACCCGGGCACGGGCGAACCCGGTCCGCAGCCGGTGCTGCACGACGATCGAGCGGAGCCGGTCGCGGAGGAATCGCCGCGCCGAGCGCCAGTAGAACAGCCAGTTCGCGATACCGAACAGCACGACCGCGCCCCAGATCGGGCCGACCGCTTGGAAAAGGGAGTACAACGCGTACGGGAGCACGAGGAGCGCGCCGATCTCGTACCTCCAGTGAAACAGGGCGGTGACCGGATTGGGCCTCCTGACCACCGTGATCTCCCTGGCCAGCTCGGCGATCGCCTGGGGTTCCTGCCAACGGCTCATGACCTTCCTCCTGTCCGTCCGGCGGTTTGCTCGGCGGCCACGGCCGCCGCGGGAATGGAGCGGACGACACCGGCACCGGCGCAGTCCGGGCAAACGGCGTCCTCGTAGGGCCACCACCCCATGCCTCCGCAGGGCGCGCACGCGTGGACGGTGTCCCAGCGGGGATCGCGGTAGACGCGGCGCCTGCTGTTCGGCACCCGCGTCACCTGCCAGCCGCGAGCGGCCGCGCGCCTGTCCTCGCCGGCCGCGAAGAGCCATTCGTGGAAGCGTTCGAGAAGCCGGTCGAACCAAGACCGGGGCGCTGCCGTGTGGTTCTCGTGGTGGGACATGAGGGTCACCCCCGATACTGCGAAGCGCGGACTCGGGTCGGCACACACGACGCCTACTCCGGCATTCGTGTGGCCCGCAGGCGACGCGAACCAGGTCAGATGCGCAGCGTCACATTCAGATGGCTGACAGCATCCACTCTCCGGTCGTGCCCGGGTCGGACCGGTTCTCGTGACCGGGTGGGTCACGCACACCAGGACCAGGTAGAACAGGGTCTGTCACGACACTCGACACGTTGTGACCCGACGTTGACCCACGCGCCAGCACGGTCCGATTCCCTTGCTGTACTCTCCCCGTTGTGTGCACGTTCAGTCACCGCCCTACATTGCCTACCAAAGGTAGGTAAGCCCGTGTCTAGTGCCTACATGAAGCCTACATCGGCTGGGCAGCAGCCGGTAAGCCCTGATGCGGAAACCGTTACCGCGTCGGGTGTCGGACGTGAGCTGCGGCGGCTGCGCAAGGCCGCGGGCGAAACGCAGGCGGAGACCGCCCGGATCATCGGTGTCACCAGGGCGAACCTGACCCAGTGGGAGACCGGGAAATACCTGCCGTCGGCGCATAACGCGCGACAGCTCGACGATCACTTCCGCGCCGCGAACAAGCTGTTCACCCTGGTGGAGACGGCCCGTTCACCCCAAGACCACACTCCGCCCGTCGTCGGTGACGCCGCCACCGTCGACACCTCGCGGTCACTGCTGCAGGTCTTCCACACCGTCGGCGCCAAACTCGCCGAGCGCCTGATCCGGGACGAGCACGGGAAACCGCTCGGCTGGCGGCACAACCTGCAGAAGAGCACCGGGCCGAAGGCGCTCAGCACCGCGTACGGGATCAACACCATGCTGGTGGTAGGCGATCCCTACATCGACCTACATACGCTCGCCGAAGATCTGTACCGGCTCCAATCGGCACACGGCTGGCGGGGCCGCGCGGGCGGCAAACGGCCGGAGACCACCGCTTCGGTGGTGGACGCGCTTTTCCGCACCAGCACCATGTCCGCCGACGAAGGGCTGGACCAGCTCGAGGGGTCGCTCGATCCGTACAGCAGGACCCGCCCGTACCTGTTGTCCGCCGTGTTGCACACGGCGGTCCGGCTCCGGCCGGACGCCCCGCTGACCGACCGGCTGATCGACGCCCTCCTGGCGGCCCGGCTCGACTTCGACGGCTCACAGCTGTGGCCGGAGAAGAACGAGGCCGGGCTCGTCGCCCCGGAGGCGTCGGTGGTGCACACCGCGCGATCGGTCGTCGCTCTGCGGGAAGTCCTGCGCAGCCGTGAAGATCGCAACGACGTCCGTGAGGCGGCCGACGAAGCCACACAATGGCTCATCGACCGGTCGCATTCGGACGATGGCGTGGCCGAGGATCTCGAACGGCCTCGCCCCGACGGGGAAGGAACGACCCGGATCATCATCCGGCACTTCACCGCAGCCTGGGTCGTCCAAGCGCTCGCCACCGCCCCCTTCCTGCCACTCCCCCGGCTCAACCGGGCGCTCGGAACCCTTTGGGAGCGCTACGACGCCGATCAGGGACTGTGGGCATGGGGAAGCGGCGACCTACCCATCTGGCAGACATTGGACGCCGTCACCGCGCTCCGCGCGGCCGCCTTGGCCGCCGCCGGGCCCCCGCTCAGCCCTCCAGGAACCCCAGGAACTCCATGATCGACACCCCGCCCTCGACCCTCACGGCCGCGCCCGCGGGCGCGCACGCGTTCCTCCGTGAGGTCACCGGCAGTCGCCCCGGCCACGGCGACGCGGACCTTGCCTGGCTGCGCACGGTCGCGCACCGGGTACAGGACTCCCCCGGCACTTTCCTTTCGTGGCTCGAAGAAATCCTCGGCGACGAGGAAGCCGTCCGCGCCGCGGCGAAGCGTTCCTACTGGCATCCCAACGGATTCGCCAAAATGGTGCTCCACGCCTCCGCCGATTTCCGCATCCGGCTCCATGTCTGGCCGGAATCCGCGGAGCCGTCCCGCGGCGAGTCCAATCCGCACAGCCATCGGTGGGAATTCGCCTCGGCCATCGTCGCGGGCGCGGGCCTGCACATGGCCGAGTTCCACGAAACGACCGAAGGCGGGAAGCCGTACACCCGGTACCGCTACGGCGCCGATCCGGCGAATCCGGCCACGTTGCTCGCGGACGGCGATGCCCGGCTCGCGGTGGGGAAGACCCCGCACGTCCGGCTCGGCGACGTCTACTCGTGCGACACCACCGTCGTCCACACCGTCCGGCCCATCGAAGCGGGATTGACCGCGACAGTGGTGGTCCAGGGGCCGCACCGCACCGGCACCACGGTCGTGTACTGCGAACCCGGAGAGTCCGACGACCAGCCCAATGGCGAACTGACCGAGACCGATTTCCGCGTCCTGGTCGGCGCCGTCGCGAAAGCGGTGGCGGCATGCCGCTGACCTGGCCCGCCCCGCGCCGCGGCATCCTCACCGACCGGGCCATCAAACGCGCGCATCGCACCGGGGAACTGACGATCACCCCGTTCGAACCCGCCCTCGTCCGCCCCGCCGCGATCAGCTTGCGGCTCGGTCATGAGGCGTTCGCGCTGGAATCGACCGGAACCGTCGACATCGCCGACCGGAGCACGTATCCGGAGCTCCGGCCGAAGGAACTCGACGCCGAAGGCAGGCTGCGCGTCGAGCCCGGCGAAGTCGTTCTCGCGCCGACGCTGGAGAAGATCGGGCTTTCGGAGAAACTCGCCGGGCTCGTCGACGGCACCAGCGACTACGCGCGACTCGGCATCAGCGTCGTCCTGTGCGGTCAGGTCAGCCCCGGCTTCGGCAGCGAGACCGGCGCCGTACTGACCCTGGAGATCGTGAACCACCTGCGGCATCCGGTGCTCCTGCACCCCGGAACGCGGATCTGCAACCTGATGCTGTTCGCCTCCACCGGCAGCGAACAGCCCTACGGCACGATGCCCAACAACTACTCGAGCGACCACAACGTCGCCCCGTCCCGATTGGCGGATCATGTCGGGCGTAACTGAACTCTCGCCGATCGGCGACGACGTCCGGCTCGGCGACCTCGGCGAGCACGCGATCCTCGAGCACATCCTGCGGCCGCGCTACGGCGGTGTCCGCGGCTTCGGGGACGACTGCGCGGTCCTCGACGCCACGGAAGGGCTGCGCGGCGAACTGGTCGCCACCACCGACAGCTGCCCCACGCCGCTGGTCACCATCCTCGGCGAAACGGATCCCTACCACGCCGGGTGGCTGCTGGCGACGATCAACCTCTCGGATCTCGCCGCGGCCGGCGCCACCCCGCTCGGCCTGGTCGTCAACTACACCCTGCCGAAGACGACCACGGCGGGTGAATTCCGGCGGCTTCTCGACGGCGTGGACGACTGCACGAAGGTGCACGGCACCAAGGTCGTCGGCGGCGATCTCCGGGACGGCCCGGTCCGGCAGCTCACCGCGACCGCGATCGGCCGATGCGTCCCCGGCGGACGGCTCGGTCGCGCGGGCGCCGAAGCCGGCGACCGCCTGCTGCTGGTCGGTTCGCCCGGCTATCTGTGGGCGTACGCGCTGCTCGTCGAAAAGCAGGCACGGCTTCCCGGACCGCTTGTTGAGGACGTCCGCGAGCGCGCGTGCCGTCCGATGGCCCAGGTGGCCGCGGGCAGGATCCTCGCCACGGCCGGGCTGGCGCGCGCCGCGATGGACGTCTCCGACGGTCTCTTCCCGACCGTGCGGACCCTTTGTGGCGCCAACGGTCTCGGCGCGCGGATCACCACGGACATCCGGCTGGACGACGCGCCCGCCGACGTCTGCGCGCAGTCCGGACTCGGCCCGTTCGAGCTCGCGCAGGCCTGGGGCGACTGGACGCTCGTGGTCGCCGTGCGGCCACAGGACGTCGGACTCGCCAAGAAGACCCTCGCCGGTGAAGGCGTCGCGGCCCAGGAAATCGGCTCCCTCGTCCCCCGCGAGGAAGGCATTTCGCTGGACGACGGCGAACTCTGGGAAGGGATCGCGCAGGAGCGGTTCTCGCCCAGTTCCTGGCACGGCGGCGAGGTGCCGAAGCTGATCACCGAGGTTCTCGGCAGGCGCGCGGGCTGAGCCCGGCGGGCGCGGAAACGTTCGTTCCGCGCCCGCATTCACCAAAGGGCGCCTCAAAAGACATTGACAGTACCGGCGTCGATGCCGTTCCGTGAATACGGAAGATCACCGGAGTTCCACGGTCGCTCGAAACACGGGCGGCGCGGTTGTCACGCAAGGCCACGGCCGCCGCCATGAAGGAACGAATGGACCAGCCATCGGTGAATCCCGCCACGCGTATGTCGCCGTGTGTCAGCGGGACGCCGCTTCAGCACCCTTGGGAACACCCGTTCAGCCCAGAGTGATCCTGCTAGGATGAAACATAGGATGTTTGGCCGGTTTTCGCCATTCGAGCATCATATCAATTGCGCATACGGGGGTATCATGAAGTTGCGTATACTTGGCCGTCTCTCCTTGTCCGTCAATGGTGTTGACTACACGCCGACGGCACCCAAGTTACGACATCTTCTCGCATTGTTCATGATTAACTCCAACGAAGTCGTTTCGGTGGACTGCTGCATCGACGAATTGTGGCCGACGGACCCGCCGAAGAGTGCGTTGTCGACGCTGCAGACCTATACGCTGCAGTTGCGCAAGGTGCTCCGGTCCATACCGATGAGCGCCATCTCACCGGACGCGGCGCTGGAACTGCGCACCAGGCACCAGGGGTATCAGCTGGTGATACCCCGGGAGAGCCTCGACAAGGAACTCTTCGACAGACTGGTCGAAACGGCGAGAGAAGAACTGGGGCGGGACAACGTACGCCGGGCCTCCACGCTCTTCCACTCCGCCCTGCGGTTGTGCGAGGAGCCCGTTCTCGCCGACGTACGCCCGGGCCCGTCGATCGCCGCCTACCGGCTGGAGATCAAGGAGACCAGGTTCAGCGTCCTCGGCGAGCGCATAGACGCCGATCTCAGACTGGGTAGGCACCGCGCGGTGATCGCCGAACTGCGGCAGCTCATCTGCGCCCATCCGATGGACGAGAACATCCACGCCCAGCTGATGGTGGCGCATTATCGTTCCGGCCAGCGCGCGGAATCGGTGATGGTGTTCCATCGGCTCCGCCGCACACTCGCCGAAGACCTGGGACTGGAACCCAGCCCGCAGACGAAACGGCTGTTCGAAGCCATTCTCAAAACCGACAAACTGCCCACCGTCGAAGTGCCGGACAGCCTGTCCGGCCTACGGCTCGCCTGAACGCTTGCCCGCGGGGTGGCACTCATAGACCATCTCGACTGGCCATATGTGACATCTTCCGGCGGTGGGCCCGATTGGCCTGATTCCGCGAAACCGTACTCGCGTGATCGGACACGGATCTCGCGTGCTTGGACGCCGGACACCCGAGTGCGGCATCCAGACACGCGAGTCACGTGTCCGAACACGCGAATTACGCCTTCGTTCCACCCGACGAAGGTGCCCACCGGCGCATCGGACGCGGCGTGGGGAGCCTTACCTCCCTACCGGCCCGCGCACAACCACGACACGTTCGACCTTCCCTCAAAAGAACCGCCATCTTGAAACGGCCTTCGGCGACACGGTTGATCCGGTAGTGGTAATCGCCAACCTAGTACTGGCATTACCAGCTTACCGAGGTTGTCGGCCGCGACGGTTCCGCCATAATGGGTAGGTGCAGGCAAGGAAGGAACTCAGCGATTTCCTGCGGTCCCGGCGCGATCGGCTGCGGCCGGAGGACGTGGGACTGACGTCCGTCGGCCGTCGGCGCACTCCCGGCCTGCGCCGTACCGAAATCGCCCATCTCGCCGGGATCAGCGTCGATTACTACGTACGGATGGAGCAGGGCCGGGACGGGCGGCCATCGCCCACGGTGCTGGAGGCGCTGTCGCGGGTGCTGGGTCTCGACGAAGACGAACGCGGTCACCTGTACACCCTCGCCCGCTCGGAACCGGCGCCGCGGCGCGCGAACTCCGACGAGGAGGTCCGGCCGAGTGTGCGCAGGCTGCTCGAGCTACTCGACCCGAGCACGCCCGCGTTCGTCGTGGGCCGGCGGATGGAAGTCCTCGCCTGGAACGATCTCGCGGTCGCGCTGCTCACCGATTTCGAGGCCTGCCGTCCACCGCTGCGCAATATGGTGTGGCACGGATTCTGCGATCCCGCGGCCCGGCAGTTGTACGTGGACTGGGAGCAGATGGCCCGGCAGGAACTGGCGCACCTGCGGGTGGCGGTCGGCCGCTACCCGGACGATCCCGGCATCGTCGCGTTGGTCGGGGAACTGTTCCTGAAGAGCGAGGATTTCCGGCAGTGGTGGGAGAACCACGACGTCCAGGACCGGAGCCACGGCCTGCGGGAGTTCGATCACCCGTTGGTGGGCAGGCTCGAACTGCACTATGAATCCCTCGCCATCCCCGGCGTGCTCGACCAGAAGCTCGTGACCTACACCGCGGACAAGGGCAGCCCCTCCCAGGCCGCTCTCGACACGCTCGCCGCGGCGGCCGCCGAGACGAAGCGCGCGCACGAGGAGCGCGACCCCGCGCCGAGCGGCTGACTTCCGCCGATTTTCGCCCGATTCTTCAGCGTGCGCTGCCAGCCTGGCTGCAGGGAGAATCCCGCACCGCTCGAATGCCGGATGCGGAGCCCGGAGCCAAAGGCAGGTACTTCGGACACGACACGCTAGGCGGGCAGATGTCAGTCACTCTTCTCACCGGGAAATCACTACGCATGGCACGCCTTTCCCGGCGTGCCGACAACAGATACCTCTTCGTACCGCTCGACCATTCGATATCCGACGGGCCCATCGGCAGCGCGGCGGCTTTCAATCGCTTGATAGAAGACATCTCGGACGGCGGCGGCGACGCGATCGTCGTGCACAAGGGCCGCGCGAGAATGGTCGATCCGGCCTCGCTGGGCGATTGTTCCCTCGTGGTTCATCTTTCCGCCAGCACCACGCACGCCACCGACCGCGACGCCAAAGTGCTCGTCGGCGGAGTCGACGAAGCGGTGCGGCTGGGCGCGGACGCGGTCAGCGTGCACGTCAACATCGGATCCGAGACCGAAGCGGCGCAGCTGGCGGATCTGGGCGCCGTCGCTTCGGCCTGCACGAATTGGGGCATGCCCTTGCTGGCCATGATCTACCCCCGCGGCCCCCGGATCAGTGATCCGAGTGATCCGGCGCTGCTCGCGCACGTGGTCGGCATCGCGGCCGATCTCGGCGCGGACATCGTCAAAACGGTGCTCGCCGTCCCCGCCGAGAGGATGGCCCAGGTGGTGCTGAGCTCACCGATCCCGGTCGTGGTCGCGGGCGGCGCCGCCGTCGGAGGCGGCCTCGCCGAGTTCGCCACCTCGGCGCTGGCGGCGGGCTGCCGTGGCGTGGCCGTGGGCAGGCGGGTCTTCGAAAGCCCCGACCCGCGCCAGGCCGTACGTGAACTGGCCGTGGCGATCCACGGCTCCCAGACGACCGACTCTCTGCGCAAGGAACTGGTTGGTGCCCCGTGAAGTTCGCCTGGATCGATCTCCGTACCGTGCCCGACACCCAACGAGAGGCGGTCGTCGACGCGGCCGTGCACGCGAGGGTGGACGCCTTGGTCCACGACGACGTGCGGCTCCTCGACACCCTTCCCGCGACCGTCAAGCGCGTTCTGGTCCGGCCGGATCAGAACGGCGCCGGCGAGGGTTTGGTGCACCTCCGCGCCGTGGGCGGGGAAGCCGACCTGAACGCCCTCAAAAGCGCCTGGTACGACGAAAAGACCGACATCGCCGGGCTGGTGCACGTGCGCGACGACGCGTCGCTGACCCTCGCCTGCGACTCCGCGCGCTCGCTGCCCTACACGGTGGTGGAATTCCGCGACCCGACGAAGATCCCGCTCGAAATCGTCATCGCGGCGGCGGACGGCTCGCCTGGGCGGCTGATCTGCCAGGCCGCCGATCTCGAAGAGGCGCAGATCATCGTGGACGTCCTCGAAAAAGGCTCCGAGGGTGTGCTGCTGGCGCCCCGCGACGCCAACGACGTCTTCGGCCTGATGGAGATCCTGCGGGACAAGACACCGCAGCTGAGCCTGACCAAACTGACCGTCGAGTCGATCGAGCACTGCGGGCTCGGCGACCGGGTCTGCATCGACACCTGCACCCATTTCGGCGAGGACGAGGGCATGCTGGTCGGCTCGTACTCGCAGGGGTTCATCCTGTGCTGCAGCGAAACCCATCCGCTGCCCTACATGCCGACGCGACCGTTCCGGATCAACGCCGGGGCGTTGCACTCCTATGTGTTCGGGCAGGACAACCGGACGAACTACCTGAGCGAACTCAAGGCCGGGAGCACGGTACTCGGCGTCGGCGCCGACGGCCGCACCCGCCGGATCGTGGTCGGGCGGATCAAACTCGAGTCCCGGCCGCTGCTGAGCATCAAGGCCGTTTCCGAGGAAGGCGTCGTCGTCAACCTGATCGTCCAGGACGACTGGCACGTGCGGGTTCTCGGCCCCGGCGGCGCGGTGCTCAACGTCACCGAGCTCACACCGGGCACGCAGGTACTGGGGCACCTGGCCACCGACCAGCGCCACGTCGGCTGGCCCGTCGGCGAATTCTGTCTGGAAAAGTGACTTCCGCCGGTCCCGCCCGGACAGCGAACCGCGCGGGACCGGCCTTCGGACGGTGGTGGGCATGAAAAGGCGATCCTGGTGGGGAGAAGACCTTCTCGGCCGCGGTTCCGACGACGAGCTCTGGGCATACGGGGAACGTGCCGTCACCCGTGGCCGCCTCCGCGCGGAGGTGGCCTGGCTCGCCGGCGTGTACCGCCATCACGGCATCGGGGCGGGCACCACGGTCGCCCTGCACGGAACCCCCGGTTTCACCCAGTTGTGGTCCGTGTTCGCGTTGTGGGAGCTGGGCGCGCAAGTCGCCCTGATCGAGCAGAAGACCTGCCTCGACGAGATGACCTGTCTGCTCGGCCGGTGGCGTCCGCGGTATTTCGTCACTTTCGGCGGCAGCGGGCGCAGGAGCCGCCCGTTCACCGACGAATGCGAAGTGCTGGTGAGGCGGCTGCCCGACGGCGAACCCGCCTCGACCGGCCACTGTCTGCTCCAGCTCTCCTCGGGTACCACCGGCACGGGAAAGCTCATCGGCCGGACGCCGGAGTCGATCCTCGCCGAGCTCGGGCGGATCTCGGCGGTGGACGGTGTTCCCGGGCCGGGGGAACGGGTGCTGCTGCTGAACTCCCTCGCGCATTCCTTCGGCATGGTCGGCGGTGTCCTGCACGGGCTCGACACCGGTGCTCCCCTGCTGTTCCCCGCCCGCTCGTCGGTGGTGCGGACAGCGGACGTCGTCCTCGGTGAACCGCGGGACTTCGCGCGGCTCAGCGAAGAAACCGTCGCCCCCTTCACCTCGCTGCGCGCGGCGATCTCCAGCGGAGACGTCCTGCATCACGAGGTCTTCGACCGCTTCCGGGACCGCCACGGTGTGCGCATCGGCCAGGCCTACGGCACCACCGAGACCGGCGTGATCGCGATGGACGTCGCGGGCCGGTTCGCGGTCTCCGGTGTCGGGAAACCGGTCCCGGGGATCCGCACCCGGGTCGCGGACGGCGTGCTGGACGTCCATCTGGCCCGTTCGCCGTACGTCATCGAGGCCGAACCCTGGTTCGGTGGCTGGCTCTCCACCGGTGACCGGGTCCGGCGGGACCCGGTCACCGGCTCGCTGCAACTCCTCGGCCGGACCGAACGCGCCGGCGGGGGCCATCGGGATCTGGACCTGCTCGAGATCGAACGAGTGCTGGCGGCGCATCGCGAGGTCACCGACGTGGTCGTTCTCGGCTCCGACGTCATCGAGGCCCACGTGGCGGGCACGACGGCGCTGGACCCGGATCACCTCGGGTCGTGGTGTCGCCGGCTGCTGGGAGCGGAGAAGACACCATCGCGTTACCACGTCCTTCCCGCGCTCCCCCGCACCACCAACGGAAAGTACCTGCGGGACCGAAACGCGCTCCGGACCGCCGGATGGTCTCGGTGACTAGCCGGCGGTGATGAGGTCCGCTGCGAGACCGGCCGGTGCCACCGCGGGTCCTTCCAGCACCGGATCGGCGAGCAGGATGGCCGTCTGGAGTTCGCTCAGCGCTCGGGATCCCGTCTCGGCGACGGCCAGGAAACGGTGATACACCGCCAGGGCGTCGGCCTGCCTGCCGCTGCGGTAGAGCGCCGTCATCAGGCACGCGGTGAGCCGTTCCTCAGCCGGATGCCGGTGCACCAACGCGGTGAGCTTGCCGAGTACCTGGCGATGACGGCCCAGCCGGAGCGCCAGGTCGGCGCAGAGCACGACGGCCTCCATGCGTTTGGACCGCAGCCCGACCAAGGTTCGCTGTGCCCCTGGCCCGGTCTTGACGTCGACGAGTGCCTCGGTGCGCCACAGATCCAGCGCCTCGGTGATCGCTTCGGCCGCGTCGCCGAGTTTCCCGTCCGCGCGCCGGATCCGCGCGACCGCCACGAGTTCGTCGAACCTGTCGAGATCGAGTTCCCCCGGCTCGGTGCTGAACAGATAGCCCGCGTCGGGACCGGCTCCGGTGGTGCGCAGGCGCCCCGCCGCCGGGCCGAGTGCCTTGCGCAGCTGCAGGATGTGCGTGTGCACGGTCGACACCGAGCAGTTCTTCGACGCGCCGTCCCCGAGCTCTCTGGCGCACTGGGCGACGCTCACCTCGTGGTTGGCGTTCAGCAACAGCAGCGCCAGCAGCGTCCGCTGCTTCGGGGCCGATGGCACGCTCGGCCTTCCGTCGTGAACCACCTCGAGCGGGCCCAGCAAAGCGATCCTCACGGTTACTCGACTCCCTTCGATCTCTGCACTGGCGGTGATCCGGCGGTCCGCGCCGCTCATCCGGTGACCGGAGCGCTCACTTCCGCCGCCCGATCGTCCGTGCGGCGGCCGAACAAGGCGGCGGTGATCAGTGCGCCCACGACGACGGTGCAGCTGATGACCAGGTAGACCGCGTGGTACGTGGAAAGGCGTTCGGCCTGCTCCCCCGATCCGGCGAGCGCCGAGGCGAACGCCACGAGCGCGGCGATACCGACGCTCGAGCCGATCTGCTGTGCGGTGATGTTGAACGCGCCGGCGACACCGTGCCGCTCACCGGGGACGCCCGTGAGCGACGCCGCGGTGAGCGCGGTGTAGGCCAGTCCCTGCCCGATGGCCATCACCGCGACTCCCGGCAGGACATGCGTCAGGTAGTCGCCGTCCATCGGAGTGCGGAGCCAGAGCGCGACGCCCGCCGCGAGCAGGAGAAGTCCGACGACGAGGACCCGCCGCTGACCGAACCGCGACAGCAGACGGCCCGCGACGTTCGACGACACGGCCACGAGCAGGCTCATCGGGAGCACCGCCAGCCCCGACTGCAGGGGTGTGTAGCCGAGCATGCCCTGCATGTAGAGCGGCGCGAAGAACAGGACCCCGTTGAGCGCGAAGAAGAACAGGCCACCGGCGAGGGTCGCCGCCCGGACCGGCCGGGAACGCAGGATGCCGACCGAGAACAGCGGCTCCGGAGCCCGGCGCTCCCAGAGCACGAACCCGGCGAGGAGAAGGATCGCCAGCAGTGCCGACAAGATCGTGCCGGTGTCCGCGAGGCCGACCTCGCCCGCCCTGGTCACCGCGAAGATCCCCGCCAGCAAGCCGGCGGTGACCATCGCCGCGCCGGGCAGGTCGACCGGACGCCGATCTCCGGTCGAACTCGGCAGCAGCGGCCGGATGCCGAGCAGGACCAGCACGCTCATCACCGCGCTGAAGGCGAATACCGCGTGCCAGCCGAACGCGCTGGTGAGCACGCCACCGAGCACCAGCCCGACGCCGAAGCTCGCCGCGCCCACAGCGGTGTAGACGCCCAGTGCGCGGTTGCG
This sequence comes from Amycolatopsis sp. WAC 04182, assembly GCF_003947465.1. Taxonomy (NCBI): domain Bacteria; kingdom Bacillati; phylum Actinomycetota; class Actinomycetes; order Pseudonocardiales; family Pseudonocardiaceae; genus Amycolatopsis; species Amycolatopsis sp. WAC 04182. The sequence continues at coordinate 214,396 of NZ_QHJJ01000002.1, forward strand.
CAGGCGGCCCGGCGGAAAGACCTGGAACAGCAACGCCATCGCCGCGGGTACGGACAAGGCCGCGCCCATCCCCTGCGCCGCCCTGGCCGCGATCAGCACCTCCGCCGTGGGCACGACGACCGGGGCGAGCGCGCCCACCGCGAAGACACCGATACCCGCCGCAAGCACCAGCCGCCTGCTGAAGACGTCGGCCAGCCTGCCGCCGAACAGCAGACAGCCCGCGAACGTGATCCCGTAGCCGGTCATCGTCCACTGGAGGAGGGCGTCGTCCATCCGCAGCTCCCGCCCGATGTCGGGCAGTGCCGGATTGACCACCGCCACACTGCCGACGTCGAGCGCCACCGCCGCCGCGAGCAGGATCAGGGTCCACCACAGGCGTGGCGTGAAACCGGCACCCAGTTCCTCGACGCGCGGCACTTGCTTGGTCACCGGACAACTCCTCGGATAGCGGCTTACGCGAGAGCCCGGACCACTATCGGTCGATCCGGGGATTCGGCCAGCCTCGCAGGCCGCGCGCCCGGCAGATAGTGCTCTGTCCTTCCTAGTAATCGGCGGGCTAGTCAACGGGATACCAGGAATCGCCGACGGGCTATAGCGGACCTTGCTCGATTTTTCATCGGGCATCGTGAGCATGGGTCACGTACCAGTCCGGCAAAGGAGGGAGATACCGGTGTCCGGCCAAGAACCTCACCCGCCTTTTCCCCGGCGAACCGGAAGTGGGCAGTGAACCGGGCGATCCACGGGCTCAGGGACTGTTTGGGCCAGTTCGCCACCGGCGTCACCGTGGTGACCGTTCGCCACGAAGGCGCCGTCCACGGTGCGACGGTCAACGCTTTCGCCTCGATTTCCCTCGCCCCACCGCTCGTGATGGTTTCGCTGGACCGCCGCAGCAGATTGTGCGGGCGGCTGGCGGGAGCCGCATTCGAAATCAACATTCTTTCGTCGTGGCAACAAGGAATCGCCCGGCATTTCGCGGGCAAGGGCACGGATCCGGCAGCCGAGATCCGCTGGGACGCGCTTCCGCATTCTCTCCGCCTCGCCGGCTGCGCCGCGTATCTGACCTGCGCGCCGTGGGCCTCCTACGACGGCGGCGACCACGTGCTCTACCTCGGCGAAGTACGGAACTTCGAAATCCGCGGCGGACCTCCGCTCGTCTTCCACCGCGGTAACTTCCACGAACTGCGCCAGACCGCCGCGCTCGCCCCCTCCACCGACGGGACAGGAATTCTTCGATGACACTCCAGCAGGAAACCGCCGGTACGGCGAACGGCAGCCACCCGGTCTCCCGGCCGATGAACGGGAAGGAATACCTGGAAAGCCTGCGCGACGACCGGGAAATCTACCTCTACGGTGATCGCGTCGCCGACGTCACGAAGCATCCGGCTTTCCGCAATTCCGCTTTGATGACCGCACGGCTCTACGACGCCTTGCACGATCCGGCCAAAAAGGACGTACTGACCACGGCGACCGATACCGGAAGCGGCGGGTACACGCACAGTTTCTTCCGCACCCCGCGGAGTCCCCAGGATCTGCTCGACGATCGCGAAGCCATCGCCGAATGGGCGAGGCTCACCTACGGCTGGATGGGACGGAGTCCCGACTACAAGGCCAGTTTCCTCGGGACCCTCGGCGCCAATGCCGACTTCTACTCGCCGTTCCAGGACAACGCTCGCCGCTGGTACCGGGAGTCACAGGAGAAGGTGCTGTTCTGGGACCACGCGATCGTGCATCCGCCGGTGGACCGGCATCTGCCATCCGAAGCGGTGAAGGACGTCTTCGTCCACGTGGAGAAGGAAACCGACAGCGGCCTGATCGTGAGCGGCGCGAAGGTCGTCGCGACCGGATCCGCGATCACCAACCTGAACTTCATCTCGCATTACGGCATGCCGATCAAGGAACGCGAATTCGCGCTGATCGCGACCCTGCCGATGACGGCGCCGGGGCTCAAACTCATCTGCCGTCCGTCCTACGCGGCCACCGCCGCGGTGATGGGCAGCCCCTATGATCATCCCCTGTCCAGCCGGTTCGACGAGAACGACACGATCTTCGTGATGGACAAGGTGCTCATCCCGTGGGAGAACGTGTTCATCTACGGTGACGCCGGCAAGGTGAACGAATTCGTCGCCGATTCCGGTTCACTGGAGCGGCTGACCTTCCAGAGCTGCATCCGGTTGGCAGTGAAGATCGATTTCATCGCCGGTCTCCTGCTCAAAGCGATCGAGATGACCGGGACCAAGGACTTCCGAGGCGTGCAGGCGCGTGCGGGCGAGGTCCTCGCCTGGCGGAACCTGTTCTGGGCCCTCAGTGAGGCGATGGCCAGGAATCCGCGGGAGTGGCGGGACGGGTCACTACTGCCGCGGAAGGACTACGGACTCGCTTACCGCTGGTTCATGACCCTCGGCTACCCGCGGATCAAGGAGATCATCGAGCAGGACGTCGCCAGTGGTCTCATCTACGTGAACTCCAGCGCGGACGACTTCAAGAACCCCGCGATCCGCCCCTATCTCGACAAGTACGTCCGCGGTTCGAACGGGCACGACGCGGTCAGCCGGGTGAAGCTGATGAAGCTGCTGTGGGACGCGATCGGCACCGAGTTCGGCAGCAGGCACGAGCTGTACGAGCGCAACTCCTCGGGAAACCACGAGTCGATCCGCACCGAGATCCTCGCGGCGCAGACCGAAAGCGGACAGGTCGACGGCTACAAGGGCTTCGCCGAGCAGTGCCTGAGTGAATACGACCTCGACGGCTGGACGGTTCCGGACCTCGACTCCTTCGACGAGCTGAAACACGTCATGCGCGGCCTGGGCCGTAGGTCTTGAGCCGGGAGGGACGCCGTGTATCTGCTGGGAACGCACCGGTCCGTCGCCGACCGGCTGAAACTCTCGACCCGTCGTGACCTGGGTGCGGGGAACTTCTTCTGGCACGTCTGCGAAATCGCCCGCGACCTCGACCGGCCGCTGCTCTTCCGGCACGAGGGCGGCGGGAAGACATCGGGCCATTCCCTCGGCGAACTGCGTGACCGGGTACTGCGCTGCGCGCGGTGGTACGCCGAAGAAGGGGTGAAACCCGGGACACGGGTCGGCGTCCACCTGACCGACGGGCTCTCCGGTTTCGTGCACCATGTCGCGATCACCGCGCTCGGTGGGGTCACCACGCTCACCAACCCGCTGATGCCGCCGGAGACCGCGGCCCACTACTTCGCCCGCACGGACACCACGCTCGTGGTCACCGACCTCGAACGACCGGCCACGGCGGGCACGCGGTTCGTCGGCGAGGAAGCGGTCGGTGTTCCCGGGGACGGACCGGCTCCGCCGCTGCCGGATCTGCACCGGCACCGGGACGAAGACCTGGTGTTGATCTCCCATTCCTCCGGCACCACCGGTGTACCCAAGCCGACGGCCTTCGCGCACCGCACGTTCTCCGTCGGCAAACGGGAGCGGCTCTGGAAATTCCCTTCCCTGCGAACGGATCGGATGCTCACCGCGCTGCCGCACAGCCATTCGTCCGGCATCAGCTACCTGAGCCTCGCCCTGATGCTCGGACTGCCGACCATGCTGGCCGACGGGACATCGGGCGCGGCGGTCGCGGAGGCGATGAACGCGTTCGAGCCCACGCTCGTGCTCGGCTTCCCCGGTACGCTCGCGGAGTTGCCGATCGGCGCGCTGACAACGGAAGCGGCGGGCGCCGTCCACACCTGGATGGGCATGGGCGACGCGTCGCACGAACGCCACATCCGCCCGTTGGTGGCACTCGGCCACACGCGGACGAACGGCACCGTGACCGCAGGTTCGACCTATGTGGACGGTCTGGGTTCGTCCGAAATGGGCATGGTGCTGTTCAAACACGCCTACACCGCCGATTCCACCACCTACGCGCGGGCGATCGGCAAGCCGGTGCGGGTGGTCCGCGAGGCCGCCGCCCTCGACGTCGCGGGCCGGGTCCTGCCGCCGGGCCGGGCCGGGCTGCTGGGGGTGCGCACGCCGAGTGTCACCCCGGGATATGTGAACGACGAGACCCTGAACCACCTTGCCCGCCGCGGCGACTTCTTCCTCACCGGCGACGTCGTGCGCCACGACGAGAACGGGAACTGGTACCACCTCGACCGCACGCCGGATGTCATCGAGACCCTCGACGGCCCGGTGTACAGCCTGCCGGTGGAAGAGGTCGTGCTCAACGAAACGAAGGCCCTGGACACCGCCGTGATCGCGGTGGTCGACCCCGCCGCCCCGGACCGGTCGCTGCCCGCCGCCGTGGTGCTCTTCGGGCACGGCGATCCGCCGGACGCCGAGGAGATCCGCGCCTCGTGCAACCGCGCGCTCGCGCGAGCGGGGCTCGCCGAGCTCGCCGCCGTCGTGGTGGCCGGCTCACGAAGCGATTTGCCGGTCGGGGTCACCGGGAAGGTGCTCAAACGCGAGCTTCGGGAAAGGCATCGGGAGCTCCTCACCCGCACGTCGAGCAGTGCCGAACAGAAGGGATGGAACGGATGACCGTGGTCGACGCCGACGTGGCCGCCGGGAACGGGACGGACGAGACCGCCGCGCGCGCCGTGGTCGACATCGTCACCGGGACCTGGCGTGCACAGGCACTCTACGCGGCGGTCGCGCTCGGTCTGCCCGATCACCTCGCCGAGGGGCACGTCACGAGTGCTTCCCTGGCCGCACGCGCGCAGGCCGATCCCGACGGCGTGCTCAGGCTGATGCGGTTGCTCGTCGCGATCGGTGTGTTCGACGGCGACGACCGGACCGGCTACCGGCTGACCCCGATCTCCCGGCTGCTGCGCACCGGCACCTCGACGTCGATGCGCGAGATGTGCCGCCTTTACGGTGAGGAGTTCCATCAGGCCTGGGGTTCGGTCGTCACCGCGGTGCGAACGGGACGTTCCGGCTTCGAGCACGCCTTCGACCGCACGCTCCACGAGTATCTCGCCGAGGTACCGGGGGCGGGACAACGCTTCCTCGACGCCATGAACGCCGGGAGCGCCTTCTTCGCGGACGTCCCCGAGGCATTCGACTTCTCGCGCGGGAAGACGGTCGCGGATCTCGGTGGCGGCAGCGGCACCCTGCTGTCCACCGTGCTGGAGGCCCATCCCCATCTCCGCGGGGTGCTGGTGGACAAGGAGCACATGCTGCCGGTGGCAAGGAACCAGCTCGTCGCGCGCGGCTGCGCGGACCGCTGCGACGTGGTGGCGGGAGACATTTTCCGATCCGTGCCCGAGAACTTCGATTTCTATCTGCTGTCCCGGATCCTGCAGGACTGGGACGACGGCGAGTGCATCACACTGCTCACGCACTGCCGCCGCGCCATGGCGGACGAGTCCGCGCGGGTGCTGATCCTGGAGCGGGTCATCCCTGATTCCGGGACCGAGGTCCTGCCACTGCTGTGGGATCTGCACCTGCTGATGATGGCGGGCGGGCGGGAGCGGACCCTGGCGAGCTACGAGTCCATTCTGGACGGTGCGGGTCTCCGGCTCGAGGCCGTCCATCCGCTGGCGCTGGAGACCAGATTGCTGGTCGCGGCGCCGGTGGCGCCCGGCCGGTCGCGGTGACGACGTCATGCGGATCTGCATCATCGGCCTCGGCCCCCGCGGGCTCTCCGTACTGGAACGGTTGTGCGCCAACGCTTCTGTCCTGGTGCCCGCGGACCGCGAACTCGTGGTGACCGTACTGGACTCGCATGTGCACGACGGCGGCCAGGTGTGGCATCGGCGCCAGGATCCGAAACTGCTGATGAACACCGTGGCCGCCCAGATCACCATGTTCCTCGACGACACCGTCGAGGCGGCGGGCCCGGTACTGCACGGCCCGAGCCTGTACGACTGGGCGAGGTCGATCGCGGACGCGCCGTCGTCCGGCGACATCCCGGACAGCGTCCACCGGGAAGCCGCGCTGCTCGGGCCGGACACCTATCCGTCGAGGGCGTTCTACGGCTCGTATCTGTACTGGACCCTGCGGCGGATCGTCAGAACCGCTCCGGCCACGGTGCGTATCGTGCTCTGCGCGGAGAAGGCCGTCGACCTGCGGGACGCCGAAGACGGTTCGCAGCGCGTCTGGCTGTCCGGCGGAACAGTGCTCGACGGACAGGACGCCGTGGTGCTCACCCAGGGCCATCTCGACACGTTCCCGAGCCGTGAAGAGTCGGCGATGGCGCGGTTCGCCAAGCACCACGGTCTGCGCTACCTCGCACCGGGCAACCCGGCAGGCGCAGCGCTCGAGGACATCGGCCCGGGTGAAACCACCGTCCTCAGAGGAATGGGACTGGCCTTCTTCGACTATCTGGCTTTGCTCACCGAGGGAAGGGGCGGCCGTTTCCTCCGCACCGCCGACGGGCTGGTCTACCGGCCGTCCGGCCGGGAGCCGCGGCTGGTCACGGGGTCCCGGCGCGGCGTTCCGTATCACGCACGCGGCGAGAACCAGAAGGGTGCGTACGGCAGGCACGAGCCGTTGTTCCTCACACCGGCGGTGCTCGAACGGTTTCGCGGGCGCGCGGAGCCCGCCGACTTCCGCGTGGACATCTGGCCACTCATCGACCGCGAGGTCCGCACCGTCTTCTACGGCACGCTGGTGCGCGACCGCGGATCCCCGGAGAGGGCGCGGGAGTTCACTCGCGCCTTCGTCGCGGCCGCAGGCGATCGGCCATCGCCGCCCGTGCTCGCCGATCCGCTGGCGCCGGCCCCCTCGGCCCGGGAAGAACGCGTGCTCGCCGAATTCGGGCTCGAGGAACGGTGGGATTGGCGCCGTGTGGCGCATCCGATCCCTGAGGCCGGGCTCGCCGGCACCTGCCGGTTCCGCCGATGGCTGCGGTCCTATCTGGACGAGGACATCGCGGAAGCGAAGCGCGGCAATGTGTCCAGCCCGCTCAAGGCGGCACTCGACGTGCTCCGGGATCTGCGCAACGAGATCCGGCTCGTGGTCGATCACGGCGGCCTCTCCGGCGACTCCTACCGTGACGACCTCCAGCACTGGTACACGCCGCTGAACGCGTTCCTCTCGATCGGTCCACCGGTGCGACGCGTCGAGGAGATGGCGGCGTTGATCGACAGCGGCGTGCTCAGTGTCCTCGGTCCACAGCTGTCCGTGCGGGCCTCGCCGGACGCCCGCCGATTCCTCGCGAGCTCGGCGCGGATACCCGATGTCACCGAAATCGCCACCGCCTTGATCGAGGCCCGCCTGCCCGAGGCCGACCTGCGGCGGACACAGGACCTGCTGCTGCGGAACCTGCTGGCACGAGGCGAATGCCGGCTTCACCGGATCCCGATCACCGACGGCGGTTCCTATCCGACCGGCGGCCTCGCCGTCACCCGACGCCCATATCGCCTGGTGGACCTCGGCGGGAGGCCGCACGCCCGCCGGTTCGCCTTCGGGGTACCCACCGAGACCGTCCACTGGGTGACTGCGGCGGGAATCCGGCCCGGCGTCAACTCGGTCATCCTGACCGACGCCGACGCGGTGGCCAGAGCCGCTCTCGAGATCGCACTGCCGAACTCGCCGTCATCCCGACCGAAGGAAACAGGAGAATCATGGATCTACAGCTGACCGGCCGTGTCGCGGTGGTCACCGGTGCTTCCAAGGGCATCGGACTCGCGATCACCCGGACCCTGCGCGAGGAAGGCGCCCGTGTCGTCGCGGTGTCACGGAAGAGCAGCCCGGAACTCGACCTGCTCGCCGGGGCCGGGTTGACCCACGTCGCGGCCGACCTGATGGATCCCGACGCGCCAGCCGACGTGGTGGCGCGGGCCGCGGACCTCTACGGCGGCCTCGACATCCTGGTGAACAACGCGGGCGGGCCACCACCGGGGGTGACCCTGCCGCGCTCCTCGTTCCTGGACGCGACGGACGAGGAATGGCGGAAGATGTTCGAGTTCAACCTGTTCTCCGCCGTCCGCGCCATCCGGGCCGCGCTGCCGCTGATGATCGAGCGTGGTGGCGGATCGATCGTCAACATCTCTTCGTGCAACGCGCGACAGCCCTCCCCCATCAACGTCGACTACGGCGCCGCCAAGGCGGGCATGAACAACGTGAGCAAGGTGCTCTCCGAGGAGTTCGGCCCGCAGGGCATCCGGGTGAACGTGGTCTCCCCCGGCCCGGTCCGCACGGCGTGGTGGACCGAGGAGGGCGGCGTCGCGGACCTCTTCGCGGCGAAGACCGGGACGGACCCCGAAACCGTGATGACCGAGGTCGTCCCGGAGATGATGCGGCTGGCGACCGGCCGGATCGCCGACCCGCGTGAGGTCGCCGCCCTGGTCGCGCTGCTGGCCTCGCCTCTTTCCGTCAACACCACCGGGGCGGAGTTCGCGGTGGATTCCGGATTCGTCAAGTCCATCTAGGGCGGAACGATCATGAACTCTCCGCTGAGGACCCCGGTCGCCATCGTGGGCGGCGGACCGGTCGGCCTGGTGCTCGCCTTGTTCCTCGACCGGCACGGCGTCCGGTCGGTGGTGTTCGAACTCGCCGAGTCCACTTCGGACCAGCCCCGCGGGAGCACGCACAGCGCTCGCAGCATGGAGCATTACCGGCGGCTCGGCCTGGCAGGCGAGATCCGCGAACTCGGCCTGCCTTGGGACCACTCGACGGACATCGCGTTCTACACCCGCTACAACGGGTTCCGGCTTGCCCGCAATCGCCGCCCGGCCGTGCGGGACCTGCTGCGCCAGGTCGCCTCGGGGCCGCGCACCGCGCAGGTGCCCGAGCCCATGCACCGCGCCAACCAGATGTACGTGGAACGGCTGCTGTACCGCCGGGCTCGCGCCGCGGCGAACATCGAGCTGCGGTTCGGCTGGCGGGTCACCGGGATCGCCACCGACCCCGGCGGCGTCGACATCCTTGCCGAGGACACCGGCGGCCGGGTCCGGGCCTGGCGGGCGGGCTATGTCGCCGGGTGTGACGGTGCCCGCGGCGTCGTACGGGGCCACCTCGGCGCTCGGTACGCCGGAGCGGGCAGGGTCGAACAAGAGGTGCTCGGCGGCCGCACGGTCGCGGCGCATCTGCGGATCCCCACGCTGTACCGGGACTTCCTCGTCGACGGCGGGGCGTGGAGTCATTGGGCGGTGAACACCGATCTGGTGCTGAACCTCATCGCGCTCAACGGCAAGGACGAGTTCTTCCTGCTCACCAGCTCCGTCGACCCGGACTCGGCACCCGACGACGCGCTGATCTCGGCGGTGCGGCTGGCCGCGGGCGCGCCCATCCCGGTCACCGTGCTCGGCAGACGGCCGTGGACGTCGGGGATGGCGCTCGTCGCCGACAGTTTCGGCACCGACCAGGTGTTCCTGGCCGGAGACGCGGCGCACCTGTTCACACCGAACGGCGGGTTCGGGATGAACACCGGTCTGGACGACGCGGCGAACCTGGCCTGGAAGCTGGCCGCCGCGGTACAGGGCTGGGGCGGCCCGGGGCTGCTCGCGTCCTACCACCTCGAGCGACGGCCGATCGCGATCCGCAACACCGGCGCCGCGCGTGAGCTCAACCTGGGCCTGGCGAACGTCGCCCGGCCTCATTGTGTGGAGCAGGACACCGCCGAAGGCAAGGAGGAACGCCGCCGGCTCGGCCGGATGCTGGCGGACTACGGCGACCGGACGCTCGACACCCTCGGTGTCCAGCTCGGCGCCCGGTACGACGGCTCCCCGATCGTCGACGGCCAGGACACCCCACCCGCGGACTCGCTCGACACCTATTCCCCGAGCAGTGTGCCTGGCGGGCGAGCACCGCATCTGTGGCTGGACGACGAACGCGCGACCGGCAGCTCGCTCTTCGATCACTTCGGTCTCGGATTTACCCTCCTCCGGTTGGGGCCGAAGGCACCGCCCGCCGTCGATCTGCGCGCCGAGGCGGCCCGGCGGAACATCCCGCTCAAGGTGCTGGATCTGCCGGATCCACTGGCCCGCGACCTCTACGAAAGGGATCTGGTGCTGATCCGTCCCGACCAGCACGTGGCGTGGCGAGGCAATGGTCTCGAGCGCCCCGACCGGCTCCTCACCGCTGTGACGGGCGGACGATGAGCGCCAGGGACTCCGGGCTGCTCGCCCCGGTGCGGGCCGGGACACCGGTGGAAGCGGCGACGACAGACGAAGCCTGGCTCCAGGCGCTCTTGGACGCGGAGGTCGGTCTGGCCCGCGCCCAGGCCGGACTCGGCGTCGTCCCCGAAGAAGCCGCCGAACGGATCGGCGAGATCTCCCGTGCGGAGGCCGTCGACCTGGTGAGCCTGGGGAGGCGGAGCCGTGAAAGCGCGAATCCCGTGGTGGCGCTGGTCGCCGACCTGACCGCACTGGTCGCCGAGAGCGATCCGGAGGCCGCCGAGTACGTCCACCGGGGGTCGACCAGCCAGGACATCGCCGACAGTGCCGCGATGCTGTTCGCCCACCGGGCCACCGGCCTGCTGCTGGCCGAACTGGAGCGAGTGACCGAGGGGCTGGCCAGACTCGCGGAGGAACACCGGAACCTCGTCATGCCGGGGCGCACACTGGCGTTGCAGGCGGTACCGGTGACCTTCGGCCTGAAAGCGGCAGGCTGGCTTCAGTCGGTAGCGGCCGCCGCAGACGGACTTCGCCGAGTGAGAGACATGCTCCCCGCTCAGCTCGGCGGCGCCGCGGGCACACTCGCCGGCTACGTCGAGTTCGCCCGTCTGCGGTTCGGCGAAGACGCCGGCGGTGCGCGCGTCGAACGGTATCCCGAAGAACTCCTCGCCGGATTCGCCGATGCGCTGGGCCTCGCCACACCGGTGCTGCCGTGGCATACCGCCCGCGCCCCGCTGGCAGAGCTGGGCTCGTCGCTGGCGGTGGTCTCCGGGGCGCTCGGCAAACTGGCCATCGACGTCCAGACGTTGTCCCGCACGGAAATCGGCGAGGTGTCGGAACCCGCGGGCGCCGCGCGGGGAGTGTCTTCGGCGATGCCGCACAAACGCAATCCGGTACTGGCCACCCTGATCCGCGCGGCCGCCCTCCAGGTGCCGGCGCTCGCCCTGATCCTGACCCAGTCCATGCTCGCCGAAGACGAGCGGCCAGGCGGCGCGTGGCACGCCGAGTGGCTGCCGCTACGGGACTGCCTCCGGCTGACCGGAGGTGCCGCCACCACCGCCGCCGAACTCGTGGAAGGCCTGGTGGTGCATCCGGACCGGATGCGGGAGAACCTGGACCGCACCGGCGGCCTGCTGCTGACCGAGCGGCTGGCCGCGGTGCTGACGCCGTCTCTGGGGCGGGTCGCGGCGAAAGCCCTGATGACCGAAGTGGCGGCCGAAGCCACGCGCACAGGCCGTTCGCTCCGCGAAACACTGCTGGCCGACCCGCTCCTCGCCGCCCGCTTCGACGGCGAGGACCTGGCCGGGCTCTTGGCTCCGGAGCGGTACACCGGCGCGGCCGCCCGGCTGGTGGACCGGGCGCTGGCCGATTACCGGCAGCGCCGATCCAGTCCTCGTGAGTGATGCTATCGAGGGTACCGTCGCGCGAGAGCCGCGTGGAACCCTCCACCGCCGACAGGCTGACGTGGTCGCCGCTCGCCGCGAGCAACGGGAGCAGGACGCTGTCCGTGGGGTCGTCTCCACCGGAGAAGTCCTTGGCCGCGACCACTTTGCCCGCCAGATCCGGGTGGCGGGCGTCGATACCGGTGTCCAGCACTTCCGCACCGAAGCCGCGCCGGGACCGGTCAACGAGGCCCAGAATTCGCCCGCGCGGTCCTTGGGCTGGACGATCAGCGGCAACGTCCGCCGCGCGCTCTCGTCGTAGCCGTCGGCGAGCAGCTTGTCGATCCGGAACAGCCGCGCGTCCAGCGTTCCCTTCGCCACCAGCGGCAGCGCCTCGGCCTGGTACACCGACCAGCCGTCCTTGCCCTGGCTGCGCTGGAAACCCATCCGTTCCCGGCCCGGCCCCGGCTGAACGGCGAGTGTGGGCACGCCGCCCGGTCGCTCCTGCACGGTGACCCGGTCGCCGGTGATCAGTGTGAGGGTGCGCGGCCCGGGCACCGCGTTCTACTCCGAGCACGGTCACCAGGAGCAGACCGGTCAGGACATGGGCTCTTCGGCGCATGTGGCGCCTCCGTGTGCGCTCGTATCGGCGCGCCGAGGCTTTCGGGAGTGCAGGTCGGGGCGCTAGCGGTCGGGACGATCAGGTCGTCGGGAGTAGCCGTTCGGGCATCCGTGATTACGATCACAGCGAGACTCGGGGCCTGACATCTCTAACGACCGACCGCTTAGTACGGCAGACTGGCGTCACTTCCACTCGACGACGAGGAGAACACCCGTGACCGAACACCCCTCCCGTGTAGCGATCGTCACCGGCGCCGGCCGCGGCATCGGCGCGGCCGTGGCCAACCGCCTCGCTTCCGACGGGTTCGCCGTCGGCCTGCTGGACCTCGACGAGGCGGGTGTCAAGCAGGGGGCCGAAGCGATCGTCGCCGAGGGCGGCAAGGCCGTCGGTGTCGCGCTGGACGTCAACGACGCCGCACAGGTCGAAGCCGCGGTGACCCGGGTGGCCGAGGAACTCGGCGCGCCGACCGTGTTGATCAACAACGCCGGCATCACCCGCGACAACCTGCTGTTCAAGATGACCGAACAGGACTGGGACTCGGTGCTGGGCGTGCACCTGAAGGGCTCGTTCCTGATGACCCGCGAGGTGCAGAAGTACCAGACGCAGGAGAAGTGGGGCCGCATCGTCAACCTGTCCAGCACCTCGGCGCTGGGCAACCGCGGCCAGGTCAACTACTCCGCCGCCAAGGCGGGCATGCAGGGCTTCACCAAGACCCTCGCGATCGAACTGGGCAAGTTCAACGTCACCGCGAACGCCATCGCCCCCGGGTTCATCGCCACCGACATGACCGCGGCGACCGCCGAGCGGATCGGCATGTCGTTCGAGGACTTCAAGGCGGCGGCCGCGTCGCAGATCCCGGTGCAGCGCGTCGGCACCCCCGAAGACATCGCCAACCTCGCGTCGTTCCTGGTGAGCGACGGCGCCGGGTTCATCTCCGGCCAGGTCATCTACGTCGCCGGCGGACCGAAGGACTGAGCCATGCGCGAATTCGCCTCCCTGCAGGAGTTCGAGAACGCCGTCGGCGAGCACTTCGGCCACAGCGACTGGCTGACGCTCACCCAGGACCGGGTGAATCTGTTCGCCGACGCCACCGACGACCACCAGTGGATCCACGTCGACGTCGAGAAGGCGGCCGAAGGGCCGTTCGGTGCCCCGATCGCCCACGGTTTCCTGACGCTTTCGCTCATTTCGGGCTTCGTCGGGAAGCTCTACCGCGTCAACGGGCTCAAGATGGGCATCAACTACGGGCTGAACAAGGTCAGGTTCCCCCAGCCGGTCAAGGTCGGCGCGAAGATCCGGGCCGGCGCCGAACTGGTCGAGGTCACCGACGTCGCGGGCGGCAAGCAGGCCGTCGTCCGGTGGACGATCGAGATCGACGGCGAGCCCAAACCGGCGTGCGTCGCGGAGATGGTCGTCCGGCTGATCGCCTGAGAAGGTGACGTCCGGCACCTCGCCGGACCACCCCTACCCGACATACCGACTGGTCGGTACTGTAACCGGAAAGCGAGCCGCTGGAGGCACCATGAACCAGTCCGACCTGCCGGGCCTCGACCTGGCCATGCTCAAGGCCCATCTGGACGAGCACCGGCCCGGTCTCGTCCAGGGCGACCTGAGCGGCCAGGTCGTGGAAGGGGGCCGGTCCAACCTCACCTACATCGTGGGCGACGGCCGGTCCCGCTGGGTGGTCCGCCGCCCGCCGCTGGGCCACGTCCTGCCGACCGCGCACGACATGGGCCGCGAATTCCGGGTGATCTCCGGGCTGCACGGCACGGCCGTCCCGGTGCCGGAAACCGTGCTGCTGTGCGACGACACCGACGTCATCGGCTCGCGGTTCTACGTGATGGAGTTCGTCGAGGGCACGCCCTTCCGCTCGGACACCGAACTCGCCGCGCTCGGCCCCGCCCGGACAAGGGCGATCGCGGAGGAACTGGTCGACACGTTGGTCGAACTGCACGCCGTCGATCCCGGATCGGTGGGGCTGGGCGATTTCGGTCGTCCGGAAGGCTTCCTCGAACGCCAGCTGCGGCGCTGGAAGAAGCAACTCGACGGCAACCGCAGCCGCGACCTCCCCGGCGTCGACGAACTCCACGACCGGCTCGCCTCGTCGGTCCCCGAATCGGGCAAGCCGTCGATCGTCCACGGCGACTACCGGCTGGACAACGTGCTGGTGAACGCGGACGACCGGATCACCGCGGTGCTGGACTGGGAGATGTCCACCCTCGGCGACCCGCTGACCGACCTCGCGCTGCTGGTTGCCTACGCCGAACGCGACAAGGTCTCGCTGCAGTTCGTGTCCAACGCCAGCTCGGCGCCGGGCTATCCGCGCAACGACGAGGTCATCGCGCGGTACGCCGAGCGTTCCGGCCGCGACGTCTCCCGGCTCAACTGGTACGTGAGCTTCGCGTTCTTCAAACTCGCGGTGATCCTGGAAGGCATCCACCTCCGCTACAGCAAGGGACAGACCGTCGGTGCCGGCTTCGAGGGCATCGGGTCCGGCGTCGTCCCGTTGATCGCGCACGGCAATGAGACTCTCAAGGAAGAGGGATAGAGATGGACTTCGCCTTCGACGCGAAAACCGAGGAACTGCGGGGAAAACTCCTCGAGTTCATGGACTCGCACATCTACCCGGCCGAGGCCGTCTTCGAGCAGCAGTTGGCCGAGCGCGACAGCGAATGGTCGCAGCCGCCGATCGTCGAAGAACTCAAGGCCGAGGCCCGCAAGCGTGGACTGTGGAACTTCTTCCTCCCCGGTGACCACGGCGCGGGGCTGACCAACCTCCAGTACGCGCCGCTGGCCGAGATCACCGGCCGCAGCATCCGGCTCGCGCCGACCGCGCTGAACTGCGCGGCGCCGGACACCGGGAACATGGAAGTCCTCACCATGTTCGGCACCGAGCAGCAGAAGAAGCAGTGGCTCCAGCCGTTGCTGGACGGCGAGATCCGGTCCGCGTTCGCGATGACCGAGCCCGACGTCGCGTCCTCCGACGCGCGCAACATCGCGACCAGCATCCGCCGCGACGGCGACGAGTACGTCATCAACGGCCGCAAGTGGTACATCTCCGGCGCGATGAACCCGAACTGCAGGATCTTCATCGTGATGGGCAAGACCGATCCGGACGGCCCGCCGCACAAGCAGCAGAGCATGATCCTGGTCCCCCGCGACACCCCCGGCATGACCGTGAAACGCGGTATGCACGTGTTCGGCTACACCGACGGCGATCACGGCGGCCACGCCGAAGTGGTCTTCGAGGACGTCCGCGTACCCGCGGAGAACCTCATCGCCGGCGAGGGTGACGGGTTCGCCGTCGCGCAGGCCCGCCTCGGCCCGGGGCGGATCCACCACTGCATGCGCGCCATCGGCATGGCCGAACGCGCGCTGGAACTGATGTGCCGCCGGGCGCTTTCGCGCGAGACCTTCGGCAAGCCGATCGCCGAACAGGGCGTGGTGCAGGACTGGATCGCCGAGGCCAGGGTCAAGATCGAGCAGCAGCGCCTGCTGGTGCTCAAGACCGCGTGGCTGATGGACACCGTCGGCAACCAGGGCGCGCACACCGAGATCCAGGCGATCAAGATCTCCACGCCGATCACCGTCGAGTGGATCCTCGACAAGGCCGTCCAGCTGTTCGGCGCGGGCGGGGTGAGCCAGGACTTCCCGGTCGCCGAGATGTGGGCGCAGGTGCGGACGCTGCGGCTCGCCGACGGCCCGGACGAGGTGCACAAGCGCTCGCTGGCGCACCGTGAACTGAAGAAGTACCGCGGGGAGGCCAAGAAATGACCACTGTGGACGATCTCAAGCGGCGCGTGGCCGAGCTGTTGGCCGCCTATCCGCCGGAAAGCACGCCACGTCAGGACTTCCTCGACGCGCGGTTCGACGCCGGGTTGGCGTGGATCCATTTTCCCGAAGGCCTCGGCGGCTTGAACGCGCCGCGTTCGCTCCAGTCCGTCGTGGACAAGGAGCTCGCGGCGGCGGGCGCGCCGGACAACGACAAACGGCGGATCGGGATCGGCCTCGGCATGGCCGCGCCGACCATTCTCGCCTTCGGGACCCCGGAACAGCACCAGCGCTTCCTGCGTCCACTGTGGACCGAACGCGAGGTGTGGTGCCAGCTGTTCAGCGAGCCGGGCGCCGGATCCGACCTGGCCGCGCTGGGCACCCGCGCGGTCCGCGACGGCGACGACTGGGTGGTCACCGGCCAGAAGGTCTGGACGTCGGGCGCGCACAAGTCGCAGTGGGCGATCCTGGTCACCCGCACCGATCCCGACGTGCCGAAACACCGCGGCATGACGTACTTCCTGTGCGACATGACCGCCCCGGGCGTCGAGGTCCGGCCGCTGCGCCAGATCACCGGCGAGGCCGAGTTCAACGAGGTCTTCCTCAGCGAGGTCCGCATCCCCGACGCGCACCGCCTCGGCGCGGTCGGCGAGGGCTGGAAGGTCGCGCAGACCACGCTGATGAACGAACGGGTCGCGATCGGCGGCACCGAGTTCCCGCGCGACGGCGGCATGGTCGGCGTCGTCGCGGAAACCTGGCGGGAACGCCCGGAGCTGCGCACCTCCGAACTGCACGACCGGCTGCTGAAACTGTGGGTGGAGGGCGAAAGCCTGCGCCTGGTGAGTTCTCGCCTGCGGCAGCAGCTCGCCGCGGGCGCGCCGGGACCGGAAGGGTCCGCGGTCAAGGTCGCGTTCTCCGAGCTCAACCAGGCCGCGTCCGGGCTGGAGATCGAACTGCTCGGCGACGACGGCCTGCGTTACGACGACTGGACTATGCGGCGTCCCGACGGCGTGAACTTCCTCGGCCGCGAGGCCGGTTACCGCTATCTACGCGCGAAGGGCAACTCCATCGAGGGCGGCACCTCGGAGGTCCTGCGCAACATCATCGCCGAGCGCGTGCTGGGACTGCCGTCCGAGCCGCGGATCGACAAGGACGTCGCCTGGAAGGACCTGCCCCGATGAGCGACCTGCTGTATTCCGAGGTCGAAGAGGACCTTCGCGCCAGCGTCCGCGACCTGTTCAAAGACCGCGCGGAACCGGCGGCCCTCATCGCCAGGACCGAGACGGCGGAACCGTACGACCTGAAGTTGTGGCGCACGCTCGCCGCCGACCTGGGCACGGCGGGCCTCGCCGTCCCGGAGGCGCTGGGCGGGCACGGCGCTTCGGCGCGGGAAGTCGCCGTCGTGATGGAGGAACTCGGGCGCAGCGTCGCCCCGGTCCCCTATCTCGGCAGCGCCGTGCTGGCGACGTCGGCCCTGCTGGCGGCCGACACGGCACAGGCGGAAGTGGCCGAACCACTCGGGAAACTGGCCGCGGGCACGCTCGTCGGCGCGCTGGCCGTGCCGCTGTCGACCGCGCCCGGCGCCGAGTTCCCCTCGACGGTCACCGCGGCCGCCGACGGCACGCTCAGCGGCCAGGTCCGCAGTGTCGCCGACGCTTCGGTGGCCGAACTGATCGTCGTCCCGGCGGTGGGCCCCGACGGTCCCGGCCTGTACACGGTCGACGCGTCGGCGGCGGGAGTGACGGTCGCCGAGGCGATTTCCCTCGACCTCACCCGGCGCATCGCCGACGTCACCTTGGCGAACGTGGCCGCGAAACGCGTCGCCGGCCCCTCGGTGGCGGCGTCCGCGCTGGACACGGCACTGGTGACCGCGGCGGGGCTCCTCGCCTCGGAACAACTCGGGATCGCCGAATGGGCGCTGACCGAAACGGTGCGCTATCTCAAGGAGCGCTACCAGTTCGGCCGTCAGGTCGGTTCGTTCCAGTCGCTGAAGCACCGGCTGGCGAACCTGTACACGGATCTCGTCAACGCCAGGGCGACCGCGCGGTACGCCGCCGACTGCCTGGCTTCCGGCGACGACATCGCGATCGCCGTCGCGGTGGCGCAGGCCCGCAACTCCCCCATCGCCGTCCACGCCGCCGAAGAAGCGATCCAATTGCACGGCGGGATCGGCATGACCTGGGAGCACCCCGCGCATCTGTACCTGAAGCGCGCGAAGAGCGACGAGATCGCGCTCGGCACTCCTGGACGGCATCGCGCCGCCCTCGCACCGCTGATCGATCTGCCCGCCTGATCTCCTCCCGGCGGGGTCCGGCCCGGAAAGTGTCGGACCCTGCCGGTAGACCTGTTCGAACATAAGATCGAACAGGGAGTGCTCATGAAACTGCTCGTGGCCACCGCGAAGACCCAGGGCGCGCGGGAGAACGACTTCGATCACTGCGTGGAGGGCGAACTGCTCTGGGTCGCCCCGCCCTGCGGCGACGGCGAGAGCTCGCCCGATTCCCGATGCGGCTGCGGCCGGGCGTTCGGCGGGCTGAGCTCGCACCGCGGGACGACGACGGCGCTCGTCGCGGATCTGCCCGGTTTCACCTATTCCGACTACGCCGCGGCGTTGCGGTCGAGTCTGGCTGACCAAGGCTGGCCACCCGAAGCCGCCGAAGACGTGGCCACGGACCTGCTCGCCCTGGCCTCCGAATGGGCGGTGGGGGCGGTGCTCGAACGCCGCGACGACTGGTTCGCCGAACGGCTGCCATCCGGGGGCTGAGCGCTACTCGGGCCGCAGCGCGGCCAGCAGGAGATCGGCGAAGTGGTCGCCGATCTGGCGGGCCGAAAGCGCGCCGCCACGCCGGTACCACGAACCGAGGTGGTGCACCGACCCGAAGAAGAAGTCGACGATCACGTCGGCCGGTTTGTCCGAGCGGAACTCGCCGGACTCCTGGCCTTCCTCGATCAGCGTGCGGAACCGCTCGTGGTACTTGCGGCGTTCCGCTCGGACGGCCTTCTGCTTCTCCACGCTGAGCTGGTGCATGGACTGCATGAAGATCGTGTTGTCGTCGAGGTTGTCGATCGTGCTGACGATGACGTCGGAGGCGGCGGAACGCAACCGCTCCCGCAGCGGTGCCTCACTCGAGGCCACCTTCTCCAGTTGCTCGGTCTGCGAGCGCAGCACCCGGGCGTAGATCTCGTATAGGAGGTCGTCCTTGGAGCCGAAGTAGTGGTACATCGCGCCCTTGGTGACCCCGGCCGCCTCGACGATCTCCTGCACGGAGGTGCGGTCGAACCCCTTCTTGGCGAAGAGCTTCGTGGCGTGCGACAGCAGACGGCGCGGGACGGCGGCCTGGTCTTCGCCGCCGGCCTCGGCCTTCCTGGTGGTCGCTCGTGTCATGGCCGACTCCTTCTCGTGCGGACACTCAGCATACCGGCCGGTTTGTCGACGCCCGAGCAAAGGGGACTCACCGCGCGGCGAAGGGCGCCATCCCCGCATCACATGCGACGAAAGCTCCCTTCACCGCGTGAGATGCGGGGAAAGGGCCCTTCAGCCCCGCCTGGGCCGAAAGGTCAATACGCGCCACCGTGCTCGAAGAACCGCCGCGGATTGTCGACCAACATCGTCGTCATGTCCCGTTCGGACACTCCCCGCTCCCGCAAGGCGGGCAGCACGTCACGGGTGATGTGGAGGAAATGCCAGTTCGGCGCCATCGCGGCGATCTTGTCCTGCTCGAACCAATCGATGAAACAGGAGGCGTCATGGGAAAGCACCATGCTTCCGGCGTACCCCCGTTCGCACAGCGCCGCGACCGTGGCGACACGGTCTTCGAACGGCAGCAACGGGTCCAGCCCGAAGCGATCCATTCCCAGCAGCGATCCCCTGTCCGCGAGCTCGGTGAGGTAATCGAGGTCGGTGCTGTCACCGCTGTGCCCGATGAGGACCCGGCTCAAGTCGACCCCTTCGGACTCGAAGACGGCCTGCTGTTCGAGACCTCTCCGAGTGGGCGCGTGGGTGTGGGTCATGATCGGCGCGCCGGTCTCCCGGTGCGCCTTCGCGACCGCGCGCAGCACACGTTCGACGCCGGGGGTGACCCCTGGTTCGTCGGTCGCGCACTTGAGCAGCGCCGCCTTCACTCCGGTGTCGGCTATCCCGTCGACGATGTCGCCGGTGAAGAGGCCGACCAGCGGATCCTCGCCGTCGTCGAAGAGGAGACCGGGTCCGCGATGGTGGAGGTAATGCGGGACGTCGTTGTAGGTGTAGAGCCCGGTCGCGACGATGATCCGGAGCTCGGTTCCGGCCGCGACCCTCCGCACGCGCGGGATGTAGCGGCCGAGCCCGATGACGGTGGGGTCGACGATGGTGTCGATCCCGGCGGCCTTGAGCTCGTTCAGCCGCCGGATCGCGTCGGCGACGTGTTCGTCTTCACGGAAACCGTCGTGTCCGGGGTGGTTGGCCATGAATTCGGGACTGAGAACGAACAGGTGCTCGTGCATGAGCACCTTGCCCAGCTCGCCGGTGTCGACGGGACCGCGGGCCGTCTCGACCTGTGCCATGCCGCTCACCCCTTGGCCCGCAGTTCGCGGCGGAGGATCTTGCCGCTCGCGGTCTTCGGCAGTTCGTCGAGCACCTCGACCACGCGCGGATACTTGAACGCGGCGAGGCGTTCCTTGCAGTACGCGACGAGGTCCTGAGGGTCGGGCGTGCTTCCCGGCGCCGGGCTGATGTAGGCCTTCACGGTCTCGCCGCGGTATTCGTCCGGGATGCCGACGACGGCCGCTTCGCGCACGGCCGGATGCGTGTACAGGACGTCCTCGACCTCACGCGGCCAGACCTTGAAGCCGGAGGCGTTGATCATGTCCTTCTTGCGGTCGACGACGTAAACCCAGCCACTCGGCTCCATGAAGCCGATGTCACCGGTCAGGAGCCTGCCGCCGGGCAGTGCGGCTTCGGTCGCTTCGGGCCGGTTCCAGTAGCCGGGGACCACCATCGGGCCTTCGACGGCGATCTCACCCGCCTGGCCGAACGGTAGTTCTTCGCCGTCATCGCCGAGGATGCGCACGATGGTCCCGGGGACGGGCAGGCCGATGGAGATCGTGCCGGACGCTTCGTCGATGGGCGCTTCGAGACTGCTCGGGACGACGATGCAGCCCGCGGTCGTCTCGGTGAGGCCGTAGCCGTTGTGGATGTAGTGGCCGAACCGTTCGCGGAACGCTTCGACCACGGCGGGCGGCAGCGCGGCTCCGCCGGAGTACAGCAAGCGGAAAGATTCGAAGTGCTCCGGGCGGACGTCGGGCCGCGCCATCAGCGCCATGTACGCGGTGGACGGGCCGACCGTGTACACGGGCTCGTGCTCCAGGAAGGCGTCGAGCACGACACCGGGCTCGAACCGGTACGCGAGCGCGAGCGTGCCGCCGATGTCGATCGCGGAGGCGATCTCGCAGACCATGCCGGTGATGTGGAACAGCGGCGCCAGGCCGAACAGGGTGGCACCTTCGTCGAGGCCGCTGAACGCGCTGAGCACGGCCGCGTTCGCGCCGAGGTTGCCGTGCGTGTTCATCGCCCCCTTCGGTGTCCCGCTGGTGCCCGACGTGTAGCTGATCAGCGCGACGTCGTCCGGGCCGAGGGCGGGTTCCGGAAGCGGGTCCCCCGCCGCCGCTCGCGCCACCTTCAGCAGGTCGGCGGCGCCGGGAGTCGGCTCCCGCACGCTTTTGCCGAACACCCGCGGATCGTCACGACCCTGTAGGTCGAGCTCACTGGTGGTCAGCGCGATGGTCACGTCACTGCCGGGAACGAGCGGGGCGATACAGCTGTTCCACCCGCTCTGTGAGCACACGACCGCGCGCACCCCGGCGTCCTCGAAGACATGCCTGAGCTCCCGTTCCCGGTACATCGGGTTGACGGGGACGACGATCCCGCCCGCCTTCCACGCGCCGAGCAGCGCCAGCACGAACTGCGGAATGTTCTGCAGGACCAGGGCGAGCCGGTCGCCGGGGGCGAAACCGGACGCGATCAGGTGACGCGCGACGCCGTCGGAAAGCTCGTCGACCTCCCGGTAGCTCATCCTGCCGTCGAAGTAGGCGATCGCGGTGGCGTGCGGGAATTTCCGGACCGTCCGCCGGAAGGACGCGGGAACCGTGGTCGGTTCCATCGGTTCCGCGTCCCTCATCCGGGGCTCGTAGGCGGCCAGCCACGGCTTCGCTTCGTAAGAGCTCACGCAGGTTCCTCCCTGACAAAGTCTCGACGAGTCTCTAAGCATCCGCTTAGTATGGCTATGACGCAAGGAGGTCGATGTGACCGATCAGCTCGCACCGTCCGAAGTGGACACTGCGGATTTCGTCCGGTACGCCGTGGACGGCACCGTCGCCACGATCACCTTCGACAAACCCGAGCGCGGCAACGCGATGGATCAGGCGATGCAGGTCCGCTACGGCGAACTACTGGGCAAGGCGTCCGCCGATCCCGGAATCCGCGCCGTCGTCGTCACCGGCGCCGGACGATCCTTCTGCCCCGGCGCGGACTTGGGGCTGCTGGAGGGAATCTCGGCAGGCGGCGCGGCCGCGCCGGAGCACGAAGGTTTCCGGGACGTCCTGGCCGCCGCGTATGCCGAGGTGCCGGTGGTCGCGGCCATCAACGGCGGCTGCGCCGGGCTCGGCTTCGTGATCGCCTGCGCCGCCGACGTCCGGTTCGCCGCCGAGGGCGCGAAGTTCACCACCGCCTTCGCCCGGCGCGGCCTCATCGCCGAATACGGGGTGGCGAAACTGCTGCCCGAGCTCGTCGGCCGCGGCCGGGCACTCGACCTGCTGCTCTCCGGCCGGACCTTCACCGCCGAACAGGCACACGAATACGGCCTGGTCCAGGAGATCGTGCCCGCGGAAGAACTTCCGGCGCGGGCGAAGGCCTACGCG
The DNA here is from genome assembly GCF_003947465.1 of Amycolatopsis sp. WAC 04182. NCBI lineage: Bacteria > Bacillati > Actinomycetota > Actinomycetes > Pseudonocardiales > Pseudonocardiaceae > Amycolatopsis > Amycolatopsis sp. WAC 04182. The sequence continues at coordinate 237,074 of NZ_QHJJ01000002.1, forward strand.
ACCGAACTCGCGACCTACAGCGCACCGCGCTCCATGGCGCTCATGAAGCGGCAGGTCCTGCGGGAAGCCGGGCTCTCGCTTGAAGACTCCGCCCGCGAGGCGACCGCCCTGATGCTCGAATCCTTCGGCCGTCCGGAACTTCCCGAGGGCCTGGCCAGCTGGCACGACCGCCGGGCCCCCGACTTCCCGCCGTACCAAGGGGTTTAGGCCGCCCCGGCTGCACGACCGGGGCGGCCCTGACCGGATCAGACGGTTTCGCGCGTGGTCACCGCGTCCTTCTCGGCGGCCAGCGCGGTGCACGTGCGCACCCACAGCTCCCAGCCGCGCAGCGCCTGGTTGCAGTTCCAGCCGGTCCAGCGGCCCGCCTGCGCGCCCTCGTTGCCGGCGCGGTTGCAGGCGGTTTTGCTGCTCCAGCCCTCACTCACCTTGCGGTACGGCGTACAGGAAGCCGCCGCGACGTCACCCGACGCCCCGGCCGCGCACGGTTCCGCGGTGCTCGCCATCGCCGATCCCGCGGTCAGCACCGACCCGGCGAGAGTGGCGGCGAGAACGGCACCACGGTGCACGAAGCGTTTGTTCATCGAGTTTTCCTTACCGCGAGCAAGACCCCTGCCCACAGTGGCCGATCCGCCGACGAAGATCAACCGCCGCGCGCCGAGTTACGCCTCTGATCACGCGAGTTACGCGTCTAGTCACGCGAGTCACGCCTCTGATCACGCGAGTTCGGCGCAGGCCGCACCGGTCATTCGCCGGTGACCTGCTCCACCTTGCGCTGCAGCTTGTTCATCCCGCCGAGCCAGCGGTCGGTCTGCGTGGCCCGCGCGGCGTAGTAGTCCGCGACCTCGGGATGCGGCAGCACCAGGAACCGGTCGGCGGCGATGGCCTCGAACAGCGCGTCCGCGACCTGCTCCGGCTGGATCGCCGACGCGCCCATCAGCAGTTCGCCCGCCGGGCCGGTGTTCTCGAGCATCGCCGTCCGCACGCCCTGCGGGCAGATTGCCTGCACGGTGAGCCCGCGGTGCCGGTACGTCGCCGACAGCCATTCGGCGAAGGCGAGCGCGCCGTGTTTGGTCACCGAGTAGGACGCCGAACCGAGGCTGGTCAGCAATCCCGCCGCCGACACCGTCGAGATGAAGTGCCCGCGGCCGCGCTCGAGCCACGGCGGCAGGAGCAGCCGCGCCGCGCGCACGTGCGCCATGACGTTGACGTCCCAGATCCGCGCCCAGTCCTCCTCGGGCGCGTCCACACCGCCCATCGGCGCGATCCCGGCGTTGGCGCAGAAGACGTCGATCTCGCCGAGGGTTTCGCGCGCCGCCTCGATCAGCGACGCGACACCCGCTTCGCTCGCGGCGTCCCCGGCGACGGCGGTCCCGCCGATCTCCTCGGCGACCTCGGCCGCGGCCTCCCCGTTCAGGTCGCCGACGACGACCCTGGCGCCCTCGGCGGCGAACCGGCGGGCGAGGACGGCCCCGATGCCGCCGCCCCCACCGGTGACGACGACCCCGGAACCGGTGAACGACCCGGTCATAGGCCACCCGCCAGCGTGACGCCACCGTCGAGGACCACGGTCTGCCCGGTGATCCAGCCCGCCTCTTCCGAAAGCAGGAACGACACGGCGCTCGCGATGTCCGCCGGAACGCCGAGACGCTTCATCGGGTACGACTCGGAGACCTCTTCTTCGCGGCCTTCGTACAGCGCGGTCGCGAACTTGGTCTTGACCACGGCCGGCGCGACGGCGTTCACGCGGATCTTCGGGCCCAGTTCGAAGCCGAGTTCCTTGGTGAGCCGGATCAGCGCGGCCTTGCTGACGCCGTACATGCCGATCCCGGGCGAAGCGCCGAGCCCGGCGATGGACGCGACGTTCACCACCGCGCCGCCGTGCTCCCCCATCCACGCGTCGCGCGCCCGGCGGGTCCACGACAGCGGCGCGAGCACGTTGACGGCGAAGATCTTCGCGGCGGCCCCGGGGTCGATGTCCAGCGTCGGCCCGAACACCGGGTTGATCCCGGTGTTGTTGACCAGCATGTCGAGCCTGCCGAAGGCTTCGATGGTCTTGGCGACGGCCTCGTCCTGGTGCGCCTCGTCGTCGGCCTTGCCAGGAACGGCGATGGCGACCGCCTCGCCGCCCAGTTCGGCCACCGCTTCGGCCAGCGGCTCGGGCTTGCGCGCGGTGATGCACACCTTCGCGCCGCGCTCGACCAGGTCCTTGGCGATCCCGAGGCCGATACCCCGGCTGGCGCCGGTGACGATCGCGACGCGATCCTTGAACGAGTTCACTCTTCGATCTCCTCTGTGTTCACTGGCGCGTGCACCACTAAGCGAGCGCTCACTTACAATGGGAAGGCCGGGAGGCGGTGTCAAGCCCACTGTCCGGTACGAGCGTCTGGGAGGATCTGCGGATGACCATGTCGCTGTCGGCCGAACTGTGGCCCGACGTCCAGCCCGAGACGGCACGGCGGCTGATGCTGGCCGGGGTCGAATCCTTCGCGCGGCGCGGTTATCACGCGACCACCACCCGGGACATCGCCTCGGCGGCGGGCATGAGCCCCGCGGCGCTGTATGTGCACTTCCCGTCCAAGGCCGCGTTGCTGTTCGCGATCTCGAAGTACGGCCACGAGCAGACACTCTCGCTGGTCGAGAGTGTCGTGGCGCGGGAGACCGACCCGGTCGTGCGGATCCGGCTGCTGGTCGAGGACTTCGTGGCGTGGCACGCGCGGAGGCACACCGTGGCCCGCGTGGTGCAGTACGAGCTGCACGCGCTGCCCGACGAGGAGTTCGAGATCGTCGCGAGACTGCGGCGCCGCATCGAGCAGGTCGTGCGCGAGGTCATCACCGAAGGCGCCGCGACGGGCGTGTTCACCGTCGGCGACCCGCACACCGCCGCCCGCGCCGTGCTCTCGCTCGGCGTCGACGTCTCCCGCTGGTACAGCGAGCGGACACGCCAGACCCCCAAGAAGCTCGGCCAGGAGTACAGCGAGCTGGTGCTGCGCATGCTCGGCACGAAACTCTCCTGACCAGTACTGATCGACCTTTCCCGGCGATACCGCCACCAGAGTGACATACCAACTGGTCGGTATCTAGAATTACCCGTTGAGACGTTGACCACATACTAAGCGGTTGTTAACTTGCCCGGACTGCATCGCCGCAGCAGCGCCGAGCGAAGGGCATCCAGATGGCCGACACCGCACCGAACGCCCCGGAAACCGCCGCCGAACCGACGATCACCGTGTCCCAGCGCAGGAGGGCCGCGACCGCGGCGGCACTCGCCTCCTCGGTCGAGTGGTACGACTACTTCGTCTTCGGGATCGCGGCCGCACTGGTCTTCGGGAAGACCTTCTTCCCCACCAGCAACGCGGCGGCCGGCGTCCTCGCCTCGTTCGCGACCTTCGCGGTCGGCTTCCTCGCCCGGCCGCTCGGCGGGATCATCGCGGGCAGCCTCGGCGACAAACGCGGCCGGAAACCCGTGCTGGTGCTGGCGATCGCGCTGATGGGCGCGGCGACCACGCTGATCGGCCTGCTGCCGACCTACGACACGATCGGCATCGCCGCCCCGATCCTCCTGGTCCTGCTCCGGCTCGTGCAGGGGGTCGCCGTCGGCGCCCAGTGGGGTGGCGCGATGCTGCTCGCCACCGAATACGCGCCGCCCGGCAAACGCGGTCTCTACGGCAGCCTCGTGCAGCTCGGCGTCCCGATCGGGGTGGTGCTGGCGAACACGGTGTTCCTGATCGCCGCCCAGGTCGCGCCGCCGTCGGATTTCCTGGTCTGGGCGTGGCGGATCCCGTTCCTGGTGGGTGTCCTCGTGCTCGGGCTGGCCTGGTACATGCACGTCAAGATCGACGAGACCCCCGAATACCGCCGTGCGGAAGCGAAACTCGCCGCCGAGGAACGCGGCCGCGCCAAGTCGCCGCTGCGCGACGTCCTGCGCGACCACAAGGGCACGGTGCTGCTGGCAGGCGGTTCGTTCATGGTCAACACCGCCACCTTCTACATCCTGCTGAACGGTGTCCTCGACTACGCCACCCGCCACCTGGGCATGTCGCGGACCACCGTGCTCGTCGCGACCCTGCTGATCAGCACCTTGCAGCTGGCGATCATCCCGCTGTCGGCGAAACTGTCCGACCGGATCGGCAGGCTCAAGATCTACACCTTCGGCGCGGCGGGCGTCGCGCTCTGGGCGATCCCGATGTTCCTGCTGATCGACACGGCCTCGCTGCCGCTGTTCGTCGTCGCCTCGTTCGTCGGGTCGCTGTTCCTCGGCATCATGTACGGCCCGCAGGCGGCGTTGTTCGCCGAGCTCTTCACCGCCGAGATGCGCTACACCGGCGCCTCGCTCGGCTACCAGATCAGCGCGGTCGTCGGCGGCGGGCTCGCGCCGTTCATCATGGTGCTGCTGCTGGAATCCACCGGGACCTCGCTGTCCGTCTCGCTCTACATCATCGTGCTGGCCCTGATCTCCCTCGGCTCGATCGGCCTGCTGGCCAAACGCGCACGGTCCACTTCGGACTCAGACGACCGCGCGCGCGAAGCGGTCGGCGACCAGTCGTAGCCGTTCCTTGACCTCGTCCGGCGCCTCCTCCACGACGAAGTCGACGTCCCAATGGGCGAGGTAGTAGGGCATCACGGACAGGTCGTTGGCGCCGACCCGGACCCGGCAGGTGTGCTCGTCGATGGCCTCGATCGTCCCGGCGGTCGGGGACACGTATTCGGCGAGCGCATCCGCCGAGGCGTTCACCCGCAGCACCATCTGGTGCGGGTACGGCGAAGTCGTGATCCCGCGGGAGACGTACGCCGCGAGGTCTTCGGCGGGCGGTTCCCTCGGCGTGAACCGGAAACTCGTGTCCGGGACGCCGTCGATACGGTCGACGCGGAAGGTCCGCCAGTCGTCCCGGTCGAGGTCGAACGCGACCAGGTACCACCGGCGCCCGGTGTGCACCAGGCGCAACGGCTCGATGTAGCGCTCGCTGACGTCACCGTTGTGGCTGCGGTAGCCGAACCGGAGCCGCTGATGGTCACGGCACGCGGACGCGATGACCGTCAGCGCCGCCGCGTCGATGACCGGGACGACGCCGCCGAGCGGGATCATCGCCGTGTTCAGCGCGGTGATCCGGTGCCGCAGCCGCGCGGGCAGCACCTGCTCCAGCTTCGTGAGCGCCCGCACCGACGTCTCCTCGATCCCCGAGACCGTCCCGTTCGCGGCCGTGCGGAGCCCGACGGCGACCGCGACGGCCTCGTCGTCGTCCAGCAGCAGCGGCGGCAACGCGGCCCCCGCGCCGAGCCGGTAGCCGCCCGCGACGCCGGGGGTGGCGTGCACCGGGTAACCCAGTTCGCGCAGCCGCTCGACGTCGCGCCGGACCGTGCGGACGTCCACCTTCAGCCGGTCGGCCAGATCGGCGCCCGGCCAGTCGCGACGCGCCTGCAGCAGGGAAAGCAGCCTCAGCAGCCGTGCCGACGTGCCCGTGGTCATCGGTTCGCTCGCTTCATGGGAGGAGTGTCGCAGATATTCAGGACAGGTCCGGTCCGCATTGGGCTCGGCGGCCATGTCGCGAAAGCCACTTTCAGGACGTCAGACGTCGCGAAAGTGGCTTTCGCGACATGCCTCCGGCAGCAGCGGGAGCGCACGTCACGACCACCCCATCGGCCGACCGCGCCGACGTTGCGAAAGCCACTTTCACAACGTTGAAGGTTGCGAAAGTGGCTTTCGCGACGCACCGCCGTCGCCTTACCGCTCACCACTCACGAGCCGTAAGGTGAACCGCGTGATCGATCCCGCGCGCATGCTGTCCGTCGCCCGTGAAGAGGCCGAACTCGGCAAGGCCGAGGGCGGGGTCCCGATCGGTGCAGCCCTCTTCGACACCGCCGGCGTCCTGCTCGGCCGCGGCCACAACCGCCGGGTTCAGGACGACGACCCGTCGATGCACGCCGAGACGTCGGCCTTCCGGAACGCGGGCAGGCGGCCGCACTACCGGGACACGATCATGGTCACCACCCTGTCCCCCTGCTGGTACTGCAGCGGGCTGGTACGCCAGTTCGGCATCGGTCACGTCGTCATCGGCGAGGCCACCACGTTCGAGGGCGGGCACGGCTGGCTCGAGGAGCACGGCGTCGAGATCACCCTGCTCGACGATCCGGCGTGCACCGCGCTGATGACCGAGTTCATCCGGGATCACCCGGACCTGTGGTTCGAGGACATCGGCGTCCCGACCTAGGTCTCGGCCTCGAAGACGACGGTCCGGTTACGCCCGGCCCCCTTCGCCGCGCGCAGCGCCTGATCCGCCGCGCCGACGAGCCGGTCGAGCGTCTCACCGCAGGCGGGATGCGACGACACTCCGATCGAGACGGTCGCCCCGGCGAACTTCCCATCCAGTGAGACGAACGTCGAGGAGATCCGGAGCCGGATGCGTTCGGCGATCGCGTGCGCGTCGAACCGGCTCGTGCCGGGCAGCAGGACCACGAACTCCTCGCCGCCGAACCGGCCGACCAGGTCCGCGGCACGGACCTCGGCGCGCAAAGTGTCCGCCACGGCCCGAAGGACGTCGTCGCCGACGTGCCTGCCGTGCCGGTCGTTGAGCCGGGCGAAATGGTCGAGGTCGAGCATCAGCAGCGAAAGATCGGCGCCACGGCCGCGAAGCAGCTCGAACTGGGTGCGGGCACCGTCCAACCAGGACGACGCGGTGAGCAGCCCGGTGCCGGAATCCGTGCCCGCGTGACCACGCAGGGCGCGCATCGTCCCCGCCCGGTGAAGTACCACGAGCGCACCCGCGAGTACCACGGTGACCAGCGGCCAGTCCGCCGCCGACCACGCGAGCAGCAATCCGAACGCGACCATCGCCGCGTCAAAGGCGAATCCCGACGGTTCCGCCCCGAATTCGGCCGCCGGTGCGGCCAAGGCCGCGTCGACGGACAGGAAGACCAGCCCGGTCGCGAAAACCAGCGCGAAACTTTCGAAATCCCTTGCCGCGCCGATGAACGGCGACGCACCCAGCAGTACCGGGATGATCGAGGCGCCGAGCGCAGAAAGCATGGTCGCGGACGCCGCGAACACTTGCCGATGCGGGATTCCGCGCCGGATCCGGAACCAGCGATAGCCCGCCGAGGCGACGACGAGCACCGCGGCCGGCGCGGGCGGCAGCAGGAGCACACCCGCGAAAATCCACGCCGCGTCCAGCCCGGCGCCGAGCCGGGTGTCGGCGCGGGATCGCTCGACCGGGCGAGAAAGCTCAGCGCTGAGGACCATTCCGGTTAACAGAGCGGAAAACGGAAGAAACGACGACGGCGCCGGCGGCCGCAGCACGAAAAGGTAGACAGTGGCGGCGATGGCGGCGAAGTCGACGAGGAGCAGGTAGCCGATCAGGCCTCGCCTGGGTAATTCCCACAGGCTCCACGACCCCAGTACGCGTCGCGGCGCGGCGAGCCGGTCTCTCCGGTCGCGGCTTCCGGTCGCCATCAGGGAGTCCCCCACCATTTCGGCAAACTAGCCGGTAATCGCGATGGTGTCGATCCGCTTTCCGGGTCATGACCCCCTACTAAGGTCGGTCGTTTCCGATGGGTGTTCCGGTGAATTCTTGACAGTCCTCAATGGTCTAGTCCACCGTGAGTAGGCGCACCCTCCCGGTTGATACGCCGCGTCAAGACGGAGGTGCTCCACACCTGCGCGCCTCGCCGCGCGCGTACCAGTTGGAGGACCTATGAAATCCTTACGACGCTGGGCGACACTGGCCACCACCATCGGCGCCGCTCTCGCCACGGCCGCAGGCCTGGCCCCCGTCGCCTCGGCGGCCCCGGACCCGGTGCTCGCCTCGCCTTATCTGTACCAGTGGTCGGGACAGACGGACCCGATCGCGGCCATGAACGCCACCGGCGTCAAGGCCTTCACGCTCGCGTTCATCCTCTCCGATGGCGGCTGCAACCCGAAATGGGACGGCAGCCGTTCCCTCACCGGCGCCGACGCCACGATGATCACCAACATCCGGGCCAAGGGCGGCGACGTCATCCCGTCGTTCGGCGGCTGGTCCGGCACGAAGCTCGGCCCCAAATGCGGCACTCCCGCGGCACTCGCCGGCGCGTACCAGAAGGTCATCGACGCCTACAAACTCAAGGCGATCGACCTCGACGTCGAGAACACCGACGAGTTCGAGAACTACACCGTCCAAGACCGGATCCTGAACGCCATCAAGATCACGAAGCAGAAGAACCCGGGTCTGCGCGTGGTCATCACCATCCCGACCGAGGTCGGCGGCCCCAACGCGCACGGGAAACGGCTCATCAACCAGTCGAAGGCGCTCGGCGCGGGTGTCGACGCGTGGTCGGTCATGCCATTCGACTTCTCCAGCGGCGGTGACATGGCGGGCAAGACCCGCAGTGCCGTGGACGGGCTGAAGAACGTCGTGAAATCCGCTTTCGGCCTGAGCGACGACGCGGCCTACCGGCGCAGCGGGCTTTCGTCGATGAACGGTAAGACCGATGTGGCGGGCGAGACCGTCAGCGTCGCCGATTTCCGCGCGATCCGCGACTATGCGGCGAGCAAACACCTCGCCCGGCTGTCGTTCTGGGCGGTGAACCGCGACTGCAACAACTGCGCGGGAATCTCGCAGGGCAAGTACGACTACACCAAGATCGTGGCGGGTTATACCGGCTGACTTCCGTTCCCCACCGGTGTCAGTCCGTGAAGGCCTCCTTCCCTACTCTCAGGGTAGGGAAGGAGGCCTTCACTACGCGTGGAGCGCGCTCAGCGACCGCAATATGAGGGACCGTGGTGCGAAAGGCCGATCGGTCCAGGCGTCGTGAGTGTTTCGGGTCGTTCTAACCGTCCTTACCACTCACGAGACCCGACCGACTCGGTACCTGTGCCCTTTGTGCTCGCCTGAGTACATGAAGGCCCCCTTCCTTGCGCCTGGCGCAAGGAAGGGGGCCTTCATGTACCTCGGCAAGGTATGAAGGTCGAGTTTCCTCGGCTGAGCCGAGGCAAGGGGTCCTTCGCCCGCAGCCGTTGTGACTGCTGCTACCTGAGCGACGCACCTGGCGATTGACCTGGGCATGGGGACAACCGCGGCCGGAATCCACATCGCCAGCTCAGCGACCGCAATCCGGCAAGGTGTTCAGCGGCCGCCCGCGCGACCACACGAGGTCGACCGGATGCACCGAACCGTCCGGATCGATCGACAGGATCGGCAGCGCCTTGTCGAGCTGATTCCCCGTCGCCTGGTCGAACGCGATGAAGCCGGTCGCGCCGGGCACCGGGGAGTTGCAGTCGATGCTGCGCACCACGTTCGCCACCGAGACCGGATCCGCCGACACGTTCTGCACGGCCGCTTCGACGGCCGCGGCGACCGCGTCGTGTTCGATCATCGCGGCACCGTCCCACAATTCCGCCTTGGGGAAACCGTGGGTGCCGGTGAATTCCGCGACGAAGTTGTCGTAGTTCTTCTTGTACGTGGGATGCGCCGGATCGGCGGTGAACATATCCCACTGGTCGGGATACGCGAGCGCCGTGTAGCGGAGCCGGACACTGATGTCCCCGTTCAGCTCCAACGGTTTCCCGGCGAGGGTGCTCGCGTCGTCCCCAGTCATCACGGTCACGGTGTCGAGTCCTTCGCAGGCGCCGTCGCCCGCCAGCGCCGCCACGAGGGCGCCGACATCGAGGCCGCGGCCGGCGAAGTAGATCAGATCGGGTTTCGCACCACAGATGTCGTTGTGCCATCTGCTGAACAGCCCCCGCAGGTACGCCTCACGCGAAGTGTCGATGAGTGGCTTGACGTCGTAGGTCTTCGTGAAGCTGACCGGGACCTTCGACGAGTTCTGGAACGCCTCGGCGAGCGTGGTCGCGTAGGTGTCCTCCTTGCTGACCCCCTGGATCATCATCACCCGCCGGAAACCGTGCGCGGCGATGTATCCGGCCGCGGCGCGGGCCTCGTCGGTGTTGGTCGGACCCACGCGGAAGAAGTTGTCGATCCGCGCGCCCTTCGGGTCGGTGTTCATGTTGTCCGCGGTGACGGTCGCGCCGATCGTGGCGATACCGTGCTTGGACAGTTCGGCCACCAGTGCCCGACTGTTCTCCGAGCTGGTGCCGACGTCGGTGACCGCCACGATGCGCTGGGCCGCGGCCGCGGCGACGATCTCCTCGGCGACGACGCGCCAGTGATCGGCGTTGCTCCCGTAATTGGCCAGCAGGAGCTTGATTCCCGGCGGCCCGTTCTTGGGCCACGCGGCGGTGATCGCGCCCTGGACCTCCCGCCGCACGAACGGGAACGGCTGGCTGTCGACCTTCGGATCGGGCGCGAGGTTCTCCAGCACCACGATGGACTTGAAGTTGTCCCCCTCCAGCTCGTTGCGGCTCTTGATGAGCTTCTCCAGCGGATGGAGCGGATCGTCGTCCCGCATCGGGCCGGAGTCGAGGTTCAGCCCGACACAGACGTACGACGAGCCGACCGACTCCTCGTCCGCGTCCACCGCCCGCAGCCCGGAACCGCAGGACTCCCATGGCCTGAACGACACCAGCACCGCCCCCAGCAGCAGGACCACGACCGCGAGCAGCAAGGCCCGATGGCGGCGCGCCCAGCCGCGGGGCCGGACCGGCGGTCCCGTCACCGCGTGTTCACGGGCCTCGGACATGCGTGCTCTCAACGAATCGAACCAGGACATCACAGAGTTCCGTTCCGGGTCAGGGGAATTCGCCGCGACGGGCGGCTTCCTTGGCCGACACGAGCGCGCCGACGTCGGGCTGATGCGACGTGGTGGCCAGCGCGGCGAAGGCGTTCGCGATCACCTGGTGCTGGGCCTGCCCGCGCACGGCGAACGGGTTGGCGGTCAGCCACCCCGCCGCGATGAGCCGGGCGACGTTGTTCCGGATCTCGGACCGGTCGTTCGGGCACCGCGCGTTGTCCAGGTTGACGAGTTCTTCGTACAGCTCCGCGTGATCCCGCTCGGGTGGCAGATCGTCGGGCGCGTTCAGGACCAGCTCGAGTTTCGCGATCCACTCCGCGTGCGGGATCCGGTTGAACTCGCGCTCGAAGAAGGTGACCACCTCGCCGATGTCGCCCAGCGCGAGATTGCAGTAGGCCAGGCGCACCGGATCCTGCGCGGTGTCCGGATCGTCGCGCAGGGCCTTGAACTGGTCGGTGTAGGTCGGCCCGTCGCCGTCGCCCCGCCGGGCCAGCGCGGACACCAGGTTCGTGGCGATCCACGGATGCAGGGCCGCCTGGTCGTTCGTGGAACCGGGCGAGTTCCTCGCCGTCGCCCACAGCGAGGTACGCAGTTCGGTCAGGATCCGCCCGACGTGCGGCTGGTCGATCCGGCTCTGCGCGGCGTCCGGGATCAGCCAGGGCGCGGTCGCGAACGGGGCCGCGGTCACGAAGTCGTCGATGTGGACGTCGTCGAGGTGCTCGGTCAACGCGAGCTCGGTCAGCCTGCGGTAGCAGGGATCCTGTTCGCCACGGGGATCGGTGGTGAGCAGGTCACGGCCGCCTTCGCGCGCGTCGGTGGCCCGCAACCGCCCCGCGAGCTGTTCGACCGCCGACGGGAGTCCACCGGTCGCCTTGTGCGCGAGCGTGACCTTGGGCGTGCGCGCGCCGGAATCGAGGATGCGCGCGATCCGCCCGATCGACTGGGGTGAGATCCGGACCGGGTAGTAGGGCGAGTCGAGCGCGCCGCTACCCGGGTTCGCCCAGTCGTCGTACGAGGCCTCCTCGCAGTCCGCGATCGGCCGGACTGCGGGCGGGGCGCCGGACGCGGGTTTCCACGGCGCCAGCCAGGCGGTCCCCCAGTCGTCGTGCCACCGCCCGCTGGTGGCGATCACCAGCAGCGCGTCGTGGGCATCGCGGTCGTTGGGATGCTGCACGGCGTACCGTTCCCGCGCGGCGATGAGGTCGGCGAGGAACTCGGTGCCGCCGGCGTGGTCGACGTCGTCGAGCACCACCACCCAGTTGTGCCAGTGCCTGCGCTGCGGCGAGATGTCGCAGGTGCAGGGGCTCTTCTCCTCCGGTTTGGCCATCCGGGGATGGTTCTCCCGGACGTCGCCGAGGAATGCCGCCATCAGCCACTCGTTGACCGCCTTGGCGTCGCGGGCGCTGCCGTGCGCGAGCCGGTTGAGTTCGAGCAGCGCGTCGAACGGGGATCTCCCCTCGGCGTTGGGGAAGTCCGCGAGCGACCGCAGGGCCTTGCCGAGCCGCGGCCGGATGTTCCGGACCAGATGCGGCAACGTCTGCCGGAACAGGTCCGCATACGGGGGCTCGACGAGGCCGGTCGCCTTCGCTGTCTCGGTCAGCGTGTCGAGCGCTCTGTCCAGCGCCGGTGTCCAGATGATTCCGTGGAAACTGTTGAGCAGCGACTTCAGTTGCGCGAGGTCTTCGTCGCGATTTCGGCCGGAAAGCTCCGCCTGAACCGCGATCAACGCGATCGTGAATCGAACGAACTGCGGTTTCGGCCGATTTCGCCATTTACTCGACAACCCGTAGGCCAGTTTCGTGAGCACGTCGATCGTGCCCGCCCTGCCGCCTTGCCCGAAATCGAATCCGGCGTGCACGACACCCCAGCCCAGGTCACGGCGGATCGCTTCGAGCGCCGTGGTCTTCCCCGAGCCGACCGGCCCGAGCAGCAACGTCACCGGCTGCGGGCGGGACGGATTCCCCGTCTCGCGATTGAGCAGCATTCTCCGGGCGAGCTGCACCGCGGGAGAATGTCGGTCCACACTCATTTTTCCTGTTCAGCCCCTAGTCGTACGCCGGGAGGAATGGAGAGTGCGGACCATCGTAGGTATCCGGCCGGAGTCAAGACACCGGAAAAAGGGCACTGGACACGAACGGACCAGACCAGGGATGAATCGTGATTCTTGTTCGACGATGCGCGACGCCGCCGCTCACCCGATCGGCGCTATCTGCCCCATTGCGGCCACCGGCCGCCGCCGGGATATCCACCGTGATTCCAGTCGTAATACCACTCGTGGTGCCCGGCGCGCGGATCCGGCCGTTCCTCGGGCGACGGAGTGGGTGTCGGGGACGGTGTCTCCGAGCCGTGCATCGACGCGGTCATCGGCGGCGGAGGTGCGACACTGCCGCCCGAAGGCCCCGACGGGACGGGCGAAGGCACCGCGTCGTCCGGGAACTCGACGGCCTGAGGGGCGATGGTCAGCGACGGCGGCGGGAATGGCATCCCCGGGACGACTTCGGCCTGTTCGGCCGGGATGAGCAGCGCGACCAGCAGTCCGCCGACGAAGACTCCGCCCGCCGAAAGCGCCGAGATCCGCCGGATCCTCCCGCTCCCGGGAGCGGCGTCCGGGGCCCGGTGCTTCGGCCCGCGCGGCCCCCGGCGACGGGGTTCAGCGCCGGCTTTCCGCATCAACTCGCTGAGGGCGTCCCCGCCGGAGTCGCGGCGAGCCGTGCGTGCCATCGGCACCTCCCTACCCGGTCCGTCGCTCGACGGCGACGGCCTCATCCCGGGGTGGATCCTAGGAACGCGGGAGGTGGTTGTAAACGGTCGTCGTCCACTGCGGACAGACGATGCGGTGAAGGGTCAGGCTGCTGCGGTGACCGCGATGGCGGCTTCGCCTGCCTCGGTCAGCTCGGCGGGCACGCGGCCGGTGACCGCGGCGGGACCGGTGGACTCGCCGGGGCGGATGTAACCGCCGCGAGCCAGCGCGTGCGCGGTCATCTGATCGCAACAGGCGAACCCGTCGATGAAGAGATCCGGCTCGCAGCTGCACGACATCTGGGCACGGCGCGCCGCGACCGCTCGCAGCATCGCCATCGCGCGATGGGACAGTTCGATCTCTGAACCGGACACCGGACGGACCTCTCTCGATCAGCCACCTGAATCAGCAGCACTTACACCGTGTTATCGGCCGCTGCTCCATCAGTGTTAACAAGATCTCAGACGTTGTCGGTGACTTCTTGGTTCCGTGAGATCTTCGCCGACGCCAGGGGCGGCTCCAGGACCCGCGCCCACTGGGCGACGATCTGCTTGCGCCGCTTCGTGTCGTCGGTCAGCAGGTTCGCCAGTCCCAGACCGCGGGCAAGATCGAGAGTGGCCTGGACCAGCTCGCGAACGCCCTGGTGGGACTCGTCGACGCCGAGCAGTTCGACCGTCACCCGGTGCGCTTCCCGCCCGACCCGCGCCTCCAGCGGCACCAGGGTCGCGCGCAGCGATTCGTCGGTCGACGCCGCGACCCAGAGGTGGAGCGCGGCGCGGAACAGCGGCCCGCTGTAGAGATTGAGCACCATGTCGACGGCCCGCTCGATCCGCGACCGCCCCGACGGGAGTTCCGCGGCGCGGGCGCGCAGTTCCACGATCTGGATCTCGCCGACATGCTCGACCGCGGCGGCGACCAGGTCCTCCCGGGTCGGGAAGTGGTGCTGGGCGGCACCGCGCGAGACACCGGCGCGTTCGGCGATCAGCGCGACGGTGGTCCCGTTCCAGCCCAGCTCCCCGATCGTCTCGACGGCGGCCTCGACCAGCCGCCGCCGAGTCGTCCGGCTGCGCTCCTGTTGTGGTTCGCGGATCATGGCCCTGATTCTGGGGTACGGCTTTCGACCCAGAAATCGAGCTGCAGGTCTTCCTCCCGCCCGCCGACGCGGTACTTCGAGAAGTCCGTGATCCCCTCGGCGGCCAGCACCTCGTCGTCGAGGTAGAAGTTCCCCGTCGCCTCGGTGCTCGGCTTGGTGAGGATCGCGTGCGCCGCGTCCGCCATGATCTCCGGCGTTCGGGACTTGGCCGCGAGTTCGGCGCCGACGACGTTGCGGATCGCCGCGGTGTCGATCGTCGTCCGCGGCCACAGCGAGTTCGCCGCGATCCCGTACTGCCGCAGTTCCGCGGCGAGCCCGACCGTCACCAGGCTCATCGAGTACTTCGCGATGCTGTACGCGAGGTGCCCGGCCTGGAACCACTTCTCGTCGAGGCTGATCGGCGGAGACAGCGTCAGGATGTGCGCGTTCTCCGCGAGCTTCAGGTACGGGATGGCCAGTTTCGACAGCAGGAACGACCCTCGCGCGTTGATGTCCTGCATCAGGTCGTAGCGCTTCATGCTGACGGATTCGGTCGGGGTCAGGTCGATCGCGCTGGCGTTGTTGAGCACGATGTCGATACCGCCGAACTGCTCCGCGGTCCGCGCGATCGCGGCCTCGACCGACGTGTCGTCCCGGACGTCGCCGACGATCGGCAACGCCTGCCCGCCGGCGTCCTCGATCGCCTTGGCCGCGGTGTAGAGCGTGCCCGGCAGCTTCGGATGCGGCTCGGCGGTCTTGGCGAGCAGGGCGATGTTCGCCCCGTCGCGGGCCGCGCGGATCGCGATGGCCTCGCCGATCCCGCGGCTGCCGCCCGAGATGATGATCGTCTTGCCGTGCAGCGTGCTCATGATTCGCGCCTCTCAGTAGGAGCGGGGCAGGCCGAGACTGTGCTGGCCGACGAAGTTGAGCACCATCTCGCGGCTCACCGGCGCGATCCGCCCCAGCCGGACGGCCGTGACCAGCGTGCCCAGCCCGTATTCGCTGGCGAGCCCGTTGCCGCCGTGGGTCTGCACGGCCTGGTCGACCGCGCGGATGGCGACCTCGGCGGCGGCGTACTTCGCCATGTTCGCCGACTCGCCGGCGCCGAAGTCGTCACCGGAGTCGTAGAGCGACGCGGCCTTCTGCGTCATGAGCTTGGCCAGTTCCAGTTCGATCTTGATCTCGGCCAGCGGATGCGCGAGACCCTGGTGGGTGCCGATCGGCGCGCCCCACACCTTGCGCTCGTTGGCGTAGGAGACGGCCTTGCCCAGCGCGTAGCGGGCGATGCCGAGCGAGAACGACGCGCCCATGATGCGTTCGGGGTTGAGCCCGGCGAACAGTTGCGCGATCGCCGCGTCCTCCTCGCCGACCAGCGCGTCGGCGGGGAGGTGGACGTCGTCGAGGAACAGGCCGAACTGCTTCTCCGGCGAGATGATGTCCATCTCGATCTGCTTGTACTCGAAGCCGGGTGTGTCGGTCGGGACGGTGAACAGCGCGGGCTTGAGCTTGCCGGTCTTCGCGTCTTCGGTGCGGCCGACGACCAGGACGGCGTCCGCCTCGTCGACACCGGAGATGTAGACCTTCCGTCCACTGAGGACCCAGCCGTCGCCGTCACGTTTCGCGGTGGTGGTGATCTTGTGCGAGTTCGACCCGGCGTCCGGTTCGGTGATCGCGAACACCATCCGCCCGCTGCCGTCGGCGATCCCGGGGAGCCAGCGCTTCTTCTGCTCCTCGGTGCCGAACCGCGAGATCACCGTGCCGCAGATCGCCGGCGAGACGACCATGAGCAGCAGCGGGCAGCCCGCCGCGGCGAGTTCTTCGAGCACCGCGGCGAGATCCGCGATCCCCGCTCCCCCGCCGCCGTACTCCTCGGGCAGGTTCACGCCGAGGTAGCCGAGCCGTCCGGCCTCGGCCCACAGCTCGTCGGTCTTGAGCCCGGCACGGGCCTGTTTCGCGTAGTACTCGTGCCCGTACTTCTTGCCGAGTTCGGCGACCGCTGCCCGCAGCGCGACGCGCTCCTCGGGCTCGGTGAAGTTCATCGCGTTCATTCGTCGTCTCCTACCACCGCGAGGATCGTGCCCACTTCGACCTGTTGTCCGACCACCACCGGGAGTTCCGTCACGACGCCGTCGGCGGGCGCCGCGATCCGGTGTTCCATCTTCATCGCTTCGAGCCACAGCAACGGATCGCCGGTCTTGACGGTGTCGCCCGCTTCGACCGCGAGCCGGACGACCGTGCCCGGCATCGGCGCCACCAGCGATCCGGCGGCGAGCGCCGCGTCGGGATCGGTGTACCTCGGCACCACCCCCAGTTCGACGGTGCCTTCCGGGGAGTCGACGTACACGGTGTCGCCGTACCGGGCGACGGCGAACTTCCGCCGTACCCCGGAAACCTCCAGGACGACGGCACCACTTTCGGCGGAAACCAGTTCGACACCTTCGAAACCGTCGGCCCGCAGGCCGTCACGGCCGAGGCTGTAGCCGACCTCGATCTCGTCATCACCTTGACGAAAACGTTTGCGCTGCCCCTGGGAGTGGACGTTGCGCCAGCCGCTCGGCAACCGCCGCTGCACCTGCGCGGTCGAGCGGTTCGCCGCCGCCTCCGCCAAAGCGGCGGCCAGTGCGGATATCCGTACAGTGTCCACAGTGGCCAGTGGACGGGCCAAGGTTTCGAGTCCGTGCCGGTCGAAGAACGCCGTGTGGGTCTCTCCGGCGAGGAAGGCCTCGTGGCGCAGGACGTTCACCAGCAGGTCGCGGTTGGTCACCACACCGTGGATCTCTGCGCCGGCCAACGCTCCGGCCAGTGCCCGTGCCGCGCTCCGGCGGTCGGGGGCGTAGGCGATGACCTTGGCGAGCATCGGGTCGTAGTGCACGCCGACGGTCTGGCCGCTGACGAAACCGGAGTCCAGCCGGACACCCGGACCGACTTCGAATTCCCGTCGTGCGGCGGGAATCTCGAAGCGGTGCAAGGTGCCGCTCTGCGGCTGCCAGCCCGCGGCCGGGTCTTCGGCGTAGAGCCGGACCTCGATCGCGTGCCCCCGCGTCTCCGGCTCCTCGATCGGGAGGTGCTCGCCCTCGGCGATCCGCAGCTGCAGCGAGACGAGGTCGAGCCCGGTCGTGGCCTCGGTGACCGGATGCTCCACCTGGAGCCGCGTGTTCATCTCCAGGAAGTAGAACCGCCCGTCCGGTCCGGCGAGGAACTCGACCGTCCCGGCACCGACGTAATCGATCGCCTGCGCGGCTTTGCGCGCGGCGTCGAACAGCGCCTCCCGCATGGCTTCGTCGACGAACGGCGACGGCGCCTCTTCGACGACCTTCTGGTGACGGCGCTGGATCGAGCACTCCCGCTCCCCCACCGCCCACACCGTGCCGTGGGTGTCGGCGAGCACCTGGACCTCGATGTGACGGCCGGTCTCCAGGTACCGCTCGCAGAACACGGTCGGGTCGCCGAAGGCCGACGCGGCCTCCGCACTCGCGCCTTCGACGGCCTCGGCCAGTTCGCCGAGTGAGCGCACGACACGCATCCCGCGTCCGCCACCTCCGGCGGAAGCCTTGACCAGCAAGGGAAGGTCGGCTTCGGTGACCTCGTCCGGGTCCAATTCGGACAGGATCGGGACCCCGGCCTCGGCCATCATCCGCTTGGACTCGACCTTGGAGCCCATGCTCTCGATGGCTTCCGGCGGCGGGCCGACCCAGATGAGCCCGGCGTCGATCACGGCGCGGGCGAATCCGGCGTTCTCGGACAGGAAACCGTAGCCGGGGTGGATCGCGTCGGCGCCGGTCTCGACGGCCGCCTTGATCAGCAGTTCGGCGCGCAGGTACGTGTCGGCGGGCGCGTTGCCCGGCAGGCGGACGGCGACGTCCGCCTCGGCGGTGTGCGGCGCGTCGGCGTCCGCGTCGGAGAACACCGCGACCGTGCCGATCCCGGCGTCGCGACAAGTACGGAACACGCGGCGGGCGATCTCACCACGGTTGGCGACCAAGAGTTTCTGGATCACTTCGGCCCCTACATCCTGAAGACGCCGAAGCCTTCGGCGCCCTTCACTGGTCCATTGTGGATCACGGACAGGCTGAGCCCGAGCACCGTGCGGGTGTCGCGGGGATCGATGATCCCGTCGTCGTAGAGCATCCCGGAGAGGAACATCGGCATCGACTCGGCTTCGATCTGCCCCTCCACCATGGCGCGCATGGCGGCGTCGTGCTCCTCGTTGTACTCCTGGCCTCGCGACGCGGCAGCGGCGCGGGCCACGATGGACAGCACGCCCGCCAGCTGTTGCGGCCCCATGACCGCGGATTTCGCACTGGGCCAGGCGAAGAGGAACCGGGGATCGTAGGCGCGGCCACACATGCCGTAATGACCGGCGCCGTACGAGGCGCCCATGAGCACCGACAGATGCGGCACCTTCGAGTTCGACACGGCGTTGATCATCATCGCGCCGTGTTTGATGATGCCGCTCTGCTCGTATTCCTTGCCGACCATGTAGCCGGTGGTGTTGTGCAGGAAGACCAGCGGCGTGTCGATCTGGTTGGCCAGCTGGATGAACTGCGCTGCCTTCTGCGACTCCTCGCCGAACAGAACCCCCTGCGCGTTGGCAAGGATGCCGACCGGGTAGCCGTGGATACTCGCCCAGCCGGTGGCGAGACTGCTGCCGTACAAGGGTTTGAACTCGTCGAAGTCCGAACCGTCGGCGACCCTGGCGATCACCTCGCGCGGGTCGAACGGCACCTTGAGATCGGTGGGCACGATGCCGAGCAGGTCCTCCACGGAGTACAGCGGCTCCGCGTAGTCCGGTTTCGGCGTCGGGCCCTGTTTGGTCCAGTTCAGCCGTTTGACGATGCTGCGGCCGAGCCGGATCGCGTCCTCTTCGTCCGCCGCGAGGTAGTCGGCGAGACCGGAGGTCCTGGCGTGCATCTCGGCGCCGCCGAGCGATTCGTCGTCGGACTCCTCACCGGTGGCCATCTTGACCAGCGGCGGCCCGCCGAGGAACACCTTCGCCCGTTCCTTGACCATCACGACGTAGTCCGACATTCCCGGCAGGTACGCGCCGCCCGCTGTCGAGTTGCCGAACACCAGGGCGATCGTGGGCACCTTCGCCGCCGACGACCGCGTGAGGTCGCGGAAGATCCGGCCACCGGGGATGAAGATCTCCTTCTGCGTCGGCAGATCCGCCCCGCCGGACTCGACGAGGTTGATCACCGGCAGCCGGTTCTGCGCGGCGATGTCCGCGGCGCGGTAGCTCTTCTTGGCCGTCCACGGGTTGCTCGCCCCGCCTTTGACCGTCGGGTCGCTCGCCGAGATCATGCACTCGACGCCTTCGACGACGCCGATCCCGGTGATCACGCTGGCGCCGACCTGGTAGTCCGAACCCCAGGCCGCCAGCGGCGACAGCTCCAGGAACGGCGAGTCCTCGTCGAGGAGGAGCTCGATCCGTTCGCGGGCCAGCAGTTTGCCGCGTTTGCGGTGGCGGGCGACGTACTTCTCGCCACCGCCCGCGATCGCCTTGGCGTGCTCGCCGTCGATCTCGGCCAGCTTGCCGAGCATGGACTCGCGGTTGGCGGCGAACTCATCGCTCCGCGTGTCCACAGTGGACCTGATCGTGCTCATGCGGTGTATCCCAATCGCTTCGCGGCCAAGCCGGTGAGGATCTCGTTGGTCCCGCCGCCGATCCCGAGGATGCGCACGTCACGGTAGTGACGCTCCACTTCGGACTCCCGCATGTAGCCGAGTCCGCCGTGCAGCTGCACGGCCTCGTTGACCACCCATTCGGCGGTCTCGACGGCGGTGTTCTTCGCGAAACAGGCTTCGGCGATGACCTCTTCGCCCGCGACGTGCCGCAGGGCGACCTGCCGGGTGTAGGTGCGGGCGACGTCGATCTTGCGGGCCATCTCGGTGAGCTTGTGCTGCACCAGCTGACGGGAGATCAGCGGGCGGCCGAAGGTCTCGCGCAGGCGACACCAGTCCAGCGTCAGGTCCAGCGCTCGCTGGGCGTGCGCGTAACCCTGCACCGCCAGTGAAACCCGCTCGGTGACGAACTGGGTGGCGACCTGCGCGAACCCGCTGTTCTCGGCGCCGATCAGGTTCTCCGCGGGCACGCGAACGTCCACATAGGACAACTCAGCGGTGTCCGAGCAGAGCCAGCCCATCTTCTCCAGCTTGCGGGAGACGGTGAAGCCCGGCGTGCCGCGTTCGACGACGATGAGCGAGATCCCGTGGGCGCCTGGCTCGCCGGTGCGGACCACGGTGGTCACGAAGTCGGCGCGGCAGCCCGAGGTGATGAAGGTCTTGGCCCCGTTGATGACGTACTCGTCGCCCTCGCGCACCGCAGTGGTGCGAATCCCGGCGACGTCGGAGCCGCCGTCGGGTTCGGTGACCGCGAGCGAGCCGATCTTGTGGCCCTCCAGGGTCGGCCGGACCCAGCGTTCGATCTGCACCGGATCCCCGGCCGCCGCGATATGCGGGACGGCGATGCCGCAGGTGAAAAGCGAGGCGAACAGGCCGCCGGAACCGCCCGCGTAGTGCAGTTCCTCGGCGATGACGACCGCGTCGAGGTAGTCACCGCCCCCGCCGCCGACCTCTTCGGGGAAGCCGACGCCGAGCAGCCCGAGTTCCCCGGCCTTGCGGTGCAGATCGCGGGGCAGTTCGCCCTCGCGCTCCCAGTCTTCGAGGTGGGGCAGGATCTCGGTTTCGGCGAACCGCCGCACGGTCTTGCGGAGTTCGGCGCGTTCCGGCGTGGCGAAGGGGTCGGTCACAGGAGGGCCTCCGGGATGTCGATCTCGCGGGAGCGCAGCCATTCCCCGAGTGCCTTCGCCTGCGGGTCGAACCGCGCCTGCGACGCGACGCCCTCGCCGAGGATGCCTTCGACGACGAAGTTGAGCGCCCGCAGGTTCGGCAGGAGATGCCGCCGGACTTCGAGGTCCGCGGTCTCCGGGAGCAGCAGTTTGAATTCGGTGACGGTGAGCCGATGTGCGAGCCAGCGCCACGCCTCGTCGGAACGCGCCCAGACGCCGACGTTCGCGTTGCCGCCCTTGTCGCCGCTGCGGGCGCCGACCACCTTGCCCAGCGGTGCCCGGCGGACCTGGGCCTGGGTGAACGGCGCGGGCAGCCGGTCTTCGTCCACTTCGGACAGCGGCAGCGTTTCGGCGGCGGGCGCGATGTCGCGGCGCGTTCCGTCCGGCAGGACGGCCACGTGCGGAACCTCGTGCGCGTCGACGAAAGCGGGCCGGTACACGCCGTAGGGCGAGGCGGCCGCGGGCGGCGCGGTGACGTGGAAGCCCGGGTAGCTCGCCAACGCGAGTTCGATCGCCGCGCCGCTGAACGCGCGCCCGGCGACCTCCGGATCGGCGTCCTTCACCGCGACGTGCAGCAGCGCGCTCGCCTGCTGCTCGGTTTCGGCGTCGGGCCGGTCCGTGCGGGCCAAGGTCCACTGGACGTCCGCCGGCGGCTTGGCCTTGAGCGCGCCTTCGAGTTGTTCCTTCACCAGCGCGGCTTTCGCCTCGATGTCGAGTCCGGTGAGGACGAACGTCGTCTCGTTGCGGAAACCGCCGAGCCCGTTCAGGCAGACCTTGAGCGTCGGAGGCGGCGGCTCACCGGTGACGCCGCTGATCCGGACGCGGTCCGGGCCGTCCTCGGAGAGCGTCAGCGTGTCGAACCGCGCGGTGACGTCCGGCCCGGCGTACCGGGCGCCGGTGATCTCGTAGAGCAGTTGCGCCGTAACGGTTCCGGCGTTCACCACACCGCCGGTGCCGGGGTGTTTGGTGATCACGCTGGAGCCGTCGGCGGAGATCTCGGCGATCGGGAACCCCGGGACGCCGAGCTCGTGCTCGGCGAAGAAGGCGTAGTTGCCGCCGGTGGCCTGCGTACCGCATTCGATCACGTGCCCGGCCGCGACCGCGCCCGCCAGCGCGTCGTAGTCGTCGCGGGCCCAGCCGAAGTGCGCGGCGGCCGGGCCGACGATCACCGACGCGTCCGTGACGCGCCCGGTCACCACGATGTCGGCGCCCGCGTTCAGGCATTCCGCGATCCCCCACGCGCCGAGATACGCGTTGGCCGTCAGGGTCTTGCCGAAGCCGAGTTCTTCCGCGCGCTGGATGAGGTCGTCGCCCTCGACGTGCGCGATCGCGACGTCGACGCCGAGTTTCGCGGCCAGTTCACGAAGCGCGTCCGCGAGACCGGCGGGGTTGAGCCCACCGGCGTTCGCCACAATCTTGACGCCCTTTTCCTTCGCCAGCGCGAGATTCTGGTCCATCTGGCGCAGGAAGGTCTTGGCGTACCCGCGGTTCGGGTCCTTCATCCGGTCGCGGCCGAGGATGAGCATGGTCAGTTCGGCCAGGTAGTCGCCGGTCAGCACGTCGAGCGGGCCGCCGGTGAGCATCTCGTGGACCGCGGAGAACCGGTCGCCGTAGAACCCGGACGCGTTGCCGATCCTGATCGGAGCCTGGGTCATGCGAACTGCCCCGGTTTCCGCCCGGCACCGGGCGGACCGGCGAACGCCTGCGCGATCCCGAGCCATTCCTCGACATCCTTGCCGGTGGCGACCAGGTCGGTGTCGGCGGGGTGACGACGCTGGGTGATGACGAGACAGAAGTCGACCGCGCTGCCGGTGAGCCGCTGCCCCGCGTCCTCGGGCCCGAACGCCCAGGTGGTGCCGTCGGGCGCGGTCAGCTCGACGCGGAATTCCTCGGCGGGCGGCGAGAGCGAGTTGAGCTTGTAGGCGAAGTCGCGAGTGCGGGTGCCGAAACGGGCGATGTGCCAGATCCGCGCGGTGTTCTCCCGCTCGACGCCGAGCGCGTCGTAGATGTCCTGGCCGTGTGCCCAGGTCTCCATGAGGCGCGCCGTCACCATGGACGCGGCGCTCATCGGCGGGCCGTACCAGGGGATCTTCTGTCCGTCGGGCACCGCGGCGAGCGCGTCGGCGAGTTTCGCGCGGCCGGCGCGCCACTCCGCCAGCAGCTCACGCGGCGGCGTCTTCGCGCCCTCGGCCGCGCCGTCGTCGACGTAGGACTCGCCCGTCGCGAGCAGCCCTTCGATCTCGGTCTGCCACTCGGCCTCGGATCCGCGCGCCGCGATCAGCGCCTTTTTGTCCGTCCAGGCCAGATGGGCGATCTGATGGGCGATCGTCCAGCCTTCGGCCGGGGTCCGCCGCGCCCAGTCCGACGCGGGCAGCTCCGCCACCACGTCGTCGATGGCCTGCGATTCCGCCGCGAGATCCCCAAGGATCACGCCAAGGTCAGCCATGCCCGCCTCCTCGCGTCCCCCTCAGGCTGGCACCCACCGCCGGAAAAATCAAGCACGCCTGATTGTTTTTATCCAGCCGGACGCTCAAGTACATGAAGGCCCCCTTCCTGTACCTAGGCGCAAGGAAGGGGGCCTTCATGTACTTCGGCGGCTGTTGTGACTAGTGGTGCTGCTGGGGCGCAATTGGCGGCCAGGTCCGTGAAGGCCTCCTTGAGGGACCCTGGGTCCCTCAAGGAGGCCTTCACGGACCGACGTGCGAGCCGCCCTACTCCCCCGCCCGCTCGAATTCCCGGATCAGCACCGGATACTGCTCCCCGCCGTGCCCGGCCGCGATCGCACGGTCGGCCATCGCCTTGATCAGCTTCGGCAGTTCGGCGTTCACGCCCAGCGCCTCACTCTCCTCGACCATATGCGCCATCGCCCGCGCGTCGGTCTCCAAGGCCGACACCTCGGCGGGGAAGGAATCCTTGTCGACCTGTTCGGCGTACCCGGGCAGCCAGCCCGCCACCCCGACGGCGATCTGCTGCGCGAAGGGCGCGTACGTCGCAGCGTCGACACCGGCCGTCTTGAGCATCGCGGTGCCCTGGAGCCACGCGTTCAGGACGCTCCACATCATCGTCAGACCGGCGACGTCGTACAGAGAGGCGAGTCCGGGGTCCTCGCCGAGGTAACTGATCGTGCCGAGTGCGCCGATCTCGAAGTCCGGCCGCGGCCCGCTCAGCAGGATCACCGCGTCGGCGGTCCCGATCGCCGACGGGATGGCCATGATCGCGCCGTCCACGTACCGGGCACCCTGTTTTTCGGCCCAGGCGGCGGTTTCCCGCGCCTGGGCCGAGTCGCCCGAGGTCAGGTTGACCAGTGTCGCGCCCTCCAGGCCGGCGTCGCCGAGCAGCTCACGGACGGCGGTGTAGTCGGTGAGGCACAGGATCGTCACGCCGCCCGAGCCGAGCGCGTCGCCGATCGTCGGCGCGAGCCGGGCACCTTCGGCCACGAGCGCGTCCGCCTTGGCGGCCGTCCGGTTCCACACGGTCGTGGGATGCCCCGCCTTCAGGAACGCGCGGGCGAGCGCGGTGCCCATGAGACCGAGGCCGACGACCGATACCGGGGTGTTCTCGTTGTCTGTCATGGCACGATCGTGAACGTTGATACCGGTATGAAGGTCAAGTGGGGAATGCGATGAAGATCGGTGAACTGAGTCACCGGACGGGCGTCAACGCCCACCAGTTGCGCTACTACGAAGCACAAGGGCTCCTGGAGGCGAGCCGCGGCACGAACGGTTACCGCGAGTACGACGAGACCGCTTTGCTGCGGGTGAAGCAGATCCGTCATCTGCTCGCCGCCGGCCTGTCGTCCGAAGACATCGCGTATCTGCTCCCCTGCGCGATCGGCGAGGAACCCGAGCTGATCGGCTGCCCCGAGTTGCTGGCCGCGATGCGAGAACGCCTCGGACGCCTGGACGAGCAGATGGCCAAGCTGGCACGTTCGCGTGACGCGCTGGCCGAGTACATCATCGTCGCCGAGCGCGTCGGCGCCGAGACCTACCCGCCCTTCGACGGCACCGCCGCGTGAACGAGGCACAGGAAGCGATCCGGCTGCGCGAGCAGGGCACCGACGAGGCCCGCCTGCGGCTGATCGAACTGGCCGGGCGGAACCCGCGGGACGCCGTGATCGCCTACCAGACGGCCTGGGCTCACGATTCCGCTGGACTGGAAGCCGGCGCGGCCCCGTTCTACGAACAGGCGCTCGCGGGCGAAGGTCTGTCCACAGAGGACAGGCACGGGGTGTTCGTCGGGCTCGGCAGCACATACCGCGTCCTCGGCCGGTACGACGAGTCGCTCGCGACCTTGCGCCGCGGCCTCGGCGAGTTCCCGGACGACGCGGCACTGAGGACGTTCCTCGCGATGGCGCTCTACAACGTCGGCGAGGCGCGCGAGGCGACGGGAACGCTGCTGAAGGTGCTCGCGGCGACCAGCGCGGACGACGGCGTCCAGCGGTACCGGCGTGCGGTCGAGTACTACGCGGACCATCTGGACGACGTCGAATGAGCCTTATTGACACCTTGTCAACGTAGCCTTACTTTCACGTCATGAGCGCGTACGCCGAAATCACCTACGAGGTCGCCGACCACATCGCGACCGTCACGCTCAACCGGCCGGAAGCCCGCAACGGCTACACCATCCGCATGGCCGACGAACTCGGCGACGCGATGGACCGGGCCGACCGCGACGAAGAGGTCCGGGTGGTGATCCTGACCGGCAACGGCAAGGATTTCTCGGTGGGCGCCGACCTCTCGCAGGGCGGTTTCGACTTCGACCCCGAGTCCGGGCCGGACGCGGCTTGGCAGGAGCCGGCGGGACGCTGCTCGAAACGGATCTTCACGATGAACAAGCCGGTGATCGCGGCTCTGCGGGGCGCGGCCGTCGGCGGCGGCATCACGATCACGCTGTCGTGCGACTACCGGCTGGCGTCCACGGATTCCCGGTTCGGTTTCGTCTTCGTCCGCCGCGGGATCTACCCCGAAGGCGCGTCCGCGTGGTTCCTCCCGCGGCTCGTCGGGATGGGAACGGCACTCGACTGGATGGTCAGCGGGCGTGTCTTCGGCGCCGAGGAAGCGAAATCCGCCGGATTGGTCCACAGTGTCCACGAGCCCGGGGAAGTGCTCGGCAAGGCGCGCGAACTGGCTCTCGAAATCGCCACGACCACGTCGCCGGTGTCGGTCGCGGTGACCCGGCAACTGCTGTACCGGATGGCGAGCGCCGCGTCGCCGTTCCCGGTGCACGAACTGGACTCCAAGCTGATCGGCGGCCTGGGCTCCAGCCCGGACGCCGTCGAGGGCGTCCTGTCCTTCCTGCAGAAACGACCACCGGAGTTCTCCATGCGCGTCGACACCGACCAGCCCCCCTACCTGCCGTGGCGGAACTCGTGACCGCCTATCCCCCGGAACCCTGGGACCTGGCGGGCCAGGCGTACCTGTCGATCTGGCGTGTCCCGGTGAGCGAACTGCCCGAACTCCCCGGCGGCGTCGAGCCGATCACGCTGGGCGGCCGCGCCCAGGTGTTCACCGCGTGGATCGACTATCAGGAGCCCGGGCAGCTTCAGTACCACGAGCTGCTCGCGACCGTCGCGGTCCGCGGCGAACGTCTGTCCAGCTCCATCACCGACATCTGGGTCGACAGTGAGGTCTCCCTCGCCGGCGGACGCGCGCTGTGGGGCATCCCGAAGGATCTCGCCGCGCTCGACTTCGCCCACGGGCGGACCTTCACCGCCTCGGCGGCCACCCACGAGGACTGGATCGCGACGGCGGCCTTCACCGCCCGCCCGAGCCTCCCGGTGCGGATGCCCGCGGCCTTCGACGTCGTCCAAATGCTGGACGGCCGTCTCAAAAGAAGCCCCGTCCGAGCGACGGCGAACCCGCGTCCCGCGGCCGCGGATTGGCGGATCAACGAGTCCGGCCCGTTCGGCTTCCTCGCCGGTCAGCGGCCCGTGCTGAGCGCCTGCCTGCGCGACTTCAAGATCGTCTTCGGCGGCTGACCGGCCGCTCAGCGTGATCGTCTAACCCGCCAGGGTGAGACGACGACACGCCACCCATTGGGGCACGTGCAGCCTCCGACCCCTACATGTAGTCTCTGGGAACCGGTACCGCCCAGCGACGGGGAGACCGCTCGGGAGCGGTTGCCGGACAGCTTTGTGAACGTGCAGCGCACGGCCTTGTGAGGCCTTGTGGTGCTTCAACGCGCCTTTTTCAAGAGACACAGTGGAGTCATGCATGTCAGTCGATACCGGTCAGCGGCCGCCCTCGTCCTCGGACACCACGCCCGCGACCGTGCGAGTCATCCGGCGGGACGGCAGCGTGTCCCCCTTCGACGCGAACAAGATCTCGGTCGCCGTGACCAAGGCCTTCCTCGCCGTCGAGGGCGGTGACGCGGCCGCCTCGTCGCGGATCCACCACCTGGTCAAGGAATTGACCGAGCAGATCGAGACCACCCTGCTCCGCCACGCCGGTCCCGAGACCGCGCTGCACATCGAGCAGATCCAGGACATCGTCGAGCTCGCGCTGATGCGCGGCGAGCACCACAAGGTCGCCCGCGCGTACGTCCTGTACCGCGATGAGCGCGCGAAGGCCCGCGAGGCCGAGAAGCCCGCTTCGTCCGACGTCGCCATCAGCGTCAAGACGGCCGACGGCTCGCTCCGCCCGCTCGACTGGGCCCGCGTCTCGCACGTGGTCGGCGAGGCCGTCGCCGGCCTCGAGGACGTCTCGGCCGAGCCGGTCCTGGCCGAGGCCAAGCGCAACCTCTACGACGGCATCAGCGCCGACGAACTCGCCCTCGCCCAGATCATGGCCGCGCGTGTGCTCGTCGAGCAGGAGCCGAACTACTCCTACGTCAGTGCCCGGCTGCTGGCGGACAAGCTCCGCGGCGAGGCGCTCAGCTACCTCGCGGGCGTGCCGCAGCAGGCCAGCCAGGACGAGATGACCGCCCGGTACCCGCAGTACTTCCGGGACTACCTCAAGCGCGCCATCGAGCTGGAGCTGGTCAACCCCGAGCTCCAGACCTTCGACCTGGACAAGATCACCGCGGCCATCCGCGCCGAGCGCGACCTCGACTTCGGCTTCCTCGGCCTGCAGACCCTGTACGACCGGTACTTCCAGCACCACGACGGCGTCCGCTTCGAGCTGCCGCAGGCGTTCTTCATGCGCGTCGCGATGGGCCTGGCGATCCGCGAGGACGACCGGGAAGCCCGCGCCATCGAGTTCTACGAGCTGCTCTCGACGTTCCACTTCATGGCGTCCACCCCGACGCTGTTCAACTCGGGCACCACGCGCCCGCAGCTGTCGTCCTGCTTCCTGACCACGGTCGACGACGACCTGGACTCGATCTTCCAGGCGTACAAGAACAACGCGCTGCTGGCGAAGTACTCGGGCGGTCTCGGCAACGACTGGACCCCGGTCCGCGGCCTCGGCGCGCACATCAAGGGCACCAACGGCCAGTCGCAGGGTGTCGTGCCGTTCCTCAAGATCGCTAACGACACCGCGGTCGCGGTGAACCAGGGCGGCAAGCGCAAGGGCGCGGCCTGCGCGTACCTCGAGACCTGGCACGTGGACATCGAGGAATTCCTCGACCTGCGCAAGAACACCGGTGACGACCGTCGCCGCACGCACGACATGAACACCGCGAACTGGGTGCCGGACGAGTTCCTGCGCCGCGTCGAGGCCGACGCGCAGTGGACGCTGTTCTCGCCGAACGAGACCCCGGACCTGCACGACCTCTACGGCAACGCGTTCGCCGAGCGCTACCGCGAGTACGAGGCCGCCGCCGAGCGCGGTGAGCTGAAGGTGTTCCGCAAGGTCCGCGCGGTCGACCTGTGGCGCCGCATGCTGACCATGCTGTTCGAGACCGGCCACCCGTGGATCACCTTCAAGGACCCGTGCAACCTGCGTTCGCCGCAGCAGCACGTGGGTGTCGTGCACTCGTCCAACCTGTGCACCGAGATCACGCTGAACACCACCACCGACGAGGTCGCGGTCTGCAACCTCGGCTCGGTGAACCTGCTCAAGCACGTCACCCCCGAGGGCCTGGACACCCAGCGCCTCGAGAAGACCGTGCGCACCGCGGTCCGCATGCTCGACAACGTGATCGACATCAACTTCTACACGATCCCGGAGGCGCGCCGCTCCAACCTGCGCCACCGCCCGATCGGGCTGGGCCTGATGGGCTTCCAGGACGCGCTGTTCGAGATCGGTGTGCCGCTGTCCTCGGACGAGGCCGTGCAGTTCGCGGACACCAGCATGGAGCACATCAGCTACTACGCGATCTCGGCGTCGACCGACCTCGCCGAGGAGCGCGGCCAGTACCAGACGTTCGAGGGTTCCTTGTGGAGCAAGGGAATCCTGCCGATCGACTCGATGCAGCTGCTGATCGACGCGCGGCAGGGCGACGCGCTCGACGTCGACATCTCGTCCACTTTGGACTGGGCGCCGCTGCGCGAGCGGGTCAAGACCGTCGGCATGCGCAACTCCAACGTGATGGCGATCGCGCCGACCGCGACGATCTCCAACATCTGCGGGGTCGGGCAGTCGATCGAGCCGCTGTTCCAGAACCTGTTCGTCAAGTCGAACATGTCCGGCGACTTCACCGTGGTGAACCCGCACCTGGTCCGCTCGCTCAAGGAGCGCGGGCTGTGGGACGAGGTCATGGTCTCGGACCTGAAGTACTTCGACGGCAGCCTCGGCCAGATCGACCGCGTGCCGGACGACCTGAAGGCGCTGTACGCCACCGCGTTCGAGATCGAGTCGAAGTGGCTGGTGGACGCCGGTTCGCGTCGTCAGAAGTGGATCGACCAGGCGCAGTCGCTGAACCTGTACATCGCGGCGCCCAGCGGACGCAAGCTCGACGAGCTGTACCGCTACGCCTGGCACAAGGGCCTCAAGACCACGTACTACCTGCGGGCGCGGTCCGCGACGCACGTGGAGAAGAGCACCCTGCGCGGCACCGACGGCAAGCTGAACGCGGTCTCGGCCACCCCGGCCCCTGCCACGCCTAAGCCCGCCGCCCCGGCCCCGGCTCCCGCCGCTTCGCCCGCCCCGTCGGCTTCCGCCGCGGTCCCGGCCGTCCCGGTGACCGCCCCGGCCCCGGCCGCCAAGCCGGAGCCGAAGGAGATGCCGCAGGTCTCGGACGTCGACTTCGTCGCCACCGACGGCGCCGCCTGCCGGATCGACGACCCCGACTGCGAAGCCTGCCAGTAATACATCCTCGTGAGTGGTAAGGGCGGTTCTCACCGTCCTTACCACTCACGACGCCCTCTTGGAGCTCTTTATGACCACCTTTGACCCCGCCACCGACGCCACCGGCCTCGGTGAGATCGAAGTCGGCGCCGCCCGGATCAACGTCGACGACAAGCGGATGATCAACGCCCG
Source organism: Amycolatopsis sp. WAC 04182 (assembly GCF_003947465.1). Lineage (NCBI taxonomy): Bacteria > Bacillati > Actinomycetota > Actinomycetes > Pseudonocardiales > Pseudonocardiaceae > Amycolatopsis > Amycolatopsis sp. WAC 04182. The sequence goes on from NZ_QHJJ01000002.1 coordinate 267,692, forward strand.
CGCCGACGTCAACCAGCTGCTGCCGATGAAGTACACCTGGGCGTGGGAGAAGTACCTCGCCGGCTGCAACAACCACTGGATGCCGACCGAGGTCGCCATGCAGGCCGACATCGCGCTGTGGAAGTCGCCCGACGGCCTCACCGAGGACGAGCGCACCATGCTCAAGCGCAACCTCGGCTTCTTCGCCACCGCGGAATCGCTGGTGGCCAACAACATCGTGCTCGCGGTGTACCGGCAGATCACCAACCCCGAATGCCGCCAGTACCTGCTGCGCCAGGCGTTCGAGGAGGCCGTGCACACGCACACCTTCCAGTACATCTGCGAGAGCCTCGGCCTGGTCGAGGGCGAGCTGTTCAACATGTACCGCGAGGTCCCCTCCATCTCGGAGAAGGACGCGTGGGCGCTGAAGTACACGCAGAACCTGGAGAACCCGGACTTCGAGACCGGCACCCCGGAAGCCGACCAGAACTTCCTGCGTGACCTCGTCGCGTTCTACGTGATCTTCGAGGGCATGTGGTTCTACACCGGCTTCGCGCAGATCCTCTCGCTCGGCCGCCGGAACAAGATGGTCGGCATCGCCGAGCAGTACCAGTACATCCTGCGCGACGAGTCGATCCACCTGAACTTCGGCATCGACTGCATCAACCAGATCAAGATCGAGAACCCGCACCTGTGGACCGAGGAGTTCCAGGCGGAGATCCGGACGATGCTGACCGAGGCGTGCGAGCTCGAGGTCGCCTACGCCCGCGACACCATGCCGCGCGGCATGCTCGGGCTCTCGGCCGAGCTGATCGAGCAGTACATGCACTTCATCACCGACCGGCGCGCGCAGCAGATCGGTCTCGCGCCGATCTTCGGCGAGACGGAGAACCCGTTCCCGTGGATGTCGGAGGCGATGGACCTCAAGAAGGAGAAGAACTTCTTCGAGACCCGCGTCATCGAGTACCAGTCGGGCGGCGCCCTCGACTGGGACTGACCCCCGCACACGCAACTCGCGTGCTCGAATCGCGAACTCGCGTGATCAGACACGCAACTCGCGTGATTGAACGGCGAACTCGCGAGTTACGCCCCCGATCACGCGAGTTCGCCGTCTGATCACGTGAGTTCGCCGTCTGATCACGCGTGGCGTCCGGTTCGTCACATGTCCAGCGGGCCACTAGCGCGCCTCGGTACGCTCCGGAGTGCTACTGGTTCGCCCGGCCTCCCAGGCCGGTCGAGGTAACAGGGAACCCGGTGTGAATCCGGGACTGCCCCGCAGCGGTATGTGGGAACGAAAGCCGTCACCGTGCGAGACACGGTAAAGCACTGGGACATGGCGCCCCGGGAAGCGACGGCCGGTAGGACCGAGCGAGTCGCCCACGAGTCCGAAGACCTGCCCGTGGTACGCGCGCCGACGGCGTGCGTGAGTCCGGGCCTCGTGGGATGGGCACGACCGAACGGCGGTCACTCCTGCGCGCTCCGGGCTCTCACGACAAGCTCGCGAGGAGAGAGCTGTGACCGAAATCGGCACGACAGTGCTGGGCTACCCCCGGATCGGACCGGACCGCGAACTCAAGCGTTCACTCGAACGCTACTGGGCAGGCAAGATCGACGAGGCCGAACTGCTGGGCACCGGCCGCGCGTTGCGCACCCGGACCTGGCGGGAACTCAAGGACGCGGGGCTGGATTCCGTCCCCTCCAACACCTTCTCCCATTACGACCAGATGCTCGACACGACCGAGCTGTTCGGAGCGCTGCCGGAGCGCTTCACGACGCTCGGTCTCTCGCCGCTCGACACCTACTTCGCCGCCGCCCGCGGCGTGCAGGACGCGCCGGCGATGGAGATGACGAAGTGGTTCGACACGAACTACCACTACATCGTCCCCGAACTCGGCCCGGACACGACGTTCTCGCTCACCGGCACCAAACCGCTCGACGAATACCGCGAGGCCCGCGCGGTCGGCGTCGAGACCCGGCCGGTGCTGGTGGGCCCGGTGACCTTCCTCCTGCTCGCGAAGCCGGCCGAGACCGCCCCGGAAGGTTTCCGCCCGCTGGACCTGCTCGACAACCTCCTCGACGGCTACGTCGAGCTGCTGCGCCGTCTGCACGACGAAGGCGTCGAGTGGGTTCAGTTCGACGAACCCGCCTTCGCCGCGGACCGCACCGAGCGGGAGCTCAACGCGCTCATCCGCGCCTACCACCGGCTCGCGAAGGAGACCGCGCGGCCCAAGATCCTGGTCGCCGGGTATTTCGGCGGCCTCGGTCGCGGCTTGGGTGTGCTCGCCCGCTCCCCGATCGACGCCATCGCCGTCGACCTCGTCACCGATCAGTCCTTTGTGGACGCCGTCGCGGCCGAGCCCGCCTTGCGGGACAAGGAGGTTCTGGCCGGTGTCGTGGACGGGCGCAACGTCTGGCGCACGGATCCGACCCGCGCGCTCAGCCGGGCGGCGACCCTGCTCGGCGTCGCGAAGTCGGTCAGCGTGTCGACGTCCTGTTCGTTGCTGCACGTGCCCTACGACGTCGAACGGGAGGACGGGCTCCACCCGCGTCTCAAAGGCTGGCTCGCCTTCGCCAAGCAGAAGGTCGACGAGGTCGTCCTGCTCGGACGCGCGTTGAAGGAAGAAGGTGTCGACCTCGCTCCCGCCCGTGCCGCGGCCGCGGATCGCGCGACGGCGGCCGATCTGGCCGACAGCGGGGTGCGCGCCCGGCTGGAGGCGCTGCGGCCGGAGGACACCGTCCGCTCCCCCTACGCCCGGCGCGCGGCGGCTCAGCAGGCCGCGCTGGATCTGCCGCCGTTGCCGACCACGACGATCGGCTCGTTCCCGCAGACCACCGACGTCCGCAAGGCGCGCGCCGCGCACAAGGCGGGTTCGCTGGACGACGCGGGCTACGAGGCCGCGATGAAGGCGGAGATCGAGCGCGTCGTCCGGCTGCAGGAGGACCTCGGCCTGGACGTGCTGGTGCACGGCGAGCCCGAGCGCAACGACATGGTGCAGTACTTCGCCGAGCGGCTGGCCGGGTTCGCGGCCACCGACTTCGGCTGGGTGCAGTCCTACGGTTCGCGGTGTGTCCGGCCACCGATCCTGTACGGCGACGTCTCGCGTCCGGAGCCGATGACCGTCGAGTGGGCGCGTTACGCGCAGAGCCTGACCGGCAAACCCGTCAAGGGGATGCTGACCGGGCCGGTGACGATCCTGGCGTGGTCGTTCGTCCGCGACGACCAGCCGCTGGGCGAGACCGCCCGCCAGGTGGCGCTGGCCATCCGCGACGAGGTGCACGATCTGCAGGAAGCGGGCATCCGCGTCATCCAGGTGGATGAGCCGGCGCTGCGGGAACTGCTCCCCCTGCGCACGGCGACGCATGAGGCGTACTTCGCGTGGGCTATTTCGTCGTTCCGGCTCGCGACTTCCGGGATCGACGACGCGACCCAGATCCACACGCATATGTGCTACTCGGAATTCGGCGACGTGGTCAAGGCGATCGACGCGCTCGACGCCGACGTCACCAGCATCGAGGCCGCGCGGTCGAAGATGGAGGTCGTCACGGACCTCGGCGCGGCGGGCTTCGGCCGTGGTGTCGGGCCGGGCGTCTACGACATCCACTCGCCGCGTGTCCCCGGCGTCGACGAGGTCAGCGGGCTGCTGCGGACCGCCGTCGGCGCCGTGCCCGCCGAGCGGATCTGGGTCAACCCGGACTGCGGCCTGAAGACGCGCGGATACGCCGAGGTCGAGCCCGCTCTGCGGAACCTCGTCGCGGCCGCCCGCACGGTCCGCTCCGAGCTGGCCTGACGTTCCGTGAAGGCCTCCTTGAGGGACTCTGGGTCCCTCAAGGAGGCCTTCACGGACTTCCTTCGAGGTATTGTCAAGGCGTCAATAAGGGTGCGATGGTGGAACGGCAACCGGTCTCAGCGGGGAGATGGTCACCATGGCGAACGCCGTCGAAAAGGTCACCGGGGCGCTGCGCGAGCGGGTCCCGCCGCTCACCTCGATCCCCCTGCCGCGTTCGGTCGACCAGCGCTGGCTCGGCGCGACGTGGCCGGTCCGCGAACTCGCACCCGCCCCGCCGGGCCTCAAACCCGTCCTGGGCGACGAAGGCCCGCCGGTCATCGGGCACGCGCTGGACTTCATGCGTTTCGGCATCGAGTTCGGCCTGAAACGCCACGAGACCTACGGCCCGGTCTCCTGGATGGGCGCGTTCGGCCGCCGCATCGTCGCGCTCTCGGGCCCGGAGGCCACGCAGATCGCGCTGGTGAACAAGGACAAGGCCTTCTCGCAGGAGGGCTGGAAGTTCTTCATCGAGCAGTTCTTCGACCGCGGCCTGATGCTGCTCGACTTCGGCGAGCACCATCTGCACCGCCGGATCATGCAGGCGGCGTTCACCCGGCAACGGCTCACCGGGTACGTCGACCAGATGGGACCGGCTCTGCGCGAGGGCGTCGCCGCGTGGACGGACCGGCCGAACCCGCGGATCTACTGGTCCCTCAAGCAACTCACGCTCGACGTCGCGACGCGCGTGTTCATGGGCATGCGGTCCGGCGACGACGCGGCCACGATCAACCGCGCGTTCGTGAACTCCGTGCGCGCGGGCACGGCCATCGTGCGGTTCCCCGTCCCCGGCGGCCGCTGGGCGGCGGGGCTGCACGGCCGCAAGGTCCTCGAACGCTATTTCTCGGCGAACCTGCCCGCGAAACGGGCGGGCGACGGCGAAGACCTCTTCACCGCGTTGTGCCACGCCACCACCGAAGACGGTGACCGCTTCACCGACTCCGACGTCGTCAACCACATGATCTTCCTGATGATGGCCGCGCACGACACGTCGACCATCACCAGCGCCGCCGCCGTCTACCACCTTGCCAAGAACCCCGAATGGCAGGAACGCGCGCGCCGGGAGTCCCTCGCGCTCGGCGACGACGTGCCGGACATCGAGGCGCTGGAGACCCTGACCACGCTCGACCTGGTGATCAAGGAATCCCTGCGGCTGGTGGCCCCGGTTCCTTCCCTGGCAAGGAAGACCGTGAAGGACACCGAGGTTCTCGGGCATTTCATTCCCGAAGGGACACTCGTCGGGGTTTCGCCCACCGTCAACCACTTCTCGCCGGACCACTGGACCGACCCGATGCGGTTCGACCCGGACCGCTTCGGCGAGGCACGCCGGGAGGACAAGTCGCATCGCTACGCGTGGATGCCGTTCGGCGGCGGCGCGCACAAGTGCATCGGCCTGCATTTCGGGACGTTCGAGGTGAAGGCGCTGCTGCACGAGATGCTGCGGGCGTATCGGTGGTCGGTACCGGAGAACTACACCGCACGCTGGGACTACGTCTCGCTGCCCGTACCCGCGGACGGCCTGCCGATCCGCCTGACGGCCCGCTGAAGCCGGACCAATCGGACAACCACTATCGAGTACTCTTGGTAACTTCCGGTCACCACTCGTGTAGCGGCGATCACCCTTTCAGCCGGTAGACACCCCGGATCGCGCATGATGCCGTGGCACTACACCCGGCCGGCTCATACCTAGTGTGGGCCCATGGGCTCGGACACCCGGTCTGAGCTGGCCATCAACCGCGCATGAAGAGGTGAAGTGTGCCCGAACCTGGTTCCGCGCCAGGGTTGGTGGACGTCGCCCGGAGATGGGCCGAGACGCTCGCTGACACTAAAGGAGTATCGCTTCCCAAGGAGCAACTCGAACAGCTGCTGCTCGGTGTCGCCAAGGACGCCGTCCTGGCCGAGCCCGACCATCAGCCCGCCGTGCTGCGCTTCTCCAAGCTCTATTCCGCCTCTCCCGTCGGGATCGCCCTCGCCGACGCCAACGGCGCCATCGTGGAGGCGAACGCCGCGCTCGGCCGTCTCCTCGGCTGCCGTCCGGCTTCGCTGCGCGGCCGGGAGATCCCCGATCTCGGCTCCGCCGACCACGACGTCGCCCGCCTGCGGAACGCGCTCGCCCAGCTCATGACGCACGGCCAGCCGACGCAGGAGGAACGCCTGCTGCTGGACCACAGCGAGGAAGGCGCGCTCTGGGTCGACGTGACCCTGACCGATCTGCCCGGCGACCGGCCCGGCTCGGCCTATCCGGTGCTGATGGTCTCCGACGCCAACGAAATCCACCTGCTGCAGGAACAACTGCGGCACCAGAACGTGCACGACGCGCTGACCGGCCTGCCCAACGCCACCGCGTTCGGCAACGCCCTCGAAGCCGCGCTGGCCGGGTCCGGCAACGAGCAGGTCGCGCTCGTCTATCTCGACGTCGACGGCTTCAAGGTGATCAACGACGGTCTCGGGGCCGGCGTGGGTGATCAGGTGCTGCGCGGGGTCGCGAACAAGCTCACGGCCGTCTTCACCGGCAGGCACAACGGTTCCGTCGCCCGGCTGTCCGGCGACGGGTTCGCCGTCCTGCTGCGCGGCGACTTCACCCCGCCCGAGGTGATCTCGCTGGTCGAGCAGGCCTTGGAGGAACTGGTCGAGCCGATCTACCTCGGCGGGCACGGGATCGGCGTCAGCGCGAGCGCGGGCATCGTCGTCCGCCCGGTCACCGACGGCGGGCCAGAAGACCTGCTGCGCGCCGCGGAGATCGCGCTGCACCGCGCCAAGGAGGCGGGCAAGGCGCAGTGGATGCTGTTCGATCCGGAACTCGACGCGCGTGACCGGGGCCGCTACCAGCTCGGCGCGGTCATCGCGGGCGCGCTGGAGAACGGCGAGTTCTCGCTGATCTACCAGCCGACCGTGAAGCTCGCGAATCCCGACCAGCTGGCCGCCGTCAACGCCGGGCTGCGCTGGAGCCATCCGGAGAAGGGCGACCTCGACTCGGACGAGTTCTACCCGCTCGCGCAGATCACCGGGATGACCATCCCGCTCGGCCGGTGGCTGCTGGCCGAATCGCTCGCCGCCACCGCGAGGTGGCGGAACAGGTTCGGCGAGGCCGCCCCCGACGTCTGCGTGCGGCTGCCGAACCGGCTGGCCATCGAGCCCGATCTGGTGCTGCTGGTCAAGGAACAGCTCGACCGGCACAACCTGCCCGCCCAGGCACTGCGCCTGTGCACGGACCGCGAATCCATCCTCGACGGGGGCGGCGAGGTGCTCGATTCCTTCGCCGTACTGGCCGATCTGGGTGCCCAGCTGGTGCTGACCATCTCCGGTTCGGACGATCTGGAGCTGATCCCCCGGCACGGGCTGCCGGTCCGCCACGTGATCCTGTCCGGCGCGGTCGTCGACGCGCTGGCCGACGGCGAGGACGAGGCCGACGTCCGCCATCTGTGTCAGCTGGTCGCCAGGGCCAAGGAGCTGAAACTGCGCATCGGCGCGGAAGGCGTCCACAGTCACGAACAGGCCGAACGGCTGCGGCGGTACGGCGTTCTCGCGGCGCGTGGTTCGTTCGTGGCGGATTCCGCGACCGGGGACGAGGTCGACGAGCTCATCGAACGGCACGCCCACTGACGTGACAGGATCGCTCCATGGACCAAGGTGACATCGCCCCGGACTTCACCCTGCCCGACGACAAGGGCGAGGAGCGCACGCTGTCGGACTTCCTCTCGTCCGGCCCGGTCGTGCTGTTCTTCTACCCCGCCGCGATGACCAGCGGCTGCACCGCGGAAAGCTGCCACTTCCGTGATCTCGCCGCCGAATTCGCCGAAGTGGGCGCGCACCGCGTCGGCATCAGCCCGGACGCCGTCGCCAAACAGCAGGAATTCTCGGCCAAACACGGTTTCGACTATCCCCTGCTGTCCGATGTGGACGGTGTGGTGGCGAAGCAGTTCGGCGTATGGCGCAAATTCAGTCCGCTGCACGCCAAACGGCACACCTTCGTCATCGACACCGACCGCAAGGTGCTCGAAGTGATCAAGAGCGAGCTGAAGTTCACCGTGCACGCGGACAAGGCACTCGCGGCCCTGCGCGAGCGCAAGACTAAGGACGCTTGAGCCGCCAGATCCTGGTGACACCCGCGCAGGCGGGGGCGAGCGGCGGTTCGGTGGCCTCGTCGCCGATCATCGTGAACCCCAGCCGCGCGGGCACGGCACCGCTCGCGCGGTTCTTCTCGTCGTGCCGGATCTCGACCTCCGGCGCGCCGAGCCGGAAGGCCTCGGCGGTCAGGAGCCGCGCGGCCCTGGTCACGTAGCCGCGGCCGGTGTGATGGCGGCCGAGCCAGTAACCGATCTCGATCCGGTCCGGGTGGATGATCATGCCCGTACCGCCCACGAGTTCGTCCTCGACGAGGATCGCGAAGTCGTAGGTCTTGCCCTCGGTCCAGTTCTTCGCGGTGTTCTCCAGGAAGTCCGCGGCTTCGCGGCGGCCGTAACCGTAGGTGGCCCAGAGCATCCACGCGCCGAGATGCGCGTCCGAATCCCCCGCGACGGCGGCGAGGGTTTCGAGCTGCTCCGGCTTCCAGCGGCGCAGCGTGACTACTTCGTCGGCGAGGGTCTCCGCGGGCGTTTCCATCAGGCTCCTCGTGAGTGGTAAGGACGGTTAGAACCGTCCTTACCACTCACGAGGCCTGCGGTCAGGTCAAAATCGCGCTGTCCGGGATCTCGGTGTCGTTCTTCAACGCGTCGAAGAGCAGCTTCGACTTCGTCTTGTCCCAGTTCTCCGCCGACCCGCTGGTCACCGGCACCGTCGTGGTGACGACGCCGCCCGAGGAGATCCCGCGCATCGCCAGCGCCAGCCCCACCAGGTTGTGCACGTGGTCGCCGGTGTCCATCGTCAGCGCGTCGGGTCCCGTCGACAGCAGCGGGAACAGCGAGAACGGGTTCAGCAGGGTGCCGGGGCTGCCGATCTCGCTGACCAGCGCGCCGATGAACTTCCGCTGGTTGGCGACGCGGTCGAGGTCCGAACGCGGGGTGGCCTCGCTGTGCCGCATGCGGACGAACCCGAGCGCCTGCGGCCCCTGGAGGTCCTGGCAGCCCGCGGGGATCTTGATCTTGGTGAGCGTGTCCTCCATCGGCTTCTCGACGCACATGTGGACCCCGCCGATCGCGTCGACGATCTTGGCGAACCCGCCGAAGCCGATCTCGGCGTAGTGGTCCATGCGCAGGCCGGTGGCGCCTTCGACGGTCTGCGCGAGCAGCGCCGGGCCGCCGATCGAGAACGCGGCGTTGATCTTGTTCTTGCCGTGCCCCGGGATGGTCACCTGCGAGTCGCGCGGGAGGCTCAGCAGGGTCGGCTTGGTGCTGTTGGACGGGACGTGCGCGATCATGATGGTGTCGGTCCGCTTGCCGCCACCGGCGGCCTTGGAGTCCCCGGTGACCAGTTTCTCCTGCTCTTCGGGGGTCAGCCCGTCGCGGCTGTCGGAGCCCACGATCAGCCAGTTGGTGCCCTCGGCCGCGACGGGGCGGCCGGAGTATTCGGCCAGCGCGTCGACGCGGTTGATGGAGAACTCCAGGTACACCCACACGCCGGCGAGGAACACCACGAACACGGTCAGCAGGGTGAGCAGCACCTTGCCGAAGCCCCAGCGCTTACGTCGCCGCGGTGGCCGCGCGCCGTCGGCGGGGCGGCCGGGCGGGGGCTGCGGCGGGCCGGGGCGGCGCGGTGGCGGGCCGGCGGGCTGTTCCTGACCGCCGTGCCCCATGGGCCGCGTCCGCTCGTCGTACGGGCTGCTCCCCCGGCCCGGCAGCGGCATCATCTGCGCGGGCTGATGCCGCCGGGGGCGGCCGGACGGCGGCCGTTGCGGCGGCGGCATCCGTCGCCCTCGGTCGTCGCCTCCATACGTCATGCCGAATCACCCGTCCCGATCTCGCGTGTAGGGCCCAGTCAACCGCAGACCCTAGGTGAAGGACGTCCGGCACCCCGCATCGGTTGGGTGGAGCTCACTGTCCGTTTTCGGCGAATCCGAACTGGTGGACCTTGAGATACCCCGAACGGAACCCCGCTTCGGAGTACGCCAGGTAGAACTCCCACATCCGCTTGAAGACGTCGTCGAAGCCCAGTTCGGTGATTTCGTCCCACCGCTGGGTGAACTTCTCCCGCCACAGCCGCAACGTGCGGGCGTAGTCCTGGCCGAACTCGCGCAGCCCCTCCAGTTTCAGCCTGGTGTACGCCAGCATGCCCTGCTCGACCGACGTCGTGGACGGGATGAGCCCACCGGGGAAGATGTACTTGTGCATCCAGGTGTAGGACCGGGCCGCGGCGAGCATGCGTTCGTGGTCCATGGTGATGGCCTGGAGCCCGAATCTGCCGCCCGGTTTCAGCCGTTTCCCGATGGTCTCGAAGAACGTGGGCCAGTAGGACTCGCCGACGGCCTCGATCATCTCGACGCTGACCACGGCGTCGTACTCGCCGGTCGAGTCGCGGTAGTCGCACAGCCGGACATCGACGCGGTCGGCGAAACCCGCCGCCGCGATGCGCTCGGTCGCCAGCTTCGCCTGCTCCTCGGAAATGGTCAGTGACGTGACGGTGGCCCCGCGCGCGGCGGCCCGGATCGAGAGTTCGCCCCAGCCGGTGCCGATTTCGAGCACGGTGCTGCCTTCGCGGACCCCGGCGTAGTCGAGGACGCTGTCGATCTTGCGGTGCTGGGCGGCGGTGAGGTCGTCGTCCGGGCCGAACAACGCCGACGAATACATCATCGACGGGTCCAGGAACGTGCCGAACAGTTCGTTGGACAGGTCGTAGTGGCGATGGATGTTCGCCCGCGCGCCCTCGACGGTGTTCTCCTCGTCCGCGGGGTGACCGCGGTCGACGAACCGGCGGAACCGTTGCAGCAGCGGCGGGATGAGCGTCGCCATCCGCTCCGCGAACGGGGTCAGCACCTCGGCGAGCGCGTCGCTCGTCCAGTCTCCGACCATGTAGGCCTCGCCGAAGCCGATCTTCGCGTCCACGCCGAGGCGGTGGAAGAAGGCGGCGGGACGGTTGAGCCGCATCTCGGGCGCGTCCGGCCCGCCCGACCCGAGCTGCGAGCCGTCGGGCATGCGCACGCGGACGTTCAGCGGGCGCACCGCGTGCCGGAACAACTGCTCGGCGATCCGCGCCCGGAACGGGGAATGCGGCGGGGTGGCCAGTCCCGGCCACCGGCTTTCGTCGGGGGTGGGCAGGCCGGACGGACCGGCCGTCCGATCGACGCTCGACGTGGACATGAGTACTCCCTCCCGCCCGGTCTAGACCGGGATCCGCAGCCGTTCCGAGCTCGGCCGCCCCCAGGCGCCGCTCAGCGTTTCGTCACTTCCCCCGGCTTCGATCAGCTCGAGTGTGAAAGCCCGTACGAGACGGTTCCAGACGCGAGACCTTCGTAGCATCGCGTGCCCTTCGCCGCCTATTTCAAACCGCGCGGACCGCGAGGTCACCTTTTCGGCGCGTTCCGCGAAAGCGTGTGATGCCACCGGATCGGTCATCCGGTCCTTGGTCCCGTGCGCGATGAGCACGGCGCGGCCGCCGAGGGCGCCGATGGGTTCACCCGGTGGTGTCCACGGCGCGAGCGCGCAGACGCCGATGACGGCCGGATCGTCGGCGACACGCAGGGCGACCCGCCCGCCCATCGAGTGGCCGACGAGGATCACCGGAACACCCGGATGGTCTTCGCGGATGCGTTCCAGAGCCCAGCGCGCGTCGGCGAGCGCGTCGGTGCCGTGGTCGTTCCAGCCGTAGATCCGGTTGCGCAGGAGCCGCACCTCGGCCCCGTGCGCCCGGCCCGCCCGATGGACGTCCCTCGCCAGCGGCACCATCCGCTGGTACGCCAGCCGCCACGGCGCCACGCCGGCATGACTGTGCTCCGCGCCGCCGTGCAGGACCAGCACCACGCCTTTCACCCGGCCGCGTGCTCGCCAAGTCCGCACCGCGGGATCAGCCTCGCTCACCCTGGACCCTCCAGTCTCCGAAACCCCGGCCGCAGTGATCGGGTCAACCTCGATCATGACCCGATGTATTCCACTTCGGCCATTGGTCCACGCGATACATTCGTCGCTGATCTCCAGACGGAAGGGCGGATGTGGTGAGCACCACCGAACGTTGTGCAGACGTCGCCGAACGGCTCGCTGAGGCCGAACGGGGTAACGCGGAGCAGATCCGGAAATCGGCCGAGCTGATCCTGGGGGTCGTCCGGGCGGACGCCCTGGTGTTCACCGCCGGGGCAGGGCATTCACTGGCCGCGGTCGCCGAGACCTTCTACCGGGCGGGCGGGCTCGCCTGCGTGTACCCGGTCTACCACCCCGAACTGCTGCCGCTGCACGGCGCGCAGCACAGCACCAAGACCGAGCGCCGCTCCGGGCTGGCCGAAGAGGTGCTGGCCGAGCGCGCGCCGGGCCCGGACGACGTGCTGGTGGTGTTCTCGACCTCGGGGGTCAACCCGTACCCGGTCGAACTGGCCGCCGGTGCCCGGAAGCGCGGCGCGTCGGTCATCGCGGTGAGTTCGGCCGCGTGCGTGGCCGCGGCGCCCAAACGCGCGGCCACGACGCTGATCGAAGAGGCGAGCATCGTGCTCGACTCCCACGTCCGCCCCGGGGACGCGAGCTACCCGTCGGCGGCGCCGCGGACCGCGCCGCTGTCGACGGTGATCAACGCGTTCCTGTGGAACCTGGTGCTCGCCGAGGTCGTCGACCTCGGTGCGGCGCAGGGTGTCGACATCCCGCTGTGGCGCAGTTCCAACGTGGACGGTGGCGACGAGGCCAACGCCGCGCTGCTGGCCAAGTACGGCGAGCGGGTTCCCGCTCTCCGCTAGCCCCTCCACCGCGCGGACGAGTTCCTTGACTCGTCCGCGCGGGCCTTCTACGGTCACATACCGACCGGTCGGTGTCCGCAGGAGGTCCGTGCCATGACCGAGATCCACGGCGAGTGCGCGGCGGGCTTCGAACCCGTCCGCGCCGCCTTCGAAGAGAACTTCGCCGAACGCGGCGAGATCGGCGCCGCGTTCTCGGTGACGCGGCACGGCGAGACCGTGGTCGATCTCTGGGCCGGCTGGGCAGATCCAGACCTGACGATCCCGTGGCGGGCGGACACGCTCACCAACGTCTGGTCGACCACCAAGGGCATGACCGCGCTCTGCGCGCACCACCTCGCCGACGCCGGGCTGCTCGACCTCGACGCCCCGGTCGCGAAGTACTGGCCCGAGTTCGCGGCGGCGGGCAAGCAGGACATCCCGGTGCGCTGGCTGCTCTCGCACCGCTCCGGCGTGACCGGGATCGGCCTCGAACGGCCGGTGGCGGTGAAGGAGCTGTACGACTGGGACCACATCACCGGACTGCTCGCCGCGCAGGCGCCGCTCTTCGAACCGGGCGCCGCCAGCGGCTACCACGCGCTGTCGTTCGGGTTCCTCGTCGGCGAGGTGATCCGCCGGGTGAGCGGGCAGGACGTCCGCACGTACTTCGCCGGGCACATCGCCGGCCCGCTGGACGCGGACTTCCGGATCGGCCTGGATTCCGACGACGATCTGGCGCGCTGCTCCACCCTCGTCGAGCCCGTGCTCAGCGAGGAGATGACGACCGCGCTGACCCAGGCGTTCGCCAACGCCGGCCCGGTCGCCCTCGCGGCGCTGGCGAACCCGCGCGTGCAAGGCCGCGACGCCAACGATCCCGAATGGCGGCGCGCGATCCTGCCCGCCCTGAACGGTCACGGCACCGCCAGGGCCATCGCGACCATCTACGGCGCGCTCGCCTCCGGGCGGTTGCTCTCGGCCGGAGCACTCGCGACCGCCCGCGAAGGACAGGGCCGCGAGCCTGACGTCGTCGGCGGGCTGGGCAACGAATGGGCGCTGGGGTTCTACCTCGGCAGCGAGGAACGCGGCTTCGGGCCGAACCCGCGCGCGTTCGGGCACGACGGGTTCGGCGGCTCGTCCGGCGGCGCGGATCCCGAAAGCGGGATCGCCTTCGGCTACACGATGAACCGGATGGGTCCGCTGATGCGGGACGATCCGCGGAAGATGGCGCTGGTGAACGCGACCTTCGCTTCCCCCACCCTCGCCTGACCCCTCCCCCTGGCGCGCGCTATGAAGGACGCTTTCATAGCGAATTTCGCTATGAAAGCGTCCTTCATTGCGCTCCCGAGGGTCACGCGGCCGCAGGCTCCTCCGAGAACTGCGTCAGGTACAGCGCCGCATAGCGCCCTTCCCGCGCGAGAAGCTCTTCGTGCGTCCCCCGCTCGACGATCTCCCCGTGTTCGATCACCAGGATCTGGTCCGCCGCCCGCACCGTCGACAACCGGTGCGCGATCACCAGCGCGGTCCGCCCGTCGAGCGCGTCGGTCAGCGCCTCGCCCACGGCAGCCTCGGACTGCGAGTCCAGATGCGCGGTCGCCTCGTCGAGGACGACCACCTTCGGCTGCGCCAGCAGGAGCCGCGCGATGGTCAGCCGCTGCCGTTCCCCGCCGGAGAGCCGGTAACCCCGCTCCCCCACCACGGTCTCCAGCCCGTCCGGCAGCTCCCGGATCAGCTCGGCCAGCCGCGCCTTCTCCAAAGCCGACCAGATCTCCGCGTCGGTGACGCCGGGCCGCGCGTATTCGAGGTTCGATCGGATCGTGTCGTGGAAGAGGTGCCCGTCCTGAGTCACCACGCCGACGGTTTGCCGCAGCGTGGCGAAACCGAGGTCCCGGACGTCCACATCGGACAGTTTGACCGATCCGGCGTCGACGTCGTAGAGCCGCGGCAGCAGTGAGGCGATCGTCGACTTGCCCGCACCGGACGAACCGACCAACGCCACCATCTGCCCTGGCTCGGCGCGGAAGCTGATGCCGTGCAGCACCTCTTCGCCACCCCGGTGATCCAAAGTGGACACGTCCTCCAGCGACGCGAGCGAGTACCGGTCCGCCGCGGGGTAGCCGAACCGGACGTCGGAGAACTCCACCGAAACCGGGCCTTCGGGCAGGCCGCGCGGGGAAGGCTTCTCTTCGATCATCGGCTTGAGGTCGAGCACCTCGAAGACCCGCTCGAACGACACCAGCGCGGTCATCACGTCCACCCGGACGTTCGCCAGCGCGGTCAGCGGCGAGTACAGCCTGGTCAGCAGCAACGCCAGCGCCACGACGGTGCCCGGCGCGAGCGCCCCGGTCAGCGCGAGGTAGCCGCCAAGGCCGTAGACCAGGGCCTGCGCGAGCGCGGAAACCGTGGTGAGGCTGGTCAGGAACCAGCGCGTCAGCATCGCCGTGCGCACGCCGATGTCGCGCACCCGCCCGGCCCGCGAGCCGAAGTCGCCCGCCTCGCGCCCGGGGTCGCCGAACAGCTTCACCAGCGTCGCGCCCGGCGCGGAGAACCGTTCGGTCATCTGCGTGGTCATCGACGCGTTGAGCTGGCCCGCCTCCCGCTGCAGCGCGGCCATCCGCCGTCCGAGCCGCCGCGTCGGCAGGATGAACACCGGCAGCAGCACCAGCGCCAGCAGGGTCACCTGCCAGGACAGCGTCACCATGACCACCAGCGACAGCACGAGCTGGATCACGTTGGTGACCAACCCGGACAGGGTCGCGGTGAACGTGCGCTGTGCGCCGATGACGTCGTTGTTGAGCCTGCTCACCAGCGCGCCGGTGCGGGTGCGCGTGAAGAACGCGACCGGCATCCGCTGCACGTGCCGGTACACCGCGAGCCGCAGGTCGAGGATGATCCCCTCGCCGATCCTCGACGACTGGGCCCGTTCGGCCAGCCCGAGCCCGGCGTCGATCAGCGCCAGCACGGCGATCACCACGGCCAGCCACACCACCAGCGAGACGTCGTGCCCGCCGACGATCGCGTCGACCACCTTTCCGGCCAGTACCGGCGTGCTGACCGCCAGCACCGCGGAGATGACGGTGAGCGCCAGGAATATCAGCAGCCTCCGCCAATGCGGCCTGGCGAACCGCGCGACGCGGCGGAGTGTCCCCTTGTGCAGTCCCTTCGGAACGTCGGCCGACTTCATCGCCGAGTTCATCAGCGACCAGGTGTTGTCCATGAGAACCCTCTCTTTGCCCCCAGAACCTCGATATTAGTCGAGGGTTTTCCCGGATATACGCATGACCAACACCGGAACACACCGGATGCTTCCCGGTTACCGCGTCCTCTTTCCGGCGGACACGGCCACATCGGTAGCCTGAGCCGGTGACCATGGACCCCGACCGGCGACGACTGACCACAGACCTGGTCTTCTACACGGGCTGCCTGGTCTTCGCCGTCGTGAACACGGCCGTCGCGGAGTTCTACGGCTATCGCGTGTGGGCGAACTTCGCTGTAGCGGGTTACGGCCTCGCCGTGGTCCACACCGGCTGGCTGGCGATCGCCGCCCGGCGCGGCAAGCCACTGTCGGGGGCGCTCGGTTCGCGGTGGCTCGGCATCGGCGCCATCGGCCTGTTCGCGATGATCCTTCCGTTGGGAATGCTCGTCATTCGCCGTCTGACCGGAGTGGACTGGCTCGTCACGCCGAACTCGTGGGCCGCCCAGCCCGAGGTCTGGGTGATCGAGCGGTCGGCGAAACTCCTTCTGGAGAACGGAACCCCGTACGTCGACGTAACCACGCTCGGTCGCGCGGTGGAAGTAAACGATTACACGCCATACGGTCCGGTGATGACGGTGTTCGGCCTGCCGCGCGCCCTGTTCGGTGGCGGGCCGGTCGCGAACGCCCTCACCGACGCGCGCTGGATGTTCGCGCTGGCGGCCGTCGCGTGCGTCCTGCTGACGCTGCGGCTGCTGAAGTGGCCGAAGATCCCGGTCAGCGCGGCGCAGCTCGCGCTCGCCTGCCCGCTGACGGCGCTGACCTGGGCGGTCGCCGGCCCGGATCTGGCCATCGCCGGCCTGCTCGTGCTGTCCTTCGCACTGGCCACGACCGGCCGCGCGGTCCTGTCGGGTCTGGTGCTGGCGTTGGTGGTCAGCGCGAAACTCATTGTCGCGCCCGCGATAGTGGTGCTCGGTGTCCTGTTGATCACACGACGTGGCCCTCGCGCACTGGGCGGATTCGCCGCGGCACTCGTGGTGACGACCCTCGTCCTGCACGTCCCCGTCTACCTGGTCGACCCCAAGGCGTTCGTCGAGCACGTCTTCCGCTTCCCGCTGGGAATCGGCGTGATCAAGTCACCGGCGGCGAGCCCGTTGCCCGGCCACCTCATCGCCTCGCTCGGCCCGGTGGGCACGGCGGTTTCCTTCGCCCTGCTCGGGATCGCGGCCGTCGCGATCCTCGTCTGGCTGCTTCGCCGCCCTCCCGCCACCGGCTCGGACGCGCTCCTGCGCATGGCCGTCGGGCTCGTCGCGCTGATCATGCTCACTCCGGCGACGAGGTACGGCTACCTGGTGTATCCGCTGGTCCTGCTCGGTGCCAGGCTGGCCTTCCTGGCCGCGGAAACCCGTGAAACAGCGGTCCCCGGAAAGGGAACTGCGCCCCCCGCGCAGCAGTCCGCTACTTCCTCGTGACTACTTCTTCTTGACCCTGGTGGCACCGCCACGGCCGCGCAGCTGGACGCCGGACTCCGAGAGGACCCGGTGCACGAACCCGTACGAGCGACCCGTGGACTCCGCGAGAGCGCGGATGCTCGAGCCCTTCTCGTACTTCTTCTTCAGGTCAGCGGCCAGCTTGTCACGCGTGTTGCCGGTGATCCGCGCGCCTTTCTTGAGATCAGCCACGTCGATCGCCTTCCCGCCGAGAGTGTTCTGGGCCACATAACGGCCCCTGTCGCCGCAATGATCGAACACTGAGCGCCGGAATGCCAGACGACGAGCGCAAAACTGCTGAAACCGCGATCACATTGGGCCATTTCAGTGGCCGGATGGCATCGATCAAGCACCCGAACGGACGCAGACCTCACGCAAGCTGGACAAGTTCCAGATAATCCGCCGACCAATGGTCCTCGGTTCCGTCCGGCAGGAGGATCACGCGTTCCGGCTCCAGCGCCTCGACCGCGCCCGGGTCGTGCGTCACCAGGACGACGGCTCCGGCGAAGCTGCGCAAGGCGTCCAGGACCTGGGCGCGGCTGGCCGGGTCCAGGTTGTTCGTCGGCTCGTCGAGCAGCAAAACGTTGGCAGCGCTGGACACCAGGCCGGCGAGCGCGAGGCGTGTCTTCTCGCCTCCGGAGAGTGTGCCTGCGGGCTGATCGAGCTGCTCGCCGGTGAACAGGAACGAACCGAGAAGGTTCCGCAACTCCTGCGCTCCGGTGTCCGGCGCGAGGTGACGGATATTTTCCCACACGGACGCGTCGTGGTCGAGAGTTTCATGTTCCTGTGCGTAATAGCCCAGACGCAATCCGTGACCCGGAATGGTCTCGCCGGTATCCGGAGTTTCCATTCCGCCGAGCAGCCGGAGCAATGTCGTCTTTCCGGCACCGTTCAATCCGAGCACGACGACCTTCGACCCGCGGTCGATGGCGAGGTCCACTCCGGTGAAGATCTCGAGCGAACCGTAGGACTTCGAGAGTCCCTCCGCGGTGAGCGGTGTCCGGCCGCACGGGGCGGGCTCGGGGAACTTGATCCGGGCGACCTTGTCGGCCTGCCGGGTCTCGTCGAGCGCGGAGAGCATCTGCTCGGCGCGGCGGGCCATGTTCTTGGCGGCCACGGCCTTCGTCGCCTTGGCACCCAGTTTCGCGGCCTGTTGCTGCAGCGCGGACGCCTTCTTCTCGGCGTTCGCGCGCTCGCGGCGGCGCCGCTTCTCGTCGGTGGCGCGCGCGTCGAGGTAGCGCTGCCAGCCCATGTTGTAGAGGTCGAGCTCGCCGCGGGTCGCGTCGAGGAACCACACCTTGTTGACGACGTCCGCGAGCAGTTCGACGTCGTGGCTGATGACCACGAGACCGCCGTCGTGCTGCTTCAGGAAACCGCGAAGCCAGTTGATGGAGTCGGCGTCGAGGTGGTTGGTGGGCTCGTCGAGCAGCAGGATCGTCTCGGATTTGCCGCCCGCGCCCGCCTCGGCGGCGGCGAACAGGATCCGGGCCAGCTCGACACGGCGGCGCTGACCACCCGAAAGCGTCTGCAGTGTCTGTTCGAGCACCCTGTCGGCCAGGCCGAGGTTGGAACAGATCCGCGCGGCCTCGCTCTCGGCGGCGTAACCCCCGAGGGAGGCGAAGCGCTCTTCGAGGCGGCTGTAGCGGTTGACCGCCTTGTCGCGTTCCTTCTCGTCGGCCAGCTCCGACATCGCGGTCTGCGCTTTTTCCATGTTGCGCAGCAAGGTGTCGAGGCCGCGCGCGGAGAGCACACGGTCCTTCGCGGTGACGGACAGATCGCCCTCGCGCGGGTCCTGCGGCAGGTAGCCGAGCTCGCCGCTGCGGCGGACCTCGCCCGCGTACGGCTCGCCCTCCCCCGCCAGCACCTTGAGCGAGGTGGTCTTGCCGGCGCCGTTGCGGCCGACCAGGCCGATGCGGTCGCCCTGCTGGATGCGGACGTTGGTGTCGTCGAGCAGAATGCGCGAACCTGCGCGCAGCTGCAGGCCAGAGGCCGTGATCACGGGAACTCCCGGTAAAAGGGTGGATGAGCGGACAGCTTCGACTCGTCTGCCGTCGGGCAGACGAGGAGCTCACTCCAAGAGGATGTCCACGCGATCAGTGTACGGGCCGGTGTCGAACGGTTTTATCCGACCGTGCCCGACGTCACGGCCCGGACAGGGTGATTTCGACCGCGACCGCCCGCTCCGCCGCGTCTTCGAGCACCGTGCGGCGCGGTTCGGCGATGTCGAGAACGCGGGATTCGGCACGCTGGAACAACGGCGCGAGACGCTTGTCCTCACGCACGGAGTCCAGGGCGCGGCGGTCACCGCCGAGCACGACAGCGTCCACTTCGGACAGTTGCGGGACGAGCACTTCGAACGCGTCGTCCGCGGCGGAACGAAGCGCTGAGCGCGCTTGCCCTTCCCTGCGCCGCGCGAACCGTTGCTGAGACCAGCCGCCCGCCGCGGACCGGCCCTGGACGAGATGGCGGTCCGTCCTGGACTGGACGACCACTCCCCCGCGCGCGATCCCGACGCTGTGCCCGCCGCGGCGCACCAGCAGGAGCGCGACCCTCCGCGAGATCAGCGCGTGCTCGACGAGCGGGCCGACGGCGAGACCCGGCACGGTCCCTCCGGTGTTCAGCGGTCCGAAAGGGACGGTCGCGACGGCGACGACGCCGTTGTCCGCGACGACCGTGACGGTGTCCGGCTTCAGTTCTGTCGAGCGCACGCCTTCGTTGCGGACGGCGAAGCGGGCGTACCAGCCTTCGAGGCGTTCCGGCGCGACCTCGACCGCCCGTCCCCCGCCCGCCACCTGCCGCTCCCTCGCCATGGGTCCAACGTACGGGGCCCGGCGCGGATCAGCAGGGGTTTGGTCGTTGCCGTTTCGCGGCCACGCTCCCGATCGACGGTGTCGCGAAAGCCACTTTCGGGACACCAGACGTCGCGAAAGTGGCTTTCGCGACACCACCCGACCTACCGGACAGCCAGAAGGCCCTGCCCGTGCGGCTGTCGCCGTTCGCGGCCACGGCAGACGTGCGTGCGTTGCGAAACAGCCAGCACGCGTGAAGGCCCCCTTTCCTCGGCTCAGCCGAGGGAAGGGGGCCTTCACGCGCAAACCGAAAGGACTAGACCGGCTTCACCGGCCCGCGCCCCACCGACTTCCCGACACCCGCGGGCCGCTCCGCCACACCGGGCTGAACGAAACCGTTGATGTGCAAGGAAATCGCCCGGATCGACCCGGTGTCGCCACCGGCGACGTCGACCGCGGTGAACTTCCAGGTGCCGTCGGCTGAACCGCCGGCCAGACCGCCGAGCGCCTGCGCCGGCTTGTAGGTGCCGGTGAACGGCGCGTTCGCCGCGCTCACCGAGCTGAACGCGGTGGCCGCGTTGTCGGCGAAGACGACCTGGCACAGGTTGTTGCCCGAGCCGCCGCTGCGCTGGAACACGGTCGCCTTCGCACCCGAGGGCGACGTCAGCGTGCCGACCAGGTCACCGGCGTACGAGTGGTTGATGCCCACCGTCGTCGAAGTCTGGTCCGCGCTGCAGGTCGCCCCGTCCACCGAGAACGTCAGCTTCGACGCGCGCCCGACCCCGCTCACCGTGATCGGCACGGTCACACCGGTCGGGTCGCTGTCCGGGATCGCCACGGCGTCACCGGCGTAGGCGAAGTTCTGCGCCACCGGCGACGGGGTGCCGACCGGCAGGGAGAACGTGGACGTCGTCGGCGAGTACGAACCCGCGAAGGTCACGCGCGCGTTCAGCACCACCGGCACGCCGAGCTCCTGCGTGGCGGGAACGGTGATGGTGAAGTCGTTCACGCCGGTCTGCCCGGGGCTGATCGTGCCGTACGACTTCGACCGCGGCGCCACCGTCACGCCGGGGGTCGGGCTGGAGAGCACGACGCTGGTGGACATCGCGGTGCCGTCGCCGCGGTTGGTCACCGGCAAGGTCACCTTGGCGGTGTCGCCCGGGTCGAGCGCGGAACCGCCGTCGTTCGGGGTGACCGTCGGCTGGCCCGCCGACGCGAGCGGCTGCGGGCTGGCGCCGGTGTAGGCGAGCACCTTGTCGGCGAGGATGACGCCTGCGCCGCTGGAGTTGTCGCGGCCTGGCGCCAGGATGTCGACTGCGGTGTTGATCAACGCCTCGCGCACCTCGGCCGGGGGCAGCCCCGGGTTGCCCGAGAGCACCAGTCCCGCGATCGCGGCGGCGTGCGGCGCGGCGGCCGACGTGCCGTAGAACGTGGTGAAGCCGGTGACGCTGGTCGAGACGCCGTCGGCCGCGGTGATGTCCGGCTTGGCGCGGACCTCACCACCGGTCGCGGAGACGTTGCCCGGCGTGATCGGCGTGCCGTCGGCCTGGAAGAACACCCGTCGCGGACCGTCCGAAGTGAACCGTTCGACCTTCGTGCTCGCGCCGAACGCACCAGGGAACGGGCCGGCCGGGTTGGCCGGGTCGCCCGGCTCGAGGGCTCGGGGGAACGCCGTGGCCGCCGGTGCCGCCGCGACGCTGAACGCGTCTCGCGCGGCCGAGTGACCGACGGTCACGCCGGGGCTGGTGTAGGCCTTGAGGCCGTCGGCCGAGTCGGAGAACCGGCCGCGCAGCGCGGACAGCGACAGGTAGCGCCCTTCACCGGAGAACTTGACGATGGCCAGACGCAGTCCGGCGACGCCCGTGGTGTCCACCCGCTCGTAGGCGTCCTGCGTGCCGCTCTGGACGTCCTGGCTGAAGTCGACGACGTTGCCCGCCGCGTTCAGCAGGTACAGGTCGTAGTCGTTGTTCGAGCGACCCAGCGGGTCGGACCAGAACAACGTGACCGGCACCCGGCCCGACGCGTTCGAGAGCGGCTGGAAGATCTGGTTGCCCGCGGCACCGGCGAAGTTGTGCGCGGTACCGGCGTATTTGCCGACGCTCTTGCCGGAGTCGACGAAGTCGCCTTCCCAGTGGCCCGAAGTGCCGTCGGTGACGTTGCCTTCGTTACCGGCCGAGGAGAAGTACAGCGCGCCGTCGGCGGTCACGTCGTTCACGGCCTGGGCGATGATCCAGTCCTGGAACGGCGATTCCTTGAAGTACAGGACGTCGTCGACGATGACGTCGCACCCCGCGTCGAACCGCAGTTTGCGGATGTTGTCGGCGAAACTGGCGTCGGAGTTGAACGCGCTGGCGAAACCGAGCGCCGCGTTCGGCGCGAGATCGTGGATGATCTCGAGCATCGCGGTGCCCTCGTCGCCGTCGCCTTCCTGGCCGGGGATCACGTCGACGCCCGCCGGGAGTTCGCCGCGCGCCTGCGAGGTCGCGAGCGAGTCGATCCCGTCGGAGAGCGCGCAGATCTTGGTGCCCACACCGGTGACGCCGAACTGCTGACGCGCGGTGTCGGCGTTGTGCGCGCGGTCGCCCTCGCTGTTGACCGGTCCGGCCGCGATACCGGCCTGTCCCTTGGCGTCGACGGCCTTCTTCAGCTCGTCCGCGATCCGGGCGGCCTTCTCTTCCTTGCTCTCCCGCTTGCCCGCGGTGGCGGGTTCGGCGAGCTGCCGGGCGGTGAACGCCTCGTTGGCGGTCTCGACCTTCTTGACGTCGGCGCGGGCCGCGATCGCCGGGACCGCGTTCAGCGGAACCTCGGCGCGCACGCTGCCGTACCGTTCGGACACCGCGCGAATCCCCGCACCGGATTCACGCAGTCCCTTGAGGAGTTCTTCCGAGACCTGGCCCCGGATGTCCACGAGTACGGTGCCGGCCGCGGAGACATTCGCCCCAGACCCCAGTGCGGGAACCGCGGAGGCCGACATCCGCTGCGCGCGGAGTTTCTGTTCGACGAGCAGTCGGCTGTCCACTTTGGACTCGCCGGCGTTCTGGCTCTTCTTGATCGACTGCAACGCCTCGATCTGCCGGACGGTGTTCGCCGAGAACGCGTCCGGGGACGATCCGCTCATCCCCGCCGCGACGGGCGGGCTCACCAGGCCGAGCGCGGTGACGAGGGCTGCGGTGCCCGCGGTCAGGATCGTTCTTCTTCTCCTACTAGAACGGGTTGGACGCACGTGCGCCTCCGATTCCTAGGCGCGTGCCCCGACTCACGCTGACCGACGCCGGCGATCACCGGCTCGATCAAGCTAAGTACCGAGCGTGCACCGGCGGCAGGAGCCGTTCGGGTGACGTCGGATGGAGATTTTCCGGATTCGGCCGCAGACCGTGGGCCGTTCAGGGTAATCGCGTCGTCACAGGACGAACGAGTCCGACCAGGGCTGCGAAGCGCGGCCCGACAAGCCGTCCAAAAGGGTCACCGCCTGCTTGTCCGTCAACGATGCCACGAAGTCGACGACCGCCCGCCCGCGCGCCAGACCGCGCACGGCGTCGGCACCGGTGACCGGCTCCCCGGTCGCTCCGATGAGCAGTTCCGGCGACGTCCGCGCGAGCGCGGAGAACTCGGACTGCGCCAGTTCCACCAAGTCGTGCAGCCGTCGCGGGAGCCGGTAGAACTCGTCGCGGTCGAGCAGCCACGCGTCGAGCGCGTCGACCAGCGTGGTCACCAGGCTCGCCTGTCCGCGTTGGTGCAGCGCGAGTTCCGGGCGCAGCAGCACGAACCGGCGGTGCACGAATTTCAGCACCTGGACCTCGTGCCATTGGGCGGGACGCAGCGTGAGATGCCCTGTCCGGGTCGAAGGCGAGGCCACCACCTGAACGCCGTCGACGAGCCGCGCGGTCCACTTCGAGGAGAAGGCGGCGGTGGCCTGTTCGGCCTCGATGGAACCGTCGAAGCCGGTGGCGAGCAGGCCGTCGACGAGTTCGGCGCGGACACGGGCGACGGCACTGGTGAAGGCGTCGTCGTCGACGATCCAGCCGTCCTTGGCGTGCATCCGGCGGCGCAGCCGTTCCAGCGAACGGCCCGGCAGCCGCCGTTCCGCGGTCAAGGTCGCCTCGTCCAGTCCGGCCAGTTCCAGCGCGTGGTCGACCCAGCCGGAGAACTCGGCGGCGACCGGCGCGTGCTGCAGGACACCGATCCGGTGGAAGTCCTGAAGGTCGTGGATGGCGTAGGCGATGTCGTCGGCGGTGTCCATCACGGACGCTTCGACGGTCTGCTGCCAGGGTTCGATCCGGCCGTCGAACGGGGCACGCGCCTGGGCGAAGTCGTCGAGTTCGGTGCTGTAGGCGGAGAACTTGCTCGCGCCGGTGCCGGGGGCGTCGGCGGGTTCGGCCGCCCCGCGCGGCTGGACGGGCATCGACGTCGGATGCGGGTCGGGCACGTGCAACCGCGCCCACGGGTACTTCAGCACCGCGGCGCGCACCGCCGTCGTGAGGTCGAGCCCGGAGGCGGACGGGCCGCGCACGTCGGTGGTCGTGATGATCCGGAACGACTGCGCGTTGCCTTCGAAACCGTCGGCGAGGCCGAAGCGGTGGCGGGCGATCCGGTCCAGGGTCTGCTCGCCGAGGTGCCCGAACGGCGGATGTCCCAGATCGTGCGCGAGCGAGGCGGCCTCGGCGACGTCCGGATCGCAGCCGCCCAGTTTCGCAGCGAGTTCGGCGGAATCGCTGCTCGCGTTGATCCGCTCGGCGATGGCGCGCGCGACCTGCGCGACCTTGAGGCTGTGCGTGAGCCGGTTGTGCAGCAGCCCGGCGCCCCCGGCGCTGACGACCTGGGTCACGCCGCCGAGCCGGGCGAAGAACGGCGAAGCGGCGATCCGGTCCCGGTCGATCCGGAACGGGCTCGTGGCGAGGTCGCTGAACCCGGCGTTCGCGCTCTCCGGATCGCGCCGCCACGCCCTCGGGTCCGTCTGTTCCATGCGTCACACGGTATCTGTCGGGGCTTTGAGAGACACTGCCCAGGTGGCGGACGTGGTGATCGCGGGCGGCGGCCCGGCCGGACGAGCGCTCGCGCGTGCCTGCGCGCGGCGCGGCCTGGAAACGACCCTCGTCGACCCGGCGCCTGGCCGACGCTGGCGGGCGACCTACGGGTCCTTCGCCGACGAACTGCCCTCGCTTCCGGAGAGCGCCGTCGCGTGCACGCCTTCGACCACGCTCGCCTTCGGGACCAGGCCGCACGTCCTGGATCGGCGCTACCTGGTGCTGGACAACGCAGGTCTGCGCACGTGGCTCGACGGTGGTTACGACGTCGTCGCCGGGACGGTGTCCGGTGTGGACCACGGCGGACAGGGTTCGTCAGTGCGCCTCGAAGACGGACGAATCCTCGCGACCGGCCTGTACGTCGACGCGTCCGGTGTCCGCTTGCGAGGCGACCGGTACGAACAGACCGCGTTCGGCGCCGTCCTCCCAGCCGAAGACGCGCTGCGACTGGTGGACGATCCGGACACCGCCGTGTTCATGGACTGGAGGGAGACCGAGTCCGGGTTCCTGTACGTCCTGCCGCTCGGCGACGGCACCGTCCTGGTCGAGGAGACCTCGCTGGCACGCAGGCCCGGCCTGCCGCTCGACGTCCTGGCGGCGCGGTTGCGAGCCCGGCTGAAGGCCGTCGGGCTGACGTCGCGCGGGCGCGAAGAACGCGTCCGGATCGTGCTCGACGCGCCGATCCCGCAACGCGGCCGGACCGTGCCGTTCGGGACCGCCGCCGCCCTGGTGCATCCGGCGACCGGGTACAGCGTCGCGACGGCGATCCGGCTCGCGGATCCGGTGGCCGACGCCGTCGTCCGGGCCTGGGATCGAGGTCCCGCCGCGGCGGCGTCGGCGGCGCACCGGGCGCTGTGGCCGTCCCCGGCACGCGCCGTGCACGGGTTGCGGCGGCACGGGCTGCGGGCGCTGTGCGGAATGCCTGCCGAAGTGGTCCCGGTGTTCTTCGATCTGTTCTTCACGCTGCCCACCGGGCTCCAGCGGGCATTCACCAGCGGTCGCGAAGATGTTTCGGGTAACACCGAAGCGATGTCGGCACTTTTCCGGATGTCACCATGGACAGTAAGAAAACACCTGATCGGGTGGCGTGCGTTACGCCGTTCTAGGTAACCCAGGTGCCTTCGCGATGAACATCAGTTGACACGTATTTCGTTTCCCGCCGCCAGCGGAGAACATGCGCTTGTGACGTTGCAGATCGCTGTCCGCTTCGCTTACCAGCCGTTGTACAGCCTGCACACCGGTGGCGTCGTCGCGTTCGAAGCACTGGCACGGCCAGGCCGCGGCACCGCCCACGAACTGCTCGCCGACGCCCGGCGCAGCGGCAGGCTGGCCGAGGTCGACGTCGGCCTGGCCGCCGAGGCCGTCCGGCAGCTGCGTGAACCGCAGGCCGCCCTCCCCCTGCACCTGAACCTGTCCGCCCGGACCGTGGCGGCACCGCCCGCCCACTTCGACCCGCTGACCGAGGCGCTCAGCCTGGCGGGCCGCCGGACCAGGGACGTCGTGCTGGAGATCGGGCCGCCGTTCACGCAGATCCCCGCCGACCTGCTGCTCACCGGGATGCGACGGCTCACCGACCTCGGGTTCCGGCTCGCGCTCGACGGCCTCGGCCGCGGCGACCTCCCGCTCACGCTGCTCGCTTCGGCGCCCGTCGACCTGGTGAAACTGGACCGCAGCGTGCTGCGCGGCCTGCCACACGACCCGGCCGCCGTCGCGGTCGTCGAGGCGGTGCTCCACTTCGCGTCGCGCACCGACAACCGCCTGGTCGCGACCGGGCTCGAGACCACCGAGCAGTTGGAATCCGCTCGGCGGCTCGGGGTGCGGATCGCGCAGGGCAACCTGCTCGCCCCGCCGGACGGCGACCACGCGCCGTTACCCGCGCCGGACGCGCCGGGGCCGTTCATCCCCGGCACCGCCCGCGCGCGCCGCGTCGGCGACTTCCTCCGGCCCGCGACCACGCTGCCGGAAGACGCGACCTGCGACGACGTGCGCGAGGTGCTGGCCGCCGCCGACGGACCGAGCGGCATCGTCGGCATCGACGACCGGCACCGTCCACAGTGGTCGATCGACCGGACCCGGTTCCTGGTCGCGGTCACCGGGTTGTACGGCCACGCCCTGCACGCCAAACGGCCGGCGTCGCGGCTCGCGGACCGGCCGCACACGATCCACGCCGACGCGAGCGCGCTCGAATTCCTCGAACTGGTCACCGACGCGGACTGGGGCCGGACCGGGGACGACGTCGTGGTGGTCGACGATCGTGGCCGGTGCGTCGGCGTGGTGCTGGTGAACGAGGTCGTCCGCGGGGTCGCCGAGGCGAAGGTCGAAGAGGCGGTCTCGCTGAGCCCGTTGACCCGCCTGCCCGGCAGCGACGCCGTCGCCAGGGACGTCGACCGCCGGATCAACGCGCGGGAGCCGTTCGTCGCGGCCTGGCTGGACGTCGACTCGTTCAAGACGGTCAACGACACCGCCGGGTTCGCCGCGGGCGACGACCTGATCCGCACGCTCGGCCGGACCCTCACCGACCTGGAGGCGCGGCTGCGCCGGATGCGCGTCAGCCATGTCGGCGGGGACGACTTCCTGATCGCCTGCGACGTCGACGAGATCGGCACGGTCGCCGCCGCGCTGCTGGACACGGCGTGGTCGGCCGACGGGCTGCCGGTGACGGTTTCGCTGGCGACCCTGGTGTGCGGGCACGGAGCGATCGGGTCCTACAAGGACGCTTCCCGGCTCCTGGCACCGCTGAAGAAACGCGCCAAGGAGGTCCCCGGCTCGAGCTGGGTGCTCGGGCGGCCGGGCTCGGACCGCGTCGAGGTCCTGCGAGGGATCACGACGCGCGGCCTGCCTTCCCAGCGCGCGGCCGCCGGCTTCTGACCCCCGTCGCGTTTAGTCCTCTGAATGCGGGAGTTCAGAGGGCGTAGGCGGCGCGGTAGGCCGAGAAGCGTTCGTCGACCTCGCCGGCGGTGAGCCCGAAGTCAGCGAGGTCGTACCGGTGCACGGGTTTCCTTTCCCCGGAACGGCTTTCGGTGTGCACGACGGTCATCGCGTCCCGGGCTGCGTCGCTCAACGGCAGCCCGAAATGCCGGTAGACGCCTTCGACCGTACCGATCGGGTCGGCGACGAAATCCTCGTACCGGACATCGCAGAACTGCGCCGGATCGTGCCGTTTCCTTGCCTCCAGAGACTTTTCCGCACCGCGCGCCCAGAGGTCCAGCTGGCTGCGGCCGATCACGTCGCCGCGGAAGACGTCGGACCAGCCCTCCGAAGCCTGCTCGTTCAAGCTGCACACCGACGCGACGATCGTGCTCGGCGCGCGATGGGTCTGGACGATCAGCGCGTCGGGGTACACCTCCAGCAGCGCGTCGAGCGCGAAGAGATGGCTCGGGTTCTTGAGCACCCACCGGCGCCCGGCGTCCGGCAGGCCGATGAGCTGCAGGTTGCGCCGGTGTCTGCGATAGGCGTCGGTCCAGCTTTGCCCGTCCAGCCACCGCGAGTACGACGGCACGTGCGCGAGGCATTCGTAGGACACCGATTTCAGCGACTGCCGCAGGAGCTGCCAGCATTCCTCGACCTGGTCGGCGGACATGTGGTGCAGGCCCATGAATTCGGGATGTTCGACGTGGTGTTTCTCGTAACCCGCCTGTATTCCTTGGAAGACCGGGTTCTCCGCCCAGGTCTCGCGGGGCGGACGTGGTTGCGGCACTTCGGTCAGCCAGACTTCCAGGCCCTGGTGCGCCGGATCTTCGGTGAGCAGCCGGTGCAGTGCCGTGGTCCCGGTGCGAGGCAGGCCGGTGACGAAGATCGGGCGCTCGACGGGAACGTCGGCGTACTCCGGATTCTGCTTCCACGAGGCCTCGCTCAACGACCTCGCCACCAGTGCGCCGCGCAGGAACGCGCGATGGATCTTGTTGCCGTACGGGGTCAGGCCCGCCTCGCCGGCGTACGAATCCAGCAGCACGCGGAGGCCGTCGAGATGGTCGTCACCGCCGAAGTCGTCCAGCCCGGTGAGTTTTGCCGCCGACGCGTGCAGATCCTCCACGGTGCCAACGTTTTCCCGCCCTGGCAGCATGTTCTTCCCTTCAGTGGTGGTATTCGCCGGCGTTGACGTCGAGACACTGACCGGTGACGCACCGGGCGAGCGACGAGGCCAGGAACACGACGGTGTCGGCGATCTCGTCCGGTTCCGGCAGGCGGCGCAGGTCGATCGTCTCCGCCGTTTCGGCGTACACCTGCTCCGGCGGCACCCCGCGTTCCTTGGCCAGATAAGCGAAATACCACTTCAGCGAGTCCGCCCAGATGTAGCCCGGCGCCACGGAATTGACCCGGATCCCCCGCGGCCCGAGTTCCGAGGCAAGGCTCTGCGCGAGCGCGAGCAGGCTCGCTTTCGCCATCTTGTACGCGCCGAACGTCCGCCGGGAATGCCGCAGCACGGCCGAATTGATCATCACCACCGAACCGCCGCTCTCGGCGAGCGAAGGAGTGAACAGGCGAGTGAGCCGAAGCGCGGCGAGCACGTTGGTTTCGAAGCCCGCTCGCACGTCGGCGAGGTCGACGTCGGCGAGATCCATGATCGGCGGGATCGCGAAAGCGTTGTTCACCAAGGCGTCCACCCGGCCGAACGCCTTCACCGCGGCCTCGGTGAGGTTCGCCGCCGAAGCGTCGTCGGTGATGTCGGTGGGCACGGCGACCGCGCGGCGGCCGAGCGCGTCGACCTCCTTGGCGACCTCGGCGAGCCGGGATTCGGTACGGGCCGCGAGGACGACGTCGGCACCCGCCGCGGCACAGCGCACGGCGATCGACCTGCCGAGCCCCGGGCCGACCCCGGAGACCACGATCACCTTGTCCCGCAACAGATCCGTCATCCCAGCATCCTCGCCGCGACGGCCTTCTGGCGGGCCGAGATCCGGTCCGCCCATTCCCGCGGGGTCACGCGCGCCTCGTCGTGGAACGGCAACCGGTCGGCGAGTTCACCGAACTTCACCACCTCGACCTCGGGACCGTCGGTCTTGTCCAGCGCGCGGGACAGGCGCTGCCAGCGGATCTGGACGTACCCGCGGTCGTGCCCGGTGCGTTCGAGCCAGTTCGCCAGACCGGGATCGCGTTCGCTGATCACGAAGCGGATCTTGCCGTCCGGATCGACGCGCGCCTGGTCGGCGGTGAGGCTCGTCTGATGGTTGATGTAGTCCAGCGAGAGATACCAGACGCTGCCGAGCTGGATGCCCTGGTACGGCGCGTCCGACCGCGGCACCGTCACGATCATGACCTCTTCGTCGCCGAGTTCATAGTGCCCGGCCGAGGAGTACTGGGTGGTCAGGCCGCCCGGCGTGGGCCGCGGCTCGGTCATCGTGTTCACCGGCAGGTTCAGATAGAACCATTTCGGGAAGGCGAGGAAGGTGCGGAGCCTGCTCAGTAGGATCTTGCCGGTCACGCCGTAGCGTTTGGCCAGCCCGTCGCGGGTGAGCGGCGCGGGCGCGCCACCCGCGGTGTCGGCGCACTGGATCTGGATGGTGCCGCGCCGTTCGGTGGCCCAGTCGCTGTAGACCTCGCGCACCACGAGCATCGACGAACCCGGGCCGAGGACGAAATAGTTCGGTCCCGGGTCGGGTGTCGCCGGTCCGAAGCGGAGTTCGAACGAGCCGTCCTCGGCGATCTCGATCTCGCGGTCGTCGAACGCGGCGAGACTGTCCGGTACCTCGACGGGCGAATAGTCGCCGTTGAGGACCTGGAAACTGACGTCGGCCGTGCTCCCCCGCGTCCCGGTGACGACGTATTCGCGGTCCTCGCGGATGTTCGCGTTGAAGTACAGCGTGTCCGGGTTGTCCAGGCCCATCTTCGTGTACGGCCCGGTGGACTGGGTGAAGAACGGATAGTCCCGTTCGTAGGCCCACGCCATCTGCAGGGACGCGCGGATACTGCCGGCGAGGTAGTCGTACCCCTCCACCAGGTCCTGTTCGGTCCGGATGTGCGGCGCCTCCGCGATGACCTTCTCGGCTTCGACGATCGCGTCCGCGAACGGTTGAGTGAGCACCGGCGACTCCTCATACTGGTACAAATACGTACCGACTTGGTACGTTCTTCGCGCCATCAGACTAGAACGCGTTCTAAGGATGGGTCAATGACCCGACGCTCACCGCCCACCGAGCGAGTCGTGCGGCTGCTCGACTTCTTCGCCGCGCATCCAGGCCGTCGCTTCGGCCTGTCGGAGCTCGCCCGCGAGCTGGACCTGGCCAAACCGACCTGTCTCGGCATCGTCACGGAGCTGACGGCGGGCGGTTACCTGGTCCGGGACCCGCAGCCGGTCACGTACCGGCTCGGACCGGCGGTGGTCGCCGCCGGCCGCGTCGCGAGCGAAGGATTCGGCGCGAGCGAGGTCGCGCGCCGGCATCTGGAGGAGCTGAGCAGGCGATACGGCGCGACATGCACCGCGTCGGCCGTGGTCGGCGACCGGATCCTGATGTTGCAGAGCGCCGGTCCCGGCCGGATCAAACTGGGCGAGACCTATCCGTTCGCGCCACCGGTCGGCCTGATGTACGTGCTGTGGGATTCCGACGCGGCGTTCGACGCATGGCTCACCAAACCCCCGACCGTGCCGGTGCGGCTGGACGAAGCGCATCTGCGTCGCGTCGTCGCCGAATGCCGGGAGCACGGCTACCTGGTGGAGAGCCTCACTTCTGCGGGGCGGCGGCTCTACGCGCTGATGGCGGGCGTCGGCGCGGAGGAACTTCCGCCGGAAGTGCGCGGGCTGGTGGGGGAACTCGTCTCAAGTCTCGGCGAGCGCGTCTACCTCGGTGCCGATCTGGAGCCGCGCCGCAAGCACGCGGTGAGCCTGCTCGCCGCGCCGACTTTCGACGCTTCGGGGCGGCAGGAGCTGGTGCTCACCCTTTCGGTCGGCGAACCGATCACCGGTGCCGAGATCGCGCGGCGGGGCGCGGCACTGGTCGCGACCGCCGACGCCGTCACCACCGAATCCGGCGGCCGCCACCCCCGCGTTTAGTCCTCTGAATGCGGTAGCTGCACGCGCAAGGACCGCATTCAGAGGACTAAACGCAGGAGTTCAGGAAGACCAGCGGTTCGCGGTCAGCTTGAGGCTCGGCACGTCGTCCATCGACATCATCGTCTCGTACAGCCGGTCGTACTGGGTCGACGCGGTCAGCCACACGCCGTCCACCCGCCGATACGTGTCCTCGTAGTACGCCGCGCCCTCGATGAGCACCCGGTGTTCGGGCACGATCACCTTGTCCCGCATCAGCCACGTGCCCGTCGCGGTGTCGCCGTCGACGTCGATCTCCGGCTGCCCGGCGAAGTGCACCGTCGTGATGCCGGGGCCGACCGCGTTCCGGAAGAACTCGACGATCGCTTCACGGCCTTCGAAGGTCAGCGGCTTGCCGTACGAAGGCGTGCCGTAGCGCGCGTGCGCGTCGACGGTCAGGGTCTCGGCCATCTCGTCCCACAGCTTGAGGTCGAGGCAGCGGAGGTAGCGGGCTTTGAGGCGACGGATCTCTTCGAGCGCGACCAGGTCCATGCCGACAGCGTCCCCCAGCCCTTGACCAAGCACAAGAACTTGTTCTACTTTTCTGATCTCGAACCACGGAGGTCACGATGGCGTCCCCGGCATACGAGCTCACCCATCTCGAAGCACTGGAAGCCGAAGCCGTGCACATCTTCCGCGAGGTAGCGGCGACCTTCGAACGACCGGCCCTGCTCTTCTCCGGCGGCAAGGACTCGATGGTCATGCTCCACGTGGCGGCCAAGGCGTTCTGGCCGTCGCCGCCACCGTTCCCGGTGATGCACGTCGACACCGGGCACAACTTCGACGAGGTCATCGAGTTCCGTGACCGCACCGTCGACAGGTACGGGCTCAGGCTCGTCGTCGCCAGCGTCCAGGACGACATCGACGCGGGCCGGGTCGTCGAAGACCCGAAGGCCGGCCGCAACCGTCTCCAGACCGCGGCCTTGCTGCGGGGAATCCGCGAGCATTCCTTCGACGCGGTCTTCGGCGGAGCGCGGCGCGACGAAGAAAAAGCCCGCGCGAAGGAGCGCGTGTTCAGCTTCCGCGACGAGTTCGGCCAATGGGACCCGCGCAATCAGCGGCCGGAGCTCTGGGACCTCTACAACGGCAGGCACCGCAAGGGCGAGCACATCCGCGTCTTCCCGCTGTCGAACTGGACCGAACTCGACATCTGGCAGTACATCGAAGCCGAAAACGTCGACCTGCCGTCGATCTACTACTCGCACCGGCGCCCGGTCGTCCAGCGGGACGGCATGCTGCTCGCACACACCCGCTTCCTCACCCTGAACGAAGGTGAAAGTCCTTACCAGGCAACGGTTCGCTTTCGGACCGTCGGCGACGCGACCTGCACCGGCTGCGTCGAGTCGACGGCGACTTCGCCGAGTGAAGTGGTCGCCGAGGTCGCGGTCAGCAGGCTCACCGAACGCGGCGCGACCCGCGCCGACGACCGGATCTCCGAGGCGGGCATGGAAGACCGGAAGAAGGAAGGCTACTTCTGATGAGCGCTTCGCTGGTCCGCCTCGCGACCGCGGGCAGTGTCGACGACGGGAAGTCGACCCTGATCGGCCGTCTGCTGTTCGATGCGAAGACGGTGTTCACCGACCAGCTCGAAGCCATCGAACGCGTCAGCCGCGACCGCGGCGAGGCGTACCCGAATCTCGCGCTGCTGACCGACGGTCTCCGCGCGGAACGCGAACAAGGCATCACCATCGACGTCGCCCATAGGTATTTCGCCACCCCCAAACGGAAGTTCATCATCGCCGACACGCCGGGGCACGTCCAGTACACCCGGAACATGGTCACGGGCGCGTCCACCGCGGATCTCGCGCTGATCCTGATCGACGCCCGCAAAGGCGTGCTCGAACAGTCGCGGCGGCACGCGTTCCTGGCCAGCCTCCTGGGAATCCCGCATCTGGTGCTGTGCGTCAACAAGATGGACCTGGTCGGCTGGTCTCAGGAACGCTTCGAGGAGATCCGTGAGGAGTTCCGCCGCTTCGCCATGAAACTCCAGGTGCACGATCTCACCTTCGTGCCGATGTCGGCGCTGCACGGCGACAACGTCGTGCACCGGGGCGCCAGTATGCCTTGGTATGAAGGGACTTCCCTGCTGCATCACCTCGAACAAGTGCATGTCGCGTCGGATCGCAACCTCATCGATGCGCGATTCCCCGTGCAGTACGTGATCCGGGAGCACAGCCGCGACTTCCGGGGCTACGCGGGCACCATCGCGGGCGGGGTGTTCAAACCCGGCGACGAGGTCGTCGTGCTGCCCTCCGGCTTCACCACGACGGTGCGCGCGATCTGGGGACCCGGCGGCACCACGATCACCGAAGCCTTCGCCTCGCAGGCCGTCACGATCGAGCTCACCGACGACCTAGACCTCGGTCGCGGCGACTTGATCTGCCGCCCCGGCAACCGTCCTCACACCAGCAGGGACGTTGACGCGATGGTGTGCTGGTTCTCCGAACAAGGAGCTTTGAAAGCAGGGAACAATTACGTCGTGCGGCACACCACCAGGGAGACCAAGGCCGAGATCCGCGACCTGGACTACCGGCTGGACGTCACCACCCTGCACCGCGACGAGACCGCGGAGTCGTTGTCACTCAACGAAATCGGCCGGATCCGGCTGCGCGCACGACAGCCGCTGCTGTTCGATTCCTACCGCCGCAACCGCTCCACCGGCGGCTTTCTCCTCGTCGACGAGCATTCCGGGGCGACGGTCGCGGCGGGCATGATCACCGGTCCGAGCGTGACCGCGTCGAACGTCGTCTGGCACACCGCCGCGGTCAGCCGGGCGGAACGGGCGACCCGCGGCCTCACCGTCTGGCTCACCGGGCTTTCCGCGTCCGGGAAGTCGAGTGTGGCCGTGGAACTGGAGCGGCGGCTGGTGGCGTCCGGCAGGCCCGCGTACCTGCTGGACGGCGACAACCTCCGGCACGGGCTGAACGGGAATCTCGGCTTCAGCCCCGCCGATCGCGCCGAGAACGTCCGCCGCGTCGCCGAGGTCGCGAAGCTGTTCGCCGACGCCGGTGTGGTCTCGGTGGTCTCCCTGATCAGCCCGTACCGGGCCGACCGCGAACTCGCCCGCGCCGCGCACGAGGCGGCCGGGCTGCCGTTCCTCGAAGTCTTCGTCGACACGCCGCTCGAAGTCTGCGAAGACCGCGATCCCAAGGGGATGTACGCGAAGGCACGGGCGGGTGAGATCAGCGGGTTCACCGGGGTCGACGCGCCCTACGAGCAGCCGGAGAGCCCGGATCTGGTGCTGCGCCCCGAAAACGGGGATCCCGCCGCGATGGCCGCACTGATCGTCGCCGCCCTGGAATAGCTGAAGGGCGCTTCCCCCGCATCACATGCAGGGAAAGCGCCCTTCGCCGCGTCCTATGCGGGGAAAGCGTCCTTCAGCCGCCGTTGGTCGCCCGATACGGAGCGGCCGCGTACGTGCGCGCGGTGGCGGCAGTCAGCTTCTCGACCGAGCGGAACATCGTCTTCCCGAGCTTCGCCCGCGCCTTCAGCGCCGGATGCGTCGCTGCGTAGTCATCCTTGTTCACCGCGGGATCGCCCGCGAACTCACCGGAGGCGAACAGCGAATAGGTCAGGATCGGCTTGCCGTCCGCGCTGAACATCACCCCGGCCTCGTTGCGGCCGTCGTTGAACCAGCCCGCCTTCGTGGCGACGCGCAGCCGCTCGGCCGAGGTCAGCCCGAGCCGCACGCCGTCGGTGAACGCGCTCAGCGAGCGCAGGATGTTCAGCAGGTACTCGGTGGACTTCGCCGAGAGCAGTGTCCCGCCGACCAGTTTCCGCAGCAGCGTATGCGTTTCGGCCGGAGTCGTCTTGCCGAGGAAGAAGCGGTTCGGGTTCGCCACCGGAACGACCTGGGTGTGCACGAATCCCTTGCCGCGCAGGATCTCGTTGAGCTCCGCGGCCGGGCAGACCAGCCCGCACAGGCGGACGGCGGTGTTGTCGGACAGCGTCAGCAGCGCCGCCATCGCGTGCCCGAGCGTCACCGAACTCGGGTACGCGCCGTCGAGGGCGAAGATACCGTCGGTGTCCTTGATGACGATGTCGGCCGTGACGTCGACGCGCTGGTCCAAAGTGAGCAGCCCGCGGTCGATCTTGTCGAGCACCGCGGTGGCGACGGCGATCTTGTTGACGCTGTACGCCTCGACGACCTCGTCGGCCCGCTCGGAGACGGCGGGCACCAGGTTCCCGGCGGAATCCGCGACGCTGACGTAGGACGACCAGGTGCCGCCCGCCTTCGCGGTTTCCCGGGCGTACACCTGGGAAATCCGGCGTGCGGCGGTCGAGGCGTCGGCGGCGGGAGTGTCTGATTCGGACTCTTCGGCGGCCTGAGCGACCTGCGCCGTCCCGAGCACAGCGCCCGCGGCGGCGACCGTGCCCAGCCCCAGCAGGCGACGGCGATTGACGTTGGTGTCCACTCCGGAACCCTACCGCGTTCAGCCCGCCGGTGTGACGAATCCGGTGTCGTAGGCCTTGATCACCGCTTGCGTCCGGTCCCGCGCGCCGAGTTTCGCGAGCACGTTCCCGACGTGCGTCTTGACCGTCTGCACGCCGAGGTACAGCTCGCCCGCGATCTCCACATTGGACAGTCCACCCGCCATCAGCCGCAGCACCTCGCTCTCGCGTTCGGTGAGCCCGGCGCCGGCGAGGCCGTCCTGCGGACCCCGGTTCGCCTGCTGCGCGGCCAGCCGCCGGATCGCGGCCGGGAACAGCAGCGACTCCCCCGCCGCCACCGTCCGGATCGCCGCGACGATCTCCTCGGGCCGCGCCCGCTTCAGCAGGAAGCCGCTCGCGCCGGCGAGCAGGGCGTCGTAGACGTAGTCGTCGTTTTCGAAGGTGGTCACCACGATCACCTTCGGCGGGTTGTCCATAGTGGACATCAGATGCGTGGTCGCGCGGATGCCGTCGACCGAGGGCATCCGGACGTCCATCAGCACGACGTCGGGCCGGAACCGTGAGACCAGTCCCGGCACTTCGGCGCCGTCGGACGCTTCGCCCACGACCTCCAGGTCGGGCTCGGAGGCGACGATCGCCCGCAGCCCCGCCCGGATGAGCTGTTCGTCGTCGACCAGCAGCACCCCGATGCTCATCGCCGTTTCCCCCATGGCACCGCCACCTCGACCTTCCAGAATCCGTCCGCACGGCCCGCGGTGATCGTGCCTCCGAGCACTTCCACCCGTTCCGTCATTCCCCGCAGCCCCCGGCCGCCCCCGTCGCGCGACGGCGACGCGGCGCCGAGCGGGTTGGACACCCGCAGGCGCAACAGCTCCGTTCCGGCGTCGACGAGGACCGTCACCGGAACCTTACCGGCGTGCCGCAGCGCGTTCGTCAGGCATTCCTGCAAGATCCGGTACGCCTCACGGGAGACGACCGGCGGCACCGAGGACGGTTCACCCCGCACCTCCGCCGCCACCTCGGCGCCCGCCAGCCGGGTCGCTTCGACCAGCGCGGGCAGCTCCGCCAGGCCCGATTGCGGCGTCCGCGACGACGCCTCGTCACGCAGCAGTCCGAGCACGTGATCCAGGTCGTCCAGTGCGGCGCGCGCGGAGTCCTCGATGGCGGTGAGCGCCTGCTCGGTGAAATCGGGATCCGACCTCAGCGTCCGGCGCGCGGCCCCGGCCTGGATGGTCACGACGCTCAGCGCGTGCCCGACTGAGTCGTGCAGTTCGCGCGCGAGCCGGTTGCGTTCGGCGAGTTGCTCGGTGCGCTTCTCCAGCTGGGCGATCCGCTCCGCGGCCGAGACCCCCAGCAGGCTCTTGGCGCAGCGGGTCAGCACCGCGCCCGCTCCCCATACGACGTAGGCCAGCGCGACGACGCCGAGCAGGAATGCCAGCGGGATCCACGCGCTCGCCCAGCCCTTCGGCACCTCGATCGGGTCCTCGGTGGACAGTGCGATCCGGCCGGTGAAGGGAGCCGCGATCGTGAACCCGAACGCGACCGGGACGGCCAGGCTCACCAGGCTGACGACGCAGCCGGTGCTCACGTGCAGCAGGAACATCGCGGTCGACCGCAGCCGGACGGGCCAGCTCGACGCGGGCCCGAACGTCACGCCGGGCACGGGATCGTCCAGGAGTTCCCGCACGGCCGCGCCCTCCAGCACCCGGACGGCGGGAATGAACGACGACGCGACCATCACCAGGACGACGGTGATCAGCGCGATGGCGATGCCGCGATCCACCGTCACGACGAGGGGAAGCAACGACGGCACCACGATGGCGGCGAAGAGGATGTACGGCACGCTCAGCGCGCCGCCGAGGATGAAGTACACCCACCGGCGGTAGGTCGCCCGGTCGACGAGCGGGCCGAAAAATCGCATGCGCTCTTTCTAGCGGGTGCCGGCCGTACGCGGATCCCGCATCAGTATCTCCGCGATCTCCCTCGCGAGGGTGACCCGATGCGCGTCCCCGTCGATCCCGGTATGCGCGACAGCGCCCTCGACGAGGAGGAAGAGCTGCTCCGCGAGCCTTTCCGGATCGTCCGCGCCCGGGGCGTCCTCACGGAGGAGTTCGGCGAATTTCGCCCGTACCGCCGCCTTGTGCCGCCGGATCACGTCGAGTCCGGGATGCCCCGCGGGCAGCTCGGCCGCCGCGTTGAGGAACGCGCACCCCCGGTCACTCCCGAGCCGGGGGTGGTCGATGTAGGCGTCGAAGACCACGAGCGCCCGAGGCCGATCGGCTTCGGCCAGCCGCTCTTCGAGATACGCCCACCAGACGTCGTGCCGACGTCGTAAGTACGCGACGGTGAGCTCCGTCTTCGACCCGAAGCACGCATACAGGGTCTTCTTCGTGACGCCCGCGGCTTCGGCCACGGCCGCCACGCCCACCGCGTTGAGGCCCTCTCGGTAGAAGAGCTCACTCGCGGCGGTCAGGACGCGCTCGCCGGCTGGGGTCAGCATGGGTCCGAGTATACCGATCGGTTGACCTGCGCGCGAAATGCGGGAACACTCCTGAGGTATACCGATCGGTATACACATTGAGGAGTGCTGATGGTTTCTTCGTACAAACGCGAGCTGACCCTCACCGCGGCCGGGTTGGCGCTGATCGCGGTCTCGTACGGACTCGCGAGGTACGCGTACGGCCTCTTCGCACCGACCCTCCGGACGGAGTTCGACCTCGACGGCGGCGCTCTCGGCGCCATAGCGGCGGGAAGCTACGTCGCGTACTGCCTCGCCGTCGTCGTCTCGACCGCCGTCACGACCCGCTGGGGAGCGCGGGCGGGCGCGCTCGCCGCCGGAACGACGGCCACGGCGGGAACCGCGCTGATCGCGGCCGCGCCGAACGCCGCCGTGCTCGCGCTCGGCGTCGTCCTCGCCGGCGCCAGCACAGGCCTGGCCTCCCCTTCACTCGCCGACGCGGTCTCACGCGTCGTCCGGGCGACCCGCCGTGACCGCGCCCAGTCCGTGGTGAACGCCGGGACCGGACTCGGTGTGCTGATCTCCGGCCCGGTCGCCCTGCTCGCCGTCGGTGACTGGCGAATGGCCTGGTGGGCCTTCGCCGCGGCCTCGGCGCTGGTGACCTTGTGGATCGCCCGGGTCGTGCCGCCGGTCAAGGAAGACCGCGCGCGTGGGCTGCCGGTGCCGCTGTTCCCGCCCGCCACCGGACGGCTGTTGCCCGCCGCCGCGACGCTCGGCCTGGCCAGCGCGGCGATCTGGACCTTCGGCAGGGACATCGCCGTGAGCGTCGGCGGCCTCGACGAGACCGCTTCGACGGTGGTGTGGATCGTCCTCGGCGCGGTCGGCCTGGCGGGCGCGTTCACCGCCGAACTGACCTCGCGGGCCGGACTGCGCCGGGCCTGGTCGGCGGGGATGATCCTGTTCGCCGTCGCCACGGCGCTCTTCGCGCTCGCCACCCGGTCCCTCCCGGCGCTCGTCATCGCGGCCGCGCTCTTCGGGGCCGTCTACATCGGACTGACCGGTGTGCTGATCCTCTGGGGCACCAGGGCTTACCCGACGGCACCCGCGTTCGGTGTCGGCGTGGCCTTCCTGGCGCTGGCACTCGGCCAGGCCGCCGGGGCACCGCTCATCGGTCTCCTCGGCGATCTCCTCGACCTCCGTGCCGGCTTCCTCGCCGCGGCGGCGATCGCCGTTCTCGGCGTCCTGTTCGCGCCCCGCGAGGCGACCACGACGTACAACTTCGGGGTCCGCTCCCTCTCAAGGGTGAGTACCGTCCCGCCGGAGCGGGAATCCCGCGCGGACTGCGCGTGATGAGCTCTTCGGCATGAACCTGCTGCTCGGCCTGCTCACCCTGCCCGTCTACGCGCTGATGCTGTGGCCGCTCGTGGTCGCCGCCCGGCGCGTGCTGGGTGTGCGGATCGGCGTGATCCGCGCGTTCTGCGCCGCCGGTTTCGGCTGGCTGGTCGCCGGCGGCATCCTCAGCGCGTTCCCCACGCCGATGTACACCGGCGGGGCCTTCGCCGGACTGGTCATCCCGGTGGCGGGCGGCGCGTTCCTCGCGACGCTGATCTTCCTGTTCGTCGCGGAGTTCGTCCTTCCGTCGGGTTCGGGGCTCGGCCTGATCGGCAGGATCCGGTCGATGCGCCGCCGCGCGGCCCGGACGCGGCGCTACTCGCAGATCACCCGGATCGCGATCAAACACGGTCTCGGCCGGTACCTCACCGGCCGCCGCGAACCCGGACTCGCCCAGGTCCGGCACGCCAAACTGGCGCGATCGCTGCGCCGCGCGCTGGAGGAGGGCGGCGTGACGTTCGTGAAACTCGGCCAGTTGCTCTCGACGCGGTCCGATCTGCTCCCTCCGGTGTTCGTCGACGAGCTCAGCAAACTCCAGGATCAGGTCGCCTTCGCCGACGCCGACGAGGTCGCGACGGTGCTGCGGGAGGAACTGGGCGGAAACCCGGACGAGATCTTCGCCGAATTCGACCCGGAACCGATCGCGGCCGCGTCGATCGCGCAGGTCTACCGGGCGAAGCTGCGCGATGGGCAGGAAGTGGTCGTCAAGGTGCAGCGGCCCGGCGTGCAGGCGCTGGTCGACCGGGACCTCGACATCGTCCGCCGGGTGGCGGCCGCGCTGGACCTGCGCGCGGGCTGGGCGCGTTCGCTCGGCGTCGTCGACCTCGCCGAGGGATTCGCCGACGCGCTGGTCGAAGAGCTCGATTTCCGCACCGAAGCCAGGAACATCGAAGCGGTCGCCGCGGCCTACCCCGGCACCGAGGTCGCCCTGCCGACCGTCCACAAAGAACTGTCCACGGAACGGGTACTGGTGATGCGGCGCCTCGAAGGCAAACCGCTCGCCGCCGCCAGGGAGCAGGTTCCGGTCGCGGAGCGGGCAAAGCTCGCGCGGTCGATGCTGCGGTGCGTGCTCGGCCAGGTGATGGGCAGCGGTGTCTTCCACGCCGATCCGCATCCCGGCAACGTCCTGCTGCTCACCGACGGCAGGCTCGGCCTGCTCGACTTCGGCTCCGTCGGGCGGCTCGACTCGGGCCTGCGCGGCGGGCTGCAGAACCTCATCCTCGCCCTCGACCGCGGCGACCCGGCCGCGTTGCGCGACGGTCTGCTGGAGATCGTCGACCAGCCGGACGAGATCGACGAGCGACGCCTGGAGCGGGCACTGGGATCCTTGGTGGCCAAGCATTTCAACCACGGGCAGGCGCCGGATCTGGACATGTTCACCGATCTGTTCCGGGTGATCGCCGACTTCCGGCTCAGCGTGCCCCCGCCGATCGCCGCCGTGTTCCGCGCGCTGGCCACCCTGGAGGGAACGCTGGCCGCGCTGGCGCCGGGATTCAACATCGTCGTCGAATCCCGCGCCTACGCCGCCGAGCAGGTCGGTGCCGGATTGCGACCGGAGTCCCTGCGGTCCACGGCCACCAACGAACTGATGGCGCTCCTGCCGGTGCTGCGGCGGCTGCCGCGCCGCGTCGACCGGATCGGCAACGCGCTGGAACAGGGCAGGCTTTCGGTCAACGTCCGGCTGTTCTCCGACGAACGCGACCGCGACGTGGTCACCGGACTGGTGCACGAGATCCTGCTGGCGTTCGTCGGCGTGGCCACCGGGCTGATGGCCGTGCTGCTGCTGGGCAGCGCGACCGGCCCGGAGGTCCTGGACGGGGTCACGCTGCACCAGATGTTCGGCTACAACCTGCTGGTGGTCAGTGCGCTGGTGGGATTGCGGCTGCTCTTCGTCGTTTTCCGGCGGAGCGGACAACGATCACGATCGCCCCGATGACACCGAGGACGACGAGTCCGGTGCCGGCGAACGCGAGGTTCCGCGAGCTACGGAATCCGGTGTCGGACACGGGATCCCCGGGAAGGCCGGCCTCGACGAAAGCGGTGGTCTGCAGGAAGGGCTCGGCGTTGAGCGTGCCCCCGATGCCGACGACGACCCCGTTCACCTTCGACAGCGGCACGGCGCCGTCGCCCGGCATGCCGACGTAGAGCCGCGAGTCGCGGGAGTTGTTCCGCTGATCCCCCACGACGAAGACCGCTTCCGGCGGCACCTGGACGCTGAACGGCTGGTACTCCTTGCGGCCGTACCCGTTGTCGTCGTCGGCGTACGGCTCCTTGACCGGCTTCCCGTTGACGGTGATCAGGTTGTCGTTCGTGCAGCAGACGACCTGATCACCCCCGACGCCGATCACCCGCTTGATGATCTGACCGTCGCCGGGGCTCGCGTCCGGGAACGCGGAAAGCTCCACGAGCACGACCGCGCCGCGAGGGATCTCGGCGAGCGGGGTCCAGCGGTAGAGCACGACCAACCCAGGCTGGACCGTGGGCAACATCCCGCCGCTGGGAACACTCGCCATGCGATAGTTCATCAGGGTCACGAACCCGTACCCCCCGGTGCCCACGCCGACGACCGCCAGCAGGAGCATCACGAACAGGAGCGGCGAGAATCTTCGCTTCGGCCCGGGTCTGTCGGCGGGCGGAGCGGGGAAATCCGTTTCGGTCACAGCGCAGACTAGCGCCGTTCGCTCAACCTCGAGGCGCGTACATGATGACCCCGACCCCTGCGAGACAGATCAAAGCACCGATGACGTCGTAGCGGTCCGGCCGGTAGCCGTCGGCGACCATCCCCCACGCCAGCGAACCCGCGACGAACACTCCTCCGTACGCGGCGAGGATGCGGCCGAAGTTCGCATCGGGCTGGAGTGTCGCGACGAAGCCGTAGAGACCGAGTGCCACGACGCCCGCGCAGATCCAGAGGTAGCCGCGGTGCTCCCGGACGCCCTGCCAGATCAGCCAGGCGCCGCCGATTTCCAGCAACGCGGCGAGCGCGAACAGCGCGATGGACCGGACGATCATGCCGGGAGCTTATTGCGACGCGCGCGGGCCGGGCATTGGGTCCAGGTGCCGACGCTTCGCGTGCTTGACCGGACGACACGCGTGATCCGACGGACGACACGCGCCCGGGCGGGGTTCTGCCGTGGGTCGTCCATCCAGACACGCGAAACCGCCACTCGCGCCTGCGACGCGGTATAGGCCGTTATACGCTCGGCGCCGCCAACCCACCCCAGAAGCGCGTGAAGGCCCCCTTCCCTCGGCTGAGCCGAGGGAAGGGGGCCTTCACGCGCAAAAAGCGAGAATCAGACGGTGAAGCCGAGCGCCCGCAGTTGTTCGCGGCCGTCGTCGGTGATCTTCTCCGGACCCCACGGCGGCATCCAGACCCAGTTGATCCGGAAGTCCTTGACCAGTCCGGTTCCCCCGCCGACGAGCGCGGCACCGGTCTGGTCCTCGATGACGTCGGTCAGCGGGCAGGCCGCCGAGGTCAGGGTCATGTCGATGGTGGCGGTGTTGTCCGCCTCGACCCGGATGTCGTAGACCAGCCCGAGGTCGACGACGTTGATGCCGAGTTCGGGGTCGACGACGTCGCGCATCGCCTCTTCGACGTCCTCGACCTTCGCCACGTCGGCGGCGTCCGGGGCGGCGGCGGTCTCGGCGTCGAGGTCGGCGGCCGTGCGCCCCTCGCGGGTTTCGGTCTGCTGTTCGGTCATGCCGTCTCAACTCCGTTGGTCGTGCGGGCGACGGCGTCCTTGAACGCCATCCACCCGAGCAGGGCGCATTTCACGCGGGCCGGGTACTTGGCCACGCCGGCGAAGGCGATGCCGTCCTCCAGCACTTCCTCGTCCGGTTCGATCTGCCCTTTGCCCTGCATCAGCTCGACGAAGGCGTCCATGGTGGTGAACGCCTCCTCCACGGTGTGCCCGACGACGAGATCCGTCAAGACCGAAGTGGAAGCCTGGCTGATCGAACAGCCCTGTCCCTCGTAGGAGACGTCGGCGACCTTCCCGTCGTCGACCTTCACCCGCAGCGTCACCTCGTCGCCGCAGGTCGGGTTGACCTGGAACGACTCGGCGTCGAACGGCTCGCGCAGGCCGCGGCCGTGCGGGTTC
Organism: Amycolatopsis sp. WAC 04182; assembly: GCF_003947465.1. Classification (NCBI taxonomy): domain Bacteria; kingdom Bacillati; phylum Actinomycetota; class Actinomycetes; order Pseudonocardiales; family Pseudonocardiaceae; genus Amycolatopsis; species Amycolatopsis sp. WAC 04182. The sequence continues at coordinate 312,139 of NZ_QHJJ01000002.1, forward strand.
TTGTAGTGGTCCAGGATGATCTCCTGGTACATGCTCTCGAGGTTCATCACGCCACCCCGAAGAACTTCTGCGCCTCACGCACACCGTTCACCAGTGCGTCCACTTCGGACAGTGTGTTGTAGACGTAGAACGACGCGCGCACGGTCGCGGGCACCGAGCAGGCCCGGTGCAGCGGCCACGCGCAGTGGTGCCCGACGCGGACGGCGACGCCGAGGCTGTCCAGCACCTGACCCGAGTCGTGCGGGTGGACGCCGTCGATGACGAACGACACCAGTCCGCCGCGGTCGGTCATGTCGGTGGGGCCGATGATCCGCACGCCCGGGATCTCGCCGAGCCCGGTGAGCGCCGCCTCGGTGAGGAGGTGCTCGTGCGCTGCGACGCGGTCCATGCCGATCGCCGACAGGTAGTCGGCGGCCGCGCCGAGACCGACGGCCTGCGACGTCATCGGGGTGCCCGCCTCGAACCGTTGCGGCGGCGCGGCGAACGTGGTCTGCTCCATGCGGACCAGCTCGATCATCGAACCACCGGTCAGGAACGGCGGCATCGCTTCGAGCAGCTCGCGGCGTCCATAAAGGACACCGATGCCGTACGGGCCGACCATCTTGTGCCCGGCGAAAGCGGCGAAGTCGACGTCCAGCGCGTGCAGGTCCACCGGGAAGTGCGGCACCGACTGGCAGGCGTCCAGCACGACCAGCGCGCCGACCTTGCGGGCCTTCTTCACCAGGAACTCGACCGGGTTGATCGTGCCGAGCACGTTGGACTGGTGCGTGAACGCCAGCACCTTGGTCCGCTCGGTGATCAGCTCGTCCACATTGGACAGATCGAGGCGGCCGTCCGCGGTGACGGAGAACCACTTCAGCGTCGCGCCGGTGCGCTGGCAGAGCTGCTGCCACGGCACCAGGTTCGCGTGGTGCTCCATCTCGGTGATGACGATCTCGTCGCCGGGACCGATCTTGAACCGCTCGGCCCCGGGACCGGCCGTGGCGGCGTTGCTCATCGCGTAGGCGACGAGGTTGATGCCCTCGGTGGCGTTCTTGGTGAACACCAGCTCGTGCGGGGAGGCGCCGACGAACTCCGCGATCCGCACGCGGGCGGACTCGTAGGCGTCGGTCGCCTCCTCGGCGAGCTGGTGCGCGCCGCGGTGCACCGCGGCGTTCGAGGTCTCCAGGAACCGGCGCTCGGCTTCGAGCACCTGCGCCGGTTTCTGGGACGTCGCACCGGAATCCAGATACACCAAGGGTTTCCCGTCCCGCACCGTGCGGGTCAGGATCGGGAAGTCGGCCCTGATGGCCGCTACGTCCAGCGGTACAGAGTTAGCCGTGGTGGTGGTCATCGGGCCAACTCCTCTCGGTGTAGTCGTGAGGTTCAGTGATCAGACGGCGGCGGTCTCGGCGGAGCCGGTGTACTTGACGTACCCGTTCTCCTCCAGCTCGTCCGCGAGTTCACGGCCGCCGGACTCGACGATCTTGCCGCCGGCGAAGACGTGCACGAAGTCGGGCGTGATGTGCCGCAGGATCCGCGTGTAGTGCGTGATCAGCATGACGCCGGCGTCGTTGCCGGCCTTGAACTCGTTGACGCCCTCGGACACGACGCGCAGCGCGTCGACGTCGAGGCCGGAGTCGGTCTCGTCGAGGATGGCGATCTTCGGCTTGAGCAGCGCCAGCTGCAGGATCTCGTGGCGCTTCTTCTCGCCGCCGGAGAAGCCCTCGTTCACCGAACGCTCGGCGAACTCGGACGAGATCTCCAGCTTGCCCATCTCCTCCTTGACCTCCTTGACCCAGTGGCGCAGCTTGGGGGCCTCGCCACGGACCGCGGTGGCCGCGGTGCGGAGGAAGTTGGACATGGACACGCCCGGAACCTCGACCGGGTACTGCATGGCGAGGAACAGGCCCGCGCGGGCACGCTCGTCGACGCTCATCTCGAGCACGTCCTCACCGTCGAGCAGGACCTGCCCGGAGGTGACTTCGTACTTGGGGTGACCGGCGATGGCGTAGGACAGCGTGGACTTGCCCGAACCGTTGGGGCCCATGATCGCGTGGGTCTCGCCCGACTTGATGGTCAGGTTGACGCCCTTGAGGATCTCCTTGGGGCCCTCCTCGGTCGTGACCGAGGCGTGCAGATCCTTGATTTCCAGCGTAGGCATTTCTTTCCTAAAAGTCTCTTGTGGACGGACGCGCGCTCAGGCGCCGACAGCTTCGAGCTCGGCTTCGATCGCGGCCTCGAGACGCTCGCGCACCTCGGGAACGCCGATCTTGACCAGGATCTCGTGGAAGAACCCGCGGACGACCAGGCGGCGCGCGGCGTCTTCGCCGATACCGCGCGACTGGAGGTAGAACAACTGCTCGTCGTCGAACCTTCCCGTCGCGCTCGCGTGGCCCGCGCCTTCGATCTCGCCGGTCTCGATCTCCAGGTTCGGGATCGAGTCCGCCCGCGCGCCCGGCGTCAGCACCAGGTTGCGGTTGAGCTCGTAGGTGTCGGTGGCCTCGGCGGCCGCCCGGATCAGCACGTCGCCGACCCACACGGTGTGCGCGCCATCGCCCTGCAGCGCGCCCTTGTACATCACCCGCGACTTGCAGTTCGGCACCGCGTGGTCGACGAAGAGACGGTGCTCCTGGTGCTGCGCCTCGTCCGCGAAGTACAGGCCGAGCATCTCGACGTCGCCGCCCTTGTCGGCGAACGTCGCCGTCGGCGAGACGCGGACGAGGTCACCACCCAGGGTGATGACCATGTGCTTGAGCGTGGCGTCGCGGCCGAGCTTGAGGTGCTGCTCGGAGACGTGCACCGCGTCGTCGGCCCAGTCCTGGACGCTGACCACGGTCACGTTCGCCGAATCGCCGATGACGAACTCGACGTTGTCGGCGTAGGTGCCGGAGCCGACGTGGTCGAGGACGATGACGGCCTCGGAGAACTGCTCGGCGCGCACCTGCATGTGCCCGTAGGCGACCTTGCCCTCGCCGGGGCCGGTGATCTTCACCGTCGACGGCTTCGACGTCTTCGTCTCCTTGGGCACCGTGATGACGGTGGCTTCGGTGAACGAGGAGTACGCCTGCGCGGCGATCCGGTCGCTCGGGACACCCGCGGCGCCGAGGCGCTCGTCGTCCCGGCCGACCGTCTCGATCTTCAGTTCGGGTGCGGCGTCGGCGTCCACGGTGGCCGAACCCGAAGCGGCGGCGGACCCGTCGTGCAGGCCGCGCAGCCGCTTCATCGGAGTGAAACGCCAGTTCTCCTCACGACCGCCGGGGACCTCGAAGGCCTCGACGTCGTAGGAGGTGAAGCGCTCCGCGCGGGACGTGGCCGGGATGACCACGCCCTCGCGCATCGCTTCGGAAACGTTGTTCTCGGTAACCGACATGACTAGCCGACGGACCCTTCCATCTGAAGCTCGATCAGGCGGTTCAGCTCGAGCGCGTACTCCATCGGCAGCTCACGCGCGATGGGCTCGACGAACCCGCGCACGATCATCGCCATGGCCTCGGCCTCGTCGAGACCGCGCGACATGAGGTAGAACATCTGGTCTTCGCTGACCTTCGAGACGGTCGCCTCGTGGCCCATGGAGACCTCGTCGTTGCGGATGTCGACGTACGGGTACGTGTCCGACCGCGAGATCGTGTCGACGAGCAGCGCGTCACAGACGACGCTGGACCGCGAGTGGTGCGCCCGCTTCGCGACCTTGACCAGACCGCGGTACGAGGTGCGGCCACCTCCGCGCGCCACCGACTTCGACACGATGGTCGAGGAGGTGTGCGGCGCCAGGTGCTCCATCTTCGCGCCGGCGTCCTGGTGCTGGCCCTCGCCAGCGAACGCGACCGAGAGGACCTCGCCCTTGGCGTGCTCGCCCATGAGGAACACGGACGGGTACTTCATCGTGACCTTGGAACCGATGTTGCCGTCGATCCACTCCATGGTCGCGCCCTCTTCGCACTTGGCGCGCTTGGTGACCAGGTTGTAGACGTTGTTCGACCAGTTCTGGATGGTCGTGTAGCGGCAGCGGGCGCCCTTCTTCACGATGATCTCCACGACCGCCGAGTGCAGCGAGTCGGACTGGTAGATCGGCGCGGTGCAACCCTCGACGTAGTGCACGTAGGCGTCTTCGTCGACGATGATCAGGGTCCGCTCGAACTGACCCATGTTCTCGGTGTTGATGCGGAAGTACGCCTGCAGCGGGATGTCCACCTTGACGCCCTTGGGCACGTAGATGAACGAACCGCCGGACCACACCGCGGTGTTCAGCGCGGAGAACTTGTTGTCCCCGGCCGGGATCACGGAGCCGAAGTACTCCTTGAAGATCTCCGGGTGCTCCTTGAGCGCGGTGTCGGTGTCCAGGAACAGGACGCCTTGGGCCTCCAGGTCCTCGCGGATCTGGTGGTAGACGACCTCGGACTCGTACTGCGCGGCGACACCGGCGACGAGGCGCTGCTTCTCCGCCTCGGGGATGCCGAGCCGGTCGTACGTGTTCTTGATGTCCTCGGGCAGGTCTTCCCAGGAAGTGGCCTGCTTCTCCGTGGACCGCACGAAGTACTTGATGTTGTCGAAGTCGATCCCGGAGAGGTCCGCACCCCAGTTGGGCATCGGCTTCAAGTCGAAGAGCTTGAGCGCCTTGAGTCGCGCTTCGCGCATCCACTCCGGCTCGGACTTCTTCGAGGAGATGTCGGTGACGACGTCCTCGTTCAGTCCGCGACGGGCCGTTGAGCCCGCCTCGTCGGAGTCCGCCCAGCCGAACGCGTACTTGCCAAGGGACTCGATGGTCTCTTCCTGGCTCATGGGCGCGGTGGTGGGAGTGCGCTGCTCGGCAGCGGCAGTCATGCGGGTTTCCCTCCATTCGGGATCCGTGCTGTGCGCCCTGGAGAGGGCGCCGTGCTTCCCGGCCCGGGTGTGGCCGGGTGACCCGCCGAGACGGCGGGTACGTGTGTGGTGCACGCGTTGTCACCGCGTGCGATGGTCGCCAGCCGCTGCACGTGAGTACCCAGAAGTTCCGCGAAAGCCTCTGTCTCGGCTTCACACAACTGAGGGAACTCGGCGGCGACGTGGGCGACCGGGCAATGGTGCTGGCAGAGCTGTTCGCCGACACCGACCTGACGGGTCGACGCAGCGTAACCCTCCCTGGTCAGCGCCGCAGCGAGGGCCTCGGCGCGCGAGGCGGGGTCCGTGTGCTTGGTGATCGCGTCCTGATGCGGGCCGACGAGCGAGGCGACGCGAGCCTCCGCGAAGGCCTTCACGGCGTCTTCCCCGGCGTGCTCGGCGAGGAAGCGGATGGCCGAGGACGCGAGGTCGTCGTAGGCGTGCCCGAACCGGGCGCGGCCCGCTTCGGTGAGCAGGAAGTTCTTGGCCGGACGGCCGCGTCCGCGGGGCCCGCGGCGGGGCGCGTCCCGGGTTTCGGCCTCGCCGTCGGCGAGCAGGGCGTCGAGATGACGGCGGACGGCGGCGGCGCTGATCCCCAGCTGCTCGGCCACCACGACGGCGGTCATCGGACCCTGTTCCAGCAGCAAGCGGGCCACTTCATGCCTGGTCCGCCCCTCGGGGCCAACCTGCGCGGGGACAGGCTGGACCTCGGCGCGGGGCATGTCGCCACCGGCCTCGTCCTGCGTCCCCGTCTTTTTCACAACACAAGTGTGACGTATTTCCGGGGAGACGGCAAAGAGGGGTGCCTCACGGAGTGGCGTGGGTCACTTCGCGGCGGCTCGGCTCCCGCCGATGGACATCACTCGTGATCGCCGCTCAATCACGCGAGTTCGCCCTCCAATCACGCGAGATCGCCGCTCAATCACGCGTGTCCTGCCTAACAGCACGAGGACCGGCGCTTTCGCGTGGACGCGTTCCCCGCATGCGACGAGACGAAAGCGTCCTTCACCGCGTCGCATGCGGTGATGGTCCCCTTCAGCCCTCGGTAACCACGTACCCGCTCGGCCTGTTCCCGGCATCGCTACCCTTCCCGAGTGGCAGAGGGCGATCACCCGGCACAGCGGGACACGGACGGGGCGGAGCCGGAAGACCGGGCGGCGGGGTCGGTGGCGACGCTCGTCCCCGGGCGCCCGCACGACCCGGAACCCCTGGACGACAAGGAACTGCGCGGCCTGAACGTGGTCCGCCGGTTCGGGGCGGTCGGTTCGCTGTTCCTCGCCCTCGGCTCGCTCGGCGCGGGCGCCGCACCGGTGATCAACCCGGTGCAGGAGATCCCGGTCCTGCGGCTGTTCACCCGGATCCCCATGGTCTCGCTCGCGATGGGCCTGGCCGGCATGGCGATCATCGTGCTCAGCTGGCTGCTGCTCGGCCGGTTCGCGCAGCCCGCGCGCCGCCGCCTCGCCACTCAGGGCCAGCTCGCCCGCACCATCGCGCTCTGGTGCGCGCCGCTGCTGTTCATCCCCCCACTGTTCTCCCGCGACGTCTACAGCTACCTCGCGCAGAGCGAGATCGTCGCCCGCGGGATGGACCCGTACTCCCTCGGCCCGGCCGAAGCGCTCGGCGTCTCCGACCCGCTGACCTCGGGTGTCTCCAACATGTGGCGCGAGACCCCGGCGCCGTACGGCCCGCTGTTGCTGCGCCTCGGCGGCTGGCTCGCCCCGCTGAGCAGCGGCAACATCGTCACCGGGGTCCTGCTGCAGCGCGGGCTCGCGCTGATCGGCGTCATCCTGATCATCTGGGCGCTGCCCCGGCTGGCCCGGCGGTTCGGCGTGCAGCCCGCCACCGCGCTGTGGCTCGGCGCGGCGAACCCGCTGCTGATCTTCCACTTCGTCGCGGGCGCCCACAACGACGCGCTCGCGATCGGGCTCATGGTGGCCGGGCTGGAGGTCGGTCTCCAGCGGATGCCGGTGCGGTTCAAGGACGACGCCGTCCCCCCGCTGGCCAAGGGGGAACTGCTCTACATCGGGCTCGGGGTGGCGATCATCACCCTCGGCGTCGCGGTGAAGATCAACGCGGTCCTGGCACTGCCGTTCTTCACGGTGATGGTGGCCAGACGCTGGCACGGCCGGATCAAGGACCTGGTCACCGCCGCGGTGCCGATGGCGCTGCTGTTCGGCGTGGTGCTGGTGGCGGTCTGTTACGGCACCGGCCTCGGGTTCGGCTGGGTCGGCGCGCTCGGGACACCGGGACTGGTCCGCTCGTGGATCTCGCCGACGTCGGAACTCGCCGCGCTCGGCGGCGTCCTCGGCATCGCGCTCGGCCTCGGCAACCACACCAACGCGATGGTGCCGATCCTCGGCACGCTGGGCTACGTCGTCGCGGGCGCGGTGACGGTCAAGTTCCTCTGGGACAGCTTCAAATGGCGCTACCGGCCGATCATCGGCCTCGGTGTCTCGCTGGGCGCGGTGATGGTGCTGCACGTCGCGCTCCAGCCCTGGTACCTGCTGTGGGCGATCATCCCGCTCGCCGCGGCGGCGGGGACCTCGCGGTTCCGCATCGCCGCGACGATCGTCACCGCCGTCCTGCCGTTCCTCCTGCCGACGACCGGAAGCACCTTCGAGGGCCGCGGTTTCGTCCTGCCGTTCGCGTGGGCCGCCGCCGGGGTCGTCACGCTACTGGGGCTGTTCATCGTCCACCGCCTCTCACCACTGCTGCTGTCCAGACCGTCCCCGGAGCATTCGGTCCCGGCGTGAGGCCGTATCGTGACCTGTCGTGAACGCCCCCGCCGTCGAGATCACCGGGCTGGTGAAACGCTACGGATCCACCACCGCCGTCGATGGACTCGATCTGCGGATGGACCGTGGCGCACTGCTCGCTCTGCTCGGCCCGAACGGGGCCGGCAAGACCACCACCGTCGAGATCTGCGAAGGCTTCCTGCGGCCTGACGACGGCGAAGTCCGTGTGCTGGGCCTGGACCCGGCACGCGACGGCGCCGCGCTGCGGCCCCGGATCGGCGTGATGCCCCAGGGCGGCGGCGCGTATCCCGGCGTCCGCGCCGACGAGATGCTCGGGCTGGTCGCCGCGTGCGCGGCGAACCCGCTCGACCCGGCTTGGCTGCTGGACGTCCTCGGTCTCGCGGGTGCGAAGAAGACACCGTTCAAACGCCTTTCCGGCGGGCAGCAGCAGCGGCTCTCGCTCGCCTGCGCGCTCGTCGGACGGCCGGAACTGCTCTTCCTCGACGAGCCGACGGCGGGCATGGACCCGCAGGCCCGCCGCCTGGTCTGGGACCTGCTCGCGGCACTGCGCGCCGACGGGGTCAGCGTGCTGCTCACCACGCATCTGATGGAGGAGGCCGAAACGCTGGCCGACACCGTGGTGATCGTGGACCACGGCAAGGTCGTCGTGGAAGGTTCCCCGCAGTCCCTGACCGTCGAGGCCGGTGAGAGCGCGCAGCTGCGATTCAAGGCGCGGACGCGGCTCGACACCGCGCTGCTGACCGCGGCGCTGCCCGAGGGGCACCTCGTCCACGAGTCGGCGCCGGGCACGTATCTCGTCGAAGGCGCGATCGACCCGCAGGTGGTGTCGACGGTGACGGCGTGGTGCGCGCAGCAGGGTGTCATGCCCGAGGAACTGCAGGTCGGCAGGCGCACGCTGGAAGAGGTCTTCCTGGAGCTGACCGGACGGGAACTGCGCGCATGACCACCACGCCCACGCCCCGGTTCGCCCCCGGCACGTTCACTCCGGCCCCCGGCCGCGGTTCGCTCGGCAAGATGCTGCGCACGCACGCGAAGGTCGAAGCGAGCCTGACGCTGCGCCACGGCGAGCAGATCCTGCTGACCCTGCTGATCCCGCTCGCGCTGCTGATCGGCCTGTCGCTGCTGGACATCCTGCCGTCGTCCCAACTCGGCGATTCGTCCAAAGTGGACTGGATCACGCCGAGGATCCTGGCGCTGGCGGTGATGTCCTCGGCGTTCACCGGGCAGGCCATCGCACTGGGCTTCGACCGCCGTTACGGCGTCCTCAAACGACTTTCCGCCACCGCGCTCCCCCGTTGGCTGCTCATCGCGGGCCGGGTGGCCGCCGCGCTGGTCGTGGTCGCGCTGCAGGCGGTGATCCTCGGTGGCGTCGCCGCGCTGCTGGGCTGGTCTCCGTCGCTTGGCGGACTTCTCGGCGCGATCCCGTTCCTGATCGTCGGCACGCTCGCGTTCGGCGCGCTGGGCCTGTTGCTCGGCGGGGCGCTGCGCGCGGAGGCCGTGCTGGCGCTGGCGAACATCGTCTGGTTCGTGCTGCTGCTCGCGGGCGGCATCCTGCTGGCGCCGTCGACCATGCCGTCCGGCGTCGCGTGGATCGTCGAACTGCTGCCCTCGGGCGCGCTCGCCGAAGGCCTGCGGTCGGTCCTGCTGGACGGCTCGTTCGGCTGGGGCCCGTTCGCGGTGCTCGTCGGCTGGGGCGTCGTCGCGGGCGCGCTGGCGAGCAAGACCACGAAGCTGACCTGAGGCGGCCGACACACCGCGTGTGGCCGGTGGAAGGCTCTCAGGAAGGGCGTTCTAGCATCGGACGGTGCCGTTCCAGAGCCTTGTAGCGCGTCTGCCGTATCCCTCGTTCGCGGTCCAGCGAGGGGTCGCGATAGCGGCGGTGATCGCCCAGGCCGGAATCGGCGTCACCGGCTCAGTCGTCCGGGTGACGGGTTCGGGCCTCGGCTGCCCGACCTGGCCGCAGTGCGTCGAAGGCAGCATCGTGCCCGTCGCGCATCCCGAGTTCGACGCGCTCACCCAGTGGATCGAATTCAGCAACCGGATGCTGACCGGCGTCGTCATCCTGGTCGCCGCGCTGTGCGTGATCACCGCTTGGCGCGTACAGATCGAGCACCCCAGCCGCCGCCGTCTGGTGAAGCTGGCCTGGACGATGCCCGCCGGCGTGATGCTGCAGGCCGTCGTCGGCGGGATCACCGTGCTCGCGAAGCTCGAATGGTGGACCGTCGCGCTCCACTTCCTGGCCTCCACTCCCCTGGTCTGGCTCGCGGTGCTGCTGCTGCGCGCGTTCAAGGAGGGCGACGAGCCCGCCCGCTGGCTGATCCCGGACGCGGGCCGCAAGACGCTGATCGCGCTCGCCGTGTCCATGTGGGCCGTCCTCGTGGCGGGAACCACCGTGACCGGGGCGGGCCCGCACGGCGGCGACCCCGGCACCCACCGGCTCCAGGCCCCGATCGAGACGCTCACCCAGATCCACGGCGGGCTGCTGGTGGTCTACCTGATCGTGCTGGCCGTCTTCGGGCTCCAGCTGATGCGGGGCGAGACGCCGAAGCAGGTGTGGAAGCGGTACACCATCGTGTGGGTCGTCGCGGTCCTCCAGGGCGTCGTGGGCTCGGTGCAGTACGGCCTCGGGGTGCCGGAGGCGCTGGTCTCGTTCCACGTCCTCGGTTCCGCGCTGGTGATCATCTCGACGGCGGCACTGTGGTGCGGCTCACGTGATCGCGGTCCGGTGCCGGTTTCCCACGCCGCTGACCGGGAACTCGCCACTTCGAACTGACCCCCTGGCAAACCGGACGTAACCCCCGGGCGGCGTGCTCGCCAGACGCTGCCCTTACGCTGCGTTTCGGTGCCCCGCACGGGGGTTCACCACCGAGTCGAGGCACGAGGTGTCGTATGACCGCCAGCACCGAGCCGGACGCACCGGCCAGTCCGTCCAAACCCCTCATCTCCCACCGCCGAGGCTCCGGGGAGATGCTGATCCTCAAGACCTTCCTGCTGGTCCCGTTCGTCGCGCTGCTCGCCGCCGTGCCGATCGTGTGGGGCTGGGGCATGACCTGGGTCGATCTGGCGCTGGCGGCCGTGTTCTACACCGTCGGGACGCTCGGGGTGACCGTCGGATACCACCGCTACTTCACCCACGGCGCCTTCAAGGCCGGGCGCCCGCTGCGCGTGGCGCTCGCGATCGCCGGCAGCTTCGCGGTGCAGGGTTCGGTCATCTTCTGGGTGGCCAGCCACCGCCGCCACCACGCCTTCGCCGACCGCGAAGGCGACCCGCACTCCCCCTGGCTGTTCGGGACGTCGCCGTCGGCGCTGCTGCGCGGCTTCTGGCACGCGCACATGGGCTGGATGTTCAGCCGCGAGGTGACCAACTACGACCGGTTCGCGCCGGACCTGGTGGCCGACAAAGACCTTCGCGTGGTGAACCGCTACTTCTGGCTGTGGATCACGCTGAGCCTCCTGCTGCCCGCCGTGCTCGGCGGGCTGCTCAGCTGGTCGTGGTGGGGTGTGGTGACCGGGTTCTTCTGGGCCGGGCTGGTCCGGATCGCGTTCCTGCACCACGTCACCTGGTCGGTGAACTCGATCTGTCACCTGGTCGGCGAACGCCCGTTCGCCAGCCGTGACAAGGCGGCGAACTTCTGGCCGCTGGCGATCCTGTCCATGGGCGAGTCGTGGCACAACTCCCACCACGCCGACCCGACCTGCGCGCGGCACGGTGTCCTGCGCGGACAGGTCGACGTGTCGGCGCGGGTGATCTGGCTGTTCGAGAAGTTCGGCTGGGCCCGCGACGTGCGGTGGCCGAAACCGGAGCGCTTGGCCGCCAAGCTCGCCAAACCCGCCTGACCCGCTCGTGAGTGGTAAAGACGGTTAGAACCGTCTTTACCACTCACGAGGTCAGGCGAGTTGCTGGCGGACGGCGGAGGCGAACCGCCAGGCCGCGGCGTCGTCGGTCTGCCGGAACCCGAGCGAAGGCTCGACGAGCTCCAGTTCCAGCACCAGTGGCCGGCCGTCCGGCCCGGCGACGAGGTCGACGCGGGCGTAGAGCAGTTCCGCGCGCAGGATGCCGAGCAGCGCCGCCGTCGCGTCCAGAGCGTCTTCGGCGAGCGCACGGAAGCTCGCGGCCGGCTGCACGGGCGCGAGCTTTTCCGTGACGTACAGACCGGACTCGTCGAGTTCCCGGCCCAGCATCGCGGCCTTCGAGAACGCGTGTGAGTACACACCGCCGAAGTACACCAGCGCGATCTCGCCCGCACTGTCCACACTGGACTGATACGGCTGGAGCACCACGGTGTTGCCGTCGGCTTGCAGCTTGGAGAGATGCGCGGCGGCCGCGTCGCCCTCCGTGAACCGGCCCGCTCCGCGCGAACCGGCGCCGATGGCGGGCTTCAGCACGAACTCGCCCTTGGGCCAGCGCGGGGCCTTCTCGTCCGGCGCGATCAGCGTCGTCGGCACGACCGCGACCCCGGCGTCGCCGAGTTCGGCCAGGTAGGACTTGTCGGTGTTCCACCGCGCGACTTCGGCCGAATTGGCCAGCGTCGGCACGGTCTCGGTCCAGGACAGGAACTCGTCGCGGCGCTCGGCGTAGTCCCAGGTGGCGCGCAGCACGACGATGTCCGCCGCGGCGAAGTCGACGGTCGTGTCGTCCCAGGCGGCCCAGCGGGTCTTGAAGCCCAGGTCGGCCAGCGCCTCGGGTACGGCGTGCTCGTCGCCGTCGCCTTCCGGCAGCGCGGAGCAGGCGACGAAGATCGCGGAGCCGCTCACTTCCCCGCCATCCGGCGGCGGTGCTCGGCGCCGATCTTGGTGGCCTTCACGGTCTCGCTGTCCCATTCGGCGGGCTCGAGGTCTTCGACGGCCTCGACCAGCGCCTCGCCCGCCTCCACGGAGGTGACGACGACGTCGCCGAGCGCACCGTCGGCGCCCACGAGCACGACGCGCGCGCCGATCCGGCCGATGTTCTCCACCACCGCGCGCGACGGCTTCCCGTGCCGCTTCACGAAGTCGCGGGCGGCCGCGACCTGGCGCGACGTGGGGGCGGCGGTCTCGGTCTTCTCTTCGGTCTCAGCCACGCGCCGAGCTTAACCGCGAAAGGCCCGGGACGCGGAATAACCGTGGCGTCGGCCATAGTTGTGCCGGTCGGAACGACCTTGAACGAGGAGGATGTATGCCCGCGGCAGTGCAGATCCGGCGAACCGGTGGTCCCGAAGTCCTTGAGCTGGCGCAAGTCGAGGTCGGCGAACCCGGTTCCGGCGAACTGCTCGTGGACGTCGCGGCGGCGGGCGTCAACTACATCGACACCTATCACCGCGAAGGCATCTACCCGGTCGACACGCCGTTCGTCCTGGGCATGGAGGGCGCAGGCACGGTGGCCGCGGTCGGCGCGGACGTGACCGGTTTCGCCGTCGGCGACCGGGTCGCCTGGCAGGGGTCGCTGGGCAGCTACGCCCAGCGCCGTCTGGTTCCCGCCACGATCGCGGTGAAGATCCCGGACGGCGTGTCCGAGGAGACCGCCGCCGCCACGATGCTCCAGGGCATCACCGCGCACGCGCTGATCGCCTCGACCTACGAGGTCAAGGCCGGTGACGACGTGCTGATCCACGCCGCGGCGGGTGGGATGGGCCTGCTGCTGGTCCAGCTGGCCAAGGCCCGCGGCGCCCGGGTGATCGGCACCGTCTCCACCGACGAGAAGGCCGAACTCGCCAAGCAGGCCGGCGCGGACGACGTCATCCGCTACGACCAGGCCGACTTCGCCAAGGCCACCCGCGACCTCACCGGCGGCAAGGGCGTCGAGGTCGTCTACGACGGCGTCGGCAAGTCCACTGTGGACGGCAGCCTCGCGAGCCTGAAGATCCGCGGCCTGCTCGCCCTCTACGGCGCGGCCAGCGGCCCGGTCCCGCCGATCGACCCGCAGCTGCTCAACCGCAGCGGCTCGGTGTACCTCACCCGCCCGACCTCCGCGCACTACGTGCTCACCCGCGAAGAACTGGAGTGGCGCGTGAGCGAGCTGTTCGCCGCCGTCCAGGACGGCTCGCTGAACATCCGCATCGGCGGCCGCTACCCGCTGGCCGACGCCCGTCAGGCGCACGAAGACCTCCAGGGCCGCCGCACCACCGGCAAGCTCCTGCTGATCCCGTGACGACGCTCTGGCCGGAGGAGGTCCGGCTCACCGGCGAGGGGCTTGTCCTGCGGGAGTGGGTCGAGGACGACATCGCGTTCATGCCGGGGCTGTTCGACAATCCCGCCGTCGCGCGGTTCACGCCGCTGCCTTCGCCGTTCGACGAAGTGGCGGCGAAGGCCCACTACGCGAAGTCCGTCGCCCGCCGCGAGGAAGGCAACGGACTACGGCTCGCCATCACGGCCGACGGCGGCGAGCCGCTCGGCGAGGTGGTGCTGTTCCTGAAGGACGATGCGGCCGAACTCGGGTACGCCGTCGGTCCCGCCCACCGCGGGCAGGACCTGGCTGCGCGGGCGTTGCGGGTCCTCACCGCCCACGCGCTGGACCTCGGGCTCGGACCGCTCCAGCTGAAGATCGACGCCGAGAACGCGGCCAGTCAGGCCGTCGCGCGCCGGGTCGGCTACGCCCTGACCGACGCGGCGCCCGAGGCGAAGGTCGAGAAGGGACTGAAGATCACGCTGCACACCTGGGAGCACGCCGGCTGACTTCAAGTCCGTGAAGGCCTCCTTGAGGGACTCTGGGTCCCTCAAGGAGGCCTTCACGGACTTCAGCGGGCCAACCGCACCCAGAGCCCCCGCAGCCGGAACTCGTCCTGTTCCGCATGCTCGACGGTCAGCTCCACCTCGTCGCCCACGTGGAGCTGCCGGAATTCGCCAGGGCCGAAACCCTCCAGCATCGAATAGTGGACCCAGATCGGATCGGCGAAGTAGGCCGACTCGACCACTCCCCAGCCGTCGTCCACCAGCCAGGAACGAACCCGGCCCCGGTGGACGCGGCCGTCGGAAGTCCCCATCAACCCTTGTCGGTCGGGACGCTCACCGCGTCGGTCACGAACACCAGGGTCTCGTTCGGCGCGATGCCACGATCACCCTGGCCGTAGCCGAGGTCCGGCGGGATGATCAGCAGACGCCGCGCGCCCTGCTTGATCCCTTGCAAGCCCTGATCCCAGCCCTGGATGACCTTGCCCGCGCCGAGTGGCAACTCGAACGGTTCACCGCGGTCGAAGGAACTGTCTAGCTTCTGCTTGTTGGACCAGGTGACCAGCGAGTAGTTCATCTTCAACCGCTGACCCGACTTGGCGCCCTCGCCGGTGCCGGGCTCCAGGTCCTTGGTGATGAGCTTCTTCGGCGGGTCGCAGTCGTCCGGGATGGTGATGGTCGGCGCCTCGCCGAACTTCCCGGTGGTCTTCACATCCTCGGCCGTGCATTCCTTGCCCTTCGGGGCGGCCGGGGCCGACGACGACGCCGACGCGGGGGCCGCGCCGGAGGTCTGGGCCGAACCTGCGGTGTTCTGTTTCTCGCCACAGGCCGCCAGGGCGAGCACGCCCGCGCCGATGACCACGATCTTGCCGAATGTGCGCATGCGGCCGACCTTAGCCAAGACCCTCCAGCACGGGAACAAGGTCACCGGTCTGCACTACGCCCATCCGCCGGGTCGCCCTGGTCAGGGCCACATAACGATCGCTCAGGCCACGTGGGGCCCGAACGGAGAGTGACCAGCACGCCCGAATCGGAGTCCGGCCTGATGGCGGGCATTGGGTTTGGCTTGTGCTTTACCGCGACGGATTTCACTTCCCACGGTAAAGCACAAGCCCGATTTCACCTCATACAGAAATGTTCACCGGCATCAACCAAGGGTTTCAATTACAGACATCAGTTACACAAATTGACCTGAATCATCAGGGCATGTAGACAACATCGACAATCTTGACAAGGTACGGAATCGGGCACCATGCGCCAGATTGAGTCCCGTCGGCGCGAACAGTCGGGCCGTAAACCGTTGATCCTCCATGACAGGACAACTTCACCCGCTGATAGCCAGATCCCTGACAAACAGAGAAACCACCAGCATCGTTGTCATACTTGCCCACCTGACACGGCGCCAGCAGCGAGTCCGCCGTGGCAACGGTCGGTGAAACAGTAGCGAAACCGGCAGCGATCAACGCTGCTCCAACTGCAGCAAAAACCTTATTTCGCATAGCCAACCTTCCCCAAATTTAACATCGGCACTCAGGCGAGTTGCATCCCATCGCGCTCAGATGTGAAAGTCCCCAGGTCAACCGCTGATACGTAGAACATGATTCACTACGCAAAGGCTCGTAAGTAATCCACCAAAAGGTGGTGATCTAGATCACCACAAACTTGCTTAGTCCATTAGGCCCAGCGCGGGAACAAGGTCACCGGTCTGCACTACGCCCATCCGCCGGGTCGCCCTGGTCAGGGCCACATAAAGATCGTTGAGCCCGCGCGGTGACTCGGTGACGACCTCGTCCGGGGACACCAGCAGCACCGAATCGAACTCCAGGCCCTTCGCCCGCTCGACCGGCATCACCGACACCCGGTCCCCCGCTTCGCCGAGCGTCTCCGAGAGCGAAGCGACCAGGGGCGACGGACACAGCACGGCGACGGTCCCACCGTCCACAGCGGACAGTTCGGCGTCGACGAGGCCGGGAAGTTCCGCGGTGAGATCCGCCGGGTCCACGGACCGCAGCCAAGGTTCGAAACCCGTCTCCCGCACCGAAACCGGCGCCTCCAGTTCCGGGTTGACCTCGGCGAGCACCCGGGACGCGACGGCCATGATCTCCGCCGGGGTCCGATAGTTCACGGTCAGTTCTTCGAGCCGCCAGCGATCGGCGACATACGGCGAAAGCGCCTCGCCCCACGTCCGCGCGCCACCGGCCGCCCCGGTCTGGGCGACGTCGCCGACGAGCGTCATCGACCGGTTCGGCGACCGGCGCATCAGCAGCCGCCAGTCCATCGCGGTCAGTTCCTGTGCCTCGTCGACGATCACGTGCCCGAAGGTCCACGTCCGGTCCTGGGCGGCCCGCTGCGCCGCGGTCATCTCGCTGCGGCGCTGCTGACGCTCGGCGAAGAGCTCCGCGTCGAGGACGTCGCCCACCCGCAGCAGTTCCTCGTCGACGATCTCCTCGTCCTGTTCGAGGATGTCGAGCACGCCTTCCGCGTAGGCGCGGTCTTCCCGCTCGCGACGAGCGGCCTCGGCGCGGGCTTCGGTGTCGTCCTCGCCGAGCAGCTCGGCGAGTTCGTCGAGCAGCGGGACGTCCGACGGGCTCCACTTCGCGTCCGTCGGGCTGTAGAGATGCTCACGATCGGTGTCCGACAGGGCCTTTCCGGCCGCGCTGCGCAACCGTTCGCGGTCGGCGAACAGCTCGTCGAGCACGATCTCGGGGGTGAGTTTCGGCCACAGCCCGTCGATCGCGGCGGCCACGTTCCGGTCCGCGGCGACCTCCGCCCGGATGTCCTGGACGTCCCGCGCGTCGAGCAGGTCCTCCCCCAGTTTGCGGGCGGCCTGCCGGGTCAGCGCGTCGAGGAGGTCCGAGACGAAGATCCGCCGGGCGAGGTTGTGCGGACGGCGCGACCGGCGGGCCCGCGTCCGCGCCTCGGTGCAGGTCTTGCGGTCGAGCATGAGGATCTCGCGCTCGAATTCGATCTCCAGCACCGGTTCCGGCACGCGCTGCCGGTCTCGGACCGCGTTGGCGAGCACGTCGGCCATCACCGGACGGCCCTTGATCTCGGCGGCCTCGCGGGTGACCGGCCCGTCGGCGTCCAGCCCCGGGTACAGCTGCCCGATCGTGGCCAGCAGCACCCCGGTCTCGCCCAGCGACGGCAGGACCTGCCCGATGTAGCGGAGGAACGTGCTGTTCGGCCCGACCACCAGCACGCCGCGCGTGGTGAGCTGCTGGCGATGCGTGTAGAGGAGGTATGCCGCGCGGTGCAGCGCGACGGCGGTCTTGCCGGTTCCCGGGCCGCCTTGGACCACGAGCACGCCGTTCGGCGACGCGCGGATGATGCGGTCCTGTTCGGCCTGGATGGTGGCGACGATGTCGCTCATCTCGCCGGTGCGACGGCGTTCGAGCGCGGCCAGCAGCGCCGCCTCGCCCGCGAGGCCGAGGTCTTGGCCCTGGTCGGCGGCCGACAGGTCGAGGATCTCGTCGTCGACGCCGACGACCTTCCGGCTCAGCGACCGGATGTGGCGGCGCCGCCGCACACCTTCGGGTGAAGCGGCGGTGGCGAGGTAGAAGGGCCGCGCGACCGGCGCGCGCCAGTCGACGAGCAGCGGACGGTAGTCGTCGTCCTCGTCGAACAGCCCGAGCCGCCCGATGTAGGTGGTCTCCTCGCCGTGCTCCGGCAGGAAGTCGAGGCGGCCGAAGCACAGGCCCTGCTCGACGGAGCTCAGCTGGGCCAGCCTGTCGGTGTACAGCGTCGTGGCGACGTCGCGTTCGGTGCGCGCCTGCGGGGTGCCGCCGGTCTGGCGCAGCGTCTCGTCGAGCCTGCGCTGCGCGTCGACGCGTTCGGCGTCGAGCTTGCGGTAGAGGGTGGTGACGTACTGCTGCTCGAGCGCGACGTCCTGCTCGAGCGCGTCGGGTTCCCGGTCCGGGGACACGGACAAAAGCAGCCTGCTTTCGAGAGGTGGGACAGGGGCCGAACGAGTTACAACGGCGCCCGCCATCATCTCATTCCCGCACTCTCACCCGGACCAGGAGGAAGGCGGCGAGGGACAGGACGGTGGCCACACTCGCCCACACGACGTTCTCGTGGAGCAGCGCGGCGAAAGTGGCCGCGACACCCGCGATGGACTGCGCGACGAACCCGCACAGCGCGACGGCGTACGCGCCGTGCCCGGGCACCTCGCTCACCGCGACGGCCATACTGCTCGGGAAGAGCGCGGCCTGGCCGAACGTGGTCCCGCAGTAGAGCGCGACGAACGTCACGAACGCGGCCGTGAGCGGGATCGCGGGCACGAGCCACAAGACGATCGTCAGCAGGCCGGCGCCGGTCATGACCAGCGCGCCCGCGCGCATCAGCCACGGCGATCCCTTGCGCCCGGCCAGCCGGTTCACCAGCAGCGCACCGGCGAAGTAGGCCAGTCCGAAGAGGAGGCCGAGGCCGCCGTACTGGTCGACGCTCAGCCCGAAGTGCTGCTGGAAGACGAACGGCGAGACCTCTTGGAGGAGCACGATCGTCGCGAAGCCGAGTCCGGCCGCGATCGTCGGCCGCAGGAACGCCGGAACGGCGAGGATCCGGAGGTAGATCCGGAGCATCCCGGTCTTCTCCACGCGGCCTTTGGCGAGCGGGATCGTCAGCGTGCCGAGGACACAGAGCACACCGGCCGCCGTCAGCACCGCGAAACCGCCCTGCCACCCGCCGATCAGCCCGCCGGCGAACTGCCCGCCGCCGAGCGCCGTGACGAACGCGATGGACAGCACCGAAAGCCGTCGGGCGAGCGCGTCGCCGTCGCCGAGGTCCCGCACGGCGATCCGGGCGACGATGGCCGCGCCTCCGGCACCGATCCCTTGCAGGGAACGGAGAACGAGGAGCCACGTGGGCGAGGTGTTGACGATGAGGACCGCACTGGCGACGACGAACAGGCCCAGCGACGCCAGCATCGCGGCCCGGCGCCCGAGACGGTCGGCCGCCCGGCCCCACAGCACCACCGGCGCCGCCGCGCCGATGACGAACAGCGACACCGAGAGCGCCGCGACACTGCGCGACACCCCGAAATCGCGCTCGACCATCGGGAGGGAGGGGAGATAGATCGTCGTCGCCATCTGCGCGGTGAAGACGATCAGGCAGGCGACCGCCATGGTCGCGCGCCCGGCTCGGACGGTGGCCGGGCGCTCGGTCGTACTCGTCACTCCGCCGGACGGTACGGACGGGTAGCTCGGACCGGCAACGCGCGCCACCCCTTGGGAACGGCCAGGGGGCCGAACGTCCTGAAGGACGACTTCAGAACGCTCATCGTCTCTAAGGAGTCCTTCAGGACAAGCGGCCGCACGTCCTCGGGTGATCTTGAGGCCGGGGCCCGCAAACCCCACCACGCGTGAAGGCCCCCTTCCCGCGGCTGAGCCGAGGGAAGGGGGCCTTCACGCGCTACATGATCAGAAAGGCAGCCCGATGGCCGGCAGCCCGATCGCCGAGTCGACGGCCAGCGCGACGAACACGATCATCAGGTACGTGTTCGACCGGTGGAACAGCGACATCGGCTTGGTCTCCTCGCCGCGCCGCACCGCCGCGTTCAGGCTGTGGGCGTAGAAGAGGAACCAGCCGCCCGCCAGGATCGCGAACGTCGTGTAGATCCAGCTCGTCACCGGGACCAGCAGCAGCGTCCACGCGACCATCACCCACGAGTAGATGACGATCTGCCGCGCCACGTGCTGCGGGGTGGCGACCACCGGCAGCATCGGCACGCCGGCGCGCTCGTAGTCGTCGCGGTACTTCATGCCCAGCGCCCAGGTGTGCGGCGGGGTCCAGAAGAAGATGACGCCGAACATCACGAACGCGGGCCACTCGACGGTGCCGGTGACGGCGGCCCAGCCGATGACGACCGGCATGCAGCCCGCCGCACCGCCCCAGACGACGTTCTGTGACGTTCGCCGCTTCAACACCAGCGTGTAGACGAAGATGTAGAAGAGGATCGTCACGATCGCGAGGATCGCCGAGAGCAGGTTCACCGTGAAATAGAGCACGACGAACGACAGGACGCCGAGCACGAGACCGAAGATCAGCGCGCCGCGCCGGGGCACCGATTCCTTCACCAGCGGGCGCCGCTTGGTGCGGTTCATCACCTTGTCGATATCCGCGTCGATGACGCAGTTCAAGGCGTTGGCGCTGCCCGCGGCCATGGTGCCGCCCACGAGCGTCGCGAGCACCAGCCACGGCGACGGGATTTCCCGGCCTGCCAGGAACATCGCGGGAATCGTGGTGACCAGGAGGAGCTCGATCACCCTGGGCTTCGCGAGGGCGGCGTACGCGCCGACGACCTGGCGGATTGTTCGCCGGCCACCGTGCGGTCGTTCACCGGTCGGATGTACGGCGCTGGTGCTGTCACTGCGTCCGTGCGCAGCGTTCACCAACGACATTTCACTCCCTGCGTCAGTTTTCGGGGCGGGGCCCACCAGGCTTCCGGGTGATGTGGCGGCCCCGGATCCGGAGTGTTCTGAACCCTTCCCCGATGTTAGACGTGCTGTTTCCAGAGGGTGATCGCGGGTCCTCGACCGGCCGAACCATTAGGCTGGCCGCGGTAGCTCGCGGCGTACCTCTGCGAACGGCCCGGACCAGGAATATCGTCCCTTCCGGATCGATTGAGATTAGTAGCGGTACACGTGGGTTACCCACGAGGGAAGAGAAGCCACAACCTGATGACGGGGAGTTCGAGTTCAGTGTCCGAAACCGCCTCTACCAGCGAGAAGAACCCACTCCTCCGGCGCAACGTGCCCGCCGACTGGACCGACCTCGACACGCGGGCCGTCGACACCGTTCGGGTGCTCGCCGCGGACGCGGTCGAGAACTGCGGCAGCGGTCACCCCGGCACCGCGATGAGCCTGGCGCCGCTCGCGTACACGCTCTTCCAGCGGACGCTGCGTCATGACCCGGCGGACCCCGAGTGGCCCGCTCGCGACCGCTTCGTCCTCTCCGCCGGTCACTCGAGCCTCACCCTCTACATCCAGCTGTACCTCGCCGGGTTCGGCCTGGAGCTGGAAGACCTGAAGCAGCTGCGCAAATGGGACTCGAAGACCCCGGGTCACCCGGAGTACCGGCACACCAAGGGCGTCGAGACCACCACCGGCCCGCTCGGACAGGGCCTGGCCAACGCGGTCGGCATGGCGATGGCGGCCCGCCGCGAGCGCGGCCTGCTGGACCCGGACGCCCCGCAGGGCGAGAGCATCTTCGACCACTACGTCTACGTCGTCGCTTCCGACGGTGACATCGAAGAGGGCGTCACCGCCGAGGCCTCCTCGATCGCCGGCCGCCAGGAGCTGGGCAACCTGATCGTCTTCTGGGACGACAACGAGATCTCGATCGAGGACGACACCAAGATCGCGCTGTCCGAGGACGTCGTGAAGCGCTACGAGGCCTACGGGTGGCACACCCAGGTCGTCGAGGGTGGCGAAGACGTCGTCGCGATCGAAGAGGCCATCAAGGCCGCGAAGGCCGAGACCGAGCGCCCGTCGTTCATCGCGCTGAAGACCGTCATCGGGTACCCGGCGCCGAAGAAGATGGGCACCGGCAAGGCCCACGGCGCGGCGCTCGGCGCCGAAGAGGTCGCCGCGGTCAAGGAAATCCTGGGCTTCGACCCGGAGCAGAGCTTCCAGGTCGACGACGAGGTCATCGCGCACACCCGCCAGGCCGTCGACCGCGGCAAGACCGCCCGCGCCGAATGGCAGGAGAAGTTCGAGGCGTGGGGCGCCGCGAACCCGGAGCGCAAGAAGATCGCGGACCGGATGTCGACCCGCACGCTGCCCGAGGGCTTCGCGGACAACCTGCCGAAGTGGGAGCCGGACGCCAAGGGCATCGCGACCCGCAAGGCCTCCGGTGAGGTGCTCAACGCGCTCGCCGAGCCGCTTCCCGAGCTGTGGGGCGGTTCCGCGGACCTCGCGGAGAGCAACAACACCACCATGAAGGGGGCCGACTCGTTCGGCCCGGAGAAGGCTTCCACCGAGATGTGGAAGACCAGCCCGTACGGCCGGACGCTGCACTTCGGCATCCGCGAGCACGCGATGGGCTCGATCCTCAACGGCATCGCGCTGCACGGCGGCACCCGCCCCTACGGCGCGACGTTCCTGATCTTCTCCGACTACATGCGCCCGCCCGTGCGGCTGGCCGCGCTGATGAAGGCGCCGGTCACCTACGTGTGGACGCACGACTCGATCGGCCTGGGCGAGGACGGCCCCACCCACCAGCCGATCGAGCAGCTCTCCGCCCTGCGCGCCATCCCGGGCCTCAACGTCGTCCGCCCGGCGGACGCCAACGAGACCGCGTACGCGTGGAAGGCCGTCCTGGAGGACGTCCACCACCCGTCGGGTCTCGCGCTGACCCGGCAGAACGTGCCGGTGCTGGAGGGCACCAGCGCCGAAGGCGTCAAGCGGGGCGGTTACGTCCTCGCCGAGGCGTCCAACGGCAACCCCGAGGTCGTGCTGATCGCGACCGGCTCCGAGGTCCAGCTGGCCGTCGAGGCCCGCAAGACCCTCGAGGCCGACGGCATCCCGGCGAGCGTCGTCTCGATGCCGTGTGTCGAGTGGTTCGACGCGCAGGATCAGTCCTACAAGGACGCCGTGATCCCGCCGTCGGTCAAGGCACGCGTCTCCGTCGAAGCCGGTATCGCCCAGTCGTGGCACCGCTTCACCGGTGACGCCGGGGTGAACGTTTCGATCGAGCACTTCGGTGCGTCGGCCGACGCCGCCACACTGTTCCGTGAGTTCGGTTTCACCGCGGAGGCAGTCGTCGAGGCCGCCCGTCGCTCGATCGCCAACACCAAGAACTGAAGGGGAAAGCATGAGCAACGACAAGCTCGCTCAGCTGTCCGAGGCAGGCGTCTCGATCTGGCTCGACGACCTGTCCCGTGAGCGCCTGAACACCGGCAACCTCGCCGACCTGATCCGCGACAAGCACGTCGTGGGCGTGACCACCAACCCGACGATCTTCGCCAACGCGATGTCGAAGGGCGAGGCGTACGACGAGCAGACCAAGGAGCTCGCCGCCCGCGGCGCCGACGTCGAGGCCACCATCCGCGAGCTGACCACCACCGACGTGCGCAACGCCGCGGACCTGTTCCGCGACGTCTACACCGCCACGAACGGGGTCGACGGCCGGGTGTCCATCGAGGTGGACCCGCGCCTGGCCAAGGACTCCGACAAGACGGTGGCCGAGGCGCAGGACCTGTGGAAGACCGTGGACCGGCCGAACGTGCTGATCAAGATCCCGGCCACCGAAGAAGGTCTCCCGGCGATCACCAAGACCCTGGCCGAGGGCATCAGCGTCAACGTCACGCTGATCTTCTCGGTCGAGCGGTACCGGGCGGTCATCGAGGCCTACTTCGCCGGGCTGGAGCAGGCCAAGGCCAACGGCCACGACCTCAAGGGCATCCACTCGGTCGCGTCGTTCTTCGTGTCCCGTGTGGACACCGAGATCGACAAGCGCCTCGACGCGATCGGCACCGACGCGGCCACCGCGCTGCGCGGTGAGGCCGCCATCGCCAACGCGCGTCTCGCGTACGCGGCGTTCGAGGAACTGTTCGCTTCGGACCGTTGGAAGGCGCTCGCCGAGGCCGGCGCGAACGCGCAGCGTCCGCTGTGGGCCTCCACCGGCGTGAAGGACCCGCAGTACTCCGACACCCGCTACGTGGACCAGCTCGTCGTCAAGGACACGGTCAACACGATGCCGGAGAAGACCCTCGAAGCCGCGGGCGACCACGCCGAGATCACCGGTGACACGGTGACCGGCAAGGGCCCCGACGCGCAGGTCGTCTTCGACAAGCTGCGGGTGGTCGGCATCGACATCGACGACGTGTTCAAGGTCCTCGAGGACGAGGGCGTCGAGAAGTTCGAGAAGTCCTGGGTGGAGCTTCTCGAGACCGTCACCGGGCAGCTGGAAAAGGCAAAGGACTGATCTGGACCATGGCAGGGGAAACGACCGGCGTCGAAATCGTCGACGCCGCCCTGGCCGGCGAAGCCGCTCCGTTCGCGGAGCGGCTCGTCGCCGACCAGGTCGCATCGAAACTGGCGTCCCAGGACGCCACACTGTGGGGTCCCGAAGCCGAGTCCGAAGCGTCGATCCGTCTCTCGTGGACGACGCTGCACAAGTCCTCGCGGCCGTTGATCGGCGAGATCGAGGCACTGCGGACCGACCTGCGTTCCGAGGGCGTCGACCGCGTCGTCCTCGCGGGCATGGGTGGTTCGTCGCTGGCCCCCGAGGTCATCACCGCGACCGACGGAGTCGCGCTGACCGTTCTCGACACCACCGACCCGGGCCAGGTCGCCGACGCGCTGGCCGGTGACCTGGAGCGCACGGTCATCGTCGTGTCGTCGAAGTCCGGCGGCACCGTCGAGACCGACAGCCACCGGCGGATCTTCGCGAAGGCCTTCGCCGACGCGGGCATCGACGCGGCCCGGCGGATCGTGGTCGTCACCGACCCCGGCTCGCCGTTCGCGGAACTGTCCGAAAAGGAGGGTTACCGCAAGGTCTTCCTCGCCGACCCGAACGTCGGCGGCCGCTATTCGGCGCTGACCGCGTTCGGGCTCGTCCCGGCCGGGCTCGCCGGCGCGGATGTCGCCCGCCTGCTCGACCAGGCCGCTTCGGTGGCCGACGAGCTGGCCGCCGACTCCGTGGACAACCCCGCGGTCAAGCTCGCGTCGGCGTGGGTCGCGGCGCACGAAAAGGGCGCCGAGAAGGTCGTCATCGGTGACACGGGTTCCGGTATCAAGGGTTTCGCCGACTGGGCGGAGCAGCTGATCGCCGAATCCACCGGCAAGCAGGGCACCGGTCTCCTGCCGGTCGCCGTCGAGGGCCCGAGCGCTCCCGGATTCGCCGACGCCAAGGCCGACGCCACCCCGGTGGCGGTCGGACCGGCGGAAGGCGCGGCGAAGATCTCCGTGACCGGCTCGCTCGGCGCGCAGTTCCTGCTGTGGGAGTTCGCGACCGCGCTCGCCGGGCGGCTGCTCGGGATCAACCCGTTCGACCAGCCCGACGTCGAGGCCGCGAAGAAGGCCGCTCGTTCCCTGCTGGACAACCCGGACGCGCTCAAGGGCGGCGAGAAGCCGTCCACTGTGGACGGCGCGGTCGAGGTGTTCGGCTCGGAAGGCGTTGCCACCGACGGAAAGCTCGCGGACATCCTGCGGGCTTTCTTCGATTCCGCACCGGAAACCGGCTACATCGCGGTGCAGGCGTACCTCGACCGGCTCGACGACGCGTCGACCGCGGTCCTGCGCGGCGAGATCGCCAAGCGGACCGGCCGCCAGACCACCTTCGGGTGGGGGCCGCGGTTCCTGCACTCGACCGGGCAGTACCACAAGGGCGGGCACCAGAACGGTGTCTTCCTGCAGATCACCGGCGCCGTCGAGGACGATCTCGACGTTCCGGACCGGCCGTACACGCTCGGCGTCCTGCAGCACGCCCAGGCGCTGGGTGACGGCCAGGTGCTCGCGGAGCACGGCCGTCCGGTGCTGCGCCTGCACCTCACCGACCGGGCCGCCGGCCTGGCCGGACTGGTCCGCGCGGTACAGGAGGCCGGCGAGTGACACGAGCCTGGAACAACCCGCTGCGCGATCCGCGCGACAAGCGGCTGCCGCGGATCGCCGGGCCGTCCAGCCTGGTGATCTTCGGCGTCACCGGTGACCTCGCCCGCAAGAAGCTGATGCCGGCGATCTACGACCTCGCCCACCGCGGGCTGCTGCCCGCCGGGTTCTCGCTCGTCGGGTTCGCCCGCCGGGACTGGGAGCACCAGGACTTCGGCGAGCTCGTGCACGACTCGGTCAAGGAGCACGCGCGGACGCCGTTCAAGGAGTCGGTGTGGAACCGGCTCGCCGAAGGGATCCGGTTCGTCCAGGGCACCTTCGACGACGACGACGCCTTCGACCGGCTCGCGCAGACGGTCAAGGACCTCGACGCCGAACGGGGCACCGGTGGCAACACCGCGTTCTACCTGTCGATCCCGCCGAGCGCGTTCCCGGTGGTGACCAAGCAGCTCGCCCGCTCCGGCCTCGCCGAGGCGAGTGAGGACACCTGGCGCCGGGTCGTCATCGAGAAGCCCTTCGGCCGCGACCTCAAGAGCGCCAAGGAGCTCAACGGGATCGTGAACGACGTCTTCCCCGAGGAGTCGGTGTTCCGCATCGACCACTACCTCGGCAAGGAGACGGTGCAGAACCTGCTGGCGCTGCGGTTCGCGAACCAGCTGTTCGAGCCGATCTGGAACGCCAACTACGTCGACCACGTGCAGATCACCATGGCCGAGGACATCGGTCTCGGCGGCCGCGCGGGGTACTACGACGGCATCGGCGCCGCACGCGACGTCATCCAGAACCACTTGTTGCAGCTCCTCGCGCTGACCGCGATGGAGGAGCCGGTCTCGTTCGCTCCGCGCGCTCTCCGCGCGGAGAAGGTCAAGGTGCTCTCCGCGACCAAGCCGCTGGCGCCGTTCGACGAGACCACCGCGCGCGGACAGTACGCGGGCGGCTGGCAGGGCGGCATGAAGGTGCCGGGCCTGCTGCAGGAAGGCGGTTTCGCGAAGGACTCGACGACCGAGACCTACGCCGCGGTGACGCTGGAGGTGCAGAACCGCCGCTGGGCGGGGGTTCCGTTCTACCTGCGCACCGGCAAGCGGCTGGGCCGCCGGGTCACCGAGATCGCCGTGGTGTTCAAGCGGGCGCCGCATCTGCCGTTCGACTCGACCTCGACCGAGGAACTGGGCCAGAACGCGCTGGTGATCCGGGTGCAGCCCGACGAGGGCATCACGCTGCGGTTCGGGTCGAAGGTGCCGGGGACCACGATGGAGGTCCGCGACGTCACCATGGACTTCGGCTACGGGCACGCGTTCACCGAGTCGTCCCCGGAGGCCTACGAACGGCTCATCCTGGACGTGCTGCTCGGCGAACCGTCGCTGTTCCCGGTGAACGAAGAGGTCGAACTGTCCTGGGAGATCCTGGACCCGATCCTCGACCACTGGGCCAAGAAGGGCGCGCCCGAGGCGTACCCGCCCGGTTCGTGGGGACCGCCGTCCGCGGACGAAATGCTGGAGCGTACCGGCCGGAACTGGAGGCGTCCGTGATCATCGACCTGCCGTCGACCACGACGTCGCAGCTGAACAAGAAACTCGTCGAGATCCGCGAACAGGGCGGGCAGGTGGCGCTCGGCCGGGTGCTGACGCTGGTCATAGTGGCCGACGACGACGACAAACTCGAAGAGGCGATCGAGGCCGCCAACGAGGCCAGCCGGGAACACCCCTCGCGGGTGATCGTGGTGGCCAAGGGCGCGCGGACCGCGGCGCCGCGGATCGACGGCCAGATCCGGGTCGGCGGCGACGCCGGCGCGAGCGAGGTCATCGTCCTGCGGCTCTACGGCCCGCTGGCCTCGCAGGGACAGAGCGCGGTCGTGCCGCTGCTGCTGCCGGACGCGCCGATCGTCACCTGGTGGCCGGGCACCGGTCCGAAGGCTCCGGCCAAGGACCCGCTCGGTGAGCTGGCACAGCGCCGGATCACCGACTCGGCGGCGGAAAAGGCGCCCATAAGGGCACTCACCACGCGGGCGAAGTCCTATGTGGAGGGTGACACCGACCTGGCGTGGACCCGGCTGACCAGCTGGCGCGCACAGCTGGTGTCCGCTTTGGACCTTCCGCCGCATGAGAAGGTCACCGGCGCGACCGTGACCGGTGAGGCCGACTCGCCGTCGACCGAACTGCTCGCCGGCTGGCTGGCCGAGTACCTCAAGGTGCCGGTGAAGCGGGTCAAGAGCAGCGGCGCCGCGGGCATCATCTCGGTGACGCTGGACCGGCGTTCCGGCCCGGTGGAACTGCACCGGCCGGATGGCCGGGTCGGCACGCTGACCCAGCCGGGCCAGCCGACGCGCCGCATCGCCCTGCAGCGGCGGAACAACAAGGACTGCCTGATCGAGGAGCTGCGGCGGCTCGACCCGGACGAGGTCTACGAGGCTTCGCTGAACGGGCTGGGCAAGATTTCGTCGGGCACCGCGGCCAAGGCCGCTCCGGCGAAGAAGACGGCTCCGGCGGCGAAGAAGGCGCCCGTCAAGACCGCGAAGAGCACCTCATGAGCAAGACCGAGGTCGTCGTCTACGAGAACCCGGACCTCCTGGCCGCCGCCGCGGCGGCCAGGCTGGTCACCCGGATCGTCGACGTCCAAGCCGCCAAGGGCTCCGCTTCGGTGGTGCTCACCGGCGGCGGCACCGGGATCGCGATCCTGCGCGAACTGCGCGACTCCAGTGCGCGTGACGCCATCGACTGGTCACGTCTGGACCTCTACTGGGGCGACGAGCGCTTCGTCCCGGCGGACTCGGACGACCGCAACGAGAAGCAGGCCCGCGAGGCGCTGCTCGACCATGTCCCGCTCGACCCGAAGCGGGTGCACGCCATGGCACCCTCGGACGGCGAGTTCGGCGACGACGTCGACGCCGCGGCAGCGGCCTACGCGGAGGTCCTGGCGGCCAACGACGCGGCGTTCGACATCATGCTGCTGGGCCTCGGCGGGGAGGGGCACACCGCCTCGATCTTCCCCGACAGCCCCGCGGTGCACGAGAAGGAGCGCTCGGTCGTCGCGGTACGGGACTGCCCGAAGCCGCCGCCGACCCGGATCTCGCTGACCCTGCCCGCGATCCGTCGCGCGCAGGACATCTGGCTGGTCACGGGCGGCGACGCCAAGGCCGACGCCGTCGCGCAGGCGCTGGCCGGTGCCGGCGAGGTCGAGATCCCGGTGGCGGGAGCCCGCGGCTCGCGTCGCACGCTCTGGCTGCTGGACCGGGGTTCCGCCTCGAAACTCACGAAGGTCTACCAGCCGCCTACGGGCTGACCCTTTCGCGCGTGAAGGCCCCCTTCCCTCGGCTGAGCCGAGGGAAGGGGGCCTTCACGCGCTTCGGGTGGCTCCGGGAGAGGTGCCCCAAGGCGTGACTCGCGTGATCAGAGACGTAACTCGCGTGATTGGACGCGCAACACGCGAGTTACGCCTTCGATCACGACCCACCCGGTGGCTGCGGTGGTGACACCCTCATGGCGGAAGTCCGTGAAGGCCTCCTTCCCTACGCTGAAGGTAGTGAAGGAGGCCTTCACGGACTTCGCGCGGCTGGGTCACCGCGCGGCCACGAAACGTGACATGGATCAACTTCCGGGGGCTTCGGCATCAGAGAGGACTTGTTCGCGCGTCGAAACGATCAACGGACCACCGAGCCCGGGTGGTCCGGTGTGGATTCGACCGACCGAACGTTCATGCACTTGTCCGCAGAGCGGACAGTGACCGGACAGTCGCTAGCCCGACTGGGGGAAACTTACCGCCCTTGTACATCCACCCGTTAGCATCCGCACATTTGTTCGTTCCTGCGCGTCCCGATCGGGCGAAGAACACGTCTCACCATCCAAGTCCACAAGACGAGTGAGGTCGCCAGCGATGAGCACAGAGGGTCTCTCGATGCCAGGTATCTCGGTGGGCGGCTCCGGAGCGGACGCCGCCGACCGGATGCGCCGTGCCGCCGGGGTCATTTCGTTCGCCAAGATCAAACGCCCGGCGCTGGTCGCGCTGGGCATCGACACACTCGCGATCTTCCTGGCCGCGCTCGACGTGTGGCTGGTGATCCCCGAGAAGGCTCAGCCGTATTCGATCTACCTGTCCGGGGCCGCTTGCCTCGGCCTCGCCTTCCGGCGCAAGCTGCCGTTCCTCGCGGTGATCGTCACCGTCCCCGGGTTCCTGGCGGGCTGGTCACAGCTGGCCGCGATGATCGCGCTCGGCTTCCTCGCCACCCGCAAACAGATGCACTGGCAGACGTGGACCGGGTTCGCCCTGGTCTTCACCTGCCGGTTCGTCCAGTGGCCGCTGGCCGACTTCGTCGAGCTCAGCTGGCGGGAACACGTCCTGGACGGGATCTACGGCGTCATCGTCGCCGGGATGCCGGTGGCCATCGGCCTGCTCATCGGAGCGCGGACCGAGATCTCGCAGAAGCTCACCGAACTCGCCGCCAGCCGCGACCGCGAGCGCCGCTTCCACGCCGACGCCGTCCGCGCGGAGGAACGTGCCCGCCTCGCGAGGGAGATGCACGACGTCGTCTCGCACCAGATCACCCTGATCGCGATGCAGGCCGGCGCGCTGCAGGCGCAGACCACCGACGCCCGGTCGCTCGAAACCGCGCAGGTCATCCGGAAGCTGAGCACCAAGACGCTCGAGGAACTGCGCTCACTCGTGAGCGTGCTCCGCTCGGGCTCCGAAGACGACGGGCCACGGCCGGGGATCAACGAACTCGACCGGCTGATCCGCGGCTCGGACGTCCCGGTGCATCTGACCGTCGAGCGGATCCCCGACCTCCTGCCCAGCCAGGTTTCGGCGGCGGCCTACCGGACCGTGCAGGAATGCCTGACCAACGTGCACAAACACGCGCCCGGCGCCACCGCGACCATCCGGATCCAGGGCGAGCACGGTTCGCTCAAGGTCGAAATACGCAACGAGCGCGCCCGGACCCCCGGTGCGGCCCTGCCCTCGGGAGGACACGGGCTGACCGGGCTGGCCGAACGCGCTCGACTGCTGGGTGGGAGCTTCGAGACCGCCGACACCGAGGACGGCGGGTTCCGGGTGCGTGCCCGGTACCCGCTCGACCGCTAGGCCTCGGGGAGTCTCAGATCTCCCGGCGCTGGCGCAACCGCTCCAGCGCCTCGGCGAGGATGGCCTCGCCGTCGGCGTCGGAACGCCGTTCCTTCACGTACGCGAGGTGAGTCTTGTAAGGCTCGGTCCGCGGCGCGGCAGGAGGGTTCTTCTCGTCCTGCCCACCGGGGAGCCCGCAGCGCGGGCAGTCCCACTCGTCGGGAATCTCGGCGTCCATCGAGAACGAA
Source organism: Amycolatopsis sp. WAC 04182 (assembly GCF_003947465.1). Classification (NCBI taxonomy): domain Bacteria; kingdom Bacillati; phylum Actinomycetota; class Actinomycetes; order Pseudonocardiales; family Pseudonocardiaceae; genus Amycolatopsis; species Amycolatopsis sp. WAC 04182. Next base: position 343,228 of record NZ_QHJJ01000002.1, read on the forward strand.
GGCTGTGCCTCGTGCCCGTTGGCGCACCAGTAGGAAATACGGCGCCGCGGCGCCGACTCACCCCGTTCCGATTCGCCCGAAGGACCGGCACCCACACGGGTGCCCCGAATCGCGTTACCGCCAACCATGAATCCTCACACCTATAGGGATCGGCGGCGCGCCCCCCATAGGCACGCCGAAACACCTGGATCGATCAGACCTTGAGCAGGAGCCCGAGGCCGATGATGCTGATCAGCCACACCGCGCCCAGCAGCAGCGTGATCCGGTCGAGGTTCTTCTCGGCCACGCTCGAGCCGGAGAGGCTCGACTGCATACCGCCACCGAACAGCGAAGACAGACCGCCACCACGGCCGCGGTGCAGCAACACGGCGACCACCAGCAGCACGCTGGAGGCGATCAACAGGATTTGCAGGAACAGCTTCATGTCATCCTCTGCGCTCTTGGAGAATGCAGGAAAACGGTGTGCACAGGCGGCTCATGGCCACCAGGACACACCGTACTCCTGGACTCGTCCACTGCTGTGTGACGGACCGGATACCCAGGTTACCCGGTAGGTGCCCCGATCAGGGCAGGGGCCCGCCCGCGGCGAGTGCGCAGAGTTTGGTGAATTCGTCACCATCCAGGCTGGCACCACCGACGAGTGCTCCATCGATGTTCTCGCAGGCGACGAGGTCACTGATGTTGTTGGCCTTGGCCGAGCCCCCGTAGAGCACGCGGACCGAGGACGCGACCTCGGCACCGTACTTCTCCGCGAGGGTGGCGCGGATGGCTCCGCACACCTCTTCGGCGTCCTGCGGGGTCGCGACCTTGCCGGTCCCGATCGCCCAGACGGGCTCGTAGGCGACGACGACGTCCTTGACCTGCTCGGCCTTGAGCCCCTTGAGGCCCTCGACCAGCTGGGTCGTGGTGTGGGCGATGTGCTCGCCCGCCTCGCGGACCTCGAGCTTCTCCCCCACGCACAGGATCGGCGTGATGCCGTGCTTGAGCGCCGCCTTGACCTTCTTGTTCACCAGCTCGTCGGACTCGCCGTGGTACTCACGCCGCTCCGAGTGCCCGACGGTGACGAAGCTGCATCCCAGCTTCGCCAGCATCGGACCCGACACGTCACCGGTGTAGGCACCGGAGTCGTGCGGCGACAGGTCCTGGGCGCCGTAGGTGAGCGACAGCTTGTCGCCGTCGGTCAGCGTCTGGACGCTGCGGATGTCGGTGAACGGCGGCAAGACCGCGACGTCGACCTTCGCATAGTACTTCTCCGGCAGGGCGAAGGCGATCTTCTGAACCAGCGCGATGGCTTCGAGGTGGTTCTGGTTCATCTTCCAGTTGCCGGCGATGAGCGGTTTGCGCGCCACTAGTCGTTCTCTCCCAGCACAGCGACTCCGGGCAGTTCCTTGCCCTCCAGGTACTCCAGCGACGCGCCGCCGCCGGTCGAGATGTGCGAGAAACCGTCCTCCGGCAGGCCGAGCTGCCGCACGGCCGCGGCGGAGTCTCCCCCACCGACCACGGTGAAGGCGTCGCTCTCGACCAGCGCTTCGGCCACGGCACGGGTGCCGCCGGCGAAGGACTCGAACTCGAACACGCCCATCGGGCCGTTCCAGAACACGGTCGCCGCGTCGGCCAGCTTGCCCGCGAACAGCTCCCGCGACTTCGGGCCGATGTCGAGCCCCATGCGGTCGGCCGGGATGGCCTTCGCGTCGACGACGTCGAACTCCGCGTCGGCGGCGAAGCCCGTCGCGGCGAGGACGTCCACCGGCAGGATCAGCTCGACACCGCGCTTCTCCGCCTCGGCGAGGAAGCCGCGGACCTGCTCCAGCTGGTCCTCCTGCAGCAGCGAGTTCCCGACCTCGTGGCCCTGGGCCTTGAGGAAGGTGTACGCCATGCCGCCGCCGATGAGCAGCCTGTCGACCTTGGTCAGCAGGTTCGCGATGACACCCAGCTTGTCCGACACCTTCGCGCCGCCGAGGACGACGACGTAGGGGCGCGCGAGGTCCTCGGTCAGCTTCTTGAGGACGTCGACCTCGGCCAGCACCAGACCGCCTGCATACGCAGGAAGCGCCCGCGCGATCTCGTAGACCGAGGCCTGCTTGCGGTGCACGACACCGAAACCGTCGGACACGAACGCGCCGCCCGGGACGAGCGCGGCCAGCTCGGCGGCCAGCTCCTGCCGCTCGGCCTCGACCTTGCTGGTCTCGCGCGCGTCGAAACGCACGTTCTCCAGCAGGGCCACCTGGCCGTCGGTCAGACCGGCGACGGTGGCCTTGGCGGACTCGCCGACCAGGTCACCGGCCAGCGGGACGTCGACGCCGAGCAACTCGGTGAGCTTCGCGGCGACGGGCGCGAGCGAGAACTCCGGGTCCGGCTCGCCCTTGGGACGGCCGAGGTGCGCCGTGACGACCACCTTCGCGCCCGCCTCGGCGAGGCGCTTGAGGGTCGGCAGGGCCGCGCGGACGCGGCCGTCGTCGGTGATCTTGTCCGCGACGGTCGCTTGCGGGCCGTCGCCATCAGAGCTGCCGAGCGGGACGTTCAGGTCTGCCCGTACGAGTACGAACCGGCCTGAGACGTCCTCGCCCAGCAGGTCTTCGAGGTTCTTCAGCGCCATGGCTCAGGAGAGCTTGTTGCCGACGAGCTTGACGAGGTCGGCGAGGCGGTTCGAGTAGCCCCACTCGTTGTCGTACCAGCCGACAACCTTGACCTGGTTGCCGATGACCTTGGTCAGCGGCGCGTCGTAGATACAGGACGCCGGGTCGGTGACGATGTCGGCCGAAACGATCGGGTCGTCGCTGTAGCGCAGGATGCCGGCGAGGGGGCCCTCGGCGGCGGCCTTGTACGCGGCGTTGATCTCGTCGAGGGTCGCGCTCTTGGTCAGCGTGACGGTGAGGTCGGTGGCCGAACCGGTCGGGACCGGGACACGGACCGCGTAGCCGTCGAGCTTGCCGTTGAGCTCCGGCAGGACCAGGCCGATGGCCTTGGCGGCACCGGTCGAGGTCGGGACCATGGACAGCGCGGCGGCGCGGGCGCGGCGCAGGTCCTTGTGCGGCGCGTCCTGCAGGTTCTGGTCCTGCGTGTACGCGTGGATCGTGGTCATCAGGCCCTGCTCGACACCGAAGGCGTCGTTCAGCACCTTGGCCAGCGGGCCGAGGCAGTTGGTGGTGCAGGACGCGTTCGAGATGATGTTCTGCGAACCGTCGTACTTGTCGTCGTTGACGCCCAGCACCACGGTCAGGTCCTCGCCCTTGGCGGGCGCGGAGATGATGACCTTCTTGGCGCCACCGGCGAGGTGCGCCTTGGCGGCGTCACCGGTGGTGAAGAAACCGGTCGACTCGACGACGACGTCCACGCCAAGGTCGCCCCAGGGCAGGTTGGCCGGGTCGCGCTCGGCGAGGGCCTTGATCGTCTTGCCGTCGACGACGATGCCCTCGTCGCTGACGCTGACCTCGCCCGGGAAACGGCCGAGGATGGAGTCGTACTTGAGCAGGTGGGCCATGGTGGCGACGTCGCCGAGGTCGTTGAACGCGACAACCTCGATGTCGTGACCGGCGGCCTGCACGGCCCGGAAGAAGTTGCGGCCGATGCGGCCGAAGCCGTTGACACCTACGCGAACCGTCACTGCTGCCACTCCCTTGAGACTCGTCCGGGATCGCCCCGGTAAGACGTCCTTTACTCGGGCGCAACCCTAGCGTGCGTGCTCGGGCGACCCTCTTTGCCCTGACGAGACTTCCACCACTCGGTGGGTCAGGTCAAGAATCGATTAAGACCATCGCTACCAGGCCGTCTTGCCGAAACTCTCAGCTTCCCTGTGCTAGCCGTCGCTCCAGCGGTGTCCGCATTCGTGGCGTGACTCGCACCTCTCCGAACCACTCGGCCAGGTGGTTCGCCTCCGCCTCGACGGCCCGTTCGACGTCCGCTCCGACGTCCTCCAGGAAGTGGTGGACGACCTCGCCGTCCGGGCGCTGCGCCCAGCCGCCGACGATGCGGCCGTCGGCCCAGACGGTGGGCCCGATGTTCCCGGTGCCGTCGAACAACGGTGCCTTGTGCGGGCCGAGATACCAGTCGCGCTCGATCCAGCCCATCGACGTCGGATCGAGGGACGGGAGCAGCGCGACCCACGGGGCGGGCTCGTCGACCGGCTCCAGATCGTCGGCGAGGACCACGCCGGGAACGCCGTCGAGATCGACCTCGGCCGGCTGAATCGCCGCGAGGGCCTTCTTCGTCTGGCCCGCCGTCCAGCCCGTCCACCAACGGAGGTCCGCGATCGGGGCGGGACCGTAGGCGTAGAGCCACCGCCGGGCGAGCTCTGCCCTGGCGGCGTCGGCGTCCCATTCGGCGAGGCCCTGTGGCAGCCAGCCCGCCATCGGGGCCCAGTAGTACTGGCTGCTGATCCAGCTGCCGCGCGGGCGGCCGCGCACGATGCGGCCGTCGACCGCGAGCTGGAACAGGACACGGCTGGTGACGTTGGCGATCGCCTCGTACGGCTTGCCCTTGGCCATCAACAGCTGCTGCTTGAGGCGCGGCTCGTCCTCGGACAGCTGCTGTGCCGTGGCGGAACCGCGGGCCTTCAGCGCGCGCTCGGTCGCGTCCTCGACCTCGGCGAGCCAGCGCTCCGGCTCCGGCACGTTCTCCGGATGTCCCTGCGCGCCGAGGTGCTGTTCGAGCAGGCGGCGCTGCTTCTTGGCGATGTCGGCGGAACACGCGGCCTGCACGAGCGCCGCGTTCTCGTGACCGAGGACGAAGACCGTGCGGCGCATGCCGAGCATCCGGATCAGCGTGCGCTCCTCGTAGAGCGCGCTTTCCAGCTCCGCGACGCCGTCGCCTTTGACGCGCGCCCACGCGGACAGGTGCACCGACGCCGGATCCGTGGCGTGCAGCGCGACGACCGCGTCCGCGGCGGCGTGCACCGACTCGGCGGGCGTGACGAGGCGATGACGCGTCGCGAGGCGGGCACGGCGCTGCCGGATATCGATCTTGGGGATCACGGATCGTTCCTACCACCGGGCCCCGACAAAAACGGATCGGTCCGGGCTCGTCAGTTCCGGTGTTCCCGGCCGTGGGCCAAGGGCGGCACCGGTGCCCCGGGCCGCGGCCCGAAGCGAGCGACCTGAGGCGCCGGTCGGCGAGGCGGCGGAGGGACGGCCGGAATCACCTGGGTGATCTCGGTGTCCGGGTTCGACGCGGGTCTTCCGGTGCCGGACCGGGGTTCGTCCGGCACCCGGAGGTAGATCCGCAGCTTCTGGGTCGGCCGTTCGATCAGCCGCCAGGAGACCACCCCGCAGACGTATGCGGTGGGCACCGCGAGCACGATCAGCAGGTACGAATCGCGGACCCCGGCGAGGGTGTACAGCTGCTGCACCGGCATTCCCCACACGTACATCCCGTAACTGGGATAGACCCACTGGTCGTAGCCGTCCAGCCGGCGCGGCCAGTGGTACGCCCAGGTGATCGCGCCGTAGCCCGCGGCGATGGGCAGGATGAAACGCGTCGCGGGTTCGATGGGCGGGGTGAAGTTCGCGACGAGGTAGAGCGCCACCAGTGCGTACGCGACGGCCGGGCGCAACGGGATCAGGTCCCGGTAGGCGTGCATCAGCATGCCGGCGACGAACGCCACCAGGAACGCCACCATCGACCCCAGCGGCACGCTGAACAACGAGCCCGCGTCGCCGTGGAAGCCCACCGAGGCCCCGATGAACCCGTCCGCCACCATGAACGCCAGCAGCAGCGGGAACAGGACGATCCGTCCGCGCGCGAGCCCGCCCACCAGTCCGACGACGAGCACGATCAGATATCCGGTGGTCTCCATCGGGAGTGTCCAGATCGAACCGTTCGCGGAGTACGGGTACGGGTTCTCGGTGAACACCCCCGGCAGCAGATGCTGCAACGGGTACAGCATCGCGTTGTTCACCACGTAACCCCAGGTGCCGGGATTCCCCCAGTACTCGTGCGGGCTGAGCACCGTCACCAGCGGCCCGATCACGAACGCCGTCACCATGACCACGAACAGCAGCGGCGGCCAGATCCGCAGCACCCGCTTGAGCAGGTAACGCCACCACGAGGAGTCACGCCGCCAGCTGTCCGCGATCTGGTAGCCGCTCATGGCGAAGAAGGCCATGAGCGCGAAGTACCCCAGCGAGATGTTCCAGCTCGGCGGCAGGCTGGTGATCCGGGTCGGTTCGATGATCGGGAAACAGTGCTCGAAGACGACCAGGATCGCCCCGAACATCCGCAGCCACGCGAACCCGGTGTCCGGTTTCGCGTACGTCTTCGCGCCCGGGCTGCTCATGGACCACCGGGGCGGTCCATCCGAACCCGCCATGCGCGGGAGATTACCGGGGCCTTGCCGGGGGCGTACGGGATACCGATACTTCTCGTGGAAAAGTACCGACGCCAGCCCACCGCTGAACACCGAGAGCACAGAGGGAGCGACCCATGGTGACCGAGTCCGATCGTTCACGCCGGGAACGCCGCCTGGGACTCGTGGTGATCGCCGTGCTGGTGCTCGTCCTGGAGGCCGCGGTGGTCGGCTACCTCGTCACGTCGAACTGAGCGACGGCCGGACTGTCAGGCGTTCACCGGACTCCCACGGCTCCCCGAAGCCGTTAGTTTCAACTCTGTCAACAGATCGCGGCCCGCACTTTCGCGCATACGCGCAATTCGGTCGGGTACCGCTGTCCTCTGGTTGAAAGAGTGGGGAAATCATGGGCAAATTCGGGAGAATCATCACGTCGTCCGCCGCGACCGCGGTAATGGCGGGAACGGCGATGTTCGGCCTGCTCGCCGCGCCCGCCCAGGCCGCGGAAACGGCCGCGTCGAGCGAGATCGGCATCGCTTCCTCCGACGACGGCGCTTGCAAGACGAAGAAGACGGTCGGAAACGCGCGGAACAAGGGAGACGTCTTCCACTCCTACGCGAAGACCTCCGTGTTCAAGCACAACCACGTCGGCATCTACTACACGACGAAGACGATCGTGGAGGCACCCGGAAAGGGCAGCAAGAGCAAGTCCGTCACGGCGTCCACGCTGAAAAAATGCGGCCCCATCTACAAGATGTCGGTCAACGCCAAGCAGTCGAGCCGTGACAAGGCGGCCAACCACGCCTACAACAAGTTCCGCGGGCTGGCCTACGACGCCGACTTCGCGAACAACAAGTACAACAACAACGGGAAGCTGAACTGCTCCGAGCTGGTGTGGAAGGCCTACAAGGATTCCGTGGACATCGACCTGGACAAGAACGGCGGGCTGGGCGTCTACCCCGACAACATCAAGGATGACGGCAGCACCGTGGTCTACCAGACCATCAAGTAACGACATTCGATGACCGGTGCGGCCTGCCCGAGGGCAGGTCGCACCGCCCACCGTCTGAGAGGATCCGGTCCGGTGCGCCTCCCCCGACTCGTCGCGCTCGCCGCCTGCGCACTCCTGGCCGTGACGGCCTGTACTTCGCCGGACGGCGGAGCAGCTGACCCCAATACGGTGAAGCTCGGCGAAACCGTCGTCGCTTTCTACCTCAACCCGGACACCTCCGCCGACAACCCGCCGGAAAAGCGGCAGCCCGCCTATCTGGTCCTGGTGCGGGCCGACGGAAGCAACCAGCTGATCGAGACCGGCGGCATGGCCGAGTCGCATATCGCGTGGTCGGAGACCGGGCTGTTCTTCAGCGACGACACCCGCGACTACATTCTCGGCAACGACGGGCTGGTCAGCTTCGAGAACAAGAAGGCGGGGCATCAGCAGTCGGCTTTCGCATTACCCGGCGGCAAGGGTTTCGTCTCGGTCTACAACGAAGGCTTCTCCGAATCCGGCTACACCAATCAGGTGGCCGTCACCACTTCGACCGGTTCCCAGCTTTACCGGGTCGAAGGAAACTACTTCATGAACGCGCTGTGCGGCGGCGTCCTCAATGGAATCGCCACCGACCCCGGAACTCATTTCGCCGATTCGGCCAAGATTCCCGGCATGCGCTCGAAGGTCGATCCCAGTGCGCAGCCGGAACTGCTTTCCCAGCTGTATCCGGCGACCGCAGGCAAGGAAAAGGCCCTCGCGTGGCGGGGAGTCTTCGACGCGGGAGATCACAACCGGCACGTGCCCTGTCACGACGGTGTCATCACATTCCTTTCCGATTACACCGACGCCGACGGAAAGCCCCGGATGACCATCGTTTCGTGGAACACCGGCAACGGTCAGTACACCGAACAGCCCCTGCTCGACGGCGGGGGACGCCCCATCACCGAGAAACTGGTCGACCCCGAGACGTTCTCGCAGAAGACATACGACGCCAGGGCGGTGCGGGAGGGCCGCCTCGAATGGCTCGCCGCCGACGGCCGGATCATGAGTACCGAAATCGCCTCCGGGGTCACCACGCCGCGGTTCGACACCGGGTTCACCTCGGACAGCGATTCGTCCAGCCAGGCGATCTTCACGGACCGGTCGATAACCCTGACGCAGGAGACGTTCGACGGCGAGACCCCCGTCAAGATCAAGCGGTTCGATCGGGTGACCGGGAAGCTGATCACCGAGATCACCGTGCCCGGACTGGCGGAACGGTTCGGCATCCGGTTCAACTTGCGCGGGATGGCCGTTCCCCCGTCGTCATGACCTTTCTTGTCTCGGCCTGGCCAGATGGCTCCCCGGGCCCGGTCCGTGAAGGCCTCGGCAATCGCCACCTGTGTCCCATCTGCACCAGCAGTCACAGCGGCTGCGCGTGAAGGACCCCTTCCCTCGGCTCAGCCGAGGAAACTCGACCTTCACACCTTGCCAAGTACATGAAGGCCCCCTTCCTTGCGCCTATGTACAGGAAGGGGGCCTTCATGTACCTAGAACCACTCCCGAAGGGGCTAGACCCGCTCCAGCTCGAAGACCGGGATGACGCGGCTGGTCTTGCTCTGGTACTCGGCGAACTGCGGCATGACCGCGGACTGCCTGGCGTAGACCTCGTCGCGTTCGGCGCCGGCGAGCAACCGCGCACGGATGGGGAAGGTCTCGGTGCCGAGTTCGACCTTCGTGTCCGGGTTGGCCACCAGGTTGTGGAACCACGCCGGGTTGTCGTCCGAGCCGCCCTTGCTCGCGAAAATGAAGATCCGGTCGCCCTCGAGAAGCGGGACGAGTGGCGCGATCCGCTGAGCGCCGGACTTCGCGCCGGTGTGGTGGACGAGGACGAGCGGGTAGCCCTCGAACATGCCGCCCGCCTTGCCGCCGGTCTCGCGGAACTCGGCGATCACGGTGCGGTTGATCTGGTCGAAGTCGAACGTGTCGGTCATGTCCTCGATCGTATGCGGCACCCAATGACCGTTTCGATGCCTGAAAACGCCACGAAGATATCCATCTGTCGCACTATCCTCGACTCCATGGACTTGTTGGCCGAAGCGCTCGCCGTAGGCGGCGTCCGCGGCGCCACCGGAGCGCGCATCGAGGCGTCCGGACCGTGGGGCATCCTCTGGCACGGCATCGCCCGCGCCGCCTTCTACGCCGTCACCTGCGGCTCCGCCTGGCTGGAACTCGCCGGGCATCCGCCGCGGCAGCTCATGCCCGGCGACGTCGTCCTGCTGCCGAACGGCCCCGAGCACACTCTGCGCAGCGCTCCGGACGTCGCGATCATTCCCAACCTGTGCACGGCGGCGGAGAAGGCGCGGGCCTGCGGCGGCGTGTTGCGCCTCGGGTCCGGCGAGGTGGACACCCATGTCCTCGGTGCGTCCTACGACTACGACCCGGCGGTGTCCACCCAGGTGCTGGCCACGCTGCCGGAGCTGGTGCACATCCGCGCGAACCATGTCGGCGGCGGGCTGGACGACACCGTCCGGCTGTTGTCGCGGGAACTGGCCTCACCGCAGATCGCCACCGAATTCGTCCTGAACCGGCTCGTCGACATCCTGCTGGTCCAATTGCTCCGCGCGTGGCGCACCGAGAAACCGGCCGAGGCCCGGGGAACCTGGCTCGGCGTCCTCGGTGATCCGCTGATCAGCGTGGCGCTGGCGAAAATCCACGAGGACCCGGCGAAACCGTGGACCACCGACCTGCTCGCGGCGGAACTGGCGACCTCGCGCAGCACGCTGACCCGGCGCTTCCGCGAAACCACCGGCCGGACGCCCGGCGAGTACCTGACCCAGTGGCGGATGGACCTGGCCGCCGTCCGGCTGCGCGACACCGACGACACGGTGGACACCATCGCCCACTCGGTCGGCTACACGTCGGTGTACGCGTTCAGCCGGGCCTTCCGCCGCGCTCGCCGTCAGGCTCCCGGGCAGTACCGGGCCGCGGCTCGGGAAGGCCTCAAGCCGGCCGGGTGACCGGAACGACGTCGAGAAGTTCCTTCAGGCCTTCGAAATCCTGCGGATTGGTGGTGTACAACGGCATCCGGTGCGCGATGGCGACACTGGCGATCATCAGGTCGGCCACCCGGCGCCGGGGCGTCCTGCCCATCGCGAGCACGGACGCCGACACCCGGCCGAAGATGCGGGCCGCCTCGGTGCCGAACGGCAGTGGATCGAATTCCGATTCCACCCGTTGCAGCAGATCCGTGCGCCGGGCGCGTTCGGCCGGGTCGGCGGCGTAATGCGGACCCGCCGAAAGCTCGGCCAGCGTGATCGTGCTGATCGACATCAGATCCGGCAGCTGGGCGTGATCGATCGACCGCCGGAGAATGAGGATGTTCGTGTCGAGCAGGCCGTGGACCTCAGCGGCCATAGGGATCCTCCGCCTCCCCTTCGAAAGCGTCGTCGAGGTCCGCGCGGAACCTGTCCGGGTCGATGAGCGGAGCGTTCGCCGAGCCGGTGGCGAACTGGTCACGGGAAACAGCGTGCCGTCGGCACAGCGGAACCAGCTGGGCGATCGGCGAACCGCTACGGGTCACAGTGAAGGTCTCACCGTGCTCGACCGCGTCCATGATCTCGCCGGACCGGTTCCGGAGATCACGCTGAGAGATCTCGTGCTGAACGCTCATGGACGCACTTTAACACGGCGTGCCCCTTGGTGCCACCGCGTGCCACTACGCGGTCTCCTCCTCCGGTTCCGGCTCGTCCGCCGGTCGCGTGAACAGCCGCGTCGCCGAGAGCCGCGCGACGCCGTCGGGCTCGCCGAGTTCGTCGGTCGCGTTCCGGATCGTCGCGTCGACGGACAGGTACTTGCGCCCCGCCCGCAGGTCCGCGTCGTTGCGCAACCGCACGATCAGCGGGAACTCGCTCAGCGCGCCGGCGTCGAAAAGGCCGGTGGTGTAGATCAGCTGGACGCCCAGCGCCTCCGCGACCGCGCGCTGCAGTTCCAGCAGGTAGCCCGCCGACGCGCGGCCGATCGGGTTGTCGAGGAACAGCACGCCGGAATGCCGGTTGCGGGCCTTGCCGCGGTTGTTCGCCCGCAGCGCCGCCAGGGTGCAGTACAGGATGATCGCCGCGGTCAGCTGCTGTCCGCCGGAGAAGACGTCCCTGATCTCGGAGACGCGCTGCCGTTCGGTCCGCAGCACGGAGTCCGGCTTCAGCATGTCGACCCGGAAACCCTTGGGAGCGGCGGCCTGCACGCCGCGCAGCACGAGCGAAAGCCCGTCCCGCTTGACATCCCGGCCGTCGGAGGTCTTCCCCACCGCGGCCTCGTCGACGACCTCGCCCAGTTTCTCGGCGAGCACGTTCTCTTCGAGTTCGGTGAAGCGGATCCGCAGGAATTCCTGGCCCGACCAGTCGCCGAGACCGTCCGGCAGCCGTGAAACCCGTTGTGCCGCACGGAGAGTGCGCAGCGCGCCGTCGACCATGCCCTGCAGGCGGGTGATGATGCCGCCGCGGTGCCGGTCGATCTGCGCGAGATCGTCGGTGAGCGTGCGCAGCCGGGGCCGCAGCGCCTCCGCCCATTCGGCGGCGTGGGCGGGCAGCTGATCGCGGCGGACCGAGATCACCTGCTGCCGCACCGGCGTGCTGAGCTTCTCGAACCGCTTGTCCGTGGCGTACTGCGCCAGCTGGTCGGCCGCCGCGCGCACCCGGCGGTCTCCCGCGTCGGCGGCGTCCTGCGCCTCGGTGAGCGAGGTGTTGAGCCGGGAGTGCTTGGCGCGCGCGGATTCGACATCGCCGTCGAACGCCGCCTGCTCGTCCTCTTTGGACAAGAGGTGCGCCATGGATTCGGCCAGCAGGCCGAAGCCGGACGCCGATGCCTTCGCGGACTCCAGCGTCGCTTCGGCCGCGGCCCGGCGCTCCTGCAGTTCTTCCCATTTCCGCGCGGCGGCGGACACTTCCAGGCTGGCGTCGTCGATGAGCGCCAGGCCGTGCTCGATGTCCTTCGGCCGCGCGTCGGACGTGATCGCGGCCAGCGCCGACGGCTGCTCCGGAAGCTGGCTCAGCTCCGCCTTGCGAGTCGCGACGAGCCCGACGATCTCGGTGCGTTCCTCCTCCAGCACCGCGACCGCGCGGTTCGCCCGCGCCTGCGCCGCCGCCCGTGCCGAAGCGTCGGAGCCGTCCGGTGTCTCCAGCAACGCCGAGGCACGCTCGCGGACGGCGTCGTCCAGCGCCTCCACGGCCGCCCGAGCGGACGCCTCGACACTCTCGGCCTGGTCGAGTTCGGCACGGAGGTCGCTGCCGACCTCCACCTTCGCGTATGCCTCGGAAGCCGACGCGAAAGTCCGCCGCAACGCGTCCACCGGTTCGGTGGGCACGGGGTCGTTTTCGGTGACGTCACTCGATCCCGGCACCTCGGCCAGTTCCGCTTTCGCGGTCGTCGCCGTGCGCCGGTGCCCGTCGGCGGTGCGTTGCTCCTCGCTCGCCTGCTCGCGCAGCCGGGAAGCCTTCGCCGCGGCCTCGGACGCCGTCGCCTCCGCCCGCTCGGCGGTCTCGGTCGCGCGTTCGACGTCGTCCGTCCACTCGGGAATCTTCGCGGCGCGCGCGGCGAGTGTTTCGAGCCCGCGAGCCCGCTCCCCCGCCTCGGCCGAAGCCGCGCGCAATTCGGGGACCCGTTCCCGGAGCCCGGCCGCCTTCTCGCCGAGGCGCTGGAACTCCTTTTCCGCCTGCTCCAACGCGGTCTGCGCGGTTTCGTGCGCGGTGCGCGCGTTCTGGAGCTGCTCTGCCAGTGTCGCGATGCTGCCGGGCGGGTAGTCCTCGCGCCAGGTCTTGAGCTTCCACGACAGGGCGCTGTCGTCGGCCAGCGACGTCGCCAGCGCTTCCAGCCGGCGCTGACGTTCCGCGTGCCGGAGCGCGATGGCCTCGCGCTCGGCGTCGGCGGCTTCCTCGTCGTACATCGCCGGATTCGGCGGCACGAGGAAGGCGATCCCGGCCTCGTCCGGCAGGCGGTCGGTCGTGGTGGCCTCGGTCGTGGCGACCGGGATGATCGTGGTGGGCAGCAGACGCCGCTCCGCCAGGACCTTCTCGGCCAGCCGGACCTGCTCCGGTTCGTTGAGCAGGATCCCCGAGACCAGCTGGGGCGCGCGGGCCAGTACGGCCGCCCGCCGTTTCTTGTCCAAAGTGGACAGGTAGCGCCAGCCGGACCACGCGTTCATCCCGGCGGCTTCCAGCGCGTCCAAGGCGGCCTGGACCTCTTCGGTGGCGGGCAGGAGGCCGCCCGAGCCGAGCGCGTTCAGCGCGCGCTCGTCGACGGATTCCTCCATCCGCAGCGCGGTCTGTTCCTTCTCCGCGGCCGAACCCGCCTCGCGGAGCCGTTCCAGCAGCACCGGGAGATCCGTCTCCAGCGTGACGTCGTCCGCGCCGAGGAGTTCGCTCAGCCGGGGCTCGACGGCGAGCGCGTCGGTGCGCCGGTTGGCCCGGTCGAGTTCGTCGGCCGCGCGTTCCAGACGGTCCTTTGTGGACCCCGCGAGGCGGTGCGCGTCGTTGACGGTGGCCTGCGCGGACCGCAGATCCTCGGCGACGCGTTCGAGTTCCTGTTCGCGCCGCACGAGTTCCGCGGCGGTCTCCTCGGCTTCCGTCCTGGCCGCGCGCGCCGCTTCGGCGACGTCGGCACCGGCCTTGAGCGCGCCGGACCGGACGGTTTCCGCGATCTCCTCACGGATTTCGGCGATCCGCGCGCCCAGCCCGCGGGCCTCCGCCCGGCGCGAGGCCGCGAGGTTCGCCGACTCGTCGCGTTCCGCCTGAGCCTTCTCCGCCTCGGCACGCAGGGCGCCGACATGGGCTTCGGCCTTCGCCGCCTGCTCGGTGGCGTTCTTGGCCAGCGCCAGCAGTCCCCGCGCGAGCGCGCCCGCGGCGGCGTTGCGCGCCTGCAGCGCGGGCTGCGCCTTCTGCTCGCGATTCCCCACCAGTTCCCGGAAATCGCGGGCCTTGCGGGAGGCGTTGAGGTGGTTGAGCACGGTGGCGCATTCACGCCAGGCCTCGGCGGCGGTCTTGGCCTCGGCCAGTTCGCCGTCGATCCGCTTCTTGCTCTCCTGCGCTTCCTCGAGCCGCAGTTTCCCGACCAGGCGGCGGAGTTCGGTGACCCCGGCGGCGAGACGGCGGTGGTCACCCTCGGCCAGCTTCTCCGCGGACTTCACCTCGTCGACGTGCTGTTCGAGTCCGCTCAGCCGCTCGTTCTCCAGTTTGTCGCGCGCGGCGACCTGACCGGCCAGCGTCCGCATCTCGGCGCGGGCGGCGTCGGCGAGCTTCCGTGAAGCGGCGGCGACGCCTTCCTCCTCCGCCAGCGGCGTGAGCAGATCGAGCGCCCCCGCGACGAAATCGCGCTCCGACAACAGATCCCCGCGCTGGGCGAGGTTGTGCGCGTAGGTCGCGACGACCTCGGCGAGATCCTTCGGCTCCTCCTCCGAAAGCACCGCGCGCAACAGGAACTCGACGAACGCCTCGTCGGTGCTGAACGCGAAGGCGTCCGCCGCCTCGCCCTCACCGGCGTTCATCGCGCGCTGGTACCGGAAGAGCTCGGTGTCGAGGCCGAGGCCGTCGAGCCTGGACGTCCACTCGTGGTGACGCCGCGTCCAGAACAGCTCCAGTTCCGGCTCGCCGCCGTGCACCTTGTCGAGCTGGTCGTGGAAGCCGGACATCGTCAGCAGCCTGCCGTCCGACGTCAGCGGCAGCGAGTCCAGATCGAGCGAGGGCGTCGGCCGGAAGCAGTACCAGGAATCGACGAGGTTCTCCGAATCCGCCGACACCACGTGCCCGCGCCATTCCGACACCTTGCCGGTGATCACCCGGTGGCCGGTCTCGACCTGCAGCCATTCCAGCACGACGTGCGAGACGTCCTTGGCGGCGACGAACTTCTCCAGCACCTTGGTGTTCGTCGTGCCGACGACCTGGCGGCGGCCGGGCAGCATGACCGAGAAGATCAGCTTGATCAGGACGGACTTGCCGCCGCCGTTCTCCAGGAACAGCACGCTCGCCGGCGACGGGCGCCGCGGCGGCCCCTCCCCCGCGAGGTGGATCCCGGCGCTGAACAGCGCGTCCTGCTTGGGCGCGGTGATGGCCGCGCCGACGCCGCTGAAGTCCAGCACGACATCCTGGTACCGCGCGCCCGCCGGACCCACCGAGTGCAGGCGAACCCGCGAAAGCTCGTACATCTCTTCCCTCCCCTAACCGAGAACCCGCGTCCGCGATCGCGTCGCCAGGGCCCTGGTTCCCGTTGCCGCCCACGCTCCGCTTCCCGGTGCCCTGCCGCCGCGATAGCGGGGCCTCCGGCCCGGGCGGGTTCGCATCGGCTGATTTCCGCTCATCACCACTGCTCCGCTCGCCGGCCCGCTAGAGCGTGTCCGACGCGGCCGCGCGCAACGTCCCGCCGCCGTTCGCGACCGAGACCACGTTCAGTTCCAGCAGATCGTCGAAGGCCGCGTCGGCGGCGAGTTCGCGCACCTGCACCTGATAGCGCGGCGTCGTCCGGTAGGTCCCGCCCTGTTCTCCGCTGACCTGGACGAGAAAGCCCTGATCGGCGAGGAAACGCAGGGCGCGCGCGACCATGCCGCGCGTGGTGTCCGACGCCAGCCTGCCGTCCTTGGTCGCCGCCGCGGCCGGACGCCGGGCGTAGGCGCGCCAGGCCTGTTCGAGTTCGGGCGCGTCGGCCAGCGGGTCGTTGTTCGCCTCCGCCTCCGCCGCGCGCTCGTCGAGGATCCGGCAGGCCTCCCGCACCATCGCGTCCACCTGCTCGACGCTGACGCGGCCGATGTAGGTGTCGTTGGCGAGATCGTCCGGGCGCGGGTAGCCGAGCGCGGCGGTCGCGAGGTGGACGAGCCCATGGAGGACCTTCTCGGTCTCACGGCGCTCGCGGATCTTGCTCTGCCGAGCGTAGCTGTCCATCTTGATCTCGAAGACGGACTCGTCGGTCGCCGCCAGCACTGCGCCGGCCTGGAGGTTGACCTCCAGCACCATCAGCCCGAGCCCGGCCGCGACCGCGTGCGTGAGCTGTTTGAACGCCCTGTCCTCGCCGTAGCGCCGGACGAGGTCGCCGTACACGACGTCCCGCGACGGCAGTTGCTTCGGGCGCATCCCGAAGGAAACCAGCCTGGCCGCGGATTCGACGTCCCCGGTTGTCGTCACGCGACCTCCTCCTCTTCTTGATCTTCACGATCGACCCTGGCCGACGAAAGCAGCAGATCCGCTCCGCCGAACTCGGGGTCGTCGAGCAGCGTGCCGTCGTCGACGGCCAGCAGCACCTGGCGCTCCCCCAGCCTCAGCGCTGCGCCGACCTCGGGACTGTAGGCGTGCACCGCCCGCAGGGCGACCAGGGCGGGCAGCCCGGGATCGATCCGGCGGGCTTCTTCGAGCAGCCCGGACAGCCGCCGCGGCACCTCCGGCAGGTCGAGCAGGTCGTCGGCGAGGCGCCACTGCTCGTCGCCGAACCTGTCGGTGACCTCGGCGGGCATGAGTTCGGGTTCGGGGATCTCGCCGACGAGCTGATCGCGTTCGGGGGCGGGCCGCAGCAGCAGCGACACCAGTGACGACAGCGACGGCACGGTCGGTGGGGAGATCCCGGCGCCGGCGTGGAAGAACGATTCGGCGGGCGCGACGGCTTCGGCGATCGGCAGGCCCAGCGTCGGCATCAGGAGCTGGCCGAACAGGTCGATCGTGGCGCGCTGCGGCGGCCCGGAGAACTGCTGACGGTCCTGTTCGGCGCGGAACACCGCGCCCGCGTCGGCCAGCCGCGACTGGAGCCGGGTGTGGCGGCGGATGCAGTCACCGACGATGTCGACGAGTTCGGCCGCGCGGCGTTTGCGGTCGAGGTCCTCGGTCTCGTCCCTCGACGCGGTGATGTTCTTGAGGATCGCGTTCTCGGCGCGGAAGCGGGACTCGATATGGGACAGCGCCTGATCCAGCAGGTCCGGGACCTCGCGCTCCCAGTCGACCGCGCGCACGTCGCGCCGGGTGGCGTCGAGCTTGGCGCGCAGGGTCTCGCCGTACTGGACCGTCCGGTAGCGGGCCTGTTCCGCCGCGAGCTTGGCGTCGGCGAGGCGGCCGCGGTTGATCAGGTTCTCCAGTTTGACCTCGGCCGCGATCTGGGCCGACTCGACGTCGGTGTCCAGCGCGCCGACGAGCACGTTGATCGCCTCGTCGGTGGCGCGCAGGTAGACCTCGCCGTCGGGCGCGGCCAGCTCGACGAGCAGTTTGAAGTCGAACTGGCGGCGCTGGTAGCCGCCGCCGGGACCGATGGAGCCGTAGACGCGGCGGAACCCGCGATCGGTGGTGCCGACGTTGATCAGGTTGTCGAGCACCCACCGGGCGACCTTGGCGTGCTCGTCGGGCGTCCGGCCGGGCGCCTGGAGCGCCACGAACGGCAGCAGCCGCGCGATCACCTGTTCGTGGTCGGCGCCGGTGTCGAAGTCCATCGAGACGGTGACCTGGTCGATCGTATGCAGGGCGATCTCGGCCATCTGGTAGATCGTGGCGTCCGCCCAGTCCAGCTTCGCCTTGCGCGCGTCGAGGTCGTGCAAGGGCGCGGTGCAGGCCAGCGCCTTGAGGCGGCGGGTCAGCCCCTCGTCGGCCAGCCCCATCCCGGTCAGCTCGTCGTCTCGCACAGCAGGCCAGGCTAGTCGCCGCCCCTCGCACCCCGCACGGGTGACCGGGGTGCCCGGCGCCGCGGGCGGCGGTAGCGTCTGGTTCATGCGTGAAATGAGCCGGGACGAATGGTGGAAGTTCGCCAGCGAGGGCACACGGACGGGCATGCTCGGCCTGGTCCGCGCCAGCGGGGCGCCGATCGTGACGCCGGTGTGGTTCCTGCTGAACGAGGGGCCGGACGGTGACGAGCTGATCTTCACCACCGGCACGGACACCCTCAAGGGGAAGGCGCTGCGACGCGACCCGCGGCTTTCGCTGGCCGTCGACGACCAGAAGCCGCCGTACTCGTATGTGCAGTTCACCGCCGAAGCCGTGCTGCACAACGACCTCGACGAGATGCTCGAATGGGCGACCAGGCTCGGCGGGCGGTACATGGGCGAGGACAAGGCCGAGGCCTATGGGAAGCGGAACGCCGTCCCGGAGGAGTCGTTGGTGCGGGCGCGGATCACGAAGGTGATCGCGCGGGCGGACATCGCCGGCTGACTCTTTTGTCTCCGCGTGAAGGCCCCCTTCCCTCGGCTGAGCCGAGGGAAGGGGGCCTTCACGCGCGTCGGGCGGGGTTGCTGCTCTGGCTGGGTGGTGTCGCAGGAGGGTGTCGCAGGCTTGAGGGTGTCGCGAAAGCCACTTTCGCAACCTTCAGCGTTGCGAAAGCCACTTTCGCAACCCGCCGGCCCTGAGGCCAGGTGTCCCACTGGCCGCGACACCTCTTTCATCCGCGTTTAGTCCTCTGGATGCGGTCCTTGCACACGCAAGGACCGCATCCAGAGGACTAAACGCGGTTTTCGGGGGTGACCCTCCGTGTTGATGTTGGTCAAGTATTGACACGAAGCACCCTCTGGTGTGTGATCTGACTCATAGATAGGAAAGTTTCCTAACTAAACTCCACGTCCCCCGCCGGGCTCGCCCGGTCCGCCGTTGCACCTCCCGACCCCGAACTTCACGCATGGAGGCTCCAGTGGCACCCCGACCACCGTGGCGCGCGTTGCTCACGTGTGCCGCCGCGACGGCGATGACCTTCGCTGTCCTGCCGGCTCTGCCCGCCGGCGCGGCACCGACCGATCACGAATCCGAAGCCGCGACGATCTCCCAAGGCGCCGTCGAAAAGAACCACGCCGGCTATTCCGGCACCGGGTTCGTGAACTTCGACAACGTCGCCGGCAGCTATGTCGAGTACACGGTGAACGCCGCGCAGGCCGGAACCCAGACACTGACCTTCCGCTACGCCAACGGAACCACGATCGACCGGCCGGTCTCCTTGACCGTCAACGGCACCGCCGCCGGGACACTGTCCTTCCCCGGCACCGGGGCGTGGACCACCTGGAAGACCGTCACGAAGGACGTCACGCTGGCCGCCGGGGCCAACAAGATCCGCACCACCGCGACGACCGCGAACGGCGGGCCCAACGCGGACAAGCTCACCGCGAGCGGGGTGGTCGACGCCGAAGCGCCGACCCCGCCGAAGAACCTGGCCGCCAAGGACATCAAAGCCCGCAGCGCCACCTTCACCTGGGAGGCCGCGACCGACAACGTCGGCGTGGTCCGCTACGACGTCATGCGCGGCGGCAACGTGCTCAAGACCGTCGACGGGAACACGCTCACCACGACCGTCGACGACCTGCAGCCGAACACGGCCTACGACATCTCGGTCGGCGCCTTCGACGCGGCCGGAAACCCCTCGCAGCAAAGCAATGTCGTCCAGTTCACGACGCCGTCCAGCGGGGACACCACACCGCCGACGGTGCCGGGGAACCTCCGCTCGACGTCGGTGACCGCGAATAGCGTCTCCTTGGCGTGGAACGCTTCCACGGACAACAGCGGCACCATCGCCGGTTACGACGTGTACCAGGGCACCACGAAGGTCGCGACGACGCCTTCGCTCGAAGCGACGGTGACCGGCCTGACGGCGAACACGTCGTACACGTTCACGGTGAAGGCGCGCGACCTCGACGGCAACGCGTCGGCCGCGAGCACCGCGCTGACCGCGAAGACGAGCGGCGCGGCGGGCGGCGGGATTCCCGAGTACGACAAGGAAATCACGAAGGCGGACCTCGCCTGGTCGGT
Organism: Amycolatopsis sp. WAC 04182; assembly: GCF_003947465.1. Lineage (NCBI taxonomy): Bacteria > Bacillati > Actinomycetota > Actinomycetes > Pseudonocardiales > Pseudonocardiaceae > Amycolatopsis > Amycolatopsis sp. WAC 04182. The sequence continues at coordinate 363,218 of NZ_QHJJ01000002.1, forward strand.
CGACTTCCTGCCGGACGGCACGGCGCTGGCGACCGAACGGGACCGGTTCGAGATCCTGCGGATCACGCCGTCGGGTGAGAAGACCACGGTCGGCAAGGTGCCCGGCGCGGTCGGCACCAACGGCGAGGGCGGCCTTCTCGGCATCGCGATCTCGCCGAACTACGCCACCGATCACGCGATCTACCTGTACCACACGGCGTCCGGCGACAACCGGATCGTGAAGATGACCTACGACAACGGAAAGCTGTCGTCGGCCTCGACCCCGGTGCTCACCGGGATCGCCAAGAACCGTTACCACAACGGCGGAAGGCTGCGTTTCGGCCCGGACGGCAAGCTCTACGCCACCGCCGGCGACGGGCAGAACAAGGACACCGCGCAGAACAAGGGATCGCTCAACGGGAAGATCCTGCGGGTCAACCCCGACGGATCGGCTCCGAGCGACAACCCGTTCTTCTCCACCGGCGGCAACGCCCGCTACGTGTGGAGCTTCGGGCACCGCAACCCGCAGGGCCTCGCGTGGGACTCCCGCGGCCAGCTGTGGGCATCGGAGTTCGGTGACGGCAAGCTGGACGAGCTGAACCTGATCCAGAAGGGCGGCAACTTCGGCTGGCCCCAGTGCGAGGGCACCAGCGGAACCTGCGGTGGCACGGTCGCGCCGAAGAAGACCTGGCCGACCAGTTCCGGCGGGCCGAGCGGGATCGAGATCGTCAACGACTGGATCTACGTCGCCGCGGTCACCAGCGAACAGCTCTTCGCCACCCAGATCAACGCGGCGGGCAACGGCGTCGGCTCGGTGCAGTCGCTGTTCTCCGGCCGCTGGGGCAGGCTCCGCTCGGTCACCAAGACACCGGACGGCGGCCTGTGGGTCACCTCGACCAACGCGGACAAGAACGGCGGCACCCCGAGCGGGATCGACAACGTCGTGGTCCGGCTGAAGTTCCCGGGTGCCGCGCAGCCGGGAGCGTTCAAGCTGACCAGTTCCGCGTTCGCGGACAACGCTTCGATCCCGGACAAGTTCACCTGCGCCGGTGACGGCACCGCGGGCCAGGACACCTCCCCGCCGCTGGCGTGGGGCGCCGGGACCACCGGCGCCAAGGGCTACGCGATCGTCTTCGCCGACGTGGCCAACAACGGCAACAAACTGCACTGGGCGATCTGGGACATCCCGGCGTCCTCGGGGTCCACAGTGTCACTGCCCGAAGGCCTGGGAGCGGGTTACACCGTCCCGAACCAGAACGGCGCCAAGCAGAAGGCCATGGGCAGCGGGGCGAACTCGCAGAAGTACTTCGGCCCCTGCCCGGGCGGCTCCAGCCATCCCTACACCTTCACGCTCTACGCGCTGAAGTCGGCGACGGTGCCGGGCTTGTCCTCGTCCTCGACGATGGCGCAGATCGAGACGGCGATCAAGAACGCCTCGACGGCCAACGTCACGCTGCGCGGCAAATCCAGCGCCGCGTCCTGAGTCACGGCCGGGGTGTCCGGAGCGGCGCCGGGCACCCCGACCGTATCCAGTGTGAGCTGGAGGAAAGCCACCCCGTCCGGGATCTCCCGGCGGGGTGGTTTTTCGTTCACCAGCCGAACAGGTTCCGCATGATCCGCCCGCACCGCTCGGTCATCGCCGCGGCGTCCTGATCCGGCTGGTCGATCCACCAGCTGATCAGCGAATCGACCACGCCGGTCCACACCTGGGCGATCGCCTCGATGTCGCGATCGTCGTCCAGGCCCCGCGAGCGCATCAGCTGGGCGGCGCCCACCAGCGCGAACCCGTCGAGCCGGTAGCGGTAGTCGATCGCGACGCCGGCGATCTCGCCCGTCGAAGGCACCGTCGGGTCACGGAGCAGTTTCCAGGCGTACCGGTCGTTGTCGAACGTCTCGAAAATGGCCGAGAGCACCGCGAGCGGCATCCGTTCGGGCGGCTCGGCCTCCGCCGCCATCGTCTCGGCGACGCCTTCGGTCAGCCTGTCCCCCGCCCGGTGCAGGCAGGCGAGGTACAGCCCGTCCTTCGAGCCGAAGTACTGGTACAGCAAGGGTTTCGTGACACCGACCCGGCGCGCGATCTCCACCATCGACGCCCCGGCGTATCCGTTCTTGCCGAACTCCTCCGTCCCGGCGCGCACGATCTGGGTCTCCCGCTCTTCGCGGGGCACCCCCTTCGTGCCGACGGCCCTTGCTTCTGTCACGGCGGTTATCTTACCCTGAGGTAAGTGACCCTAGGGTAAGTTACCTGACGGTCAGATAGCGGGGCGGACGAGGGAGAGGTGCGGTGGCGGATTTTCTTGCCCATCTGAGTGACCCGGTGCTGCTGGCGACACCGGTGTTCCTGCTGTTCGTCGCGATCGAGATCCTCGCGCTGCACGTGCTGGGCCACGACGACAACGTCATCGGTTACAGCGTCAAGGACACCCGCACGAGCATGTCCATGGGCGCGGTGGCGGTGGTGATCAACGGCGTCTTCCGCATCGCCATGCTGTTCGTGTTCGCCGCGCTCTACGAACTGGCGCCGGTGAAGTTCAGCCCGCACGACTGGTGGACCTGGGTCCTGATGCTGCTGGGCCAGGAGATCGTCTTCTACGCCTACCACCGGGCGAGCCACCGCGTCCGGCTCATGTGGGCGGGCCACCAGGTGCACCATTCGAGCGAGCACTACAACTTCTCGACGGCGTTGCGGCAGAAGTGGACCCCGTACTTCCAGCTCCCGTTCTGGTCGATCCTCGCCCTCGCGGGCATTCCGCCGTGGATGATCCTCACCGGACTGTCGATCGACCTCGTGTACCAGTTCTTCGTGCACACCGAGAAGATCCGGAAGCTGCCGCGCTGGTTCGAGTACGTGTTCAACACGCCTTCACACCATCGTGTGCACCACGGCAGCGACCAGGAGTACCTGGACGCGAACTACGGCGGCATCCTGATCATCTGGGACCGGATGTTCGGCAGTTTCGTGCCGGAGGGCAAGCGCCCGACCTACGGGCTGACCAAGAACGTCGAGTCCTACAACCTGCTCAAGGTCGGTTTCCACGAATACGGCTCGATCCTGCGCGACGTCCGCGCGGCGAGGTCGTGGCGGGACAAGCTCGGCTACGTGTTCGGCCCGCCGGGCTGGCAGCCCAGGGAGGCGCTAAGCGCTCCTGCGCAAGGCAGGTGAGTTCTCCGGGCGGATCTCCGGCGGGAGGCTCTCCAGCGGCGGCCGCTGCGTGAGGGCCACGTCGGTGAGCACGAGTTCCCGCTCGACGGACTCCCCCGCGCCGCGCCGGAACTGGGCGAGCGACGTCGACGGCGGCGCCGCGGAGATCAGCCGGCCGCCGCGTTCCAGCCGGTCCATCAGGGTCAGCATGATCTGCGCGGACATCCGGCCGAGCGCCTGCGTGCTCTGGTGGCGGTGGGTCCGGTGGCCGAGGTCGACCTGCGCGAGCGCGTCGAGGCCGTGCGCTTCGAGCAGGTCGATGAGGTGGCCGACCTCGACGCCGTAGTGCGTGACGAACGGGATGCCCTCGAGCACTTCGCGCCGTCCCGCGTACTCGCCGGCGAGTGGCTGGACGAAACCGGCCAGTTCCGGCCAGTACATGTTGAGCAGCGGACGGGCGACGAGTTCGGTGACGCGGCCGCCGCCGTCGGGTTCGACGCCCGCCGCCCCGGCGAGCGGACGGTGGTAGAAGCCTTTGACGTAGGCGATTCCCGGGTCGGTCAGCAGCGGCCCCAGCAGACCGGTCACGTAGCCGGCGGTGAAGTCGCGGAGGTCGCCGTCAACGAAGACGACCAGATCGCCGGAGGTCTCGGCGACACCCTTCCAGAGCGCTTCTCCCTTGCCCGCCAGGCTTTCCAGCTCCGGGAACACCGCGTCCTGCGCGACGACGTCCGCTCCGGCCGCACGGGCGACCTCGGCGGTGGCGTCGGTGGAATGGCTGTCCACCACCAGGATCTCGTCCACCAGGGGGAAGCGTTCGACGAGTTCGCGCCGGATGGTGCCGACGATCGCGCCCACCGTCTCCTCCTCGTCGCGGGCGGGGATCACCACCGAAACCCGGGTCCCGCGTTTGGCGGCGACCAGCTCCGCCGCCCACCAGTCACCCGCCCGGCTGCTGCGCCGCGCGAGCCACCTGCCGACCTCCGCCGATACCCGCATGGCTGCCCCTTCCCTCGAAGATCACCTCTCCGGCGATCTTCGGGTGAGGCTGTTTCCATCGGTCGTCACCGCGGAAACCGCAGCGTTACGCCTGCCCGCCGCAGGTTAACGCCTGGGAGAGGACCTCCCCGGTCCGTCGCTTGGCGAGGTAGAACGCGGCCTCGTGTGGTTTCGCCCCGTTGTCGACGGTGTAGCCGCTGTCCAGGACACCGTCGGCGCCGGGGAACATCCCGCTGAGATCCGGCCGGGCGGCGACGAGATCGTCGCGGTCGGCCAGGTTCACCCAGCGCGCGACGCCGGGTGGGACGCACGGCGGCTGCGGACGGGTCCGTTCGTAGACCACCGTCCGCAGGCCCAGCGGCGAGCCGAGGGTGAGCAGCAGCGGCAGCGGACGGCCGTGCCGATGAGCGGCTTCGTAGGCGACGACGGAACCGAGCGAATGCCCGACGATCACCTCGGTCTCCGGCCCGATGTGCTCGGCGACGCGCTCCTGCACGCGTTCCCGGATCGTCTCGTCGGTGAGGTACAGCGTCACCTGTTTGAGTGCCTTGACCACCACGCGTTCGGCGAACGCGACCCCGAGCCGCGCGAACGGCTTCAGCCGCACCAGCGCGTTCAGCACCGGCCGGGCGGCCGCGCGCACCCCTTGGGTCTCCCCTGCCTGGCCGCCGAGCTGGGCCAGTTCGGCCCTCGCCCGGTTTCGGTCAGTCTCGCGGGACGCCGACGAAGCAGCGTTGCGGAGCCATTCCGCGGCCAGGGTCTCGGCGAGCGCCCACTCGTCCGCGGTCAGTTCGTCCGCGCCGCCTTGCTGGCCGTCCTTGCGGAAAAGGTCTCCGTAGAAGGCCATCCTCGCGTCACCGGGCCGGGCGTCGCGCCATACGGCGTCGGCCAGCGCGGCGTCACCGGCGAGCCGGACCCCGCCCGCGAGACTCGGCAGCCATTCGGCCTCGAGGGTGTCCGCGGACTTCTGTTCCTGGGCGATGCCGTGCACCAGAACGATCCGAGCCATGGCGCACAGTATCGCGGCCGCCCTTGCCGGTGACCGTCCGATGAGACAAAGTGATCTCCGTGGGAGAGCGGAGGTCGTTGGTGGTCGCGTCGCAATGCGACTCACTGAACCTTCTGTCCTTCCTCCCCGATGCGGGGCATCAGGTGTCGACGGCCCTGCTCGACCCCGAGATCGGTGGCTGTGTGCCCGCGCTCGAAGACGGCCGCGGCCTGCTCGTCGACCCGACCATGGTCGAGCTGGACGACGCGCTCGTGGAGGCCTTCGAGCGCGCGTCGGAAGACGAGGCGACGCTCTTCCTCTCGCTCGTCGGCCACGGCGAATACGCCGACGACGACTTCTACTTCCTCACCAAGGACACCGGCCTGCCGGTGGACAGCCGCAGGTCGTTCCTGTTCGCCCAGCGCATCAAAGAGCTGCTCGGCCGCTACTCGATGCTGGACGGCCTGGTGATCCTGCTCGACACCTGCCACGCCGGTATCGGGGCGAGGCAGGCGGGTCAACGCTGGCTGAGGATCGTCGGCGAAGCGGGCAAACGTTTCGACCTGCTCACCGCCTCGGACGACCGCGTCGCCGCCAACGGGTGTTTCAGCCGGTCGCTGGTCTCGGTGCTGCGGTCGGGGCACGCGGAGTTCGGCGAACGCGTCCGGTGCGCGGATCTCAAACGGGTGATCACCGGCCTGTGCCCGATGCAGACCGCCATCCACCTCGGTTTCGACGGCACCCGTGAGGTGGCCGAGGCCGATCAAGGGCTGTGGCTCGCGCTGCACTCCTCCCCCTCATGGCGGCGTTCCCCGCTGGCGGGCAACCCTGCCGCGCCCCGGATCGAACGGCTGACCGCGAACTACCAGCAGGATCCGAAACTCGGCGAGACCGTCGGGCGCCTGCTCACCGGCGCCCGGCTGGTCGCGATCACCGGTGAGGCCGGCGCCGGGAAGTCGACCATGCTCGCCGCGCTCGCCCGGCCGTCGGTGGCCGGTTCCTATGTGCCGCCCGACTTCCTGCACGGCGTCCTGTTCGCGAGCCGGGGCGACACGGCGGAGCGGCTCGCGCGGGAACTCGCCCGCCAGTTGCGGCGCACCGTGCCCGGTTTCGCCGAAGCCGAGCAGTCTCACCATGCCGGGCTCGACGACGCCGCCCGCAGTGGTGCCAGCGCTTTCGATCTTGCTCTGCTCGGTCCCCTGCGGACGCTCGCTCCACAGTGGACCGGAACACCGGTGCGGATCGCGATCGACGGGCTCGACGACCTGGACCCCGACGTCCGGGAACGCCTGTACGGCCTCGTCCGGAGCCTGTCGGTGGACCCGGGTTTGGCGCTGGTGACGACAGTCGTGGCGACGCGGGATCCGGCGCGCCTTCCGCCCGCGGCGGAGGTTTCGCTGGTGCTGGCCGGCGGTTTCGAGCCGCCAGACGGCTGGCCGGCCGTGGATCCGCAGCCGGTGACGCGGGAACCCGACGACGCCGAAGAGTGGGGTCGCCGGCAAGCCGGTTCGGCCACCTCACCGAGGATCACCCCGGCCACGCTCATCATCGACGTCCCGGGTCAGCCGCCCGCGCACCACGACCTGTCCTTCGGGCTCACGACGCTCGGCCGCAGCAGGAACGCCGCGGTCCGCCTCGGGGACTCGCGGGTGTCCCGGCTCCACTGCAAGATCCGCTGGGACGGGACGACCGCGTGGCTGACCGACCTCGACTCCGCCAACGGCACCTTCGTAAACGGGCAGCGAGTTCCGGACGCCGAGCTGGCGCATGGCGACGTGCTCCGGCTCGGCGATTCGACGGTCACCTTCATCAGCGTCGCGCAGGCGGACGACGAAGAAGCCGATGTCGAGCAGAGCACCGGCGCGGTGGTTTCGCCGCGCCCGGGTCACGCGGTCCTGCTGGACCTGCTCGGCTTGGCCGCGAGCCGCGGGCCCATCCCGATCTCGATCCTCACCGCGGCGAGCGCGGCGGCGGGTGGCCCGGATCGGCGGGTGCGCGTCCGCGACTTCCTGGCCGGGCTCGGTGACTCGGTCAGCCGGACGCGGGCGGGTCTCGCCGACGAAACCGTCCTGTGGACCGAAGAGCCGCCCGTCCTCTTCCCCGATGCGGCGATCCGGCTGCACGCCTGGCTGGCGGCGGCGACCTCGGAGGTGGCACTCGTGACCGGAGACGACGAGCCGACGCTGGAACAGGGCTACGCGGCCGCCAACGAGGCCGAGCACTTCTGGCTCGCCGGACTCCGCGAAGACGCCCTCGCCGCGTTGGAGCGCAGGGCGTCGCACATTCCCGTCGAGAACCGGGAACGCTGGGCGGCCTGGGCGAACCGCGCCGGACGGGAGCTCGGCGAGACCGACCGGATCACGCTGCGCTGCAAGGCCCGGCACGCGACGTGGACCGGCAAGGCGGGTGACGCGGCCGCGGCGCTCGCCCGGTTCGAAGAACTGCTGCCGATCGCCACGACCACCCTGTCGGACGGCGACGAAGACGTCTTGAGCATCCGCAACAACATCGGACATCTGCTCGGCGAGCTCGGCCGCTTCGAGGAATCCCGGGCGGAGTTCGAGGCCCTCGTCCGGGACGCCACCCACGCTCTCGGAGCCGACCATCGCGAGACCCTGCACGCACGGCATTTCCTCGCGGTGGCGACCGGCAAGACCGGGAACGGGGAGGAATCCCTCCGCCTCTCCAGGGAACTGCTGCCGCAGGCGAAACAGGCGCTGGGCGAAGACGAGATCGTCGGCCACGTCCGGCACAACATCGCGTTCTGGAGCGCCGAAATCGAGCACCCCCCCCCGTCGTTTCGGAGTATCGACGGCTCCTCGGCGATGCGAGGGGACGGCTGAATGACCGGCATCCCGACGTCCTCGACCTCCGTTTCGGGCTCGCGCTCGCCCTCGCCAAGGCGGGCCAGGTCACCGAGGCGCTCTCGACCTGGACCCTGCTGCTGGACGATTCCGTCGAAGTCCGCGGCGAACGGCACGGCGAAACCCGGAAGATCCGCGAGCAGCTCGGCTACTGGGGTACGCGGGAGTGAGCGGTGAGCGCACTGCGGATCGCGCTCCTGACCTACCGCGGGAACCCGCGCAGCGGCGGTCAGGGCGTGTACGTCCGGCATCTGAGCCGCGAACTCGCCGCGCTGGGGCATCACGTAGAGGTGCTGTCCGGGCCTCCGTACCCGGAGGTGGATGACGGCGTGCGGTTGACGAAGATCCCGGGGCTCGACCTGTTCGCGGAGCCGAATCCCTTCCGGACACCTCGGCCGGGTGAACTGCGCGATCTGCCGTCCTGGGTGGAGTTCCTCGGCATGCGGCGCGGCGGTTTCCCCGAACCTCTCGCGTTCTCCCTGCGTGCCGCCCGCGCTCTCGCGAAACGCCGGGGCGAATTCGACATCGTCCACGACAACCAGGGGCTCGGCTACGGCATGCTCCATTGTGGACTGCCGACCATCGCCACGATCCACCATCCGATCGCCGTCGACCGGGCGTTGAAGCTCGCCACCGTCGCCGGGCGCGAAGCGGCACGGGTCAAGCGGTGGTACGGGTTTGTCGACATGCAGCACCGGGTCGCACGGCGGCTGCCCACCCTGACGGTGTCGCGGGCGTCCCGCGCGGCCATCGGGCGGGAAATGAGTGTGCCGGAGGACCGGATCCACGTCGTCCCGCTCGCCGCCGACACGAAGTTCTTCCGCCCGCGACCCGAGATCCCCCGGATCCCCGGACGCGTCGTGGCCATCGCCAGCGCGGACGAACCGTTGAAGGGGCTCGATCACCTCCTGTCGGCGTGGGAACGGATCGAGGGCGAATTGGTGATCGTCGGCAAACCGAAACCGGACGGCCCGGCGGCGCGGGCGCTCGCCCGGCTCGGCCCAGGCGCCGGTGTCCGGTTCGTCGGCGGGCTGACCGACGACGAACTCGCGCGCTTGCTCTGTTCCGCCGAAATCGCTTGTATACCTTCCTTGTTCGAGGGGTTCTCGCTGCCGGCCGCCGAGGCGATGGCCTGCGGGACTTCGGTCGTCGCGACGACCGGCGGCGCGCTTCCCGAGGTCGTCGGTGACGCCGGGATCCTCGTGCCGCCGGGTGACGTACCGGCGCTCGCCGAGGCGCTCACCAAGGTCCTCGGCGACGAACACCTGCGCGCCGACCTCGCGGCCCGTGGCCTGGAGACGGCGGGGACGCTGAGCTGGCGGCGCACCGCCGAGGAGACCGCGGCGTACTACCGGCGTGTCCTCGGCCGGGAGCGTGCGGGATGCTGACCGTCGACTTCGACCGGTTCCCCGTCGGCCCCGGGGACCGGGTGCTGGACCTCGGCTGCGGCGACGGCCGTCACGCCTACGAAGCGTACAAACGCGGCGCGGACGTGGTCGCCGCCGACCTCGACGACATCGCGCTCAAACACGTGCGGGACATGTTCGCCAATCTGGCGGAGGCGGGCGAGGCTCCCGCCACGGCTTCGGCGCTGGCCGTCCGCGCGGACGCCCTCCGGCTTCCGTTCCCGGACGGTGCGTTCACGCGGGTGATCGTGGCCGAGACGCTGGAGCACATCCACGCCGACCGGACGGTGCTCGCGGAGGCGAGCCGTGTGCTGGCGCCCGGCGGCAGGCTGGTGGCGACCGTGCCGCGCTGGTGGCCGGAGCGGATCTGCTGGCTGCTCTCGGACGCGTACCACGAGGTCGAAGGCGGGCACATCCGGATCTACCGCCGCCGCGAACTGCTCGGCAAGCTCAGGGAAGCCGGACTGCGGACGGAAGGTGGCCATCACGCGCACGCCCTGCACTCGCCGTACTGGTGGCTGAAGTGCGCCGTCGGTCCCGACGAGGAGCACCGGCTCTGCGCGCTGTACGACCGGTTCCTGGTCTGGGACATCATGCGGAGCCCCCGGCCGGTGCGGTTCGCCGAGTGGGCGCTGAACCCGGTGCTCGGCAAGAGCCTCGTCGTCTACGCGCGCAAACCGTGAAGGCCACCGCCGCCACGATCGCGGCCGTGCAGCGGCCGGACGGCGGGATCCCTTGGGAGACCGGCGGTTACCTCGACCCGTGGAACCATCTCGAAGCCGCCATGGGCTTGGACGTCGCCGGGTTCGGGGCCGAGGCCGAAGCCGCGTACGACTGGCTGGTCCGGAACCAGCGTCCTGACGGGTCCTGGGCGGCCCGGTACCAGGACGACGGAATCGACTTGTCCACTATGGACACGAACTTCACCGCCTACGTCGCGGTCGGGACGCGGCACCATTTCCTGCGGACCGGCGACCACGCCTGGCTGGAGCGGATGTGGCCCGTCGTGGACAGGGCCGTCGACGCCGTCCTGCGGCGGCAGCAACCGTCTGGTGCCATCCCCTGGCGCGACGACCCCGAAGTGCGGCTGGTCGCGGGATGCAGCAGCATCCACCACGCGCTGACGCAGGCGCTGGCGCTCGCGTCCACGATGGGGCTGGACCGTCCACAATGGCGGGACGCGGCGAACCGGCTGCGCGCGGCCCTGGTCGGCGAGCCGCGGCTGTTCGCGGCGAAACCGCACGCGATGGACTGGTACTACCCGGTTCTGGGCTCCGTGGTGACCGGCGACGACGCCTCGGCGCGGCTGGCGGCGGGCTGGGACCGGTTCGTCGCTCCCGGGCTGGGTGTGCGGTGTGTGCACCACGAGCCGTGGGTCACCGGCGGGGAGACCGCCGAACTGGCACTGACTCTCGCCGCCCGCGGAGACCGGGCCCGTGCGGGCGAACTCCTCGCGTGCGTGGCCCGGCTCCGGCTCGACGACGGCTCGTACTGGACCGGCTATCAGTACGCGGACGAGGAATTCTGGCCGGACGAGCGCACCACGTGGACCTCGGGCGCCGTCCTCCTGGCGACCGCCGCCCTCGATGGCGACCCGGCCACGTGTGCGGTCTTCGGGGAGCAATCTCATGAGTGGTGAGTACGGCCAGAGCCCTAGGTACCTCTGTGGATTCCGGCTGAGTTGATCTCGGGTCCGTGAAGGCCCCCTTCCCTCGGCTCAGCCGAAGAAACTCGACCTTCACGCTTCCCCCAGTACATGAAGGCCCCCTTCCTTGCGCCTGGCGCAAGGAAGGGGGCCTTCATGTACATCGGGCGGGCAAGGTCACCGGTACCGAACTGGTCAGGCCTCGTCTTCTTCGAGCATGTCCGGGGTGACGGCGGATTCGGTGTCCGGAATGCCTTGTTCCTTCGCCTTCTTGTCGGCCATCGCCAGCAGGCGGCGGATCCGGCCGGCGACGGCGTCCTTGGTCATCTGCGGATCGGACAGCTGGCCCAGCTCTTCGAGCGAGGCCTGCCGGTTCGACAGGCGCAGCTTGCCCGCGGCGAGCAGGTGGTCCGGGGCGGATTCGCCGAGGATGTCCAGCGCGCGCTCCACCCTGGCCGCCGCCGCGACGGCCGCGCGGGCCGAGCGCCGCAAGTTCGCGTCGTCGAAGTTCGCGAGCCGGTTCGCGGTGGCACGCACCTCGCGACGCATCCGCCGCTCTTCCCAGGCGAGCACGCTCGTGTGCGCGCCGAGACGGGTCAGCAGCGCGCCGATCGCGTCACCGTCACGCACGACGACCCGGTCCGCGCCGCGAACCTCGCGCGACTTGGCCTGGATGCCCATCCGCCGGGCGGCGCCCACGAGCGCCAGCGCGGCCTCGGGGCCGGGGCAGGTCACTTCGAGCGACGACGAGCGCCCGGGTTCGGTGAGTGAACCGTGCGCCAGGAACGCGCCGCGCCAGGCTGCTTCCGCGTCGGCGACGCCGCCGGACACGACGGCGGCGGGCAGCCCGCGCACCGGACGGCCGCGCTGGTCGATCAGGCCGGTCTGCCGGGCGAGCCCCTCGCCGTCCTTGACCACCCGGACGACGTACCGCGTGCCCTTGCGCAACCCGCTGGAGGAGATGACGTGGACGTCGGACTGGTGTCCGTACAGTTCGTGGATCTCCTTGCGCAGCCGCCTCGCCACCGAACCGGTGTCGAGTTCGGCCTCCACCACGACGCGGCCGGCCACGATGTGCAGCCCGCCCGCGAATCGCAGCATCGACGCGACCTCCGCGCGGCGCGGGCCGATCTTGGTGATCTCCAGCCGGCTCAGCTCGTCCTTCACGGCGGCGGTCATCGCCATCGCTGCCCCTCCATACCTTCAGCTCCTCCCCCGGTGAGACCGAGAGCGTCTCGCATACAGCCCGCGAGCGCATCAGGATCATGCCGCCCCGTCACGACCGGGTCAGCCACCGCCCCCAGCAACGCCCGCGCGCCCAGTCTCCCGGCCGCGTCCCGCAACCGGGCTGGTGAGGGCACCGAGTCCCGGTCCGCGATGACCGCGTCCACCCGCAATTCCGGGGCGTGTTCGAACAGTACGTCCAAATGCTTCTCCGGGGAGAACCCCGCGGTCTCCCCCGGTTGGGGGATCAGGTTGAGGATCACGACCTTCGTGGCGTCCGTTCGGAGCAACGCGTCGTGCAGATCCGGCACCAGCAGATGGGGCAGCACACTGGTGAACCACGACCCCGGACCGAGGAACACGACGTCCGCGCCGAGCACGGCCTCGATGGCCTCGGGACACCCACGCGGCGGCCGGTCCGCCTGCCCTGTCGGGTGCAGGCTGATCCGGTGCACCTGGCCCGGCGTCGTCGCCACCGCCACCTGACCGCGGATCCGCCGGAGCGCCTCGGGATTCTCGGCGTCCAGCCCCGAAACCTCGCCCTGGATTTCCAGCGGTTCGGGTGACATCGGCAGGACGCGGCCGGAAATGCCCATGAGCCTGCTCGCCTCGTCGAGCGCGGCGACCGGATCCCCGAGGACCTCGAACAGCCCGGCCAGCAACAGGTTCCCGACCGCGTGCCCCGCAAGCGCCCCGTCGCCGCCGAAGCGGTGCTGGAACACCTCCGCCCACAAGGTCCCGCCGTCTTCGGCGGCGAACGCGGCGAAGGCCTGCCGCAGGTCGCCCGGCGGCAGCAGCCCGAGTTCCCGGCGCAGCCTGCCGGACGAGCCCCCGTCGTCCGCGACGGTGACCACGGCGGTGACCTGCGAGGTCACCCGGCGCAACGCGGTGAGGGTGGCGTGCAGGCCGTGCCCGCCCCCCAGTGCGACCGCGCGCGGTTCACTCGCGGCCAAGGTCGCGGTGCACCACCTTCACGGCCATACCGTCCTCATTGGACAGACGCTGGGCGAGTTCCTCGGAAATGGCGACACTGCGGTGCTTCCCGCCCGTGCAGCCGACGGCCAGCGTCAGGTACCGCTTGCCCTCGCGCTTGTAGCCCGCGCCGATCAGGCGCAGCAGCTGGTGGTAGCGGTCGAGGAACTCGTCCGCGCCTTCCTGGCTGAGCACGTAGTTGCGGACCTCGCCTTCGAGACCGGTGTGGTCGCGCAGTTCCGGGATCCAGAACGGGTTCGGCAGGAACCGGACGTCCATCACCAGGTCGGCGTCCATCGGCAGGCCGTACTTGTAGCCGAACGACAGCACGGTGACCCTGGTCTGCGTGCTCGCCTCGGAACCGAAGGCGTCCTCGATCTTGGCGCGCAGGTCGTGCACCGAAAGCGACGACGTGTCGAGCACGAGGTCGGCCTCTTCCCGCAGCGGCTCCAGGAGCGTGCGCTCGGCGGTGATGCCGTCGGCGAGCCTGCCGTCACCCTGCATCGGGTGCCCGCGGCGGACGGCCTCGAACCGGCGCACCAGCACCGCGTCGGTGGCCTCCAGGAACAGGACGCGCGGCTTGTACCCGCGGGCGTCGAGGTCCTTGATGACCGACGCCAGGTCGTCGGTGAACGCGCGCGAGCGCACGTCCATCACCACGGCGACCTTGGTGATCGCGCCCCGCGCCTGCGCGCCGAGCTCGACCATGGTGGCGATCAGCTCGGGCGGCAGGTTGTCCACCACGAACCAGCCCAGATCCTCCAGGCATTTCGCGGCGGTGCTGCGGCCGGCGCCGGACAGACCGGAAACGACCGCGACCTCCATCCCCGAACCGCGGCCTTCTTCTTGCGCACTCACGATGGTCCCTTCACCGGTCACGTACTGGACTCCCCCGCCGTCTGCGGCTGCTCCCCTGCGAGTGCCGCGACGACCGCTTCGGCGGTGCGCCTGCCGAAGCCGGGCACCGCCTCGATCTCCTCTATCCGCGCTTCGCGGAGTTTCTTCACCGAGCCGAAATGCTTGATCAGCGCGGTACGGCGAGCCTGCCCCAGCCCGGGCACACCGTCCAATGCGGACACCTGCATCCGCTTGGACCGCTTCTCCCGGTGATACCGGATGGCGAAGCGGTGCGCCTCGTCCCGCAAGCGCTGCAACAGATACAGCGCGTCGGAGGTGCGCGGCAGGATCACCGGATCGGGATCGCCCGGGAGCCACACCTCTTCCAGCCGCTTCGCCAGGCCGACCACGGCGACGTCGGTGACACCCAGTTCGGAGAGGACGTCCGCGGCGGCGGTGGCCTGCGGGCCCGCGCCGTCGACGACGAGCAGGTTCGGCGCGTAGGCGAACTTGCGCGGCTTGCCGGTCTCCGGGTCGATGCCCGGACGGTCCGGATCGACCTCGGAACCTTCGGCGTTCTCTTTGAGGTAACGGTAAAACCGGCGGCGGACGACCTCGGCGATCGAGGCGACGTCGCCTTCCTCCGCGGCCTCGCGCAACGCGAAACGCCGGTACTCGGACTTGCGCGGGATCCCGTCCTCGAACACCACGAGCGACGCCACCACGTCACTGCCCTGGATATGGCTGATGTCGACGCATTCGATGCGCAGCGGCGCGGTTTCCAGCGCCAGGTAGTCCTGCAGTTCCGCCAGCGCGGCCGAGCGCGCGGTGAGGTCGCCCGCGCGGCGCAACTTGTGCTGGGTGAACGCCTCACCGGCGTTGCGTGTCACGGTTTCCGCGAGCGCGCGTTTGTCGCCGCGCTGCGGCACCCGCAGGCTCACCCTCGACCCGCGCAGCCCGGAAAGCCATTCGCCGAGCGCTTCCGCGTCGGCGGGGAGTTCGGGGACGAGGACCTCGCGCGGCACCGGCGACCCGAGGTCGGGATCGTCCGCGCGTTCGGCCTCCTCACCGTAGAACTGGGTGAGGAAATGGTCGACGAGGTCCTTGACGTCCATCTCTTCGGCCTTGTCGATCACCCAGCCGCGCTGGCCGCGGACCCGGCCGCCGCGCACGTGGAAGACCTGGACGGCGGCTTCGAGCTCGTCGTGGGCGAAGGCGACGACGTCCGCGTCGGTGCCGTCGCCGAGCACGACGGCCTGCTTCTCCATCGCGCGCCGCAACGCGCCGAGGTCGTCGCGCAGCCGGGCCGCGCGCTCGAACTCCAGCTCTTCGGACGCGGCCGCCATTTCCTGTTCCAGGCGGCGGATCAGGGCGTCGGTGCGGCCGGCGAGGAAGTCACAGAAGTCCTCGACGATCGCGCGGTGTTCGTCGGCGGAGACCTTGCCCACGCACGGCGCGGAGCATTTGCCGATGTAGCCGAGGAGGCAGGGCCTGCCGATCTGGCCGTGCCGTTTGAAGACGCCCGCCGAGCAGGTGCGCGCCGGGAACACACGGAGCAACAGGTCGAGCGTTTCGCGGATGGCCCAGGCATGCGCGTACGGACCGAAATACCGCACGCCCTTCTTGCGCGCGCCACGATAGACATGGAGGCGCGGGAACTCCTCGTTCATCGTGACGGCGAGGACCGGATAGCTCTTGTCGTCGCGGTAACGGACGTTGAACCGCGGGTCGAACTCCTTGATCCAGTTGTACTCCAGCTGGAGCGCCTCGACCTCGGTGCTCACCACGGTCCACTCGACGCTCGCCGCCGTCGTCACCATCTGGCGGGTGCGCGGGTGCAGGCCCGTGAGATCGGCGAAGTACGAGTTCAGCCTGCTGCGGAGGCTTTTCGCCTTGCCGACATAGATGACCCGCTTCGTGGCGTCACGAAATTTGTACACGCCAGGGGCGTCCGGGATGCTCCCCGGCGAGGGACGGTAGGTGGTCGGGTCAGCCACGCCACCAAGCCTATGGGGCACCACCGACAGTCTTACGAGGCCCCGTCCTTAGCCGCCGTGCGGTCAACCCTTCGAGTGGCCGTTCCCACGATCCGGTCCGGATTTCCCCACGCATACCGACCTAAGTCGGGTCTTCGGCCGGAACCGACGTTCGTTGGTTCCTAGCGAGTGAACCGGTTGATTACTTTCCGTCCCAGTTCCACTTCACTCGGTTCTTCGTCAGATGACGCTCGAAAGGACTCCTGCACCGTGAGCCGTCTTCGCACGCTGGGCGCCGCCACCCTCGCCGCCGCAGCCCTCACCATGACCGCCGGCGCGGTCGCCTCCGCGGGCACCCCCACCGGTGTCCAGCCCAACATCGTGGGCGGCGGCACCGCCCCCACCGTGAGCTGGGGCGCCCAGATCTACGTCAACACCCCGGGCCGCCAGTGGGACGGGTTCAACTGCTCCGGCAGCGTCATCGCCCAGCGCTGGGTCCTGACCGCCAAGCACTGCCTCGACTCCGACGGCAGCGGCATGCGGGTCCGCGTCGGCAGCAACGCGCTGCAGGGTGGCCGTGAGATCGCCGTCGACCGCAAGGTGTCCTCGCCGTCCGGCGCCGACATCTCGCTGCTGCACCTGGCCTCGGACGCCGGCGTCACGCCGATCAGCCTGGCCAGCTCGAACCCGTCGGTCGGCAGCACCAACCAGCTCTACGGCTGGGGCCGCGAGACCCCGACCGGCCCGCCCGCCTCGGCGCTGAAGGTGGCCAACGTCCGCGTCACCGGCACCTCGCGCGACGCCTACGGCGGCCCGGCCATCCAGAGCGTCGGCATCGACGGTTCGGCGTGGAAGGGCGACTCGGGCGGCCCCCAGGTCTCCAACGGCGTCCAGGTCGGTGTCGCTTCGACCGTGCAGAACCAGAGCGGCTCGAACATCCGCGGCACCAACAACTACGGCAGCGTCGCTTCGGCCCGCTCCTGGATCCGCTCGACCACCGGGGTCTGACCTCCACCCCGGTGAAAGGGCCCTCCGAGACGCGACCCGTCTCGGAGGGCCCTTTCGCGTCGGCCTGTCGGTGGGATGTGGGACGCTCGCGGGCATGCGGATCGCGACCTGGAACGTGAACTCGATCGGGCCCCGGCTGCCGAGGGTGCTGGACTGGCTCGGCTCGGTGCGGCCGGACGTGCTGTGCCTGCAGGAACTCAAATGCGGCACCGATGCCTTCCCCTTCGACGCCGTGAAGGAACTGGGCTACGAGACGGCCGCGTACGGCATCGGGCGCTGGAACGGCGTCGCGATCGTGTCCCGCGTCGGTTTGGAAGACGTGACACGGGGCCTGACCGGCGAGCCCACCTTCGAGGACAAGGCCGACGCGCGGGCCATCGGCGCCACTTGCGGCGGGCTGCGGCTGTGGTCGGTGTACGTGCCGAACGGGCGTGACCTGGAGAACCCGCACTACGGCTACAAACTCGCCTGGCTTTCGGCGCTGGAGGCGACCGTGCGGGAGGAGCAGGCGCGCGGGCTGCCGTTCGCGGTGCTCGGCGACTTCAACATCGCGCCGACCGACGCGGACGTGTGGGACATCGGCGTGTTCGCCGAGTCGACACACGTGACCGAGCCGGAGCGGAAGGCGCTCGCCGCGCTGCGCGACCTCGGGCTGTCGGACGTGTTCCCGCGGCCGCTGAAGTACGACCACCCGTTCACGTACTGGGACTACCGGGCGGGGAACTTCCCGAACAACAAGGGAATGCGGATCGACCTCGTGTACGCCGACGCCGCCGTGGCCGGCGCGGTGACGGATTCCTATGTGGACCGTGAGGCGCGGAAGGGGAAGGGCCCCTCGGACCACGCACCGATCGTGGTGGATCTTTCGCTTTGAGCGCGCGGTCGGGTCGGAGTGGGACGCGTCAGCCTTTGCCTCAGCAGTCCGTGAAGGCCTCCTTGGGGGACTCTGGGTCTCTCAAGGAGGCCTTCACGGAATCGAGGGTCGCCACATGCGTCCCACCTGCACCACCGGTCACAGCGGCCGCGGGTGAAGGCACCCTCCCCAGTACATGAAGGCCCCCTTCCTTGCGTCTAGCGCAAGGAAGGGGGCCTTCATGTACTTCAGTCGGCGGGTGGCGAGGTGACGTCAGCCTTCCCAGGCCGCCTTGTGCAGCCGCCGCAGCGCCCGCACCGCGGCCACCGCGCGTTCCCGGTCCACCGCCTGCACGGCCATGACCGAGTAGTACTCGTCGTCCGGCAGCTCCAGCCGCGCCCACGAGGCCCCGTCCGGGAAGCTCACCGAGAGCACCTCGCTCCACGCGAACTTCTTGGTCATCAGCACGTTCCGGACCTCGATGCCGTCGGCGTCGGCCTTCACGCGCGCGGTCGCGAACAGCATCGTGCCCGCGGCGAGCAGGACACCGATGCCGATCATCGCCGCCTGGTCGGACGGCTGGAAGATCACGCCGGTGTCCGAGCCGCGCAGCAGGACCGCGACGACCACGAACGTCGCCAGCATGATCACCGCCAGCACCGAGCACATCACCAGGGCACGGCGGGGCCGCACCACCACGACCTCGGACTCCGTCATCACATCCGCCTCGACGCTCACACGAAGCCCCGCTCGGTCCACGGCTGGCGCAGGTTCCGCAGCGCGTGCGCGGCGTCCAGCGCGGCGACCGTCGCTTCGTAGCCTTTGTCCTCGACGGAGCCGGGCAGCCCCGACCGGTCGAGGGCCTGCTGTTCGGTGTCGCAGGTGAGGACGCCGTTGCCGACCGGGGTGCTCTCGTCGAGCGCGACCCTGGTCAGGCCCGCGGTGACCGCGTCGCAGACGTACTCGAAATGCGGCGTCCCGCCCCGGATGACCACGCCCAGCGCGACGACCGCGTCGTGCGTGCGGGCCAGCGCCTGCGCGGCGACGGGCAGCTCGACGGCGCCCGCGACGCGCACGACCGTCGGCTCCTCCTCCAGGTCGGCCGCCTTGGCCGCCTCGAGGGCGCGGTCCAGCAGTGCGCTCGTGATCTTCGTGTGCCAGCGGGTGGCCACGATCCCGAGCCGGATGTTCTTACAGTCGGACAGGTCGAGTTCGACGTCCGGACGGCCCTCGCCGCTCACCGCGTGCCACCTCCGTTGCCCTGGTCGACCTCGGCGCCGACCTGGTCGAAATGCTCCAGCTGGGACAGGTCGTGCCCCATCCGGTCCCGTTTGGTCTTGAGGTAGCGCAGGTTCTCCGGGTTCGGCGAGATCGGCAGCGACACCCGCCCGCTTACCCGCAGGCCGTAGCCCTCCAGCCCGACCCGCTTGGCCGGGTTGTTCGTCAGCAGCCGCATCGAGCGGACGCCGAGGTCGCACAGGATCTGCGCGCCGGTGCCGTAGTCCCGCGCGTCGGCGGGGACGCCGAGCTGCAGGTTCGCGTCGACGGTGTCCGCGCCGGCGTCCTGCAGCTGGTAGGCCTGCAGTTTGTGCAGCAGCCCGATGCCGCGGCCCTCGTGGCCGCGGATGTAGAGCACGACACCGCGCCCTTCCTTGGCGACCGCTTCCAGTGCGGCCTCCAGCTGCGGGCCGCAGTCGCAGCGCAGCGAGCCGAAGACGTCGCCGGTCAGGCACTCGGAGTGCACGCGGACCAGGATGTCCTCGCCGTCGCCGATCTCGCCGTAGACGAACGCGATGTGCTCGATCCCGTCGAGCAGGCTGTCGTAGCCGACCGCCCGGAACGTGCCCGCGGCCAGCGGGATACGCGCCTCGGCGACCCGCTCGACCTGCTTCTCGGTGCGCCGCCGGTACGCGATCAGGTCGGCGATGGTGATCATCTTGAGGTCGTGGTCCGCGGCGAAGACCTCGAGTTCGTCGCGGCGGGCCATGTCGCCCTCGTCCTTCTGCGAAACGATCTCGCAGAGCACACCGGACGGCGAGAGCCCGGCCAGCCGGGCCAGGTCCACGGCGGCTTCGGTGTGCCCCGGGCGCCGCAGGACGCCGCCCTGCTTGGCGCGCAGCGGGACCACGTGGCCGGGCCGCCGGAAGTCCGACGCCTTGGACCCCGGGTCGGCGAGCAGCCGGACGGTGTGCGACCGGTCGGCCGCGGAGATACCGGTGGTGATGCCCTCGGCGGCGTCGACCGTGACGCTGTACGCGGTGCCGCGCTGGTCCTGGTTCGTGTGGTACATCGGCGGCAGGTCGAGCCGGTCCGCCTCGGCCTCGGTCAGCGCCACGCAGACGTAACCCGAGGTGTAGCGCACCATGAAGGCCATCAGTTCCGGCGTGGCCTTCTCCGCCGCGAAGATCAGGTCACCCTCGTTCTCGCGGTCCTCGTCGTCCACCACGACGACCGGACGGCCCGCCTTGATGTCGGCGATGGCCGCCTCGATGGCATCGGCGTTCACGGCCACCCCGCCTCCACAGGGGGTCAGATCCGCCGACCCCGGAATCGCACTCGTCTCGCTCACGCCCGCTCCTCCGTACCGCCATTGTCCCCCTGCGCGCGCAGGTGCGGCATGGCCAGCTTCTCGACGTATTTGGCGACCACGTCGACCTCGAGGTTCACCAGGTCACCCGGGGTGTTCCGGCCGAGCGTGGTGAGTTCGAGGGTGGTCGGGATCAGGGCGACGGAGAACTCCTCGTCGGTCACCGAAGCGACCGTGAGGGAGACGCCGTCGACCGCGATCGACCCCTTCTCGACGACATACCGGGATAGCTTCTTCGGCAGCGCGAACGTGGTGAGTCCCTGCTCGTCGCGTTTGAGGAAGACGCCGGTGCCGTCGACATGGCCCTGCATGATGTGCCCGCCGAGCCTGCCGCCCGCCGGCGTCGCGCGTTCGAGGTTGACCACGTCACCGACGTGTACCTTCGCGAGGCTGGAGCGCTGCAGGGTCTCGTGCACGACATCGACGGTAAACTCACCGCCGGTCACCGCGACCACGGTGAGGCACACGCCACTCACCGCGATGGAGTCACCGTGCCCGGCGTCGCTGGTCACCAGCGGCCCTCGCACGGTCAGTCTCGCGGCGTTCGGGACCTGCTCGACCGCGGTGACCTCGCCGAGTTCCTCGACAATGCCGGTGAACACTCCTGCTGCCCTCCTCCTGGCTCGCACCGTCGCTGGAAACGGTGCTGCCCTCATCCAACACCCATCGGGACCGATTCCTTCTCCTGACCCGACGGCGGATCAAGAGGCGGGATCAGCCGCGGGCGCGGGCCGCCTGCTCGCGCAGCGCCGCGACCGCCTTACCAGGGTCTTCGGCGCCGTAGACGGCGGAACCGGCGACGAAGCAGTCCACCCCGGCCTCGGCGGCCTGCTCGATGGTGTCGGCGTTGATCCCGCCGTCGATCTCGACGACGAGCTTGAGATGGCCGGTGTCGACCAGGCGCCGCGCGGTGCGCACCTTGTCGAGGACGCCTTCGATGAACGACTGACCGCCGAAACCGGGCTCGACCGACATCACCAGCAGCGTGTCGTAGTGCTTGAGGGTTTCGAGGTGGTCCTCGATCGGCGTGTTCGGCTTGATCGACAGCCCGGCCTTGGCCCCGGCGGCGCGCAGGTTCTTCGCCAGCGCGATCGGGTCGTGCGCGGCCTCGACGTGCACGGTGACGTTGTAGGCGCCGGCCTCGGCGTACCCGATGGCCCACTTGTCGGGGTTCTCGATCATCAGGTGGCAGTCGATCGGCACGTCGGTGGCCTTGAGCAGCGACTGCACGACGGGCAGGCCCAGGGTCAGGTTCGGCACGAAATGCGCGTCCATGACGTCGACGTGGACCCAGTCCGCTCGGGTTTCCCCCTCCCCCGCGACGGCGCGGATCTCGTCGCCGAGCCTGGCGAAGTCCGCGGAGAGGATGCTGGGTGCGATCAAAGGTCGGTGAGCCACGCGCCCGAGTGTAAGAGGGCGCCGCTAACGCCCGCTAACCGGCTGTGACCGGCGACCCGGTCTGGAGTATGACGCGAAATGGCACCGCAGTGGGAGGTGCGCGCACGCGCCGCCGAATAGCGTTCCGGTCATGGTCAACCCACTCAAGCCCCTGGTCCGGATCGGCAGTTACCGCAGCCTGCCGTTCGGTTTCCTCGGCATGGCGATCACCGCGATCCCGTTCCCGATCGCGCTCATCCCCGCCGTCCTCATCCCGGGCGACGTGCGGGCGAAGGCGGTCTACGGCGTGCTCGCCATGGGTGTGCTGGTCGCGCTGGCCGGCTTGCCGGGGCCGATGCGGCGGGTCGGGATC
The DNA here is from genome assembly GCF_003947465.1 of Amycolatopsis sp. WAC 04182. Taxonomy (NCBI): domain Bacteria; kingdom Bacillati; phylum Actinomycetota; class Actinomycetes; order Pseudonocardiales; family Pseudonocardiaceae; genus Amycolatopsis; species Amycolatopsis sp. WAC 04182. Next base: position 385,448 of record NZ_QHJJ01000002.1, read on the forward strand.
TGGTTCTCCGGCCAGATGCTGGGCACCCGGATCGCCCAGCCGTTGCCGAACACGAAGATCGCCTGGGCGGAGCGCTGGCGTTCGGCGGCCTGGCTGCTCGTGCACACCGCGCTCGGCTGGGTGCTGTTCGGCCTCGGCTGCTTCCTGTTCCTGGGGTTCGTGCTGACCCTCGTGTGGGCGGGAGGTGGCGGCAGTCCCATCGCGATCTTCGGTCAAGAGGTGACGATCGAACCCGGTATCGCCGGAGCGTGGACGCTGCCGATCGGGTTCTTCACGCTCGTGGTGATCGCGTATGTCCTCGCCGGCTTCACCAAACTGTTCCAGTACAGCGCGGTCGCACTGCTGGGCCCGTCGGCCGCCGAACGCGTCGCCGCCGCCGAAGTCCGGGCGAACCACTTCGAGCAGCGCAACCGGCTGGCCCGCGAGCTGCACGATTCCATCGGCCACACGCTGACGACGTCGACCATCCAGGCGGCCGCGGCGGCCGAACTGGTCGATTCCGAACCGCACCTGGTGCGCCGGGCGCTGGGCACGATCGAGGAGTCGTCCCGTGCGGCGCTCGAAGACCTCGACCACGTACTGGGCCTGCTGCGGGACGACCGGTCCTCCCGCGAACCCGAACGACGGCTGATCGAGGTCGGCACGCTGGCCGAACGGGCGCGCGCGGGTGGCGCGGTGATCGACTACGAGCTGACCGGGCCCGCCGCGGAACTTCCCGCGACCCTTTCGCGCGAGGCGTACCGGATCGTCCAAGAAGGACTGACGAACGCGCTGCGGCACGCCCATCCCGGCCCGGTGACCGTGCGGGTCGCGGTACTCGCCGACGCGTTGCGGATCGAGATCGTGAACCCGCTCGTGGAGCACGCGGTCGCTTCCGGCCGCGGCGGCAACGGCCTGCCGGGGCTCACCGAACGGGTCGAAGCGCTGCGCGGCGAACTCGTCGCGGGGCCCGCCGTCGACGGGGAACCGCTGTGGCGGCTGGTGACCACGATCCCGCTACGGTCGCGCTCATGACACTGCGGGTCCTGATCGTCGACGACGAACCCTTGCTGCGCGCCGGTTTGCGCTCACTGCTGGACAACCAGCCGGATCTGACGGTGGTCGGCGAGGCGGGCGACGGCGGCGAAGTGGTCGATCTGGTGCGGCGGACGCGTCCCGACTTGGTCCTGATGGACGTGCGGATGCCCGGGGTCGACGGGATCGAGGCGACCCGGCGCGTACTGGCCGAAATCCCCGAACCGCCGAAGGTCCTCGTGATCACGACGTTCGACAACGACGACTACGTCTACGACGCGCTCCTGGCCGGGGCGAGCGGCTTCCTGCTGAAGCGGGCCCGCAAGGAGGAGTTCGCGCACGCCATCCGCACCATCGCCGCCGGGGAGACATTGCTGTTCCCCGACGCGATCCGGCGGATGGTCACCGCGCGCCCGGCGCCGTCCGGCCTCGCTCCCCGGCCGTTCTCGCTGACGAAACGGGAGACCGAGGTACTGCGGCTCATCGCCACCGGCAAGTCCAATGTGGACATAGCGGCCGAGCTGGTGATCAGCCTCGAAACCGTGAAGACCCATGTGGGCAACATCTTCGGGAAGCTGGGGGCGGCCAACCGGAGCCAGGCCGTGGTGTTCGCCTACGAGACCGGCATCGTCGCACCGGGGCACAGCCTGCGCTGAGCCTTCGGTGCGCGGCCCCACGCCCGGCCGTGTTGCGAAAGTGGCTTTCGCAACATGCTCCATGCGAAGGTAGCGCGCTGCACCCGAGAGTCCGTGAAGGGCAGGTAGGGCAGACCCCCGGTCCGCCGTGGGGACTGCCCCATGGCTACCACGGCCGAGCGTCCCTAGCGTGACATCCATGCGAAAATCCTTGCCAGGCAAGAAGATCATCGCCGTCGGTTCCCTGGTCGCGCTGCTCGCCGCGACGACGGCCACCCCGGCGCTCGCCGCGACCGGAGACCGGAATGACGTCGACAGAGCGCTGAAGACGCTGGTGCAGGACGGAGTCCCCGGCGCGCAGGCGACGGTGACGAACCCGTCCGGGCGGACGTGGTCGGAGCGCGAAGGCGTCGGGAACGTCGAGACCGGGACGCCGTTCCCGCACGGCTCGAAGTTCCGGGCGGCCAGTATCACCAAGACGTTCGTCGCCGTCGTGGTGCTGCAGCTGGTCGCCGAAGGAAAGGTCCGGCTGGACACGCCGATCGACCGGTATCTGCCCGGGCTCGTCAAGGGGAACGGCAACGACGGCACGAAGATCACCGTGCGGCAGCTGCTCCAGCACACCAGCGGGATCTACAACTACCTCCGTGACCTCGACCTCGAGGAATGGCGTCACCGCGGCGCCGAGCCCGAGGAACTGGTGGCGATCGGCCTCGCGCATCCGCCGCTGTTCGCGCCCGGTACGGACTGGTCGTACTCCAACACGAACTACATCATCGCCGGGATGCTGATCGAGAAGCTCACCGGTCGTTCCGTCGCCACCGAGATCCGGAGCAGGATCACCAAGCCGCTCGGCCTGCGCGACACCTACCTGCCGTCGCGCGGCGACGAAGGCCTGCCGTATCCGCACGCCAGGGGCTACGCGCCGGGTCCCGCCGGCCACACCGACTACACCGAATTCGATCCGTCGTCCGCCGGGGCCTCCGGCGGGCTCATCTCGACCGGTGCGGACCTGAACCGGTTCTACGGCGCGCTCGTCGACGGCCGCCTCCTGCAGCGCGCGGAGCTGGCGGAGATGCAGCGCACCGTTTCGGTGCCCGTCGGGATCCCGGGCGCGAAGTACGGTCTCGGCATCGCGTCCGTCCCGCTGTCGTGCGGCGGCGAATTCTGGGGGCACGGCGGGAACATCGTCGGCTACGCGAACCTGTCGGGCGCCGTCCCGCACGGCAGGCGGGTGAATGTCGTGGTGAACCAGGATCCCTCGCCGGACAAGGTCGGGGACGACCTCGTCAAGGCGCTGGACACCGGGTTCTGCGCCCGCTAAACCGACGGCAGCAGGTCCAGCACGGAGGTCCACGATGCCTCCGGGCTGAGCCTCGCGGTGGTGACCCCGGCGGCGGCGAGCGTGTCCAGATGGCGCTGCCACGCCGGATGGTGGATCCGCGTGTCCTGGATCTGGTAGCCCAGCACGATCGTGATCCCCGGCGTGCCGAGGACGTCGCCGAGCACGGTCAGCGCCTGGTTGTCGGCGATGCCCAGCGCCAGTTTCGCCACGGAGTTCGCGGACGCGGGCGCGAAGAGGAACACTTCGGGATCCGGATGCGGGCGGGGTTCGCCCGGCAGCCGGGAGGTACTGCGGACCGGCAGATCGGTGAGCTTCTCCAGGTCACCGAGCCCGCCGGCCTCCTCGAGCCAGCGGGCCGCGGTGGGGGTCAGCGTGATCGCGAGCTCCCAGCCGCGGTCCGCGGCCGGTTGCGCGAGCTGCGCGGCGAACCGGGTGTCCAGTCCGCCGCACGAGCTCGCGACCAGGCCGAGGACCCTGCTCACCCGGCGGAGTCCGGCTTCCGCAGGACGGCGCAGAACATCGCGTCCGTGCCGTGGCGGTGCGGCCACAACTGGACGTACGGGCCGTTGCCGAGCTGCGGGACATCCGGAAAGAACTCCCGCGCGTCGACGATCTGGGCACCGGCGCGGCGCGCGGTCTCCCCCACGACGCCCTCGGTCTCGGCCAGATGCGGCGAACAGACGACATAAGTGACGACGCCGCCGGGCCGGGCCAGGTCCAGCGCCGCGGTGATCAGCTGCCCCTGCAGTTTCGTCAGATCCGAGATGTCGCTGGGCTGACGGCGCCAGCGAGCCTCCGGGCGGCGCCGCAGCGAGCCGAGACCGCTGCACGGCGCGTCGACGAGGACGCGGTCGTAGCCCGGTTCGAGGCCGGTCTCGCGGCCGTCGGCGACGTGGATCGTCACCGGCAGGCCCTGGACGGCGTTCTCGATCAGCTTCGCGCGGTGCGGCGCCTTCTCGACGGCGTCGACGGTCGCGCCGCTGATCGCCGCCAGCGCGCCCAGCAGCGCGGCCTTGCCACCCGGTCCGGCGCACAGGTCCAGCCAGCGCTCGTCGGAGCCGGTGAGCGGCACCTTCGTGACGGCGACGGCGCACAGCTGGCTGCCCTCGTCCTGCACGGCGGCCAGCTTTTCCTTGATCGGCTCGATGTCGCCGGGGTCGCCGGAGCCCGAGGGCATCCGGACGCCGTAGGGCGAGTACGGCGCGACGTCGCCGCCGGTGATCGCGGCCAGCTCGTCGGCACTGATCTCGCCGGGCCGGGCGACCAGGTGGACGTCGGGGCGGTCGTCGTCGGCCTCCAAGGCCGCCTTCAGCTCCGCTCCCTTGTCCCCCAAGGCTTCCGCGAAGGACCGGGCGACCCAGCGCGGATGCGCCGTCCGCAGGGCGTAGGCACCGATCGGATCGACGGCCTCGTCGGGCGCCAGTTCGTTCAGCCAGGTTTCTTCGTCCTTTTCGGACACCGAGCGCAGGACGGCGTTCACGAAACCCGCGATCCAGGAACCGACTTCGGCGCGAACGAGGTCCACAGTGGACCCGACGGCGGCGTGCTGGGGGATGCGGGTGCGCAGCAGCTGGTACGCGCCGAGCCGCAGCCCGTCCAGCACGATGGCGTCCACCTTGGCCAGCGGCCGGTCGAGACAGGCCTCGATGACGGCGTCCAGCATGCCGACCGCGCGGCAGGTGCCGTAGGTCAGTTCGGTGGCCAGCGCCGCGTCGCGACCGGAGATCCGGCGGGTGCGCAGCAACTGCGGCAGCACCAAGTTCGCGTACGCGTCGTCCTCGCGGACCGCGCGCAGGACGTCGAAGGCGACCTGACGAGCCGGGTCGATCTGCGGCGGGCGGCTGGGCCCCTCTTTACGCTGGCCGGGACGGCCGCGATGCGGCCTCGACGGCCGGCGTTCCCTACGCTCGTTCACTGCAGGCGCTCTCCTTGTTCGATCCTCGTACCGCGCGCCCAGTCGGTGGCCGCCATCCGCTTCTTCCCCTGCGCCTGCACCTCGCCCAGCCGCACCGGCTTCGACGCCGTGCCGACCAGGACCCGCTTGCGCTCCACGACCAGTTCGCCGGGCGGGGGGCCCGGCTCGTCGACGACCGTCACCGGGCCGAGCTTCAGCCGCTCGCCCCGGAACTCCGCCCACGCGCCCGGTTCCGGCGTGACCGCGCGGATCTGCCGGTCGACGGCGGCGGCCGGGTCGGCGAACGAGACCCGCGCGTCCTCGACGGTCACCTTGGGCGCGTAGGTCAGTCCGTCGCCGGTCTGCTCCACCGCGCGCAGCGTGCCGTCGGCGATTCCGTCCATCGTGGACACGAGCAGCTTCGCCCCGGACTCCGCCAGCCTGGCGAGCAGCTCCCCGGCGGTGTCGGTGTCGCCGATCTGCTCGGTGACCACGCCGAAGACCGGTCCAGCGTCGAGTTCCTTGACGATGCGGAAGGTCGAGGCGCCGGTGATCTCGTCCCCGGCGCGGATCGCGGCCTGGACCGGCGCGGCGCCACGCCATGCGGGCAGCAGCGAGAAGTGCAGGTTGACCCAGCCGTGCACCGGGATGTCCAGCGCGGCCTGGGGCAGCAACGCCCCGTACGCGACCACCGGGCACGCGTCGGGCGCGATCTCCGCGAGCCGGGCGAGGAACGCGGGGTCGCTCGCCTTCGGCGGGGTCAGCACCTCGATCCCGTGCTCGTCGGCCAGCGCGCCGATCGGGGACCGGACGAGGCGGCGGCCACGGCCTGCCTGCGCGTCCGGCCGGGTCACGACGGCGACGACCTCGTGCTGCTCGGACGCGAGGAGCGCGCGCAGCGACGGGACGGCGGGTTCGGGGGTGCCGGCGAAGACGAGGCGCATCAACGCACCTCCACCGGGGGGACGGGTACCTCTGACTGGGCGAACATCGCCGCTCAGTCTAGAAGGGCCCCGCCGCCCGGGCGCGCTCGCTGTCCCAGTGGGGGCTGAAGGGAGCTTTCCCCGCATGTCATGGGGGGAAAGCTCCCTTCACCGCGTGAGATGCGGGGAAAGTCCCCTTCGGCTACCGAGGCGGCCAGGGCAGCACGACGGCCGCCGCGCCGCCACCCCGGCGCGTGGGTTCGGCGGCGGCGAGCCACCGGCCGTCCCGCAGCCGTTCGACACCGGTCGCCGCCCCGATCTCCGCGGGCGCCGTCGAGAATCCCTGCCCCTTGGCCTTCAGCGCCGCGAGCACCTCGGTCTGGTCGAGGAACGCCTGCTCGACCTGCGCGGCCGCCGAGTTCCGCTGCGAAGCGCGCGGTTCGGCGATCGCGTCGACGAGCTTCAGCCCGCGGTCGATCCGGCCGGTGAGGATCTGCAGCACCGTGGTGATGATCGACGCGCCACCGGGCGAGCCGACGGCGAGGAACGGCTTGCCGCCCTCGAGCACGATGGTCGGCGCCATCGACGAACGCGGCCGCTTCGCCGGGCCCGGCAGGTTCGGGTCGGGCACGCCCGGCGTCACCGGCGTGAAGGAGAAGTCGGTCAGTTCGTTGTTGAGCAGGAACCCGCGGCCCGGCACGACGATGCCGCTGCCGCCCTCCTGCTCGATGGTCAGCGTGTACGCGACGACGTTGCCCCACCGGTCGGCGACCGTGAGGTGCGTAGTGTTCTCGCCCTCGTAAGGCGTCGGCGCCGGGTTCGTCCCCGCCACGCACGGCGTGGGCTTGCGCGGGTCGGCAGGCGCGACCGGGCTGGTCCCGGCCTTCGCGGGGTCGATCAGGCACGCGCGGCTGTCGGCGAACTTCTGGCTGATCAGTTCCTTCGCCGGGACGTCGACGAAGGCCGGGTCGCCGATCCACCGGTTGCGGTCGGCGAAGGCGTACCTCGTCGACTCCAGGAAGTAGTGCAGGTAGTCGGCCTTCTCCAGCTTCGAGAGCTTCGTATTCTCGAGGATGTTCAGCGCCTCGCCGACGGTCAGCCCGCCGGACGACGGCGCGGGCATGCCGTAGACGTCGAGGCCGCGGTACCGGGTCTTGGTCGGCTTCCGCTCGACGACGCGGTACTTCGCGAGGTCGGCCGCCGTCATGTCACCGGGCCGGACCTTGAGCGTCGACGCGGGGTCCACCGGCGGTTTCCGGACGGTGCCGACGACGTCCGCGCCGATCGGGCCGCGGTAGAGCACGTCGGTGCCCTTGGCGGCGAGCTGCGCGTACGTGCCCGCGAGGTCCGGGTTCTTGAACGTCGTGCCGACCGCGGGCGGCGCGCCGCCGGGCAGGTACAGCGACCTGGTCGACGGGAACGCCGAGAAGCGGGCCGCGTTGTTCGCGATCTGGGTGGTGAAGGTCTGGTCGACGGTGAAACCCTTGCGGGCGAGCTCTTCGGCGGGCTTGACCGCCTTCGCCAGCGACCTGGTGCCCCACTTGCGCAGGGCTTCGTCCCAGGTGGCGGGCGTGCCGGGCACGCCGACGCCCAACCCGCTGGTGACGGCTTCGGCGAACGGGATCGCCTTGCCGTTCTCGACGAAGAGGTTCTCGTTCGCCGTCGACGGCGCGGTCTCGCGGCCGTCGAGGGTGTGCACCTTGCCGGTGCGCGCGTCGTAGTAGACGAAGAAGCCGCCACCGCCGAAGCCGGCGGAGAACGGGTCGGTGACGCCCAGCGCGGCGGCCGTCGCGACGGCGGCGTCGACGGCGTTGCCGCCCTCACGCAGGATCTTCGTGCCGATCGCGGTCGCGTCCGCGTCGATACTCGACACCGCGCCCAGATAGCCGACGGCGGTCGGCGACTTGGGTGTCGGTGGTGCCGCGGCCGCGGTTCCCGGCGCGGCCGTGCCGACCAGTGCGGCGATCGCGGTGACTGCGGTGATGCGTCCCAGAGTGCTTCTGTGCGCGGCCATGGCGCGAGTCTGCCCCGCCTGTCCACCCCGGACAAGACCCGGCCAGACCTGCGAACGTCGGTAGTGCGGCCCGGCATCGATGAGAAGAATGCGGCCCATGAAGACACCCGGCAGGCGGTGGAGCGCGCTCCTCCCGCTGCTCATCGCGCTCCCCGTCCTCGCGGTCCCCGGCGTCGCGCAAGCCGAAGGCGCGCATGCCTGCTTCGACGACTCCGCCGCGATCACCGTCGAGGAGAAGCGGCTCACCGCGGCCTTGCCTTCCGGCGGCCCGGCGGTCGGTCCGGAGCTGGTCCGGCTCGCCGGATTCGACAAGCTCGTCTCCGACTTCACCGCCCGCCTGTGCGCGACGAAGACCGCTTTGCGCGCCGAGAAGCTCGCCGAGACGGCCGGTGAGGGGCTCTGGCGCACGGCGGTCGACCGCGCGCAGGGCCGCCGTCCCGATCTCGGCACCATCGACAAGGCCGACGACCGCCCGCTCTACTGGGCGCGCCTGCAGATGAGCAAGGCGCTGCGGCAGTGGACACCGCGCTTCCCGCTGTCGGCCCCTGTCCGCGCGGAGTTGCTGAAGACGTTCGACTTCGGCGCGCGCGGACTCGACGACTCCCGTTTCCCGTCCGGCCCGAAGCTGCGCCGCGTACTGGTGAGCGGGTTCGACCCGTTCACCCTCAACGGCGCGGGCGTCCGCATCGCGAACCCGTCGGGCGCGGCCGCGCTGCACCTCGACGGCAAGGTGATCCAGACCCCGACCGGGCCCGCGCAGGTGCAGGCCGTCTCGTTCCCGGTCGTGTGGAGCTACTTCGACGCCGGCATCGTCGAGGCGGCCTACGGTCAGGCGTTCAAGGACCGCTTGCGCCGCCCGGAGCTGATCATGACGATCAGCCAGGGCCGTCCCGGCCGCTTCGACATCGAACGCTGGGCCGGTGCCTGGCGCGGCGGTTCGCCGGACAACCTCGACGAGCCGGTCCGCGGACCGGTCCCGCCCGCCGACGGCTGGCCGCAGCCGGACGTCCAATTCATCGAAACCACGCTGCCGTACGAAAAGATGCTCGCCGCGCCCGCCGGGGCGTACCAGGTGTTGTACAACCAGGCGTTCTGCGTCTGGCCGGACAGCTCGAAGCCGGGCACGGGAACCGCGGTGTGCCGGACGGACGCGCCCAAGCCGGGCGAGATCGCCGCTTCCGGTGGCGGCGGCAACTATCTCAGCAACGAGTCGATGTTCAGGAGTAACCGGCTTCGGACGGGGCTCGGCCTGGACGGGATCGCGGGCGGGCACCTGCACACGCCCGTGCTCGGCACGCCCGCCGATCCTTCGGCCCTGACCGACGCCGACTTCGAGGCCCGGCGGGCGGCGATCTCCTCGCAGATCGTCACGCTGCTCACCGCCGCCTTGGGCGACTCGGCCGCGAAGCCCGCTACGCCCGCTCCGGGCGCTTCGGCCCGCGCCGACGTCCTCGCCACCCCCGGCACGACGCTCTGACCCCACGCAATCAGTCCTCTGGATGCGGTAGTTCGAGGCCGAACTACCGCATCCAGAGGACCAAACGTGGGGGTTAGATGAGCTCCAAGGGGTCCAGCTGGATCCGGATGGGTTCGGCGGCCTTGCGCGCGTCCCGGCGGGCGGCGGCCGCGTGGATCGCGGCGGCGAGTGCTTTCCCGTCCGGACGCGCGACGCGCACCAAGGCCCGCTCCCGTTCGGCGTTGCCGTCCTCGTCGACGTCGCCGAGCGGCACCGGGCCCAGCACCTCGCCGGTCTCCGGGAGGGCGAGGTCGTCGAGCAGCCCGGCGACCGCGTCCGGCGTGCCCTCGACACTCGCCATCCGCATCGCGGGCGGGAAGCCGAGTTCGCGCCGCTCGGCCAGTTCCAGGCTCGCGTGCCAGCCCGGATCCCAGCGCACCAGCGCCTGCACGACCGAAAGGCCCGCTTCCGCGCCGACGAACACGCGACCGCCCTCGGTCCCCGGCCGCACCAGTGCCGCGGCCGCCATCCAGCGGCGCAGGGTCTCCTCCCCCGCCCGCAGGTCCTGCCGTCCGAGCAACGCCCAGCCGTCGAGCAGCAACGCCGCGCCGTAGCCGCCTTCCGCGACCGGTTCGGCTCCCGGCGTGCACACCACCAGCGCCGGTTTTCCGGGCACCGAAGCCAAAACCTCCGACGCGCCCGAGGTCCGCACGGGGAATCCGGAGAACGCGCGGCCCAGTTCCTCCGCGGTCCGCTTGGAGCCGACGACGACCGCCCGCAGCCGCACGGAACCGCAAGCGGCGCAATGGAAGTTCGTCTCGGGGACACCGCACCACCGGCAGGCGGGCGGCCTCGGCGAGCCGTCGATCAGTCCGCCGGGCAAGGACAGCGGACCGGCGCAACGACGGCAATGCGCCGACGTCCGGCAGTTGCCGCAAGCGAGCCCCGGGACGTAGCCGCGACGCGGAACCTGCACCAGCACAGGGAATCCACCCGCCAGTGACTGCCGCGCCGCCTCGAACGCGACCGACGGGAGCCGCGCGGCCTTGGCCGCTTCGTCCCGGGCGACGTCGAAGTCCTCACCGACCGGCGTGACCCGCGGCGCGGCCGCCCGCAGTTCGGGGCGAGCCGCCACGAGGGGCTGCGCCCAGCCCGATTCCACCAGGAACTGCGCCTCGGCGGTCCGCGCGAACCCGGCGACGAGCATGGATCCCTTCGCGGCGTGCGCGCGATCCATCAGCACGTCGCGGACGTGCGGGTACGGCGCGTGCTGGTCGAGGTGGACGTCATCGCCGTCGTCCCACACCACGAACAGACCGGGATCGGCGACCGGCGCGAACATCGCCGCGCGTGTGCCGACGACGACCCGCACCGCGCCGCGCAGCACCGCGAGCCAGCGGCGATAGCGCTCGGCCGGCCCCAGCCCGGCGATCAGCGCGACCACGGAATCAGCGCCCAGCAAGGAAACGCACGCGTCATGCAGCCGCGTCAGGTCGCGATGGTCGGGGACGACCATGACGACGCCGCGTCCGGCAGCGGCCGCGACGGTGGCCGCTTCGGCGAGACGGCGAGGCCAGTCCTCACCCGGCAGCGCCTGCCAGACGGCGTTGGCCGGACGCCGTTCCGCGACGGCCTCCAGGAAAGCGGGGCCGCTTTGGTACCTCTCCCAGGCGGTGGTTTCGGGTGGTTCCGGCGTCTGCGCGGGTTCGGCGGGTGGTTCGGCCTCGACCTTCGCGTGCCGGGACGGGATCGCGAGCCGCAAGACGTCGCTGAGCGTGCCGCCGTACCGATCCGCGACGGACCGGCAGAGCGTGTGCAGCGCCGGAGGCAGCACCGGCTCGCTGGACGTCACCCGGTCGATGTACGCGAGCTTCCCGGTGAACTCCGTGGTGTCGGCGCGTTCGACGAGGTACCCGTCGACGAGCTGGCCCGCGAACCGGACGCGGACCCGGCAGCCGGGCACGGCGGCTTCGTGCAGCTTCTCGGGGATCCGGTAGTCGAAGGTCCGATCGAGGTGCGTGAGCGGGATGTCCACGACGATCCGCGCGACCGGGTTCTCGGGCGCGGGGTTCTGCGCGCCGCGGCGGCTGGCCGTTTTCGCGCGCGCCGGTTTGGCCTTCCGCGCCGGCTCGGCTTTCGGCTCCGGAAGGTCCCACAGCGGGGTCGGTTCGGGACTGCTGCTCACCCGGTGATCTCTACCAGACTCGGTCGCCACCGCCTGTCACCGCGTGCCGGGTCACGTCCGTGAAGGCCACCTTCCTTGCGCCTAGCGCCGTGAAGGACCCCTTCATGTACTTCCGCCACATCAAGCCGCAGACGCCGTGAAGGCCTCCTTCCCTACCCTCAAGGTAGGCAAGGAGGCCTTCACGGACGGAACAGGCGGATCAGGCGCCCGCGGCCGACTTCAGGTCCGCGGCCCGCGCCGTGCTCTCCCACGGGAGCTCCAGCTCGGGACGGCCGAAGTGGCCGTACGCGGCCGTCGGCGCGTAGATCGGGCGAAGCAGGTCGAGGTCGCGGATGATCGCGGCCGGACGCAGGTCGAAGACCTCCTGGATCGCGGCCTGGATCTTCGACGGGTCGACCGTCTCGGTGCCGAAGGTCTCGACGAAGAGGCCCACCGGGGCCGCCTTGCCGATCGCGTACGCCACCTGGACCTCGGCCCGCGAGGCGAGACCGGCGGCGATGACGTTCTTCGCCACCCAGCGCATCGCGTACGCGGCCGAGCGGTCCACCTTGGAGGGGTCCTTGCCGGAGAACGCGCCGCCACCGTGGCGGGCCATGCCGCCGTAGGTGTCGACGATGATCTTGCGGCCGGTCAGGCCCGCGTCACCCATCGGGCCGCCGATGACGAAGCGGCCGGTCGGGTTGACCAGCAGCCGCACGTTGGAGGTGTCGAGCCCGAGCTCGGCGATCTCCGGGGCGACCACGTGCTCGCGGACGTCGACGCCGAGCATCTGCTCGAGGTCGATGCCGTCGGCGTGCTGGGTGGACACGACCACCGTGTCGAGCCGCACCGGCTGGTCGCCGGCGTACTCGATGGTGACCTGGGTCTTGCCGTCCGGGCGCAGGTACGGCAGCACGCCGTCCTTGCGGACCCTGGTCAGCCGCTGCGAAAGCCGGTGCGCCAGCGCGATCGGCAGCGGCATCAGCTCGGGGGTGTCCGAGCAGGCGTAGCCGAACATCAGGCCCTGGTCACCCGCGCCCTGGCGGTTGATCTCGTCCTCGTCGGACTCGACGCGGGACTCGTACGCCGTGTCGACACCCTGCGCGATGTCCGGCGACTGGGAGCCGATCGCGACGTTGACGCCGCAGGAATTGCCGTCGAAGCCCTTGGCCGAAGAGTCGTAGCCGATCTTCAGGATCACATCGCGGACGATGGTCGGGATGTCCGCGTAGGCCTCGGTGGTCACCTCTCCGGCGACGTGCACCTGCCCGGTGGTGATGAGGGTTTCGACCGCGACCCGGCTGCGCGGGTCTTTAGCCAGCAGACCGTCCAGGATCGAGTCGCTGATGGCATCGCAAATTTTGTCGGGATGACCTTCGGTCACCGATTCCGACGTGAACAGTCTGCTCGTGGACGCGCTCACGGTGGCCGTCACTCCCTCACCTAGACGTCTGATGCCCAGTAAGTTAGGCACCCCTCAGCTTGCAATCAAGCCTACTGACTATCGCTTGGGGGACTCTCAACGCTTCATCAAGGTCACAACAGCGTCCCACAATGTGGACGCCAGTTCGGCCTTGACGCCGAGCGGGATCGGGATTTCGGTGCCGTCGGCCCCGAGCAGCCAGCCCGAGTTGTCCTCGGTCCCGAAGGCCTTTCCCTCGCCGACGGCGTTCACCACCAGCAGGTCCGCGCCCTTGCGCTTCAGTTTGACCCTGGCGTGATCCAGAACCCCGCCCTTGTCGTCCCCGGTTTCCGCGGCGAACCCGACGACCACCTGGCCGTTTGTCCGGTTTCGCACCAGTTCGGCCAGGATGTCCGCGTTGCGCGCGAGCTCGACCACCGGGTCCGGCGTGTCGTCGGACTTCTTGATCTTGTGGTCCGCCCGGTTCGCCGGCCGGAAATCGGCGACGGCGGCGGCCATCACGAGGACGTCGGCGGAGGCGGCCTCGGCGTGCATGGCCTGGCGCATCTCCTCGGCGGTCGACACGTGGACGACCTTCGCGCCCGCGGGCTCCGGCAGCGCGACGGTGTGCGCGGCGACCAGCGTGACCTCGGCGCCGCGCTGGGCGGCGACGCGGGCCAGCGCGTAGCCCTGCTTGCCCGACGAGCGGTTGCCCAGATACCGGACGGGGTCCAGTGGTTCACGGGTGCCGCCCGCCGAAATGGCCACGCGCAAGCCTTCGAGATCGCGCGGGAGGGCCTTCGGCACGGCGAGCAGGAGCCGGGCGAGGTCGACGATCTCGGCGGGGTCGGCGAGCCGCCCCTTGCCGGTGTCCTTGCCGGTGAGCCTGCCGGCGGCGGGTTCGGCGACGACCAGGCCGCGCGAGCGCAGCAGCGCCACGTTGTCGCGCGTGGCCGGGTGCTCCCACATCTCGGTGTGCATCGCCGGGAAGAACGCGACCGGGCACCGGGCGGTGAGCAGTGTGTTGGTCAGCAGGTCGTCCGCGATGCCGTGCGCGGCCTTGGCGAGCAGGTTCGCCGTGGCGGGCACGACGATCACCAGGTCGGCTTCCTTGCCGACGCGGACGTGCTGCACCTCGGGCACTTCGGTGAACACGCCGGTGTGCACCGGGTTCCCGGACAGTGCCTCGAAAGTGGCCGCGCCGACGAAGTTCAGCGCGGCTTCGGTGGGGACCACGCGGACGTCGTGACCGGATTCGGTCAGTCCGCGCAGGACCTCACAGGCCTTGTAGGCGGCGATCCCGCCACCCACGCCCAGGACGATCTTGGGTTTACTCACCCTCGGTGTGCTCGAGCAGGCCGCCGTGGATCTCGCGCAGGGCGATGGAGAGCGGCTTCTCGCGCGGGCCCGGCTCGACCAGGGGGCCGACGTACTCCAGCAGGCCCTCGCCCAGCTGGGCGTAGTAGTCGTTGATCTGGCGAGCGCGCTTGGCCGAGTAGATCACCAGCGCGTACTTCGAGCTGACCTTCTCGAGGAGGTCGTCGATGGGCGGGTTGGTGATGCCTTCGAGCTCTTCGTGCAGCGTGGCCTGAGTCGTCACTCGTGGTGCTCCGAATCTTCGGTAGAGATGTCGCCGGTTATCAAGTTTAGCAACTGCTCGGCGGCCTCTCGCACGTCGGCGTTGACGACGCGCTCGTCGAACTCCCCGGCGGCGGCGAGTTCGCGTTCGGCCTCGGCCAGCCTGGCCTTCACCGCGGCTTCGTTTTCGGTGCCGCGGCCGGTCAGCCTGCCGACCAGTTCTTCCCACGACGGCGGCATCAGCATCACCAGCCGGGCCTCCGGCATCGCCTTGCGGACCTGCCGCGCGCCTTGGAGTTCGATCTCCAGGATCGCGTTGCGGCCTTCGGCGAGCACGCGCTCGACGGGCCCGCGCGGGGTGCCGTAGCAGTTGCCCGCGAACTCGGCGTGTTCCAGCAGTTCGCCGTCGGCGACCATGCGGTCGAACTCGGCCCGGTCGATGAAGTGGTAGTGCTCGCCGTCCACCTCACCCGGCCTCGGCTTCCTGGTGGTCACCGAGACGCTGAAATAGATCTCCGGATCCAGCTTGCGCAGCTCCCCCGCCACGCTCGACTTCCCGACCCCCGAAGGCCCCGATACGACCGTGAGCCGGTGCCGGGATGCAACTCCCGCCACCGGCTCACCGCCGCGGTCAGCGCCCGGGTTCACCGGGTGGTCCTGACCGGTGCCGCTCACTCGCCGCTGAATTCGGCCAGCAGCGCCTTGCGCTGCCGGTCGCCGAGGCCGCGAAGACGACGGCTGGGTGCGATCTCCAGTCGTTCCATGGTCTGCTGGGCACGGACCTTGCCGACGCCCGGAAGAGCCTCGAGCAGAGCCGAGACCTTCATCTTGCCGAGGACTTCGTTCTCCTCGGCCTGCTTCAACACGTCGACCAGAGTGGTACCGCCCCGCTTCAGCCGCTCCTTCAGCTCAGCACGGATGCGGCGGGCGGCGGCGGCCTTCTCCAGCGCCGCAGCGCGCTGTTCCTCTGTCAGCTGGGGAAGTGCCACGTTTTCCTCCGGTAGTTCTCAAATCTGGGTGGGTGTGGCGACGGTACCCACCCGTTACCTCGGCCCACAATGCGGGGGTGGCTGGTCATGACGGATTCCCGGGCCTGCTATTGGCCTTTTTCCAGGGGACCGAGGGAATCCCGGGTCCGCCGAACGGCCGCACGCAGAGCTTCGGGGTCCGGCCCGTGCTTGAGGACGTCGCGCGACGACGCGGGCAGCACACCCGGCAGTTCCGGCCCGAAAAGCCCCCGCAAATCGGCCACAGTGGCTCCCTGGGCCCCGAAACCGGGTGCCAGGACGGGACCGTTCAGCTCGCTCAGATCGAGCTCTCCCGGCGCGATGGTGGCGCCGACGACGACACCGATGTCACCCAAGGGCCCGACGCCCGCGTTGTACGCGGCCGCCGTGTCGACGATGTCCTGCGCGACGGTTTTTCCGTTGGGCAGCAAGGCGTTCTGCAATCCGTGCGCCTCCGGGTTCGAGGTGCGCGCGAGAACGAACAGCCCCTTGCCCTGTGCCTGCGCGACGTCGATCGCGGGGGCCAGCGAACCGAAACCGAGGTACGGCGACACCGTGATGGCGTCCGCCTCGAGTTCCGCGCCGCCGGGCAGGAACGCCGCCGTGTACGCCGCCATCGTCGAACCGATGTCGCCGCGTTTGACGTCCAGCAGGACGAGCGCGCCCGCCTCCCGGCACACCTTCATCGTCTTGGCCAGAACGGCGACCCCAGGAGGCCCGTAGGCCTCGAAAAAGGCCGACTGGGGCTTGATCACCGCGACCTCGGGCGCGATCGTCTCAGCGGCCGTGAGGGCGAACTTCTCCAGTCCGCCCGCGTCCGCCGGGAGTCCCCACGCCTGGAGCAGCCCGGGATGGGGGTCGATCCCGGCGCAGAGCGGTCCCTTCTCGGCGACCGCCCGCGCCAGCCTCGCCCCGAACCGTTCGCTCATGCCTTGGCCTTCAGCGCCGCCTGGAGGCTTTGCAGCGACCGCACGCCGATGTCGCCCTTGATGACGGCCTCTATCCCGTGCACGGCCGCCGCGGCGCCCTGCACCGTGGTGATGCAGGGGATGTCCCGCGACACCGCGGCCGTCCGGATTTCGTAGCCGTCGATCCGCGGACCGCTGTTGCCGTACGGGGTGTTGATCACCATCTGCACTTCGCCGCTGAGGATGACATCCACGACGTTCTGTTCGCCTTCAGCCGAACCTTCGTAGTGCTTGCGCACGACGGTGCAGGCGATTCCGTTGCGCCGCAACACTTCCGCGGTGCCGGACGTGGCGAGGATCTCGAAGCCGAGATCCGCCAGCCGCTTCACCGGGAACACCAGCGAACGCTTGTCCCGGTTGGCGACGGAGACGAACACCTTGCCCGACGTCGGCAGCGAACCGTAGGCGCCGGCCTGCGATTTGGCGAACGCCTTGCCGAAGGAGACGTCCACGCCCATGACCTCGCCGGTGGACTTCATCTCCGGGCCGAGCAGCGAGTCGACGCCGTGGCCCTCGGGCGTGCGGAAGCGGTGGAACGGCAGGACCGCCTCCTTGACCGCGACCGGCGAATCGGCGGGCATGTGGCCGCCGTCACCCTCGGCGGGGAGGACGCCGGACTCGCGCAGATCCTTGATCGACGAGCCGGTCATGATCAGCGCGGCCGCCTTCGCCAGCGGCACCGCGGTCGCCTTCGACACGAACGGCACCGTCCGCGAGGCACGCGGGTTGGCCTCCAGGACGTACAGGACGTCGTCCTTGAGCGCGTACTGGACGTTCAGGAGCCCGCGGACGCCGACGCCGCGCGCGATGGCCTCGGTCGAACGGCGCACCGTCTCGATGTCGGTCCGGCCCAGCGTGATCGGCGGCAGCGCGCACGAGGAGTCGCCGGAGTGGATCCCGGCCTCCTCGATGTGCTCCATGACGCCGCCGAGGAAGAGCTCGTCGCCGTCGAACAGCGCGTCGACGTCGATCTCGATGGCGTCGTCGAGGAACCGGTCCACGAGCACCGGGTGCTCGGGGGTGACCTCGGTGGCGCGGTGGATGTAGCCGGCGAGGGATTCCTCGTCGTAGACGATCTCCATGCCGCGCCCGCCGAGCACGTAGGACGGCCGCACGAGGACCGGGTAGCCGATCTGGTCGGCGATCCGCTTCGCGCCCTCGAACGAGGTCGCCGTGCCGTACTTCGGCGCGGGCAGCCCGGCGTCGGTGAGGACCTCGCCGAACGCGCCGCGGTCCTCGGCGAGGTGGATCGCGTCCGGGGAGGTGCCGATCACCGGGACACCGGCGTCGGCGAGGCGCTTCGCGAGCGAGAGCGGGGTCTGGCCGCCCAGCTGCACGATGACCCCGGCGACGGTGCCCGACTCCTGCTCGGCGTTGACCACTTCGAGGACGTCCTCGAACGACAGCGGCTCGAAGTAGAGCCGGTCCGAGGTGTCGTAGTCGGTGGAGACGGTCTCGGGGTTGCAGTTGACCATGACGGCCTCGAAACCGGCCTCGCGCAACGCGATCGCGGCGTGCACGCACGAGTAGTCGAACTCGATGCCCTGCCCGATGCGGTTCGGCCCGGAGCCGAGGATCAGGACCTTCGGCTTCTCGGTCTGCGCGGTGATCTCCGACTGCGCCGCGGGATCGGTCTCGTAGGCCGAGTAGTGGTAGGGCGTCTTGGCCGCGAACTCGGCCGCGCAGGTGTCGACGGTCTTGTACACCGGCCGCACGCCGAGACGGCGGCGCAGCGCGCGGACGCCGTCCTCGCCTGCCAGTTCCGGCCGCAGCGAGGCGATCTGACGGTCGGAAAGGCCGATCCGCTTGGCGCGCCGCAGCAGCGGCTCGTCGAGGACCTGCGCGTCGCGGACCTCGGCGCCGACCTCACCGATGAGGGCGATCTGGTCGATGAACCACGGGTCGATCCCCGACGCCTCGTGCACCTGCTGGACCGTCGCGCCGAACCGCAGCGCCCGCTCGACCTCGTACAGACGGCCGTCGTGCGGCGTGCGCAGGGCTTCCAGCACGGATTCCAGCGTGGCGCCCTCGGGGTCGGGACGGGTCCAGAAGCCGGTGGCCTTGGTGTCGATGGACCGCAGTGCCTTGCCGAGCGCCTCGGGGAAGCTGCGGCCGAACGACATCGCCTCGCCGACGCTCTTCATCGTCGTGGTCAGCGTGGGGTCCGCGCCGGGGAACTTCTCGAAGGCGAACCGCGGCACCTTCACCACGACGTAGTCCAGCGTCGGCTCGAAGGCCGCCGGGGTCTCGCCGGTGATGTCGTTGCGGATCTCGTCGAGGGTGTAGCCGATGGCGAGCTTCGCGGCGATCTTGGCGATCGGGAAACCGGTCGCCTTCGACGCCAGCGCGCTCGACCGCGACACACGGGGGTTCATCTCGATGACGACCATGCGGCCGTCCTCGGGGTTGATCGCGAACTGGATGTTGCAGCCGCCGGTGTCGACGCCGACCTCGCGCAGCACGGCGATGCCGACGTCGCGCATGTGCTGGTACTCGCGGTCGGTCAGGGTCATCGCGGGCGCGACGGTGACCGAGTCGCCGGTGTGCACGCCCATCGCGTCGATGTTCTCGATCGAGCAGACGACCACCACGTTGTCGTGCCGGTCGCGCATGAGCTCGAGTTCGAACTCCTTCCAGCCGAGGACGCTCTCCTCGATGAGCACCTCGGTGACCGGCGATTCGGTGAGGCCGGTGGAGGCGAGCCGCTGCAGCTCCTCGTCGGTGTGCGCCATGCCCGAGCCGAGCCCGCCCATGGTGAACGACGGCCGGATGACCACCGGGAGGCCGACCTCGGCGACGGTCGCGCGGACCTCGTCCATGTCGTGGCAGACCCGCGACCGCGGCACCTCGGCGCCGATCGTGCGGACGATGTCCTTGAACTTCTGCCGGTCCTCGCCGCGCTGGATGGCCTCGACGTCGGCGCCGATCAGCTCGACGCCGTACTTCTCCAGGACACCGCGCTCGTGCAGGGCGACGGCGCAGTTCAGCGCCGTCTGCCCGCCGAGAGTCGCCAGGATCGCGTCGGGGCGTTCCTCGGCGATGACCTTCTCGACGAATTCCGGGGTGACCGGCTCGATGTAGGTGGCGTCGGCGAACTCGGGGTCGGTCATGATGGTCGCCGGGTTCGAGTTCACCAGCGAGACGCGCAGTCCCTCCTCGCGGAGTACGCGGCAGGCCTGGGTGCCGGAGTAGTCGAACTCCGCCGCCTGGCCGATCACGATCGGCCCGGAGCCGATCACCAGCACGTGCTGGATGTCTGTCCTCTTCGGCATTACTTGGCCTTCTCCATCAAAGCGACGAACTCATCGAACAGGGGGGCCGCGTCGTGCGGGCCGGCGGCGGCCTCGGGGTGGTACTGCACCGAGAACGCGGGGACGTCGAACGCGCGGACACCTTCGACGGTGTCGTCGTTCGGGCAGTAGTGCGAGATCTGCGCGGCGCCGAACGGCGTCTCGAACCGCTGTCCCGGCTCGCCTTCGAGGGCGAAACCGTGGTTCTGCGCGGTGATCGCGACGCGTTTCGTGGCCACGTCGATCACCGGGATGTTGATCCCGCGGTGGCCGTAGCGCATCTTGTAGGTGCCCAGCCCCAGCGCGCGGCCGAGGATCTGGTTGCCGAAGCAGATGCCGAACAGCGGAATCTCCCGCTGTAGCACCGATTTCGTCAGCTCCGTGGCGTGCGCGGTGGTCGCCGGGTCGCCGGGACCGTTGGAGAGGAAGACACCGTCGGCCTCGACCGCGAGCAGTTCGTCCACAGTGGACGAGGAGGGCAGCACGTGCACCTCGATGCCGCGGGCGGCCATCAGCCGCGGGGTGTTGGACTTGATGCCCAGGTCCAGCGCGGCCACGCGGAACTTCCGCTCGCCCTGCGCCTCGACGACGTATGGCTGCTTCGTGGTGACCTCGCCGGCGAGGTCGGCGCCCTTCATCTGCGGGCTCGCCTGCACCTGCGCGAGCATCTCCTCGTCGGTGCCGAGCGCGTCACCCGAGAAGACACCGGACCGCATGGCGCCCTGCTCGCGCAGGTGCCGGGTCAGCGTGCGGGTGTCCACCTCGGAGATCCCGACGACGCCCTGGCGCTCCAGCTCCTCGTCCAGCGTGCGCTTGGACCGCCAGTTGGACGGGGTGCGTGCGGGGTCGCGGACGACGTAGCCCGAGACCCAGATGCGCGAGGACTCGTCGTCCTCGTCGTTCCAGCCGGTGTTGCCGATCTGCGGCGCGGTCTGGACCACGATCTGCCGGTGGTAGGAGGGGTCGGTCAGCGTCTCCTGGTAGCCGGTCATGCCGGTGCAGAACACCGCCTCGCCCAAGCTGCGTCCGCGTGCGCCGTACGCGGAGCCACGGAACACGCGGCCGTCTTCGAGGACCAGTGCCGCGGGGGTCCTAATGCCGTTCGTGGTGCTCATCAGGCACCTCCCTTGATGTCGTTGCGGGTGTCTTGCAAAGCTTCGATCCACTGTGGATAGTCGTCGACGTCGTCGCCACGGAATCCGGTGTCCAGCTCGACGTCGCCCGCCAGCCAGGTGACGACGAGCAGCGCGTCGATGCCCATCACCTTCCCGGCCATCCCCTTGTCCTTGCGGACGCCGGTGACCGAGGCGCGCGGGATCCAGAAGTCCGGGGCGCCGCCGCGCTCGATGGCGATGCCGTCTTCGTGCAGGCGCCAGACCGCGCCGGTGCGCAGGCCGGCGCCGCGGGTGACCACGCGCTCCTGCCAGTGCCCCGCCGTGGTGGTGCTGATGTAGACACCGGTCGATTCGAGCGACGCCTCGCCGGGTTCCGCGGGGATCTCCGGGAACGGCGGCACCTGGACGCTCTGCGCGCGGGACTTGCGGCGCCAGCCGCGCCACATCAGGAAGACGCAGAACAGGAAGAAGGCGAAGACCGCCAGGGTCAGCAGAATCCGGTCGCTCATTGCGCGATCTTCCCTTCCCGCGCGGTGATCCGCCCGCGCAGCAACGTCGCCGTCACCACGCCGGGGAGCCGCATTCCTTCGTACGGGGTGTTCGCCGCGATGCTCGCGAACTCGGCCCCTCGCACGGTCCATTCGGTTTCCGGGTCCACCAGCGTCAGGTTGGCCGGTTCGCCGACCTCGATCGGACGGCCGTGGTCGGACAGGTCGCCGATCTCGGCGGGCCGCTCGCTCATCACCCGCGCGACCCCGCGCCAGTCCAGCAGGCCGGTGCGGACCATGGTGTCGACCACGATCGACAGCGCGGTCTGCAGGCCGAGCATGCCCGGCCTGGCCGAGCTCCACTCGCAGTCCTTGTCCTGGACCGCGTGCGGCGCGTGGTCCGTGGCGACACAGTCGATGACTCCCTCGGCGAGCGCGGCGCGCAGCTTCTCGGCGTCGGACTCGGTGCGCAGCGGCGGGTTGACCTTGTTGACCGGGTCGTAGGTCGCGAGCCGCTCGTCGGTCAGCAGCAGGTGGTGCGGGGTGACCTCGGCCGAGACCCGGGTGCCGCGGTCCTTGGCCCATTTGAGGATGTCCGCGGTACCCGAGGTCGAAACATGGCAGACGTGCAGCCGCGCGTTCGCGTGCTCGGCGAGCAGGCAGTCGCGGGCGACGATCGACTCCTCCGCCGAAGCGGGCCAGCCGGTGTAACCCAGGCGCGCGGCCTGCTCGCCTTCGTGCGCCTGCGCGCCGACGGTCAGCCGGGGCTCCTCCGCGTGCTGGGCGATGACCACGCCGAGCGCCGTCGAGTACTCCAGCGCGCGACGCATGAGCAGCGGGTCCGCGACGCAGAGGCCGTCGTCGGAGAAGACCTTCACCCGGGCTTCGGACTTCGCCATGGTGCCCAGTTCGGCGAGCTTCTCGCCCTTGAGCCCCACGGTGACCGCGCCGACCGGGTGCACGTCGACCAGCCCGGCCTCCTGGCCGCGGCGCCACACGTGGTCGACGATCACCGCGTTGTCGGCCACCGGGTCGGTGTTGGCCATGGCGAACACCGCGGTGTAGCCGCCGAGCGCGGCCGCGGCCGAACCGGTGGCGATGGTCTCGGTGTCCTCGCGGCCGGGTTCGCGCAGGTGGGTGTGGAGGTCGACGAAACCGGGGAGCAGCACCTGGCCGCCCGCCTCGATGACTTCTGCCTCGTCCGGGGTCTCGATCGAACCGATGTCGGTGATGACCCCGTCCTCGACGAGCACGTCGACCGGGTCGCCCTCGCCGTAGGGTCGGGCGCCCTTGATCAGGACGGTGGTCACGCGGCGGCTCCTTCGCTGGCGAGCAGGTGGTAGAGGACCGCCATGCGCACGTGGACGCCGTTGCGGACCTGTTCGGTGATGGCCGAGGCCGGGGAGTCGGCGACCGCCGAGGCGATCTCCATCCCGCGCAGCATCGGGCCGGGGTGCAGGACGACGGCGTGCTCGGGCAGCAGCTTCATCCGCCGTTCGTTGAGGCCGTAGGAGATCGAGTACTCGCGCGCCGAGGGGAAGAAGCCTCCGTGCATCCGCTCCGCCTGGACCCTCAGCATCATGACCGCGTCGAGGGCGGGCAGTTCGGCGTCGAGTTCGTGCGACACCGTGACCGGCAGGCTTTCCACCCCCGCCGGCAGCAGCGTCGGCGGCGCGACGAGCACCACCTCCGCGCCCAGCGAGGACAGCAGGTGGATGTTCGACCGCGCGACCCGGCTGTGCAGGACGTCGCCGACGATCCCGATGCGGCGGCCCTCGAAGGAGCCGAGGCGCTCCCGCAGCGTGGCCGCGTCGAGCAGCGCCTGCGTCGGATGCTCGTGCGTTCCGTCCCCGGCGTTGACGACCGCCGTCCCGGCTTCGGCGAGCCAGCCCGAAAGCCGCTGCGCCGCACCGGAAGCGGGGTGCCGGATGATCACGCAGTCGGCGCCGGCCGCGGCCAGCGTCAGCGCGGTGTCCCGCAGCGATTCGCCCTTGTTGACCGAGGAACTGGACGCGGAGACGTTGATCACGTCGGCGCTCATCCACTTCCCGGCGATCTCGAACGAGACGCGGGTGCGGGTCGAGTTCTCGTAGAACAGCGTGATGACGGTACGGCCGCGCAACGTCGGCAGTTTGCGGACCTCGCGGCCCAGCAGGGTGTGCTTGAGCTCTTCGGCGGTGTCCAGCACGGCTGTCGCGAGCGCCGGGTCGAGCCCGTCGGTGGCGAGCAGGTGCTTCACGATCGATCTCCTTCTGGTTGCGCGCGAAGCAGAACCGAGTCCCGTCCGTCCACTTCGGACAGCAGGACCTCGATCCCCTCGGCGCGCGAGGTGGGCACGTTCTTGCCCACGTAGTCGGCGCGGATCGGCAGTTCGCGGTGGCCGCGGTCGACCAGCACGGCCAGCTGGACCGCGCGGGGGCGGCCGTGGTCGCGCAGGGCGTCGAGGGCGGCGCGGATGGTGCGGCCGGAGAACAGCACGTCGTCGACCAGGATCACCACCGCGTCGTCGATACCGGTCGGCGGCAGCTGCGAATGTTCGAGCGCGCGGGGCGGGCGGCGGCGGAGATCATCACGGTAGAGCGTGATGTCCAGCGCGCCGGTCGGCGGACGGATGCCGGAGAACTCGGCGATCTTGTCCGCGAGCCGCAGGGCGAGCGGGGTCCCCCGGGTGGGGATGCCCAGCAACACGGGCGGAGTCGAGCCACCGGCACCGAGAGCGGTCTTCTCGATGACCTGGTGGGCCATTCGGGCGATCGTGCGCGCGACATCGCCGGACGAGAGCAGCTCGCGCTCTCCCGCCGGTTCCGCCGCGCCACGCGGGCGTGACGACAAGGCGGACCTCCTTCCCCGCCTCTCTGGACGGGTCCTTAAAGGACGTCGACTTCCTGCTTGGCGAGGAAATCGAACCGACACTAGCAGGAGCGGAGCCTCATTCTTACGAGTGGCGCGCCCCAGGTGACGAAGGCCTCTCGAAAGCACCCGCTTGACCTGGTGACAACTATGCGTAACCATTACTCTGAGTATTCGACTCTAGGAGTCCCCTGGATCGGTCACCCCCGACCGGTCGGGGGTGAGGAAACGGAGAACCACCAGATGGGCGATTACGCCAAGGCGCTCGGGGCCAAGCTCCGCGGGATCCGCCAGCAGCAGGGTCTGTCCCTGCACGGGGTCGAGCAGAAGTCCGGAGGCCGCTGGAAGGCCGTCGTCGTCGGTTCGTACGAGCGCGGAGACCGCGCCGTCACCGTGCAGAAGCTCGCCGAACTGGCCGATTTCTACGGGGTCCCGGTGGTCGAGCTGCTGCCGGAGGGCCGGGTGCCGTCGGGCGCGGAACCCGCCACGAAGATCGTCATCAACCTGGAGCGTCTCCAGCAGCTCCCGGCGGAGAAGGTCGGGCCGCTCGCCCGCTACGCCGCCACCATCCAGAGCCAGCGCGGCGACTACAACGGCAAGGTGCTCTCCATCCGCACCGAGGACCTGCGTTCGCTGGCGATCATCTACGACATGACCCCCGGCGAGCTCACCGAGCAGCTGATCGACTGGGGTGTGCTGCCGCCCGAGGCTCGACCGTCCAAAGAGGACTAGAGATGGCGACGTTTTCGGTCCGGGGGGACCGGAAACGCCAACCGCCACCGAGCACGAGAACGGGCCGTGCCCTCGGCAGAGGACACGGCCCGTTGTAGTACGTCTTTCTAGAGGACCGCGCGGAGCCGGTCCGCGATGGTGCCGATCCGGCCGAGCACGCCGTTCACGAAGCGCGGCGAATCGTCGGTTGACAGCTCCTTCGCCAGCCCGACGGCCTCGTCGATGGCGACCGGGTCCGGCACGTCCTCGGCCCACAGCAGTTCGTAGACGCCGACGCGGAGCACCGCCAGATCCACCGGCGGCATCCGGTCCAGCGTCCAGCCCTGAGCGTGCTCGGAGAGCAGCTCGTCGATCGCGGCCTTGCGCCCGGTGACGCCCTCGACCAGCGAGATCGTGTAGTCCGCGATCGGGTCGACCTCGACCGAACCGACCCGGTCCGCCAGCAGCGTCACCGCGTCGGCACCGCGCTGGGCGGCTTCGTACATCATCTCGACGGCCCGCTTGCGGGCCTGGCGGCGGCTGATCGGCCCGCCGCGGTTCGGCGACTTGCCGGACTTGTCTGAACCGGCCATCAGCTGGAGACGCGGCCCAGGTAGCGGCCGTCACGGGTGTCGACCTTGATCTTCTCGCCGGTGGTGAGGAACAGCGGCACCTGGATCTCGGCGCCGGTCTCCAGGGTGGCGGGCTTGGTGCCACCGGTGGAGCGGTCGCCCTGCAGACCAGGGTCGGTGTGCTGGACGATCAGCTCGACCGAGGTCGGCAGCTCGATGTACAGCGGGACACCCTCGTGCACCGCGACCTGGACCTCGAAGTTCTCGAGCAGGTAGTTCGCGTTGTCGCCGACGGTCTCGGCCAGCACGGTGATCTGGTCGTAGGTCTCCGCGTCCATGAACACGAAGTCCGCGCCGTCCTTGTACAGGTACGTCATGTTGCGGCGGTCGACGGTGGCCGTATCGACCTTCGTGCCCGCGTTGAAGGTCTTGTCGACGACCTTGCCGGTCAGCACGTGCTTGAGCGTCGTGCGGACGAACGCGCCGCCCTTGCCCGGCTTGACGTGCTGGAACGCGGTGACGGTCCAGAGCTGGCCGTCGAGGTTGAGGACGAGCCCGTTCTTCAGGTCGTTGGTGGTGGCCACGAGTGTGCAGTCTCCTGTGTCGATCTTCCGGGCCGCCGTCAGACGACCACGAGTTCCTTGGTGCTCAGCGTGAGGAGTTCGGGCGTACCTTCCCGCACGACCAGCGTGTCCTCGATGCGCACGCCTCCGCGTCCGGGCAGATACACACCAGGCTCGACGGTGACGGCCATACCGGCGGACAGTGTACCGACGCCGGTGGCGGCGAGGCTGGGCGCCTCGTGCACCTGCAGCCCGACGCCGTGGCCGAGCCCGTGGCCGAACTCCTCGCCACGGCCCGCGCCGACGATCACGCCGCGGGCCGCCTTGTCCACTTCGGACACTTCGGCGCCGGGGAGGACGGCGTCACAGCCCGCCGCCTGCGCGCGCTGGACCAGCTCGTAGATCTCCTCCTGCCAGGCCGCGGGCTTGCCGAGCACGAACGTGCGGGTCATGTCGGAGTGGTAGCCGTCGACCGTGGCACCGAAGTCGATCTTGACGAAGTCGCCGGTCGCGAGCACGGCCGAGGTGGGCCGGTGGTGCGGGATCGCGGAGTTGGCGCCCGCCGCGACGATCGTGTCGAAGGACGGGCCGGTCGACCCGTGGCCGAGCATGCGATTCTCGAGGTCACGGGCGACGTCCAGCTCGGTCCGGCCCGGCCGGAGCCCGCCGGCGGACACCAGGTCCTCCAGCGCGCGGTCGGCCGCCGCGCACGCCTGGCGCAGCGCCTCGATCTCCTGCTCGTCCTTGACCAGCCGCAGCTGCTCGACGAGCCCAGGCGTCCGGACCAGCTCGACGCGGTCGAAGCGGACCTTGAGATCTTCGTGCTGCTCGACGCTGACGTGCTGGCTCTCGAACCCGGTCTTGCCGAAGTGCTTTTCGGCCGCCAGATCGGCGAGCTTCGCCGCGCTCGCGCGGTCGAGCACCCGCTCGAGGTCGGGCACCTCCGTCGCCGACTGGACCGTGTAACGGCCGTCGGTGCAGAAGATCGTCTTGTCGTCGCCGCTCCCGTGGACGAGGAGAGCGGCGTTGGACCCGGTGAAGCCGGTCAGGTACCTGATGTTGAGCAGGTCCGTGACCAGCAGCGCGTCCACCCCGGAGTCGGCCAGCAGGGAACGCAGCGCCGCGCGGCGGCGAGAGAAGTATTCACGCACGTCTTGGAGTTTAGGGGGTGCACCGCTCGCGGCCCGCGTTTCGCCGACCGCTTGCGCCGGGTGTGGCGGCCTTCTCGATCGCCTCCGACTACCTCAGCAGTTCCACCAGCCACAGGCTGCGCGTGAAGGCCCCCTTCCCTCGGCTCAGCCGTGGGAGGGGGGCCTTCACGCGCATTGGGAGGCGAAGATGTGACTCCAGTGACCGATGTGTCCTGTGTGGCACGGCCGAAGTCCGTGAAGGCCTCCTTCCCTACTCTGAGGGTAGGGAAGGAGGCCTTCACGGACCTTCCACCGCCTGCCAGGGACCGGACGGGCGTGACAGTCGCTACTGGCGAGTTAAACTCCCCCAATGGCACCGTGGCTGACTCGTGGACTCGTGATGGCGCTGCTGCACGGCGCGGCCGTCACCGTGCTGGCCAAGTACGAGGTCTTCAACCCCACCGACAAGACCCTCGTCACCGCCCTCACCCTCGCCGTCCTGGTCGGCGCGGCCGCGGGCTGGGGTGCGGTGGACGCCTGGCAGGGCAAACCCGAACGCGGCAGGAACTGGTTCATCGCGGCGCTGATCGCCGGCCCGGTCTCGGGCGTGCTGTACGTGATCGGCCGCGCGGTGTTCGTCGATCAGACCGGCGTGTCGGAGCTCGGCGGCGCGCTCACCGGCGGCGCCGCCTTCTCGGCCCTGCTGGTGCTCATCCCGGCCGGCATCGGCCTGTTCGTCGGCGGCCGCATCACCAAGCCCGATCAGCCCGCGAGCGAGAAACCCGCCGGGAAGCCGTCCCAGGCCTGATCTGCGATCGTCTCGACGGCCGAGTCGTTCAGCGCCACCGCCCCGCCGTCCGGCAACGCGTAGAGCTTGCCGTCGAGCACCACGCCGAACCCCCGGCCCGGTGCGTGCACCACCCTCGCCCCGGCGCTCAACCGCGCCGCCCGCGGGAGGCCGTCGACGACCTTGAGCCGCTCGTTCAGCACCTCGCCCGCGAGCGCCGCCGCCACCGAGCGCCGGTCGACCCGGACCAGGGCACCGTCGGCCACCAGGTCGATGGTCCGCTGCGGCGACGGCATCGCGACGCCTTCGAACGCGGTCCGGATCCGGGCCTCGTTCTCGCACGCCCCCGAACCGCGGACGTCCAGGCCGAAATGCTTGAGGTCGGTGGGCGCCTTCGCGCCGCCGATGACCGTGGCGCGGACGACGTCGAACGGGACCCGATCGCAGACGTCGCCCGAGGAGAGCGGCGCGTGCCCGTCGGGCCGCCGGACCAGCCCGGGGCCTTCCTCCCACGCGCCGGGGATGATCGCCTTCCGGTACGGCTGCGCGGAGAAGTCCCTGGTCCAGAACGTGAGGGTGGTGCCCTTTTCGGTCTCGTGCGCGATCACGAAGGCGTCGAGCGAACCGACCCACATCAGGTCGGTGCTGAACCCGTCGACCAGCGAACGGGTGCGCGGGGACGTCGTGCTGGGCTTGGCGACGAAGCCCTGCTCCCCCAGCGTTTCCACGTTCCGGGTGAACGCCGCGTCCCTGGCGCGGAGCAGGAACTGCCCGGCACCGTTCCATCCGGCGCCCTTCGCGGTGGTGTCGGTGAAGAGGACGTAGAACCAGCCGTCGAGGTACACCGCCGAGGGCTGGCCCGCGCCGTAGACGTTGTCGCGGTGCACGTCGTGTGACGGTCCGATGATCGGCTTCCCGTCGGCCGCGCGCGTCCAGGTCAGCCCGTCGGGGCTGGTCGCGAGGCCGATCGAGTTGCCGAGCGCGTGATCGCCCGCCGCGCCGGTGTAATACATGTAGTAGGTCGAGCCGACCTTGATCACCGACGGATCGCAGGTGTGCATGCCGTCGAATCCGCCGGGCGCGCCCGAGAACACCGCAGCCGGGCCACCACCGGACGGGCCGGCGAAAGGACCGTCGAGCGAGGACGACTGCGCGTAGAGGACGTCGTCGCCGGGCGGCTGGGCGCTGCCGTACTGGCTGCACCACCACATCTTGAGTTTGCCGCCGTCCCGCATCACGGTCGGGCTGTAGTTGTAGACCGCGTCCTGAGCACCCGCGGCGACCACACCGCCGCTGGCCCGGGGATCGCTCGTCGTGAGTTCGACGTCCATCGGGCGCGGCTTTTCCTTGGGCGCCTGCTGGGCTCCGCCGATGCCGCCGCCCTTGCCATCGGCCTTGGACTGCACCGTGCCGTCGCTGCACGCCACGAGAACCGTGCCGGCCGCGAAGAGGGCCACTACGGCACGGGCGGGTCGCCGACCCCCACGAAAAAGGCGCATGATGGCCGAGTGTAGCGAGGCTTAGCCCGGTCGAGTGACCTCAGTACCCAGGAGAGCGACCAATTCCACTTCGAAGCCATCGGCGTTTTCGAGGTAGGCGGCGTAGTGGTGATCACCGCCCGCATACGGATACTTGTCCGCGAACATCGGCGACCAGCCGTGTTCGAGGGCCTTCGCGGCCAGTTCGTTCACCCGTTCGCGGGACTCGACGTGCAGGGCGAGATGGTTCAGGCCCGGCGCGGTGCGCTCGTGTTTTTCGCCGCTGAGCGCGGGAGAACGTTCGACGACGAGGTAGGTCGCGCCGTGTTTCCAGCTGACCCCGGCGGGCCAGCGCTGGAACTCCCGCCAGCCGAGTTCGCCGAGCAGCCAGCCCCAGCTCTGCTCCGCACGGCCGAGATCGGGCACCCACAGCTCGATGTGATGCGCGCGGCCGTGGTCCGACGGCAACGCGACGAAGACCCGGTGCGGCCCGCTGCCGTAGTGGTCGCCGCCGCCGACGTCGAGGAAACCCAAGCGCCGCACCAGGTTCTGACTGGCCACATTGGACTCACCGACCAGCGCCCACACCGATGACAGGCCGAGCCCGACGAATCCGTGCTCCAGCAGGGCCTTCGCGGCCTCGGTCGCGAGGCCCTGCCGGCCGTGCGCGCGCGAAAGGTAGTAGCCGATCTCCGGCACGTCGCCGGGCAACTCCTGCGACGGCCGCAGATGCGCGAGGCCGATCACCTCGCCGTCGCGTTCGATCGCCCAGTGCCCCATCCCCGCCGGGCCGTCGTAGGACAACCTGCGGCCGACCATCTCGCGGACCGGCTCCGGCTCGGTGAGCGGCACCGCGAAATGCGCGCTCAGCTCCGGGTCGGCGAAGAGCTTGACGATCGCCTCGGTGTCCGACTCCGTCAGCGCGCGTAACCGCAGCCTCTCGGTCTCGAGCGTGGGCGGGTTGTTCATGCCGCGTTCGCGGCCATCCAGCGCAGGGCCAGTGGGTATCCGTCGACCCCGAGCCCGGCGATCACGGCGGTGGCGACGTCCGACAGCACGCTGTGGTGCCGGAACTGCTCACGTTTGTGCACGTTGGAGATGTGCAGCTCGATCAGCGGCGCCTTGAGCTGGGCCGCGGCGTCGCGGACCGCGATCGAGTAGTGCGTCCACGCGGCGGCGTTGAGCACCACCGGCCACCCCGCGTCGGCGGCCTCGTGCAGCCAGCCGACCATCTCGCCCTCGTGGTCGGTCTGCCGGACCTCGACGTCGATCCCCAGTTCCTTGCCGGTTCCGACGCAGGTGGAGACCAGATCCGCGTGCGTGGCCGAACCGTAGATACCGGGCTCGCGCAGGCCGAGCCTGCCGAGGTTGGGACCGTTGAGGACGAGCACCTTCACAGCAGCACACTCCCGCCGGGCTTCGGGGCTTCCCCGGCCACCACCGAGTACGCGGCGGCGAGCAGCGACGGGTCCGGGCCTTCCAGCCTGCCGGGTTTGGCGAGCCCGTCGAGGACGACGAAGCGCAGCACGCCCGAGCGGGTCTTCTTGTCGCCCTTCATCGTCTCCAGCAGTTGCGGGAGCGCGTCCGGGTCGTAGGTGGTCGGCAGGCCCAGCAGCTTGAGCACCGACGAGTGCCGCTCGGCGGTGGCGTCGTCGAGACGACCGGCCAGGCGCGCGAGTTCGGCGGCGAACACCAGGCCGACGCTGACCGCCGCGCCGTGGCGCCACCGGTACCGCTCACGGCGCTCGATGGCGTGGGCGAGCGTGTGGCCGTAGTTGAGGATCTCGCGCAGATCCGACTCGCGCAGGTCCGCGGCGACGACGTCGGCCTTGACCTGGATCGAGCGGCGGACCAGCTCGCCGAGGACCTCGCCGGTGGTGTCCAGCGCCGCGGCGGGATCCTGCTCGACGAGCTCGACGATCCGCGGGTCGGCGATGAACCCGGCCTTGACCACCTCGGCCATTCCGGCGACGAGTTCGTTGGGGGGCAACGTTTCCAGCGTCGCGAGGTCGACGAGGACCGCGCTCGGCTCGTGGAAGACGCCGACCAGGTTCTTGCCCGCCTCGGTGTTGATGCCGGTCTTCCCGCCGAGCGAGGCGTCGACCATGCCCAGCAGTGTGGTGGGCACGTTGACCAGGCGGACGCCGCGCATCCAGGTGGCGGCGACGAACCCGGCGAGGTCGGTCACGGCGCCGCCGCCGAGCCCGACGACCACGCCCTGGCGGTCGAGGCCCATACGGCCGAGGACCTCCCAGCAGAAGCTGGCGACGGTGAGCGCCTTGCCGTCCTCGGCGTCGGGGATCTCGACCCGGTGCGCGTCGATGCCGGCCTCGGCCAGTTCGTCGCGGATGGCCTCGGCGGTGGTCGTCAGCGTCGGCGGGTGGATCAGCGCGACCTTGGAGGCGTCGGCGAGCTGCTCGGTGAGCTCGCCCAGCAGGCCGCGGCCGATGACGACGTCGTAGGGCTTGGCGGTGTTGACGGTGATGCGGACCGGCTCGGTCATCGTTCCCCTCACTTCGGCGGAAGCCGCTTGGCCCTCGCGACCTCGCAGGTGATCTTGCCCTTGACCGGGGTGTCCCCCGGGATCTCTTCGGTCACCTTCTGGCCGGGCGTCATCCGGTTCTTCGCGAACAACGCCTCGCCGGAGGCCTTGCCCTCGGCGTCCTTGATCGCGATGGTGACGGCGTACCGCGCGTCTTCCGCGGTGCTGTTGGTGACCTCGATGGTGATCTTCGGGGTGTAGCTGTCGCTGTCGCATTTGGTGACCTTGACGTCGGCCGCGACGTCCGCTTCCGGCGCGGCGGAAGCGGTCTGCTGCGCGGCGGAGGTCTGGACGACGTCCGCGCCGGCAGGCTGCTTCTCCTCGCCGCACGCGGTCAAGGTCAGGGCCACGACGGCGAGCAGTACGCCGGCGGTGGTGCGCTTCATGCTCGGTCCTTGCTGATCTCGTTCAGCCCGATGAGGGCGGCCTCGACGACCTCGTCGGCGGTCAGGTGGTCGGTTTCGATCTCGAACGTGGCCACCTCGCGGTACACCGGCAGGCGCGCGTCGAGCAGCGCCTTGTAGGTGGCGCGGGGGTTCACGCCTGCCAGCAGCGGGCGCGCGGTGGAGAGCCCGGCGCGCTGGACGCCCGCGGCCATCCCGACGTTGAGGAAGACCACGGTGTGCCCGACGAGGCGTTCGCGGGTGCCCGGCGTGATCGGCGCTCCCCCGCCCAACGAGAGGACGCCTTCGTGTTCGGCCAGCGCCTTCGCGACCATCTCCTCCTCCAGCGCGCGGAAAGCGGGCTCGCCCTCCTCGGCGAAGATGTCGGTGATGGGCTTGCCCGCGCTCGCGACGATGTCGTCGTCGCTGTCGCGGAAGGCGAGACCGAGCCGGGCGGCGAGCGCCGGGCCGACCGTGCTCTTGCCCGAGCCCGGCGGCCCGATGATCACCGCGCGAGGAGTCACCAGCGCTCCTCGAGCGCCTTCAGGTAGGCCTCGGCGTTGCGCTTGCCCTCGGCCAGCGAGTCGCCGCCGAACTTCTCCAGCGCGGCGTCCGCGAGCACCAGCGCGACCACCGACTCCAGCACGACCCCCGCACGGGGGACCGCGCAGACGTCGGAACGCTGGTGGATGGCCACCGCGGGTTCGCCGGTGGTGACATCCACAGTGGACAGTGCTTTGGGGACGGTCGAGATCGGCTTCATGGCGACGCGCACGCGCAGCGGCTCGCCGTTGGTGATCCCGCCTTCGAGGCCGCCCGCGCGGTTGGACCGGCGGGTCACCCCGACCGGGCCGGTGCCGCGGTCGATCTCGTCGTGGGCCTGGCTGCCCCAGCGCTTGGCCGTGGTGAAGCCGTCGCC
The DNA here is from genome assembly GCF_003947465.1 of Amycolatopsis sp. WAC 04182. Taxonomy (NCBI): domain Bacteria; kingdom Bacillati; phylum Actinomycetota; class Actinomycetes; order Pseudonocardiales; family Pseudonocardiaceae; genus Amycolatopsis; species Amycolatopsis sp. WAC 04182. The sequence continues at coordinate 418,676 of NZ_QHJJ01000002.1, forward strand.
GACCTCCACGCCCTTCATCGCCTGGACGCCCATGAGCGCGCCGGCGAGCCGGGCGTCGAGCCTGCGGTCCCAGTGGACGTGCGAGCCGAGGCCCGGCGGCAGGCCGTAGGCGATGACCTCGATCACGCCGCCGACGGTGTCACCCGCCTTCCGCACGGCGTCGACCTCGGCGACCATCGCGTCGGTCCCCTCCTGGCCGAAGGCGCGGACCGGGCTCTCGTCGATGGCGGGCAGGTCCGACGGCACCGGCAACGGGCCCTCCGGAGCCGACGCCCCGCCGATGGACACGACGTGGCTGAGGATCTCGACCCCGAGCAGCTGCTTGAGGTACGCGCGGGCCACCGTGCCGAGCGCCGTGCGGGACGCCGTCTCGCGGGCGCTCGCGCGCTCCAGCACCGGACGGGCCTCGGGGAAGCCGTACTTCTGCATCCCGGGCAGATCCGCGTGGCCGGGCCGGGGACGCGTCAGCGGCTCGTTGCGCGCGAGGCCTTCCAGCTCCTCGGCGGGCACGGGATCGGCCGACATGACCTTCTCCCACTTGGGCCACTCGGCGTTCTCGATCTGGACCGCGACGGGGCCACCCTGGGTGAGCCCGTGCCGGACGCCGCCGGTGAACTCGATGTGGTCGGTCTCGAAGCCCATCCGGGGGCTGCGGCCGAAGCCGAGCCTCCGGCGCGCGAGCTGCTCGCCCACTTCGGCGGTGGTGACCTCGACCCCGGCAGGCATCCCTTCCAGGATGGCGGCGAGGGCGGGTCCGTGCGATTCCCCTGCGGTTATCCAGCGCAACACCTGACAGATCCTGTCACAACCTCCTCTCTGTCCCGGTACAGGCCGGGCTATCCCGGACCGGGTCCGGCGAAGACGGCGAGCGCCCACGCCGCGACCAGGAGACCCGGCCCGTGCGGCACCGTGGGAAGCCGGGGCCCGCCCACCGCGAGCGCCACGCTCAGCAACGCGGCGGCCACGGCGCCGAGCACGATCGACGGCCAGCCCGTCGCGGCGAGGACCGCTCCCAGACTGCCCGCGAGCTTCACGTCCCCGGCGCCGAGCGAGCGCGGCGACAGCGCGTGGACGAGCGCGTGCGCCCCGCCGAAGACCAGCGCGCCGAGCACGGCCCGCCACGCGATGGCCGCCCCTCCCCCGTGCGCGGCGATCGCGAGGGCGGCGGCCAGTGCCGGGTACGCGGGCAGGGTCAGGACGTCCGGCAGGCGGCGGTACTTCAGGTCGGCGAGCGCCAGCGGGACGGCGAAGACGGTCAGCACGGCCGGGACCGCGAGCCACCACGACGGCCAGGCTCCCGACTGGTACCTGAGGCAGACCGCGACGAGCGCCGCCGCCGTAAGGGCGCCGGTCCACGCCGTGACCGGCGCTCCCGCCCGGCGCAGGCAGGAGCGCGTGGCGAGCGCCGATCCGGCGCCCGCCACCGCGAAGGCGATCGGCGTGAACACAAGATCAAGAGTGCGCCCGTCGCGCTCGGTGAGGCAAGGATTTCTTTTCGTGACAGGAACTTTCACGCACTTTCGGCAGGTGCGGAGTGGGCTGAAGGGGCCCTTCGCCGCATGACATGCGGCGAAGGGAGCTTTCACTGCATGACATGCGGTGAAAGCGTCCTTCAGCCCCCGCCCGCCAGTTTTCTCGCACACCAGGCAATCCGCCTCGCATCCGGCACCGAAGGCCTGTCATGACACCGGGATCAGGGGTTCATCCGCAGCAGCGGGAGACCCGAGGGCGTGCGGATCTCCAGCGCCTTGATGTCCCCGGTGCGCATCGCGGTGCCGACCACGATGTGCGCGGTGTCCTTGGGCATCGCGCGCCAGGACGCCAGCTCGCTGGTGCCGCCGTCGGCGCCGACGGCGACCAGGATGTAGTCCCCGGCACGGTTGCCGCCGTAGCTGCAGGTCATGTCGACCTTCGTGCCGGTCTCCGTGGCGGACATGGCGACTTCGGCGGTCACCGGGTAGTCGCCGAGCGGGGTCATCGGGTCGCCCGCCGCCGCGACCGGTCCGGTCAGGACGACCACGAGCGCGATACCGGCGGCGACGGCCGCCCCGGCCGCGGTCGTGGTGATGGCCCGTTGGATCCGCCTTCCCCGGCGGACCCGTTTGAGCACGGTCGGCAGCAGGTCCGGCGAGGGCGCCGGTTCGTCCTCCAGCAGCGCCGGGGCACCGGCCTGGGCGAGCAGCCCGGGGATTCCGGCAAGGTCGCGCACGGACGCCGCGCACCGGTCGCAGACGCGAAGGTGCTTCTCGTAGGCGGACCGGTCTTCCGGGGACAACGCCCCGAGCACGTAGGCCGCGTCGTAGGTGGCGAAGGGGTCGGTCATTGAGTCACCCCTCTTTCCTCCAATATCAGCCGCAGCGCACGCAACGCGTAGTGCGTCCGCGACTTGATCGTCCCTTCGGCCACACCCAGCCGTTTCGCGGCGTCGGCGACGGAGTAACCCTGGAAATAACACAGGACGAGGACGTCCCGATGCCTCGGCGAGAGCTCGCCGAGGGCTTCGGCGACCAGCCAGCCCTGGACGGCGCGTTCGGTGCCGTCGGTGACGGCCGTTTCGGGTGGCTGTCCGGTCACCACCTCGGGGTGGGCCTCGGAAGCGCGCCAGTCGTCGATCGCGATCCGTCTCGCCACGGTGAACAGCCAGCCCCGCGCCGACCCTTCGGACTGGTCGAGCACCTTGGCGTTGCGCCAGGCCCGCAGCAGCGTCTCCTGGACGACGTCTTCCGCGCGGACCCGGTCGCCGCTGGTGAGGTGCAGCGCGTAGGACCAGAGTGCCGCCGCGTGCTCGTCGTGCAGAGCCCGCATCAGCCGGTCCTCCGCGAATTCCTTCACCGATCCGTGCTTTCCCGGTTCAGGAGGAGCGGGAGTGCGAAGACCACACAAGCCACCTCGGTGATCAGGCCCCACAGCTCGGCCTGGGTGGTGAAGCGCTCCGAGACGCCGAAGAACCCCGTGGTCAGCGAGAGCACGTACGCGCCCAGCGTCGCCAGGCCGAAGCCGATCGCCGCGAGCGCGGGGAGCCAGTGGTGCCAGACCAGGACGGCGACCGCGATGACCACGCCCGCCACCACGTTCACCAGGAAGAGCGGGCCGACCACATCCGTTTCCGACGCCCAGTCCTGCCATACGACGTAATGCACCCATGCCGAGCCGAGCAGGCCCGCCGCCACGACCGCCCGCAACAACCACCGGATCATGTCCGTATCTCTTTCCGCGTGTTCGGTTCCCCTATGCCTGTGAACACGGAAAAAAGGGTCTCCCGGTTCACTCCGGCACCCGATGGTCGCCGAAATTGAACCGGATGGCCGCCTGGACCGTGTGTAGGAGCATGACTGCCGAACTCCACTCCCGCCGCACCGTCCTGACCACCGGGGCCGCCGTCGCCGGCGCGGCCGTCGGCGCCGTGGCCCTCACGGCCTGCGGAAGCGACAGCAACCCGCCGTCCGGTTCGACCGCCGCACCGCCCGCCGCCGCGGCGGGCGAGACCCTGACCGCGCTCTCCGACATCGAGGTCGGCAAGGCGAAGGCCGCCAAGACCGCGGACGGCAAGGACGTCATCGTCACCAGGACCGCCGAAGGCACGGCGGCCGCGTTCAGCGCGATCTGCACGCATCAGGGGTGCGCGGTCGTGCCCGAGGGCGCGGAGCTGAAATGTCCCTGCCACAACTCGATCTTCGACGCCGCGACCGGCGCGGTCAAAAAGGGACCGGCGGACCAGCCGCTGCCCTCGATCGCGGTCAAGGTCACGAACGGCCAGGTCGTCACGGCCTGAGAAACGCACAAAGGGTCCCTTTAGGACGCGAATTCCGTCCTAAAGGGACCCTTTTGGCAAGCTTTCAGCTGTCCCAGGTGAAAATCGGGTCGCCGGCCTCGACGTCGCCGCCGGTGAGCAGTCCGGAAAGGACTTCCGCCTTCGCGTCCAGCGCCACCACGGGCACGATCGGCGAGTAGCCCGCGGCCTTGACCGCGTCCGGGTCCCAGCCGACCACCGGCTGCCCGGCGCGGACGGCCTCACCCTTGACGACGTGGAGGGTGAACCCCTCGCCCTTCTGCTTCACCGTGTCGATCCCCAGGTGGACCAGCACGCCGCGGCCGTCTTCGGTGGCCACCACGAACGCGTGCGGGTGCAGGGTCACGACCGTCCCGTCCACCGGGGCCACCGCGTCCTGGCGTCCCCCCGAGGGCAGGACCGCGATGCCGGGGCCGACCATCGCCTGCGCGAAGACCGGATCCGGCACTTCGGTCATGGCGGTCGTCTTACCGCTCACCGGGCTGAGGATCTCGAGACTCACAGCAGATCCTCGATGTCGCTGGCGATGTTGTCGGCCTCGGGGCCCACGATGACCTGGACACCGGCCCCCATGCGCACGACGCCCATCGCGCCGGCGGCCTTCAGCGCCGCTTCGTCGAGCAGGCTCATGTCTTCGAGCTCACAGCGGAGCCGGGTGATGCACCCCTCGACCTCGATGACGTTCTCGGCACCGCCGAGCCCCGCGAGGATCTTTTCCGCCCTGTCATCCGCCATCGCGGTCTCCCTGTTCCCTGTCGGTTTCCCACATGCGAACCAGCTGTACTACGCCGTTCGCCGACTCGCACGTGATCCCTGGCCACGAACGCGTAACGGTGGTTGACACCCGCTCGTGCGACGGAGCATCCTGCCCCATCGGATCATTGGTCTAGACCGGAACGTACCAATCTTCCGGACCAGATGCGAGTACGGGTTCCCCCGACCGACCGGCCCGAAAGGACGGTGACCGTCATGAGCGCTTCGGCGCAGCTGCCGCCGTCCGACCGTGTGATCAACGGACCGACGCCCAAGCACGCCCAGCTGCGGGAGATTCTGCGCCGCACGGTGGAGCGTGAGCTACCCCCCGGCTCACCTATCCCGTCGGAACGTGACCTCGCCGAGACCTACCAGGTGTCGAGGCTCACGGTCCGCTCGGCGATCGGCAAGCTGGTCGAAGAAGGGCTCTTGTCGCGGGTGCGCGGCAAGGGGACGTTCACCGCCGCGAGGCGGATGGAACTGCAGCTCTACCTGATGTCCTTCACCGAGGACATGCGCCGTCGCGGGATGACCCCGACCACGGAGGTCGTCAAGACCTCCACCGAGGTCCCGCCCGCTCCCTCGGCGCACGCGCTCGGCCTGGCCGCCGGGACTCCGGCGCACCGCATCGTCCGGCTCCGCCGCGCCGACGGGGTGCCGCTGGCGGTCGAACGCGGCTGGTATCACGCGGGCCGGATGCCCGGTCTGCTCGACCTCGATCTCACCCGATCGTTGTACGTCCAACTCGCCCAGTCGTACGACCTGCGCCCGGACCACGCGTGGCAGACGGTCTGGGCCGAATCCGCGGACCGCGAAACGGCACGCCTGCTCGGCATGCGCGCCGGCAGTCCGCTTCTTGTCTTCCGCCGGGTCTCCAGCGTCAACGGGGAACCGATCGAAGACATGACTTCCTGGTACCGGGGCGATCACTACCAGGTCACCATGCAGCTTGACCGGAACACCCCGGATTCCGGTCATCATCCTCACTACGGAGGTACCCGATGAGCTCCACCACCGCGGAGGGGGCGAAGGGCAAGGGCAAGGGACTGGCCGGGCTTCAGCGCTTCGGCCGCAGCCTCATGCTCCCCATCGCCGCCCTGCCCGCCGCCGCGCTTCTGAACAGGTTCGGCCAGCCCGACCTGCTCGGCAAGGACGGCCTCGGCTGGGACAAGGTCGCCGAAGTGCTCGGCGCGGCAGGCAACTCGCTGTTCAACTGGCTGCCGCTCCTGTTCGCGGTGGGTATCGCCGTCGGCTTCGCCCGCAAGAGCGACGGCGCGACCGCGCTGGCCGCCGTGGTCGGGTTCTTCGTGTTCACCAGCGTCCTCCAGGTGTTCACGCCGTTCTCCGAGCTGCCGGGCTGGAACCCCGAGAAGCCCGCCGGCCTGATGCTCAACCCGATGAAGTGGTCCTACAGTGTGCTGGCCGGTGTGATCGTCGGCCTGGTCACCGCCTTGCTGTGGCAGAAGTTCTACCGCATCAAGCTGCCGCCGTACCTGGCCTTCTTCGGCGGCCGCCGGTTCGTGCCGATCATCACCGCCCTGACGCTGATGCTCCTCGCGGTGCCCTTCGGCCTGGTCTTCCACTGGGTCAACGAAGGCATCCAGGCCGCGGGAGAGGCGGTCACCGGCGCACCGGTCGTCGGCGGTGGTATCTACGGTGTGCTGAACCGGTTGCTGATCCCGGTCGGTCTGCACCAGCTGCTGAACGTGCCGGTGTGGTTCATCTTCGACGGTGGCGACCTGACCGAGTTCTTCAACGGTGACCCGACCCGCGGCGCCTTCATGACCGGGTTCTTCCCGATCTTCATGTTCGCCATCCCCGCCGCGGCGCTGGCGATCTGGCAGAGCGCGAAGCCCAGCCAGAAGAAGATCGTCGGCGGTGTGATGATCGCCGGCGCGCTGACCTCGTTCCTGACCGGTATCACCGAGCCGATCGAGTTCTCGTTCATGTTCGTCGCGTGGCCGCTGTACCTGATCCACGCGGTCCTGACCGGTACGTCGATGGCACTGGTGAACGCGCTCGACATCCACCTCGGCTTCGGTTTCTCCGCCGGTGCGATCGACTTCGCGCTCAACAGCGGTCTCCCGGCGGCGAGTGGCAACGTCTGGCTGCTCATCCCGATCGGTCTCGCCTACGCGGTCATCTACTACGTGATCTTCCGTTTCGTGATCAAGAAGTGGAACCTGCGGACCCCCGGCCGCGAGGACGACGCGATCGAGGCGGATCTCGAAGCCACCGCGGCGAAGCCCGTCAAGTAGTTTCAGCTCAGTAGAACCGAAGGCACGAAAGGGAAAGAACATGCCGGAGAAACGCGTCACCGTGGCCAGCAAGGTGGGCCTGCACGCCAGGCCCGCGGCGACGGTCGCCAAGGCGGCCGCGGCGCAGCCCGTCGCGGTGCACATCGCCAAGGCGGGCGGTGACCCGGTCGCGGCCGGCAGCGTGCTGAACCTGATGACGCTCGCCGCCGGTTTCGGCGACGAGGTCATCATCAGTGCCGAGGGCGAGGGGGCCGAGGCGGCCGTCGACGCCATCGCCGAGCTGGTGGCGACCGACCTCGACGCCTGATCCCGACCCTGCGGTCCGTGGTGAACCCGCGACCGCGATCGACGTCGGCAGGGCGCCTGACAGGTACATCTCCAGCTCCGCCCCCGACCTCCTGCGAAGCCCGGGCCGTCCCGACCGGCCCGGGCTTCGTAGGGTGTGGGGCATGGAAAGCGTGCGCAGGATCGAACAGTGGCCGGTGGACAACGCCGCCACGGCCGTGGTGACCGCCGCCGGTGACGTGCTGGGCACGCACGGCGACACGACGAAGGTGTACAAGCTGGCGTCGGTGACCAAGCCGCTCACCGCCTACGCCGCGCTGATCGCCATCGAAGAGGGTGTCGTCGAACTCGACACTCCCGCCGGGCCGGAGGGCTCCACGATCCGGCATCTGCTCGCGCACACCTCGGGCCTGGCCTTCAACGAGCACAAGCCGATGGCCGCGCCGGGCAACCGGCGCCTGTACTCCAACGCCGGCTTCGAGCAGCTCGCCGACGCGCTCACCGAGCATTCCGGCATCCCCTTCGCCGACTATCAGGCGGAGGCGCTTTTCCAGCCGCTGGGCATGAAGGCGACCAAGCTGACCGGCTCCCCCGCTTCGGGCGCCGAGTCCACTGTGGACGATCTGGTCGCGTTCGCCGCCGAACTGCAGGCACCGAAGCTCATCGCCGCCGAAACGGTGCGCGAGGCGACTTCCGTGATCTTCCCTGGCCTTTCCGGCGTCCTGCCCGGCTTCGGCCACCAGAAGCCGAACGACTGGGGCCTCGGCTTCGAGATCCGCGACCACAAGAGTCCACATTGGACCGGCTCGTCGAGCTCGCCGCGGACCTTCGGCCACTTCGGGCAGTCCGGCACCTTCCTCTGGGTCGATCCCGACGCCGGCGCCGCCTGTGTCGCGCTCACCGACCGGGCTTTCGGCCCATGGGCGGCCGAGGTGTGGCCGCCCTACACCGACGCCGTACTGGCCGAACTGGGGTCGTGAGCGGCCGCCGCCGCGCGCGGGCTCACTCCATGACCCGGATCGGCGCACCCGCCTGGAAGGCAGCGATGTCCTCGACCGCGTCGCGGTAGAAGATCTCGTACGTCTCACGGGTGACGTAGCCGATGTGCGGGGTGAGCACGACGTTGTCCAGCGTCCGCAGCGCATGGTCCGCGGGCAGCGGCTCGACGTCGTACACGTCCAGCGCGGCGACCGCGATCTCCTTGCGGCGCAAGGCGTCCACCAGCGCGGCTTCGTCCACGATCGGGCCGCGCGAGGTGTTGACCAGCATGGCCGTCGGCTTCATCGCGGCGAGTTCGCGCTCGCCGACCAGCCCGCGGCTGCGGTCGCTGAGCACCAGGTGGACCGAAAGAACGTCCGCGCGGGCGAACAGTTCGTCCTTCGACACCGCCGTCACCCCGTGGGGGCCGGCCTTCTCCTGGGTCAGGTTCTGGCTCCAGGCGATGGTCTCCATGCCGAACGCCTGGCCGATCTTGGCCGCGCCGGCGCCGAGCCTGCCGAGCCCGAGCAGCCCGAGGGTCTTGCCGGACAGGATCGTGCCGACGGTGGTCTGCCAGCCGCCCTCGCGCATGTTCCGCGACTCGACCGGCACGTTCCGCGCGGCGGCGAGGATCAGCGCCCAGGTGTGCTCGGCCGCCGGGGCCGCGATGTACCCGGTGGAACAGACGACCACGCCGTTGCGCCGGGCGGCGGCCACGTCGATCGCGGCGTTGCGGTGGCCGGTGCTCACCAGCAGCTTGAGCGCGGGCAGCCGGTCGAGGACCTCGGCGGGGAAACGGGTGCGCTCGCGCATCGCGACCACGACCTCGAAGTCACGGAGACGGGCGACCACGTCGGCGGGATCCGCGAACGGCTTCGTGAACACCTCGATGTCGGCGCCGAGGGAGCCCCAGTCCCCGAATCCGAGCGCCACTTCCTGGTAGTCGTCGAGAATCGCGATCTTCATGCTGTCCAGGCTAGTTCAGCTGTGGTTCCATGGCGGCGAGATGTGTCTCCGAGCAGAGGAGCGGGATGGACGACGGCGAAATCTTGGCCTGGACCGAGACCGAACGGCTGAGCTTCGCGGATCTGCTGGAGGGCCTCGCCGAGCACGACTGGTCGGCGAAGACGCTGTGTACGGAGTGGACGGTCCACGCGATGGCGGGCCATCTCGCGCAGACCACCAGGAACCGGCTCAAGGACACCCTGGTCGGCCTCGTGAAGGCCAAGGGGAACTGGGACCGGATGAACGTCGACCAGGCCGTCGCCTACGCCTCGCGGTTCACCCCGGCCGAACTCGTCGCCCAGATCCGCGAGGACGCCGGATCGGCGCGCCGCCCGCTCGGCGCCAAACCGGTCGACGAACTCGCCGACGTCCTCATCCACGGCCAGGACGTCGCCCGCCCGCTCGGCATCGACCGGCCCATGCCGGAGAAGCCGGCGATCGCGGCCCTGGAGCACCTGCTGGTCAGCCCGTTCTGGGGTGCCAAGAAACGCTGCAAGGACCTCGAACTGATCGCCACCGACGCCGAATGGTCCGGCGGAGCGGGCACCGAAGAGGTCCGGGGCCCGCTCGTCGACCTGCTCCTGTCGGTGAGCGGGCGAAGCGTCGGCCTCGCCACGCTCACCGGCCCGGGCACCGCCCGGCTCGGCGCCCGGTAAGGCCTACCAGCGCGGGACGAACACGTCCACACGCACCAGGTGGTGGTCCGAAGCGTCGTTGAGCCGGGCCAGCGGTGAATCGGGCAGCGGCCAGAAGACCTCGGCGCGCCAGGGGAACAGGCCCTTCGACGGCAGGACGTAATCGATCCGCAGGTTCCCCGGCGCGTTGTCGTTGAAGTCGCCGGTGTCGAAGTACGGGTCGCCCTTCTGGCCGATGTTGGCGCCGGCCTGGTCCTGAGCGGCCCGCACGCCACCTTCGCTGCCGGGCCGGGTTTCGCTGACGCGCGGGGCGTTCAGCAGGCGCGAGATGGCGCCGGGAACGCTGTCGCCGTCGAGCGGGTCGGAGTTCTGGTCGCCGGCGATGACGAACTTCTCGTGCGCGCCCAGCCCGCCGCGGCGGCCGTTGTCGTCGTGGATGTAGCGGCCCTTGCCCGGGGTCACGTAGTCCGCCCAGAAGCGGATCTCGTCGTGGTTGCGGGTGCCGTTGCGGTCCTCGGGGCCGTCGAAGGTGGGCGGCGTCGGGTGCGAGGCCAGGAAGTGCACGGTCGAGCGGCCGACCCGGATCGGAACGTCCCAATGGGACTTCGACGACAGGCGCAGCACGTCGAGCGCCTGCGGCGAGTACCAGTCGTTCGGCGCCGCGGTGGCCGGGTCGTCCGGGAGCAGCGCCCCCGGCATGTCCTTCCAGAGGAACTTCTGGAACGTCCGCGCGTTCTTGGTGTCGATCGGGTACTTGGACAGCACGAGCATGCCGTACTGGCCCTCGAAGAGGCCGAAGCCGTGCGCGTCGTTGCCGCCGCCGACCTGGCCGTTGCGGTCGAGGTCGAAACCGGTCGAGACACCGGTGTTCGACGGCGCGGTGAAGGCGTACGGATAGTCGATCGGCGCCGCGCCGTTCTGGCCGCGCTTCAGGTAGTTCTCGCGGAACAGGTCCGCGGCGCGGTTGCCCGGCACGTAGTCGAACTCGTTGATCAGCAGCACGTCCGGCCGGTTGCGCTGGATCACCTCGGCGACCTCGCCGGCCTGGGCGTTGCCCGGCTGCGACAGATCGGTCACCAGCTGACCGGCGGCTCCGCGGTTGAGCGAAGCGTTGTACGTCGCGAAGCGGATGTTCTGCCCCACGGTGGCTTCCGCCGGTGCGGCGGCCAGCAGCGTCCCGGCCAGCACGGCGCCCGATGTGAGCACGGCGGCGATGCGTTTCACGGTCTTACCTCCCAGAGTCGTAGCGACCTTACGCACTCCGTGCGGCCGTACGGGTGAGCTTCAGGTGAACAGCGTCTCTTGAACACGTTCAAAATCTGGGCTACGGTTTGCCTTGAACACGTTCAAAAGGAGGTCCCCATGCAACCCGTAGTCGTGGCCTACGCGCTCTACCTGGCCATCACCGTCCCCCTGACCGTGCTGGTCGCCCGCACGCTGAGCAGGCACGGCAAGACGTTCCTGGAAGACGTCTTCCAGGACAAACAAGCACTGGCGCATTCGGTCAACCAACTGCTCGTCGTCGGGTTCTACCTGGTCAGCCTGGGTTTCGTGACCCTGTTCCTGACCAGCGACGACACCGTCCTCGACGCGCGCGACGTCTTCGAGATGCTGTCGGTCAAGGTCGGCACCGTGGCGCTCGTGCTCGGCGTGATGCACGTCGGGAACGTGCTGGTGTTCAACGGGATCCGGCGCAAGCACCTCAACCACGCGACCGAGCGGCCCATGCCGGTGCCGCCGCCCTATCCCGGCTACCCGGCGCCCGCTCCACACCCCGCGCCCTGACCGGATACCGTGCAGTGGTGGCGAAGAGTGAGGAAACCAGGTCACTGATCGTGGCGACCGCGTTGCGGTTGTTCGCCGAGAACGGCTACGACCGCACGACCATGCGGGCCATCGCCGCCGAAGCGGGCGTGTCGGTCGGGAACGCCTACTACTACTTCGCCTCGAAAGATCAGCTGATCCAAGGTTTCTACGACGAGATCGCCAACGCGCACCTGACGACCGCGCGCGAGTCGATCGCGGGTGAGCGGGACTTCAGCGCCCGGCTCAGGACCGTCCTGCTCACCTGGCTCGACGTCGCCGAGCCGTACCACCGCTTCGGCAAGCAGCTCTTCGTCAACGCCGCCGACCCGGACTCACCGCTGAGCCCGTTCAGCGAGGAGTCTTCGCCCGCACGGGACGCCTCCGTCGGCCTGATGCGCGACGTCATCGCCGACTCCGACGTCAAACTCGACCCGGACCTGCGCGACGACCTGCCCGATCTGCTGTGGCTGTACCAGATGGGGGTCGTGCTGTTCTGGGTCCACGACCGCTCGAACGGCCAGAAACGCAGCCGGATCCTCGTGGAGCGGACGGTCCCGCTGATCGCGCGGCTGGTGGGCCTCTCGCGGCTGCGGGTGCTGCGGCCGGTGAGCCGGGAGATCGTTTCGCTGATCCGGGACCTCTCGAAGCTCGACGATCCCGCTCCCCCGCGCGTTCAGTCCTCTGAATGACGTGGCTCGCCCGTCAAATGTGTCGGGGTCGGTGGTGGTGTGAAGGCTCCCTTCGCTGCGTCTGATGCAGTGAAGGGAGCCTTCGCCCCAGCCACTCACCCGCGCCGGTCACCTCGCGACCCCCTCGCGCGTTCAGAGGACCAAACGCGGGCTGGAGAGAGCTACCGGACGGTCCGGAAGTACAGGAACCGCGGCTCGGTCCGCAGCTTCGCGTACCACCGCGGGTCCGATTCGGCGGCCGCCTCCAGCGGCATCGGCTCGACCAGCCTGTCGACCGAGAAGCCGGCGTCCCGTACCGCGTCGAACGTCCAGCTCAGCGGCCGCCGGTAGAACCGGACCTTCTGCCCCGGCGGGAACTCGTCTTCCAGCAGTTCGAGCTGGAAGTAGTTCCGCTTGTCGAACCACCGCCAGTCCTCGCCGGGGTGATGCACCGAGAACACCAGGAGCCCGCCCGGTTTGAGCACCCGCCGGAACTCCGCCAGCGCCGGCGCCCAGTCCTTCAGGTAATGCAGCACCAGCGATGCCGTGACGACGTCGATCGAAGCGTCTTCGAGGAACGTCATCGGCCGCGAGACGTCGGCCGTCTCGAACTTCGCGACGTCCCCGAACTTCTCCCTGGCGATGGCGACCATGCCCTCGCTGGCGTCGACGCCGAGGACGTCCGCGCCCTTCGCGGCGAGCAGGGCACTGAGGTGACCGGCCGCGCTGCCGACGTCCAGCACCCGTTTGCCCGCCACGTCCCCGGCCAGCTCCACGATGGCGGGCCGGTCGTAGAGGGCGTTGGTGCTGCTGGTTTCGGCGTGCGCCGCGTACAGACGCGCGAAGCCGTCGTACTGGGCGGCGCGCGCCCGTTCGATGATCTCGTCGATCACCGCGGTCTTGGCGTCGGCGTACTGCTGGATGTACTTCCAGGTGCGCGACGCCAATTCGCGTTTCCTGGTCTCGTAGAGCTTCCGCTCGTCCTCGTGCGCGATCAGGCGGTCGCGGAAGAGGCGGTAGCGCTCGGCCTGGCCGTTGTCCGGCGAGTAGACGTGGAGGTTGATGTTGGTGTCCGGGCCTTTGAAGCAGCGGTGCTTCTCCCAGTCCGGCTCGCGGATGACGAGCTTGTAGCCCTCGGCCTCCAACTGCGGCACGTAGGCGTCTTCGTCGTCCGAGTCGGCGACGATCAGCATGATGTCGATGATCGGTTTCGCGCAGAGACCCGGCACCGACGTGGAGCCGACGTGCTCCAGGACCAGCGCGCGCTCCCCCAGGATCCCCCTGATGCGCTTCACTTCCCGGTCGAACAGCTCAGGCCACGCCGGGTCGTACTCGGCCAGCGTGACGGTGGAATTCAGCACCGGAGCCTGATCGACCCACGAGTCGTTGATGTCTTCTTCGGTGTAGTCGTCTCGATCGGGTTTAGGCATTGACCCCTTGTTCCTTCCTCAGCACTCCTCGCGAGTCTGCGCGCGACCGCGATCACGTCGCCAGGGCGCGAGTAGGAATCAGACGTCCTGTCCCCCATCAAGAGCGCCCTGCCGCCGAGATAGCGGGCCATTCGGCCAGGGGCGCGCGCGGTGGTCACCAGGTTGCCGCGACACCCCTCTCGAGGCAGTCGGCCAGATTATCGAACCCTGGCGATCTTGTCAGGCGCTTTCACCGAAGGAGGGTTCCGGACAGCCGTGAGGGAATGCTCACCGGTCCGTGAAGCCGATCGGCAGAGAAAGAATCCCGCCGGTCGCCTCGCGCAGCGCGTCCCGCATCTCGGCCCGCGGCGCCGGCTGGCCGGTGAAGTACTCGGACTGCCCGAAAGCCTGATGCAGCAACATGTCCAGTCCGGTCGCGAGCCGCCCGCCCCGTTCGGCGACGGCTTCGGCGAGCGCGGTCGGCCAGGGGTGGTAGATGACGTCGAGGACGCAGCCGATCCGGGCCAGCTCCGCCAGATGGGGCCGGATGGCGTCCGGCGGCACGGTGTTCACCAGCACCGCCGAATCGGCCGCGAGTTTCCCGAAGTCGGCGTCCGCCCAGCGGAGGACCTCCGCATCGAGCCCGGCACGCTGAGCCGCCTCGACCGTTTCCGTCGCCCGTGCGGGATCCCGCACGGCGAGCCGCACCGTCCGCACACCGAGCGACGCCAGCCCGACGACGGCCGCGGCGGCGGTCCCGCCCGCGCCGAGAACGACGGCCGCGTCGTCCGTGCCGGGCGTGTACTCCCCCGCGATCCGCAGCGCCTCGGTGACCCCGTCGACGTCGGTGCAGTCGGCGAGCCACCCGGTTTCCCGGCGTACCAACGTGTTCGCCGCGCCGACGGCCGCCGCGCGCGGCGTGACCTCGTCGGCGTGCTCCAGCGCGGCTCGTTTGCCGGGCATGGTCACCGAAAGCCCGGTCCACTCCGGGCCGAGACCGTCGACGAACGCGGGCAGCCCGGGACCGTCCATCTCGACCCGCTCGTAGGTCCAGCCGTCCAGCCCCAGCGCGCGGAAGGCGGCGCCGTGCAGCACGGGTGAGAGCGAGTGTTCGACCGGTTTCCCGAGCACCGCGGCCTTGCGGCTAGATGACACCGCGCCTCACCGCGTCGTCTCGGTTCTTCCGGTGGTCGTCGAACGTCACCGCGAAGCAGGAGAGCCCATTCTTCTCGCATTTGACGAAGAACAGCCACTCGCCGGCGGTCGGCTTCAGCGCGGCCTGGATCGCCTCCGCGCTGGGCACCGCGATCGGCGTCGGAGTCAGGCCGACGGACTTGTACGTGTTGTACGCGCCCGCTTTTTCGCGTTCCTCGGGTTTGGTGAGCAGGGTCGGCCGGTCGAGGACGTAGTTGATCGTCGAGTCCATCTCGAGCCGCATCTTCTTGTCGAGCCGGTTGTAGATGACCCGCGAGATCTTCCCGAAGTCGGCCTTCACCGCCTCGCGTTCGATGATCGACGCGATGATGAGCGTCTCGTAGGGGGTTTTGCCCTCCCCCTTCGATTGATCGCTCAGCCCGGCGTTCAGGATGCGCTCCGCCGAGGTCTTGACGACGAACGTCAGCAGCTCTTCGGCCGTCCAGCCGGGCTTGACGTTGTAGATGCCCGGGGCGATCAGCCCTTCGAGCCGCCGGTCCTTGTGCTCGGCGTTCGTGGCGGACTCGACCGCCCACGACGGGACGCCCAGCTTCGCCAGATCCGCGGTCTCGATCGTCTTGCGGAGTTCCTCGACCGGGATGCAGGTGCTCGTGCCGTTCATGTCGGCACAGGAAGCCTTGGACAGCAACGAATACACCCCCGGCGTCACCTTGCCGTCGGGCTGGGTGATGTCGTGGAACTGGGTGTACGGCCGGATCTCGACCTGGCCGACCTTCGACGCGGGCGCGATCATCTTCTCGACCGCGCTGGCACCGGACATCTTCGTCTTCATGACGTAGTAGCCCTGCTGGAGCCGCGAGACGGCGGTGTTGTCCTCGCCCGCCTTCACGAACGCCTTGCCGCTGGCGACGACCCCGGCCGCCTGCAACCGGTTGCCGATGGCCGACGTCGAGTCGCCCTTCTCCACCTGGACGAGGACATCGCTCTCGCCGGCGCCTTCGTAGTCGTCGTAACCGAAGATCTCGGTGAAGCCGTAGTAGGCGCCACCGGCGAGCAGGACGAGTACGGTCAGCGCGGCGATCCAGCCCACTGCGCGCTTCTTCTTGCGCTTCTTGGGCGGCGGCCCCTGCCGCTCCGGACGCTCGTCCTCGATGCGTTCCGGCTCAGCCCGGTCTTCGTCTTCGAAGTCCTCGTAATCTTCGTAGTCGTCGTACTCGTCATAGTCGTCGTACGGGTCGTCGTCGCCGAAGATCTCGTTGTACTCCTCTTCGCTGCCCTCGGGCGGCGAAGCGGGGTGCGCGCCGGGACGCCGCGCGATCGGCGCTTCCTGGATCGCGGGGAGGATGTCGGTCGGCCGCTCGTCCGGGAGCGGGCCGTCGTCCTCGCGGCGCCTGCGGCGGCCGGGGCGGGGTGCTTCGTCCTGGGCATGAGCGGGCATGCCAAGACCCCGGTCACCCGGCTGGGGGGACCGCCGCTGCGGCGCGGGGGGCGGTGGCGGGATCGCGGGTTCCGGTGCCCGCCTCGGCGGAGCCGGGCGCAGCGGCTCTTCGGCGGCGCGCCGGGCACGCGGCGGTGGCTCTTCCGGCGACCGGCGGGCACGCGGCGGTTCTTCCGCCGGACGCCGGACGGGCGGCTCGGGCGGTTCCTGCCGGACGTGCCGTCGTCCCGTCGGCTGAGGTTCGGGCCGTCGACGCGGCGGGACCGGTGGCGGGCTGGCCTCCTCAGGCTCCCGCAACCGTCGTCTACCGCCCTGACGGCGCTCGGGCCGGCCGTGGGGCTCGGTCATGTATCGCCCTTCCGTGCGCGATGTGCCGCTACCGCGTCGATCCACGCCTGCAGGATCTCGACCGCGGCCGCCTGATCGACGACGGCACGTTGCTTACGTCCCTTCACCCCACGCTGCGACAGCATCCTGGATGCCGTCACCGTGGTCAACCGCTCGTCGGCCAGTCGCACCGGCACCGGCGCGATCCTGGCGGCGACCTTTTCGGCATAGTCCAGCGCCGCTTCGGCCGCCGGGCCATGACGGTCCTTGAGCGTCCTCGGCAAGCCGACGACGACCTCGACCACGTCGTGTTCCGTGACGAGTCCGACGAGCAGGTCGACGTCCTTGTCGCCCGCCGCGTCGCGAGTGAGGGTAACGAGAGGGCTCGCGAGGATGGGGTCGGGATCGCTCAAGGCGACCCCGACCCGGACGGATCCGACATCCACGCCAAGCCGCCTGCCACGTCCCGGATCGGACTCTCCTGGCCGATCCGGGCGCCGCTGGGGGGCGTCGTCAGCCAACTTGGGCGACCGCCGCGCGCAGGGAGGCGATGGCCTGCTCGGCCCCGGCCGGGTTGGTGCCCCCGCCCTGTGCCATGTCCGGCTTGCCGCCGCCACGGCCGCCGATCGCCTCGGCGAACGACGGGACGAGCTTGCCCGCCGCGATGCCCTTCTCCTGCGCCGCCTTCGTGGTGGCGACGACGAAGGCGACCTTCTCGCCTTGCGGGGCGAACAGCGCGACGATGCCGGGACGGTTGCCGAGCCTGCCGCGGATGTCCGAAGCCAGCGCGCGCAGACCGTTCGAGTCGACGCCCTCGCCCAGCTTCTCCGCGACGACCGCGACGCCGCCGATGTCCTCGGCCTTGTCGGCGAGCGAGCCGGCCGAACCGAGCACCTGCTGGGTGCGCAGCTGCTCGATCTCCTTCTCGGCGTTCTTGAGCCGGGTGAGCACGTCGTCGATACGCGACGGCAGCTGCTCCGACGGCACCTTGAAGGTGTTCGCGAGCTGCGAGACGAGCAGCTGCTCCTTGCGGACGTACTTGAGCGCGTCCGTGCCGACGAGCGCCTCGACGCGGTGCACGCCGGAACCGATGGACGAGTCGCCCACCAGCTTCACCAGGCCGAGCTGGCCGATGCGGTCGACGTGGGTGCCACCGCAGAGTTCGCGGGAGTACTCGCCCATGTCGACGACGCGGACGTCGTTGCCGTACTTCTCGCCGAACAGCGCGACCGCGCCCAGTTCGAGGGCCTTGTCCTTCGTGGTGACGAAGGTGTTCACCTCGACGTTGGTCTGGAGGTAGTCGTTGACCTCCTCCTCGACCTCGGTCAGCACGTCGGCCGACACGCCACCGGAGGTGGTGAAGTCGAAGCGCATGCGGCCCGGCGAGTTCAGCGAACCGGCCTGCGCCGCGCGCTTGCCGTACGCGCCGCGCACGGCGGCGTGCACCAGGTGCGTCGCGGAGTGCGACCGCTCGATCGACAGGCGGCGGTGCTGGTCGACCGAACCGGTCAGCGTGCTGCCGATGCCGACCTCGCCCTCGGTCACCTCGACGCGGTGCACGAACAGGCCCGGCACGATCTTCTGCACGTCGTGGACCTTGAGCTCGACGCCGTCGCCGAGCAGGACACCGGTGTCGGCGACCTGGCCACCGCTCTCGGCGTAGAACGGCGTGCGGTCCAGGACCAGCTCCGCCTTCTTACCCGCGCCGACGCTGGAAACCGGAACGCCGTCTTCCAGCAGCGCGACGACCTTCGCCTCGGCCTGCAGGTCGGTGTAGCCGAGGAACTCGGTCTCACCGGTGCGCTCCAGCACCTTGCGGTACTCGGACAGGTCGCCGTGGCCGGTCTTGCGCGACGCCGCGTCGGCCTTCGCGCGCTGCCGCTGCTCGTTCATGAGCGTGCGGAAGCCCTCTTCGTCGACGGACAGGCCCTGTTCGGACGCCATCTCCAGCGTCAGGTCGATCGGGAAGCCGTAGGTGTCGTGCAGCTGGAACGCCTTGTCGCCGGCCAGCAGCGAACCACCGGCGCGCTTGGTCTCCTCGGCCGCCATGTCGAAGATGCGCGAGCCGCTGGTGAGCGTGGAGAGGAAGGCCTCCTCCTCGACGCGCACGACGTCCTCGATGCGGTCGAAACCGGAGACCAGCTCGGGGTACGTCGGGCCCATGGTGTCGCGGACGACCGCCGCGAAGGCGGGCAGCACCGGCTCGTGCACGCCGAGCAGGCGCGCGGAGCGGATGATGCGGCGGAGCAGGCGGCGCAGCACGTAACCGCGGCCGTCGTTGCCGGGCGTGACGCCGTCGCCG
This sequence comes from Amycolatopsis sp. WAC 04182, assembly GCF_003947465.1. Taxonomy (NCBI): domain Bacteria; kingdom Bacillati; phylum Actinomycetota; class Actinomycetes; order Pseudonocardiales; family Pseudonocardiaceae; genus Amycolatopsis; species Amycolatopsis sp. WAC 04182. The sequence goes on from NZ_QHJJ01000002.1 coordinate 437,485, forward strand.
ATGAGCAGGACACCGGTGCGGGCGTGGTCGGCGATGACGCGGAAGCGGACGTCGTCGGTGTGGTCGGAGCCGTAGCGACGGCCGGAGAACTCCTCGGCGCGGCCGATCACCGGGCGGACGAGGTCGGTCTCGTAGACGTTCTCGACGCCCTGCAGGATCGTCGCGACCCGCTCGACCCCCATGCCGGTGTCGATGTTCTTCTTCGGCAGTTCGCCGATCGGCTTGTGGCCGTGCTTCGGGCTCTTGTCGCCCCGCACGTCCTGCATGAAGACGAGGTTCCAGATCTCGATGTAGCGGTCTTCGTCGGCGACCGGGCCGCCCTCGCGGCCGTAGTCCGGGCCGCGGTCGTAGTAGATCTCCGAGCACGGGCCGCCGGGACCGGGCACGCCCATGTCCCAGTAGTTGTCCTTGCCGTCACGGGACTGGATGCGCTCGCCGGGCAGACCGGTGAGCTTCTTCCACAGGCCGGCCGCCTCGGCGTCGTCCTCGTAGACCGTCGCCCAGATGCGGGCCGGGTCGAGGCCGTAGCCGCCTTCGCTCTGGGGCTTGGTGATCAGCTCCCAGGCCGCCTCGATGGCGCCTTCCTTGAAGTAGTCGCCGAAGGAGAAGTTCCCGGCCATCTGGAAGAACGTGTTGTGCCGCGTGGTCTTGCCGACCTCGTCGATGTCCGGCGTGCGGACGCATTTCTGGACGCTGGTCGCGCGCGGGTACGGCGGCGGGGCCTCGCCGAGGAAGTACGGCTTGAACTGGACCATGCCGGCGTTGACGAACAGCAGGTTCGGGTCGTCGAGGATCAGCGGCGCGCTGGGGACGCGCGTGTGTCCCTTGTTCTCGAAATGGCTCAGAAAACGCTTCGTGATTTCGTGTGTTTCCACGGGATCGTCCTTGTATACGGGCTCGCGCGAACGCGCTGGGAATGCGGACAGGCGGGAACGGCGGAGGGCTCGGGCTCTTCCGGTCGCGGAGGCGACCCGGTCAGCCCTCCGCCCGGCGAGCTCGCCGGACCGGGCGCCGCGACGACGCCGCGTGCCTGCCCTCGGTCACGGGGGCCGTGCTCAAGCCGGTCCGTTCGGACACCATGTCGTGCAGCTCCTGTTCCCGTTCGCTCATCCCGGCGCGGACCTCCGCGCCGAACGAACCGACGGCGCCCGCGAGTTCCCGCACGGCGTCGCCCAGGTTCGAGGCTAACCCCGCCGGCGTGGCCTGGCGAGCGGTTTCCGTCGCTTTGCGTGACAGGGCGACTCCGGCGACCACGCCGACGCCGAGCCAGAACAGGCGCTTCATTTGCGGCCCCGCTTCTTCGCCGGACGGGAGGCTTTCGCTTCCGCCTTCTTCCGGCGGGCCTTGATCGCCTTGCTGAGGCCGTAGGACAGCGCGGCCGTCTTCACCAGCGGACCGCCGAGCGTCGCGGTGAACACCGACGACAGCGCGGACACGTTGCCGGACACGGCCTGCGCGTTCGCGGTGATGCCGTCGACCCGCTCCAGCTGCGTGTTGACGTGCGTGATCGTCTCGTTCGCGCCGATCAGCAGCGGGTCGGTGTTCTCGTGCGCCTTGCGGATGGCGATCGTGGCCTCGTCCAGGGTCCGGCCGAGCTTGAACAGCACGATCGCCAGCAGCACGACGAGTACGACGAACGCTCCTGCGGCGATCAGCGCGGCGATCTGCCCTGCCGACACGGGCCCTCCTCAAGGGTCTGCGGTCTTGGTGCCCGTGAGGTTACCGCGCAGGCGCCCGTTCAGCGGTGTCACCCCACCGGACGGTCACTCAGCGCAGTGGCCCCACGACGAACCGGGGAGAACCGGGCGTCAGCGCCCGCTCTTGGGCGGCGTGGTCTTCGCCTTCCCGGGCGGGTCGTCGGGCGCGTGGCTGTTGCGGCGTTCGCTGCCCGTCGGCGGGGAGGCGTCGGAGGCTCGGGTGTCCGGCGGGTCGGGCGGGGCCGCGATCCGGACTGGAGCAGGCTCGGCGCTCGTGCGCGAAGTTTCGTGAACCGGCTCGGGCGTTTCCGGCGTTTCCGGCGATTCCGGCGGCGAAGGCGTTCGAGGCCCGTCCGTCGTCGTGGGCGGCGGCGCGGGCGGCGTTGTCGGGGGCGGCGGCGCAGTGGACGGCGCTGTCGTGGGCGGCTGGGCCGTCACTTGTGGCCAGGGGCCCAGCGCGGTGGGCAGATCCGGCACGCCGGAGAACGCGACGAGGAGAAGAGCTCCGTAACCGGCGGCGGCGCCGGCACCGATCGCGATCCGGCGGACGCCGCGGCGACGGCCACCGGAATCTCCCCCACCGTCGTTTTCGTCGTGATGCTCGGGAATCACGGCCATCCTGGGATCGTACGGGCGGACCACTCCGGTCACCGACGCCGAGTCGACCTGTTCGGTTCTTGTGACGTTCATTTTCCTGGGACAGGGTTCCCGCATGCCTGAACTGTCTCGCCGTACGTTGCTGGGCGCCACCGGCGCCGCGGCCGCCACCACCCTGCTCCCGCCGTCCGTGCACGCCGCCATGGCCGAACCCATGCGACGGGGCGGACTCGACGCCGTCGAGCACGTGATCGTGCTGATGCAGGAGAACCGGTCGTTCGACCACTACTACGGCAGCCTGCGCGGCGTCCGGGGCTTCTCCGACACGCATCCGCTCGAGCTTCCGTCGGGGACGTCGGTGTTCGAGCAGCCGAATCCGGCGGGCGGCACGGTATTGCCGTTCTCGGTGCGCAAGGCGGCCGAACTCGCCGGGCGGAAACCGGACGACATCCAGTACCTCGGCGACCTCGACCACAGCTGGAACGGCAGCGGCAAGGCGTGGGCGCGCGGCTGGAACAACGGCTGGATCGCGGCGAAGACGCCCGCCACGATGACCTACTACGAGCGCCGCGACATCGCGCTCCAGTACGAACTCGCGGACACCTTCACCCTCTGCGACGCCTACCACTGTTCGATCTTCGGCTCCACCAACCCGAACCGGAACTTCCTGTGGACCGGGACCACCGGGTTCGAACCGGGCAGCACGACGAACCGCGCGGTCACGAACGCGGCCTACTCCTACGACCACAAGGGCTACGACTGGACGACGTACCCGGAGCGCCTCGAAGCCGCCGGGGTGCCGTGGCAGATCTACCAGGAATGGGACAACTTCACCGACAACGCGGTCGAGTACTTCGTGCCGTTCAAGAAGGTCGGCACGAAGATCCTCGCTTCGGTCGAGGAGAAGTTCCGTACCACCGAAGAGTTCTACGACACCCTGCTCAAGAAGACCCCGGAAGAGCGCACCAAGCTGCTCGCGCAGTTCGACGCCGGGGTCGCGAAACTGACGCCCGCCGAACGGAACCTGTTCCAGAAGGCCATGTACCGCAGCGAGCCGGAGACGCTGGTGACCCGGCTGAAGGCGGACATCCAGGCGCGGCGCCTGCCCGCGGTCAGCTGGCTGGTGCCGTCCGCGAAGGACTCCGAGCACCCCGGCGCGTCCACCCCGGTCGGCAGCGCGAACCTGATCTACCGCGTGCTCGACGCGCTGGCGTCCGACCGCGAAACGTGGTCCAAGACGGTGCTGCTGATCAATTTCGACGAGAACGACGGCTACTTCGACCACGTCCCGCCGCCGATGCCGCCCGGGAACGCGGCCGACGACGCGGACCACTTCAACGGCCAGCCGCTCGGTTTCGGCCCGCGCGTGCCGATGACGGTCGTCTCCCCGTGGTCGATCGGCGGCAACGTCGACTCCACCGTGTACGACCACACCTCGGTCCTGCGGTTCCTCGAACGCTGGACCGGGATCGCCGAGCCCAACATCAGCAGGTGGCGGCGGACCGTCGCGGGCGATCTCACCGGCGCCTTCGACTTCTCGCGCGCCGGGCGTCAACCTCGGGTGAACCAGCCCGGCCCGGTGCCCGCGCCGATCAGCCGCTGGCGGCCGTCCGCCCCGGCGGAGCAGAGCCTGCCCGTGGCCGAGCCCGGCAACCGGCCGTCCCGTCCGCTGCCGTACCAGGTTTCGGTGTCCGGCGCGGTGGACAAGTCGGGGAACCTGGCGCTTTCGCTGGCCAACAGCGGCTCGTCTTCGGCGCATTTCGCGCTGTACCCGTACAAGGGCGAATTCGCCGAGCCCGCGCACCGCGACGTCCGCGGCGAGGCACCGGAACTCGTGCGGCTGGCCGGTGACGACTACCGCGTCGTCGTCCAGGGGCCGAACCGGTCGTGGTGGGAACTGCGCGGAAACCGGCGCGGGGCCGCCGCGGGTGTCGATGTCCGGACGCGGTTCCTCACGTGGCGCTCGGGCGTGGAGTTCAAGCTGTCCAACTCGGGCACTTCGGCGCTGACGCTGCGGCTGTCGTCTTCGCGGTTCACGCGCGTCGTGCGGGTCGGGGCCGGGCGTTCGGTCACGGTGGACTGGCCGGTTTCGGGCGGCTGGTACGACGTGAAGGTCACCGCGGACGGGGATCCGTCGTTCCTGCGGACGCTCACCGCGCGGGTGGAGAACGGGCGGACCGGCGTCTCCTGCTGATCGTTCTGAAGTACATGAAGGCCCCCTTCCTTGCGCCTGGGTACAGGAAGGGGGCCTTCATGTACTTGCTACGGCCGGCGCCGCCGCCAGTACGCGAAGCAGACTGCCGCCAGCAGCGGTCCCCAGAGCAGGAGCGGGGCATAGGTGAGTTCGAAGAAGGCGAGTTGCCAGCCATGCAGTGAGTTCCCGGGGTAGTCGGCCGGGAGGGGATCGCCTTGGAGGGTGAGCCCGGACATCTCGGTGGCGTAGGCGGCCGTCCACAGCACGGTCAGGATCGTGGCGCCGAGAGCGGCGGGCACGACGGCGGCGAGGGGCGGTACCTTGCGGCCGCCCAGCAGCGGAATCCAGCGCGGGAGGACCTCTCCCCACTCGGCGATCAGGCCGATGGCGGTGAAGGCGATCAGCTCGGAGACGATGGACAACGCGATGACGTACACCGGGCCCGGCAACCACGACGGGAGCTGGCCCGCCCCGTGCGGGCCGTCGCCGCCGATGTCGAAGACGACGGTCATGATCCGCCACAGGCCGGACGGGAGCACGACGAAGGGGATGGCGTAGGCGGCGATCCGGGCCCACCGGGGAACTCCGGGCACCGGGGTGTGTGCTCTGTTCCACGCGGCGCGCAGTCGCCCGGTCTCGGTGGCTTGATGGACGGTCATACGTGCTCCTCGGGTTCCGCTCGCTTGATCGGTTTCAACGATCACAGCCGCCCCGGGTCCGCGGCGTCCCCCGCCGGATGGAAGCGGGTCCACTCCATGGGGGAACGCGCCTTATTCGGTTGCGTGCGGGCCCCCGGCGTTTCTAGCGTCGCCTATGACCGTCACCCTGCACGCGCTCAGTTTCGCCGCGCACGACCCGCGCCGTCTCGCCCGTTTCTGGACGGGCCTCCTCGGCCGGGAAATCGACGGCGACACCGGTTTCCGGCTCCGCTTCCTGCCGGCGGACGAACCGAAGATCCGCCAGAACCAGATGCATTTCGACCTGACGAGCGAGTCCCTCGACGACCAGAAGCGGACGGTCGCCAGGGCGCTCGAACTCGGCGGACGGCATATCGACATCGGCCAGCGCCCCGAGGAGAAGCACGTGGTGCTCGCCGACCCCGAGGGCAACGAGTTCTGCGTCATCGAGCCGGGCAACGACTTCCTCGCCGGCTGCGGTTTCGTCGGCGCCGTCGCGTGCGACGGTTCGCAAGAGGCCGGCTACTTCTGGAGCGAGGCGCTCGGCTGGCCGCTGGTGTGGGATCAGGACCAGGAGACCGCGATCCGGTCGCCGCACGGCGGCCCGAAGATCACCTGGGGCGGTCCGCCGTTCACCCCGAAGACCGGACCGAACCGGCTGCGTTTCGTCCTGTCCGGCGCCCTGCCGGAAGTCGAGCGGCTCGTCGCGCTCGGCGCGACCCGCCTCGGCACGGGCGACGGACAGGTGGCCATGACGGATCCCGACGGGAACGAGTTTTCCTTCGTGGTGCGGGAAACGGCGGCATAACACGCACGGGATGTGGCCAGGGATATGGCCACCGCCGACGAAGCCGGACCTGACGGACCACAGGTCCGCTCCGCCGTACGGCACCGGATGGAAATTGGTCTACACCTATTGACGCGCGGCAGGTCAGCGGCTCAAGCTGCTGGAACCGAGGGCCATCTTCCACTGTCGGAGGTTCGGCGTGCCAAGGAGAACCAGGAAACTACTCCCCCTGCTGGCGTCGCTCATCACGCTGGCCGGACTCATGATCGTCGTCGTCACCCCGTCCACGTCGAGCGCGGCGGGCCACGAGGACTGCCGTCCCGACGGGCTGTACCGGACACCCGGCGTCGAGACCCCCTACTGCACCGTCTACGACACCGCGGGCCGCGAATCCCTGGGAGAAGGGCATTCCCGCCGCGTGATCGGCTACTTCACCAGCTGGCGCACCGGGAAGAACGGCGCACCGGCCTATCTGGTCAACAACATCCCGTGGTCGAAGGTCACCCACCTCAACTACGCGTTCGCGCATGTGGACGCGCAGAACAAGGTCTCGGTCGGCGCCCCGAGCGCGACCAACGAGTCCATCGGCATGGAATGGCCGGGCGTGCCCGGCGCCGAAATGGATCCGTCGTTGCCCTACAAGGGACACTTCAACCTGCTGACCAAGTACAAGAAGCAGCACCCGAACGTGAAGTCGCTGATCTCGATCGGCGGCTGGGCCGAGACCGGCGGCTTCCTGAACCCCGACGGCACCCGCAACGCCTCCGGCGGGTTCTACAAGATGACGCAGACCCAGGCGGGTATCGACGTCTTCGCGGATTCCGTCGTGGAATTCCTGCGCACCTACGGTTTCAACGGCGCGGACATCGACTACGAATACGCGACGTCGGCGAACTTCGCCGGCAACCCGGACGACTACTGGATCGCGCAGGCCAACCGCGGCACCCTCTGGGCGGGCTACGAGAACCTGATGCGCACGCTGCGCGAGAAGCTCGACCGGGCGGGCTCCGCCGACGGCAAGCACTACCTGCTGACCGCCGCCGTGCCCGCTTCCGGCTGGTTGCTGCGCGGCCAGGAGGTCTACGGCGTCACGCGGTATCTCGACTACGCCAACATGATGAGCTACGACCTGCACGGCGCGTGGAACCAGTTCGTCGGGCCGAACGCCGCGCTCTACGACTCCGGCAACGACGCGGAACTCGCGCACTGGCAGGTGTACACGACACCGCAGTACGACGGGCAGGGCTATCTCAACACCGACTGGGCGTATCACTACTTCCGCGGCGCCATGCAGGCAGGCCGGATCAACATCGGCGTCGGGTTCTACACCCGCGGCTGGCAAGGCGTGTCCGGCGGGACGAACGGGTTGTGGGGCAAGGCTCCACTGCCGGACCAGAAACAATGTCCACCGGGCACCGGATCCCACGTCGGCTCGACGGTGCCGTGCGGCAACGGCGCGATCGGCATCGACAACCTCTGGCACGACCTCGGCCTGGCCGGCGGCGAGGTCCCCGCGGGCGCGAACCCGATGTGGCACGCGAAGAACCTCGAAAACGAGATCACCCCGGACTACCTGGAGGCGTACGGGCTGACGCCGAAGACCGACCCGACGGACCGGATATCCGGCTCCTACAACAGGCATTACGACAACACGATGGTGACGCCGTGGCTGTGGAACAACGACAAGAAGGTGTTCCTGTCCACTGAGGACGAAGCATCGCTCGCCACGAAGGCCAAGTACGTGGCCGACAAGGGCATCGGCGGCATCATGATCTGGGAACTGGCCGGCGACTACGCCTTCGACGAAGCCAAGGGCCAGTACTTCATGGGCGACACGCTGATCACCAAGATCAACGACGGCCTGCGCGGCGCCGCCCCGTACGGCAACGCCAAGTCGCCGCGTCCCGCGCCGTCGTCGGTGCTGAACGCGAACGTCAACCTGACCGGCTTCGCGCTGGGCGACGCGAACTACCCGATCACCCCGCGGATGCGCATCACCAACAATTCGACCACCACCATCCCCGGTGGGACGAAGATCGAGTTCGACTACGGCACGAGCGCACCCGGCAGCATGTCCGACCAATCCGGCTTCGGCCTGACCGTCACGAGCAAGGGCCACAGCGGGCCCAACGTCGGCGGGATGAAGGGAGACTTCCAGCATGTCGCGGTGACCGTGCCGACCTGGCAGAACATCGCACCGGGCGCCACCGTCGAGATCCGGCTGAACTACTACATGCCGATCGCTTCGCCGTCGAACTTCACGTTCACCTTCGGCGGGACGACCTACGCGATCGCGTCGGATCACCCGCGTGGCGGCGGTGCCCCGCCGACGACGACCACCACCACCGGTCCGACGACCACCACCACGACCGGTCCGACGACCACCACCAGTCCGACGACGACCACGACGGTGCCGTCCGACGCCTGGAAGCCGAACACCGACTACGCCACCGGTGCTCGGGTGACCCACAACGGCGCGGCGTACGTGTGCCGCCAGGGACACCGGTCCCTGCCCGGCTGGGAGCCGCCGAACGTGCCTGCCCTCTGGACCCCCGCCTGACAGAGCCCGGCAGCGCGCTAGGAACGGTCCTTTCCTTGCAAATTTTGCAAGGAAAGGACCGTTCCTAGCGTCCGAGGTGTCATGAAGGGGCAGGCGGACTCAGCGGCGCCCGGCGTTGCGAAAGCCACTTTCGCAACGTTGAAGGTTGCGAAAGTGGCTTTCGCAACCACGCGAGCACCGCTGAGCGCCGCCCGCCGCCAACGAAGGCCCGAGCATGTCGCGGTCAATAACGCCCGGCGGTCAACTCGTCGAACCCCGGGAAGTCCCCCGCCGGCGTCGCGCCGGTGAAGTTGCCGACCCACCCGCCGTCGTCGTGGAAGAACCGGATGGACACGTAGTCGGGCCGCGTCCCCATGTCGAACCAGTGCGTGGTGTTCGCGGGCACGCTCAGCAGGTCGCCCGCCTCGCACAGCACCGCGTACACCTTGCCCCCGACGTGCAGGTAGAACACGCCGGCCCCGCGCGCGAAGAAGCGGTCTTCGTCATCGTCGTGGGTGTGCTCGGCGAGGAACTTCTGCCGGGCTTCGGCGGCCTCGGCCGCCCAGCCGGGCTCGTCCGACGGGGTCATGCGGACGGCGTCCACGAAGGTGTAGCCCTCGGCCGCCGAGACCTTGCCGATCGGTTCCTCGTAGGCGGCCAGCACCTGCTCAGGCGTCACTTCGCGCGGCAGATCCGGGACGAGGTCCCACCGCTCGAACCGGACGCCGAGCCGCCCGAGTTCCCCGGTGATCACGGCCGGGTCCTCGGTCCTGAGCGCGATCTCGCCGGGCCGGTCGTCCGGCCACACGGTCAGCAGGGTCATCGCACTCCCCTTTCTCCACCGACAAGTCTTGTCTCTACCCGGAACCGGAGCAACCACTCCAAACATTCCAGGCGATGACGCGCGTGGCGCAGGTCATCCCCCCAGACGTAGATCCCGTGCCGCGCGACGATCACCGCCGGCGTGTCCGCCCGGAACCCGGCCTCGAACGCGTCGCCGAGGACGCGCATGTCCTGGCCGTTGGCGATCACCGGGATGGTCACCAGGTCGTCGTGCGCGGCGCGGCCGAAACCCTTGAGCATCTCCAGGTCCCGCAGTTCGACGCCGTCCGGCCAGTGCTCGGCGGCCACCACCGGGGCGAGGGCGTGCACGTGGATGACCGCGCCCGCGCCCGACACCGCCGCGATCCGGGCGTGCAGTCCGGCCTCGGCCGACGGCACCTTCTCCGGATGCGGCTGGTCGGCGACGGCCAGCCCGTCCTCACCGACGACCACGACGTCGTCGCTGGTCAGCTCGCCTTTGTCCCGGCCGCTGACGGTGACGGCGACCCGCAGCGGGTCACGGCCGAGCACCACCGAGAGGTTGCCGGACGTGCCCCGCATCCAGCCCAGCCCGGCGAACCGGGCGGATTCCTCGGCCAGCGCGCGTCCGGCCAGTTCCAGCACACTCATCGAGGGGCGACCTTGATCTCGTCGAACGTCCGGATAGTCCGGTGTGTCCCGAAATCCGCGTCGCCGAACGGCTCACCCGCGCGGGCGAGGCCGACGGTCTGCCAGCCGTCGGCGGCGGCCCCGTCCAGTTCGGCCGGGACGTCGGAGAAGAACACGATGTCACCCGGTTCGGCTTCCAGTGCGGACGCGATCGCGCGATACGACGGCGCCTCGCGTTTCGGCCCGGCGTTGACGGTGTCGAAATGCTTCTCGAACAGGCCGGTGACGTCGCCGTCGGTGGTCCGCGAGAACGACGCGATCTGCCCGGCGACCGAACCGGACGAGAACACCGCGAGCCGCAGCCCGGACTCGTGCCACGACCGCAGCGCCGGGGCGACGTCGCCGAAGAACTCCGTCGTGAGATCGCCCTCGGCGTACCCGCGCTGCCAGATGAGGCCCTGCAACGTCTTCAGCGGCGCGATCTTCTTGTCCGCGTCCATCCAGCCGTGCAGCACCCGCACGACGTCCACTGTGGACGCGTCCGCCGGGAGCCCGCCGAGTTCCTTGATCTCGGCTACGGCGCCGGCGACCTCGGGATCGTCCGCGTGGTCGTCGATCCACGGGCCCAGCCGCGGGCGCGCGTAGTCGTAGAGGGTCACGTGCACGTAGCTGGTGGCGGTCAGCGTGCCCTCGATGTCGAGGACCACCCACCGGGCGGTCAGCGTTGCGGTCACTGGTTCGCTTCCCCTTCTGCGTAGTACTCGCGGAGCCGTCCGGGCTCGAAGGCCCCGCGGTCGGTCACCACCGCGGTCACGAACCGCGGTGGTGTCACGTCGAAGGCCGGATAGTGCCCACGGACGCGTTCGCTGGCGACGCGGTGGCCGAGCGCGCTCAGCACCTCGTCGCCGTCGCGGTATTCGATCGGCACGTCGGCGCCGGTCGGCGCCGCCTGGTCGGGCGCTTGGACCAGCGCGTAGAACGGCACGCCGAACGCCTCCGCCGCCACCGCGAGCCCGAGGGTACCGATCTTGTTGACGACGTGGCCATCCATGGTGACGCGGTCGGCCGCGGTCACCAGCGCGCCGACCTCTCCGGAGGACAGCACCGCGGCGCCCATCCCGTCCGTGATCAGCCGGGTGTCCGCGCCCATCTCGGCGAGCGTCTCGGCGGTCAACCGCGCACCTTGGAGGTACGGCCGGGTTTCCGTGCACAGGAAGGAGAACTCCTTGCCTTGCCGCCGCGCGGCGAGCACGAATTCGACCAGGTACAGGTCGGCCCAGCAATGCGTCAGCACGGTCGCCTTGTCCGGCACCAACGCGGCCGCGTGCCCACCGAGCGCACGGCTGCGCGACCGATACACTTCGTCACCTGCTCGCGCACCGGCCGCCGCGGCTTCGACGAGATCGCCGGACGATTTGTCCACTTCGGACAGTACGGCGGAAACGGCCTTGCGCAGGTGGTTGTTGGTCTCGCGGGTCGCGATGATCCGCTCCCCCGCCCGCTCCAGGTACGCCCGCGGGTCCGCGAGCCCGGACGCCTCGCGCGCCGCGAGCACCATCGCGCCCAACGCGGCGAAATACGGTCCGGAAGACTGCGTGACCATCTCTTCGATGGCCACCGCGACCTCTTCCGAAGTCCGGCAGAGCACCCATTCCCGTTCGAACGGGAAGACCCGGCGGTCGAGGATGTGCACGCCTTCGTCGTCGAGGCGGACGCTTTCGGCGAGGATCGGCAGCGTCATCAGCTGTACCCCGAAAGGCAGGGCGGGATCCCGTTGAGGAAGTGGTCGCCGACCTCGCGCGCCTTGTACGTCACGGGGTCGTGCAAGGTCAGCGTGCGGGCGTTGCGCCAGAACCGGTCGAAGCCGTACTTCGTCGCGGTGGCCCGCGCGCCGGTGAACTCGAAGACCTTGCTCGTGGTTTCGACCGCGGCCCGGCTCGCGACGATCTTCGCCGAGGAGATGGCGATCGCCGCTTCGGCACGCTCGGCCGGGGTCAGCTCGAAGCCGCGCTCGTCGGCCTCGCCGAGCACGGAAACCGCCGCGTCGACGGCGAATCCGGCCGCCCGTGCCGTCGCGACCAGCTCGCCGTATCCGGCCAGGATGTACGGATCCTGCGCCGCTTTGTCCACATCGGACAGTGTCCAGGGCCGTGCGGTCTCCCTCGTGTACACCGCCGCGGCGTCGAGCGCGCCTGCCGCGAGGCCGACGTACACCTGCGCGAGCATGAGCTGGAAGCCGATCGCCGCCAGCGAGATACGGGGTACCTTCGGATCCGACTGGTCTTCCGGCTGGGTGCCGAGCACGTCGTCCTTGGCGACACGGACGTCCTCGAACCGCACCGCGCCGCTCGCGGTGAGCCGCTGGCCGATGTTGTCCCACTCACCGGGGAAGGTGATCCCGTCGGCCCGCGCGTCGACGACGAAGGTCAGCTTCTCGCCGTTGTCGGTCCTCGTCGCGCTGACCACCAGGCGGTCGGCGACGGCCGCGCCGGTGGCGAAGGTCTTGGTGCCCTCGACGGTGAACCCGCCTTCGGCCGGGGTCAGGAGCAGGGCGGCGTCGAGCGGGTTGCTCACGCCCGCCCAGAACCAGCCCGGTTCGCTCGCCGCGCGCGGCCCGAACAGGCCGGTGCGCCAAAGCTGCAGGTAGTGGTAGCCGAGCAGATGGCCGACCGACGCGTCGGCGGCGGAAACGATCCGGGTGGCCTCGTTCGCGGCGGCCCAGCCGGCGGTGTCGAGCAAAGGCAACAGACCGGACTCGCGCAGCAGGCCGACTTCGCGGACCGGCAGTTGTCCGGCGAGGTCCCGCTCGGCCGCGTCCGTCGCCAAGGTGCTCGCCAGCTCGAGCGCCGCTTTTCGCCACACTTCGGTCATTCCGCCCCTTCCACGTCGATGAGAGCGTCCAGCGCCACGCGGGTCGCCCTCGCCACCCCGGCGGCCACGACGTCGCGATGCGGGTCGTAGGCCGACGGGTCGGGGTGCTCGGGCCGCGCGTCGCCGTCGATCACGAGCACACCACCGGCCCGCAGGCCGCGCAATGCCGCGAACACCAGCAACGTGGAGAGTTCCATCTCAATGGCGATCACCCGCGCGGCCAGGTACTCGCTCATCGGGAGGGTGAGCACCAGCGGGCTGAACGCGGCGCGCGTCCACACCACGCCGCGATGCGCCTCGGGAGCGGCGCGGCTCAGCGCCACGACGATCTCCGGGGTGGCGAACGCCGGGTACTCCGGATGGATCAGCTGCTGGGTGACGCCGTCGTCGCGGACGGCGGCTTCGGCGATGACGAGATCGCCGTCGGTGATCCCGTCGGCCAGCGATCCGGCGGTGCCGAGCCGCAGGAACGTGCGGACACCCGCCTCGGCCAGCTCACCGAACTGGCACAACGCGCCGGGGCCGCCGACGCCGTGCGACGACACGACGACCGGGACACCCTTCCAGGTGCCGGTGTAGCTGCGGTACTCGCGGTTCTGACCGACGAGGACGGCCGCTTCGAGTGACTCGGCCACCGCGGTCGCGCGGTCCGGGTCGCCCACCACGAGCGCGCGCGGCGGCAGTCCGTGCCGGGGGATCTTGGTGATGGGCAGGACGTCGCTCACGCGGGCTGTCCCTTCTTACGCTTGAGATTCGACAGGAACAGCGCCACGAGCGTGACGACATAGGGAGCGGCGTCGGTGGCCTGCTGCGGCAACCCGATGCCCTGGAGCCGGAAGCCGAACGCCTCCGCGAGGCCGAACAGCAGCGCCGCGAGCAGCACACCGAGCGGATGCGCGCGGCCCAGCATGACCGCCACGACGGCGATCCAGCCGCGGCCGGCGGTCATGTTCTCGGCGAAGAGCGTCACCGAGCCCAGCGCCAGTTGCGCGCCGCCGAGACCGCACAGCGCTCCCCCGGCGAGGATCACCCCGTAGCGGTACTTCGTCACGTTGACGCCGAGACTGGACGCGGCCTCGGGACGCTCACCGACGCCGCGCAGCCGCAGGCCCCACGGATGCCGGTACAGCAGCACCGCGAGCGCGGGCACGGCCAGCCACGACAGGTAGACCAGCAGCGACTGCCCGGGAATCGGTCCGAACTGGCCCAGCCCTTGCAACGACGGATCGCTGAACGAGCCTTCGGTGCCGAAGACGGTGCGGATGAGGAAACTCGTCAGGCCCACCGCGAGCAGGTTGCTCGCGACACCCAGCACGATCGGATCGCCATCGAAGGTGATCGAACCGATCGCGAGGATCAGCGAGTACGCCGTCGCCGCGAGCACCGCCACGATGACGCCGATCCACGCGCTGCCGGTGTACCAGCTGCCCGCGACCGCGCCGAAGCAGCCGACCAGCAGCGAACCTTCGAGCGAGATGTTGAAGACCCCGGCCCGCTGGCACAGCGCGCCCGCGAGCGCGGCGAACAGGATCGGCGTCAACGCGGTGAGCGCCGAGGAGAACAGGCTCGCGTCGATCATGCCCGCCTCGCCTTCCGTTTGAAGACCCCCGAGGCGGCCGCGAGGAAGATGATCAGCACCGCTTGCAGGACCGCGGTCAGTTCGCGCGGGACCTGGGTGGCGCGTTCCATCGCGAATCCGCCGCTGGTCAGCGCCGCGAAGAAGACCGCCGCGAGCAGCGTCCCGAGCGGGCTGGCCCCGGCGAGCAGCGCCGCGAGCAGGCCGATCCAGGTGTACTGCGGCGTGATCAGCGCGCCGTCGATGAACCGGTACGGGAAGCCGAGGACGGCGATCGCGCCGACCAGCCCGGCCGTCCCGCCCGACGCGGCCAGCAGCCGCAGGGTGAGTTTCGGCCGGTCGATCCCGGCGTAGGCGGCGAACCGCGGCGCCCAGCCGGTCACCTTCGTCTCGAAACCGGCGGGCGTGCGGGCGTCGATCACCGTGTAGACCGCGATCACCGCCACCACCAGGAAGATCCCGGTCGTCACGCCGTCGATTTCGGGCAACCGCGCGCCTTCGGTCAGTTGCGGGCTCTGCGGCAGGCTGGAGCCCGCGTCCTTCATCGGGAAGCGCACCAGATAGCCGGCGAGCGACATCGCCGGATAGCTCAACAGCAGCGTGCTGATCAGCAACGGGACGCCGAGCCGGTTCTCACAGACCGCGGCCAGTGCGGCGTACGCGGCTCCGGCGAGGATGCCCGCGAGCAGCGCGAGAACCACCTTGACCGGCCCCGGGCCGGGGACGTAGAGGCCGACGGCGAGCGCGCTGACCGCGCCGAGCACCAGCTGCCCCTCACCGCCGAGATTCACCATGCCCGCGCGCAGCGGGATCGCCAGCGCGGTCGCCATCCCCGCGGCGGGGACGGCGTAGGCGAGGGTGTCGCCGATGCCGTCGGGGCCGAACGCGCCGGAGACGATCGCGCCGTACGCGGCCAGCGGATCGGTTCCGGTGGCCAGCAGCAGGATCGCGCCGAGCACGAGCGCGGCGGCGACCGGGACGGCGACGAGGCGGACGCGGGTCATCCGGCACCTCCGGCCATCGCGAGGCCGATCGTGTGCTGATCGGCCTCGTCCTTGGTGAACTCCGCGACGATCCGGCCCTCGAACAGCACCAGCACGCGGTCCGACAACGCGAGGATCTCGCTGAGTTCGGCGGAGATCAGCAGGACGGCGTGCCCGGCGTCGCGATGGGCGACGAGGCGGGCGTGGATGTTCTCGATCGCGCCGACATCGACGCCGCGGGTGGGCTGCTCGACCAGCAGGAACGGCGCGTCGTGGGTGAGTTCGCGACCGAAGATCGCTTTCTGCTGGTTGCCGCCGGAAAGCGTGCCCATCGCGGCGGCGGGGCCGGACGCGCGGACGTCGTAGTCCTCGATGATCGCCGACGCGTGCTCGTCTATCGCCTTACGACGCAGAAATCCCTTGCGCACCAACGGACGTTTGCGGTGGAACCCGACGGCCAGGTTCTCCCGCAGGCTCGCCGTGGGCGCCGAGCCGACCTCCGCGCGGTCTTCCGGGACGTGGGCGAGCCCGGCGTCCCTCCGCGCGCGGACCGACAGGCCGTCGAGCTTCTGTCCCTTGAGGACGATCTCGCCGTCGGTCTTCAGGAGGCCGGTGATGGCGGCGGAAAGCTCGGCCTGCCCGTTACCCGCGACCCCGGCGACGCCGACGATCTCCCCGGCACGCACGGTCAGGGACACGTTGTCCAGCAACGGCTTTCCTTCCACCCCGGGAACGGTCAGGGAACGGGCTTCGAGGACGGCGTCGCCAGGCGTCCCGGCCGGGTGGACACGGTCGAGGTCGACCTCGCGGCCGGTCATCGCCGCGGCGAGCCCGGCGGCCGTCTGGTCCGCGGTGCGCCCGCGGGCGCTGACGCGGCCGTCCCGCAGCACCGTGACGTGGTCGCTGACGGCGAGGACCTCCTGGAGTTTGTGCGACACCAGCAGAATCGTGCGATCCTCGGCCGCGAGGGCGCGCAAGACGCCGAACAGCCGCTCGGTCTCGGGCGGGGTCAGCACGGCGGTCGGTTCGTCGAGGATCAGCACACCGGCCTCGCGGTACAGCAGTTTGAGGATCTCGACGCGCTGCCGGAGCCCGACCGGCAGGTCACGGACGCGGTCGCCGGGCCGCAGCCGCAGTTCGTGCCGTTCGATCAGTTCGGTGACACGGGCCGTCGCCGCCTTGCGGTCCAGCAGGCCGCGGCGGGTCGGTTCGCTGCCGAACACGACGTTCTCGGTGACGGTGAGTTCGCCGAACAGCGCGAATCCCTGCTGCACCATGCCGACACCGGCGTCGATGGCCTGCGCGGGCGAGCCGAAGGAGACTTCCTCGCCGTGCAACGAGATCGTGCCCTCGTCGGGCCGGTGCAGACCGTAGAGCACGGACATGAGCGTCGATTTGCCCGCGCCGTTCTCGCCCATCAGGGCGTGGATCTCGCCCCTGCCGACGTCGAGGTCCACGTGGTCGTTCGCGAGCACCCCGGGGAACCGCTTGACGATCCCCCGGAGCGAGACGGCGTCAGGACTTGGCGGGGTCATCGACGACGATCGCGCCCGAGACGATCTGGTCCCGCAGTTCGCCGACCTTGGCCAGCACGTCGGGGTGGCTCGCGACGACGCACTGCGACGTCGCGGCGTCCGGCTCCAGCCCGGTCAGGGAAATGCCCTTCTCCTTGACACCGTAGGACTTCGTCTCGCCGGTCTTGCCGCCGAGGATCGCGTCGACGCCGTCGCCGACGACGACGTTGGTGCGCTTGATGACGTTGTCCACGACCTGTCCGGGACTGGCCGGGCACTGGTTGGCGTCCACGCCGAACGCGAAGAACCCGCCCTGCTTGGCCGCCTCGAACACACCGAGGTTGCCCGCCGCGGAGGCCGCGCCCATGACGTGGTCGACGCCCTGGCCGGCCAGCGTGCCCGCCAGCGCCTTCGCACGGGCCGGGTCGTTGAACGGGTTCGCGCCGCCGATGAACAGCGGGGCCAGCGTGGTGCCGGGTTTGGCCTTCTCCGCACCCTGCCCGAACGGGATCGAGTACCGGCGGAACTGGGGCGCGTCGAGTACGACGACCGCGCCGACCTTGCCGCTCTCGCTCAGCAGCCCGGCCTCGGCGCCCGCGAGGTAGCTGCCCTCATGCTCACGGAACACCGCGCAGGTGACGTTCGGGAACGGTTTCGTCGTGCAGGAGTCCACGAAGAGGAACTTCTGCTCGGGATTGCGCTCGGCCTCGGCCGCGATCGCGTCGGCGAAGTTGAAGCCGACGGCGACGATCACGGCGGGCTTCTCGCGCACCGCGGCCGCGAGGTTCTGCTGGATCGAGGCCGGGTCGGTGCTCTGGTAGACCTTCTGCGTCCCGTTGTGTTTCTTGGCCGAGTCCTCGATGCCCTGGACGGCGAGCTTGAGGAAGTCGTTGACCCCGACCGGGCTCGGCGTGATCAGGACCAGCGCCGGCCCGGCGGCGTTCTGAGCGGCCGGGTCCTTGGCCGAGGCGTTGCACGCGGCGAGGAGCGTGACGGCGGAAACGGCCATGACGGCCCGCAGGAGGGTTCTCGGCGACATGTCCCGGACTGTATGTCTCCGGTCCACGATATGACACCGAGTTCCACCATGCGGACCTGTGTAGGTCGTTATACGTCGCCCGGATCTGCCCCGAGCACAGACGCGTGCCGCGAACGGTGGAGACCGGCGGTGCGGCGCAGGGTGAACCGGTCGATCTCGGCGCCGTCGTTGCGCAGGGTCCGCACGGTCAGCGTCGTCCGGCGGCCGGGCCAGGCGGGCTCGACGTCGATCGCGAGGAACGAGTAGCCGGTGTAGCGCACCCGCGACCAGGACACGGTCTCGGTCACCTTCTCGCCGCCCTCGACCCAGTGGTAGGACTGGAACTCCCCCGCGAACGTGTCGGGCACCGGGAAGCTGTAGAGGCTCTTCCCGCCGCCCCCGCAGGTCGCGTACACGGTGCCGTCGCGATCCGGCTCGACGGTGTCGCCGATCTCGACCTCACGGGTCACCTTGCCGCCCCGCAGGGCGTCGGTGCGCTCGTAGATGTGGTTGTGCCCGTTGATCACGAGGTCGACCCGGTACTCGTCGAACAGCGGGACCCACTGCTCGCGGACGCCGCCCTCGGACGCGTGCTGGTTGGTCGTCGAGTAGGCACAGTGGTGGAAGAACACCACGATGAAGTCGACGTCCGGCTGCGAACGCAGATACCGCAGGCGCCGCTTGAGCCACGCCGTCTGCGAGCCGTGCGAATAGCCGAGGTTGGCGGGAATCTCATAGGAGACGTCGTTCGCGTCGAGCGAGATCACGCCGACGTTGCCGTAGATGAACGAGTACACGCTGGGGCAGTCGTGCGGACCGCCGCCGGGGAAGTCCCAGCGCTTGACCTGGCCGCCGTACCCGTCGGGCGAGTAGAGGGCCTCCATGTCGTGGTTGCCGGTGGTGACCATCCACGGCACCGACGCGGCGACACCCTCGATCTGACGGTAGTAGGCGTCCCAGACCTTGGGGTCGAAGAGATCGTGGTCCGCGTCGGGCTTGGACCCGGGCGGCTTGCCCGCACCACTCGGGTCGGCGTACGCGATGTCGCCCGCCAGCAGGTGGAACCGCGGGTTCTGCCGCGCGACCGCGCCGTCCTGCGCGAGCGCCGTCGTCGAAACACCCTGGTCACCGAACGCGGTGAAGGTGAACTTGCCCGCCGGGATCCCCCGCGCGGGCGCGGTGGTGAACGTCGAGATCGCGGCGGACCCACCGTCCCCCGACGCCGGGTCGAAACCCTCGTGCCCGACGGCGTAACGGTAAGTGTGACCGGGCCAGAGGTGATCGGCCTCGGCGTGCAGGTAGTACTGGTCGTACGGCGCGATGACCCCAGCGACCTCGGAATGCAGCGCGCGAACTTCGGCCGGGATGCGGTGACTCCAGCCGCCGTGGCCGTCGGCGATCCGCAGGAACGGCTTCCGCACCGGCGCCGGCACCTGCCACGCGACCCGCATCGACGTCCGCGGATTCCGCCCGAACGCGAGATGCCGCCCGGCGGGGACGACCTTGTCGCCATCGGCGTACGCGGTGCCCTGCAACAGAAGCGGGCCGGCGGCGAGGACGGCGCCCTTGAGTATCGTGCGGCGGCTCAGGTGCTCGTGTTGTTCGGCCATCGACAGACGTGAAGCCAGTGCGTCGGGAACACCGACCCTCGGGATTTCCATACGCGGAATACTTGCCGACGGACGTGTTCGGTTCGCGACGACGAGACGAACGGAAGCGGTCGAACTGTCCAGGGTGGACTCAAGGAATTCTCAAGCGCGCTTTACCCTTTCAGTTTTTCGCGAAGCCGCATTTAGTCGACTAATTGCGGCACGCTCGCTTTCCGCAGCCTCCATGCGAGTCATAATCACCCTTCAGTGTTGTTCGCGCTTTTCACTTGTCGCTTAAAATTACGAACTCATGTTCGACGAAAACGCGGTATCATTGAGAGGTGTCCGAGACCTTCCTCCCCGAGTTGCCACAAGAACTGTGGCGCGCCGGCAAGCTGGAACTTGCCCATGGCGTGCAGCAGTCCTGGCAGGTGATTCGGATGGCCACCGCCGGACTTGGGCAGTTCCTGGCGGAGATCGAGGCTCGTGGCGCCAAAGACTTGTACGGCTACGGCCGGACAGCTGCCTGGTTCGCCGATGTAGCGGGGTTGTCGGTTGCCGAGGCGAATGCGGTGGTGAACCGGGCCCTTGCCCTGAACCCGACGCGCGCTTTGGACGGCACGGAGGTTCCGACTGTTGCTCCCGCGACCGCCGCGGTGGCGGCGGAGGGGCTGGTCGGAAATGAGCGGATCGATCAGATCCTCGACATCTTGAAGAGACTCCCCGCCGACACCTCGGTGGAGGATCGGGCGAGCGCGGAGAAGATCCTCGCCAACCTCGCCCCGAACGCCGGTCCCCGCCAACTCGCGAAGGCCGAGGAGAACCTGCTGGGCTGGCTGGACCCGGACGGCAACGAGCCGAAAGAGCCTGAGCCGAAGGAGCCGCGGCGGGAAATCACCCTGGAGCGCCGTAAGGACGGGTTCTGGAAACTGACCGGCCTGCTCGATGACGAGACCGGTGCCCGCACCGTCGCCGCACTCGAGGCCTACGCCCAGCCACGCCCAGTCGATGAATTCGGGCAGGCGGACCTGCGGATGAAGTGCGAACGCCTGGGTGACGCGTGGGTCGACATCCTCGACCTGGCGATCGCGTGCCCCGATCAGCCGGGCACCAGCGGCTACCGCACTCTCCTGCATGTCACCATCGGCCTCGACGAACTCAAATCCGGTCTCGGTACCGCGTGTCTGGATTTCGTGGGGACGATGACGGCCCGGGAAGCCCGCCTCGCCGCCTGCGACTGTCTGATGCTGCCGGTCGTGATGAGCGCCGCCGGAGAACCCTTGGATGTGGGACGGCTGCGGCGCTTCGTGACCCCGGGCCAGCGGCGTGCGTTGAACATCCGCGACGGAGGCTGCGCGTTCCCCGGCTGCCACCGCAAACCCAAGAACTGCCACGCCCATCACATTCGTCACTGGGCAGACGGCGGTCCCACGGATCTCCGGAATCTGGTGCTGCTCTGCGGATTCCATCATCGGTTGATTCATCACGGTGACTGGGAAGTCCGGATGGCCGCTGATGGGTTACCGGAGTTCATTCCACCCCAGTATCGAGATCCGCTCCGACAACCCAGACGCAACACCCTTCACCACCGCTGAACCCCGAGGAGCCCGTCGGCCACCCAGGCGACGGGCCCCTCGCCATGCCCGATGCTACGTGAAGGCCTCCTTACCTACCCTGAGAGCAGGGAAGGAGGCTTCACTACCCCGCCGATCCTTCCCGGCGGACTGAAGTACATGAAGGCCCCCTTCCTTGCGCCCAGGTACAGGAAGGGGGCCTTCATGTACTCGGGAAGGTGCGAAGGTCGAGTTTCCTCGGCTGAGCCGAGGGAAGGGGGCCTTCACGCGCGGCCGCTGTTACTTGCGGTACCGCTGAGACCTGTGAGAATGGCTCGTTCCGTGAAGGGCCCCTTGAGGGACCCAGAGTCCCTCAAGGGGCCCTTCACGGACCGGCTATTCAAACCCCCGAGGCCCCGCCCGATACTTGCGAGACAGAACCGATCACCTCGACTTTGGCCCGGAACTAACGCTCACCCCGGATCGTGCGCCGCAGCTTCGGCACCCGCTCGTGCAACGTCCGCTCCGCCCCGCGCTGGGTCGGTTCGTAGTAGTCCCGCCCCACCAGCTCGTCCGGCGGATACTGTTGCGCCAGAACACCTTCCGGCACGTTGTGCGGGTACCGGTAGCCCTTCGCGTTGCCGAGCTTCTCCGCTCCCGCGTAGTGCCCGTCGCGCAGATGCGGCGGCACCGTGCCGATCCGCCCGGACCGGACGTCGCTGAGCGCGGCGTCGATCCCGGTGATGACGGCGTTCGACTTCGGCGCCGTCGCCAGGTGCACGGTCGCCTGCGCCAGCGCGAGACGGCCTTCCGGCATCCCGATGAACTGCACCGCGTGCGCCGCCGCGACGGCCGACTGCAGCGCCGTCGGGTCGGCCATGCCGATGTCCTCGCTCGCGTGCACCACCAGGCGGCGGGCCAGGAACCGCGGGTCCTCCCCCGCCTCGATCATCCGCGCCAGGTAATGCAGCGCGGCGTCCACATCGGACCCTCGGATCGATTTGATGAACGCGCTGATGACGTCGTAGTGCTGGTCGCCGTCGCGGTCGTAGCGCACCGCCGCCTTGTCCACTGTGGACTCGACGATGGCGAGGTCGATCGTCTTGGCCTCGGTCGCGCTCGCCGCGTCCGCGGCCGCTTCCAGCGCGGTGAGCGCGCGCCGCGCGTCGCCGGAGGCCAGCCGCACCAGATGGTCCCGCGCGTCTTCGGTCAGGGTGAGTTCGCCGCCGAGACCACGTTCGTCGGCCAGCGCGCGTTCGATCAGCGCGACGATGTCGGCGTCGGTCAGCGGCCGCAACTGGAGCACCAGAGACCGCGAAAGCAGCGGCGAGACGACGGAGAACGACGGGTTCTCCGTGGTGGCGGCCACCAGCAGCACCGTCCGGTCCTCGACGGCGCCGAGCAGGGCGTCCTGCTGGGTCTTGGAGAACCGGTGGACCTCGTCGATGAACAGCACCGTGTTCTCGGCGTTGTAGGCCCGGCGGCGGCGGGCTTCTTCGATGACCCCGCGCACCTCCTTCACCCCGGCCGACAGCGCCGACATCGCCACGAACCGGCGGCCGGTCGCGGCCGAGACGAGGTTCGCCAGCGTGGTCTTTCCCGTCCCCGGCGGGCCGTAGAGCAGCACGGAAGCGGGAGCCGCGCCTTCGACGAGCCGCCGCAGCGGCGCGCCCTCACGCAGCAGGTGCTGCTGACCGACGACCTCGTCGAGCGACCGCGGCCGCATCCGCACCGCCAGCGGCGAACCGGCCGGTACAGCGATCTCCCTCGGCTCGGCCGGCTCCGGCGGAGGCCCGAGGTCGGGGTTCACGGTGAAGAGTTCGTCCTGTGCCACGGTGTCGACGGTAGCCGTACCCACCGACGGTTCCGGCCACAGGTCAGCGCAGCCGCTCCCGGAACGCGTGCCACATGATCACGGCCGCGTACGGCACGAACTCACGCCCGCGCCGCCACACCCACGGGATGCCCTTGAGCACCAGCCAGCCGACGTGCCCGGCGGTACTCGGCTCCATGCCTCCCGAGCAGGTCAGGCTGACCGGACGCGGCACCGCGAACCCGGCCTCGGCGAGCCGTTCGGTGAACCCGGTCGCCAGCATCCGGTGCCCGAGTTCCGACGGGTGCAGCCGGTCGACGCTCCACGCGGTGAGGTCGTAGGCGCCCGGCAGCAGTTCGAGGTCGAGACACGGCACGCCCTCGCGTTCGACGACCCCGGCGATGGCGGCGTTCAGTTCGGCCACCCGCTGGCTCAACGCCCGCCGCAGCGACTGCGGGAGGCGGAACACCTTGCCGTGATCGTGGTAGCGCACCGGGACCACGGTGGTGCCGACGGCGGCCAGCGTACGGATCACCTCGGTGAGGTCCGCGGCGATCCTCTCGGCACTGAAATCGGGGCGCAGCGTGTCGTTCATCCCCGCCACCACCAACGCGACGTCCGGCCGGTGCGCCACGGCCGCGGGAAGCTGCTTCGTCAGCACACAGCCCATGCGCGCACCGGTGAACGACGGGTTCAGGTAGCCGTCCGGTTCGACGCCCAGCGCCTCGGCGACGAGCGGGCCGACCCCGCGCCAGCCGCCTCGGTCCGGCAGCGGGTCGCCAAGGCCCACGGCCGTGGAATCGCCGAGCACGACCAGTCTGCGCGCGGACCTCGGGACGGCGGGCGCGGGAGGAAGGAGAGGTTCGGGACTCGGAGTGACTTCGACACTGATCACGGTCACGGTAGCCACCATCGGCCACGCAGACTCACCCGTGGTGATGCCTGGGTAACGCGGCGAGGACGGTCGAGCGAAAAGTCCGTGCGGCGGTTACCGGAACGCCGGATAGAACGCGAGGTCCGCGTGCGGCCCGAGCCGCGCGCCGAGCGCCGCGGCGACCCGGGTGGCGTGCTCGGAGATGTGGGTCAGGCGGGCGCGCAGCGAATGTTTGGCCAGTTCCCGCCACCAGGTCACCAGCGCGGCCTCCCGGCTGATCGGCGTGGCGTGCCGGTTCAGGTCCAGCTCCGGCAGGATCTCCCAGGTGATGACCCACAGCAGGAGCAGCTGACCGTCCATCAGGTGCTCGGCCAGCGCGTCTTCGTCCGCGAGCGCGGGCCAGACCGAGACGACCTCGGCCCGCCAGGCCGCGATCATCGCCTCGCTCATCCCCGGCGGCAGCGCCAGCGCGTCCTCGCTCGACGCGAACGGGAGCCGCAAGTACGCCGCGTCCATCAGCGTGCTGCGCACCCGGCCGCGTTCGAAGTCGAGGAACCGCACTCCCCCGCTGGTCACGAGGTTGTTGTCCGGGCTGAGATCGACGGGGCTGAACGCGCGGTACGACGGCGAACCGGCCCGCTCGGCGACCTCCATGACCCGCTGCTGCACCGGCTCCGGCGTCTCGACGTCGAGCAGTTCCTCCAGCAGGCCGGGCAGTTGCGCGCAGACCGCGGGCAGCGGCGCGTCCTCGTTCTTGACCGGGCCGCCCAGACGGCGCAGCAGCGCGTTGAAATCGGGTTCGCGGCTCGCCGTGCTCGCGTGCAGCCTGCCCAGCGACCGGGCCCAGGACAGCAGCGCGCGTTCGGCGCCGCGCGCGTCCCGCGCGTGGAGCTTGTCGTGCAGCGTCGGGACGCCGCCGAGGTCCTCGATCACCAGGACGCGATCCCGGCCGTCGTGGGCCAGCAGCTCCGGGCACATGCGGTCCTCCGGCGCGAGCGCGGTGAACAGCTGGTAGCTGACCGCCTCCTGCGCGAACGGGTCTGGCCGTCCCGGTTCGGGTTGGTCGGGGTAGTGCTTGATGACCAGGGTCCGCGGCAGCGCGAACGGCGACGACGCCACCCGCGCCCGCACGACCGTCGCCGGGCCACTGCCGGCGAGGTCTTCGGGGGCGACAAGGGTGATCGCGCTGCCGAATCGGCGCGAAAGGACCGACTCGCCGGCCGCGACCGCGGCCGCGATGGCGAGGGTTTCGGCTCCAGCTCCGACGGTCGAATCGTCGGCAGAGGAGGTATCGACTGTCATTGCCACCGACCCTACTCGTGACTGAGCAACCATGACCACTGAGATCCGGGCAATCGCGCGCACTGGCGCGATCTGGGACTCATCCGCGTGAAAGCGGACGTTCCGTCACCCTCGATCGTTGCCCGCGACGGCGCAATGTCAGCACAATGGCCGCAGCTGCAACGATTCCGATGAGATTGACCAGCAGCTGACCGGCCGAATAAAGGCACCGTTCCCACTGACCGGCAACCGCCGCGACCACCGCGTAACCCGCCGCGGGCACCGTCGTCACCGAGATGAACACGCCCACGAGCGCGGCGGATTTGGCCGAAGTCATGGAAAGCATCCCGGCCGCGCCGGCGAGCAGCGCGACGATCAGTGACGCGATTCCCACCTGGTAAACGAAATCGACCTCGTGGTTGTCGGCGAGCTTGCTGACCTCCAGCACGCCGGTGGCGTTACCCACCAGAACCACACCGAGGGTGATCACCATCGCGATCGGGAAACCGCCGAGCAACGCGACCGCGCCCTGCTTCACGAGATCTTTCCGGCGCAGCACCAACCCGACGGCGATGGCCGCCAGCGGGCCGAATTCCGGCCCCACGACCATGGCGCCGACGATGGTGACCGCCGAGTTCGTGATGACGCCGACCGCCGCCAGCAGGCACGCGATGGTCAGAAACGCCTGAAATGTCCAGGTGAGGCGCGACTCCTCGCCGGTGCGGCCGACGAGTTCCTGCCACACCACCGCGTCCGCGGCCTCGCCCGGCGCGGCCTCCTCGGCCTTGTCGGCGGCGTCGGACACCGCGGTGTCCAGCGCTTCCAGCGTGATCCCGCCGGTGTGGTCGAGGTCGAGCCCGCACAGCGACTCGACGATCTCGTCGGTCGCCTCGCGGGCGATGTCCGCCTCGATCAGGTCACCCTCGGGCGCGACCGCCACCCCGCGATGCACCACGAGATGCGCCGTCCCGGCGTGTGCCCGCAGGATCCGGATCGCTTCTTCGGTCCGGTCCGGCGGGCACACGGCCCTGAGATGGAGCATCAGTTCTTCACGGGCGGCGCGGGCTTGGCGTCGATGCCCGCCTCCTTGCGCTGCTCCGCGGTGATCGGCGCGGGAGCCGCGGTCAGCGGGTCGAACCCGCCGCCGGTCTTCGGGAACGCGATGACGTCACGCAGCGAGTCGGCCTTGGCCAGCAGCATGACGATGCGGTCCCAGCCGAACGCGATCCCGCCGTGCGGCGGCGGGCCGAAGGCGAAGGCGTCGAGCAGGAAGCCGAACTTCTCCTGCGCCTCTTCCTCGGACAGGCCCATCAGCTCGAAGACCTGCTTCTGCAGCTCCTGCTGGTGGATACGGATCGAGCCGCCGCCGATCTCGTTGCCGTTGCAGACGATGTCGTAGGCGTACGCCAGCGCGTTGCCGGGGTCGTCGGCGAGTTTGCCGATCCACTCCGGGGTCGGTGAGGTGAAGGCGTGGTGCAGGGCCTTCCACTTGCCGCCGCCGACCGCGACGTCGTCGGACTCCTCGGCCGAGATGAACATCGGGAAGTCGACGACCCAGACGAACGACCAGGCGTTCTCGTCGATCAGGCCGAGACGGCTGCCGATCTCCAGCCGGGTGGCGCCCAGCAGCGCACGCGCGTCGGCGGGCTTGCCCGCGGCGAAGAAGACGCAGTCGCCGGGCTTGGCGCCGACGGCTTCGGCGACCGTCTCGCGCTCCTTCTCCGACAGGTTCTTCGCGACCGGCCCGCCGAGCGTCCCGTCCTCGTTGACCAGGATGTAGGCGAGGCCGCGGTGGCCGCGCTGCTTGGCGAAGTCCTGCCAGGCGTCGAGGGTGCGGCGCGGCTGGTCGGCCCCGCCCGCCATCACGACGGCGCCGACGTACGGCGCCTGGAACACGCGGAACGGGGTGTCGGCGAAGAACGCCGTCATGTCGGTGAGTTCGAGGTCGAAGCGCAGGTCCGGCTTGTCCGAACCGTACTTCTCCATCGCCTCGGCGTAGGTGATGCGCCGGAACGGCCGGGGGATGTCGGCGCCGATCAGCTTCCACAGCGCCGTCACGATGTCCTCGCCGAGCGCGATGACGTCGTCCTGCTCGACGAAGCTCATCTCGATGTCGAGCTGGGTGAACTCCGGCTGCCGGTCGGCGCGGAAGTCCTCGTCCCGGTAGCAGCGCGCGATCTGGTAGTACCGCTCGAGACCGCCGACCATGAGCAGCTGCTTGAACAGCTGCGGCGACTGCGGGAGCGCGTACCAGGAGCCGGGCTTGAGCCGGGCGGGGACCACGAAGTCGCGGGCGCCTTCGGGGGTGGAGCGGGTCATGGTCGGGGTCTCGACCTCGACGAACTCCTGTGCGTGCAGCACCTCACGGGCCGCGCGGTTCACCTCGCTGCGCAGGCGCATCGCGGCCGCGGGGCCGCTGCGGCGCAGGTCGAGGTAGCGGTGCTTGAGCCGCACCTCCTCGCCGACGTCGACCCGGTCGTCGATCGGGAACGGCAGCACGGCGGCCTCGGACAGCACCTCGAGCTCGGTGGCCAGGACCTCGATCTCGCCGGTGGGGATCTCGGTGTTGGCGTTGCCCTCCGGCCGCTTCGAGACTTCGCCGACGATGCGGACGCAGTACTCGGAGCGCAGCTGGTGGGCGCGCTCGGCCATCTCGCCCTCGCGGAAGACGACCTGGCTCACGCCGCTGGCGTCACGCAGATCGATGAAGATGACGCCGCCGTGATCGCGCCGCCGGGCCACCCATCCGGTGAGGGTGACCGTCTGACCGGCGTGCTCGGCACGCAAGGTGCCGGCTTTGTGGGTGCGAAGCACTGCGGGTGCTCTCCTTCGGCATCACGATTCTGCGATTCGACGGCGCTGCGGTTCGACTGCTCTGCGCCGACGTCAAAGGCTAACGAATCGCCCCGGATGCCTCGCGACCAGGTGTTCTCAGATCGTCGGCCAGGCCTCCAGCGCCGCGACCATCCGCCGGGTGTGGGCCAGGTAGTCCGGCACGGACAGGACCCGGCCGTCGATGTTCTCCAGCAGCCAGCCCGAGGCCGCCTCCCGCGACGCGAAGAACTGCGTGCAGACGAGCGCCTCGACGTAGTCCTGGCCGAGGGCGAGGTCGATACCGGGCAACCGCGACGCGGCGACCACGGCCTGCGGCGGGTCGACGCTCAAGACCCTCTCGCGAGTGAAGTGGACGCGGACGTGTGCCCCGGTCGCCGGGCAGACGGCGTCCGCGTGCACGGGTTCACCGGTGGCGACGGCCAGGAGGAACAGGTCGACGCGGTACCGGTCCGAACCGGCGCGGTCGGCCGGGCGCGAGCCGCGGTCCATCACGACCAGGCCGTCGCGGATGGCGAAACCCATCAGGTCCATCAGGCGGTGGGCTTCGGCGGGCTCCATGCCGACGGTGGCGGCGAGTCTTCCGATGGCGATGGGGTGTCTGCCCGCTCTGGTCAGCTTGGTCGCGGCCCAGGCGATGCGGACAGCGGCGGTGCGATCCGTCCGGGTGGTCAACAGGCACCTCCTCGCCTTCGTCCTGTCGAGATTAAGCACGAAAAGGTTTTCCGCCAAGTCACTGCGCCGAACGGCCGAATGCGTTGTGCGGTAAGAAAATTCACCCTGTGTAGCGAGGGACGGCCCTACAACAGTTTGAGCTGCTCGGCGTGTGGTTCCACCGCCTCCGCCGAACGCTGCACGGGCATCGTCACCTGCATTCGTTCCCCGTCGTCCGCACGGGAACCGAAGCCGTGACGGCGCAACAACGGGCCGACGCGAGCACCCAGCCGCTCCCGATAGGACTTCGGAAGATAGGCGCCGCGCGAGTACAGCTCCCGGTATTTCGGCACGAGCTCCGGATGTTCCCGGCCGAGCCAGCGCGCGAACCATTCCCGCGCGCCGGGCCGCAGATGCAACGGGAGGACAGTGACCCGCGTGGCGCCCGCCTCGGCCAGCTTCGAGAACAAGGCGTCGAGAGCGGCCACCGAGTCGGTCAGATACGGCAGCACCGGCGCGACCAGCACCGAACACGGCAGCCCGGCGTCCCGCGCCTTGCGGATCAGGTCGAGCCTCGCCCGGGGGCTCGGCGTCCCCGGCTCCAGGCGGCGCTGCAGATCTTCGTCGAGCAGTGCGAGCGAGATCGCCAGCCCGGCGGGCACGTCCTTCGACACCGACTCCAGCAGCGGCAGATCCCTGGCCAGCACGGCCCCCTTGGTGAGGATCGACAGCGGCGTGCCGGAATCGGCCAGCGCGGTGATGATGCGCGGCATCAGCTTGTACCGGCCTTCGGCGCGCTGGTAGGGGTCGGTGTTCGTGCCCATCGCGACGTGCTCGCGTGTCCAGCTCGGCCGCCGCAGTTGCGCGGCCAGCACTTCGGGCGCGTTGACCTTCACGATCACCTGCGTGTCGAAGTCCCGTCCGGCGTCGAAGTCCAGGTACGTGTGGGTGTTCCGGGCGAAGCAGTTGTGCGTGACCATGCCGTCGGCGATGAAGTCGCCGGTGCCGGTGGTGATGTCGAACAACGGCAGCTCGATGCCCAGCGGTTCGATGGACGTCACCTTCCGCCTGGTCCGGCCGATCGCGAGGCCGTCGAGCGACCGTTTCCAGCCGACGGCGGGATCGGCGAGATGGAAGAACCGCACCTCCTCCGACGGCCCGCCGAGGAGCTGTACCGTCCACAGCGGACGGAACTTGACGTTTTCCGTTCTCACGTAACGGAAGCCGAAGTTGTCCAGCGCGGCACAGAAGGTCGAGACGATGTCCTGCTCGTCATGCGTGACGCGCAGCGCGCCGTGCCGGTAGCTACCGGCGAGATCGAACAGTCCGGCGAGGAATCCGCGCAGCCAATGGGAATCCGGCGAGGGCGGAACCTGCACGAAACCGACCGACGCACCGAAATCGGGCAGGTACCGGAGCGCGCGATCCGCGGCGTCCTTCTCGGTCGAGAAGCCGCCGGAGCGCAGCATCCCGCACAGGTATCCGGCGCGATAGCCGAGCGTGTCGTCCGGGGTGCGGGCGAGTTTCCCGACGCCGACGAGTTCGGTTCCGCCGACCAGATGCGGCCGCTGCGCGGCGCCGAACCGGGTGCCGGTGACGTGTTTCCACCCGCGCCCCGTCAGGAATCGGTGATCGCCACTGGCCACGATGGACGTTCCGTCGTCGAGGGTCAAGCGGTACGCCGGTTTCAGCGTCGACCAGTGCGCGAGCACCTTCGTCGCGACCAGGCGGCGACCCGCGCCACGCCCGCGCGTCCCGTAGATCGCGTCGCCGGGCGCGAGTTCCGCCAGCGCCTTCGTCCGGCCATCGGCCATCAGGACCGGCGTCGCGCCTTCGAGGCAGTACGTGCACGCGTGCGAGCAACCGCGATACGGATTCACCGTCCATCCGAACGGGACACCCGATCCGTCGGGCACCTTGTTCAGCACGGATTTGGCGTGCACCTCGTGGAAGGTGACGCCGTCGAACTCGGGCGTGCGCACCGAACGCAGCAACCCGTCCAATCCGGGCAGGACCGGCTCGCCGCCGTCCGCCCGCTGTCGATCCCATCGCACCCGGCCAGTCGAACACATGTTCTAGACGAGTGTCAAACAGATGTTCGAACACGGGTGATCTTCGCAGCTAGAGCTTCGTGATCTCTTCCGCCACATACCCGGCGGGCTGGATCAGCCCCGCGCACCGGCTCTCTCCGCGCGGCGTCGCCGACCGGCGGCGCACCGTCACCGAGTAGAAGTCCTGGCCACCGCGCACGGTGACGAGCCGCGCGTCGGATTCGAGCAGCGGCTCCTCCTGGACGGCGAGCACGTCGTCGAGACCGGGCAGGTCCAGCTGCCGCCGGAGCGCGATCTCCGCGAACTGCGCCCACGCCGTCCGGGCGGACGTCCGGCCGCGAAGCTGCTCCGGCTCGACCTGGCCACGCAGAGCGGACTTGGCGACCAGCGCCGCTTCGGCCGGGTTGAGCTGTCCGTGCAGGAAACCGTCGGGGACCACCAGGAGATTGCCCGCCCAGCGGTCGCCGCCGACGTGGCTGACCTCCCAAGCCCGGCCGGGGTGGTTCGTGTCGAGCGTCGAAGCCAGCGGCCTGCCGAGCACCGCGCAGCACATGTCCTTGGTGCCGTGCGTGCAGACCAGGAACAGCGGCCCGTCCACTCGCGTGCCGAGTCCGCCGACGCCGTCCGCGACCGCCTCGAGGTCCAGCTCGGCCAGTTCGCTCAGGTCGCGGATCTCCAGGCGCTCCAGCCAGCGGTTCCCCGGCTCGCCTCCGCCGACGTAGACGGAACGGGGACGATCCGGATCACGACGATGTTTGCCGGGGCGTCGGATCAGCAGCGGGCGGAGCCCGTGGGACCGTCTCAAGCTCTCGAGCAGCTCACGGCGCTCGGCGGGGAAGGCCTCGTCGAGGACGTTCTCCAGCGCGTCCGCGGGCCAGGGGCCCGGCTGCTCGATGAGCAGCCAGCAGCGCATGTCCGCGGCGGTGCCGGCGGGGCTCGCGCCCAGCATGCGTGCGACGGTGGCGCAGCCCGGCAACGCGGCGGGCGGCGCTGAAGTGTCCGAGAGCTGAGCGGTCATCGGCCGACCGCTCCGGACTTCACCTTAGGCATGCCTTAGCTTACCCCGCCTGACCCTCCTTCACACTTCTCGTCCCCTGTGACTTTCAGCCGATCGAGAGCAGCCCCTGCGTGGTGAGCTCGCCGAGGAAGGCGCGCACCGTCCCCCGATCGAGTTCGGACAGCTCGGCGAGTCGTTTGACCGCCTGCGGCGTGCCGTCGAGCAGCGCCTTCAGCAGCGGGGCCGCGGCGCCCGCGAAGACGAACCGTTTGCCGTCCGCGAGCAGGGTCACCCGGCCGTCGCTTTCTTCGAGCACCGCCCTCGGGACGAGGAACCGGACCTCGGTCTCGTCGCCGTCCGGCAGCAGGCCTGGGGTCGCCGCCCAGGGCAGCCCGACCCGCGGATGCGCCGGGGCCGCCGAGTCGCGTTCGGCGAGGAACCGGTCGACGACGTCGCCGGTCAGCGTGGCTTCCAGTTCCGCCCGCAGCGCGGCGGCACGGGCCGCCCGCTCCTCGTCCGTCCCGAACCTCGGGAGGTCCTGCCGGAACACGGTGCTCGCCCGGAGCTTGTCGGCGAGCCAGGAAACCAGGTCGATCCCGGTGGCCGGGCTGAACCCGAGCGTGAGGTGCAGCGACATCTCCCCCACCGCGGTGACGTCGTGCCAATGCCCACGCGGGACGTAGAGGACGTCGCCGTCTTCGAGGATGAAGTCGTCGATCGGTTCACCGGGCCGCTCGGGCTGCTCGACGTCGCGGTGCAGCGGAGCGGGCCTGGTCGGACCGTGCATACGCCAGCGTTTGCGACCGGCGACCTGGATGATGAACGCGTCGTGGTCGTCCCAGTGCACGTCGAAACCGTGGGTTACGCCCCAGCCCGCGTACAGGTTGACCTGGACGCTCTCGCGGAGGTCGTGTTCGAGCCCCCTGGCGAGGTCGCCGATCGGGTCGCTGAGTTCCTGGATGGCGTCGAGCACCATCGTCGCGCCGCCGCGGAGATGCTCGGTGAACGGAGCGGCCAGCAGGCGGGGGACGGTGCCACTGCGACGGGTGGGGACGAGATCGGTGTAGCTCTCCATGGGCACCGGGGTGCCGTCGAGCGCGAGGCGCAGCCGCGGGAACTCCAGGCGGTGCTGCCGGAGGATCGCGTTCAGCGCCGGCCACGGCAACAGATCGGCGAACCGGCCCGCGCGGCCTTCGAAACGGCGGTAGGTCTCGCCCTGGACGTCTTGGAAGAACTGGCTGACCCCGAGCGGAGCCACGAGGTCAGCCAGCGTCGGCGTTTCGGGCACTCAGCCGTCGTTGCCGTCGTTGTCGGCGGCCGCGCCGTTGGCCTTCCCGCGGTCGACCGCGGTCGGGATCATCTCGACCTCCAGCAGCAAACCGCTGTCGGGAGCCTGCGTACCTGACTGTTCCTGTGCCATCCTGCCACCTTTTTCTCAGACGAGCGGACGGACCGAAAATCGGTCTGGAGCGCCGCCCAGCCTACGACACGTTTCGAGAAAATTCACTGTCCAGCAGGGAAAAACGGCCTAGTGAGCGATCTTCGACACCGTGGCGCCGGTTCACCCGGACAGCGGTTCTAAGCTGCCATCCATGGCTGATCCGGCATCCGTCCCCCGCCCGCGCTGGGACGTGCTCGCGGCCGTCGGCGCCGGTGGCGCGCTGGGCAGCCTCGCCCGCTACGGACTGTCCGTCGCGATGCCCCATCCCCGGGGCCAGTTCGCGTTTTCCACCTTTGCCACCAACGTTTCCGGCTGTCTGCTCATCGGCGTCCTGATGGCGTCGCTGACCGCCGCGGCCGATCCGCACAGGTTGCTCCGGCCGTTCCTCGGGGTCGGGATCCTGGGCGGTTACACGACGTTTTCGACCTACGCGACGGACACACTCGATCTTGTGACCACCGGGCGTCCGTTCACCGGGTTGGCCTACGCGTTCGGAACTGTGGCCGCGGCGCTGGTAGCCGTCTACGCCGGCCACGAGATCACCCGTGCGGTGAAGAAATGACCCTCCTCTTCGTCGCGCTCGGTGGCGGTTTCGGGGCGATCGTCCGTTTCCTGACCGATCTTCGGCTGCGCGCGTGGCGAGGCGACGCCTTCCCGTGGGGCACGCTGACGGTCAACATCACGGGCTCGTTGATCCTCGGCGTCCTGACCGGCTGGGCACTGCACGGCGGCCAGCCGGACGGCGTCCGCTCGCTGCTGGCCGTCGGTTTCTGTGGCGGGCTCACCACTTTTTCGACCTTCGGCTACGAAACTCTGCGCCTCTTCACCGAGAAGACGCGCACTCGGGCCGCGCTGAACGCCGGCGTCACGATGGCCGCCGGGATCGGCGCCGCGGCGACGGGGCTCCTGCTCGCCTCCGCCGTCTGGCACTGAATCAGCCTTCGGGCGCCATCCGCCACGCCGCGGCCGCGATCGCCTCACGCTGCTCGGCCGGGAGGTCCGCCGCCATCTCCTCCAGCTTTTCGACGACGCCTTCGTGGGCGGCGTTCGCGAGCCGGAGCCCCTCTTCGGTCAGCGTGATCTTCAGCGCGCGGCGATCGCCGGAATCCGCGACCCGCTCGACGAGCGCGCGCCGCTGCACGCGGTCCACCAGGCCGGTGACGCTGGACTTCTCCAGGTTGAGCATCTTGCCGAGGTCGGTCATCCCGACGCCCGTCTCCCCCTGCGCCAGCACGCAGAGCAGCTGAGCCTGTTGCGGCGTGAGGTCGTGGGACCGGCCGACGTCGATGAAAGCCCGCTGCACCAGATGCGAGAGCCGCACCAGCGCCGTCGCGAATCCGAGGTCTTCGGCCGTGGTCATGAACGAAGTCTACTTGACGATCGTTCGGAGTACGAACTACTGTAGTTCGTAGTACCAACATTCCGTATTACGAACTAGGGGGACTCATGACCACGACCGTGGCCGTCATCGGCGGGGGATACGGCGGCACGACCGTCGCCAAGGAGCTGGACTCGTTCACCGACGTCGTGCTCGTCGAGCCGCGCGAGGATTTCGTCCACCACGTCGCCGCGTTGCGGGGACTCGTCGATCCCGAGTGGACGGATCGGCTCTTCTACCCGTACGCCCGGCTTCTCGAGCGGGGACGGGTGCTCCGCGACCGCGCGGTGAGCGTGGACCAGGGCGGCGTCACGCTCGCGTCGGGCGAACGGCTCACGCCGGACTACGTCGTACTGGCGACCGGTTCGGCGTACCCGTTCCCGGCGAAGATCGATTTCCACGACAGCGCTTCGGCGAAGGCGAAGATCCGCGCTACCAGGGAGGAACTCGCGGACGCGGAGAAGGTGCTGCTGCTCGGCGCGGGCCCGGTGGGCCTCGAACTGGCCGGCGAGATCAAGACGGTGTGGCCGGAGAAGGCCGTGACGATCGTCGACCCGGCGAAGGAGATCCTGCCCGGATTCCCGGAGGACTTCCGCGCGGAGATCCGCCGTCAGCTGGACGGCTTGGGCGTCGAACTCCTGCTCGGCACCTCGCTGACCGAGCCGCCGGTCTCGGAACCGGGGCAGGCCAAGACGTTCACCTCGGCGCTCACCGGCGGCGGTGAGGTGACCGCCGACCTGTGGTTCCAGTGCTACGGCGGCGCGCCGCACACCGCGTACCTCGACGGCGAACTGGCCGCCGCGCGGCGGGCGAACGGGCAGGTGGAGGTGACTCCCGAACTGCGGCTACCGGGACAGCCCGGCGTGTTCGCGCTCGGCGACATCACCGCGTTGCCGGAGGGGAAGCTGGCGAAGGTGGCCGGCGACCACGCCGAGGTCGTCGTGGCCAACATCCGGGCGCTGATCGAAGGCGGCGAGCTGCGCGCGCACACGCCGGGCGGGCCGATGATCTCGTTGCCGCTCGGGCCTTCCGGTGGCGCGACCTACGCCGAGGAGGTCGGGATCCTGGACGCGGCGACCACCGCGGAGATCAAGGGGTCGCACATGATGGTGTCCCGCTACGAGGAGCTGTTCGGGCAGGCGTAGCGCTCGTGAGTGGTAAGGACGGTTAGAACCGTCCTTACCACTCACGAGTCCCTAACGCGGAGCGAGACCTCGCACCTGGGCGAACGGGTCCTCCCCCGTCGGCAACAGCGCGATGATCGGCGTCGTCAGCCCGTTGTCCACATAGGACTGAACCTGCTCACGGCAGGAATCGAGGCTGCCGTGGACGATCAGGTCGTCGACGACCTCGTCCGGGATGACCTGGTTCGCCTTCTGCCGGTCGCCCGCGGCCCACGCCTCGTGCATCGGCGCGAGCGCGTCGCCGCGGCCGAGCCATTCGTGGAACGCCGCGTACACCGGCACGGTCAGGTAGCTCGAGATGAGCATCCGGCCGAGCCCGCGCGCGGCGGCTTTGTCCTCCGTGGGGCAGACGAAGATCCGCGCGGCCAGTTCGGTGTCCGGGCCGATCTCGGCCCGCACCTTCGGCACGTCGGAGGCGGCGAGCCAGTTGGTGATGGCGCCGTCGGCCTCCTTCGCGGCCAGCCGCAGCATCCCCGGCCGCAGCGCGGCGAGCATGATCGACGGCGGCGGGTCGGCGGGCCGCTCCAGCCGGAACTTGCCGACGGCGAAGGTCTCGTACTCCTCGGTGACCTTCTCCCCCGCCAGCGCCGACCGCAGGAACC
Source organism: Amycolatopsis sp. WAC 04182 (assembly GCF_003947465.1). Lineage (NCBI taxonomy): Bacteria > Bacillati > Actinomycetota > Actinomycetes > Pseudonocardiales > Pseudonocardiaceae > Amycolatopsis > Amycolatopsis sp. WAC 04182. The sequence continues at coordinate 473,618 of NZ_QHJJ01000002.1, forward strand.
GCAAGGTGTCCCGCGAACGCGCGAACGGGGCATCGAACTCGGCGGCGTTCCAGTTCTTCACGATCACCGGCGACGACGCGCCGATGCCGAGCACGAACCGGCCGGGCGCCAGTTCCGCGACGGTCGCCGCGCTCATCGCCAGCAGCCCGGGTCCGCGGGTGTACACCGGCACGATCGCGGTGCCCAGCCGCAGCTGCGGCGCCCACTGCGAGGCCAGCACCAGCGGCGTGAAGGCGTCGTGGCCCGCGGTCTCGGCCGACCACGCGTCGGTGTAGCCGAGATCCGGCAGCTCCCGCACCATCTCCTCGTGCGCCGCGAGCGGCACCCCGGTCAGCGGAATGGTGATGCCCCACCGTTTCATGCGTTCTCCTCGCTCTTGACCGCGGCACCGGACAGCTCACGCACGATCCAGTCCACCTGCGTGCGCATCAGGTTCTCCGCGACCTCTTCGGCTTGCGGCGTCATATGCGTCGCGCCTGCCAGCGGCAGGAACACGTGCGCGCGTCCCTTGGCCAGCAAGGCCGACGACAGGCGCAACGAGTGGGCGACGAAAACGTTGTCGTCGGCCAGCCCGTGCACGATCAGCAGTGCCCGCGAGAGGTCGCCGGCGCCGGCGATCAGCGAGTTGTGCTCGTACGAAGCCGTTTCCTCCTGCGGAAGCCCAAGGTAACGCTCGGTGTAGTGCGTGTCGTACAACGACCAGTCGGTCACCGGGGCGCCCGCGACCCCGGCGTGGAAGACGTCCGGGCGGCGCAGCACGGCCAGCGCGGACAGGTAACCGCCGTAGGACCAGCCGCGGATCGCGACCCGTTCCAGATCGAGTTCCGGATGGAGCGCGGCCGCCGCGTGCAGGGCGTCGACCTGGTCGGCGAGGGTGACGTCGGCGAGTTTCCCGGCGATCTCCTTTTCCCAGGCCGCACCCCGTCCGGGTGTCCCGCGCCCGTCGGCGACCAGCACCGCGAAGCCCTGGTCCGCGAGCCACTGCGGGGTCAGGAAGGCGTTGCGGGTCTGCAGGACACGCTGGGCGTGCGGGCCGCCGTACGGGTCGAGCAGCACCGGGAGCTTGCCCTCGCTCTCCTCGTATCCGGTCGGCAGCACCAGCGCGGCGCGGAGGCCCCGCTCCCCCAGCGTCAGCCAGGTCAGGTTCGGCACGACGTCGGGGTCGACGGTGAAGGAACCGATGCGTGCCACCGTCTTCTCGCCGGACACGACGGTCACCACCGGGCCGCTGCGCTCCAGGGTCCACGACGAGAGCACGGTCAGCGAGGCGTTCCCGGAGCCGACGTGCACACCGTCCTCAGTGGACAGACGACGGAGCTCGCCGCCCTCCGTGCGGAAGACGTGGATCTGCGTCGGGTCGGCCTCCGACGCGCTGAACAGCACCTCGTCACCGACGTGCAGGATCGACCGCACCTGCAGCCCCGGCGGGGTGAGGGCGACCCCGTCGACGACCAGCCGGTGGTCACCGTCGGCGGCGCTCTCGCGGACCAGGCGGCCGTCGGTCGTCCACGCCGGGACGCCCGCGGCGAGCTCGACCCAGTGCTCGTCGGTCTCGGTGTGCAGCACCTCGACCGCACCGGTCGACGGGTCGACCGCCTGGATCTCCAGCTTCCGCTGGTCACGCGACTGCACGGACAGCAGCGGCTTGCCCGCGGCGGACCAGTGCACGGCGGCCAGGTACTCCCAGCCGGTCTTCTCGACGTCGACGCGGGAGCCGTCGAGGCCAAGGATCGCCAGCGTCACGTCCGCGTTCGTGGTGCCCGCCGCCGGATACGCGACGACGTTCGCCGCCGACTGCGGGTTCGCCGGATCGGCGATCGTCCAGCGCGGCACGGCGGCCCGGTCGGATCGCTCGGCCAGCAGGCTCTTCCCGTCCGGCGACCACCAGTAACCGCGGGTGCGGCCCATCTCCTCGGCCGCGATGAACTCCGCGAGCCCCCAGGCGATGTCGTCACCTGCCTCCTCTACGAGCAGACGGTCATCACCGGTGGCCCGGTCGATCACCCGCAGGCGGCGGTCGCGGACGTAGGCGACGTGGGCACCGTCCGGGCTGGGCCGCGGGTCGACGACCGAACCGTCGACCAGCACCGACACCTCTCCGGTGGCCAGGTCGAGGGTGTGGAGCTTGCCGGAGAGCGAGAACGCGGCGACGGTGAAGGCGTCGTCGACCGCGTAGCCGACCACGCCGCCGCCGGTCTCCCGGCTGCGCTCGCGGCGGGCACGCTCTTCCGGCGGCAGGTCCTCTTCACCGGGCAGCAGCTCGGCGGCGTCGACCAGCTTCGTCTCCTCGCCCGACGCGACGTCGAACGACCACAGGCTGTGCCGGGGGTCGGCGCCGGACTCGGACCGCAGGAACAGGATGCGGGAACCGTCCGGGGCGACCTTGAACTCTTTCGGCGCGCCGAGGGTGAAGCGCTGAGTACGGGCCTGACGGCGGAGGAACGGGAGATCTTCGAGGCTGGTGTCGGTCACATCCGCACTCTCTCAGACGCTCAAGCCGGTACGCCAATGCCTTCCAGCTTCTCGATCTCCGTCTCGGGATCGAAGTCGGCGGGCGGGAACTTCGGGTCCATCTCCTCGATCGTCTCGATCAGGAGCCGCGCGACCAGCCAGTTGCGGTACCACTTGCGATCGGCCGGGACGGCGTACCAGGGCGCGGCCGCCGTGGAGGTCTTGGCGAAGATGTCGGCGTAGGCCTTCTGGTAGTCGTTCCACTGGGCGCGCGCGTCGAGGTCGGCGGGGTTGTACTTCCACCACTTCGCCGGATTCTCCAGCCTCGCCTTGAGGCGCTTCAGCTGCTCCTCCGGCGAGATGTCGAGGAAGACCTTCACGATCGTCGTGCCGGCGTCGGTCAGCTCCTGCTCGAACGCGTTGATCTCGGCGTAGCGCTTGCGCCATTCCGTCGCGGGCACCAGCTTCTGCACGCGCGGGACCAGGATGTCCTCGTAGTGGGAGCGGTCGAAGACGCCGACCTGCCCCGGCACGGGAAGCTGTTTGCGGACCCGCCACAGAAAGTGATGACGCCGCTCGGTCGCGGTCGGCTTCTTGAACCCGGCGTACCGCACTCCCATCGGGTTGACCAGGCCGAGGACATGGCCGACGGTGCCGCCCTTGCCGGAGGTGTCCATCCCCTGCAGGACCAGCAGGAGACTGCGGTTCCCGCCGCCGACGCCCTCCGCGTACAGGGCCTCCTGCAGCTCGGCGAGCCTGCCTCCGGCGTCGGCGAGGTCTTTGAGCCCCTTGGGCTTCTTCGTCGGCCCGATCGGGAACGAACCGGGATGGTGCCGCTCGGCACCCTTGCCGATCCTCAGCGTGTCCCGGACGGAGACGGTGTCCTTTTTCGCCATCCGGCGACGATAACCGCGCTCCGGGCGCCGCGCCTCCGGTGATCAAGTACGCCGATGCACGATTTCGCCACCCGAAGGAGTCGATACGCAATGAACAACGGGTCAAAGCAACGTTTCCCGGATGAAAGCAGCCGGGTGGACATCTAACCTGAACGCATGACGACCGCCGACTTCATCGCGCTCGACGAGCAGTGGAGCACGCACAACTACCACCCGCTCCCGGTGGTGATCGCCACCGCCGAAGGAGCCTCGGTCACCGACGTCGAGGGCAAGACCTACCTCGACTTCCTCTCCGGCTACTCCGCGCTGAACTTCGGGCACCGCCACCCCGGGCTCATCGCCGCCGCGATCGAGCAGTTCGGCCGGGTGACGCTGACCTCGCGCGCCTTCCACCACGACCAGCTCGGGCTGTTCTGCCGGGAGCTCGCCGAGCTGACCGGCACCGAGATGACCCTGCCGATGAACTCCGGCGCGGAAGCCGTCGAGTCGGCGGTGAAGATCGCCAGGAAGTGGGCGTACCGGGTCAAGGGCGTCCCCGACGGGCAGGCGGAGATCGTCGTCGCCGGGTCCAACTTCCACGGCCGCACGACGACCATCGTGTCCTTCTCCACCGACGAGACCGCGCGCGCCGATTTCGGCCCGTTCACCCCGGGCTTCGTCACCGTCAAGTACGGCGACGCCGAAGCGCTGCGCGACGCCATCACCGAGCGCACCGCCGCGATCCTGCTGGAGCCGGTGCAGGGCGAAGCCGGCGTGATCGTCCCGCCCGCCGGCTACTTCGCCGAGGCCCGGCGGCTGTGCGACGAGCACAACGTGCTGCTGATCGCCGACGAGATCCAGTCCGGTCTCGCCCGCACCGGCACCGTCCTCGCGCTCGACCACGAAGGCGTCCGCGCCGACGTCTACACGCTCGGCAAGGCACTCGGCGGCGGGATCATGCCGGTGTCGGCCGTCGTCGGCGGCAAGGACGTGCTCGGCGTGCTGCGGCCGGGTGAACACGGCTCCACCTTCGGCGGGAACCCGGTCGCCTGCGCGATCGGGCGGGCCGTGGTCGGGCTGCTGAAGACCGGGGAGTTCCAGGAGCGCTCGCGGGAACTGGGCACCCACCTGCACTCGCGGCTCGGCGAACTGGTCGGCAACGGGCTGGCCGAGGTCCGCGGCCGCGGGCTCTGGGCGGGGATCGACATCGCGCCCGGCGGGCCGACCGGCCGCGAGGCGTCCACGGCCCTGGCCGAACGCGGCGTCCTGTGCAAGGAGACCCACGACCACACGCTGCGGATCGCGCCGCCGCTGGTGATCAGCCGCGAGGAGCTCGACCGCGGTATCGACGCGATCACGGAGGTCGTCAAGACCCGGTGAACCTTTCGGGCGGGCTGTACGTTGCCTGTCCATGGGAGACGAGCGGGAGTGGGTGGAGCGGCCGCTGGTCGGCACCGAGTCGGTGTCGCCGGAGGACTGGTTCGCGAGGGGTAAGGCACTGCGGGACGAGGCGCCCTCCTCCGCGCACGACCACGCGGCGGCGGGCGAGGGACGGCCGAGCGTGGCGGAGTTCTTCGCGCGCACGAACGAAGGCCGCCTGCCGGAACTGGTGGAACTGCGGCGCGAGCGCATGCTCGCGTCGCCGTTCACCTTCTACCGCGGTGCCGCCGGGCTGATGGCCGCCGACCTGGCGGGGTCGCCGTCGTCCGGGCTGACCGCCCAGCTCTGCGGGGACGCGCACGCCGCGAACTTCGGGCTGTACGGCACGCCCGAAGGCCAGATCGTCATGGACATCAACGACTTCGACGAATCCGTGCCCGGCCCGTGGGAGTGGGATCTCAAACGGCTCGCGGCGAGTCTCGTGCTCGCCGGGCGCGAGGGTGGCATCGGGGAAGCAGGCTGCCGGGAAGCCGCCGAAGACGCGGTGAAGTCGTACCGGCGCACCATCCGGGGGCTGGCGGAGCTGCCGTTCCTCCGGTCGTGGAACGCGCTGCCGGACGCGTCGGTGCTGAGCAAGGTCAAGGCGCACGACCTGATCGACGACTTCGAGGAAGCGGCCGAGAAGGCGCGGAAGAACACCAGCGCCAAGGTCACCGCGAAGTGGACCAGGCGCATCGACGACCACGAGACCGGCCTCGAACGGCACCGGTTCGTCGAAGACCCGCCAGTGCTCACGCACGTGGACGACGCCACCGCCGAAGCCGTCGTGACCGGACTGGTGTCCTATGTGGACACGCTGCGCGAGTCGCGGCGGACGCTGATCTCGCGGTACCGGGTGTCCGATGTGGCCTTCCGGGTGGTCGGCACCGGCAGCGTCGGGCTGCGCAGCTACGTGGCGCTGCTGCACGGGAACTCCGGCGAAGACCTTGTCCTGCAAGTGAAACAGGCCATCCCGTCGGCGCTCGCGCCGTTCCTCGGCCTGCCCGCCCCGGAGCACGAGGGGCGGCGGATCGTCGAGGGCGCGCGGCTCGTGCAGGCCGAGACGGACATCCTGCTCGGCTGGACGACCATCGACGGCGTGCCGTACATCGTGCGGCAGTTCCGGAACCTCAAGGGCGACATCGACCCGGCGGAGCTGAAGAAAGACCACCTCGACGACTACGGCCGTCTGGCGGGCGCGTTGCTCGCGCGGGCGCACGCGCGGTCTCTGCATCCGCGGATGCTGGCGGGCTACTTCGAGGACGACGAAGACCTCGACGAGGCCATCGGGGCCTACGCGGTGCGCTACGCGGATCAGACCGAAGCGGACTTCGCCGCCTTCGCCGCCCTCTGACGACCCGCATTTAGAGGACTGAATGCGGGGTCGTCACACCAGGGCCAGGACGTCGTCCGCGCAGCCCCAAGCCACCGTGATCCCCGCGCCCCCGTGCCCGTAGCAGTGCACGACCCGGCCGTCCCGGTCCAGCCGCACCTCGGGCCGGAACGGCCGCAGGCCCACCTTCGCCCCCAGCACGGGCGCGTCGGCCAGCGCGGGCACGAGTTCCCGGCACCGCCGCACGATGTCGGCGGTCACCCCGGGGTCCGGTTCGACCGAGTCGCGCCCGGGTTCCTGCGTGCCGCCGCAGACCACGTGCCGTCCGTGCGGGATCACGTGCCGCAGCACCGGCGTGGCCCCGTCGACGATCCATTCGGTCAGCCCCGGGTCGGCGAGGTGGACGACCTGGCCGCCGACCGGCACCAAGGTGCCGTCCCCCGCGAGCCGCCCGCCGCCGAGCCCGGCGGCGTTCACCACGAGGTCCGCGTCGAGGTCGTCCAGCCGCGAGACCGTGCGGTGCTCGGTGCGCACTCCCAGCGCGGCGACCTGGCCGGCGAGCCAGGTGAGGTACACCGGGGTGTCGACCAGCGCGGTCGTGAAGGTGAGCCGTCCGGGTTCGTGGTCGAGGTCGGGCATCGACAACGCCCACGAAGGCAGCGGCGTCTCGCGCGGGACGAGGTACGTTCCCCGGACCATGCGGACCCCCGGCGCGCCGAGGCCGCGGTACTCCTCGACGCTCGTCGCGGTCCAGCGGTCGACCCGGTCGGAGTTCGCCGCCAGGGGCGGGAAGAGCACGCCACCGGCGACCGCCGACGTGGTCTCCCCCGGCCCGGCGTCCGTCACCACCGTGACGTCGTGCCCGGCCCCGGCCAGCCGGTGCGCGCAACTGAGCCCGATCACGCCGCCACCGACCACACTGATCCGCATCGAAAGCCCCCTTCGTCCTCGCGAGCCGTCCCTGCATGGTGACTGATCACCCGTCACGTAATCTCGCCGGATGAGCGGAAGAGGGCCGTACGGGCCGGTCGCGGTGACCTGCGCCGCGATCATGGTCGTCCTCGGTTTGCTGGTCTCCGGCGAGGGCCCTTCCGTGCCCGACGAGTTCGCCGTCAGGTGGGTGGAGCGCACCTTCGGCCGCGACACCGGCCTTCTCGAGCTGCTGGTGCTGCCGACCGAGGCCTACATCCTGATCCCGGTCGCGGTCCTCGCCGCCGTCCTCTGCCTGATCGGACGGCGCAGGCTCGAAGCGGCGCTGATCATCGTCGGCCCGCTCATCGCGATCCTCGCGAACACCTGGGTGCTCAAACCGCTCTTCGGTCGCTGGAAGTACACCTACCTCGCCTACCCGAGCGGGCACACCGTCGCGCTGGTCGCGGTGCTGACGGTGCTCGTCCTGCTCGCCCGCCCCGGCGTCGCGACGGCGGTCATCTCGACGGTGGGCGCCGTGGTGCTCTGCGGAGTCACGATCGGCATGATCGGCCTCGGCTACCACTATCTGACCGACGTCGTGGGCGGCACGCTGTTCGCCGTCGCGACCGTGTGCGCGACGTGGATGCTGCTCAGCTGGGCTGCACGGCGTCGCGCGCCAGTGCCGTCAGACGGCTGACGGCGCGCAGGTACTTCTTGCGGTAGCCGCCGTTCACCATCTCCTCGGTGAACAGCTCCGGCACCGGCTCGCCCGAGACCACCAGCGGGATCGCGCGGTCGTAGAGCCGGTCGGCGAAGGCGACCAGCCGCAGCCCGACGTTCTGATCCGGCACCGGATGGATGTCGCGGAGGTGCACCCGGGTCACGCCCTCGAGAAGCCGGCCGTAGCGCGAAGGATGCAGGCCGCCCAGGTGTTCGCACAACGCGTCGAAATCGTCCACAGTGGACTCGGGATGCGCGGCGGCGGAGGCTTCCAGCTCCTCGGGGCTCGCGGGCGGCGGCGCGTCCGGCAGGCCGCGGTGGCGGTAGTCCGGGCCGTCGACGCGGCAGACGCCGAAGCGGGCGGACAACGACTGGATCTCGCGCAGGAAGTCCGCCGCGGCGAACCGGCCCTCGCCGAGTTTGTCCGGCAGTGTGTTGGACGTCGCCGCCACGAACACCCCCGCCGAGATCAGCTCCTGCAGCAGCCGGGTGACGAGCATGGTGTCACCCGGGTCGTCGAGTTCGAACTCGTCGATCGCCAGGAACCGGTGTTCGGACAGCCGCCGCACCGCCTCGGCGAACCCCAGCGCGCCGACGAGGTGGGTCAGCTCCACGAACGTCCCGTACGCCTTGGGCGACGGCGTCTCGTGCCAGGTCGAGGCGAGCAGGTGGGTCTTGCCGACGCCGAAACCGCCGTCGAGATAGAGCCCCATCGGCCCGGACGGCGCCTCGTCCCCGCCGCCGAAGAACGCGCGCAGCTTCGACTTCGGCTTCCGCTGCGAGGCTTCCGCCACGCGCTTCGCGAACGAGCCACAGGTGACGACGGCCTCGGCCTGGCTCGGCTCGTCCGGGTTGGGCACGTACGTGGAGAACCGGACCGCGTCGAACCTCGGCGGCGGGACGAGCGCGGTGATCAGCTCGTCGGCGGACAGCTCCGGACGGCGATCGATCAGGCGGGCGGGCATTCGCCGAGAGTAACGGCACCGGCGTGGCGGGTTCACCCTCCCTGACCGGGCGTATCCCCCGCTCAGCGGTGCCGCCGGGCGCGTGCTGGGATGTCGGTGTGCAGCTTTTGTGGCCAACGACACCGGCGGAGCCCGTCTCCGACGCCGACCTCGAACGGCTCTACGGGTATCCGCAAGACCTGAACCGTCCGTGGGTCCAGGTCAACTTCGTCAGCTCCGCGGATGGCGCGGCGGCGGTCGACGAGCTGTCCGAAGGGCTGTCCCACCCCGCAGACAAGCGGATCTTCCTGCTGGGACGGCTGCTCTCCGACGTGATCCTGGTCGGTGCCGGCACGGCGCGCGCCGAGGGCTACCGCGGCGCGCGCGTCAGTCCCGAACGCGCCGCCCGCCGGGTCGCGCTCGGCCTGTCCGAGGTTCCGCCGATCGCGGTGGTGACCCGTTCCGGTGATCTCGACCCCGAAGGCCCGTTGTTCACCGACACCAAGGTCCCGCCGATCGTCATCACCACCGAGCAGGCGCCGCGCGCCGCGTTGGAGCGCGCGGGTGCCGACGTGCTCGTCGCGGGGACCGCCGACGTCGACCTCCACCGCGCGCTCGCGCTGCTGGGCGAACGCGGCCTGCGGCGTGTCGACTGCGAGGGCGGACCGGCGCTGTTCGCCGACCTGATCGCCGCCGACCTCGTCGACCAGCTGTGCCTCACGGTCGCCCCGCTGCTGGCGGGAGCGGGCGAAAGCCGGATCGCCCGAGGCCGTCCGGCCCCGGAACCGCGGCGGATGGATCTCGCGTCCGTGCTCGTCGAGGACGGCTTCACCATGCTGCGCTACCGCCGACGGGAGGGCGGGTGAGCGAGGCCGCGCCGGTTCCGGACGAGGAACTGGTGGCCAGGGCCGCCGCCGGGGACCACGGTGCGTTCGACACCTTGGTCCGGCGGCACACGGCCAGGATGTACCGGGTGGCGCTGCGGATCACCGGCAGCTCGTCCGAGGCCGAGGACGTCGTCCAGGAGGCCTGGCTCTCCGCGTGGCGGGCGCTGCCCGGCTTCCGGTTCGAATCCGCGGTGTCGACCTGGCTCTACCGGGTGACGACGAACGGCGCGCTCGGCGTGGTCCGGCGGCGGAAACCGACCGTGCCGCTCGACGAGGGCGACGCGGGCGTCGTGCCTGGTCCGGAGGGTCATGTGGTGAGCGCCGAGCAGGTCGGCAGGGTGCTGCGCGCGATCGCCGAACTGGACGTCGGCCAGCGGATCCCGCTGATTCTGCGAGAATTCGAAGGGTTGACCTACGACGAGGTGGCCGAGGTGCTCGAAGTCAGCGTGCCCGCCCTGCGTGCCCGGCTGCACCGCGCGAGGGTGGCGCTGCTGGCCAAACTCGGCGACAACTTCCGACCCGGGGAACGGTGATGAGCGAGGATCCGCGCGACGACCCCCGGTGGCAGCAGGTGCGCGCCGCCGCGAGCCGTCCGGTGCCGACACCGCCGGGACTCGTCGAACGGGTGCTCCGCTCGGTCGGCGGCGTCCGCGGCAGGCACACCACCGCCCCGCTCGACCTGCCCTCTTCGGGCGGCAAGACCCAGGTGTCGGAACGGGCGCTGGTGCTGATGACCAGGAACCTCGCCGCCGAGATCGGCCGCGAACTCGGCGGGGTCCACGTCGCGGCCGTCGCGCTCGAAGAGGACGTGCTCCAGGTGCTGGTGACGATCCGGTTCGGCGTCGAAGCGGCCGTCGCGGACCTGCTGCGTCACCGGGTCAGCGCGGCCCTGACCGGTCAGCTCGGCTCCGCCCCGCCCGCGGTCAACGTCCACGTCGTCGACGTGCATCCGGACTGATCTGCGACAGGGTCTCGCGGTGTGAAGGGGACTTTCCCCGCATGCGATGTGGGGAAAGTCCCCTTCACCTCCCCGCCTGGGACGCGACCTTGCCCGGCCATCCGGACCGATCCCGGAACTGATTACCCCATCCGGGGGACATCGCGTGACGGCTCGGCATGCGCGCGTGTCCTGGTCGGTGAGAGCGTAGGGACCGCCGCGCGCGCAGGTCGCGCGGCACCGGCCGAGAAGGAGCGAACTTCATGGCGCAGCCGAGCGCGAGCAAGCCCGACACCCCCGTGGCGGGGGCGTCCCTCAACGAGGAAGGAGCCGCCGGCAAGACCACGATCTCGTCGGTGGTGGTGCAGAAGGTGGCGGGTCTCGCCACCCGCGAGGTGACCGGCATCCACGCGCTGGGCGGCGGGGTGTCCCGGGCCTTCGGCGCGATCCGCGAGCGCATCCCCGGTTCCGGCACGGTCACCACGTCGGGTGTCTCGGTCGAGGTCGGCGAGAAGCAGGCGGCCATCGACCTCGACGTGGTCGTCGAGTACGGCGCCCGCATCGTCGACGTCGCGCGCGCGGTGCGCCGCAACGTGATCGGCCAGGTCGAGCAGATCACCGGCCTCGAGGTGATCGAGGTCAACATCGCGGTCAACGACATCCACCTGCCTGACGAGAACGGCGGCGAGACCGAGACCTCGCGGGTCGAGTGATGAACGGGACCCAGACCGGCCTGCTCGCCGGCCTCATCCTCGGCCTCGCCGCGACCCAGGGCTTCACCGCGTTCCTGGTGACGCTGGCCGTCGGCGTCATCGGCCTCGTCCTCGGCCGCGTGCTCGACGGCGAACTCGACCTCGGCGACCTGTTCGGCCGGGGCCGCGACAAATGACCGTCCCGCCCGAACCGGAGGATCGCGGCACCCTCACCATCGCGCCGTCCGTGGTCCGCAAGATCGCGCAGCACGCCGCGGACCAGGTCGACGGGACCACGCGCGCCGAGCGGCGGATCGCCGGGCTCGGGCTGGGCACACACGGCGCGAGCGCGAAGGTCGGCGGTGAGGGCAACGACGTCGACCTCGTGCTCGACGTGGCGCTGAACTATCCGGCGCCGGTGCGGCGGATCGTCGGCGACCTGCGCGCCAGGGTCACCGAGGAGGTCGAGCGGATCACCTCGTACCAGGTCCGGGACATCTCGGTGACGGTTTCCGCGCTGCTGCCCGACATCGCGCCCCGCGTCCGCTAGAAGGAGCAACCGGTATGCGTTTGATCGTCCGCCTGCTGTCGGCCCTGATCGGGCTGGCGCTGGCCGCCGCCGGAGTCCTGCTGGCACTGGAGGTCGGCTGGGGCTGGTGGCGGCCGGGGCGGGGACCGCTGTTCGTCCCGTGGGACGACTGGCGGGACAGGCTCGCGGAACAGGCCTGGAACGCCTCCATGGTCCGGTATCTCGCGATCGCCGTCGCCCTCGTGGGGCTGCTGCTGATCCTGGCGGCGGCCTCGGCCGGGCGGCGCGCCATCCGGCTGACCGATCCGGCGAACGAGGTCAGCGTGACCACGTCGCCGCGGTCCCTGGCGAGGCTGGTCGGCGTGACCGTGCGCGCGCAGGACAACGTCGCGGGCGCGAAGGTCACGGCCACCGCCAAGAAGATCCGTGTCCGCGCGACGAGCAGGCTGGAAACCGAAGGCGAGCTGCGCCCGCGGCTGCTGGAGACGGTCTCCGGTCTGCTCGAAGACGTCCCGTTGGTGCGGCGGCCGAAGGTGTCGGTCGTCGTCGACTCCCCGAAGGACCGCCGATGACCCGTTCGGTCTCCGCCAAGGCACTCGGCCGGTCCACCGGCACGGAACGGACCCTGACCGTCCTCATCGGACTCGTCGCGCTGCTCGGCGGAGTGGCGGCGCTCGTGGTCGGCGCGGGCTGGCTCGGCACGCACCGCGCCGGCAGGCCGCTCGTCGACCCGATCGCCCTCGACTGGCTGTCCCGGCACGCGCTCGCCTCCCGGATCGGCGCGATCGTGCTCGGCGTGCTCCTGCTGTGGCTGGGACTGTGGTGGTTCTTCCGGTCGCTGCGCCCGGAGGGCCGTCCGGACCTCGAACTCGACGACGACCTCGTGGTGACCGCCTCGGCCATCTCCGAGGCCGTCCGCGCCGACGCGGAGACGGTCGACGGGGTCGGGCGCGCCCGGGTCCGCGCGGTCGGCGACAAGGAGAACCCGGCGCTGCGGATCACGCTCTGGCTCGTCGAGGGCACCGACCTGAAACGGGTCTGGGAGCAGCTCGACAGCACGGTGCTGGCCCGCGCGCGGGAGTCGCTCGGGGTGGACGTCCTGCCGACGGCCGTCCGGATCGAACTGGACACGGCAGCACCGCAGCGGGTGCGCTGACCGGCTCGGTGCGGCAAGAATGGCCGTCATGTCGCTTCCCCTGACTCCGCCGGTCAAACCGATGCTCGCCAAACCGGCGAAGGCGATCCCCGATTCCGGTGGCCTGCTGTTCGAGCCGAAATGGGACGGATACCGCTGCCTGGTGTTCCGCGACGGCGACGAGCTGACCTTGCAGTCGCGCTCGGAGAAGCCGCTCAACCGGTACTTCCCCGAGGTCGTCGAGCGCTTGAAGGCGGCACTGCCCGAGCGGATCGTGCTGGACGGCGAACTGGTGGTCGCCAGGAACGGGAAGCTGGACTTCGACGCGCTCACCGACCGGGTCCACCCCGCCGAAAGCCGCATCAAGCTCTTGGCGGAGCAGACCCCGGCGGAGTTCGTCGCGTTCGACCTGCTGGCGCTGGGCGACGAGTCCTTTCTGGACGAACCGACGTCGAAGCGGCGGGAGCGGCTGGAGAAACTGGCCTCCGACGGCATCCACCTGACTCCGGCCACTTCGGATCCGGCGATCGCGCGGCACTGGTTCGAACTGTTCGAGGGCGCGGGGCTCGACGGCGTCATCGGCAAACCGCTCGACGAGCCGTACACGCCCGGCAAACGCGTGCTGCTGAAGTACAAGCACTCGCGCACCGCCGACTGCGTGCTCGCCGGGCTGCGCTGGCACGTCGACGGCGAACCGGGCGAGCTGGTCGGCTCGTTCCTGCTCGGGCTCTACGACGAGGACGGCGTGCTGCACCACCCCGGCGTCGTCGGGTCGTTCCCGGTCACCCGGCGGCGTGAGCTGGCCGAGGAGCTGGCGCCGCTGATCACCGACGGGGCCGATCACCCCTGGCTGGGTGACAACGTGCGCGAGAACCAGCGGATCCCCGGCGGGATCACCCGGTGGAAGGCCAAGGAAGCCCCGTGGGTGCCGCTGAAGCTGGAAAAGGTGGTCGAGGTCGGCTACGAGCACACGGAGGCCGGATATCCGTCGCGGTTCCGGCACACCGCGCAGTTCAAACGCTGGCGCCCCGACCGCGAGCCGTCCTCCTGCACCTATGCCCAGCTCGAGGAGATCGCCCGCTACGACCTGGACGCGGTGTTCCGCGGCGAGGTGAAACGCACCCGCTAACCGTGTCCTGACATCCGACCTGCGAAGCTCTGTCCCGAGCTTTGTCATGTCTTGGAAGTGAGGACCAGCCCGTGAGCACCGCCCGCCGCACGCCACGGCTGTTCCTGACGACCACCGTGGTGACGGCCGTGCTCGCGGGCTGCACGGCCGGACCGTCGGTGCGGCCGGCGGTGATCGACAACGACGGCAAACCGGATCCCGGCGGTCAGACGACGGCCCAGCAGGTCCCGCTGCCGCCGCTCGCCGAGCCGCGGTCGCCGTCGATCAAATGGGAGGACTGCGACGAAGCGACCCGGCAGCGGCTGGGGCAGCCGTCCGTGCCGGACACGCTGAAGTTCTCCTGTGCCAGGGTGCCCACCACCCTCGACGCACCGGACCTGCCCGGTCGCGGGCTCTCGCGGCTTTCGGTGGTCAAGACCGGGGGCGGGCCGATCCCGCTCGTCGTGGTCAACGACGTCGACGGTGAGCCGGGGTCGCTGTACGCCGCGCGGCTGGCCGCGACGCTGCCGCCCGAGTTCCTGCAGAAATTCTCGCTGATCGGCGTGGACCGGCGCGGGACGGGGACGTCCATGCCGGTGCAGTGCATCCCGGCGGAGATCCGCACCGATCTGCTCGGCGCCGATCCGGCCGCCGCCGACCTCGAAAGCGTCGTCGACGCGGCGCGCCGGGCGGGGCAGCAGTGCGCCATCGAACTGGACGACTCGCAGGTCGCGATGGACAGCTGGCGGGCGGCGGGCGACCTCGAAGAGCTCCGGGAGCAACTGGGGCTGGAGAAGCTGCACGCGCTGGGCCGCGGCGACGGTTCGAAGGTCCTCGCCGAATACGCCGTGCGGTTCCCGGCGCAGGTCGGCCGGGTCATGCTCGACGGGCTGCCCGACCCCGCCCCCGACGCGGCCGCCACCCAGGAATCCGTCGCCGCGAGCGCGCAGGCGACCCTCGACGCGTTCGGCGCCGACTGCATAGCGAGGGGCTGCCCGCTCGGCGACGCCCGCTCGGCCGTGTCCGCCGTCGCGGACCGGCTCCGGTCGGCGTCGGCGACGACCACCGACGGCGAGGAGATCACCCCGGGTATCGCGCTGTACGCCATCTACTCCGGGCTCGCGCAGCGCTCGCGCTGGGTGGAACTCGCCGAGGCGCTCAAGACCGCGCAGACCGGCGACGTCACCCCGCTGGCCGCGTTCGCCGAGCCGGTGCTGAAGGACACCAAGGCGCGGCCGTCGCGGCTGGACGGCACGCTCGCGACCAAATGCAACGACAGCGCGACCCGGCTCTCGGCCGAGGAACTCACGCGCGCGAACACGACCCTGCGCGACAAGTACCCCCAGTTCGGTGTCTTCGCCGCGCAGCAGCTGGCCTGGTGCAGCCCGTGGCCCGTGCGCCGGGAACCGCTTCCGCCCGCGGGAGCGCCGGGCGCCCCGCCGATGCTCGTCGCGGGGACCGCGACCGACCCGGTCACGCCGGAGCAGGGCACCGGCCGGGCGGCCGACCAGATGCCGAGCGCGGTGACGATCACCTGGCAGGGCGCCGGGCACGGCGCGCTGAGCCTCTCGCCGTGTGTCGCGGACGCGACGCGAGCCTTCCTGATCGACGGGAAGATCCCGGTCGACGGGACCCTCTGCCCGGCCTGAGCCGCTCCGGATCGCCGCTCCACGGCATCCAGCCACTCCCGCGCCATGGCGCGTTGCGAAAGCCACTTTCGCAACGTTGAAGGTTGCGAAAGTGGCTTTCGCAACCCCACGCCACCGTCCCCGGCGCCCTGCCCGCGCCCGTGCCCGCGCGTGCGATGAAGGACGCTTTCATCGCAAAATTTGCTATGAAAGGCCCCTTCATTGCACGCGCGCAAGGCGTCGGGCCGGGACCGAAACCGCTACTGCCGGTAAGACTCCACCTCGGAGATCGGCCGCGCCGAAGCCTGGTCCGGGTCCTCGTCGAACTCCACCCGCGCCCGCCGCTGCCGCAGCAGGTCCCAGCACTGGTCCAGCTGCTGTTCCACACTCGCGAGCCGGGACCGGTCGTCCGAGCTCAGCCCGGTGCCGATCGCCCGCGAACGGAGTTCGTGCTCCTCGCTGACCAGCTCGTCGATCCGGCTGAGGATGTCACCGTCGGCCATCTGCGCCTCCTGCGAAACGAGGGTTGCTCCATCCGAGACGCTACGCGCACTCGCGGGAATGCGCGTACCGCCCGATTCGTTGTGCCGGACATGAGCACTGTGGAGCTGACCGCCGCCAACTTCGATCAGGTCGTGTCGGAGAACGACTTCGTGATCATCGACTTCTGGGCGGACTGGTGCATGCCCTGCCGCCAGTTCGCACCGACCTACGAGAAGGTGTCGGGCAACCACGACGACATCGTCTTCGCGAGCGTCGACACCGAGGCCGAGCAGCAACTGGCCGCGGCCTTCGACGTGCGTTCGATCCCCACCCTCGCGGTGATCCGTGACAAGACGGTCATCTACGCGCAGCCGGGCGCGCTCCCGGAAAAGACGCTGGAAGACCTCATCCAGCAGGCGCGCGACATCGACATGGACAAGCTCAAGGAAGAGGCGGCCAAGGAGGCCTGACGAGCATGGAGAAGGGGCCCTTCCCGGCGGGTTTCGCCGGGAAGGGCCCCTTTGTCTATCAGCGGACCAGTGCCGCCCGGGGCCGGGTCAGCCCCGGGTGGCGAGTCCGCGCAGGAAGAACGCCAGGTTCGCCGGGCGTTCCGCCAGCCTGCGCATGAAATAGCCGTACCATTCGTCGCCGTAGGGGACGTAGACGCGCATCGTCTTGCCGTCGCCCGCGATCCGGCGCTGCTCCTCGGGACGGATCCCGTACAGCATCTGGAATTCGTGGTCGTCCGCCTTGCGGCCCGCGTCGGCCGCGAGCTTCTCGGCGATCGCGATCATCCGCGGGTCGTGCGAGGCGACCATCGGATAACCCTTGCCCTGCATGAGGATCTTCAGGCAGCGCACATAGGACCTGTCCACTTCGGACTTGTCCTGGAACGCGACCTGCTCGGGTTCGGCGTACGCGCCCTTGCACAGCCGGACGCGGGAGCCTTCCGCCGCCAGGTCGCGGCAGTCCTGCTCGGTGCGCCGCAGGTAGGCCTGCAGCACCGCACCGACCCACGGGTATTCGGTGCGCAGCTCCTTGAGGATGCCCAGCGTCGAATCCGTGGTGGTGTGGTCCTCCATGTCGAGGGTCACCGTGGCGCCGACCGCTTCGGCCGCCGCGCAGATCTTGCGGGCGTTCTCCAGCGCGACCTTCTCGCCTTCGACAGGCAGGAACTGGCCGACCGCGGAGAGCTTCACCGAGACGTCCGCGCCGAACGCGAGGCCGTCGGCCGCGAGCGCGGTCAGCAGTTCCTCGTAGGCGCGGACGGTCGTCGCGGCCTGCTCGGCGTCGGTGGTGTCCTC
This sequence comes from Amycolatopsis sp. WAC 04182, assembly GCF_003947465.1. Lineage (NCBI taxonomy): Bacteria > Bacillati > Actinomycetota > Actinomycetes > Pseudonocardiales > Pseudonocardiaceae > Amycolatopsis > Amycolatopsis sp. WAC 04182. The sequence goes on from NZ_QHJJ01000002.1 coordinate 490,975, forward strand.
GCCGAGGTGGTCGAGGGTGACCCGGAGGCCGTCGTCGGCCAGTTCACGGACCACCCTGGCGGCGTCGGGCGTCTTCGAACCGGCGACGAACCGGCCCACCACCGATCGGGTGGCGGGGACGACCTCGACCAGCTTGCGCATCCGCTGGGATCGAGCGGCGGCGAGCAACGGGGCACGCAACATCACGGACTCCTGGAGAACTCAGCCCTGGTGGGGGTAGCGGACGCTGGTGGGCGGAACGAAGGTCTCCTTGACCGAGCGCGGGCTCGTCCAGCGGAGCAGGTTGAACACCGAACCGGCCTTGTCGTTGGTGCCGGAAGCGCGGGCACCGCCGAAGGGCTGCTGGCCGACGACCGCGCCGGTCGGCTTGTCGTTGACGTAGAAGTTGCCGGCGGCGAAGCGCAGCGCCTCGGACGCCTTCGCGACGGCCGTGCGGTCGTTCGCGATGACCGCGCCGGTGAGCGCGTAGTCGGCGGTCTCGTCGACCAGCTTCAGCACGTTGTCGAAGCCCTCGTCGGTGCTGTCGTCGTAGACGTGCAGCGCGAGGATCGGCCCGAAGTACTCGGTGCGGAAGATCTCGTGGTTCGGGTTGTCCGACACCAGGATCGTCGGGCGCACGAAGTAGCCGACGCTGTCATCGGCGGTGCCACCGGCGATGACGTCGATCTCGGGGTCCTCGGCGGCGCTCTTCAGTACGGCGGCGTGCTTGTCGAAGGCACGGCGGTCGATCACGGCGCCGCCGAAGTTGTCCAGGTCGGTGACGTCGCCGTAGGTGATGGCCTCGGTCTCGGAGACCAGCTCGTCCTTCAGGCTCGCCCAGAGCGAACGCGGGACGTAGGCGCGGGACGCGGCCGAGCACTTCTGGCCCTGGTACTCGAAGGCGCCGCGGATCAGCGCGGTGCGCAGGATGTCGACGTCGGCGGAGGCGTGCGCGAGCACGAAGTCCTTGCCGCCGGTCTCGCCGACCAGGCGCGGGTACGTGCGGTAGCCGGAGATGTTGGCGCCGACGGTGGCCCACAGGTGCTGGAAGGTCGCGGTGGAACCGGTGAAGTGGATCCCGGCCAGGTCGCGGTGGGTCAGCGCGACCTCGGAGACGGCCTTGCCGTCACCCGGAAGCAGGTTGATGACGCCCGGCGGCATACCCGCCTCTTCGAGCAGCCGCATCAGCATGTGCGCGGCGTAGCTCTGCGTCGGCGACGGCTTCCACAGCACGACGTTGCCCATCAGCGCGGGCGCGGTCGGCAGGTTGCCGGAGATCGCGGTGAAGTTGAACGGGGTGATGGCGTACACGAAGCCCTCGAGCGGGCGGTGCTCCATCCGGTTCCAGATACCGGGCGAGCTGATCGGCTGCTCGGCGAGGATCTGACGGCCGAAGGCGACGTTGAACCGCCAGAAGTCGATCAGCTCGCAGGCGGAGTCGATCTCGGCCTGGAAGGCGGTCTTCGACTGGCCGAGCATGGTGGCGGCGTTCAGCTTGGCGCGCCACGGGCCGGCCAGCAGGTCGGCGGCGCGCAGGATGATCGCGGCGCGGTCGTCGAAGGACAGCGCGCGCCAGCCGGGGGCGGCGGCCTTGGCCGCGGCGATCGCGTCATGGGTGTCCTGCGCGGTCGCGCTGTGGATGACGCCCAGCACGGCCTTGTGGTTGTGCGGCTGGACGACCTCGATCTTCTCGCCGCCGCCCTTGCGCTGCTCACCGCCGATCGTCGCGGTGATGTCGATGGGGTCGGCGTTGCCCAGCAACTTGAGCGCGCCCTCGAGTTCAGCGCGCTCAGCGCTGCCCGGTGCGTAGTTCAGCACCGGCTCGTTCTTCGGGGCGGGGGTCTGGGTCACGGCGTCCACTGACTGCTCCTGACTGCACTTCGCCGGGTAGAGGTCTCATCCCGAACGGTAGACCTGACGGCTCCGCGACGGCTTGTTCGACTGGCTAGAATCAGGGTGACCATCTTGTCCGATCGGCTTAATCGGTGATCAAGACGACTACTCAGACGACCCCCGGCGCTTCCCTGCGGCACGTCCTCGCCACGCTCGGGGAACCGCTGGTCAGGGTGCTCGCGGCCCCGGGCGGGCTCGGTGTCGGAGTGGACGACGTCGTCATCCACGATCCGGAGGATCCGCCCGACGCCCATCCGGGTGACCTCGTCCTGGTGATCGGCGCTCGCGGACGCTCCGCCGCGGGGGCGATCCGGGCAGCGGGGCGGTCCGGCGCGGCCGCCGTCGCGGTCAAGAACGGCATGGCCGTCGTGAACGTCGCCGCCGACGCGGGGATCGCGTTGATCGAGGTGGGCCACGAGGCGCGCTGGGAGCAGGTCGAAGCCCTGGCCAGGGGCGTCGTCGACGCGGCTCGCGCGGGTGGCGAGGCGGACAGCGGCGAGGTGCTGGGCGATCTGTTCTCACTCGCCCAGACCATCGCGACACTGACCGGCGGCCTCGTCAGCATCGAGGACACCGCGAGCCGTGTGCTGGCCTATTCGCGGGCGGGCGACGAGGTGGACGAGCTGCGCAGGCTTTCGATCCTCGGCCGCGAAGGCCCGGAGCGATACCTCGCGATGCTGCGCGAATGGGGCGTCTACCAGCGTCTCCGCGCGGGTGAAGGCATCGTCCGCATCGACGAACGGCCCGATCTCGGCATCCGGCGGCGGATCGCGGCCGGGATCCACGCCGGATCACAGCCGCTGGGCACGATCTGGGTCCAGGAGGGCGCGCATCCGCTCACCGAAAGCGCGGAAGTCGCCTTGCTCGGCGCCAGCCGCGCGCTCGCGCCACAGCTGATCCGTCACCGGACGCTGCCCAGCCCGGAACTCCGGTTGCGCGAGGATCTGCTGGCGGGGCTGCTCGACGGCCGCCTCGACGCCGAATCCGTCGCCGACGACATCGGCGCGGATCCCGGGAAACCCGCCATGGTGCTGGCGTTCTCGCTCCCCCGCGACCGGGCCGCGACGGACCGGCAGCTCCGGCGCGCGGAGCTGGTGCACCTGATCACCGTGCACACCGCCGCGTACCGGCGAAGCGCTCTGGTGAGCGTGATCGGCGGCCGGGTCTACGCGCTCCTTCCCGACCTCCCCGAGCACGCCGAACCGCGGATTCTGACGCTGGCCAAGGAAATCGCCGGCACCGCCCGACGGCATCTCGACGTCCGGGTGCGCGCGGCGCTGGGCGGCGTGGTCCCCAGCCTCTCCGACGCGGCGGCCTCGCGCGGCGACGCGGACCGCGTGCTGGCGACGATGGCGCGCGGGCACGGGACCGCGGACGTCGCCTCACTGGCCGACGTCCGCGCCGAAGTCCTGCTCTCGGAAGTGCTCGCGTTCCTCGGCGAGCAGCCGAGGATCCGCGATCCGCGGCTGGCCGAACTGATCGCCCACGACGCCGAACACGGCGGCATCCTGGTGCCCGCGGTGCTCGCCTACCTCGACGCGTTCGGCGACGTCCGGAAGGCGGCGCGCGAGCTGAACATCCACCCGAACACGGTCCGCTACCGGGTACGCCGCGCCGGCGAGGTGTGCGGGATCGACCTGGACGACCCCGCGCAACGCATCCTCACCCAGCTTCTGTTGCGCCTCTAGGGTTTCCCCTGCCCGCGTTTAGTCCTCTGAATGCGGCAAGTCAGGAAACCGCGGCGAGGCTCCGCGACCCGGCGACCTCGGCCAGCGCGCGATAGGAATCCAGCCGCTCCGCCTGGTCGAAAGTACTGGTGGTCACCAGGATCTCGTCGGCTCCGGTCTTGGCGACGAGGTCGGCCAGCCGGTCACCCACCTCGTCCGGGGTGCCGGCGATCTGTCCGTCGAGCGCCCGGTCCAGCCGTTCGCGGTCACGGTCCGGCAGCGGACCGGCGAGGATCTCTTCCACCGGCGACAACGGCGGGAAGACGCCGTGCGTCCGTGAGTAGACCGTCGACCACGCTTCGGGGATCAGCAGCCGCCGTGCCCGTTCGGCCGTCTCGGCGACCGCGATCGCCGTCGACACCACGACGTAGGGCCGCGACGCCTGCGCGGACGGGCGGAACCCCGCGCGGTACCCCTCGATGGCTTCGAGCAGCGGACCCTCGCCGCGGACCGGCGCGATCACCAGCGGCAGCCCCAGTTCCGCGGCCAGCTTCGCCCCGGCGCCGGTCGCCAGCAGGAACGCGGGCACGCGCAGGCCTTCCGCGGGAATGGCGTGCACGCCCGGATAGCTCGTCTGGTCGCCCGCGAGGAACCCCAGCAGCTCGCGTACCTGGTCACCGAAGCGATCGGCGTCGTCCTTCTCGTGCCCGAGTGCCTGCCGGACCCCGCCGGTGAACCCGACCGAACGGCCCAGCCCCATGTCGATCCGGCCGGGAAAGAGCGATTCGAGCACGCCGAACTGTTCCGCGACCACGAGCGGCCGGTGGTTCGGCAGCATCACGCCGCCGGTGCCGACCCGGATCCGCTCGGTCGCCGAGGCGACGGCGGCCGCCAGTACCGTGGGCGCCGAACCGGCGACGCCGGGCACGCTGTGATGTTCGGACACCCAGAACCGGTGATAGCCGAGCGCTTCGATGTCCCGCGCGAAGGCGACCGTGTCCCGCAGGGCGCGGGGCGCGTCGCCGCCGCGGCGGGTCGGGGACCGGTCCAGTACCGAAAGCGTGATCACCTTCTGGTCAACGCGTCCGGACCCGGCGGGCATTCCCCGCTCAGGGGCGCCAGCGCTCGCTGTAGTCCGGGTGGTCGGCGTGCGGCAGGGCCAGCAGCCGCAGGGTCAGGCACCAGTTCGTCCCGGCCTCGTCGGCGGGCACATGGCACGTCTCGCACCAGTACTCGTTGCCGTACAAGGGGAATCCCGGGACCTTCTCGGAAACCGTGGTGCGGTGCGCCTGCAGGAGCCGCCGGGTCGCCTCGATCTCGTTGATCATCTGATTGACCGTGTCGAGCTCGATGTCGTTGAGCGAACGGATCTTCTTTTCGATGACGACCTTGGTCTCACCGCGGGTGAGCGATTCGTTGATCTCGGTTTTCTTGACCGCCTGCATGATCAACGCCTGGCGTTGCCCCACACGCGCGGCGAGAAAGGCGATCAGGTCGTCCACGGGTACTCCTTCGTCTCCCCCAGCCTAGTGTTCGGAGGGAAATGTCGCTGGCAGGAGGCCCGGCGTTACGGCTGAGTCCCACGCGTCACACAGTCTCGTATCGATCCACCGCGTGACGGTGACTGGTTTCTGGATCGACATGAAAGCGCAATCACTCCGGGAGCAAAACGAAGAAAAGGCGCGAATTGGTCACCGAAAACGCACACATCGTCACGAAATGCGTTCCCCCTCGTGGCCGGGCTCGCCGTCGCGCTCACTTTGGGGCGAAGGCTCCCTTGGTCGCGTCGGACGCAGCGAAGGGACCCTTCGCCCCGCCGTCGGCCTCGCTCACGAACACGACACGTTCGACCTTCTCATCGGTTAAGTATCATCGCGCGCCTTGCTCGGCTGGACGCGCTTCGGCTCGCCGGGCATCTTCGGGTAGTCCGGCGGATACGGCATCTCGCCGAGACCGTGGTCGCGCTCGTCCCGCGCGTACCACTCCAGCAGCGTCTCGATGCCGAAAGCCTGCTCGTCCATCGGTGCGTGCAGGTCGCCGCGCTCGTTGTAGAAAGCGCCGGCGGTAAGGACGTCGAAGTCGTCCGGGTCGACCTCGGTCAGCAGATCCCAGGTCAGCGGCGTCGACACCGTTGCCCGCTGGGTCCCGCGGACCGACCAGGCCGAAGCCACCGTGCGGTCGCGCGCGGCCTGGTTGTAGTCGATGAAGACCCGGCCGCCGCGCTCTTCCTTCCACCACGCGATGGTCGCCTTGTCCGGGATCCGGCGCTCGACCTCACGGCCCAGCGCGATCACCGCGTGGCGCACGTCGATGAAGTCCCACTCCGGCCGGATCCGCACCAGGACGTGCACGCCGCGGCCGCCCGAGGTCTTCGGGTAACCGACCAGGCCCGCCGAGTCGAGGACCTCGCGCACCACGCCCGCGACCTCGACCGCGTCGGCGAAACCCGCCTCGTCCGGCGGGTCCACGTCGATGCGGAGTTCGTCGGGGTGGTCGACGTCGGGCCGCCGCACCGGCCAGGGGTGGAAGTCGAAGGTGCCCAGGTTCGCCGCCCAGGCGAACACGGCGGGCTCGGTCGGGCAGACCTCCTCGGCCGTCCGGCCGGACGGGAAGGTGATCTTCGCGGTCTCCACCCACTCCGGGGCGCCCTTCGGCACGCGTTTGGCGTAGAACCACTCGCCCTCGACGCCGTCGACGTAGCGCTTCAGCGTCGTCGGCCGCTCCCCGATCGCGCGCAGCAACGGCTTCCCGACCGCGACGTAGTGCTCCACGACCTGGCGCTTCGTGATCCCCCGTGCCGGGAAGTACACCTTGTCCGGGCTGGACACGCGGACCTTGCGCTCGCCTGCCTCGACCTCGATCGGCTCACCGTTCTTGGGCATGCGGACACCGTATCGCCGATCAGGGCCGGGGATCGGTCTTCAGGATTGCCATCGTGACGACGTCATGCCACTCGCCGTCCCACCACAGCGCTTCCCGCTGGAGCCCTTCCCGGACGAACCCGGCCTTCTCGTAGACGCGCTGGGCCCGCGGGTTGTAGTCGAAGACCTCCAGCGAGACGCGATGCAGGCCGACGGTGCCGAACGCGTAGTCCAGCAGCAGCCTGGTCGCCTCGGTGCCGTAACCCCCGCCGAAGAACTCCGGCCCGTTCAGCGCGATGCGGAACGCCCCGGAGCGGTTGTCCCTGTCGACGTCGGTGAGCGCGAGATCCCCGACGTGCGCGCGATCCTCCTTGCGCACGATCGCGTAGTCCGCGCGGTCGTCGAGGCCTCTCCGCCCGGCCAGCCAGGTCCGGATCTGCTCGGGGGTGAACAGGGTGTGCGTCCCGGTCAGCCGGGTGGTTTCGGGCTCCTGCAGGGCCTTCCACGCGGTCTCGAAGTAGGTTTCGTCGAGCTGCGTGAGCAAGACGAGCTCGCCGGTGAGTTCGGGCTGCGTCCGCAGCGCCTCGGTGTCGATCACAGCGGATACCGTACGGTTGACGCAGTGTCCGGCCGTACCAAATTAATCCTCGCGCTCACCGTGCTCGCCCTCTTCGTGGCGGCCGCGGTCCTGCTGCCGATCCCGAGTCCGGCCGGGCTGCGGGCCTGGGCGGCCGAAACCGGCCCGGCCACCCCGCTGGTGTTCTTCCTGGTCTATGCGGTCCTGACCGTGGCACCGATCCCGCGCACCGTGTTCAACCTGGCGGGCGGGCTGCTGCTCGGCGCCACGACGGGCATCGTCGTCGGCATCCTGGCGACCATCGTCGCCTCCGCGCTCTCTTTCACCCTTTCGAGGGCACTGGGCCGCGATCTGGTCGTCCGGCACCTGCATCGGGCGAAGGTCCGCGCGGTCAACGACCGGCTTTCCGACGGCGGGGTCCTGGCGATCACCTCCCTACGGCTGATCCCGATGGTGCCGTTCGCTCCGTTCAGTTACCTGTGCGGAGTGTCATCGGTCCGTTTCGCCCCGTATCTGATCGGGACCGCGCTCGGCAGCTTGCCGGGAACGATCGCGGTCGTCGTCCTCGGCGACGCGCTGACCGGGGAAACACCGCCCGCCCTGCTGATCTGTTACGCCGTGTTCGCCGCGGCGGGGGCCATCGGGCTCGCCAAGGTCTTCCGGCGCAAAGCCCGGCCGGTGCCCGAACCGAGCGGTGAGGAAGAATTGCCCGCCTCCGCACCGGCGAGCTGACGGGGAGCCGAAACCGCCGCCCGCTACACTCGATCGGGTGCGCGGGACCTGTCAGGTCGCGTAACGCCACCATCACCCGGGATGTGTTCGTCAAAGAATGTGTCAGGAGCAGTCGCCATCGACACCGGTCAGCTGATCGCTGGGCACTACCGCCTGGTCGAGCAAATTGGTAGCGGTGCCATGGGGGTGGTCTGGCGTGCCATCGATGTCCGCCTCGAGCGCTCGGTGGCGGTCAAGCAGATCCTCCCGCAGCCGGGTGTCTCCGAGGCCGAACGCGACAACATGCGCCAGCGCGCCATGCGCGAGGCGAAGAACGCGGCCCGGTTCCAGCATCCGAACGCGATCGTGGTGTTCGACATCGCCGAGCACGGCGGCGATCCCTGCCTGGTGATGGAGTACCTGAACGGCCCGAGCCTCTCGGCGATCATCTCCGAGGAAGGCACGCTGCCGCTGGGGCGCGTCGCGAAGATCGGCGAGCAGGTCGCGTCGGCGCTGGTCGCCGCGCATCGCGCCGGGATCGTGCACCGCGACGTCAAACCGGGCAACATCCTGATCGACGAGGCCGGTACCGCGAAGATCACCGACTTCGGCATTTCCCGCGCCGCCGGCGACATGACGCTCACCCAGACCGGCCTGATCGGCGGCACCCCGGCGTACCTCGCGCCCGAGCTGGCGCGCGGCTCCGACCCGGTGCCCAGCTCCGACGTCTTCGCGCTCGGCGCGACGCTCTACCAGGCGATCGAGGGCCAGACCCCGTATGGGAACAGCTCGAACCAGCTGGCGCTGCTGTACGCGGCCGCGAACGGCCAGATCAACCCGCCGCAGCAGGCGGGCCCCGCGACGGCGCTGCTGATGAGCCTTCTGCGCACCGAGCCGACCGAGCGCCCGACCATGGCCGAGGCCCGTGAGCGCCTCGCCGCACTGGCGGCGAACGAATCCGCCGCGGGCACGGCGGCGTCGCCGAGGCTCTTCGGAGCGGGCGGCGGTAGACAGCCCGCCGTGCCCGACACCCCGGGGCACGGCATCCCCGGCGGAGAGCGGCCGCCGTGGCAGCGGACCGACAAGCCCGCCCAGTCCGCCGCGGGCACTGCCCCGGCTCCGGCCAAGACCCACACGCCGACGGCCGCCTTCATCCCGATGCGCTCGCCGTCCGCCCCGCCGAACACGCCGCCGCGGCCGGTCGCCGCGATGAGCCCGCCGCCGTCCGCGGCCGCCCCGGTGCGGCCGTCCCCGGCCAAGCCCACCGACGCCAAGCGCAAGGCCGTCCTGTTCGCGGGCGCCGGTGCCGCGGTCGTGGTGATCGCCGTGATCGTGTTCCTGGTGCTGAATTCGGGCAACGGGACCGACAACCAGGGCGGTAACAACGCCGGGGCGAACCCGCAGACCAGCTCCTCGGCGCCCAAGTCGAGTGCGCCGTCCTCGTCGCGACCCGCGCCGGCGGGCCTGGGTAAGACCCCGAGCGAGAAGATCACGAGTTACTCGAGCGTGGGCGGGTTCCTGCTGGACTTCTTCGACACGGGCAAGATCGGCACGTCCGAGAGCTGGAACAAGCTCACGGACGCCGCCAAGGCCGTGTACGGCTCGGAGCAGGCTTTCGCCGATTATTGGGCCGCACACAAGGTCACCGGCTCGGAGAAGGCGCGAGCCGACAGCGGCGGCGGGAACCCCGACGGGTCGATCGACATGAACATCACGATCAACGGCGGCCCGCGTCCGGCGCTGCGGGTGATCCAGGTCGGCGGGCAATACCTCATCGACGCCGACACCCGGGTACTCGGCAACTGACGCAGCGTGGCGGTGGTGAGACCCGCCTCGCTGGTGGTAGGCCAATCGCCGCTCGTGGCTTACTGTTGCCGGTATGGCCGATAGCGGACCTTTCGGACCTGGCCAGAATCCTCGCTTCCAGGAGGATCTGGTAGGCCTCGACCCGTACGATCCCGAAGCCCGTGCCTTCGCCGAGCATCTGGACCGCATCGAACGCTGCGGCCCGAACTTCACCGTGGAAGCCTGCATCGACGGTGTCTCCGACTTCGCCGACTCCAGCAACCGTATCGGCGGTCTGCGCTGGTGGATTTCGGCACTCGTCGTGATCCTCATCGTGCTGGGCGTGATGGTCACCGCATGGGACATCATCGGCCGGGCCATCGCGTGGCTCGCGGGGTAACGTGGAACCGGTGAAAGGCATGAAACCCGTTGTCGGAGCCACGCCGCGCGTGGTCAAGTCCGAGCAGGAATGGCGGGAACAGCTCAGCCCCGACGAGTACGCCGTGCTCCGCCAGGCGGGCACCGAGCGCCCCTTCACCGGTGAGTACACCGACGAGAAGACCACCGGTGTCTATCAGTGCCGAGCCTGTGGCGCCGAGCTGTTCCGCAGCGACACGAAATTCGAGAGCCACTGCGGCTGGCCGTCGTTCTACGACCCCGCCGACACCGACGCCGTCCTCCTCCGCGAGGACACCACGATGGGGATGCGCCGGATCGAGGTGCTGTGCAAGTCGTGCCACAGCCACCTCGGGCACGTCTTCGAAGGCGAGGGCTACGCCACCCCGACGGATCAGCGGTACTGCATCAACTCGATCTCGCTGAAGCTCGTTCCCGAGTCGTAACCAACCGAAGCGAACCACCGCCCTTCCAGACGCGTTCTCGAGAAAACAACGTCGGGGAGGGCGGTGTCGTATGAACGAACCCTGGGGGATCTCGGGACCGGCTTTCGCGTGGCTGTACGGCTGCCTCGTCGTTCTGCCGTTTCTGTTCGCCGGACTGTGGGCACAGTCGCTCCGGCGTCGTGCCGCCGACGAGTGGACGCCGCCGGGCCCGTACCACCTCGCCGCGCTGGACGGTGGCACCGAGCGGGTCGCCGATGTCGTGGTGGCCACCATGGTCGCCGGTGAACGGATACGGCTGGACAGCCAGGGACGGCTCACTGTCCTCCGCGGCGGACAGGGAGATCCGCTCACGCGCGCCGCCACCGAACTCATTCCGCAAGCGGGTGCCGGCGGGCTCTACCGGTTGAAGAAGCTGTTGAGCCGGAGCGCCGCCGTCCAGGAAGTGCGCAACGAACTTCAGCTGAGCGGCCTGCAAGTGGACGAACGTCGCCGTCGCGCCGGATGGCTGGCGGCCTTGATCGTCTATCTCCCCGTGCTCGCGCTCGGGTTGGCGAGGTTGGCGAACGCCATCCCGCTGGGCCGCCCGGCCGGAGTGCTGGCGGGTCTCCTCCTCGCGGTGGTCGCGGCCATCGCCGGGACCGCCCTTCTCCAGCGGCCGAGCCGCACCGTCCTGCCGACCACGGCCGGACTGCGCGTCATCGGCGCGGCCCGGCGGAATCCTGCTCTGGTCCCCGGAGTGGCGGGCGCGGTGGCGCTCGGCGGCTTGGCGGCGTATCCCGATCCGGTGATGGCGGACATGCTGGTCAGGACCGGCGATGCCACCGCCAAGGGGTCGGCGGGTTCGTCGAGCGGTGGAACCGGCTGCGCGAGTAGTTCATCCTGCGGTGGAGGCGGAGGTGGGTGCGGTGGCTGACTTCCTGTGGCTCTACGCGCCGTCGATCGCGCTTCCTGTCACGGTCGCGGGGCTTCACGTGGTCTGGCTCCGGCGCGGCTTCCACGACGGCGGCGGGTTGCCGAGCGTGCGGCACGTGGCCGCCCTGGCGGGTGGCACCGCGCGGGTCACCGAAACGGTGGTCGCCTCGATGCTCGAACGGGACCAGGCCCGGCTCGGCGGTTCGGGCAGGATCTACCGCACTCCACTGGTTCCGGTCGACCCGCTGGGCCTGGAGCTCGCCGGTCACCTGCCCGCGTTCCCCGACCACGCGCTGCGGACGACGATGAGCCGCGGCCCGGCGATGCGGGCGCTGTGGACCGACTTGAGCCGGCGCGGCCTGGTCGTCGCCGAAGGACGGCGACGGCTCACGTGGAGGATCACCGCGGCCGTCTACGCCGTCCTTCTCGGGATCGGGACTGTCCGGTCGATCGCCACCGACGGCATCGTGGTCCTGACCGTGCTTCTCGTCGTCGCACTGGCCCTGCTGATCGTCGCCCTCCGGCTCGGCCGGACCGACTACGAGGGCAGGACGACGACCGCGGGCCGCGCGGTCCTGGCCGAGGCCGAGACGGATCGGAGCCTCGTTTCGGGTGCGGCGGGCGCGGTGGCCGTCGGCGGCTTCGGCGCATATCCCGATCGGGAGTTCGCCGCCATCCTGAGCCGCTGCTGACGGTCCAACTGCCGTCGTGAAGAGCTGCTCCGGATGTTCGAATCACGGAACCACGACCGGACGGAAAAGCGTCCGACTACGGTAAGTGCACCTGCTCGTGAAAGGCCCGTGCGATGGAAGACACCTGGGGCATCCCCGGACCCACTTTCCTGGCGATCTATGGCGCCCTGCTGGTGTTCCCGCTGGTCGTCGGTCTCCTGTGGACGATCGCGGTCAAGCTGGGCGTCAAGGCGCCGCGTGCCGCCGTGAGCGGGCCGGAGCCGACGGTGTACGAGCTCGCCTATCTCGCCGGCGGCCCGGACCGGGTGGTCGACACGGCCATCGCGGCGCTGGTCGACCGCGGGACGTTGCGGGTCAGCAGCACGAAACAGCTTCAGCTGACGGGCCCCGAGCCCGCCGACCCGATCGAAAAGGCCGTCGCCAAGGGTGCGCGGCCGGGGTACAACTCCACCACCCGCGGCATCCGCGACCGGCTGCGGATGTCGGGGCCGATGCAGGCGCTCGCCAGGGGGCTGGAGGAGCGAGGGCTCGTCGTCGCGGACCGGTCGCCCCGGATCCGCCAGGTCGTGTTCTTCCTGTACCTCGCCGTGCTCGTGCTCGGTGTCGTCCGCCTGATCGCCGGGATCTCCGGCGACCGGCCCGTCGGTTTCCTCATCCCGCTGCTGATCGCGGCCGTGTTCGCGACGCTGGTCGCGCGGGCGGTCAAGAACAAGCGGTCGGGCCCGCGGCCGACCAGCGAAGGCGGCCGGGTCCTCCACCGGGCCAGGTCCGCCCACGGCCGGGAGCGCAAACGCGGCATCCCCAACAGCACCTCGATGGGTGGCATGGCCGGTGGCGCGCTGCTGGGCGGCGCCGCCGCGGCGGTCGCGTTCGGCGGCCTCGCCTACTACCCGGACGAGGAACTGAGCGCGGCCCTGATCCCGCCACCGGTCTCCGGCGGTTTCGGTGGCGGTTCGTCCGGTGGCGGTTCCTCGTGCAGTGGCAGCAGTGGCGGAAGTTCGTGCAGCAGCGGTGGCAGTTCCTGCGGAGGCGGCGGCTGTGGTGGCTGACGGGCCGGGCAGGCTCGGGATCGGCATCGGCTGGCGGCACGAGCTGGACCTGTCGATCGCGCGGCTGCCCGGCGTCGACTGGGTCGAGGTCGTCGCCGAGAACCTGCACGCCGGGCACCTTCCGGAAACCCTGGTCGCGTTGCGCGACAAGGGAATGCCGGTCCTGCCGCACGCGGTGTCGCTGTCGCTGGGCGGGGCCGAGCCGCTGGACACCGCGCGCGTCGAGCATCTCGCGGAGGTCACCCGCGAGCTCGGCGCGCCGATGGCCAGCGACCACGTGTGCTTCGTGCGCGCGGGCGGGCTCGACTCGGGTCACCTGATGCCGCTCCCCCGCACCCGGGAAGCGCTCGACGTCCTGGTGGACAACGTCAAGCTCGCCCAGTCCATCGTGGAGGCCCCGTTCGCGCTGGAGAACATCGCGGCGGTACTGGACTGGCCGGACGCGGAGTTCACCGAATCGGAGTTCCTGCGGGAGCTCACCGACCGGACCGGCTGCCTGCTGATCGTCGACGTCGCCAACCTGTACGCCAACGCCCGCAACCTCGGCACCGATCCCGAACGGTTCCTCGACGAGATCCCGTGGGAACGGCTGGCGTACACGCATATGGCGGGCGGTGTCGAACGCGACGGCGTCTACCACGACACGCACGCCCATCCGGTGGTCCCGGAGGTGCTGGACCTGCTGCGCGAACTGCGGCGCCGCACCGAGCCGCCGGGTGTCCTGCTGGAACGCGACGACGACTACCCGTCCGACACGGAACTCGCGGCCGAGCTGGCCGCGTTGCGGGAAGCGGTCTCGCCGTGACGTCGCCCCGGGAGCGGCTCGCCGCCCAGCAGGCCGAGCTGCTCAAGGCACTCCTCGCCGGAGGCGACGCCCCGGCGGGCTTCGACGCGGACAGGCTCCGTATCGAGGCGAACGTCTTGCGGAACAAGCAGCGCAGGCTGGTCGCCTACCTGCGCCCGGATCTCGCCGAGGCCCTCGGCGACCGGTTCGCCGCGCTGTTCCGTGAGTACGCGACCAGCCATCCGAAGACAGACGCGATCCGCGCGCGGGCCTACGCGGACGCTTTCGGAACGTGGCTCGTGGAACGCGGCGAAGTCCCGAAGCCCCGGGGCCGGTTCGCGAGCTGGCTACGCCTACGCCGCGTTTAGAGGACTAAATGCGGGTCGGTCACCAGACCGGGCGGTCACTCCCCGGCACGTGCGTCGCTTCCGTCCACTGTGGATTCGAGCCCGGCAGCGTGCCGGCCATCTTGACCCGGGTGACCCGGCCGAGCTGACCGTCGACTTCTTCGAGCCATTCGCCGCCGTCGAAGCCGGTGGGCCCGGCTTCCTTGCGCCCCAAGGAGTTCAGCCACTCCCCGGTCCCGGCGAGCGAGGTCCGGACATGCCGGCTGCCGCCCTCGGTGGCCGCCCGGCGGAGCGCGGTCATGATCGCCGCCGCGGTGAGCCAGCCGGTCGCGTGGTCGAGCGCCTGCACCGGAAGCGGCCCCGGGCCGTCGAGCCCGGCCGTCTTGCCGCCCTCGTCGGCGATCCCCGACGCCATCTGCACCAGGCTGTCGAACCCGCGCCTGCGCGCCCACGGCCCTTCCCAGCCGTAGGCGGACAGGTCCGCGACGACGATTCCCGGCCGGAGTTCGGCGATCGCTTCCGGCGAGAAGCCCTTGGCCACCAACGATCCCGGCCGGAAACCCTGCAGGACGACGTCGGCGCGGGCGATCAGCTTGCGCAGCCGTGAACGCCCGGCTTCGGTCTCCAGGTCGACGTACGCCGAGAGCTTGCCCATCCCGGTGTCGACGGCCAGCGGCGGCACGGTCGGCAGCTGGGCCGACCCGATGTGCATGACGGTGGCGCCGTGCGCGGCGAGCACGCGGCCCGCGACCGGTCCGGCGATGACGTGGGTCAGGTCCAGGATCCGCACCCCGCCCAGCGGCCGGTCGGACTCGAACAACCGCACGGGTTCCGACGGCCCGAGCGGCCGGATCTCGGCGACCGGCAACGCGGACGAAGCCTGTCCTTGCTTGTGCGCCAGCCACTCCTCACGGGAGCGCAGCACGGCGGCGGCACCGCCGGCGCCGATGACCGCCGACTCGACCTCGTACTTCGACTTGGCCGCGACGACCTTCTCGAACGCCGCCCGGGTCGCGGGCACGCCCAAGCCCCAGCACACGGCGGAAACGTGACGCGGGTAGTTGCAGTGCAGCCGCACCCAGCCGTCGTTCGCCCGGTAGTCGCCGGACAGCGGCGCGCTGAACGGCACCGGCTCCCCGTCGACCCGGATGTACTGCTCGCTGTGGAACGACGCGGCGGCGTGCCGGGTGTCGACCGAGACCTTGCCCGGCTCGATTCCCCGCAGCCGCAACAGTTCCCCGGCGGCCAGCGTCGCGGCGGCGATACTCGTCGTCGCCGCCTCCTCGACCCGGAAGGTCCCGGGCAGCACCGACTCGGGGCCGGTGATCTCGACGGCGTCTTCGGCGAGGGGGTCACCGGTGAGCGTGGTCCAGACGCGGGTGTCCACGGAGGCCTTCACTAGGGCAGGAGCGCGATCAGCTCGGCGGGGGCCACCTTCGTCCCGGTGTAGAAGGGGATCTCCTCGCGCACGTGGAGCCGGGCCTCGGTGCCGCGCAGATGCCGCATCAGGTCGACGATGCGGTGCAGTTCGTCGGCCTCGAAGGCCAGGATCCACTCGTAGTCGCCCAGCGCGAACGACGCGACCGTGTTGGCGCGGACGTCCGGGTAGTCGCGGGCTTCCTTGCCGTGGTCGGCGAGCATCTTGCGGCGCTCGTCGTCCGGCAGCAGGTACCACTCGTAGGAGCGGACGAACGGGTAGACGCAGATGAATTTGCGGGCCTCTTCGCCGGCGAGGAACGCCGGGATGTGGCTCTTGTTGAACTCCGCCGGGCGGTGCAGCGCGACCTGGCTCCACACCGGCGCCGACGCGCGGCCGAGCGGGGTGTGCCGGAAACCGCTGTACGCCGCCTGGACCTGCTCGATCTCCTCGGCGTGCCACCAGATCATGTAGTCGGCGTCGGCGCGCAGCCCCGAGAGGTCGTAGACACCGCGGACGACGACGCCCTTGGCCTCCAGCGCGTCGAGGTACTCGGTGGTCTCCGCGGTCGCCTTCGCGCGGTCTTCGCCGAGCTTGCCCTGCTCGGCCCGGAAGACCGACCAGGCGGTGTAGCGGATGGTGTCATTGAGCTCGTTGTAGTTCAGCCGCGCCATACCGCCATCTTGGCACTGCCGGTGCTCAGGAGCCCTCGTGGGTCGGTGTGATCCCGGCGATGCGGCGGGCGGCCGCGTCGGCGGTGGCGATGCAGGCCGGGATCCCGACGCCGTGCAGCGTCGCGCCCGCCACGGCGAGGCCGGGGACGGCGGCGACGGCACGTTCGATCCGCTCGACGCGGACGAGGTGCCCGATGCCGTACTGCGGGAGCCCGCCACCCCAGCGGGTCACGAGGGTGTCGATCGGTTCGGCGGTGACCCCGGTCAGCCGGGCCAGGTCGTCGCGGACCACGCGGACGAGTTCTTCGTCGTCGGCGTGCAGTGCGTCCGGTTCACCGAAGCGGCCGACCGAGCCACGCACCAGCACCGGGCCTTCGCCGTACTGCGCCCACTTGCGGGAGGAGAAGGTGAACGCCTTGGCGGCGAACGGCTTCCCGGCCGCGTCCCGCTCCCCCGCGCCGATCAGCACCCCGGACGACTCGGGCAGCGCGGTCCCCGGCGGAAGCGCGAGCGCGACCACCGCCATCGACGCGAGTTCGACCTTCGCGAACACCGACGAGGCCACTCCCGCGACGCCGTCGAGCAGCCGTCGCGCCGGAGGCGCCGGGACGGCGAGAAGGACGGCGTCGGCGTCGAGGTCGTCGACCTTCCAGCCGTCGGCGGTGCGCTCGAGCGCCGTCACGGTGGTTCCGGTGCGGACCTCGGCGCGGGACAGCTCCGCGAGCCGCGCGATCAGCGTTCCGAGACCGCCCAGCAGGGTGCCGAAGACCGGCGCCGTACTCGGCGAGGCGGGCATGAGCGAGGCGGCGGCTTCGGTGAGCGAGCGCGCGCCGCGATCGATCGCGGACGCGAGACCGGGCATGGTCGCGCGCAGCCCGAGCCCGTCCGCTCCTCCGGCGTAGACCCCGCCGAGCAGCGGATCGACGAGCCGGTCCACGAGTTCGTCACCGAAGCGCTCACGCAGCAGCTCGCCGAGCGGCACGTCCTCCGCGGACGGCTTCAGCGGAGACAGCGACGCCTCGGCCTCGACCAGGGCGTGCCCCTTCTCCGACAGCACCCCCGCGACCGCGTCGGCCGACGCGGGGACACCCATGACCGTGCCCGGCGGCAGGCCGAGCACGGAACCACCGGCGTGGATCTTGGCTCGGGCCTTGGTGGGGTGGACGAGGCTTTCGCCCAGCCCGACCTCGCGGACCAAGGCGAGCGCCTCGGGACGCCGGGCGAGGAAGGCCTCCGCTCCGACGTCGTAGCGCTCCCCGGCGAGTTCCACCGTGCGGAGCTTCCCGCCGAGCGAGTCCGTCGCCTCGAAGACGACGATCCGGGCGTCTTCGCCGAGCAGCGTCCGCAGCCGGTACGCCGCGGTCAATCCCGAGATGCCGCCACCGACGACGGCGATGGTCCTCATTACAGCTCGTGCACCAGCCCGACCACGCGCGTCAGAACGTCCGGGTCGACGCCGGGCAGCACGCCGTGGCCGAGGTTGAAGACATGGCCGTCGGCCGCGCGGCCCTCGGCGTGGATGCGCCGGACCTCGGCTTCGAGCACCGGCCAGGACGCGTGCAGCAGCGCCGGATCGAGGTTGCCCTGGACGACACCGCCGCCGAGCCGCCGGACGGCTTCGTCGAGCGGGATGCGCCAGTCGACGCCGACCACGTCGGCGCCCGCGTCGCGCATGGCCACCAGCAGCTCGCCGGTGCCGACGCCGAAGTGGATCCTGGGCACGCCGTAGCCCGCGACCGCGGACAGCACCTTCGCCGAATGCGGCAGGACGAACTCGCGGTAGTCCCGCTCCGACAGCGCGCCCGCCCACGAGTCGAACAGCTGGATCGCGTCGGCCCCGGCGTCGAGCTGCGCGGAAAGGAAGGTGATCGCCATGTCCGCGAGACGTCCGGCCAGCTCGTGCCACAGCTCCGGCTCGGAGTGCATGAGCGCCTTGGTGTGCTCGTGGTTGCGGCTCGGCCCGCCCTCGATGAGGTACGACGCCAGCGTGAACGGCGCGCCCGCGAACCCGATCAGCGGCGTCTCGCCCAGCGACCCGACCAGCAGCCGGACCCCTTCGGCGACCCGCTCCACCTGCTCCGGCTCCAGCACCGGCAGCGCGCGCACGCCCGCGGCGTCGCGGATCGGCTCGGCGACGACCGGGCCGGTGCCCGCGACGATGTCGATGTCGAGGCCCGCCGCCTTGAGCGGGACGACGATGTCACTGAAGAGGATGGCCGCGTCGACGCCGTGACGGCGGATCGGCTGGAGCGTGATCTCGGCGAGCATCTCGGGGTCGAAGCAGGCTTCGAACATCGAGGTGCCCTCACGCAGCGCCCGGTACTCGGGCAGTGACCGGCCCGCCTGGCGCATGAACCACACGGGGGTGTGGGCCGGGCGTTCGCCGCGCGCGGCGGCCAGGAACGGCGCACCGGGCAGGGCGCGACGGGCCGCGGGGACGGTCTGCGCGGGAGAAGCGACTGAAGGAGACATCACGGTTCATGGTGCCATGGGCGCTCGGAGGCCTTACTCTCGGCGCGCCTGCGCCCCGAACCGGACGATCGCGTCTTACAGTCGGTTGGTGACCGCGATGACGTCAGTACCCGATCTCTTCCGTGAAGCCGTCGCGGCGTTGCAATCGGTCCGGCCCCGCCCCGAAGTCCAGCTGGAGACGATGCGCCCGCCGCAGCGGCTGGCGCCGTGGTCGTACGCGGTGAGCTGCGAGGTCGAAGGGCCGGCGGACGTGCTGGCGTCGGGACGGCTGGTGCTGCTGCACGATCCGGAGGGCCAGGAGGGCTGGGACGGGGTCCTGCGGCTGGTCATGTACGTCCGCGCGGAACTCGACCGCGAACTGGCGACCGATCCCTTCCTCCCCGCCGTGGGCTGGTCCTGGCTGACCGACGCGCTGGAGAGCTCCGGCGCGGATTGGACGGCGCTGGGCGGCACGGTCACCGAGACGTCGTCGGCCCGCTTCGGCGACATCTCCGGGCCCGCGCGCACCGACGATCTGGAACTCCGGGCCTCCTGGACGCCGACGGACGCGGCACTGCGGCCGCACGGGCAGGCGTTCTGCCAGGTGATGGCGAGCGTCGTGGGGCTGCCGCCGGTCGGCGTGACCCTCTTCGAGCAGCGCCAGTCCTCCTGAAGCGGCTTCGGGCACCTTTCCCCAGTACATGAAGGCCCCCTTCCTTGCGCCTAGGTACAGGAAGGGGGCCTTCATGTACTTCAGCCGAGCACATCGGCGCCCCGAACCGGCGGCAAGTCCGTGAAGGCCTCCTTGGGGGACTCTGGGTCCCTCAAGGAGGCCTTCACGGACTTGCGACACCCCCTCGACACCGTCGGCGACGGTCCCGACACGCCGGATCCCAGCAATCGAGACATAGCATTTGGGTTATTTTGCGATTTCCGGCCAGCTAGCGACGCTAGGAAAGCTAGCGATACTAAAGGTCCCTTGCTCCCGCCTGCGAATCCGTGAAGGCCTCCTTCCCTACGCTCAAAGTAGGGAAGGAGGCCTTCACGGACAGCCGCGACGCTCGCGAAGCGCCCGAGAACGCCTCGACTGCTCCGTCTGCGAGCCCCTGAGAGCGTCTGTACGCCACTGAGCGACCCTTCAGGGCCATCTGGACTAGACCAGCTCCGACCAGCGCGGAGCCGCCCATCCAGAGGTCTGGACCACCCCGTTCGTGCTAACCCGGCTGTCACCGTCAGCAACAAGATCAAACCCGGCCACGAGCACCCCGAGACGCTTCCGGAGCGTCACCGTCATCGTCACCGAGCGGAGCGATCATGACTCTCCGCGAAGTTGATCAAGTCCCATGCCGGGGCCGCTTTCCGGCCCTCGGCACCCCGCCTGCCGAGGGTCCCGGGCAGAGGCACCGGCAGGTGCACGGCCCATCTGCACAGTCGGTCGAGCCCCGGTAACTCAAGTCCATCGTGTTCTTTCGGCGATGTGTTAGCCACCGGCTGTGTACTAGCCCGATCGTGTTACGACGAACTCCCTGAGTGACTACTCGTTTGAGATAGATACCCATTCGATCCCCCCGCGAAGGCCTCAGGGCGGCTACAGTGCCATCGACGACACCACTTTCGGTCTAAAGCTGGCGCGGCTAAACGGCCGAAAGTCCCGGTGCCGGTCGGGGGGCACGACCGACTCCAGGGAGGTAGTGACGTGGCTACCGTCGGCATTTCTCAGGCCGTCCGATCCACGCCAGCCGGTTCATTGCCGGCGAGCATGGTTCCGCACCCGCGGGAAGAGCTTTTTTCCGTGTTGGTGGTCGATGACCACCCGCTGTTGAGGGAGGCAATCTCAGCAAGACTCGCACAGATGGGTGCGGGCACCGTCCACGAGGCCGCCACGGTGGCCGAGGCGAGGGCGCGAGCACAGGCCACCGGGCCTTGTGACCTGGCGATCCTCGATCTCGGACTGCCGGATGGCAGCGGCATCGAGCTGGTTACGGAACTCCGTAGCCATGGCTGGCCTCGAGTAGTGGTGCTCGCTTCATCAGACGACCCGTACGCGGTCAGGTCGGCGTTCCAGGCCGGCGCCCAGGCATACCTGCTCAAGTCGGCATCGCCGGTCGTAGTGACCGACGGCGTCCGCAGGGTGCTCGAGGGCGGCGTCTACGCGGACCCGAGCGTCGCACCGGTCTTGGCCACCGGCACCCGGGTCGCGGGCACCGACAACACCCCGCGCGAGCTTTCGGCGCGCGAGGTCGAGGTGCTGCAGCTCGTGGCCGACGGCCAGAGCAACAAGGAGATCGGTGAGGAACTCAGCCTCTCCGCTCTCACGGTGAAGTCTCACCTCTCCCGCATCGGGCGCAAGCTCGGCACGGGTGACCGGGCTCAGATGGTGGCGCTGGCCATGCGTGCCGGCGTGATCCGCTGACAAAGGCGAACAGCCCTGCGGGGCGGGCGGACCAGGCGCGGCCCGCTCGTCCCGTAGGGTCTTCACCTATGGAAGGCGACCGACCCGGAGAACCGCAGACGGACCCGAAGACCGGCACCGATGACACCGGTGGACCGGTCCTCCTGCGTGAGCCCGCCGAGGGCACTCCACCGGTGATCGCCGACGCGACCGCCCTCGCCGAAGCCTGCGCGAAGATCGCGGGCGGCAGCGGGGCCATCGCCGTGGACACCGAACGCGCGTCCGGCTACCGATACTGGCCGAAGGCCTATCTCGTGCAGCTGCGCCGCGAAGGTGCCGGCTCCTTCCTCATCGACCCCATTCCGCTCGAAGGGCAGCTCGAACCCCTCGCGGAAGTGCTCAACAACGCCGAATGGGTGCTGCACGCGGCCTCTCAGGACCTGCCGTGCCTCGCCGAACTCGACCTGCACCCCAAGAGCCTCTTCGACACCGAACTCGCCGGACGGCTCGCCGGGTACGAACGGGTCGCCCTCGGCACCCTCGTCGAACTCCTCCTCGGCTACCAGCTGGAGAAGGGGCACAGCGCCGCCGACTGGTCGAAGCGCCCGCTTCCCGTCGACTGGCTGAACTACGCCGCCCTCGACGTCGAGCTGCTCATCGAGCTGCGAGAGAAGCTCGAAGCCGACTTGGCCGCCCAGGGCAAGCTCGAATGGGCCCAGCAGGAATTCGAGGCCGTCCGCACCGCGCCGCCGCCCGCTCCTCGGGCCGAGCCGTGGCGCCGGACGTCCGGCGTGCACAAGATCCGCAGCGCCCGAGGCCTCGCCGCCGTGCGCGAACTGTGGCAGGCGCGAGACGAACTCGCCCGTAAACGCGACCGCGCGCCGAGCCGGATCCTGCCCGACAGCGCGATCATCAACGCCGTCACCGCGGACCCGAAGACCGTCGACCAGTTGCAGGCGCTGCCGGTGTTCAGCGGCCGGGTCCAGCGCAAGTACACCGCGAGCTGGCTGCGGCATCTGCAGGCCGCCCGCGCGCTCCCCGCCGACGAACTGCCGACCCCGGCGCAGCAGACCGACGGGCCGCCGCCGGTGAACCGATGGTCGGACAAAGATCCCGACGCCGCCGCCCGGCTTTCGGCCGCCCGGGCCGCGCTTTCCGCGATCGCGGAGGACCGGCGGCTCCCGGTGGAGAACCTGCTGCTGCCGGAGCTGGTGCGCCGCACCTGCTGGCGTCCGCCCGCGGACCTCAGCGAGGACTCGGTCGCCCAGGTCCTCCGCGACGGCGGTGCCCGGCCCTGGCAGGTCGAGCTGACGGTGGCGGTACTGAGCAAGGCGCTCCACGCCACCGCCGCCTGACCCGGCTTCAGCCCTCCAGCAGCGCCCGCGCGGCTTCGCGCAGCGCGGCGTCCGGTTCCCCGAGACCGGCGAGCCTCAGCACGCCGTCGGCCCCTTCGACGGCGTGCGCCTCGACGTCCAGGTCCGGCCGGTCACGCCGGACGATCGCGATGCTCTCGACCAGCCCGAACACGAGATCGGTCCGGATGCCGCGAAGGTCTCCGGCGACACCGGCCGCCGCGACGAGCGAGCCGTAGACGCGTTTGAGTTCCGCCCGCTCCGCCCGGAACCGGGCGAGCCGCGGCGAGGAGATCTCGGGCAGCAGGTACAGGGCGCCGAGGTTGTGCCGCGCGCTGCCGAGCAGGTGGATGTCCGCGTAGGCCAGCGCCCATAGCCGCGTGCCGACCGGCGCGAGCTTGGCCGAAAGCCCGCCCGCGACGTCGAGTGACGGCCGGACGGTGTCCTCCAGCAGCGCCGCGAGAATGTCCTCTTTGGACGGAAAGTGGTAGTAGAGCGACGCCTGGCGCAGTCCGGCGCGTTCGGCGATGGCGCGTGTGGTCGTCGCCGCGTACCCGGCGCCGGTGAACAGCTCCCCCGCCGCGTCCAAGACGGCGAACCGCGCCTCCCGTTTGCTCGCGGCGGCGCCGCTGGCTCTCGGCCTGCCCACCCCGGTCGTTTTCGTCATCTATCCGATCCTGCCATTTCTCCGCGAAGATCTTTGTTACGTCCGGCGGTCGGCCCAGGTTACCGAATCCGGTATCTGTTAACACCGCGCTTACCCGGCGGAGATCGGAAGGATCCCGCACGCGCTTAATTTCGGTCAGCCGATCGAAATCCGGCCCTTGAGACAGGAGCCTCCGCAAATGCCTTCCGAAGACCTTTCCGCCTTCGGGTACCGCCAAGAACTTCGCCGGACACTGGGCGGTTTCTCCGCCTTCGCCGCCGGTTTCTCCTTCGTTTCCATCCTGACCACGGTGTTCCAGCTGTTCGCCTTCGGCTATTCCTTCGGCGACACGCTCTTCTTCTGGACGTGGCCGCTGGTGATCGCCGGGCAATTGCTCGTCGCGCTCAACTTCGCCGAACTCGCCGCCCGATTCCCGCTGGCAGGCTCGGTTTACCAGTGGGCGAAACACCTCTCCCCCGGATTCGCGGGGTGGCTCGCCGGCTGGATGATGCTGGTGGGCTGCGTGGTGGCGCTCGCCGGTGCCGCGATCGCGCTGCAGGTCGTCCTCCCGTCGGTCTGGAGCGGGTTCCAGCTCGTCGGCGGGGATCCGGCGATCACCTCCCCGACCGGCGCCAGCAACGCGGTCCTGCTCGGCACCCTGCTGATCGTCGTCACCACCGCGATCAACGCGGGCGGCGTGCGGCTGATGGCGCGGATCAACGACATCGGGGTCGGGGCCGAACTCGTCGGCGTGCTCGTGTTGATCATCGGGCTCGTGCTGTTCGCCGTCCGCGGCCCGCAGGTCGTGCTCCAGCCAGCGGGCGAAAGCCCCGGCGCCGGTGGCGTTCTCGCTTCGGCGCTGATGGCGGCCTACGTTCTGTACGGCTTCGATACCGCCGCCTCCGTCGCCGAGGAGACCAAGGACGCCCGCCGCATCGCCCCGCGCGCCGTGCTTCGGGCGCTGTTGATCTCCGGGGTCGGCGGGCTCGCCGTCGTCATCACCGCGCTGATGGCGGCACCGAGCCTGACCGACGGGCAACTGGCGGGGAAAGGCCTGCCGTACGTGATCACGGCCGTCTTCGGCGACACGCTCGGCCGGGTGTTCCTCGCCGACGTCGCGATCGCGGTCGTCGTGTGCACCCTGACCATCCAGACCGGCACCGTCCGGCTGATCTACTCGATGGCCCGCGACGGCGCGCTCCCCGGCGCCAGGAGGCTTTCCGCGGTCAACGCCCGCACCGGTACGCCGATCGCGCCCGCGGTGCTTTCCGGCGTGCTCGCCATCGGGCTCCTGCTGCTGAATCTGGGGAATCCGACGATCTTCAGCACCATCACCGGCACTTCGGTGGTCGTGGTCTACCTCGCCTATCTCCTGGTGACCGGGCCGCTGCTGATCCGGCGCCGTCAAGGCCGGTTCAGCGCCGAGCCCGGCCATTTCTCCCTGGGACGATGGGCTATTCCGGTCAACATCGCGGCAGTAGGGTACGGCGCGATGATGATCGTCAACATCGCTTGGCCACGAGCCGAGATCTACGACCTGGCGGGCACCGGTTCCGTCTGGGTCCTGTTGTTCCCGATCGAGTTCGTCGGCGCCGCGCTGCTCACCGGCTACCTCTGCTGGCGCCGCCGCTCCGCGCTCACCACGGTTCCCGTCCCCGCGACCTGAAGGAAGGTTCCATGAGCACGACATCGACCACGTACGGCGCTCGCGACCACGCCCGCGCCCAAGCGGGCACGGTGACCGAGGCGATGCCCGCCATCCCCGCGTCCACCTGGCCGGACCCGCCGCCCGGGATCGACCCGGCGAAACTGGTCTGGGCCGAGACCGTCGCCGGCGGCGGCTACACCCACAAGGTCCTCGCCCGCGGCACCGAGCTGCGGCTGACCGACGTCGAGGGCGACGCCTGCGCGCATCTGCTGCTGTACAACGCGGACCAGCCTTGGGAGCGGCTGAACGTCGCGGACACGGTGAAGGTCCAGTGGAACGCCTATCTCGGCGAGTCGATCGCCCTGCTTTCGGACCAGGCGCGGGTGCTCGCGACCGTCGTCACCGACGAGAGCGGCAAGCACGACGCCCTCTGCGGTACGTCCACTGTGGACGGCAGAACGCTGTTCACCCTCGCCGCCGCGAAACACGGCCTCACCCCGCGCGATCTGCCGCCGAGCCTGTCCTTCTTCCAGGGCGTGCACGTGGAGACCGACGGCGGGCTGACCTTCACCGGTTCGGCGGGCGCCGGCAAATCCGTGGTCCTGCGCACGGAACTCCCGGTGATCGTCCTCATCGCCAACGTGGCGCATCCGCTCGACCCGCGCCCGGACTCCCCGGTCACCCCGCTGCGCGTCCTCGCCCAGCGCTCCGCGCCGTCCACTCCGGACAGTCCTGAATGGACAGCTTCACCCGAGGCGCAGCGTGCCTTCGAGAACACCGCCGACTACCTCACCGCAAGGGGCCTGGCATGACGATCATCTCCGACACCGAGGTCGCCGCGCGGGCGCCGTACTCCACCGTGCTCCGCGAGGGCGAGACGCTCGCGATTATCGATCTCGGCGGCAACCAGGCCGTCGACTTCCTCTGCTACGACGCCGCCGACACGGCGAAGAGATACAGCGCGGCCGCCACGATCGCCGCGCAGCGCAACATCTTCCTCACCACCGGCAGCGTCCTGCGCACCGGCGAGGGCGCGCCGCTGCTGACCGTCGTCGAGGACACCTGCGGAAGGCACGACACGATCGGCGGCGCCTGCAGCAAGGAGTCGAACAGCCTCCGCTACGGCCAGCACACGCGGTACCAGCACGCCTGCGTCGAGAACTTCCTGACCGAGGGCGCCAAATGGGGCCTCGGCAAACGGGATCTGGTCAGCAACGTCAACTGGTACATGAACGTGCCGGTGGAACAGGACGGCACGCTCGGCATCGTCGACGGCATCTCGGCGCCCGGCCTGGAGGTCAAGCTGCGCGCCGAAACCGACGTCCTGGTGCTGGTGTCGAACTGCCCGCAGATCAACAACCCGTGCAACGGCTTCGACCCGACGCCGGTCCGGATGATCGTCACCGGCGGTGGCGTGTGAAGCTGCTCGTCGCCAACCGGGGGGAAATCGCGGTCCGTGTCATCCGGACCGCAAGGGAGATGGGCATTCCGACGGTCGCCGTCTACTCCGACGCCGACCGTACGGCCGCGCACGTACGGCTTGCCGACGAAGCCGTCCGGCTCGGCCCGGCGCCGGCCAGGGAGAGCTATCTCCTCGCCGACGCCATCATCGAAGCCGCGTTGAAGACCGGAACGGACACGATCCACCCGGGTTACGGCTTCCTGTCCGAGGACGCCGCTTTCGCCAGGGCGGTGGAAGCGGCCGGGATCCGGTTCGCCGGACCGGCCGCGGACCATCTCGAAGTCTTCGGCAGCAAGCACACCGCGCGGGCGAAGGCCGCCGAGGCCGGTGTCCCGATGCTGCCCGGCACCGGGTTGCTGGCCACCCTGGCCGGCGCCGAAGCCGCGGCCGCCGAGGTCGGCTATCCGGTGATGCTCAAGGCCACCGGCGGTGGCGGCGGGATCGGCATGCGTGCCTGCGCGTCCGCCGTCGAACTGCGCGACGCCTGGGAAGCGGTGCAGAGCATCGCGGCCAAGAGCTTCTCGACCCCGGGCGTGTTCCTCGAACGGCTCGTGACCCGCGCGCGGCACGTCGAGGTCCAGGTGTTCGGCGACGGCGCGGGCGAGGTGCTGGCGCTCGGCACGCGGGACTGCACCTTGCAGCGGCGTAACCAGAAGGTGCTCGAAGAGTGCCCCGCGCCGGGTTTGCCCGAAGCGGTGCGGGAGAAACTGGTCTCGTCGGCCGTCGACCTCTGCGCTTCCGTGCGCTACCGGTCGGCCGGGACGGTCGAGTTCATCTACGACCCGGACCGTGAAGAGGCCGCGTTCCTCGAAGTGAACACGCGGCTGCAGGTCGAGCATCCGGTCACCGAGGCGGTGTACGGGATCGACCTCGTCGCGTGGATGCTCCGGCTCGCCGACGGCGACACCGGGATGTTCACGACCACGCCGTCGCCGCGGGGGCACGCCGTCGAAGCGCGGGTCTACGCCGAGGACCCGGCCGCCGGGCACCGGCCGAGCGCGGGCCTGCTGACCCGCGCCGACTTCCCCGAAGGCGTCCGGGTTGACACCTGGGTCGAGGCCGGGGCGAACGTGACGACGCATTACGACCCGTTGCTCGCCAAGGTGATCACCGTCGGCGCGGACCGGGACGAGGCACTGGCCGCGCTGGGCGAGGCGCTCGGCGAAAGCCGGGTCGACGGCGTCCGGACGAACCTCGGCCAGCTGCGCGCGGTCGCCGCCGATCAGCGGCTGCGCGACGTCGCCCACGACACCGCGACGCTGGACACGATCGCCGACCCGGAGCCGCGGATCGAGGTCCTGCGGGGTGGCACGATGACCACCGTCCAGGACTGGCCCGGACGGCTGGGCTTCTGGCACGTGGGTGTCCCGCCGAACGGGCCGATGGACGATCTGTCCCTGCGCCTGGGCAACCTCGCGCTGGGCAATCCCGAAGGCGCGGCGGGCCTGGAGTGCACTGTGGACGGTGTCTCGCTGCGGTTCACCGAAGAAGCAATCGTTTGCGTCACGGGTTCGCCGTCGCCGGTGACCGTCGATGGTGCACCGGTTCCACAGTGGACGCCTGTCGAGATCCCCGCCGGTGGCGTGCTCGACGTCGGCACCGGGACCGCCGGGCTCCGCTCGTACGTCCTCGTCCGCGGCGGGATCGACGTGCCGGACTTCCTGGGCAGCGCGGCGACGTTCACCCTCGGCGGCTTCGGCGGGCATGGCGGGCGCGCACTGGCGACCGGTGACGTCCTCTCCCCCGGGCCCGAGCCGGAGCACTCCGTCACCGGCCCGGTTCCCGAAGCCGAACGCCCGGTTTTCACGACGCACTGGGAGATCGGAGCGTCCGAGGGACCACACGCGGCGCCGGAGTTCTTCACCCCGGACGACATCGAGACGTTCTACGCCACGGACTGGGAAGTGCACTTCAACTCCGCGCGGACCGGCGTCCGGCTCGTCGGGCCCCGGCCGCGCTGGGCACGGGAGGACGGGGGCGAGGCGGGCCTGCACCCATCGAACATCCACGACACGCCGTACGCGATCGGCGCCGTCGACTACACCGGCGACCTGCCGATCCTGCTGGGCCCGGACGGGCCGAGCCTCGGCGGTTTCGTCTGCCCGGCGACCGTGGTGACCGGGCAGCGCTGGAAACTCGGCCAGCTGCGGCCGGGTGACACCGTGCGGTTCGTGCCGATCACCATCGAGCACGCCTGCTCCTTGCGGGATACGCCCCATACGGCGGTCAAGGCGAGCCGGAAGCCGATCGACGACGGCGGCATCCTCGGCCGCCTGTCCACATCGGACGAGAACCCCGAGGTCACCTACCGGCGCAGCGGCGACGACAACCTGCTGATCGAGTACGGGCCGATGAAACTCGACCTGGCCCTGCGGATGCGGGTCCACGCGCTGGCCGACAGGCTGGCCAAGGAAGGGCTCGGGGGCGCCGGCGGTGTCCTTGATCTGACGCCGGGCATCCGCTCGCTGCAGGTCCACGTCGATCCGGACGTGCTGCCGGTGCCGAAACTGCTCGGCCTCGTGCAGGAAGTGGAACACGATCTGCCGCGCACCGCCGATCTCGTGGTGCCGAGCCGGACCGTGCGGCTGCCCTTGTCCTGGGACGACCCGGCGACGCGCGAGGCGATCGAGCGGTACATGGCGGGCGTCCGCGACGACGCGCCGTGGTGCCCGTGGAACATCGAGTTCATCCGGCGGGTCAACGGTCTGTCCAGTGTGGACGACGTCTACCGCACGGTGTTCGACGCGGAGTACCTCGTGCTCGGCCTCGGCGACGTCTATCTCGGCGCGCCGGTGGCCACTCCGCTGGACCCTCGGCACCGGCTTGTCACCACGAAGTACAACCCCGCCCGCACCTGGACCGCGGAGAACTCGGTCGGCATCGGCGGCTCGTACCTGTGCATCTACGGGATGGAGGGTCCCGGCGGATACCAGTTCATCGGGCGGACCGTGCAGGTGTGGAGCGGCTGGCGGCAACGCGGGTCGTTCGAACCGGGTTCGCCGTGGCTGCTGCGGTTCTTCGACCGGATCTCGTGGTATCCGGTGACCGCCGAGGAACTGCTGGACCTCCGGGCTCAGAGTTCGGCGGGGGAACTGGAACTCGACATCACCGACGGCGAGTTCGCGCTGGCCGACCACGAGCGGTTCCTCGCCGACAACGCCGCCGACATCGCCTCTTTCCGGGCGAAACAGAGCGCGGCGTTCGAGGCGGAACGGCAGGCCTGGGCGGCGGCGGGCGAATTCGACCCGCGCCCGGAACCCGTCGGGGCCAAGGTCCCGACCACGAAGATCGAGGCCCCGCCCGGTGGGCACGTCGTCGAAGCCCCGTTCGCCGCGACCGTGTGGCGGGTGGACGTCGAACCCGGCAAGAAGGTCGGCCCGGCGGAGACGCTGGTGATCCTCGAAGCGATGAAGACCGAGGCGCGGATCCCCGCGCCCGCCGCCGGGGAGGTCGTCGAGGTGCTGGTCTCCCCCGGCGATCAGGTCGCCCCCGGCACGCCGCTGGTGGTTCTGGGAAGGAGCGCGGGATGAGCGTGCTGGAGCGGGTGCGCGCCGCGTACCACCGGATCGCGTGGGTCGACCGGCCCGAGATCTGGATCGACCTGCGTCCGGAGGAAGACGTCCTCGCCGACGCGGAGAAGCTGGACGCCCGCCGCGCGGCAGGGGAATCCTTGCCGCTGTACGGAAAGCTGGCGGCGGTCAAGGGCAACATCGACGTCGCCGGGCTGCCGACGACGGCGGCGTGCCCCGAGTACGCCTACCTGCCCGCCGAGGACGCGCCGGTGGTGGCGCGGCTGCGCGCGGCCGGGGCGCTGATCCTGGGCACGACCAATCTGGACCAGTTCGCGACCGGGCTGGTCGGCACGCGCAGCCCGCACGGCGCGGTCCGGAACGCGATCGATCCGGCGTACGTTTCGGGCGGGTCGAGTTCGGGGTCGGCGGTCGCGGTGGCGCTCGGGATCGCGGATCTCGCGCTGGGCACGGACACCGCCGGATCGGGCCGGGTGCCGGCGGCGTTCAACGGGATCGCCGGGCTGAAGCCGACGCGGGGGCTGCTGCCGACGACCGGTGTCGTGCCCGCGTGCGCGAGCATCGACTGCGTGACCGTGTTCGCGCGGACGGTCGACGAGGCTTCGACAGCGTTCGCGTGTCTGAGCGAGCCCCGGGATCTACCGGTGCTGAACCGCCCTTTCCGGATCGGCGTGCCGTCCGAGGTGGGGCCGCTCCAGGACGGGTGGGCCGAAGCGTTCTCCGCGGCGGCTCAAGAATTCCGCGCCGCGGGTGCCGAACTGGTCCCTGTCGACATATCGGCGTTCCTCGCCGCGGCGCGTCTGCTGTACGAGGGCGCCTTCGTGGCCGAGCGGTACTCGGCGGTCGGCGAGTTCATCGACGCCCACCCGGACGCCGTCGATCCGGCCGTGCGGCGGATCATCGGCGCGGCGAAGGACATCCCGGCACACCGGTTGTTCTCCGACCTGGCGACGCTCGATGGTCTTTCTCGGAAAGCCTCGGCGGTATTGTCCACTGTGGACTGCCTGCTGTTGCCCACGACGACGGAACACCCGACGATCGCCGACGTCGAGGCCGATCCGCTGGGCGTGAACGCCCGGCTGGGCCGGTTCACGAACTCGACGAACCTGCTCGGCCTTTCGTCGCTGGCCGTGCCCGCCGGAACCGTCGGCGGGCTGCCGTTCGGCGTGATGCTGGTCGGCGCCGCGTACGCCGACCGGATCCTCGCCGACGTCGCCCGCTCGGTACCGCGGCGGACGCGGATCGCCGTCGTCGGCGCCCATCTGCGCGGGCAGCCGCTGAACCACGAGCTGACCTCGCGGGGCGGCCGGTTCGTTTTCGCCGGACCGACCGCGGCCGAATACCGGCTCCACGCGCTGGACACCGTGCCGCCCAAACCCGGTCTCGTCCGGGTCGCTTCGGGCGGCGCGGCGATCGAAGCCGAGGTGTGGGACCTGCCCCTCGCGGGCTTCGGGGAGTTCGTGGCGGGTGTTCCCGCGCCGCTGGCGATCGGGAAGGTGCGGCTGGCCGACGGGAGCGAGGTGTCCGGGTTCGTCTGCGAGCCTGGCGCGGTGGAGGGCGCCGAGGACATCACCAGGTACGGCGGGTGGCTCGGGTACCTGAGCCACTGAGGGCCTTGTCGGTGTCGTTGCCAAATCAGCTCGGCGCAGGCCGAATGTTCCCAATGTCGCATTAGGGACGCTGAGCGTCTCCAATGCGACATTGGGAACCCGGCTTGTGTCACGAAACCGCTCACGACCATCCACCAGGCGTTTTCCGATTCGGTTGGCCTTCCGGGCGGTTCTGGGAACAACCTCACAAACCCTGGCGCCCCGCCGGGCGCTGGGTAGCTTCGGGGTGGTGCCGACCACCTCCCCCTCCAGCCGCCGGACCGCGATCAGTGTGCTCGTGGCGCTGGGCCTCGTCGGTGCCGCGATGGTGACGCTGGGCGCGACCGGCGTGGCCGTCAAAGCGGTGAACGGGCAGGCGCTCGCGGTCCTCGAAGAGGTCCCCGGACCCGAGTCCGGCCCGACGTGCGCCGTCGACAAGCGCTATGTCGACGAGGACACCTTCGGTATGCGTCCGGACGTGATCGAAGCGTGGAACGCCCTGCGCGCCAAGGCCAAAGCCCAGAACATCACCCTCTGCGTGAACGACGGCAAGCGCAGCCGGAGCCAGCAGCAGCGCGAGTTCGACAAGGCCGTCGAGCGGTTCGGCTCCGTGGAGCAGGCCAAGAAGTGGGCGTTGCAGCCGGAGACGTCCATGCACGTCAAGGGAATCGCCGTCGACATCCAGCCGCTGAACTCGGCCGCGTGGGTGGACAAGAACGGCGGCGCGCTCGGCTGGTGCCGCCGCTACGACAACGAGAAGTGGCACTTCGAGTACGACCCGGCCTACAAGACGAACGGTTGCCCCGCCCTGCTCCCCAGCGCCACCGGCAACTAAGGCGTAACCCCTTCAATCACGCGAGTCGCGCCTCCAGACACGCGAGTTACGCGTCCGATCACGCGAGGGTTTCGGCCACATACTTCGCGGCTTCGGCGAGTAGAGCCTGGTCGTACGGAGCGTCCTTCGCCGCCTTGCTGGACATGATCGCGACGACGAGCGGCGCCTTGTCCGGCGGCCAGACGACGGCGATGTCGTTCAGCGTGCCGTAGTCACCGGTCCCGGTCTTGTCGGCGACGGTCCAGCCGGACGGCAGGCCCGCCCGGATCCGCTGCGCGCCGGTGGTGTTGCGTTCGAAGAGGTCGCGCAGGAAGTCCCGTTTGTCGGCCGTCAGCGTGTCGCCCAGCACGATCTCCCGGTAGTCGGCGGCGAAAGCACGCGGTGTCGTGGTGTCGCGCAGGTCGCCCGGGGTGGCCTCGGTGATGGCCGGTTCGATCCGGTCCATCCGTGTGACGGTGTCGCCGAGGCTGCGCGTGAACGCCGTCAGTTCGGCGGGGCCGCCGAGATCCCGCAACAGCAGGTTGCCCACGGTGCCGTCGCTGAACCGGATGGCGGCGTCGCACAGCTGGCGGATCGTCATGCCGGTGGCCACGTGCTGCCCGGTGACCGGGGCGTGCTTCATCAGGTCGTCTCGCGAGTACTCGACCCGGGTTTCCAGATGCGACAACGGATTGCGCTGCAGGACCGCCGCGGCGGCCACCCCTTTGAACGTCGAGCAGAACGCGAAACGCTCGTCGGCGCGGTGCTCGATCGTGGCACCACCGCCGGTGTCGATCGCGTACACGCCGAGCCTGGCGTCGAACTTCTTCTCCAGCTCCAGCAGCCGGTCGTGGAACTGGCGCGTGGTGGACGGCGGGGGTGGCGGCGGAGGGGACGAAGGGCTCGGAGGCGGGGTCCCGCGAGTGCAGGCGGCCAGCGACGCGAGGACCGCCATCCCCAGCAGCGCACGACGGGTGACGGCCGGCCCCGGCGAGTTCATCGTGATCCCTCCCCCTGATCACGTCGAACATAGCAACTTCCCCACCACCCCCGGATCGGCCAAGCGGCCGAGGCGGGTGACCCCGGGAGTGTGCCTTCCCCCACTCGACCGGGCCACCATCCTGGTTACCGACCGGTAACCGGGGCTAGGGTGCGGTCAGGACTACCTCTACTTCAGGAGCATTCGTGGCCGCAGGAGCAACACCGCTCGCGCCGAACGCGCGGTCGGTACGCAATGTCGCCTTCGTCGAAGGGGTGCGAACGCCCTTCGGCAAGGCAGGCGAAAAGGGTATGTACGCCGGCACTCGTGCCGACGATCTCGTCGTCAACGCCATCCGTGAACTGCTGCGGCGGCATCCCGAGCTGCCGCCCGAGCGCGTCGACGAGGTGGCGATCGCCGCCACCACCCAGATCGGGGACCAGGGCCTGACCATCGGCCGCACCGCCGCGCTGCTGGCCGGGCTGCCGAAGTCGGTGCCCGGTTTCGCGCTGGACCGGATGTGCGCCGGCGCGATGACCGCGGTCACCACGACCGCGAGCGGGATCGGCTTCGGCGCGTACGACATCGCCATCGCCGGCGGCGTCGAGCACATGGGCCGCCACCCGATGGGCGAGGGCGTCGACCCGAACCCGCGCATCATCGCCGACAAGCTCGTCGACCCGACGGCGCTCGTCATGGGCCAGACCGCGGAGAACCTGCACGACCGGTTCCTGGCGATCACCAAGCAGCGCACCGACGCCTTCGCCGCGCGCAGCCAGGAGAAGTACGCCGAGGCCGTGAAGACCGGCAAGATCGGCCCCGAGCTGGTCCCGGTCGCCACGCGGTCCAAGGAGCTGGGCTGGGGTCTCGCGACCGAGGACGAGCCGCCGCGTCCCGGCACCACCGTCGAGCAGCTCGCCGGGCTGAAGACGCCGTTCCGCCCGCACGGCCGGATCACTGCGGGCAACGCGGCCGGTCTCAACGACGGCGCCACCGCGGCGCTGCTCGCCGACGAGGACACCGCCCGCGAACTCGGCCTGCCGATCGGCATGCGCCTGGTGGGCTACTCCTTCGCCGGGGTCGAGCCGGAGGTCATGGGCATCGGCCCGGTGCCCGCCACCGAGAAGCTGTTCAAGCGCACCGGTCTGTCGATCGACGACATCGGCCTGTTCGAGATCAACGAGGCGTTCGCCGTCCAGGTGCTCGCGTTCCTCGACCACTTCGGCATCGCCGACGACGACCCCCGCGTCAACCAGTGGGGTGGCGCGATCGCCTGCGGTCACCCGCTCGCCTCGTCCGGTGTCCGGCTGATGACGCAGCTTTCGCGTCAGTTCGCCGAGCGCCCCGACGTGCGCTACGGCCTGACCACCATGTGCATCGGGATCGGCATGGGCGGGACCGTCATCTGGGAGAACCCGGCCTTCGAGGGGGCGAAGTAATGACTTTCACCGCTGAGCAGGCGAAAGCCGCCTTCCCCGACGAGGTCGTCACGAACGCGGTCACGCGTCTGGTGAAGGTGCCCGGTCTCGACAAGCCGGTCGCGCTGATCACCCTGGACAACGGCCACGACCACACCCGGCCGAACACCTTCGGCCCGCAGGGCCTGGTGAGCCTCAACGCCGCGATCGACGCCGCCTTCGCCGCGGAACCCGCCGCGATCGCGGTCACCGGCAAGCCGTTCATCTTCGCCGTCGGCGCCGACCTTTCCGGTGTCGAAGCGGTCGCGGATCCGGCGCTGGCGCGGGAGATCGCGCAGACCGGGCACGACGTGTTCCGGCGGCTCACCGAAACCGAGATCCCGACGTTCGGGTTCATCAACGGCGCGGTGATGGGCGGCGGGCTCGAACTCGCGCTCTCCTGCCACTACCGCACGCTCTCGGAGAACACCGCCGCGATCGCGTTCCCCGAGGTCTTCCTCGGCCTGTTCCCGGGCTGGGGCGGCACACAGCTGCTGCCGAACCTGATCGGGCCGGACGCCGCGGTCACCGTGATCATCGAGAACGCGCTGGCGCAGAACAAGATGCTCAAGGTCGCGCAGGCGGCGGAGCTCGGCATCGTCGACGAGGTCTTCGGCTCGGCCGACTACCTGGAGCAGTCGCTGCTGTGGCTGGCGAAGGTCGTCAACGGCGAGATCACCCCCGCCCGCCGCGAGATCGACCGCGGCGCGGGCTGGGACGCCGCGATCGCCCGCGCCAAGGCCATTGTGGACGGTCGCACGAAGGGCGCGTCCCCCGGCGCGACCAAGGCCGTCGAGCTGCTGGAGCTGGCCCGCGAGAACGACCTCGACCGCGGTTACGCGGCCGAGACCGACGGGCTCGCCGAACTGCTCATGGACGACACGCTGCGTGCCGGGCTGTACTCGTTCAACCTGGTCAACAAGCGGGCCAAGCGGCCGGCGGGCGCGCCGGACAAGTCGCTGGCGCGCAAGGTGAACAAGGTCGGCATCGTCGGCGCGGGCCTGATGGCCAGCCAGATGGCGCTGCTGTTCGTGCGCCGCCTCAAGGTGCCCGTCGTGCTCACCGACGTCGACCAGGAACGCGTCGACAAGGGCGTGTCCTATGTGCACGGTGAGATCGACAAGCTGCTGGCCAAGAAGCGGGTTTCGCCGGACGGCGCGAACCGGCTGAAGGCACTCGTCACCGGCTCGCTCGACAAGTCCGCGTTCGCCGACGCCGACTTCGTGATCGAGGCGGTGTTCGAGGAGCTTGGCGTCAAGCAGAAGGTCTTCGCGGACCTGGAGCAGTACGTCTCGCCCGAGGCGATCCTGGCGACGAACACCTCGTCGCTGTCGATCACCGCGATGGCGTCGCAGCTCAAGCACCCGGAGCGCGTGGTCGGGTTCCACTTCTTCAACCCGGTCGCGGTGATGCCGCTGCTGGAGATCGTCCGCGCGGAGAAGACCGACGACGCCGCGCTGGCGACGGCGTTCGCGCTCGGCAAGCAGCTCAAGAAGTCGAGCGTGCTGGTCAAGGACGCGTCCGCGTTCGTGGTCAACCGGCTGCTGCTGCGCTTCCTCGGCGAGGTGCTGGTGACCGTCGACGAAGGCACGCCGTTCGAGGTCGCGGACAAGGCGCTCGAGCCGCTCGGTCTGCCGATGACGCCGCTGACGCTGATGCAGCTCGTCGGCCCGGCGATCGCCCTGCACGTCGGGGAGACCCTGCACGGGGCGTTCCCGGACCGGTTCACCGTCAGCGAGAACCTCGACCGCTTCGTCAAGGCGGGCAAGAAGGGCGTCTGGCAGTGGGACGACAAGGGCAACGCCACCGTCGACCCCGAGGTGGCCGAACTCTGGCAGCGGGGCGACGCGCCGTCGACGTCCGAGCAGGTGCGTGACCGCGCGCTGGCGGCGATCGCCGAGGAGATCCGGATCATGCTCGACGAGGGCGTGGTCGCGGAGGCGCAGGACATCGACCTGTGCCTGATCCTCGGCGCGGGCTGGCCGTTCTGGCTGGGCGGCATCACGCCGTACCTGGACCGGGCGGGCGTGTCCGAGAAGGTCAACGGCAAGCCGTTCCTGGCCCCGGGTGTGGCGAGCGTGCCGCTCTCCTGAGCCTGAACTGAAAAGGCCACCGTCGGCGATCTCTTGATCGCAGGCGGTGGCCTTTCACGTTTTTCGTGGAGTTCATGGAAAACAACTGCGTTTTCGTGAACACTTGGCTTCTGTTCGAAACAGCCCGTCTCCCCGGCCATCCCCCGGGGAGACGGGCTGAGTACCGCGACGGCGACGATCGTCACACGGCGCCGTTCGTTGGCCGTCCGGACACCGCCCGTTCAGCGAGGCTCTTTAGCGTGCCGCCGGTGAACAGCGAAAAGCCCGGCGTCGACCGCCGCGGATTCCTCAAGCGCGCGGGCCTCGTGTCCGCGGCGGCCGCGGGCGCCCCGCTCGCCGCCACCGCCCCGGCGGAAGCCCTCGATCTCGACATCGATGTCAACCTGCTCTTCGGCCGGGACCGCTACCGGTGGCTGGTGGGCGATCACCACATCCACACGCAGTACTCCTACGACGCGATGTACACAGTGGACGGAATCGCCGACGACGCGCGCCGTCACGGGGCGGACTGGGCGGTGATCACCGATCACGGCCACGCCGCGCACGAGAAATCGTCGGTGGAGCGCACGGACGCCGCGATCCGGGCGGCGCAGCGCGAGCACCCCGATCTCCTGCTGTGGCAGGGCATGGAGTGGAACGTGCCCGGCGCCGAGCACGCGACGCTGTTCTTCCAGGCGGGTGCGAACCAGGCCGCGAAACTACGTGAGTTCGAGCGCGCCTTCGACTGGCGGCTGACCGGGACCGAGCCGGGCACCCCGGACAACGAGGCGCTGGCCGTCGCGGCGATCCGCTGGCTCGCCGCCGAAGAGCGGGCGCGCCGGATCCACGCGCCGGTGGTGGTCGTCAACCATCCGCTGCGCAACGGCCGGATCGCCCCGCACGAGATCCGCGCGCTGCGCGACGCCGCGCCCGGGATCGTCATCGGCATGGAAGGCGCGCCGGGCGCCCAGGCCGACGGCTTCCCGAAGCCGCTCGGGAGCGGCGGTGGCGCGCGCGGCGGTTACGGCAACTCCCCCGGTTCGAACTCGTGGCCGGGTTTCCCGGAGTCGGCCTACCGCACCTACGGCGGCTTCGACTGGAGCACCGCGACCGTCGGCGGGCTCTGGGATTCGCTGCTGGCCGAAGGAAAGCCGTGGTGGATCACCAGCAACTCCGACTCGCACTACAACCGCGGCGACACCCACGTGCGGCCCGGCGTCCCGGACGGGTACTACGACGAGCACGGCGCCTACCCGGACCCGATCGACACCGGCGTCCCGCAGACCTTGCCCCCGTACGCGGACTTCGCACCCGCCGAGTTCAGCCGGACCGTGGTCGGTGTGTCCCGTCGAAGCCACGAAGGTGTACTGGAGGGCCTGCGCGCGGGACGCGTCTGGGTGGTGCACGGCGGACTCGCGCAGGAACTGGAATTCGGCGCGTACAGCGGCTGGAATTCGGCGACGATGGGCGGCAGGCTGCGGGTCCGGCGCGGATCCGACGTCACGGTCGTCGTCTCGGCGAAACTGGCGGCCCGGCCGAACGGCGGCGGCACGATCCCCCGGCTCGCTCGGCTCGACCTCGTTGCGGGACCGGTGACCGGCCCGGCCGCCGACCGGGACACGCAGACCGCCTCCGGCACGCGGGTCGTGCGGTCCTTCGAACCGCGGTGGGCGCCGGGGCGGCGGGTCGCCTTCCGGCACACCTTCCGCAACGTGCGCGAGCCGTTCTTCGTGCGCACGCGCGGCACGGACGGCAAGAAGCACGTACCCGGCGGGATGGAGCCGAGCGCCGACGTGATCGGGCAGTCGAACCCGTTCGAAGACCTGTGGCTGTACGGGAACCCGATCTTCGTGGACGTGCGGTAGGGGGCCGGGGCCGGGTCTAAACACCCAGCTTGTCGGGATCCGGCCCCAGCCGCTTGCCCTGCTCCAGCGTCGCGATCGCGGCGCCGTCGTGCGCGTCGAGCGCGAAGTCGAAGACGTCCATGTTCTCCTTGATCCGTTCCGGTGTGACGGATTTCGGGATCACCAGGTGGTTCATCTCGATATGCCAGCGCAGCACGACCTGCGCCGGCGTCTTGCCGTGCTTCTTGGCGATCGTGGTGATCTTCTCGTCGGCGAGCAGGTCCCCGCCGCGCGCCAGTGGCCCCCACGCCTCGGTGACGATCTCGTGCTTCTCGTGGAAGTCCCGCAGCAACGGCTGCTGCAGCCACGGGTGGCATTCGATCTGGTTCACCGCCGGGACGACGCCGGTCTCCTCGATCAGCCGCTCCAGATGCGGGATCTGGAAGTTCGAGACGCCGATCGCCTTCGCCCGGCCGTCGGAGGCGATCTTTTCCAGTGCCCGCCACGTTTCCACGTACTTGTCCTGCGACGGCAGCGGCCAGTGGATCAGGTACAGGTCGACATATTCGAGACCGAGTTCGCTCAGGCTCGTGTCGAAGGCACGCAGCGCCGAGTCGTAGCCATGCTCGGTGTTCCACAGTTTCGTGGTGACGAACAGTTCCTCGCGGGGCAGCCCGCTGGTGCGGACGGCCTCGCCGACGCCGCGTTCGTTGGCGTACAGGGTCGCCGTGTCGATGGCCCGGTAACCCGCCTCGATGGCGGTGCGGACCGCGTCCACGACCTCGTCGTCGCCGATCTTGTACACCCCGAACCCGAGTTGCGGGAGGGACGTTCCGTTGTTCAGCCGAATGCTGGGGACCATGCTTGAACCGTAACCCCAGCCGGGGGTCAAGGCAGAGCGGGCAGGTGCACGGTCACCGAAAGACCGCCGCCCACAACGGGTTCCGCGGACACCGTGCCGCCGTGCGCCTGGACCGCGGCCCGCACGATCGAAAGCCCCAGCCCGGCGCCGGTGCGGGCGGTCCTGGCGACGCCGGCGCGGCGGAACGGTTCGAACAGTTCGGGAACCGCGGCCGGGTCGAGCAGGCCGCCGGACGACCGCACCCGCAGCACCGACCACTGTGGACCCGCCTGCGTGACGACGTCCAGCCAGCCACCGTCGACGTTGTGCCGCACGGCGTTCTCCAGCAGGTTTCCCGCGATCCGTTCCAGCAGCGCGGGATCGCCGAACGTCGGCGCTCCCTGGGTCGCGAATTCGGCGCGGAGGCCACGTTTCTCCGCGTCCGGCCGCGCCGCGCGCCACGCGCTCGCGACGATCACCGCGAGATCCACCGGTTCCCTCGCCACCAGCCCCGCGCCGTCCGTGCGCGCGAGCAGCAGCAGCGAACCGACCAGCCGCTCGGCCCGCTCGGTCGCGTCGCGGACCACACCCGCCATCCGGCGTAATTCGGCTTCGTCCGCGTGCTCGTCGGCCAGGGTGACGTCGAGTTCGGTGCGGATGACCGCGAGCGGCGTCCGCAGTTCGTGGCTGGCGTTCGCGACGAAATGCCGTTGCGCGTCGAACGCGGCCTGCAGCCGGTCGAGCATGTCGTCGAAGGTCTCGGCCAGTTCGGCGAGTTCGTCCTTCGTGCGGACCTCGCCGATCCGCTCCCCCATCGATTCGATCGACAGGCGCCGCGCGGTGCCGGTGATCTCGCGCAGCGGTTGCAGGACCCGCGCGGTGAACGTCCACGCGAGGATCCCCGCCGCCAGCACGACGAAACAGAACGCGACCGCGCCGAAGAGCAGCACCCGGTTCCTGGCGTACACCCGCAGATGTTCGGTGACCGCGGAAGCGTCGACGTCGACGCCGTCGACCCGCACCGTGGTGCCCGGCGGCAGCTGCGGGACGGCGGAAACCGCGTCGCCGACCAGGTTCCAGGTCAGCCAGAGCAGCAGGAGGCTGACCAGCGCCACCAGCCCGGTCGCGAGCAGCGTGACCCGCGCGCGCAGGCTGCGGGCACCGGACAGGTTCACCCGCGTGCGGTCCCCTGCTCCGGCACCCGGTAGCCGGAGCCGACGACGGTCTCGATGATGCCCGGCTCGCCGAGCTTCTTGCGCAGCGTCATCACCGTGACCCGGACGGTGGTGGTGAACGGGTCGGCGTTCTCGTCCCACACTCGTTCGAGCAGTTCCTCGCTGCTGACCACCGAACCGGCGGCCGACAGCAGCACCTCCAGGACACCGAACTCCTTGCGGGTCAGCTCGACCGGACCGCTCGCGCGGCGGACGGTCCGCCTCGCCGGATCCAGTTCGACGTCGCCCGAAGTCAGCAGCGGCGGCGCGGCCGGGGTCGCGCGGCGCCCGAGCGCCCGCACGCGCGCGACGAGTTCGGGGAAGGCGAACGGCTTGGCGAGATAGTCGTCGGCGCCGAGGGAAAGCCCGTCGACACGGTCCGAAACGGAACTGCTCGCGGTCAGCATCAGGACACGGGTCAGCTCGCCGGACGCGACGATCTCGCGGCACAGGTCGTCACCGGACATCCCGGGCAGGTCGCGGTCGAGCAGCACGACGTCGTACCGGGTGACGGCGGCCTTCTCGTGCCCGTCGTCACCGGTGAGCGCGATGTCCACCGCCATGCCCTCGCGCCGCAGGCCGCGTGCGATCGCGTCGGCGAGGGGTTCTTCGTCTTCGACTACCAGAATTCGCACGACCCTACGTTGCCACATTTACCTGAGAGTGACCTTATTGGACTCGCCCGCTCCTGGCTCCGCACCGCCCGCCTGTGGGCCCGGCCCGACGGACCGGAGGTCTGTCAGGGAGACTGGGGGCCAGTGCCCGCCCTCTCGACCTGGAGCCTTTTATGCCGCAAGGG
Source organism: Amycolatopsis sp. WAC 04182 (assembly GCF_003947465.1). Lineage (NCBI taxonomy): Bacteria > Bacillati > Actinomycetota > Actinomycetes > Pseudonocardiales > Pseudonocardiaceae > Amycolatopsis > Amycolatopsis sp. WAC 04182. The sequence continues at coordinate 532,255 of NZ_QHJJ01000002.1, forward strand.
ACCGTCCGTTGGTTCGACGCCGAACGGGGTTTCGGCTTCCTCGCCCCCGAGGACGGCTCGCCGGACGTGTTCGTGCACGCCTCCGAGATCGTCGGGGACGACGGCGCGAGAGTGCTCCGCGAGGGTCAGGCCGTCGTGTTCGAGGTCGGCGAGAACGACCGCGGGCCCCAGGCGCTGAGCGTTCGCGTCACCGCCGATGCGGCCACCGGCAGCGCCGTGGGCCTGCTCGGCACCGTCACCTGGTACGAGCCGGGCAAGGGGTACGGCTTCGCGTCGCCGGACGGCGGCGGCGCCGACATCTTCGTGCACAGCTCCGCCATCGTGACCGGCGGCGTGGTCACCGAGGGGCAGCGGGTGGCCTTCCTGATCGTCGAAGGCGAGCGCGGCCCGCAGGCCGGGCACGTGATCCCGCTGGGAGCAGGGGCCGGCTCACCCGCTGCGGCTGGTATCGCGGACGGTGCCGACGGCACGGTGGCCTGGTACGACGAGGACAAGGGCTTCGGCTTCATCAACCCCGACTCCGGCGCCGGGGACGTCTTCGTTCACGCCCGGGCCCTGGCCGAGGGGCTGACGTGGCTCGCGGAGGGCGACCGCGTCGCCTACGAGGTGGCCAGTGGAGACAAGGGCCCGCAGGCCCGCGACGTGCACCTGGTCCGGGGCACCGAGCCGCAGCCGGCGCCGCAGCGGCCGGCACCTGCCGCGACCGCGGGGCCGGCGGCGCGGGACGTGCCCGTACGAGGCGGCGAGGGCGTCGTCGCGCGCTACGACGACGACCGCGGCTTCGGCTTCATCACCCCGGACGCAGGCGGCGACGATCTCTTCGCCCACGCGTCCGTGATCATGGGGTCGGAGCCGCTGCAGAAGGGTGACCGGGTCCGGTACGCGGTGCGTCAGAGCGACCGGGGCCCGCAGGCCGACCGCGTCGAACGCCTCTGAAGAGGCGGCCACACCGGTGGCTGATCACAGCGGCTCGAACAGCATGCTGTCGTGGGTGTTCGCCGCCGACAACATGATGTGCGGCGGTAGCCCGTTCGCGTCGCACAGAACGGGTACTTGGAGCCGGCTTTACCCCGGTCAGTGGGGCTGCGGCCGGCAGGTTACGCAGTGACACACCCTTAAGTTTTGAGACCAGGTCTCAGGTACCTACGCGGATTCCAGCCGCGGTTGATGCCGGGCCCGGTCCGTGAAGGCCCCCTTCACTCGGCTCAGCCGAGGAAACTCGACCTTCACACCTTCCCGAAGTACATGAAGGCCCCCTTCCTTGCGCCTGGCGCAGTGAAGGGGGCCTTCATGTACTTCGGGCGGGCAAGGAGCACCGGTACCGAGGCAGTCGGGTCTCACGAGGCCCAGCGCAGGGCGAACCACAGCCGCATCCGGGTCTCCGGATCCGCCAGGTCCACCCCCAGCGCCCGTTCGATCTGCCCGATCCGGTGCCGGACGCTGTTGCGGTGCACGCCGAGTTCGGCGGCCGTCCGGTCCCAGCCGCCGTGGTGCGCGAGCCAGGTCCGCAGCGTGCCGACCAGTTCGCGGTCGCCCTTCCGGTCGAGTTCCCGCAGCGGCGCCAGCGCCTGGGCGGCGAACCCGGCCGCGGCGCCCGGATCGATCAGCGCGTCCAGCCCCGAAGTACCTTCCGCCACCACCGGCCGTTCCAGCGCGGCGGCCCGCGTCAGGAGCAGCTCGATTTCGCCCGCCGCCTCGGGCAGCCGTCCGGGTGGGACGGGCGAGCCCACGACCGTGAGCCAGCCGTCGGCGCGGAGCCGGTCGAGGTCGCCGATTTCCGGCGCCTCGCGGACGATCGCGGTGAACCGCGGCCCCGGCCGCAACCGCACGAGCGGAGTGTCGAGCCGGGCACGCAGCCAGTCGTAGCGGGCGGCGACCTCGTTCGGCCCGCGGCGGTAGGCGATCCCCGCGACCAGACGGCGTTCGTCCCCGCCGATCACGTCGGTCTCGCCCAGCAGCAACGCCGTGGCGGTGGCGCCCAACCCGGCCGCGTCCGAACCCGCGCGGCCCACCAGCCCGAGCAGTGCCGCCCCGACCGACAGGATCGAGCGGTCCGCGCCGTCGAACCGCGCGACGCGGCCGACCACGACCAGATGCGACGCCGTCGCCTGCGGGTACACCGGCTGCGCGACGACGTGGGAGCCGTCGGCCAATTCCGTCGTGGCGCTGCGGATCCCCCGGCCCGTCCGGAGCGTGGCGACGAGTTCCCGGACTTCCGGCGGCAGCGGCGACGGCGCCCCGTGGTCCGCGGCCAGGACGTCGTCGACTCCGACCAGCGCCACCCAGGCCCCGAGCCGCCCGGCCAGCGCGCTCGCGAGTTCGCCGAGTCCGTCACCGGCCGCCCTGGTCAGCGCCTCGCGCGCGACCGCGATCCGCCGCTGTTCCCGCTGCCCCGCCTCGGCCAGTGCGACCGACACCGCCCGGCTGATCGCCAGGAACGGCGTCCGCGGCTGGACGACCAGCAGCGGGAGCCCGTGCCGGGCACACGCCGTCCGCAGTGGCGGCGGCAGCGTCTCGTAGGCACCCGGCGTGAGCCCGAACCCCAGCGCGGAGATCCCGCTTTCGGCCAGCCCCCGGACGTAGCGGTCGATCTCGGCCGCTTCCACCGGCAGGTTCACCCCGGCGGTGAGCAACAGTTCCGCTCCCAGGAGGTACGGCGCGGGATCCAGCAGCTCGCTGACGTGCGCCCAGCGCACCGGGGCGTCGAGCGCGCCCGGCCGCAGGGTCTCCACGACCGGGTCGACCGCCAGTTCCGGGTTGCCGACCACGGCCCGTAACGGGACATTCACATCCGAGTCGAACGGATCGTGGGTTCGGGTCATTTCATCCTCACTCGCGCCGGAGTTCGGATGGATCATCCCATGTCGTTCAAGCCGCGAACGAACCTACGGTGACCCGAACGAAGCGAACAGCCCCAAGTCAAGGAGGACACCGTGGCCGGTGACTACGCGGTGATCGCGCTCTACATAGCGGGCATGATCGGGGTCGGCTGGTTCGGGCTGCGGCTCGCGAAGACCAAATCCGACTATCTCGTCGCGGGCCGCCGCCTCGGCTGGTTCATGTACTCGGGCACGATGTCCGCGGTCGTCCTCGGCGGCGCTTCGACGGTCGGCGGGGTGAAGCTCGGCTACACCTACGGCATCTCCGGCGCTTGGCTCGTGATCGCGATCGGCGTCGGCATCCTGGTCCTCCACACGCTGTTCGCGCGGCGGCTGGTGAAACTGCGCGTCTACACCGTCGGCGAGATGCTCGACCTCCGCTACGGCGGCTCCACCAGCACCATCTCGGGTGTCGTGATGTGGGGCTACACGCTGATGCTGACCGTCACCTCGACGCTGGCGTTCGCCACCATCTTCAAGGTCCTGTTCAACGTCCCGAGCTGGGCGGGGATCGCCATCGGCGGGTCGATCGTGGTGCTCTACTCGGTACTGGGCGGCATGTGGTCGATCACGCTGACCGACATCGTCCAGTTCGTCATCAAGACCATCGGCATCCTGCTGATCCTGCTGCCGGTCTCGATCGTCTCGGCGGGCGGTTTCGACGGGATGGCCGCGCGGCTGGACGAGAGCTACTTCGAACTGACCGCCATCGGCGGAGACACGATCTTCACCTACTTCCTCATCTACAGCTTCGGCCTGCTGATCGGCCAGGACATCTGGCAGCGCGTGTTCACCGCGAGGACGCCGGGCATCGCGACCGGCGGCGGCGTCATCTCCGGCGTCTACTGCCTGGTCTACGGGCTCGCCGGCGCGCTGATCGGCACCGCGGCCAAGACGCTGTACCCGAACCTCGCCAGCGCGCAGGACGCGTTCGCGACCATCGTCGAGGACCAGCTGCCCGCCGGGGTCCGCGGCCTGGTGCTCGCCGCGGCGCTCTCGGCGATGATGTCGACCGCGAGCGGCGCGCTCATCGCGTGCTCGACGGTCAGCACCTCGGACCTGCTTTCCAAGCTGGGCCTCAAGAAAGCGGCGGACGAGGTCGCGAGGAACCGGGTCACCACGCTGGTCCTCGGCATCGTCGCGATCGGGATCGCGATGGTCGTGGACGACGTCGTCAACGCGCTGACCATCGCTTACGACATCCTCGTCGGCGGCCTGCTGGTCGCGATCATCGGCGGGCTGGCCTGGAAACGCGGCACCCGCCAGGGCGCGCTCGCGTCGATGGTCGTCGGCACCGTCGTGGTCATCACGTTCATGTTCGTCGACGGCGTCGAGGCCAACAGCCCGATCTACTGGGGCCTCGGGTCCAGCCTCGCGGTGTACCTGCTGGTCAGCTTCCTCACCCCGCGTACCTCGGACGAGATCCTCACCGTGTGGACCCGCCGCCTGAACGGCAGCGCGGCCGCCGAAGAAGAAGAGGCGAAACTCGCCGCTTCGCAGTCCTGAAACCATTCGAAGGAGACACAGTGCCTGAGCAGACCCCGATCGGACCCGTCGACTCTTCGAGGGTGCCCCGGTTCGCCGGTTTCGCGACCTTCGCGAGGCTGCCACGGATCGATCAGGTCGAGCATGCCGACGTCGCCGTCGTCGGGGTGCCGTTCGACGCCGGGGTGTCCTACCGGCCCGGCGCGCGGTTCGGCCCCGCGGCGCTCCGTGAGGCCAGCCGGCTCCTTCGCCCGTACCACCCGGAACTCGACGTTTCCCCGTTCGCCGCGACGCAGGTGGTCGACGCCGGCGACATCGCGCTCAACCCGTTCAACATCGGCGAGGCGATCGAGACCCTGCAGAGCGAGGCCGAGGCGCTGACCGCGGGCGGGACGCGGCTGGTGACCGTCGGCGGCGACCACACGATCGCGCTGCCGCTGCTGCGGGCGGCGGCGAAGAAGCACGGACCGGTGGCACTGCTGCACTTCGACGCGCACCTCGACACCTGGGACACCTACTTCGGCGAGCCGTACACGCACGGCACCCCGTTCCGGCGGGCGTCCGAGGAAGGCCTCCTCGACACCGAAGCGCTGTCCCACGTCGGCACGCGCGGCCCGCTGTACGGCAAGCGGGATCTGGAAGAGGACCGCCGCCTCGGATTCGGCATCGTCACCTCCGGCGACGTCATGCGCCGCGGGGTCGCCGAGACCGTCGACGCGCTGCGCCAGCGTATCGGCGGCCGCCCGCTCTACATCTCGGTCGACATCGACGTGCTCGACCCGGCGCACGCGCCGGGCACCGGGACCCCCGAAGCGGGCGGCATGACCAGCCGCGAACTGCTGGAGATCCTGCGCGGGCTGCGGGACTGCAACCTCGTCGGAGCCGATGTGGTGGAGCTGGCCCCGGCTTACGATCATGCCGAGATCACCGCCATCGCGGCTTCCCACGTCGCCTACGACCTGGTGAGCCTGCTCAGTTTGGGGAAGGGCGCATGACCAGCACCGGACGAATAGGCGGCGACGTGGTCGTCGAAACCCTGCACGCGCTCGGCGCGGACACCGTGTTCGGCCTGCCGGGCCAGCACGCGCTCGGCCTGTTCGAAGCGCTGCGGCGCACGGACGATCTGCGCGTCGTCAGCTCGCGGGTGGAGAACAACCTGGCGTTCGCGGCCGACGGGCACGCCCGTGCCCGGCTCGCGGCGGATCCCGAAGGCCCGGTCCCGGTGACCCCGATGATCGTGTCGACCGGCCCCGGCGCGCTGCTGACTTTGGCTTCACTGCAGGAATCCCGGGCGGCGTCGGTCCCGGTGCTCGGCATCTCCAGCCAGATCCCGGTGGCCGGGCTCGGTGGCGGACGGCACGGATACCTGCACGAACTGCCCGATCAGCAGGCCAGTTTCCGCGATGTGGTGAAGTCGGTGCACGTGGTGCGCACCGTCAGCCAGATCCCGACGGCGTTGCGCGAAGCCTGGGAATCGGCGGCGACCGCGCCGTACGGCCCGGTGTGGGTCGAGATCCCGCAGGACATCCTGCTGGCACCGGCGGATCTGCCGCGGATCACATCGGTGACGGCACGGCCCGCACCGCTCGAACCGTTGCCGGAACTCGTCACCGAAGCGGCGAATCTCCTTGGCGCGGCGAAGAATCCGGTGATCCTCGCCGGTGGCGGCGCCCTGCGCTCGGGCGCGCAGGCGGAGGTGAAGGCACTCGCGGAGGCACTGCGCGCGCCGGTGCTGTCGACGTTCGGTGGCAAGGGCGTCTTCGGCTGGGACCACGAACTGTCCGGCCGGTCGTGGCTCGAAGACTGGCACAGCACCGAGTTCCTCTCGGCCGCGGATGTGCTGCTGGTACTGGGTTCCGGGCTCGGCGAGCTGTCCAGCAACTACCGCGAATTCGCCCCGCGCGGCCGGGTGATCCAGGTCGAGGCCGACCTGGGGAAACTGGAGTCGAACTACCCGGCGCTGGGCATCCACGCCGACGTCCGCCTTGCCCTGCAAGGACTTCTGGAGCAGGTACCGTTCCGCCAGAGCAACGGCGTCGCGGAAAAGGCGGTGGCCGAACTGCTGGCGAAGGTACGTCTCCGGCTTGACGGCCAGGCACTCGAAACCGAGCGCAAGCTGATCGACGACATCCGCGCCGCGATCCCCGAAGGCACACAGACGTTCTGGGACATGACGATCGCGGCCTACTGGGCCTGGTCGGCATGGAACCCCGAGGGCGCGCCGATCCACACCGCGCAAGGGGCGGGCGGGCTCGGCTACGGCCTGCCCGGCGCGCTCGGCGGCGCGGCGGCGACCGGCGGCCCGACGCTCGCGGTCTCCGGTGACGGCGGCGCGATGTACGGCATCGCGGAACTGGCCACGGCGGTCCAGCACGGGCTGGACGTCACGTGGCTCGTCATCGACGACGGCGGCTACGGCATCCTGCGCGAGTACCTGACCGGCGCGTTCGGCCAGTCCACGGCCACCGAACTCGCGCGGCCCGATTTCGCAGCGCTGGCAAGGTCTTTCGGCGTCGATGCCACCGTGTCCTCTTTGGACACCATCGGGAAGGACCTTGCCGACGCGCTGGGCACGCCCGGCCCGTCGGTGGTCGTCCTCCCCGCCCTCCTGAAGATGTTCGAGCCGACCCACCTGGAGAAGAAATGACTCAGGTCCTGAATTTCGTCGACGGCGCCGAGGTGCCGGCGTCGGGCTCGCGGACGCTCGACCTGGTCGACCCCGCCACCGGCGAGGCCTTCGGCACCAGCGTCCTTTCCGAACAGTCCGATGTGGACAGCGCGCTGGCCGCCGCCGAGCGGGCGTTCAAGGTGTGGCGCAAGAGCACCCCCGCCCAGCGGCAGCTCGCGCTACTGAAGATCGCCGACGCGCTGGAATCCCGCGCGAAGGAGTTCGCCGACCTCGAAATCCGCGAGACCGGCAAGATCCGGTCCGTCGTGCTGGACGAGGAAATCCCGGAATGCGTCAGCGCGCTGCGGTTCTTCGCCGGCGCGGCGCGGCAGCTCGAAGGCACGGCGTCCGGCGAGTACCTGCCGGGGCACACGTCCGCGATCCGTCGCGAGCCGGTCGGCGTCTGCGCGCAGATCGCACCTTGGAACTACCCGCTGATGATGGGCGTCTGGAAGATCGCCCCGGCGCTGGCCGCGGGCAACACCGTCGTGCTGAAGCCCGCGGAGACCACGCCGTCGACGGCTGTGCTGCTGGCGAAGGTGGCGTCGGAGTTCCTTCCGCAAGGCGCCTTCAACGTGCTGTGCGGCGACCGCGACACCGGCCGTGCGCTGGTGAAGCACCCGATCACCGAACTGGTGTCGATCACCGGCTCGACCCGCGCCGGGATCGACGTCGCCACCGTCGCGGCGGCCGATCTGAAACGCACGCACCTCGAACTCGGCGGCAACGCGCCCTTGCTGGTCTTCGGCGACGTGAACCTCGCCGAAACGGCCGAGGGCATCGTCGGGGCGGCGTTCTACAACGCCGGGCAGGACTGCACGGCCGGCAGCCGGGTGCTGGTGGACGCGGCGATCCACGACGAGTTCGTCGCGGAGCTGGCCAAGGCCGCCGCCGCGCAGACGCCCGGCGAGGATTTCGGCCCGCTCAACAGCGAAGCGCAGTTCGGGCGGGTGCGCGGTCTCGTCGAGCGGCTGCCGTCACACGCTCGTGTGGAGACCGGCGGAGCGCCCGCCGGTGACCGCGGTTTCTTCTTCTCCCCCACCGTGATCTCGGGCCTGAAGCAGGACGACGAGATCGTGCGGGAGGAGGTCTTCGGCCCGGTGATCACCGTCCAGTCCTTTATGGACGAGGACGAGGCGGTGCGCCTGGCCAACGGCGTCCCGTACGGGCTCGCGTCGTCGATCTGGACCAACGACCTGTCACGCGCGACCCGCGTTTCGGGCGAACTCGACTTCGGCTGCGTCTGGGTCAACACCCACGGGCCGCTGGTCTCGGAAATGCCCCATGGCGGCTTCGGGCACTCGGGCCACGGGAAGGACCTCTCGTCCTACTCCTTCGCCGAGTACACCCGCGTCAAGCACGTCATGACCCGCTTCGCCTGAAGCCGTCCCGGAGGTCCCCATGGGTGACAAGGTCACCGAAGTCGAGCAGCACGGCATCGCGCCGATCCCGCCGGAGGAACAGACCTCGCGCCCGCGCGACCTGTTCCGGATGGCGTTCGGCGGCGCGAACACCTTCGCCACCATCATCCTCGGAACGCTCCCGATCGCCTTCGGCCTGAGCTTCTGGGCGGCGGTCGCGGCCACCGTCGCGGGTGTGGTCGTCGGCGCGCTGGTGCTCTCGCCGATGTCGTTGTTCGGCCCGCTCACCCGGACCAACAACGCCGTCTCCTCCGGCGCGCACTTCGGCGTCGTCGGCCGTTGTGTCGGCTCCTTCCTCTCCCTGCTGACGGCGATCACGTTCTTCGCCATCTCGGTCTGGGTGAGTGGCGACGCCGTCGCCGGTGCGGCACAACGGCTTTTCGGCTTCGACGGCGGCGAAGTGCTCCGCGGTGTCGCGTACGGCGTCATCGCGATCGCCACGCTGGTGGTGTGCATCTACGGCTACCGGTTCATGCTGCTGGTGAACCGGGTCGCGGTGGTGCTGGGCACGGCGATCATGCTGCTCGGGCTCGTGGCCTACGGCGGCACGTTCGACCCCGGTTTCGCCGGCACCGGCACCTACGCGCTCGGCGACTTCTGGCCGACCTGGATCCTCGCCGCGCTCACCACGATGGCGAACCCGATCTCGTTCGGCGCCTTCCTCGGCGACTGGACGCGCTACATCCCCGCGCGCCACAGCCGCCGTTCCCTGTTGGCCGCGCCGTTCCTGGCGCAGGTGGCGACGCTGCTGCCGTTCGGGTTCGGCATCGCCACCGCGACACTGGTCGCGGATCCGGCCGACTACATCACCGGCCTGACCGCGATCTCCCCGCTCTGGTACGCGATCCCGCTGATCGTGGTCGCGCTGATCGGCGGCCTGTCCACCGGGACGACGTCGCTCTACGGGACCGGCCTGGACTTCAGCTCGATCTTCGTGAAGCTGAGCCGGGTGCAGGCGACCCTGCTGATCGGCTCGCTCAGTGTCGTGTTCATCTTCGTCGGCAATTTCGTGCTGGACATGGTCTCCAGCATCAACGCCTTCGCGACGCTGATCGTGCTGTGCACCTCGCCGTGGATGGTGATCATGATGATCGGTTTCGTGCTGCGGCGCGGGTTCTACGACCCGGACGACCTCCAGGTGTTCAACCAGGGCCGCAAGGGCGGGCGCTACTGGTTCACCCGCGGGGTGAACTGGCGCGCGATGGCCGCGTGGATCCCGGCGACGACGCTGGGCCTGCTGACCGCCAACACCCCGATGATCGCCGGGCCGTTCAAGGACATCGCGGGCGGCGTCGACATCAGCATGGTGGTGACGCTGTGCACGGCGGCGATCGCGTACCCCGTGCTGGTGAAGCTCTTCCCCGAGCCGCGGGAGGTCTACTCGTACGCGGAGCCCGTCGCGGAACCGGCCGTCGCCGTTTAGGACGTGTCGCCCGAACCGCCAGGTCGACACGTCGGGCGAGGGCACGCGCGCGCGTTTCTTTTCGGCCGAAGGCCTCGGATTTGCGGAGGCGGGCCGGAGGCTCGGCTACGCGAATCCGAAAGCGCGCTTTGAGTGGCACCGTCTAGGCGAAGCGGCGCAGCGCCCCGAGGAACATCGCGTCGAAGGCACGGTCCGGGAGCACCCGGCGCACGAACAGGATCGGCTTCGCCCCGAACCCCGCGGCGTAGCGGGTCTTCGGGCGCCGGGCCCGGACGGCCTTCAGGATCACGTCGGCGATCACCTTCGGGTGGGAACCGCGCGCGGCCTGGTCGAAGAACTTCGCCAGCGCCTTGGCCTGCGGCGCGTAGGCGGTGTCGCCCGAGGTCTTCATCAGGTTCTCGATGGCGATGCCGCCCCATTCGGTCTTGATGGCGCCGGGTTCGACCACCACGACGTCGATGCCGAACGGTTTGAGCTCCAGCCGCAGTGAGTCGCTGAGGCCTTCGACCGCGAACTTGGTCGAGTGGTACCAGCCGCCGAGCGGTTCGTAGATCTTGCCGCCGATCGACGAGATGTTCACGATCTTGCCGGAACCTTGGGCACGCATATGCGGCGTGGTCAGCTGGACGAGCCGCGCGAGCCCGAACACGTTGACCTCGAACTGGTACTTCCCTTCCGAGAGCGGCACATCCTCGAAAGCGCCGTACGAGCCGTAGCCCGCGTTGTTGACCAGGACGTCGATGCGGCCGGACTCCTCGATGATCCGCTCGACGCCCGCGACCATCGACGCGTCGTCGGTGACGTCCATCTCGAGGACCTTGATGCCGCGTTCGGCCAGCCCCGCCATCCGCTCGACGCGCCTCGCGGCGCCGTAAACCGTGTAGCCGGCGTCTTGCAGTGCGAGCGCCGTGGCCTCGCCGATACCCGCGGAAGCGCCCGTGACCAGTGCGACCTTCATGACCCATCTCCTAACTAACCGGTTGGTTGCCAATTCAGGCTGCCATGAGCCCGGGCTAGCTGTCAACCAACCAGTTAGTTAGAGTGGGTCACATGGTCAGGGACAAGGAAGCGACCAAGCGGAAGCTGCTGGACGCGGCGACGGCCGAGTTCGCGACGTACGGCATCGCCGGCGCCAGGGTGGATCGCATCGCGAAGAACGCCGGCGCCAACAAAGCGCTGATCTACGCCTATTTCTGCAGCAAGGAGCATCTGTTCGAGATGGTCGTCCAGGAACAGGTGGACCTCGCCATCCGGACCCTCACGATCACCCCCGAAGACCTTCCCGGTTACGCGGGAAAGCTGTTCGACCGCTACCTCGAACACCCCCAGCTCCTCCGGCTGATGGGCTGGCTTCGCCTGGAGAACGGCTTCGACGCGATGCCCGAGGCCGAGATCCGGGCGCACGCGGACAAGGTCGCCGCGATCCGGGAGGCGCAACGGGCGGGCGCCGTGCCGGACCACTTCGACGCCGAGGAGTTGCTGAGCCTCGTCGTGCACCTGTCGATCCTCGGGTTCTCCTCCCCCACCGCGACCCGCGACCTCGTCGTCCGCGCGGTCGGCCGGATCGTGGGCTGAAGGGGACTTTCCCCGCATGCCATGCGAGGAAAGCTCCCTTCACCGCGTCCTATGCGGGGAAGGGCCCCTTCAGCGGTGCGTGTCCTCCGGCGCCGGAGTCCGGCTCGCCAGCTTCGCCGACCACTCGGTCACCCGCCGCGCCACGTCCTGCGCGGTGAGTCCGACGCGGGCCAGCACCTCCTCGCGCGAACCGTGGTCGTGGAACACCTGCGGCACCGCGAGATCGCGCAGCGGCACATCGCATTCGGCGTCGCGGAACAGCGCGGCCAGCGCGGAGCCGAAGCCACCGTGCCGCCCGCTGTCCTCGACGGTCACGACGAGCTTGTGCTGCTCGGCCAGCGCCACCAGTTCGGCAGGCGCCGGGACTACCCAGCGCGGGTCCACGACGGTCACGCCGATGCCCTGATCGGCCAGCCGGTCGGCGGCGGCGAGCCCGAGCAGCGCGAACGCGCCCACCGCGACGAGCAGGACGTCGGCTTCACCGGCGGGTTTGCGCAGCACGTCCACGGTGCCGACGCGTTCCACGGCGGGCACCGAGTCGATCACGCCGCCCTTGGAGAACCGCAGCGCCGTCGGCCCGTCCTCGACCGCGACCGCCTCGCGCAGTTCCTCGCGCAGCGTTCCGGCGTCACGCGGCGCGGCGACCCGCATGCCCGGCACCATGCCCAGCAGCGAAAGGTCCCACATGCCGTGGTGGCTCGGCCCGTCCGGCCCGGTGATACCCGCCCGGTCCAGCACCAGCGTCACCGGCTGGCGGTGCAGCGCGACGTCCATCAGGACCTGGTCGAACGCCCGGTTCAGGAAGGTCGAGTAGACCGCGACGACGGGGTGCTTGCCGCCCATCGCGAGCCCGGCGGCCGAGGTCACCGCGTGCTGCTCGGCGATCCCGACGTCGTACCAGCGGTCCGGGTACGCCTCGGCGAACTTGTGCAGCCCGGTCGAGCGCAGCATGGCCGCGGTGATCGCGACGACGTCCTCGCGGTCGGCGCCGATCTTCACCAGCTCGTCGGCGAAGACCCCGGTCCAGCTCGGGCCCTTGACCGGCGGCAGGCCGGTTTCCGGGTCGATCGGGTCGGTCTGGTGCATCTGGTCGGCCTGGTTGGTCACCGCGGGCTCGTACCCGTGCCCCTTTTCGGTGACCACGTGGACGATGACGGCGCCGCCGAAGTCGCGGGCGCTCTGGAACGCCTTCTCCAGCGCGACGAGGTCGTGCCCGTCGACCGGGCCGAGGTACTTGAGGCCGAGGTCGGAGAACATCATCTGCGGGCTCAGCGCGTCCTTCAGGCCCGCCTTCGCCGCGTGCAGCGCCGCGTAGATCGGCTTGCCGACGACGGGCGTGTGCCGCAGCAGTTCCTTGCCGCGGTCCAGCACGCGCTCGTAGCCCGGCTTGAGCCGCAGCGACGCGAGGTGGTCCGCGACGCCGCCGATGGTCGGCGAGTACGAGCGGCCGTTGTCGTTGATGACGATGACGACCGGGCGGCGCGGGTTCGCGGCGATGTTGTTGAGCGCCTCCCAGCACATGCCGCCGGTCAGCGCGCCGTCGCCGACGACGGCGATCGCGTGCCTGCCGCCACCGCCGAGTTCGAACGCCTTCGCCAGACCGTCCACATAGGACAACGCGGTCGACGCGTGGCTGTTCTCGACGAGGTCGTGCTCGCTCTCGCAGCGCGCCGGGTAGCCGGTGAGGCCGCCGAGCTGGCGCAGCTTGCCGAAGCCGTCGTGACGACCGGTGACGATCTTGTGCACGTACGCCTGGTGACCGACGTCCCACACGATGGCGTCGTCCGGCGAGTCGAAGACCCGGTGCAGCGCCATGGTCAGCTCGACCACACCCAGGTTCGGGCCGAGGTGACCACCGGCGAGCCGCACCTTTTCGACGAGGAAGTCCCGGATCTCCGCGGCCAGCTCACCGAGCTGTTCCTGGCTCATCCGCTTCAAGTCGGCCGGTCCGTGCACGGACTCGAGCAACGTCACTCTCCCACCTCGCCTGGTTCCTCTTCCGCCGTTCCGACCAGTCTACGGAGGCCGCCTGAGAGTCTTCCGTCCGCCGCGTCACGGGTCACATGTCAGAAAATCACCACTCAACACCCGACGGTGTGAACATGGTCTCTTTTGCCAAGTAGCGGTCACGTCGGGTGGCCGTAATAATCGCTGATCGACGGTTGAGCAGAAGCCGGTTCGGAGGGCTTGATGGCGGACTTTTTCATCGGTGGCGAGTGGGTCGACGCGGTCGGCGGTGGTCGCCGGGAGATCCGCTGCCCCGCGGACGGGTCGCTGGTCGCGGAAGTCGCCGAAGGCACCCGTGAAGACACCGAAGCGGCCATCGCCGCCGCGAGGAAGGCGTTCGACACCGGCCCGTGGCCGCAAACGCCCGCTCCTCAGCGCGGTGACCTGCTGCTGAAGGCCGCCGACCTGCTCGACCGGGACGCCGCGGCCTTCGCCCGCGCCGAGTCGCTCGACACCGGGAAACGGCTGGTCGAGAGCGAATACGACATGGCCGACATCGCCGCGTGCCTGCGCTATTTCGGCAAGCTCGCCGCGAACGACGCCGGCCGCGTGGTCGACACCGGAAACCCGGACGCGTTCAGCCGGATCGTGCACGAGCCGGTCGGCGTCTGCGGGCTGATCACGCCGTGGAACTATCCGCTCCTGCAGACCAGCTGGAAGGTCGCCCCCGCGCTCGCGGCGGGCAACACCTTCGTCCTCAAGCCCAGCGAACTGACCCCGCACACCTCGATCATGCTGATGAAGCTGCTGACCGAGGCCGGGCTGCCCGGCGGCGTCGCGAACCTGGTGCTCGGGGCGGGCGCACAGGCCGGGGCGCCTCTTTCGGAGCATCCGGATGTCGATCTCGTCTCGTTCACCGGCGGCCTCGCGACCGGCAAGATCATCGCCGCCTCCGCCGCCGCGACCATCAAGAAGGTCGCACTGGAGCTGGGCGGCAAGAACCCGAACGTCGTCTTCGCCGACTCGGACTTCGAGACCGCCGTCGACTACGCGCTGACCGCGGTGTTCCTGCACTCCGGGCAGGTCTGCTCGGCGGGTGCGCGGCTGATCGTCCAGGAGGAGTGGCACGACAGGTTCGTCGACGAACTCGTCCGCCGCGCCGAACTGATCCGACTGGGTGGACCTTTCGACCCGAAGGCTGAAACCGGTCCGCTGATCTCGGCCGCCCATTTGGAAAAGATCGAACGCTACGTCGCCGCGGCACTGGAAGAGGGCGCCGTCCTGCGCACCGGCGGCAAACGCCCCGACGATCGCGAGCTCGCGAAGGGGCACTACTACCTGCCGACCATCCTCGACAACGTGAAGCAGGGCAGCAGCGCCGTCGTCGACGAATCGTTCGGCCCCGTGCTCACCGTCGAGACCTTCACCGACGAGGACGACGCCGTCCGCATCGCCAACGACACGCACTACGGCCTCGCGGGCGCGGTGTTCACCTCGGACGCCTCCCGCGCGCAGCGGGTCGCGAACCGGCTGCGGCACGGCACGATCTGGATCAACGACTTCCACCCGTATCTGCCGCAGGCGGAATGGGGCGGCTACAAGCAGTCCGGCTTCGGGCGCGAACTCGGCCCGACCGGACTCGCCGAGTACACGGAGGCGAAGCACATCTACCAGAACCTCCGGCCCGCTCCACAGCGCTGGTTCTCCGGGGAGCCCGCGTCCAACTAAAGAGGGGAAAATTGCCGATGAGCAATCCTTCCGACGACGGCCTCGCCGGTTTCGGCTACAAACAGGAACTCGAAAGAACGCTCGGCAATTTCCACACCTTCGCCGCCGGGATCAGCTACATCTCGATCCTGACGGGGACCTTCCAGCTGTTCTACTTCGGCTTCAGCTTCGGCGGGCCGGCCTACTGGTGGTCGTGGCCGATGGTGTTCGTCGGCCAGCTGATGGTGGCGCTGTCGTTCGCCGAACTGGCCGCGCACTATCCGGTCGCCGGGTCGATCTACAACTGGTCGAAACGGCTCGGCAGCCCGCATGTCGCCTGGATGGCCGGGTGGATGATGCTGACCGCGTCGATCGTCAGCATCGCCGCGGTCGCGCTGGCGTATCAGATCACGCTCCCGCAGATCTCGTCGTTCTTCTCCTTCTCCGGGGACAGCGCGGTGAACGCGGTCATCCTCGGCACCGTCCTGATCCTGTTCACCACGCTGGTGAACGCCTGGGGCGTCAAGCTGATGGCGCGGATCAACAGCGCCGGCGTGTTCATCGAACTGATCGCCGCGGTCCTGCTGATCGTCGCGCTCGCGGTGAACATCACGCGGGGGCCCGAGGTCGTCATGCAGACGAACAACACCGGCGCCGACCAGCCGTGGGGCTATTTCGGGGCGTTCCTGGTCGCGTCGCTCGCGTCGACCTACGTCATGTACGGCTTCGACACCGCCAGCTCGCTCGGCGAGGAGTCCCACGACCCGCGCAAGAACGCGCCCAAGGCGATCCTGCGCGCGCTGATCGCGTCGTTCGTCATCGGCGGGCTCATCCTGATCCTCGCGCTGATGGCCGTCGGCGACATCAACAACCCGGAGATCGCGACCGGCGGGCTCCAGTTCATCGTGCTCGACGTCCTCGGCAGCACGATCGGCACGATCTTCCTGCTGGCGGTCGTCATCGCGATCACCGTGTGCAACCTGGCCGTGCAGTCGGCGGCGATCCGGATGATGTTCGCGATGGGCCGCGACAACAACCTGCCCGCCGGGAAGCATCTGGCACGGGTGTCACCGAAGACCAAGACGCCCGTGATCCCCGCGATCGTGTCCGGCGTCATCGCGGTCCTGATCCTGGTGGTCAACGTCGGCCAGCCGCAGATCTTCACGGTGATCACCAGTATCGGCATCATCATGATCTACCTGGCGTATCTGCTGGTCACCGTTCCGATGCTGGTCAAACGCTTCCGCGGGCAGTGGCCGCCGCCGAAGGTGGAGGGCACCAAGTACTTCTCGCTCGGCAAACTGGGGCTGCCGGTCAACATCCTCGGCGTGCTGTGGGGCGGCGCGATCGTGGTGAACCTGGCGTGGCCGCGCCGCGAGGTCTACAACGCGACCGAGCCGTATCACTGGTACCTCGAATGGGGGGCCGTGCTGTTCGTCGGCGCGGTGGCGGTCGTCGGTTTCGCGTATTACTGGTTCGTCCTGCGGCACAAGAGCGGCGTCCTGGCCGATCACGCCGCGGAAGCACTTCCCGAGGAGGCAGCACAGTGACCGGAGAGTTCGACTACATCGTCGTCGGCGGCGGGACGGCGGGTTCGGTGGTCGCGGCGAGACTCTCGGAAGACCCGGACGTCACCGTGGCGCTCCTCGAAGCCGGACCGTCCGATGTGGACGATCCGGCGGTGCTGGAACTGACGAAGTGGATGGCGCTGCTGGAATCCGGCTACGACTGGGACTACCTGGTCGAACCGCAGGAGGCCGGCAACTCCTTCCTGCGCCACGCCCGCGCGCGGGTGCTCGGCGGCTGCTCGTCGCACAACTCGTGCATCGCGTTCTGGGCGCCGGCCGAAGACCTCGACGAATGGGCGTCGCTCGGCCTGCCCGGCTGGTCTTCGAAGGATATTTTCCCGCTGTACAAGCGGCTCGAGACCAACGACGGCCCCGGCGACCACCACGGCCGCTCCGGCCCGGTGACCATCCGCTCGGTGCCGCCGAACGACCCGACCGGCGTCGCGCTGCTGCAGGCCTGTGAGCAGGCGGGCATCCCGAGGACCGAGTTCAACTCGGGCAAGACCGTGACGCACGGGGCGAACTGGTTCCAGATCAACGCGCGCGAGGACGGCACCCGCTCGTCGGCGTCGGTGTCGTATCTGCACCCGATCATCGGCGAACGGCCGAATCTGGAGGTCATCACCGGCGCCCGTGTCCGGCGGCTGCTGTTCGACGGCAAACGCTGCACCGGCGCGGAATACCTGGCCGACGACCTGATCCACGGCGTGCCGCTGCGGGCGCGGCGCGAGGTCATCCTGTCCTCCGGCGCGATCGACACCCCGAAACTCCTGATGCTGTCGGGAATCGGCCCCGCCGAGCATCTGCGCGAGGTCGGTGTCGACGTGTTGGTGGACTCCCCCGGCGTCGGCGAGAACCTGCAGGATCACCCCGAAGGCGTCATCCAGTGGGACGCGCTGCAGCCGATGACGACCGAGTCCACGCAATGGTGGGAGATCGGCATCTTCACCACCACCGAGGAAGGGCTCGACCGGCCGGACCTGATGTTCCACTACGGCTCGGTGCCGTTCGACATGAACACCCTCCGGCAGGGGTATCCGACCACGGAGAACGGTTTCTGCCTGACCCCGAACGTCACCCGTTCACGGTCGACCGGGACGGTGCGGCTGCGCAGCCGCGACTACCGGGACAAGCCGAAGGTGGATCCGCGGTACTTCACCGACGAGCACGACATGCGCGTGATGACCTACGGCATCAGGCTGGCGCGCAAGATCGCCGAGCAGCCCGCGCTGGACGAATGGGCGGGCACGGAACTGGCGCCCGGCAAGGACGTCAAGACCGACGACGAGATCGCGGACTACCTGCGCAAGACGCACAACACGGTTTATCACCCCGCGTGCACCGCGAAAATGGGCGGCGACGGCGACCCGATGGCCGTGCTGGACGCGCGTCTGCGGGTGCGGGGTGTCGAAGGCCTGCGGGTCGCCGACGGTTCGGCGATGCCGTTCCTGGTCGCGGTGAACCCGTGCATCACGACGATGGCGATCGGTGAGCGGTGCGCGGACATGCTGAAGGAGGACGCGCGCTCCTAAGGCTCGCTTGAGCGAGGCCCCCTTCGATCGGAGGGGGCCTTCGCTTTGCCCGGAAAACCGGTGGAGCGGCCCGCTCTCGGGCCATTACCGTGCTGCCGGACCACGTCGTCGAGCCGGAGGGCCTGCCGTTGTACACCCTGTGAGACCTCCCGAGCGCTGATTTCGTCGCGCGTCGCGCCCTGGGCGCCGCGCTTCCTTTTGCTGCGGATTTCTCACTGGAACGGGTGTATTCCTGTGCTCGAAAACTGGGTGGTCGTACCCACCTGCCTGCCTGTCGTCCTCCGCCGTTGCCACGTCTGCCCGTCCGGGCGCTTCCGGGCGAACGGCAAGTTCCGCGTCAACGCCCATCACAAAGTCCTCGACGTCTGGCTTCTCGTGCTCTGCGCCGGATGCGGGGACACCGCGAAGCTCACG
The DNA here is from genome assembly GCF_003947465.1 of Amycolatopsis sp. WAC 04182. NCBI lineage: Bacteria > Bacillati > Actinomycetota > Actinomycetes > Pseudonocardiales > Pseudonocardiaceae > Amycolatopsis > Amycolatopsis sp. WAC 04182. The sequence continues at coordinate 550,874 of NZ_QHJJ01000002.1, forward strand.
ATCCTGGAACGCGTGAACGTGCGCTCCGTGCGGCCGGACCTGCTGAACCGGTTGCACGAGAACGACCTCGTCCTGGCGGCGGAACTGCTCCAGGATCCTGCCGTGCGGCGCCGGAACCGTATCGCCCTCGATTGGGACGGTGCCTGGCGCCTCGACACCGGCTCCTCGGGTGACCCGGACTTTCGCGACGTCTCGGTTCGCTTCGAGGCCCGGATCCCGGTCCGGCCGGCGCGGTTGATCGCCGAGGGGTGCGGTCTTTCGCGGGGCGAGGTCGAGAGACTGATCGAGGAAGGGAAGGTGGTTTCGGCGGTGCGGTTGTCCGGGAAGGTTTCCGGGGACTTCACTTTCACGCTGAAACGCTGAGGTTGGGTCTCGTGAGTGGTAAGGACGGCTGACCCTCACCGCAACTGCACCGAACCGCCATCCGCCCACCGGCACCTGTGGTCGTGAGTGTTTTGGGTCGTTCTAACGACCCAAAACACTCACGACCCGCCCCCTTCTCCCCGAGAAAGTCAAATGGAAACGACGGCCGGAGTGCCCCGATTTCCGGACATCTGCTGCAGCGCCCAAGCCTGCCCGAATTCCGCCAGCGCCGGACCCGACCAGCGCCCGGAAATGCCGACTCCCTTCCACAGCGGCATCTTCGGTCCGTTCAAGGTTCCGTGGCTGACCTGCACCTGGACCGCGCCTTCCACCCAGGTGAAAACGAAATGGGCGTACATGAACATCCACGCTTGCCTGCCCAGCAGATCCCGCGCGAGCACCGGCCCCTCCGAGGGATAGGGCGCCGTGTAGATGACTTGTTTCCGGCCGTTCCGGTAACTGATCTCCTGTGCCGTGACACCGGGAGGAAGCATCGACGGTTCCACGTGGTCAGTCCTCCACGATGGTGATCGTGCCGTGCCCGTCGCAGCCGGCACAGCCTTTACCGTCACAATCACCGCATACCGAAGTAAGGTAATCCATGATTCGGAATCCGTTCGCGTCGAATGAAAAAGCGCCCGAAGCATCCGCGTTGCCTCGTGAAGACGAGCCTCAAGTTAGCGAGCACTTCGACACCCGGACAAGGTGAACGAAGCCAGTCCATTCCGACGGATTACAAATACCGAATTATTGCAGCAACGCAACGCATTCGACGTGGTGCGTCATGGGGAAAGCGTCGAAGGCGCGCAGGTCCACCAGGCCGTAGCCGTGCCCGGCGAACAACGCGATGTCACGTGCCAGCGCGGCGGGGTCGCACGCCACGTAGACGATCCGGTCGGGCGAACCCTCCACAATGGAATCGACGACGGCCTTGCCCGCGCCCTTGCGCGGCGGGTCGAGGACGACGACGTCGACCGGTTTCGGGGCATCGGCCAGCAGGTGTTCGACGCGGCCGGAGCGCCAGCGGACCTGCGGAAGGTCGGCCAGGTTCTCCTCGCCGTCGGCGACGGCACGGCGGCCGGACTCGATGGCCAGCACACGCCCACCTGGGCCGACCTGCTCGGCGAGCACCGACGCGAAGAGGCCGACACCCGCGTAGAGGTCCCATGCCACGCCGTCACGCGGCGCCTCCGCCCATTCCGCGACGACGGCGGCCAGCGTGTCCGCGGCGGCCGGGTGGACCTGCCAGAAGCCGTGGGCGTCCAGGCGCCAGTCACGACCGGCGGCGTGCTGCACGGCGAGACCACCGGCCAGCTGCCGCGAGCGGGTCTTCCCGTGGACCGTCGACAGGTCGCGAAGGTGCACGTGTCCCTCGCCGTCCTTGGTGACCTCGATTTCGCTGCCCGGGCGCCACTTCCGCGACACGACGTCGTCGAGCGCGCCGGGGACGGTGATCGGGCAGTCGTCGATCGGGATCACTCGGTGACTGTGGTGCGCCCGGAAACCGGCCCTGCCGTCCTTGCCCGCGACGAGCCGGACGCGGCTGCGCCAGTCCAGCGGTCCGCCGTCGAGCGCCTCGACGACGACGTCGCGCTCGATCCCGGCCAGCCGCTTGAGCTGCTCCGCGACCACCGCGGCCTTGAGTTCACGCTGATGTCCGGGCGTGGCGTGCTGCCAGTCGCAGCCGCCGCACTCCCCCGGCGCCGCGAGCGGGCACGGCGGCTCGACGCGTTCCGGCGACGCCTCCAGGACCTCGACGGCGTCGGCCCGGCAGAACGACCCGCCCTTGTCCTCTGTCACCGAGGCCAAGACCCGCTCGCCGGGCAACGCGTGCCGCACGAACACGACCCGCCCCTCCGCCCGCGCGACGCAGTGCCCGCCGTGCGCGACCGCGCCGACCTCCAGCTCGATCGTTCGTCCGAGCCAGGTGCCGGTCGACGCGTCCACACTCATTCTGCTTTGTCCTTCTTCGTTTCGGGTTGCTTGACGATCGGGGAGAATCCACGCCGCACGTCGCCCGCCGCCGGACGTGCCTTCCGGTCGCGTTTGATCGCCTTTTCCGACGATTCGAGCTGCCACGGCACGCTGGTCACCATGACACCGGGCTGGAACAGCAGCCTGCCCTTGAGCCGCAGCGCGCTCTGGTTGTGCAGGACCTGCTCCCACCAGTGCCCGACCACGTACTCGGGGATGAACACGGTCACCACGTTGCGCGGGTTGTCACCGCGGACACGCTTCACGTAGTCGAGCACCGGCTTCGTGATCTCGCGGTACGGCGACTCGATCACCTTCAGCGGCACCTTGAAATTGTGGTCGTCCCATTCCTGGACGAGTTTACGGGTCTCGACGTCGTCGACGTTCACCGTGACGGCTTCGAGGACGTCCGGCCGCACGGCCTTGGCGTAGGAGAGCGCGCGCAGCGTGGGCAGGTGCAGTTTCGAAATCAGCACGATCGCATGGTTGCGCGAAGGCAATACGGTCGGCTTGCGGTCCATCTCGCGCAATTCCTCCGCGACCCGGTCGTAATGCTTCCGGATCGCGGTCATCAGGATGTAGATCGCCACCATCGCCGCGATCGCGATCCACGCGCCGAGCAGGAACTTCGTGACCAGCACGATGATCAGCACGGTGCCGGTCATGGTTAGGCCGATCGCGTTGACCGTCTGCGAACGGCGCATCCGCCGCCGCACCACCGGATCGGTTTCCCTCGACAGCAACCGGTTCCAGTGCCGGATCATGCCCGCCTGGCTGATCGTGAAGGAGACGAACACACCCACGATGTAGAGCTGGATGAGCTTCGTGACCTCGGCGTCGAACGCGATGATCAGCACCAGCGCGAACGCCGACAGGAACAGGATGCCGTTGGAGAAGGCCAGCCGGTCGCCCCGGGTGTGCAGCTGACGCGGCAGGTAGCGGTCCTGCGCGAGGATCGAGCCGAGCACCGGGAAGCCGTTGAACGCGGTGTTCGCGGCCAGCAGCAGGATGATGCCGGTGGCGAAGGAGATGTAATAGAACGCGGGGGTGAAGTCGGCGAACACCGCCTGCGCGATCTGCGCGACGATCGTCTTCTGCTCGTAACCCGCCGGCGTGCCGGTGAGCTGCGTTTCCGGGTGCTCGGCGAATTTGACGTCGGTGATGATCGCCAACGTGATGATGCCGACCAGCATCGTCACCGCGAGCACCCCCATCATCAGCAGGGTGGTCGCCGCGTTCTTCGATTTCGGCTTCTGGAACGCCGGGACACCGTTGCTGATCGCCTCGACCCCGGTCAGCGCCGCCGCGCCGGAGGAGAACGTGCGCAACAACAGGAAGAAAAAGGCGAAACCGGTCAAAGAGGCTTCTTCGTGCAGCTGGAAATCCGCGCTCTCGGCCCGCATGTCGGCGCCGGAGGCCGCCTCGATCAGGCCCCAGACCACCATGCCGAGGATGCCGATGATGAATCCGTAGGTCGGGATCGCGAACGCTTTGCCCGATTCGCGCACTCCGCGCAGATTCAGCGCGGTCAGCACGACCACGATGATGACCGCGGCGATCACCTTGTGCTGCGCCACCCAGGGAATGGCGGAACCGATGTTCGCCACGCCGGACGACGTCGACACCGCCACGGTGAGCACGTAGTCGACCAGCAGCGCGCTGGCGACGGTGAGCCCGAATTTGCCGCCTAGATTGGTGTTGGCGACTTCGTAATCACCGCCGCCGCTGGGATAGGCGTGCACGTTCTGCCGGTAGGACGCGACCACGACCAGCATGACGAGCGCGACGGCGACGCCGATCCACGGCGCGAACGCGTACGCGGACAACCCGGCGACGCTGAGGGTCAGAAAGATCTCCTCAGGCGCGTAGGCGACGCTCGACAACGCGTCGGACGCGAAAATCGGCAGCGCGATGCGCTTCGGCAGGAGCGTATGCGAGAGGCGGTCACTCCGGAATGGACGTCCGAGGACGAGCCGCTTCAATACGGTCGGGAACTTCGACACCTGGGAAGACTAACTGTGACGCACCGCGTCTCCGTTGAGGGTGGCGGAGGGGAGGATGGTGGAGGTAACGGGCGGCCCTCACGGTAGGTTCGGCGCTGGTGTGTCTGGGTACCTGCGGACGGGTGAAACGTTCGCTGACTAAGGAGGCAGTGCGTGCACGTGGTGATCATGGGATGCGGCCGGGTCGGCGCATCCCTGGCCGCGGCGCTGGAGCGGCTGGGGCACGACGTCGCCGTCATCGACAAGAGCAGGCAGGCGTTCCGGCGGCTCGGCAGTGATTTCCACGGTCAGCAGGTGGTCGGCGTCGGCTTCGACCGGCAGGTGCTGATCGAGGCCGGGATCGAGCGCGCGGGTGCTTTCGCGGCGGTGTCCAGCGGCGACAACTCCAACATCATCTCGGCGCGGGTGGCCAGGGAGAACTTCGGCATCGACAAGGTCGTCGCCAGGATCTACGACCACAAACGCGCGGCGGTCTACGAACGGCTCGGCATCCCGACCGTGGCGACCGTGCCGTGGACGACCGACCGGTTCCTGCGCACCCTGCTCCCCGACGGCGTCGCCTCGGTGTGGCGGGATCCGTCCGGCAGCGTGGCGCTCCTGCAGCTCCCGCTGCACGAGGGCTGGGTCGGGCGCAGCGTGCGCGAACTGCAGGACACCACCGGCGCGAGGGTCGCGTTCATGATGCGGTTCGGCACCGCCGTGCTGCCCGACACCAAGGCCGTGATCCAGGCCGACGACGTCGTGTACGTCGCCGCGAAATCGGGCACTGTCAGCGACGTGACCACCGTCGCCGCTCGCGAACCGGAAGAGGAGAACTGATGCGGGTCGCGATTGCCGGGGCCGGCGCGGTGGGCCGGTCGATCGCCGCCGAGCTGATCGACGGGCGCCACCAGGTGATGCTCATCGAACGTGAGGCCGACCAGTTCGAGCCGCACACCGTGGAGCAGGCGGACTGGGTACTGGGCGACGCGTGCGAGGTGTCGATCCTGGAGGAGTCCGGGATCGAGGAGTGCGACGTCGTGATCGCCGCGACCGGCGACGACAAGGCGAACCTGGTGGTGTCGCTGCTGGCGAAGACCGAGTTCGCGGTGCGCCGGGTGGTGGCGCGGGTCAACAACCCGGCCAACGAATGGCTGTTCAACGACGCCTGGGGCGTCGATGTCGCCGTGTCGACCCCGCGGATGCTCGCGGCGATGGTCGAGGAGGCGGTCAGCGTCGGCGATCTGGTGCGGCTGATGACGTTCCGGCAGAGCCAGGCGAACCTCGTCGAACTCACCCTGCCGGAGGAGACGCCGCTGGCGGGCAAGGCGGTCAGCGAGATCAACCTGCCGCGTGACGCGGCGCTGGTGACGATCCTGCGCGGGGACCGCGTGATCGTGCCGCAGCCCGAGGACCCGCTGGAGCCGGGTGACGAGCTGCTCTTCGTGGCGACTTCGGACGTGGAACCGGAGATCCGGACCGCGCTGGGTTACTAGTTCTCGACGGCGGGCGCCTGCGCGTACTTCGCGCGCAGGCGAGCCTCGACCTCTTCGTCGGTCTCTTCGCGCGGGGCCTCTTCTGCCTGCGCCTTGAGGTGCTTGTCCGACCGCCGCACCGCCCAGACGACCGTGAGCAGGCCGAGCGCGTACAGCGGGTAGCCCATCGCGATCTTCGCGAAGGCCAGCCAGCCGGTGTAGTCCTCGTCGTACAGCCAGCGCTGCACGACGAACCGGGCGCCGAAGATCAGCGCCATGGCGCCGGTCGCGATCGAATACGCGATCAGCGACTTCTTGTCCTTGCGCCAGGCGTGGCCGCTGCCGTTGAGCGCGTTCCACACCACGCCGGCGAGCGGCCAGCGGACGACGATCGAGAGCACGAAGACACCGCAGTAGACCAGGCTCGTCCAGATGCCGAACAGGAAGAAACCCTTGGCCGAACCGGTCCGGTAGGCGATGAACGCCGCGATCGCGACCCCGAAGAAGCCGGAGATCGCGGGCTGCAGCGGCTCCTTGCGCACGATCCGCAGCACGGTGATCGCCACCGCGCTGCCCACCGCGGCCCAGATCCCCACCGTGAGCCCGAAGATCGCGTTCGCGATCACGAACACGATGACCGGCAGCGAGGAATAGAACAGTCCGGACAGCCCGCCCATCTGTTCCAGCAGGGTGGGCTGCGGCTTCTTGTCTTCGGTCTTCTCTTCGCCGCCGACGGGTTCAGTCACGATGCGGGATCAACTCACAGGGCTCTGAAGTTCGTAATAGGGGTTGTACAGCACCTTCTGACCATCACGTTCGGCCATCCGGCCGCGCACCTTGATGGTTCGCCCGGGTTCGATCCCGGGGATCCGGCGGCGTCCGAGCCAGATTAGCGTCACACCCTGTGTGCCGTCGAACAGCTCGGCCTGCAGCGTCGCCGCCTCGTTGGTCGGGCAGAGCTCCACGCTGCGGAGTCTCCCGAGCACCGTCACCTCTTGACCCGACCGGCAGTCGCAGGCGCGCTGCGCTCCGCCGGCCTCGGATTTTTCGGACAGATCGTCGGCGTCGAGATCCTCGACGTCGCTGGTCAGCTTGCGGACCAGCCGGCTGAAGTAGCCGCCGTCTTTGGCGGACATAACGGTGCTCCTGTGCTCCGGGGCCCCCGACTTGAACGGCCCGTGCGTAATCCAGCGTAACTGTGCTCCGACCAGGAGAACGGGTTTAGGGGAATATCGCAACGTGACCTCCGCTATTCCGCCTACGACGGCAGTAGTACTCCCCGGCACCGGGTCCGACGAAGTGTTCGTGCGGGCCGTGTTCGCCGGTCCGCTGCGAGCGCTCGGCATCCGGCTGATCGCCCCGCCCCCGCCACCGGGCGACCGGCTCGCGGACGGCTATCTCGAGGAGCTGGACAGGCTGGCCGACGAGCACGGTCCGCTGCTCGTGGGCGGCATCTCGTTCGGCGCGCACTTGTCGGCGGAGTGGGCGGCGCGCGAACCGGCCCGCTGCACCGGCCTGCTGGCCGCTCTCCCGGCTTGGAACGGCCCGGCCGGGCGAGCACCCGCGTCGCTCGCCGCGCGGCTGTCAGCGGATCTGGTGGCCGAAAACGGGGTCGACGGCGCGCTGGCGAAATCCTCCGACGGCGTCCCGGAGTGGCTTTCGGCGGAACTCGGCCGCGCGTGGCGGCGGCACGGCGACGGACTGGCGGCGAGCCTGCGGACGGCGGCGGGTCATCCTGCCCCGTCTCTGGAGGACCTGAAGGGGCTCGACGTGCCCGCGGGGATCGGCGCGTGCGTGGACGACCCGATCCACCCGGCCGAGGTCGCCCGCGCCTGGGCGGACGCCCTGCCGCGCGCCGAGGTCGGCGAGTCGACGCTCACCGCCCTCGGCGCGGACCGGGAATCCCTGGGCCGCGCGACCATCCAAGCCTGGCTGAGGGCGGCCACCCACTAACCCATAGCAACGCGACGGCACGCCGACTCGACCACACGGTCTCCCCAAGGGCGCCCCGCGCCCGACGGAGACTTCATCCGTCGCGCGCCCTCTTTTGGGCCGGAGGCCCACGTAAACGTGATGAAGGGGCGCCCTCCGCTCCCAACCCGAGTTGCAAGCGGCCCGGCGCCCCTTCGGCACGTTTACGTCAGCGCGCGATCAAATAAACACAGCGCGCGATTCAACCACTCTGCTCGGCGATGTGCTGCGCGACGGCGTCGGGCAGCGTGATGGTCAGCGGGGTGCGGACCGGCATCGGCGCGTCACCGCGGTCGACGATGGTGTGCCGCACGATCTCCCGCAGCACGGCGGGCGCCTGCGACGCCTGCGACTGCGGCCCGGCGATGACGCCGCGGAGCATCCAGCGCGGACCGTCGACCCCGACGAACCGCAGCGCGACGTCACCGACGATCGCGGACAGCTCCAGGCCCCACTCCCCCATGCCGACCGAGACCTTGGCGCCGTCGGCACGCAGCTGCTCGGTGAGCTCGGTGCTGACGTCCTTCCACAGGCCGCCGGAGCGCGGCGCCGCGTAGCCGCTGACGGTGATCTGCCCCTGCTCGGTGACGACGTGCACCGCGCGGACACCGCCGCTCTCCGGGTCCATCTCGACCTGGACCTGGGAACCGTCGGGCACCGGCACCTTCACCGAGCCGAGGTCGATCCGCGGGATGCCGTCCTCGGGCGCGTCGGCGAGGTCGAAGGGGCCGTCGGAGGTCTCCGACAGCTGCGCCTCGATCTCGTCGTCGGTGTCCTCGGCAACGGGACGCTCATCGACCTCGGGCGCGGCGTGCCGTCCGCTCGGCTTCGCGCGCTTGCGTCCGAAAATCCCCACTAGTTCTCCGTTCCTTCCCTGGCTCCGGCTCCCAGTGTGGCGTGTCCGCCCGTGGAGCCATACCCTCCCTCGCCGCGCTCGGACGGCTCGAGTTCGGCGACCTCGACGAACTCGGCCTGTTCGACCCGTTGCACGACCAGTTGCGCGATCCGGTCGCCGCGGGTGAGCACGACCTTCTCGGAGAGATCATGGTTGATCAGGCAGACGCGGATCTCACCGCGGTACCCGGAGTCGATCGTGCCCGGCGTGTTGACGACCGAGAGGCCGACGCGGGCGGCGAGACCCGAGCGCGGGTGGACGAAGCCCGCGTACCCGGGCGGCAGCGCGATCGCGACGCCCGTTCCGACGACGCCGCGTTCCCCGGGCGCGAGCACGAGATCCGAGGTGGTGACGAGGTCGGCGCCCGCGTCACCGGGGCGCGCGTAGGCGGGAAGGGGGACCGAAGGATCGATCCGGGAAAGCAGTACCTGAACGGTGGACACGGGCGGCGAGACTACCCTGAACGCGTGGGTGAAAGCGTGAACACGGCCGAAGGCGGCGCCGTCAAGCATTCAGAGCGGCTCTACGTCCCGTGGTGGGGCTGGCCGTTGCCGCTGCTGGGCGGCGGGCTGCTGGCCGCGGAGATCGACATGGGCTATCCCGGGCTGCGCGGGTGGCTGCCGTACGTGGTCCTGATCCCCGCGGTGATCGCGCTGATGATCTCGCTCGGCCGGTCCCGCGTCCGGGTGACCGGCGGCGCCGAGCCGGAGCTCTGGCTGCGCGACGCGCACTTGCCGCTCAAGTTCGTCGGCGACGTCGACGTCATCGACAAGGAAGCGAAGCGCAAGGCGCTCGGCCGCGACGCCGATCCCGCGGCCTTCGTGCTGCACCGGGGCTGGGTCGGCCCGGTCGTGCGGGTCTGGCTCACCGACCCCGACGACCCGACGCCGTACTGGCTGTTCAGCACCCGCCATCCGGAGAAGGTGGCCGCGCTGCTGCGGCAGACCGCCGAGAAGGCCTGAGACGGCATGGAAAGGGGGCCGGCCACCAGGGCCGGCCCCCTTTATTCCTGTTTCAGTCCCCGAAGCCCCTGTCGCGCCGTCCCCTGTGCCCGTAGGCTCAGGCGCAGTCGCGGCAGATGAGCCGTCCGCCACTCTCCTCGGCCAGCCTGCTGCGGTGGTGCACCAGGAAGCAGACGGAGCAGGTGAACTCGTCGGCCTGCTTGGGCACGACCTTGACGGTCAGGTCCTCACCGGAAAGTCCGGAGAGGTCCGCGCCCGGCAGCTCGAAGTTCTCGGCGGTCGCGTCCTCGTCGACGTCCACGACGCCGGACTGGTTTTCGTTACGCCTTGCCTTCAGCTCTTCCAACGAGTCTTCGGCCAGCTCGTCGGCTTCGCTGCGGCGCGGAGCGTCGTAGTCGGTCGCCATTAGTCCCTCACCCCTGCGATGCTTTCGATGTCAGATGGCCCGGACCCGCGAGCGCGCGGCTCGTGAGTCCTTCGTGCCGCTGGTTAACGTCCCAGCGCCCCTGTTTGTGCCCGGCTGGGCAGTGAGCGAGGTCTCTCTTTTGCGCCTCTTACTGCCGCCTGAGCCCGCGAAGGGTAGCTCACGCTGATACCGGCTCTGCAACGAGTCAGACATAGCCGCGATTACGTCACCCAACAGGGGGAACCCTGCTGTCAAGACGCCTGTCGTCCGAATGGGTTGCCCCCGCATCGGGTACCTCACCCCTTGGGCCCGGCTGCTTGCCCGGAGTGGCCATCGCGTGGTGCTATCCGGAGGCCCGCGCCGATCACCTTCGCCGCAACGCATAGGCTGATCGGACACGATGGTGAGATGAAGCACCGTCCGGGGATCCGGGCTTGGGGAAGGGACTGGCAGGTGGCGTCGGGGAACGGCATCGGGGACCGCGGGGCGAGGCCGTATCGCAAGCGCAAGCCGCTGCCCGCGCTCATCGTCATCGGGGTGATGGCGCTCGGCGCGGTGATCGTCTGGGTGAACGTCGTGGCGAGCAACGCCGACGTCGACGCCAAGGTCCGCTGCGATCCCCCGCCCGCCCCGCAGCAGGGTGTCACCTACACGCCGCTGGCCCACAACGGGCTCGACGACCGCGCGCCGGTGCCGCCGGACAAGGTCGCCGTCCAGGTGCTCAACGGTTCCCAGGTCCGCGGCCAGGGCGGCATCGTCACCAGCACGCTCCGGGAACTCGGCTTCTCCCAGATCGTCGAGCCGGACGTCGACCCGGCCTACAAGAACGCCGAAGCCAAGTGCCGCGGCCAGATCCGCTTCGGCGAGAGCGGCGCCGCCGCGGCCCGCACGCTGAGCCTGGTGGTCCCGTGCGCCGAATTGGTCAAGGACAACCGCAAGGACGCTTCGGTCACGCTCACCACCGGCACCCTGCTCGGCGACATCCGCCCGAAGGCGGAGGCCCGCCAGGTCCTCGACCAGCTCACCCAGTGGTCGAAGGCGCAGCAGGGCAGCGGCGGCGGTGAGCAGTCCGCGGGCGGCGGCGCCCCGGTGATCGACCAGACGCTGCTGAAGGCCGCCCGCGAAGCTCCCTGCTGACGCTCAGATCGCTCCCACGCCCGAGTCGATCAGCGCCCGGCGCAACGGTCCCTCGATCGACGGCGCCACCGCGAAGGTCGCGTCCGGCCCCAACTCCGTATCCTCCCCCGGCAACGACACCCGTGCTCCCGCCTCGGCGGCGATGAGCGCCCCGGCGGCCCAGTCCCAGTGCCCGAGGCCGTGTTCGACGTAGGCGTCGAGCCAGCCCGCCGCGACCGCGCACAGATCGAGCGACGCGGCCCCGTTGCGCCGGACGTCCCGCACCCTGGTCGCCAGTTCGGCGACGAACCGGGCCTGCTTCGTCCGCCGTTCGACCTTGTAGGCGAACCCGGTGCCGACGAGCGTCAGGTCGAGCCGCTCCGGGGCGTTGACCGACAGCCGCCGCCCGTCGAGGAACGCGCCCTGCCCGCGCGCGGCGGTCCAGCGGCGCCCGCTGACCGGTTCGACGACGGCGCCCGCCACCGACACCCCGCCCACCTGCGCGGCCACCGACACGGCGAACCACGGCAGCCCGTAGAGGAAGTTCACCGTCCCGTCGATCGGGTCGACCACCCAGGTCACCCCGTCCCCGGCGATCCCGCCGCCCTCCTCGCCGAGCACGGCGTCGTCGGGGCGCAGTTCGGCGAGGCGGGCGCGCACCAGCCGTTCCGACTCGTGGTCCACCGCGGTCACCACGTCGGTGTCGGCGGATTTGGTGTCCACGCGCACCTCGCGGCCCGCGTTCATCCCGGTCCAGGCCTCGTGGACCAGTTCGGCGGCCTCGCCCGCGACACGCTCGGCGACACTCTTCAGCAACGTCTCGTCAACTCCCACGTCCGCCATGTCACCACATCCGGTTAAAGTCTCCGAGGCAGGCTTCTGAATCGTGCGAGAAGGGACCACGTCCGTGGTGGAGGCGACCCGAGGTTTCGGTATCGACATCGGCGGCAGCGGGATCAAGGGCGCGCTGGTGGACTTGGCGGAGGGACGGCTGATCGGCGACCGGATCCGCATCGACACGCCGAAGCCGTCGACCCCGGAGGCGGTGGCGGACGTCGTCGCCGAGATCACCGGCCAGGCGGGCTGGGACGGCCCGGTGGGCGTCACCCTGCCCGCGGTGGTCAAGAAGGGGGTCGCGCACACCGCGGCCAACATCGACCGCGCATGGATCGGCACCGACGCCGACGCCCTGTTCGCCAAACGCCTCGGCCGCGGCGTGGACGACATCGCGATGCTCAACGACGCGGACGCCGCCGGCATGGCCGAGATCCGCTGGGGCGACCCGGCAGCGCGGCGCGGCGTGACGGCGCTGCTGACCTTCGGCACCGGCATCGGCAGCGCGGTCTTCCAGGACGGGAAGCTCGTGCCCAACACCGAGTTCGGCCACATCGAGGTCGACGGCTTCGACGCGGAGAAGAAGGCCGCGGCGTCGGTGAAGGACAACGAGGAACTCTCGTATCCCGAATGGGCGGAACGGGTGAACAGGTATCTCTCCGTGCTGGAAAACCTGATCTGGCCGGATCTGTTCATCGTCGGCGGCGGGGTCAGCAAGAAGTCGCACAAATGGGTCCCGCTGCTCGACATCCGCACGCCGGTGATCGTCGCGTCCTTGCAGAACAACGCGGGCATCGTCGGCGCGGCGGCCGCCGCCGCGGAGGGCATCGAGCACTGACGCGCCCACGCTGACATCCGCGCCGCGGATGTCACTTCGGCGGGTCGGACGGCGTGTCGCGGCCGCCGGGTGGTGGTCCGCGCCGCGACGCTGTCACGTATCGTCGTTACAATGGAACACGGCCCACGGCGGCGGCACCCACGAGAACGAGGGAAACCGCAGGCCGAGGGGTGTTCCCCGAAGTTTGAGGCAGCCGAGACCATCACGCCTCGGCTCGTCATGATCGACCGCTGCGAAAGGGCGTAAGTGGCAGCCGCAAGAACCGCAACCCGAAGCGGGACGAAGACAGCGACCGCAGCCGGCGAGCCGGCCGACGAGGCAGCCACCGACGCGGCGAAGCCCGCGGCGCGCAAGACCGCCGCCAAGGCGGCCGGCGCGAAGAAGGCCCCGGCGAAGAAGGCTCCGGCCAAGAAACCCAACACCAAGGGTGCCAAGACCGAAGACGGCGATCCGGAAGACGGTCCGGTAGAGCTCGACGAAGCCGACCTCGAAACCCCGGACCTGTCGGACCTCGAAGAGGTCGAGGTGGACGTCGTCGACGCTTCCGTCACCGAGGAGACGGAAGAGGACGCGGAGTCCGACGAGGACGTCGAAGAGACGCCCGCCCGCGGGCGCCGCACGTCGACCGACAAGAACGCCGGAAAGACCTCCGACAACCCGGACTTCGTCTGGGACGAGGAAGAGTCCGAGGCGCTGCGCCAGGCCCGCAAGGACGCCGAGCTCACCGCTTCGGCCGACTCGGTCCGCGCGTACCTCAAGCAGATCGGCAAGGTCGCCCTGCTGAACGCCGAGGAGGAGGTGGAGCTCGCCAAGCGCATCGAGGCCGGGCTCTACGCCGCCGAGCGCGTCCGCAACGCCGAGGAGGAGGGCGAGAAGCTCGTCACCCAGATGCGGCGCGACCTCAAGTGGATCGTGCGCGACGGTGAGCGGGCGAAGAACCACCTGCTGGAGGCGAACCTCCGGCTCGTGGTCTCGCTGGCCAAGCGTTACACCGGCCGCGGCATGGCGTTCCTGGACCTGATCCAGGAGGGCAACCTCGGCCTGATCCGCGCGGTCGAGAAGTTCGACTACACCAAGGGCTACAAGTTCTCCACGTACGCCACCTGGTGGATCCGTCAGGCGATCACCCGCGCGATGGCCGACCAGGCCCGCACCATCCGTATCCCGGTGCACATGGTCGAGGTCATCAACAAGCTCGGCCGTATACAGCGTGAACTGCTGCAGGACCTCGGCCGCGAGCCCACCCCCGAAGAGCTCGCGAAGGAAATGGACATCTCCCCGGAGAAGGTCCTCGAGATCCAGCAGTACGCCCGCGAGCCGATCTCGCTCGACCAGACCATCGGCGACGAGGGCGACTCGCAGCTCGGTGACTTCATCGAGGACTCCGAGGCCGTCGTCGCGGTCGACGCGGTGTCGTTCACGCTGCTGCAGGACCAGCTCCAGTCGGTGCTGCAGACGCTGTCCGAACGTGAAGCGGGTGTGGTGCGGCTGCGGTTCGGCCTCACCGACGGCCAGCCGCGCACGCTCGACGAGATCGGCCAGGTGTACGGGGTGACCCGTGAGCGCATCCGGCAGATCGAGTCGAAGACGATGTCGAAGCTGCGTCACCCGTCGCGTTCGCAGGTGCTGCGCGACTACCTGGACTGATCCCAGGGTTCACGGAAGACCCCGTCACCGTTTCGGTGGCGGGGTTTTTCGCGTCCGGTGTCGAATCGCGGCCCGCCCGTTCGACGCGTGGGTATGACGAAACCTCACGCCACCAAGAACCTCGACCGCTACGGATCCGCGGAACTCCCCTGGAGCCGCGCGCGGGACGTCCTCGCCGAGGACACCCCGACCGCCGACCTGACCTTCTTCGTGACGACCGTCCGTCCCGACGGGCGTCCGCATTCGGCAGGCGTCGGCGCCGTCTGGGTGGACGACGCCCTGTACTTCAAGGGCGGGCCGGGCACGCGCCGGTCCCGCAACCTGGCCGTGAACCCGGCGTGCGCCGTTTCGGTGCGGCTGCGGGGAATCGACCTGACGTTGGAGGGCGAGGCGCACCGCGTCACCGACCTCGCGACGCTGGAGCGCGTGGCGACGGTCTACCGGACGGGCGGCTGGCCCGCGACGGTGGAGGGCGACGCGCTCACGGCCCCCTTCAGCGCGCCCAGCGCGGGGGCACCGCCCTGGTATCTGTACCGGCTTACCCTGCGGCGCGCGATCGGCGTGGCGGGTGCCGAGCCCTATGGCGCGACGCGCTGGGACTTCGCCCCGTGAACTCGGCCGGTCAGAGCCATCCTTACCCCTCACGAGACTCGACCGACTCGGTACCTGTGCCCTTTCTGCTCGCCTGAGGTACATGAAGGCCCCCTTCCTTGCGCCTGGCGCAAGGAAGGGGGCCTTCATGTACCTCGGCAAGGTGCGAAGGTCGAGTTTCCTCGGCTGAGCCGAGGGAAGGGGGCCTTCACGGACTTGCGGGGCTTCAGGGACGGCCGGTCAGGGTCGTCCAAGGGACGTGCACGGTCACCCGTTCCCGGAGCTGTTCGTTCATCAGCCACAGTTCCCCCGTCGCGGGCCAGTACGACAGGTTCTGCGAGTTCACCGGCGCCCGGCCGCTCAGCCGCGACGTCGAGGTGCCGCCGACGCCGCCGTGCAGGCACGACGGATGGTCGCCCGCCACCCCGGCGTACTCGGGGCACACGCCGGTCATCACGAAATATCCGTTGCGCGCCACCGCTCCCTGCATGCCCCACACCGGCGACACGAAGCCCTCCTTCGCGTGCACGGTGCCGTCGGCGGACACCTTGGGCAGGCCGGTCGCGCGGTCGAACGGCCACCGCAGCACCCGGCCGCCCGCCGCGTTCGGGATGTGCTCCGCGGTCACGATCGAGGCGTCACTGTGGTCGAACGACATCGTCGCGAGACACGGCCGCGTGCCGGGGGCATTGGTGCAGCCGCCGCCGCCCGGGTACCAGTAAGCGCCGATCTGCGGCATCGCGTAGTCGTAGAACGCCGCGTGGTACTTGCCGTCCGGGCCCCTGCCGACGACGCCGGAGCTGTCGTCGACCTTCCAGAAGTGCGTGGTGTCGAAAACCCGCACCACTCCCCCGGTGGTCGCGACGAACAGCCGGTTCCCGATCCACGTCATGCCGTGCCCGTGTCCTTGCACGATGGCGAAGTTGTCGTTCGACGTCGGTTCGACGAGCAGCACGTGCCGGTATCCCAGTCCGGTCGCGTCCACAAAGGACAGGCGAACCATGGTGTCGCCGGGAGTGTGCCAGGACGCCGCCACGACCCGTTTGCCGCCGACCTTCCCGGTCGCCGCGTCCGCGTCGCCGGAACCGGTCAGTCCCTGCGGGATCCAGTCGTTGGTCTTGTCGTCGTTGGCGTCTTCCCAGCAGAATCCGGCCGGTTTCAACGCGGCCGCGAGATACGTGCCGTGGCACAGCGGCCGCGCCTTCCGGTTCGCCGACGACAGGATCTCCGGCAACCCGCGAGCCGGGAGGTGTTTCTCCAGCGCGGCGATGCGGGCGCCGTAGGTGTCGAAGGTCGAACCGGACGTCCAGCGGAAGCCGTCGACCGTGGCCGCGTCCATCTTCGGGAAGGCGGCCGCGGCCGACGCGACCCCCGGGATGAGCGCGAACACCAGCAGGATCGCAGCGAGAAGTCCCAGCCTCTTCATGCCCGCGAGCCTCCCGGTCGCGCGCATACTTTCGATACAAACCGTGTCAGGACACCGAAAGTCCGCGCTCGGCCAGGGATTCCTCGACGCGCAGCCGTTCGATCTCCCGCTCGAAGCCCTCCGGCAGCCCGTCCAGCCGGTGGTCGACCTCGACCTCACGGCAGGCTTGGACGAGCAGCGCGTCGTACGCCTGCCTGGTGCCGTACCGGCGGACGGCGGAGGCGCCGGGCGGGAGTTCCGCCAGCAGCCGGTGCACCCGGCGGAGATCGGCGGCGAGTTTCTCGATGGGCGGCCCGATCGGGGTCTCCGGTTCACGGCGGTGACGCCACCGGCGCATCAGGGCGGGGACCTTCAGCGCGCACCAGAAAAGCACCGAAGGCGCCACGGCGACAACGGCGTACAGCGTGACAGGCCCGATGGCCATGTACTCAGGGTAATCCGCCGCGGAGCACCGGGGAATCCGCGAATCCGGGCTATATTCGCGACTGTGCTGACCGAGAGCTACCGCTACCCGGACGCCGGCGACCACGTCACCGGCGTGTTCATCCGACGGCACGAACCCTACGACGGCTACTGGACGGCCAGCGAGGACCGCGCGCTCGGCAAGGTCGCCGATGAGCTCGCCGCGATCCTCGGCCCGCGCGAAGAGGTCAAGGCGCTCGACGCCGGCTGCGGCGAAGGCCGCCTTCTCCCCTGGCTCGCGCGGTTCTCCGCCGACGTCACCGCCGCGGATCCCGACCCGGACAGGCTGGCCAAGGCGCGGGAAACCGCCGTCGAGGACACCGAGTTCTCGTTCACCGACTCCCCGATCACGGAACTGGACGGCGGCCCGTACGACCTCGTGCTGTGCAGTCACGTCATCCAGCACGTGCCGACGCCGGACGTCGGGCCGATCCTGCGGCGGCTGGCCGGGATCACCGCGCCCGGCGGCGCACTGGTGCTGGCGTACAGCCGGTCGCCGATCGGGCGGGGTGCGTTCAGCCTGGACAGCGTCGAAGCGGGCACCGAAGTCCGCTCGCGCCGCGTTTCGCGCGAAGAGTTCGACAAAGCACTACGCGACGGCGGACCGGCGCTCCCGGTGCGCTACCTCGATCCCGAGGAGGTCGCCGCCGACGCGGCCGAGGCGTGCTGGCGCACCGAGTGGGAGTGGACGTACCACGTCCTCGACGATCTCGGCCCGGCCGACGAGCACATCGACCGCGACGAACTGGTCAACGCCTCCGGCCCCCTGCGCCGCCATCTCGGCCGGGACCTGATCGCCCTCCTGCGCCGCGCATGACCTCGGTGCTCCTGACCTTCGCGTGGGCGGTCCCGCTGTCCGAGCGGGAGGCGGAGAAGGTGTTCGACGGCGGCCGCGACCGCGGGCTGCTGGCCCATCTCGACGGGAAGCTCGGCGACGAGTGGACCGCTGCGGAGAACTTCCTGGCCAGTTACACGAAACCACCGCGAAGACGGGTGCTGCGCAAACGCACCGGTGGCTCCCGGTTGTCGATCCGCGTCGGCACGGTCGGGCTGCCGTGCGAACTCGTCGTCACCTGGCATCCCGCCTATCACGCGATGACACTGGTCCTCGCCACCACGATCACCGGCGCGGCGGTGGACGGTCCCGCCGCCGAGTTCGACCTGGCCATCGCCGTCCTGCAGAGCCTTCAGGGTCGTGAGACGGCGAACGGCGAGAAAGGGCTGCACGGCGGCTACGGCGAGAAGACGTTCCCCTCGCTTCTCAAGACCGTCACCCACATCTTCGAGGACCTGACCAGGGGCTGCGGCCTCACCGAGGGGCTCAGCCGCAAGGGCTGGTGCGTCGAGCTGCGGTCCCACGACGGGCATCCGCCCGCCCAGCGGGTCGCCGCCGATCCCCGGCCGTACTACGGGCTGGCGACCAGCGACGAAGGCTGGCGGTTCGTGCCCCGCGAGGTCGCGAGGGACGCGCTCGGCCCGTCGTGGGGCACGCGCTCGTTCGTCGCCGCCTACACGATGGCCGGCGGGATCGTCTGCCTCAACAGCAAGGATTCCGACTACGTCGAGCAGCAGGACGAGCTGATGCGCGGCCCGTTCGGCGCCGTCGAACCGTACTTCGGCATCGACAGCGAGATCGGCGGGCTCGACCACGGGATGCTCTTCATCCTCGAACGCGTCCTGATCCGGATGGCGCTGGCCGACCAGTGGCTGGCATCGATGAGGAAGACCGGGAGCCGCACCCGGCTCCTGCGCGGCTCGCTCGACGACATCCTCGAGATGCTGCATTCGGTACTGCCGCCCGAGGTCGATTCGCTGGAGCGCCGCCTGGTCACCAGCATGGGCGTGGAGCGGATCATCGCCCAGCTCGACCGCCAGGCCGAGGCGATGGACGAGGAGACCCGGTACGCCTACGAGAACACGGTGAGCGCGCGGGTCACGCGGCTCACCGTGGTCACCGTCGTCCTGACGGTCGTCACCATCGTCCTCGGCGTCCTTCAGGTGCTGGTCTCACTCTGACCGGCGGCGCTGCTTGCGGGCCCGTTCGGCGAACAGCAGCCCCACGCCCCCGGCCACCATCAGCGCGCTCACCACCACGTGCATCCCGGACGGGAGCAGGTGGAGCTGGACGAACCAGCTCGGGTTCGTGCTGCCCAGCAGCCGGTTGATCAGCCCGCCCCCGCCCTGCACCAGCAGGAGGATCCCCAGTAGTTCGATCATCGTCGAGCCCCTTCCTTGACCCTCTCGTCCTTGGGGGAGAGCTCCTGCCACAGCGGCCCCGTGGCGAACCAGATGGCCGTCACGACCCCCAGCCTCGGCAGCCAGCCCCACAACGGCTCGACCTGCTCGGTGTCGCCGACCATGAAGATCAGCAGGAGCAGCACCCCCGCGGCCAGCCCGCAGGCCAGCACGCATTTGACCCAGTCACGCCATTCGGCGCGCAGCTTTTCCCGGCCCCTCGGCTTGGGCGGCGGTGGCGGGCCGCCCGCGAACCGGTGGGCGAACCGGACGTCGGCCCACTTGATCATCGAATGCCCGAACACGACGCTGAAGCCCAGGTACACCGCGGCCAGTCCGTGCACGAAGTTCGCCGTGGCGCCGTTGCGCAGGTCGATGACCGTCGCGACCAGCACGACGAGATCGATCACCGGGGTCAGGAGCAGCAGCACGGCACTGGTCCGCTTCAGCTTGAGCAGATAGCGGGCCGCGAGGCCGGCGACGATGGCGACCCAGAAACCGATCTCCCCGCCGGCGACCACGGCCGCCATCGGGTTTTCCGCGATGAAGTCCCAGATCTTGTTCACGATCCGAGTCTGTCTCGCGAGCGGGAGAGCCCGCGTCGGCGTACGGCACGAGATCACCGTCATCAGTTAGTAGGACCCCGCGTCGCGTCCCGGTGTGCTGGGATGGTGCGGTGCCCACGTTCGTCCCGCGCCTGCACCACCTCGCCGAGTGGAAACAGGACCTCGTCATCGCCTTCGGCACCTGGGTCCTCGGTGTGCTGGTCTACCTCAGCGGGATGCACGTGCTGCTCGGCGGCAAGGACGACACTCCACTGTGGATCCGGCTGACCGAACTGACCGTGCTGTGCCTCCTGCAGGTGCTGCGCCGCAAGGTCCCTTTAGGACTGCTGTGCGGGCTCGTCGTCCTCGCCGTGGACATCGCGTTCGGTCCCTCGCTGCCGATCTTCGTCATCTTCACCGACTTCCTCTACTCGACGACTCTGTACGGTTCACGACGGGTCAGCCGGGTGATGATCGGCGTCGCCGCGGTCGGGACGCTCGCGGCGGTCTGCCTGGCGCTCCTCTTCTCCGCTCAGTGGCGCACGGCGATCCTCGTCGCGTTCGCGTTCCTGCCGTTCCTGGTCACCCCGGTGTGGTGGGCGGCCAACGTCCGTCAGCAGCGGGACATCGCCCACAACGAGCGGGCGAACGCGGTCCAGCTGGCCACGATCGGCGAACTCGACCGGCAGGCCGCCGTGGCGGGCGAACGGTCGAAGATGGCGCGGGATCTGCACGACGTCATCGCCGGGCATCTCTCGGCGATCGCGATCCAGTCCGAAGCCGCACTGTCGATGGCCACCGCCGACCCGAAGCTGTCCAGGAAGGTCCTGGAATCGGTGCGGGAGAACAGTGTCAGCGCGCTGGAGGAGATGCGCGCGATGATCGGGCTGCTGCGCGCGGACACCGAGATCGAGCCGACCGCGCCCGCCCGGCTGGCCGAACTGTCCAAATTGGTCGAATCGGCGCGGGCGAGCGGGCTGGCGGTCGAACTCGGCTCCGTGCCGGACCGGTCCGACCAGCTGCCCGCCGCGGTCGACCTGACCGCGTACCGGATCGCGCAGGAGGCGCTGACCAACGCGATGAAACACGCCCCCGGCGGGCGGGCCGTCCTCGACATCCGTTCGAGCGGCGGCATACTCACCGTCGAGGTGCGTAACGATCTTCAGCCGGGCCGCCCCGGCGACGGCGGGACCGGCCTCGGCCTGCTGAACATGCGGGAACGCGCCGCCGCGGTGGGCGGCACCTTCACCGCCGGACCGTCCGGCGGTCGCTGGCTGGTCCGTGCCGAACTGCCTCTGGAGGGGTCTTGACCGTCAAAGTCCTGGTCGCCGACGACCACGGCGCGATCCGTGCCGGATTGATGATGATCCTCGGCAACGCCGAGGGCATCGAAGTGGTCGGCGAGGCCGCGGACGGCGCCATCGCCGTCCGGCAGGCGAAGGCGCTGAAACCGGACGTCGTGCTCATGGATGTGCGCATGCCCGGCGTCGACGGCATCGCGGCCACGCGGGAGCTGACCGCGGAGGGACTGTGCGAAGTCCTCGTGCTGACGACCTTCGATCTCGACGAGTACGTCCACGCCGCGCTGCGGGCGGGCGCGGCCGGGTTCCTGCTGAAGTCGGTCGAAGCGTCGCGGCTGATCGAGGCGGTGAAACTGGTCGCGGCGGGTGAGGGAGTGCTCGCGCCGCAGGTCACGCGGAAGCTGATCGCCGCCTTCGCCGCCGGGACCCGCGAGCCTTCACTGGCCCCCGACGGGCTCGAAGACCTGACCGAACGCGAGCGCGAAGTGCTGGCGTGCCTGGGCGGCGGCCTGTCCAACGCGCAGATCGGGACCCGGCTGCACATCGGCGAGACCACGGTGAAAACGCATGTCTCCCGGGTGCTGACGAAGCTGGACCTGCGCTCACGGGTGCAGGCGGCGATCCTCGCCCAGGAGAACGGCGTCGTGCTGGAGGGATGAAATGCCCGGTGGACACCTCTCTGGGCCGTTCCCTTGCTGTCGCGTGGGCTGAAGGCTCCCTTCACCGCGTCTGATGCGGCGAAAGCTCCCTTCGCTGCGTCTGATGCGGTGAAAGCGTCCTTCGGCTCCCACCGATCTGCGAGGCAGCCGGTGATCTTCTAGCGTGACCGTTCATGCGGCGAACTCTGGACGTGGACGAGGTCCTGAAACGGCAGGACTCGGGTGAGCTGAAACGCCGGCTGCACGGACGCGACCTGATCGGGTTCGGGGTCGGCATCATCATCGGCACCGGGATCTTCACCCTCGCCGGGGTCGAGGCGAAATCGCACGCGGGACCGTCGGTCACCTTGTCGTTCGTGCTCGGCGCCGTCGTGGCCGGGATGGCCGCCCTCTGCTACGCCGAACTCGCGTCCAGCGTGCCGACGGCGGGAAGCGCCTACACCTACGCCTTCGCCACCCTCGGTGAGACCTTCGCCTGGATCATCGGCTGGGATCTGCTGCTCGAATTCGCCCTCGGCGCGGCCGTCGTGTCGCGCGGCTGGTCCGGCTATCTCGCGAATCTGATGGGGCTCTCCCCCGAGTGGTTCGGCGAAGACGCGAAAGTGAACATAGGCGCGGTGGCGATCATCGCCGTGCTGACCGTGATCGCCGTCCTCGGGATCAAGGAATCGGCGCGGGTGACGAATCTGCTCGTGCTGGTCAAGGTCGCGGTCTGCGTGCTGATCCTCGCGGTCGGCGTGTTCTTCATCCGCGGCGAGAACCTCACCCCGTTCATCCCGCCCGCCCAGGCGCCGACGGAGACGGCCGGGACCCTGCACCAGCCGATCGTGCAAGCCGCGCTCGGGCTCGAACAGTCCGTCTACGGGATCGCCGGGATGGTGACGGCCGCCGCCGTCGTCTTCTTCGCCTACACCGGTTTCGAGGCGCTCGCCAACCTCGGCGAGGAGACCGTGAACCCGAAACGCGATCTGCGCGTCGGCATCCTCGGCGCGCTCGGCGTCTGCGCGCTGCTCTACATCGGGGTCTCGCTGGTGCTGACCGGGATGGTGCCGTTCACCGAGATCGACGCGGGCGCCCCGCTCGCCGACGCCTTCGACCGCGTCGGGCAGCACTGGGTGGGCGCGCTGATCTCGCTCGGCGCGGTCACCGGGCTGACGTCGGTGATGATGGTGGAACTGGTGACGATCGGCCGGATCGGGTTCGCGATGGGCCGCGACGGCCTGCTGCCGAAGAAGTTCGGCACGGCGCATCCGCGCTGGGGCACCCCGCACCGGATGACCATCGCCGGCGCGGTGCTGATCGCGGCGCTGGCCGCGTTCGTGCCGATCTCCGAACTCGCCGACATGGTCAGCATCGGCGCGCTGTCGGCGATGATCATCGTCGCGGTGGCCGTCCCGGTGCTGCGGAAACGCCGTCCGGACCTGGAACGCCCGTTCACCGTGCCGTTTTCGCCGTACCTGCCGATCGTGGCGGCGCTGGCGTGCTTCTACCTGATACTGAACCTGGACGTGATGACGTGGCTGCGGTTCGCCGCGTGGCTGCTGCTCGGCTTGCTGATCTACGTCTTCTACGGGCGCACGCATTCCCGGTTCGCGAAGGACGGGCTCAGCTCCACAGACCGGCCGTCGTGATCGCGGCGACGGCGGCCTCGGCGTCGCCGTCGTCGACCACGATCAGCATCCGGCCGAGTGCCGCGGCCACCCATTCCACCGGCTGGTCGTGCAACCCGTTGTCCCCCAAGGACGGATAACCGTCCATAATGGACACCAAGGTTCCTTCGGCGCCGATCCGCATCCCGGCGGCCAGCACGTGGTGCGCGGCGGGCGGGCGCCAGCGGGACGACCACAGCGGCGGGATCCCCGTGTCGAGGTAGTCGAGCAGCGCTCGCGCCGGGGTGTCGTGCGCGCCGAATTCGGCCGGGTCGACCTCCGCGATCACCGCGACGCGCGGCAGATGCCACAGCGCGGCCAGGAGCAGGAACAGCGACTGCGGCGCCCAGTTCCCGCTGGCGGACACGGCGGCGAGCCGTCCGCCCGACAGCGCCCCGATCGCCCGGGACAGCCCTTCGGTCGTGGTACCGGACAGCGCCGCGACCTCGTCCTGGCCCGCGACGCCGAACCCCGCCGCGCGCAGGACGGCCAGCGCCGTGAACGGCCCGGCGAACCCGTCCTTCTGCGGCAGTTCGGCCCGCGCGACGGCGACGAGGTGCTCCCCGCCGGGGAGCCAGCGCCGCCCGGACAACCCCGTCCGGTCGCCGTCGATTCCGGAGGACATCAGTCTTCGAACGTCCACGACTGCATGACGAACGGCCCGTCGTTCGATGCCCCGGCCGAGGTGTAGGTCGCCAGCGCGGCCTTGTTGTCCGTTTCGACCCCGACCCACATCCCGCGGCAGCCGCGCTCCCGCGCGATCCCGGCCAGCGCGTCGACCAGGTCACGGCCGATCCCGCGCCGCTGATAGTCCGGGCTGACGTCGAGTTCGTTGAGGAACATCTCGGTGCCCTTGTCCGGATGCGTCACCTCGGTGCCGGTGATCATCCCCGCGGGTTCGCCGTCCTCGTAGGCGATCAGGAGATGGTTCTCCGCCCCCGCCAGGAACTTCTCGGACGCGTCCCGTTGCGCGGGCCCGTCGAACAGGTGCTGAGCGGCGACGACCTCCTCGACGGTGACCGCCCGCCGGATCTCGGCCACATGTCCTCCCGGTGCTCGCAGCGCCACAGACTGGTCAGTATCCCGCTCAGGGAGGCGCCGGGCCATCACGTTTGCCCGGCGATCGCAGCGCGACCCCGGCGACGACGGCCAGGGTGCCGATCGCCTCGGGCAGGGTGGGGACCTGCCGGAGCCACAGGAAGCCGATCAGTCCCGCCGTGACCGGCAGCAACGCGAGCAGCAGCGCGAACCGCGCCCGCCCGGCCTTGCGCAGGACCACCTGGTCGAGCGCGTACGGCACGACGGTCGAAAGCACCCCCACCCCGATGCCGAGCAGCAGCAGACGTGGCGAACCCCACACCGCGCCGGTGCCGAGCGCCAGCGGCGACAGCACCACGGTGCCCACGGCGAACCCGACGGCCAGCCCGTCGATCCCGTTCCCGCCGTCCGCGACCCGCTTCCCGAGCAGGATGTACCCGGCCCACGCCGCCGCCGCGCCGAGCGCGAACAGCACGCCGAGCAGGCTCCCTTCGAGCCGGACGTCCGCGATGGCGACCACCCCGGCCGCGACCAGCAGCAGCGCGAAGACGTCACGGCGCGTGCGCGAACCGAACGCCGCCACCACCACGGGCCCGGCGAACTCGAGGGCGACCGCGGTGCCGAGCGGCAGCCGCGCGATCGCCTCGTAGAAGAGCACGTTCATCCCGGCGGTGACGACGCCGAAGGCACCCGCGAGCAGGAACGCACGCCCGGTCCACGCCGAGCGGGGTGGCCTGCGCCACGCCAGGAGGACCACCGCCGCCCCGAGACAGCGGAGCCAGGCCACCCCCGCGGGTGAGGCGACCGAAAAGAGACCTACGGCGATGGCCGCACCGGCGTACATGGAAATTCCGCTGAGAACGAACAAGACCGGCGACGGCACGCTCGTAAGACGGTTCCGGACGACTGCGATACCCACCGCCGCATGGTGCCTGACGTGGGAAAAGACGGTGCGACGGGGAGTCGTCTCCCACGTTGCGTGATTACGCTACGGCATCCGAGGTAATTACCAGTGACAAATGAGACACCCGCACGGGAACACTTGCGGGTCGCCAAACGTCTGGAAGAGTGGAAGCACGAACACGGCGGGGCCGGGAACGAACGTTGCCGGCATCAGTGCCGAAGTGGTCGTAGCTGGATCGATGGCACCGGGCCACCGGTGCCGGGACGGAGGGAGACTCCAATGACTTCACCGACGCTCACCCGCCCCGAACTGACCGCTGCCGACCGATGCGACCGGTGTGGAGCTGCAGCCCAGGTTCGAGCCATTCTCAGCACCGGTGGCGAGTTGCTCTTCTGTGGTCACCACGCCCGCGCACACGAAACGAAGCTCAAGGAAATGTCCGCGGACATTCAGCGGTAGCCCACCAGTCCACGACCACCCGGCGGCCGGCCGCTCCTTCAGGGAGCGCGCCGGCCGCCCTGTTTTCCGCCCTTCAAAAACATACAGACAGCATGTATGTTACTTGCATGACGACCAGCGACCTCCTCGGCGAGGTGCACGAGACGGACCTCGGCGGCGCCCGCATCCGCTACCGCGACCGCGGCGAAGGCCCTCCCGTGGTCTTCGTGCACGGGCTGCTGACCAACGGCCTGCTCTGGCGCAAGGTGGCCCCCGCGGTCGCCGACGCCGGCTTCCGCTGCCTGACCCCGGACTGGCCGCTCGGTTCGCACGAGATCCCGGTCCCGAACGCCGACCTGAGCCCGCCCGGGGTCGCCGCGCTCATCGCGCGGTTCCTCGAAGTGCTCGACCTGACCGACGTCACCGTGGTCGCCAACGACACCGGCGGCGCGCTCACGCAGCTGCTCATGACCACGAACCCGGAACGGGTGGGCCGGGTCGTGCTGACCCCGTCGGACTCCTACGAGCGCTTCCTGCCGCCGCTGTTCGCGGGGATGAGCACGCTGGCCCGGATTCCCGGCGGCGTCCGGCTGATGGTCGAGGCGCTGCGCTGGCGGTGGCTGCTGACGAAGACGGACTTCCTCTGGTTGGCCAAACACCCGGTCCCGGACCACATCCTGGACGCGTATTTGCTGCCCAGCCGCCGGAGCGCGGAGATCCGCGACGATCTGCGCCGGTTCACGGCGAGCGTCGACAACCGGTACACGCTGACCGCCGCCGAGCGGCTGCCCGCGTTCACCAAGCCCGTGCTGCTGGCCTGGGCACCCGAAGACCGGCACTTCCCGCTGTGGCTGGGCCGCAAGCTCGCCGGGGTCCTGCCGAACGCCGAACTGAAGACGATCGAGGACTCCTACGCCTTCGTGCCGGAGGACCAGCCGGAGCGGCTGAGCGGCATGATGGTGGAATTCCTGCGTGCCCACGCCACGACGTAGCCAGACCGAACGATCGCACTCGACGCAGGCCGCGTTGATCACGGCGGCGCGGACGCTGTTCGCCGAACAGGGTTACGCCGCCGTGCCCGCCGACGAGATCGTCCGGGCGGCGGGCGTCACCCGCGGCGCGCTGTACCACCACTTCGGGGACAAACAGGGCCTGTTCCGGGCCGTGATCGAGCAGATCGAAACGGAGATCACCGAGGAACTGCAGACCGTCCTGCGGGCCACGGACGACCCGTGGGCGGGGGCGCTCGGCGTGCTGAGCCGGTTCCTGGACCTGTGCCTGCGGCCCGAGGTGGTGCGGATCGCGCTCACCGACGCCGTCTCGGTCCTCGGCTGGCAGGAATGGCGGGAGCTGGAGAACCGCTACGGGCTGGGCCTGATCACGGAGATCCTGGAGGCCGCCGCGGCGGACGGGCTGCTGATCGACGCGCCGATCCCGGAGCTGGCGCAGCTGGCGCTGAGCGCCTGCGCGGAGGCGGCGCTGATGATCGCGCACGCCGAAGACCCCACCGCCGCCAAGGAGAAGTCCCTCGCCGCCCTGGTGGCCCTGCTGTCCGGCCTCGTGAAAGACCGCGTTTAGTCCTCTGAACGCGGGCTAGACGGTGTCCAGGATCATCTCGAAGGCGGCTTCGGCGGCGCCCAGCAGCTTCACGTCCGCCCCAAGCGCCGAGCTCACGATCTGCGTCCCGCCCACGGCCCGGCTGACCAGGCTCCGCCGCCGGACCTCGGCCGCCACCGACTTCACGACCGAATCGGGCAGCACGGTGAGCAGGTCGCCCAGCACGACCAGCTGCGGGCCGAGCAGGTTGACCACGTTCACCAGGCCCAGCGTCAGCCATTCCGCGAACTCCGACAGCCGCTCCTCGGCCGCGCGCGGATCCCGGCCCAGTTCGCGCAGTTCGAACAGGATCGCCCCGCGCGGGGTGTCCTCGGGCAGGTCGAGAGCGCGGCACAGCGCCGCCTCGCCGACTTCGGTCTCCCAGCAGCCGCTCGACCCGCAGTAGCAGGGACGGCCGCCCGGCCGGATCGCCATGTGCCCGATCTCGCCGACGTAGCCGGCGCCGCCGCGCAGCGACGAACCGTCCGCGATGATCCCGCCCCCGACACCGACGTCGGCGGAGACGTACACGGCGTCGGAAGAGCCCCGCGCGGCACCGCGCAGGTGTTCGGCGATGGCGCCGAGTTCGGCGTCGTTGCCGACGAGGATCGGGATGCGCAGCACACCGCCGAGCCGTTCCCCGAGCGCCACGTCCGTCCAGCGCAGGTTGGGCGCTTCGTGGACGTACCCGTCGGCCCGGCGGACGACGCCGGGCACGGACACCCCCGCGGCGATCGGCTGCACGCCGAGGTCGCCCGCCAGCACGGTGGTCGACTCGATCACGTGCGTGATCACCTCGTCGGCCTCCCGCATCCGGCCGTGCAGGTTCCAGCTGTTGCGTCCGAGGATCTGCCCGCCGAACCCGACCAGCGCGATCGCCACGTGTTCGACCTGGAGGTCGACCGCGAGCACCACCGCCGCGTGCGGCTGCGGCAGGACCAGGAGCGAGGGGCGGCCCGCCCCTCGTCCCGGCCTCGGGACCCGCTCCTCGACGACACCCGCTTCCGCGAGGCCGTCGACGAGGGTCTTGATGGTGCTGCGGTTGAGCCCCAGCTCGGTGGCGAGGGTCGCCCTGGTGCTCGGGCCGCTGACGTGCAGCAACCGGAGCAAGGTCGTGCGGTTGTGCCTGCGCACCTCGTCTGGTCGTGCAACGGGTGTGCTGGTCACGGGCTTCATCATTCCATGCGGACTCAGCGCGGCGACGCAGCCGCGCGGCGCCGGGACAGCGCGTCCACCGTGGCCGCGAGAAGCAGCACCAAACCGGTGACGATGTTGACCACCGCCGCCGACTGCTTCAGCAGGCCGAGCGCGTTCTCCACGACCGCCAGCACGAGGCCACCGATCACCGCGTCGACGACCCGGCCCTTGCCGCCGAACAGCGAGGTACCACCGATGACGGCGGCGCCGACCGCGAACAGCAGCGTGTTGAGGCCACCGGCCTGCGGGTCGACCGAACCGACCTTCGACGAGTAGACGATCGCGCCGACCGCCGCCACC
Source organism: Amycolatopsis sp. WAC 04182 (assembly GCF_003947465.1). Taxonomy (NCBI): domain Bacteria; kingdom Bacillati; phylum Actinomycetota; class Actinomycetes; order Pseudonocardiales; family Pseudonocardiaceae; genus Amycolatopsis; species Amycolatopsis sp. WAC 04182. The sequence continues at coordinate 579,678 of NZ_QHJJ01000002.1, forward strand.
GCCGAGCAGATGACGAACACCGAAGCGCGGATCTTCTCGACGTTGATACCGGCGCGTCGGGCCGCCTCGCGGTTGCCGCCGACGGCGTAGATGTGGCGGCCGTACTGGGTGCGGTTGAGCACGTAGGTGCCCAGCACCAGCAGGCCGAGCACGATCGGCACGACGTACGGGACACCGGAGATGACGATGTTCGGGTTCGGCGCGCGGTTCAGCGTCAGCAGATAGGTCGCGATCGCGGCGACCACGGCGATCGCGCCGACCTTGAACAGCACCATCGGCGTCGGCTGGGTGACCAGGCCGCGTTTGAGCCGCGAGAAGTGCTGGCCCAGTGTCACCGCCGCGAACCCACCGGCGGCGATCAGGAAGAGGACCCAGCTGCCCACTGTGGACAGATTGCCGTTGGCGACCTTGAACAGCACGTCCGAGGTGCTGATGCCGAGCGTGCCGCCCTCGCCGATGAACTGGAGGATGACCCCTTGCCAGGCCAGGAAGAGCGCCAGCGTCACCACGAACGAGGGCATCCCGATCTTGGAGACGAGGAACCCGGTGAGGACACCGATCGCGCCGCCGACGCTGATCGCGAGCAGCATCTCGATCCACGGGTTCGCCGCGGTTCCCGAGAGCACGAGCGCGATGGCGAGCACGGCGAACCCGACGCCCGCCCAGATCCGCAGGACCACGCCGAGCAGCGCGGCGATCGCGAGCACCACGAGGAACGCGATGAACACGCCGTTCCCCATGCCGCCCAACAGGTTTCCGTTGCGGACGTAGTGCATCGCCAGCACCGCGGCGGTGACGCCGGACGCGGTGCCCGCGGACAGGTCGATCTCGCCGAGCAGCAGCACGAACACGATGCCCATCGCGATGATCGCCTTGCCGGCGCCCTGTGCCATCAGGTTCGCGATGTTGTTCATCGTCAGGAAGGTGTCCGACAGCGAGGCGAACACGATCACCAGCACGAGCAGGCCGAGCAGCGCCGGGAGCGAACCCAGCTGTCCCGCCTTGAGCCGGGAGAAGTAGTCGCCGACGGCCTCGCGGGTCGACATCGATGTCGTGTCGATGCCGAAGTCCGTGATGGCCGCCGACGGGTTGAGCGCGGCGGCCGCCGACTTGCCCCCCTCCGGCGAGGCGGGCTTTGCAGGTGTCTCAGTCATTTCCGGTTCTTTCTCGCCTCGGGTCAGAGGACGGCGGCTTCGGGGCGGGCAAGGCCGAGGTCGCCGGAGCGACCGGCGGTGATCAGTTCCACGACCTGGCCGTGGGTGACGTCCTTGGTGTGCACTTCGGCGACGAGACGGCCGAGGTAGAGCACCGCGATACGGTCGGCGACCTCGAAGACGTCGGCCATGTTGTGGCTGATCAGCACGACGCCGAGGCCCTGCTCGGCGAGGCGGCGGACGAGGTCGAGCACCTGGCGGGTCTGCGCGACACCGAGCGCGGCGGTCGGCTCGTCGAGGAGGACGACCTTCGAGTCCCACAGCACGGATTTGGCGATCGCGACGGTCTGCCGCTGCCCGCCCGAGAGGGCGGAAACGGGCGTACGGACCGATTTCACGGTGCGGACCGACAGGGACGCGAGCGTCTCGCGGGCGGCCTTTTCCATGCTGGCCTCGTCGAGCAGCCATTTGCTGCCGCGTTCCCTGCCGAGGAACATGTTCTGCACGATGTCGAGGTTCTCGGCCAGCGCGAGGTCCTGGTAGACGACCTCGATCCCCAGATCCGCGGCGTCGCGCGGACCGTGGATGTTCACCTGCTTGCCCTGGAACGTCACCGTTCCCGAGTCGTAGCCGTGGATCCCGGCGATCGACTTGACCAAAGTGGACTTACCGGCACCGTTGTCGCCGACCAGCGCGGTGACCTCGCCGGCGCGCACGTTGAAGTCCACGTCGTGGAGGACGTGGACCGGCCCGAAGCTCTTGTTGAGCTGCTTCAGTTCGAGGATGGGTTCACTCATGGGGGTTCTCGAATTCTCCCGGCTGGGTACCGGGCCGGTGCGCGCTGTCGGGAGCACGCACCGGCCCGGTCGTCTGGATTGAACGGGTCAGGAGATACCGAGCTGCGTGCACGCCGCGGCCAGGTCGCCGCCGCAGATCTCGGCCGCCTTGACGTAGCCCTGCGTCACGACCTCCTTGACACCGTCCTTGGTGGTCATCTTCGGCTCGAGGAGCACGGACTTGACCTCGCGGTTGCCCTTCGGGTCCTTCGCCTTGCCGGTGGCCAGCGCGTCGGCGCCCGCCTTGTCGCCCTTGGCCAGCAGGACGGCGAGCTTCGCCGCGGCTTCGGCCTCTTCCTTGATCGGCTTGAAGACGGTCATGTACTGGTCGCCGCGCAGGATCGCCATGAGGCCGTCCGCGGTGGCGTCCTGGCCGGTGACCGGGACCTTGCCGTTGAGGCCGTTCTTCTTCAGCACGGTGATGACCGCGCCGGCGAGACCGTCGTTCGCGGCGACGACGCCGTCGACCCTGCCCTTGTTGTCGGTCAGGATCTGCTCGAAGGTCTGGCCGCCCTTTTGGTTGTCCCAGTTGTCGATGGCCTGTTCCCGCACGAGCTTCAGGTCGCCGGCGGCGAACTTCGGCTGCAGCACGGACTTCTGGCCGTTGGCGAACAGCGTCGCGTTGTTGTCGGTCGGGGCACCCTCGATCATGACGACCTCGGCGCCCTTCTTGTCCTTCAGCGCGTCGGCGAGGCCCTGGCCCTGGAGCTGGCCGACCTTCTCGTTGTCGAACGAGACGTAGTAGTCCGAGCTGCCGCCGAGGTTGAGGCGGTCGTAGTCGATCGTCGGGATGCCCGCGGCCTGCGCCTTGCGGGCGACCGCCCCGCCGACCTCGCCGTTGATGGCGGCGATGATCAGGACCTTGACGTTCTGCGCGATCATGCCGTCGGCCAGCGTGGTGAACTTCTGGACGTCGCCCTGGGCGTTCTGGACGTCGGCGTCGAAGCCCGCGTCCTTGAGCGCCTTGGTCAGGAACGGCTTGTCGAAGGACTCCCAGCGCGCGGAGGTGGCGGTCTCCGGCAGGATGACGCCGACCTTGCCACCGGCGGCGGCACCGCCGGGGGCGGGTGCGGACTGCGAGGAGTTGCCACTGCCCGAGTCGGCGGTGTTGGCGCCACAGGCGGAGAGCACCAGGCCGGCGCCCACCGTCGCGGCGAGGAGGGTAAGGGTTCTGCTGCGCATCCTCTGTCCTTCCGGATCTTGCTCGCGGGCGGCGATCCTGGCGGACCGGTCGCACCATCGCGCATATGTTGTGGGCGACAACATATGCCGCCGAACGGGTTTCGCGGAAGACGGCTGAATCGATTAAGCCACATCAAATGGACACGGTTTGGCAACGTGGCCGTAGCAAGACGTACGAAGTCTAGGTGCGCTGACGGTGTGACCGCCACCACTCACTGAGCGTGATTAGCGCAGTTGGCCGAAGGGGACTTTCCCCGCGTCACATGCAGTGAAGGGAGCTTTCCTCGCATGACATGCGGGGAAAGCTCCCTTCAGCTCCTCACGGAAGTACTGGCGCTACCAGGAACGCAGGGTGACGATCCGCTCTTCGAGCTGCTCCACCGAAGCCATCGCCGTCGGCGGCCCGCCGCAGACCCGGCGCAGTTCGTTGTGGATCGCGCCGTGCGGCTTCTTCGTCCGGTGGTGGTGCACGCCCACCAGCGCGTTCAGCTCCTTGCGCAGGCTGCCGAGCCGCTCGCTGACCGACTGCGGCCGCGCGACCGGCGCGGCTTCCTCGGCCTTGGGCTTGCGCCGCTTCTCGTCGGAGAGCTGCTCTTCCTGCCGCTTCCGCAGCAGGGCGCGGACCTGGTCCGGCTCCAGCAGACCGGGCAGGCCGAGGTACTCCTGCTCCTCGTCGGAACCGGAGAACACCGCGGTGCCGAAGGAGTTGCCGTCGTAGATGACCTGGTCGAGCTCGGCGGAGGCGCCCAGCGAGGTGAACGCCTTCTCCTCCTCGCCCGGCTCGTCCTCGGTGCGGTTGGCCTGGGCCAGGAGTTCGTCGTCCCAGCCCTCCTTCTCGCGGTGCGGCTTGCCGAGGACGTGGTCGCGCTGCGCCTCCAGCTCACTGGCCAGTTCCAGCAGCACCGGCACGCTCGGCAGGAAGACCGAAGCGGTCTCGCCGGGTTTGCGCGAACGCACGTACCGGCCGATGGCCTGCGCGAAGAACAGCGGGGTCGACGCGCTCGTGGCGTAGACGCCGACCGCCAGCCGCGGCACGTCGACGCCTTCGGACACCATCCGGACCGCGACCAGCCAGCGGTCGGTCGAATCGGAGAACTCCTTGATCCGCCCGGACGCCTTGGGATCGTCGGAGAGGACGACCGTCGGGGTCTGGCCGGAGATGCGCTCCAGGATCTTGGCGTAGGCGCGCGCGGAGTCCTGGTCGGTGGCGATCACCAGACCGCCCGCGTCCGGGATGCCGTTGGCGCGAAGCTGCGCGAGACGCGTGTCCGCAGCCTGCAGCACCGAGGGGATCCATTCGCCTGCCGGGTCGAGCGCCGTGCGCCAGGCACGCGCGTTCTGTTCCGCGGTCAGCGGCTCGCCGAGCCGCGCGGTGAACTCCTCCCCCGCGCTCGTGCGCCAGGAGGCCTCGCCGGAGTAGGCGAGGAAGACGACCGGCCGCACCACGCCGTCGGCGAGCGCGTCGGCGTAGCCGTACGAATGGTCGGCCTTGCTGCGCTGGAAACCCGAGCCGTCGGCCTCGTAGGTGACGAACGGGATCGGCGAGTCGTCGCTGCGGAACGGGGTCCCGGTCAGCGCCAGACGGCGGACGGCGGGCGTGAACGCCTCACGGATCGCGTCACCCCAGGACTTCGCGTCACCGCCGTGGTGGATCTCGTCCAGGATGACCAGGGTCTTGCGGTTCTCGGTACGCACCCGGTGCAACGTCGGATGCGCGGCGACCTGCGCGTAGGTCAGCGCGACACCTTGGTAGTCGCGCGAGGTGACCCCGGTGCCGTTGCGGAAGTTCGAATCGATCGCGATACCGGCGGCCGCGGCCGAGGCGGCCCACTGGTGCTTCAGGTGCTCCGTCGGCGCGACGATGGTGATCCGCTCGACGGTCCGGTCGCTCAGCAGCTCGGCGGCGATCCGGAGACCGAACACCGTCTTGCCCGCGCCCGGCGTCGCGACGGCCAGGAAATCCTGCGGCTTCTTCGTGAGGTACTTCGTCAGCGCGCGCCGCTGCCAGGCACGCAGCGGGCGGGCGGTGCTGTCCTTCGCCGCGGGAGGCGCGCCCAGCTCGCCCCGATCGCGTTCAACCGTTTCCGCCATGCCGGTCCCCTCCTCCCACATCCGAAAACACCAGGTCATCCGCCCTGTCACAAGCGAAAACCCCCACTTGGGTATCCGGCCGCGACGCCGGCGCCTGAGGTGAGGGCACTCCGAGCAGCCTACCTCGCGGCCCGGTGGAACGCCGGAAGCGCCACCCCCGTTGTCGGGTTACTCACCCGAAAAACCAGGGGTGGCGAGCCGAATGGCGCGGCATGGACCATGCTGGACACGGTCAAGGGCGCTCGGCGCCGTCGGAGGAGCTGCATGAGCGAGGAGAACGGCCGTCCGGATACGGCCGCCGAGGTCGCGAAGGGCCGCAGGGGTCCGTTGCGCCTGCTCAGCCGCACGCTCAGCAAGGCCTGGGACGGCAACATCTTCTCCGAGGCCGCCGAAGCCGCGTTCTGGCAGACGCTGTCGCTCCCGCCGCTCCTGCTGGGTCTCCTCGGTTGCCTCGGTTTCGTCGGCGACTGGTTCGGCCAGGAGGTCGTGACCGCCGTCCACGACCGGATCATCACCTTCAGCAAGACGATCTTCAGCGACAACGCCGTCCACGACATCATCGAGCCGACGGTCAACAGCATCCTGTTCGTCGGCAAGGGCGAGATCGTCTCCGTCGGCTTCCTGATCTCCCTGTGGGCGGGTTCGTCGGCGATGTCGTCGTTCGTCGACGCGATCACCGTGGCACACGACCAGTACGGCGTCCGCAACGACGTCTGGCAGCGGATCTTCGCGCTGCTGCTGTACTTGGCCGGGCTGGTCATCCTGGTGGTCGGGCTGCCGCTGCTGGCGATCGGGCCGGATCTGCTCCCCCAGTTCTTCCCCACCGACTGGCGCGCCACGGTGTCGTACTGGGTCGGCACGCTGTACTACCCGGTGCTGGCCGTGATGATCGTGCTCGCGCTGACGACGCTGTACAAACTCGCCCTGCCGCGCAGGCTGCCGTGGCACCGCGGGCTCCCGGGCGCGATGCTCGCCATGGTCGTGTTCCTGCTCTCCAGCATCGGACTGCGGATCTACCTCAACTGGATCACCAAGACCGGCTACACCTACGGCGCGCTCGCCGCGCCGATCGCGTTCCTGTTGCTGATGTTCTTCATCGGGCTCGCGGTCGTCGGCGGCGCGTACTTCAACAGCGCGATCCAGGAACTGTGGCCCGCCAAGGCGACGAAACGGCAGCGCCGGAAATGGCGGCGACTCGAAATGGAACGCGCGAACGAACGGATCCGCGCCGAAGAGGGCCGCAAACTGTGGGAACGGACGACGGTCCCGCTCCGCCGTCCCCGCCAGAACGGCGATTCCCCGGGCAGTGACGCCGAACACGTGCCGGAACAATCGGTGAACGAAGAAACGCAGAGCGAAACCGATCAGGTGACAGAACGGCGAAATTGAGGCCGGTCGGCGTAGGACCTCATCCCGAAGTCGTACTCCGATTCCACCCGTGGTGTGAATCCACTCCACCCCCCGCCGTGAAAAGCTCGCGGTAACCCGCCCGTCCCGAGCTATTTCCTGGGGGATACCGCCATGTCCACGCTGGCCAGACTGAGCCTGCGCAACCGAAGTCTCATCGGGCTGCTCGCCCTGGTGGTGATCGGCTTCGGCGCCTTCGCCCTGCCACAACTGAAGCAGCAGCTGTTCCCGTCACTGCAGTTCCCGCAGGCGCAGATCATCACGCCGTACGCGGGCGCGTCGCCGGACGCGGTCGACCGTCAGGTCACCGAGCCGCTCGAAGGCGGGCTGCAGGGGTTGAAGGGCCTCGAAGAGCTGAACTCGACGTCGTCGGAGGGGCTGTCGCGGATCACCGCGCAGTTCGAGTTCGGCACGGACATCGACGCGGCGGTCGGGCAGATCCAGCGCGTCGTCGACGGGCTGAAGGCACGGCTGCCGCAGAACAGCGAGCCGTCGGTGTCGGCAGGCTCCACCGATGATCTCCCGGTCGTGCTGCTCGCCGCCGGGACCACCGGCGACCCGCAGGCGCTCGCGCCCGCGCTGACCGGGGAGGTCGCGCCGGAACTGCGGAAGATCGACGGTGTCCGCGAGGTCGAGGTGACCGGTGCGCGGCAGCCGCGGGTGACCATCGCGCTGGACTACGCGAAGCTTGCCGCCGCGGGGGTCGACCCGTCGTCGATCGCCACCACGCTGCAGACCGCCGGTGCCGCCGTCCCGGCCGGGACGCTGACCGAAGGCGACAAGACGCTCACCGTCCAGGTCGGCGGCGGACCGACCACAGTGGACACGATCAAGAACCTTTACCTGACCCCGTCGCAGCCGTCGCGCCCCGGGGCGCAGGCAGGCAAGCCCGTGAAGCTCGGTGATGTCGCCGATGTCCAGGCCGGGTTCGCGCCGCAGACCTCGATCACGCGCACCAACGGCAAGCCGAGCCTCGGGCTCTCGATCACCATGGTGGAGAACGGGAACGCGGTCGCGATCTCGGAATCGGTACGGGACAAGCTGCCCGAACTGTCGAAGAAGATCGGCGCCGAGATGAGCGTCGTGTTCGACCAGGGCACGCCGGTCAAGGACGCGATCAGCGGCCTGACCACCGAAGGGCTGCTCGGGCTGGCGTTCGCGGTCTTGGTGATCCTGCTGTTCCTGATGTCGGTGCGCTCCACCCTGGTCACGGCGGTGTCGATCCCGCTGTCGGTGGTCGTGGCGCTGCTGGCGTTGTGGACCGGCGATCTGTCGCTGAACCTGCTCACCCTCGGCGCGCTCACCATCGCCATCGGGCGGGTGGTCGACGACTCGATCGTGGTGCTGGAGAACATCAAACGACATCTGGCGTACGGCGAGGAGAAACAGCGCGCGGTCCTGGACGGCGTGCGCGAGGTCGCGGGTGCCGTGACGTCGTCCACCCTCACCACGGTCGCGGTGTTCCTGCCGATCGCGTTCGTGGGCGGGTTCGTCGGCGAGCTGTTCTCGCCGTTCGCGATCACGGTCACCGTGGCGCTGCTGGCGTCGCTCCTGGTGTCGCTGACGATCGTGCCGGTGCTCGCGTACTGGTTCCTCAAACCGCCCAAGACCCCGGCGAACGAGCACGAGGCCGAGCTCACGCGCCAGGCCGCCGAGGACAAGGAACGCCGCGGGCTGCTGCAGCGCGGGTACGTTCCGGTGATCCGGTTCGCCACGCGGCGCCGCGTCACCGTGGTGTTGCTTGCGCTGATCATCTTCGGTGGCACGGTCGGGCTGGCCTCGCAGCTGAACACCAACTTCCTCGACCAGTCCGGCTCGACGACGCTGAGCCTTTCGCAGAAGCTGCCGCCCGGCACCAGTTCCGAGGCCAAGGAGAAGGCCGCCGGCGCGGTCGAGCAGGCGCTCGCCGCCGAACCCGACGTCGAGACCTACCAGGTGAGCATCGGCGGGGGCGGTTTCTTCGGTGGCGGCGGGATGGCGACCAACATCCAGGTCACCGTCGCCAAGGACACCGATCTCGACGCGCTGTCGGATCGCTTGCGGGGCAAGCTGGACAAGCCGGAACTCGGCGAGGTCAAGATCGGCGCGGAAGCGGGCGGGTTCAACACGGACCAGGTCTCGATCACCGTCAGGGCACCGGACGAGGCGGCGCTGAAGCCCGCCGCCGAGCAGGTCCGCCAGGCGCTGTCCGGCGTCCCGGACCTCACCGAGGTGACCAGTGACCTCGCGCAAGGTTCGCCGCGGGTGCAGGTCGAGGTCGACGCCGCCAAGGCCGCCGCGAGCGGGCTTTCGGCGACCACGATCGGCCAGATCGCGAACCAGGCCATCGCCGGCCGCACGGTGACCCAGCTGCCGGTCGACGGTCAGCGCACGGACATCGTGCTGCGTGCGGGCACGGCCCCGGTGTCGGTCGACGCGGTCAAGGCGCTGCCGATCCCGAGCGCCGCCGGCGTCGTCCGGCTCGATTCGGTCGCGAACGTGTCCACAGTGGACGGACCGGCCGCGGTGCACCGCACCTCCGGCGAGCTGAGCACCACGGTCACCGCCAAGAACACCGGCGCGGACCTGGCCGCCACCACGAAGGCCATCCAGTCCAAGTTGGACGGGCTGGACTTCACCGGCGGCGCGGCGTACAAGCTCGGCGGCGTCAGCGAGGACCAGCAGGAGGCCTTCGGGAACCTGTTCCTCGCGCTGCTGGCCGCGGTCGCGATCGTGTACCTGATCATGGTGGCGACGTTCCGCAGCCTGATCCAGCCGCTGATCCTGCTGGTGTCGATCCCGTTCGCGGCGACCGGCGCGATCGGGCTGCTGCTGGCCACCGGGACCGCGCTGGGCCTGCCCGCGCTGATCGGGATGCTGATGCTCGTCGGCATCGTGGTGACCAACGCGATCGTGCTGATCGACCTGATCAACCAGTACCGGGCTTCGGGGATGAGCGTCGCCGACGCCGTCGTCGAAGGCGGCAGGCGACGGCTGCGGCCGATCCTGATGACCGCCGCGGCGACCATCTTCGCGCTGGTCCCGATGGCGCTCGGGCTGACCGGCCAGGGCGGGTTCATCGGGCAGCCGCTGGCGATCGTGGTCATCGGCGGCCTGGTCAGCTCGACCCTGCTGACGCTGATCCTGGTGCCGACGCTCTACACGATGGTCGAGACGCGGAAAGAGAAGCGTCGCGCGAAGAAGGAGGCCCGGCGGTCTTCTGCCCCGGCCACCGAGACGCTGACCCCGGAGCCGGCCGCGTAGACCTGGGGGCGGGGGACGGAAGGCGCGCCGGGGCCGGGTGGGCACCCGGCGCGCCTTCCACATTCAGTCGACCAACTGCGCAGGTGCGCCGTCAGGACCAAGTAGGTGAAGGCCCCCAACCTCGACGGCGTCGCCGCAACCCGTAACTCGCGTGATTGGACCAGGTACGCCTCCAATCACGCGAGTTACGCGTCTGATCACGCGAGTTACGCCTTCCGGAACCGCCAGGTCTTGCTGTCGAACGCCACGCACCACGAGGGCGAAAGCATGACGACCCGCAGGGTCCCGTCGGCGGCGACGTCGATGCCCTCGGTCTCGAAGTTCCCGCTGCAGGTGCTCTTCAACGGCAGCTGCCCCAGCGACGTGACCCGCCCGGTCACGTCCGAACCGGACAGCGCGCCGGAAAGGTCGACCTGCAGGAGCGGCTTGGTGGTCCCGAACAGGGCGCCCTCGGGGTCGTCGGACGCGCACAGCAGGCGGGTCGCGGTGACGAAGTCGCAGCCCTGGATGTCCCGCACCGGCTTGTCGAGCCGGATCGCGGACGCGTACGGCAGGTTCGCCGACGGATTCGTGTGCGCGACGCCGGGCATCGGGTGCACGAGGAGCCGGTCCATCGTGCCCCACTCGCCCGCCACCATCCAGCGCGCGTCGGGGGTCACGGCGGCGAACGAGTTGTTGTTCGCCTCCCACGACTCCAGCGTGTGCGTGTAGTTCGCCCAGGTCCCGTTGGGCGACTCGACGCGGAAGAGCTTCGCTCCCCTGTCGTCGCGCTGGTACGGCTCGACGTACCAGCCCTGCGCGGAGCCCGGATCGCCGACGTGGTTCCAGCCCTGGGACGAGAGGTTCACGGGAACGGTCGCGATCCCGGTGTAGCGGTAGATGGTCCCGGACGGCCGTTCGATGGTGGCCAGGCCCTGGCCCTCGTCGAGCGGGCGGGCGTTGTCCGAGCCGACCGTGGTCCAGCCGGTGACGGCTTGGGCGGCGGCGGGTGAGAACACCGCGACCAACGCGGCGATGGCGAGCACGATCCCGGTTCTACGCATGAAGGCTCCGTCCCGGCGGGTTTTCGCTGGCGCGTACTGATTACCAGCGAAGACCGGGACGGGCAGCCACCATGTGAAGGATTTTCAGATTTTGTCCGGTTTCGGGCACCGGCCGATCAGGTGTCAGTCGCCCGGCTTGAGACCGTCGTAGATCTTCTTGCAGTCCGGGCAGACCGGCGAACCGGGCTTCGCCGACTTCGTCACCGGGAAGACCTCACCGCACAGCGCCACCACGTGCGTGCCCATGACCGCGCTTTCGGCGATCTTGTTCTTGCGCACGTAGTGGAACATCTTCGGCGCGTCGTCGTCGGTGCCGTCGGTGCCCTCGGGACGGGTATCCGGCTTCGGAAGGGTCTGTGTACTCACCCCTCCATAATGCCCCAAATCCTCCTGCGCACACCGGCGACCTGGCAGGATCTCGCCCATGTTCCAGAAGGTGCTCGCGACGTTCGGCTCGGGCGGGGCGAAGATCGACGCCCGGCTGCTCGACCGCACGGTCTCCCCCGGCCGCCCGCTGCGCGGCGAGGTTCTGCTGCTCGGCGGCGAAGTCGATCAAGAGATCAACGGTCTCTCGGTGAAGCTGCTCGCCCGGGTCACCCTCCCGGACGAACGCCGTCCCGGCGTCGAGGACCTCGAGTTCGGCATCCAGCAGCTGGCGGGCAACGAGCGGATCGGGCCGGGACAGCAGGTCCGCATCCCGTTCGAGGTGGCCCTGCCGTGGGAGACGCCGATCTCCAGCGTCTTCGGCAAACCGCTGACCGGGATGGCCGTCGGCCTCCAGACCAGCCTCGACATCGCGAACTCCGTGACCGACCCGGTCGACGTCGACGGCGCCGCGATCGAGCCGCTGCCCGCGCAGAAACGGATCTTGGACGCCTTCAGCCGGATCGGCTTCGTCTTCCGCGAAGCCGTGCTGGAACGCGGCCGGGTCGACGGCGCCGTCCAGCAGCTCCCGTTCTTCCAGGAGATCCGCTTCACCCCTTCGCCGCGATTCGCCCCCGTCTTCACCTCGGTGGCGGTGACCTTCCTGTCCTCGCCGTCGGAGACGCAGGTCGTGCTGGAGGTGACCAAACGGGTCCGGGTGTCCAAGAGCGGCGGGTTCGGCGGACGCGGTCAGGAGTTCCTCGGCCTGTTCAAGGTCGACCACGCGGCGCTCGACCGGGTCAAGTGGGAGCCGCAGCTCGAAGGCTGGCTGCACGAGGTGGCCAAAGCGCGCGGGATCTTCGACTGATGGACTGGCCCACCGCGATCACCCGGCTCGGCGGCGATCACCTGCTCGCCGCCGTCGCGTGGGACGACCTCCGAACCCGCTACGCCGAACCGCATCGCCGCTACCACGATCTCCGGCACGTCACGGCGGTCGCGCACGACAGCGGCGACCTCGCCGTCGCCTTCGGCTTGGGGTCCCGCGAGCGAGCCCTCGTCGCCGTCGCCGCGTGGACGCACGACGTCGTGTACGACGCCCGTCCCGGCGAGGACGAACGGGCGAGCGCGGCCTGGACACGCGACGAACTCACCAACGCCGGCGTTCCCGCGGCGGACGTCGAACGCGCCGGAGAGCTGGTCCTGAGCACGATCCACCACTCCGCGCCGGACGACGACCTCCTCGCCACCGCGCTGCTCGACGCCGATCTCGCGATCCTCGGCGCCACACCGGAGCGCTACGAGGAGTACGCGAACGGTGTCCGGGAGGAGTACTCGATCTACTCCGACGAGGACTGGCGGGCGGGACGCGCGGCCGTGCTGGAGAACCTGCTGGCCAGGCCGCGGCTGTACCGCAGCGACATCGCGCGGGCACGCTGGGAGGGCAAGGCGCGCGCGAACCTCGCGAACGAACTGACCCGATGGCGTGACGCGGACCCACATCACCGATGATGTTCGTTCGTGACTCCGCAACTGTCCCTTCACGAAGAGGTCGCCTCCGCCCTCGCCGGCGGTGACCCCGTCGTCGCGCTGGAGAGCACCATCCTCTCCCACGGTCTCCCGCCCGGCCGCAACCTCGACGTCGCCCGGCGGCTGGAGAAGGTCGTGCGCGACGGCGGCGCCGTCCCCGCGACCATCGCCGTCCTCGACGGCGTCCCCCTGATCGGCCTCACCGGCGAGCAGCTGGAACGGGTCTGCGCGCCCGGCGCGGATCTGGACAAGCTCTCCCTGCGCGACATCGGCCCGGCCGTCGGCCTCGGCCGTTCCGGGGCGACGACGGTCGCCAGCACCGCGGCGCTGGCCGCCGCGGCCGGCATCGGGATGTTCGCCACCGGCGGGCTGGGCGGCGTGCACCAGGGTGCGGCGCAGAGCTGGGACGTCTCGGCGGATCTGGGCGTGCTCGCGAAGGTGCCGACCACGGTCGTCTGCTCCGGGGTGAAGTCGGTGCTCGACATCGCCGCGACCCTCGAAGTGCTGGAGACCAACTCCGTGCCGGTGCTGGGCTACCGCACCGGCGAGTTCCCGGCGTTCTACCTCCGCTCGTCCGGCTTCGAGGTGCCGTGGCGGGTCGACGACGCCGCGCAGGCCGCCTCGGTCATCGCCGCCCACCGGGCCCACGCGAATTCCGGTGTCCTGCTGGCGAACCCGATCCCGGAAGCGTCCGAAATGGACAGGGAGCTGCACGACCGGCTGCTCGCCGAAGGGCTGGAGCTCCTCAAGTCACGTGGCGTGCACGGCAAGGACGTCACCCCCGTGCTGCTGGAGCACTTCCACACCGCCAGCGAGGGCGTGAGCCTCGACGCGAACGAGGCGCTGGTGCTGTCCAACGCCGAACTGGCCACCGAAGTGGCCGTCGCGCTCGCCGGGACCGCGGCGTGAGCGGCATCGTCGTGGTCGGCGACGTCGGTCTCGACGTGGTCGCGCGGCACGAAGGCCCCATCCCGCACGGCGGCGACATCCGCGCGAAGGTCCACTTCACCAGCGGCGGCGCGGGCGCGAACACCGCGCTGTGGCTGCGGGCCGAGGGCGCGGAGACCACGCTGGTCGCGCGGATCGGGGACGATTCCGGCGGCCGCATGGTGAAGAGCGAACTGGAAGCGGCGGGCGTCCGCTGCGAGTTCGCGGTGGACCCCGAGGAACCGACGTTCTGCGTCGTGGTGCTCGTCGACGGCGCCGGTGAGCGGAGCATGCTCGCCGACCGCGCGGCCAACGCGAAGTTCAGCCCTGCCGACATCACCGAGGCCGCGTTGAGCGGGGCGAGCCACCTGCACCTCTCGGGCTACGTCCTGCTGTACCCGTCGTCACGGCCCGCGGCGCTCGCGTCGCTGGCGGCGGCGAAGAAGGCCGGGCTGACGACGTCGGTCGACCCGCAGGCGGCGACGCTGATCACCGATCCGGCGGCCTTCCTCGACGACGTGCGCGGCGTCGACCTGCTGATGCCGAACACCAGCGAACTGGTCGCGCTGACCGGGTCGAGCGATCCCGAGGCGGCGAAGGAACTGCTGGACTACGTCGGCGAGGTCGTGGTCACCGCCGGTCTCGACGGCGCCAGCTGGGTGGACGCGAGCGGCACCATCACCTCGGTGCCGTCGCAGCCCGCGGAGTGCGTCGACTCCACCGGTGCCGGTGACGCGTTCGACGCCGGTGTGCTGGCGGCGTGGCTGCGTGGGGAGTCCACGGTGGAGGTGCTTCGGGCCGGGACGCGGCTGGGTGCCCAGGCGGTGGCGAAGGTCGGGCCGCAGCCGTAGTCCCCTCGTGAGTGGTGAGGACGGTTCTAACCGTCCTCACCACTCACGAGGCCAGAGCCATTCCGTACCGGGGTTCTGTTGGGTGCTGGGCTTGGCCGGGGTTGCGAAAGCCACTTTCGCAACGTTGAAGGTTGCGAAAGTGGCTTTCGCAACGTCAGCCGTGGCCGCGCCCGGGCCCGGGCCCGGGATCAACGGCGGCCGGAAGGTACCGCCACTCACGAGGCGCGAAACGGGTCAGCCGCCGTCGATGACCTGATGACCGCCGCTCTCGATCCGCGTCGGTTCGGCCTGGTAGCGGTTGACCTTCTCGCTCTTGCGCGGCGGCCGGTCGTTGGCGATCAGGACGGCGACCCACGGCAGCGGGATCGAGATCGCGATCAATGCCAGCGCCAGCCACCAGGTCTCGTAGAAGATCCCGGCGAGGATCAGGCACGGGATGCGGAACGACATCATGATGATGTACTTCCGCTTCCGTTTGGCCAGCTGGTCTTCGTAGGACGGGGCGGCTTCGGTGATCAGCACCGGAGCGGGTTCCCTCGGCTCGGGACCGTGGGCGGGCGCGTTCACAGCACCACCTCCGGCTTCCATGCTCCCACTCGCCGGGCTCATCCGACACCCGGGTGGGTGAGCCGGTGCAGAGCCGCGACCACGAGCGTCTCGACACCTGCCGAAAGCGTCGGATGCGGGATCGGCGCGAAGAGCGGCGAATGGTTCGACGGGATGTCCTGTTCGAAGCGCCCGGCGGTCATCGCGGCGATCACCTTGCCCTCGTCCAGGCCGCCGACCAGCCAGAACACCGAGGGGACGCCGGCCGCGCGGCCGAACTCGCTGAAGTCCTCACTGCCGGTGACCAGGGGCGCGGGCATCACCCGGCTCTCGCCGAAGTGGTCGCGGAAGGCGGCGGTGAGCCCCTCGGTGGCCGCGTCGTCGTTCTCGGTGACCGGGAACGCGCCGATCCGCTCGATCTCCGGCGGTTTCGGCGCGCCCGCGGTGGCCGCCTCGCCCTGGACGATCCGCTCGACCGCCGCGACGACCTTCTCCCGCACGGCCTGGTCGAACGACCGGATGTTGACCTCGAGGACGGCGTGGTCGGCGATGATGTTGTGCGCGGTGCCGACGTGCAGCGACCCGACGGTCACCACGGCCGACTCGGTCGCCGAGATCTCCCGCGACACGATGGTCTGGAGCTTGAGCACCACGGAAGCGGCGAGCACCGCGGGATCCACCGTGGTCTCGGGCCGCGAACCGTGCCCGCCGCGGCCGTGCAGGGTGATGCGGAGCGCGTCGGTGGCCGCCATGATCACGCCCGGCCTGGTCAGCACCCAGCCCGCCGGACCGGGCACGACGTGCTGGCCGAGCACGACGTCGGGCTTCCCGGCGGGACCGAAGACCCCGTCGCGGACCATGCCGACGGCGCCGTCTCCCGCCTCCTCCCCCGGCTGGAACACGACCATCAGCGTGCCGGACCAGTGCTCGCGGCCGGCCGCGAGCAGCGAGGCGGCGCCGGAGAGCCAGGTGGCGTGCATGTCGTGGCCACAGGCGTGCATCACCGGGACCTCGCGGCCGTCGGCGTCGACCCCGCGCGCGGTGCTCGCGTACGGCAGGCCGGTCTTCTCCTCGACCGGCAGCGCGTCGATGTCGGCGCGCAGCATCACCTTCGGGCCGGGCCCGTTGCGCAGCACGCCCAGCACACCGGTGCGCCCGATGCCGGTGTGCACCTCGTAGCCGTCGGCCTCCAGGCGCTTCGCCAGTTCGGCGGCGGTGCGGGTTTCGGCGAACGACAGCTCCGGATGCCGATGGAGGTCGGTGTACAGGTCTTCCAATCCGGGCAGCGCCGCCTGCAGCGGTGCCAGGACACGTTCGAGGCTCACGACGTCATCCTGGCAGTATTACCCACCGTGAGCACACGAGCGGCCCTCCCCGACCTGTCCGACGACGTCTGCGCGAGGTTGCGGGACGCCTTCCGCCGGACGGGGTACGACACCGACGGCGTGGTCGGCGCCCTCGGCTCCGCGCACGCCGCCCTCGGCCGCGGCGAACCGGAACTCGCCTACCGAGCGACCCGCGACGCGGGTGAACTCGGCACGCTGATCCGGCTGTTCCTGCTGGGCTCGACCGAACCGGAGAAGGACGTCGAGGCCGCTTTCGCGCCACTGTCCCTCGATGACGCGGTCGCCGCCACGTTGCTCGTGCCCGCCGCCGACGGTTACCGGGCCGGCCTCGACGTCCGCCCGCACGGCGACGACGAGGGCTCGTGGTGGGTCGTTTCGGATCTCGACGCCGACGTCCTCGGCCAGACCGTGCCCGAGGACCACGTGCTCGGCGTCGGGCACGCGTCCCTCAGCCTGATCCGGGCCACGAGCCGCCGCGAGGTCGGCAGCCTGCTCGACGTCGGCACCGGCAACGGTGTCCAGGCGCTGCACGCCACGCGGCACGCGAAGCAGGTCACCGCGACCGACGTCTCGGCCCGCGCGCTGGCCCTGGCGGCGGCGACGTTCCGGCTCAACGAACTGGACGTCGAACTCGTCCGGGGCGAATGGTTCGCGCCGGTCGCGCGGCGCCGGTTCGACCAGATCGTGTGCAATCCGCCGTTCGTGGTCGGCCCGCCGCGGGTCGACTACACCTACCGCGACTCCGGTCTCGCGGGTGACGACGCCAGCGCCCTCGTGGTGCGGCAGCTGCCCGGGTTCCTCAACGACGGCGGCACCGGTCAGCTCCTGGCGTCCTGGCTGCACGTCAAGGGTGAGGACTGGGGCGATCGGGTGACCCGCTGGCTGCCCGCCAAGACCGACGCGTGGTTCGTCCAGCGGGACATCGCGGACCCGGGACTGTATGTCGGCACGTGGTTGCGTGACGCGGGTATCGATCCCCGTTCCCCCGAAGGCCGCGCGAAATCCGGAGCGTGGCTCGACTGGTTCGCCGAAAACGACGTCCAGGGGATCGGGTTCGGCTTCGTCACCCTCCGGCGGGCGGACGGCGCGACCCCGACGATCGTGTGCGAAGACCTGCGCCAGGCCTACGACGACCCGCTGGGAGCCGAGGCCGCGAACTGGCTGGATCGGGTGGAATGGCTTCGCGCCAACGGTGATTCGCTCCTCGACGTCCGGTTCCGGGTGCCGGAAACGGTTCTCCTGGAAAGCGTCGCCGAGCCGGGCGAGGAAGGCTGGGCCACGACCGTCCAGCGGCTGCACCGCACCGACGGTCCCGGGTGGTCGCACGAAGTGGACGAACTCGCGACACGGCTGCTCGCGGGCTGCCAGGGCGCGCTGCCCCTGGAGGACTTGATCGTGCTCCTGGCGGCCGCTCAGGGGCTCGAACCGGAGGAGCTGGCCGAAGCCGCGCTGCCCGTCGTCCGGGAACTGGTCCGGCACGGCATGCTCCTCCCGGCCGTCTGATGCGGGCGGTGGTGGCGAGGGTCACGGAAGCGAGCGTGACCGTCGGCGACGAGGTGACCGGCGCCATCGACGAGCCGGGTTTGCTGGTGCTGCTGGGAATCCACGTCGACGATGACCTATCCAAGGTGCCGACGATGGCCCGCAAACTGCACGAAGCTCGCATACTTCGCGACGAGGAGTCCTGCGCCACCACCGGCGCTCCCCTGCTCGTCGTAAGCCAGTTCACTCTTTACGGCGACACCCGCAAAGGCCGCCGTCCGTCCTGGACGGCGGCTGCGCGGCCCGAGGTCGCCGAACCCCTCGTGACGGCCGTCGTCGACGCGCTGCGCGAACGCGGCGCGCGGGTCGAAACCGGCCGCTTCGGGGCCATGATGGCGGTCCGGAGCGTGAACGACGGTCCGTTCACCCTCCTCATAGAGGTCTAGACCACGTTTCTTTGTCCCCGGCACGGGCATTCTCAGGAAAAGCTCAGGGTTGGTGGAGCAACGCCCCAGGTCAGCCGCCCGTCTCCTCTGTAGCGGCCGGGAACGTTTTCGGACCTCCCGGCGTTGAGCCAAGTGTCCAGCCAAGCTGGGCCGAGGAGGAGTAGCCGGTTTTCCACAGGGCCTGCTACGCCGAGACGGACCCGGCGGACAACCGCAGCACGTTCAGCCCGTGACCGGGGAGGCAGAATGTCAGTCCAGACTCTCGAACGCGAAGCGCGCGGGATTCGCGAGCGCCGTATCCCGGCGCAATCCACCCAGGAGCCGGTGAGCACGGGGGCGCTCACCGACGCCGACCTCGACGCCCAGAGCCCGGCCGCGGACCTCGTTCGCGTGTACCTCAACGGAATCGGCAAGACGGCGCTGCTGTCCGCCGCCGACGAGGTCGAGCTGGCCAAGCGCATCGAAGCGGGCGTGTTCGCCCAGCACATGCTCGACACGGCCGAGGGGCTCACGCCGAAGCGGCGTTCGGAGATGTCCGCTCTCGTGCGTGACGGCCACGTCGCGAAGAACCACCTGCTGGAGGCCAACCTCCGCCTCGTGGTCTCGCTCGCGAAGCGCTACACCGGCCGGGGGATGCCGCTGCTCGACCTGATCCAGGAGGGGAACCTGGGTCTCATCCGCGCGGTGGAGAAGTTCGACTACTCCAAGGGGTTCAAGTTCTCGACGTACGCCACCTGGTGGATCCGCCAGGCCATCACCAGGGGGATGGCCGACCAGGGACGCACCATCCGGCTGCCGGTCCACCTGGTGGAACAGGTGAACAAGCTGGCGCGCATCAAGCGTGACCTGCACCAGCAGCTCGGCCGGGACGCCACCCACGAGGAGCTGTCCGCCGAATCGGGTATCCCGGCGCACAAGATCTCCGACCTGCTCGACCACTCGCGTGACCCGGTGAGCCTCGACATGCCGGTCGGCACCGAGGAGGACGCCCCGCTCGGTGACTTCATCGAGGACTCCGAGGCGACCGACGCCGAGAGCGCCGTGATCTCCGGCCTGCTCCAGGACGACCTGCGCCGCGTGCTCGCGACGCTGGACGACCGCGAGTCCCAGGTGATCCGCCTGCGCTACGGCCTCGACGACGGCCAGCCGCGCACGCTCGACCAGATCGGCAAGCACTTCGGCCTTTCCCGTGAGCGCGTTCGGCAAATCGAGCGAGAGGTCATGTCGAAGCTGCGTCAGGGTGAGCGGGCGGACCGCCTGCGCGCCTACGCTTCGTAATGCCGCAACCCCTTTCGACGCGGAAAAAGCAACACCCGTTCGGCAGCGTTGACTTATGACCTGCGTCACGAGACCGTCGATCAGGCAATAAGTCTTCGCGGTCGGGCGTGCGCGCCCGGATCGCTTTCCCCGGGAGGTCGGGTCCGTCGGGGTGGGCCCGGCCTCCCGAACTAATTTGTGCGGCCCGGCGACAAAATGCAGAGTGCGAATTGCACTCGGTCCCATGGGTCGTGAGTGGTAAGGACGGTTCTAACCGTCCTTACCACTCACGAGACCCAGCACCGGCGCCCACTGGCAGTGGCCCCGGTTACGTCAGCCATGGCCTCGCGGACGCCGTGGCCGGGCTTGGGTACCGTGAGCGGGTTCCCGATGCCGGCAAAGGAGCCCGCGCAGTGGCGCCCACCACGTTCCAGTACACCGAAGTCCTTCCCCTCGCGAAGGACACCCACACCGAGTACCGGCTGATCGGCACCGAAGGTGTCGAGGTCGTCGAAGCCGCGGGCCGGAAGTTCCTCAAGGTCGAGCCCGAGGCGCTGACCAAACTCGCCAAGACCGCGATCACCGACATCCAGCACCTGTTGCGCTCGTCACACCTGGCGCAGCTGCGCGCGATCGTCGACGACCCCGAGGCCAGCGGCAACGACCGCTTCGTCGCGATGGACCTGCTGCGCAACGCGGCGATCTCCGCCGGCGGCGTGCTCCCGATGTGCCAGGACACCGGCACCGCGATCGTGATCGGCAAACGCGGCGAAGGCGTGCTCACCGGCGCCGACGACGAGCGTGCGCTGTCGCGCGGTATTTTCGACGCCTATCAGGAGTTGAATCTGCGCTATTCGCAGATGGCGCCGGTGAATTTCTGGGATGAGCGCAATACGGGCACCAACTTGCCCGCGCAGATCGAGCTCTATCACAAAGACGGGCAAGGCGACCCGAGCTATGAATTCCTGTTCATGGCGAAGGGCGGCGGCAGCGCGAACAAGACGTTCCTCTATCAGGAAACGAAAGCCGTCCTGAACCCGAAGCGGCTCGCGAAGTTCCTCGACGAGAAGCTGCGCAGCCTCGGTACCGCGGCCTGCCCGCCGTACCACCTCGCGATCGTCGTCGGCGGCACGTCGGCGGAGTTCAACCTGAAGGTCGCGAAGCTCGCCTCCGCGCGCTATCTCGACGACCTGCCCACCGAGGGTTCCGAGCTGGGCCACGGTTTCCGCGACGTCGACCTCGAACAGCAGGTGCTCGAGATGACGCGCCAGTTCGGCATCGGCGCGCAGTTCGGCGGCAAGTACTTCTGCCACGACGTCCGCGTGATCCGCCTGCCGCGCCACGGCGCGTCCTGCCCGGTCGGGGTCGCCGTCTCGTGCTCGGCCGACCGCCAGGCGAAGGCGAAGATCACCGCCGACGGCGTCTTCCTGGAGCAGCTCGAACGCGACCCGGCGCAGTTCCTGCCGGACGTCACCGAGGACGACCTGTCCGACGAGGTGGTGACCGTCGACCTCAACCGGCCGATGGCCGAGATCCGCGCGCAGCTCTCGCAGCTGCCGGTGAAGACCCGCCTGTCGCTGACCGGTCCGCTCGTCGTCGCCCGCGACATCGCGCACGCGAAGATCGCCGAGCGGCTCGACGCGGGCGAAGAGATGCCTCAGTACCTTCGCGACCACCCCGTGTACTACGCGGGCCCGGCGAAGACGCCCGAGGGTTACGCGTCGGGTTCCTTCGGGCCGACCACCGCGGGCCGCATGGACTCCTACGTCGAGCAGTTCCAGGCCGCCGGCGGCTCGCTGGTGATGCTGGCGAAGGGCAACCGGTCCAAGAAGGTGACCGCCGCGTGCAACGAGCACGGCGGGTTCTACCTCGGCTCGATCGGCGGCCCGGCCGCGCGGCTCGCGCAGGACTGCATCAAGAAGGTCGACGTCCTCGAGTACGCCGAGCTGGGGATGGAAGCGGTCTGGAAGATCGAGGTCGAGGACTTCCCCGCGTTCATCGTCATCGACGACAAGGGCAACGACTTCTTCGAGGCCACCTCGGAACCGGTGCTGCAGATCAGCTTCCGCTGACGTCCGTGAAGGCCTCCTTCACTACCTTCAGGGTAGGCAAGGAGGCCTTCACGGAACTTCCGGCACGTTCCCGGGACGCGCCCGTGAGCGTTATCGCATCTGCTTCAGGACCACGGTCCGCTCCCCCAGCGGCGCCGACAGCGCCACCGAGATCACCGGATGCCGGATGTCCATCGTGCACATCTGGCCGGTCTGGCCCTTCAGTTCGGTCAGGTTGACGGTGACCCTGGTCCCGTCCTGCTGCGCGGCCTCCGCCGTCGCGTGCCCGCAGCCGCCTTCCTGGCCGCGGACGTTCAGGATGGTCCCGCCGTTGCTGGTGTACACCTCGCGCGGGTAGTCCGCGGGCAGCGCCGACGCGTCGAGCTGCTTGTCCGGCAGCTTGGTGCTGCCTTCCGGAACCTCCTGCCGAGGCGCGCCCGGCACGCCCGGCTGGCTTCCCGGCTTGCTGCTCGGCGCGGGGGCCGGCGACGAAGACGGCGGTGCGGTCGGCGACGGCGGAACGGTACTCAGGGTGCCGCTCCCGGGTCCGGCCGCGGGTTCCGCTGCCTGGTTCTGCGCCCCGCAAGCGGATACCGCAACGACGATCAGGCCAAGGCCGATGACATTCGTTAAGTACCTCATGTGCCTAGGACGGAACGAGCCCGCGATGGGGTTGCACATGATCTCAACCCGCTTCCAGGACGACGGTCCGCGGCCCGAGCGGCTCGGCGAGTTTCACCGGCAGGACGGCGTAGCGGATGACCTGCGGGCACATCTGCCCCGGCTTCCCGTGGTCGATCTTCACCTTGACCACGACCCGCTGTGCGTTCTCCTCGGCGAGATCCGCCTTCGCCTCGTCGCAGCCGCTCAGTTCGATGTGCACGTTCAAGCCGCCGTTCTCCGCGCTGACCTGGGCGGGCACCTTCGCGTCGACCTGGGACGGCGGCAGCATCTTGTCCGAGGGCGGCGGGCCGGCGGTCGGCCGGGACATCGGCGGTTTCGCGACCGGCGGGCTCGCCGGGAGCGAGGTGGGCAGATCCGAGGGTGAGGTGACGACCGGAGGGGTACTCGTGTTCGCCGGTGCTCCGGGGCCGCCCGCGCCGCAGGCCGCCGTCGCGGCGAGCACGAGCCCCGCGCCCAGCGTCTTCGCTGCGTTCATCATGGTTTCAGGACGGAAGCAAGCGGCGAACGGTTGCATCAGCGCTGCGCCGCGCGGCCGCGGGCCAGCCCGAGGATCACCACCCCGGCGAGCGTGACGGCCAGCAGCAGCACGGTGCTCGCGGACGCCAGGAACACCTGACCCCGGTCGGTCAGCGCGAAGATGCTCGCGGGCAGCGTGCGCCAGTCCGGCGGGTACAGCATCATCGTCGCACCCAGTTCGCCCATCGACATCGCCAGCGCGAGACTGGCCGACGCCGAGATCGACGGCAGCAGGACCGGCAGCCGCACCCGCAGCAGCACCCGGACCGGCGAAGCGCCGAGACTCGCCGCCGCCTGCGCCAGCAGCGGGTCCATCCGCGCGATCGCGGCCGAGACCGTGCTGTAGGAGAACGGCAGCAGGATCATCACGTGTCCCAGCAGCACGATCCAGCGCGTGCCGTTGAAGGCGAGCGGCGGACGGCTGAACGCGACCAGCAGCGCCAGCCCCAGCACCACCGAGGGCACGGCGATCGGCAGGTGGAACAGGGTGTCGACGGCTTTCCGCAGCTTGGACGGCGCGGACTGCGACGCGAGCGCGGCCCACGTCCCCAGCAGCACCGAGACCACCGACGCGATGACGCCGGTCTGGATGCTCACCGAAAGGCTCGCGAACGTCTCCCCGGACAGCGCCTGCCCGAAATGCGAGCCGGTGAGCGCCCCCGGCAGCAGCCCCGTCCAGTTCCCGGCGACCGACGCCAGCACGATCATCAGCAGCGGCGCCAGCACGATCGCGGTGAACAGCACCGCGAACACCGCCCACAGCAGGACGCGGCTACGCCTGGTCCACAGCAGCACGACGGCCTCCCTTCGTCAGTCGCCGGTAGGTTCCGTACAGGGCAAGGGAGAAGACCACGTTGACCACCGCGATGACACAGGCCTGCGGGAAGTCGAAGGTGACGATTCCCTTGCCGTAGACCAGCATCGGCAGCGTCGTGACGTCCTTCGCGCCGAGGAACAGCACGATGCCGAACTCGTTCATCGCCAGCAGCATGGTCAGGCAGGCGCCGGAAGCCAGTGACGGCAAGGCTTCCGGCAGGATCACCTGCCGCAACACGCGGCCGGGCTTCGCGCCGAGGCTGGCCGCGACCTCCATCTGCGCCGACGAGACCTGGCCGAACGCGGCGAGCGCCGGCCGCATCACGAACGGCGTGTAGAAGGTGATCTCCGCCAGCAGGATCCCGAACGGCGAGTACAGGAACCCGCCCGCGCCCAGGATCCCGGCGCTGCCGTAGATGAAGGTGAACGCGAGCGCGATGAGGAACGACGGGAACGCGAGCACGGTGTCCACCAGCCGCGAAAGCGTCCGCGCGCCGGGGAACGGCACGAACGCGATCACCAGCGCGAGGAAGGTCCCCAGCACCACACAGCCCGCGGTGGCGCCGAGCGCGAGCGCGACGGTCTTCCAGGCGGCGTCCCGGAATTCCGCCGAGCCCAGCACGTCGAGCCACACCGAAAGACCGACCTCGCCGGTCTTCGACTCCAGTGATTGGAGAACGACCAGCACGAGCGGGTAGCCGAAGAACCCGAGCAGGACGAGCACCGGCGGCAGCAGGAGCCAGCCGCGGCCGGGCTGTTTCTCCCGGCGCCGCGCCGGTGCCGCCGTCGCGGCCAGTGCCAGGCCGGTCATCCGACGCCCACCAGCGGGCAACCGTCCGGAATGGACACTCCGACCCGCTCCCCCACACCCGGAAGTCCTTCGATGTCCGGCACTTCGGCCCGGACCTCGTCCCCGTTGTGCGCGAGTTCGAGGTCGAGCCGGAAGCCCGTGCCACGCCACTGGACACCGCGCAGCACCGCCGGCAGCGCGCCGGGGGCGTCCACCGTGGTGATCCCGACCCGGTGCGGCCGGACGCCGAGCGCGACCGGCTGTCCCGCCCGGATCGTGCCTGCCGGATCCGCGGCCAGCTCGCGGTCACCAAGCCGGACCCTGGTGCCGCCGGAATGGATCAGCTCGACCGGGATGAGGTTGGAAGCGCCGAGGAAGCTCGCGGTGAACTCCGTCGAAGGGCGCTGGTAGAGCTCGCGGCTCGGGCCGAGTTCGACCAGTTTCGAGTCGCGCATGACGGCGATCCGGTCGGCCAGCGCCAGTGCCTCGCCCTGGTCGTGGGTGACGTAGATCAGCGTGGTGTCGGGGAGTTCGGCCCGCAGCCGCAGGAGTTCCGCGACCATGTCCTCGCGCAGGGCGGCGTCCAAAGCGGACAGTGGTTCGTCGAGCAGGAGCACGCGTGGCCGGATCGCCAGCGCCCGCGCGAGCGCGACCCGCTGCTGCTGCCCGCCCGAAAGCTCACGCGGGTAGCGACGGGCGTACTTGCCCATCCCGACCAGCTCCAGCGCTTCGGCGACCCGGCTCGCCGTCTCGGCACGAGGCGTTTTGCGTGCCCTGAGGCCGAAAGCGACGTTGGCCTCGACCCGCATATGCGGGAACAGCGCGTAACTCTGGACGACGACGCCGAGACCGCGCCGGTGCGGCGGCAGCTCGGTGACGTCCTCGCCGTCGAGCAGCACCCGGCCGGTGCTCGGCACGACGAAACCCGCGAGCGCCTTCAAGGCCGTCGACTTGCCGGATCCCGACGGGCCGAGCATCGCCAGCGTCTCCCCTCTCGCCACGGTGAGATCCAGTGGAGAAAGGGCGGTCGTCCGGCCGAAGCGGACGGACACGCCGCGGAATTCGACCGCCGGGGTCATCGGCCCACGGCCTTCTTGTACGCGGCCAGGTCGGCGTCGAGCTTCGCGAGGACGGCGTCCCAGTCCGGCTGCCAGATCTCGACGCCGTCGAGAGCGGCCTTCACCTTGTCCGCCCGCGGGCCGGACGGCGTGACGTCGGTCCGCGACGGGGCACCGAAGGCGTCGACGACCTTGCCCTGCACCTCGGGCGAGAGCAGGAAGTCCAGGAACTTCTTGGCGTTCTCGGCATGCGGCGCGTTGTTCACCAGGCCCGCGTAGTACGGGAGGGCGAAGGTGGAGCGCTTGCCCTGCGCGTCGGCAGGGAAGAAGACCTCGAAGCCGCCGCTCTTCTCGATCGCGGCCAGGTTCATCTGGACGTCGCCGTTGGCCACCAGGATCTCGGCCTTGGCCACCTTCGGCTGCAGCTTGCCGGTGGAGGACGACGGGCCGACGTTGTTGGCTTCGAGTTTCGCGAGGTAGTCGAGCGCGCCCTGGTCACCGAGGACGTGCTGGAGTTGCAGCAGGACCGCGGTGCCGTCGCCCGCCTCGCCGGGGGTCGAGTACTGGAGCTTGCCCTTGAGCGACGGGGCCAGGAGGTCGTCCCAGGTCTTGGGTGAGACCTGCGGGTTGCGGATGAAGCTGAGGTAGTTGTTCATGATGGCGAAGTAGCGGCCCTGGCCGTCCTTCTGCCCGGCGGCGACCTGGTCGATCCCGGCGGGAGCGGTGGGGGCGAGCAGGCCCTGCGACGCGGCCCGCTGGATGAACGGCGGGAGCGTGATCAGGATGTCGGCCTGGGTGTTGGCCTTCTCCTTCTCCACCCGCGAGGCGACCTCGCCTGATCCGGCGGTCACCGCCTGCACGGTGATCCCGGTCTTGGCCTTGAACTCCTCGAAGCGCTGGGCGTACCAGTCTTCCAGACCGTCCACTGTGTACAGCGTGACGGTCTGGTCGCCGGAAGCGCCACCGGCGGTTCCGCCGCAGGCGCCCAGGGTGAGGGCGAGCAACCCGGCGAGGGCGGTGGCCGCGAGTTTCTTCATGTCGTCAAAGCTCCTTTTAGGACAGCAGGGCAGGGAGGTCGCGGACGGATTCGAGGACGTGGGTGGCGCCGGCGGCCTCGAATTCCGGCTTCTTCGCCGATCCGGTGAGCACGCCGGCGACGATCGAGGCACCGGAGCGAAGCCCGGTCTGGACGTCGGAAGCGGTGTCACCGGCGACAGCGATCCCGCGGACGTCGGTGATTTCGAGCCGCAGCGCGGCGGCGAGGACCAGGTCGGGGAACGGGCGTCCACGGACACCCTCGCCCGGCGCCAGCACGGCGTCGGCGAGGCCGTGCCAGCCCAGCGCGTCCAGGATCGCGTTCTGCGTGGCCGGCGCGAAGCCGGTGGTGAGCGCGACCTTCACCCCTTGGGCGCGCAGTTCCTGGATCGTCTGCTCGGCGCCGGGGATCGGCTCGCAGTGGCCGTCGGCGACGAGTTTCTCGTAGGCGTCCTGGAAGGCGGTGTTCGCGCGCCGGGCGAGTTCTTCGTCTCCGTCGAGCAGCGCGCGGAAGACGACGATCTTGGACTGCCCCATCGTTTCGACGACGTAGTCGAGCATGCCGGGGAACCGGCTGTCCTCTTCGGACACTCCGGCGGCGGCGATCGCCGCGGTGAAGGCGCGGATCACCAGGCCGTCGTCGGCGACGGTGGTCCCGGCCATGTCCAGGACGACGAGTTCGGTGTTCACCAGGACAGCTCCTCTGCGGTGTCTTCGGCGATGGCGGGGGAACAGGTCATCCCCCGGCCGCCCGGTCCGGTGACGAGCCACGCGTTGTCCGCGACGCGGGCGCGATGCACGATCCGGGTGGTGTCAGTGGTCTGGGCGTAGACGCCGGCCCAGCGGCGGGCGATGCGCGGGAGCGGCCGTCCGAGCAGCGCCCCGGCGACCTCGGCCAGGTGGTCGTACGGGTCTTCGGTGGTGTCGAACGAGAACGGCTCGTCGTATTCGTGGGTGTCACCGATGGTCAGCGAGCCGTCGAGGCGCTGGACCATGAGCAGCTGCATCTTGTTGACCGAGGCGATCTCACCCTGCGGCTGACCGGCGTTGAGGCCGTCGAGCGCCTCGCCGCGGTACGCCGGGTAGTAGCGGAAGCTGTCCGCGTCGGCGACCGTGGTGGTGAGGGTTTCCCCGAGCGGCTCGGTCTGGGCCATCTGCAACCGCACCCGGCGGACCGGGGTCTGCCCGGCGAGTTCCTTGACCAGGCCACCGGTCCAGGCGCCGGTGCACAGCACCACGACGTCGCCCTCGTGGGTCTCACCCGCGTCGTCGACGACGCCACGATCGGTCAGGTCGCGGATCTCGCGGCCCGGCAGCCAGGTGTAGCGGCCGGTTTTCGCCAGCTCGGCGCGCAGGGCGGGCTGGGCGACGCGCGGTTCGACGGCGGCGTCGCGGTCGCACCAGAGCGCGCCGAGGAAGTCGCCGCGCAGGGCCGGGTTCAGCTCCCGGGTCTCGGCGGCGTCGAGCAGCTTGAAGCCGCGGTCCTCCGTGCTCGCGGCCGCGGCCTCGGCGACGGCGAGTTCGGCCTCCGTGCGGACGACGGTGAGTGAGCCGTTCGGCCGGAAGCCGATCCCGTCGACGCGTTCCCCGATGCGCTCCCACAGCACTCGCGCCCGCGCGGCCGTCTCCAGTTCGGCGCCACTGGCACGGCCGCCGACCCAGACCAGCCCGAAGTTGCGTACGGACGCGCCCCTGGCCTCGGGTTCGCGTTCGATCTGGACGACGTCGTGGCCGCGTTCGACGGCCTGCCAGGCGTGCTGGGTGCCGAGCACTCCGCCGCCGATGATGAGGATTCGCACACCGCAGACGCTCGCCTGCGCGCACCAACGCTCCGTGACCCCCGCCCTAACCGCAGGTGAAGTGCCCCCGAAATGTGGACCAGACCTGTTATCTGAGCGTTACTTTACACCGCGTTTCGTCCTCTGGATGCGGTCGTTGAAAGTGCAAATACCGCGGTCAGAGGACTGGACGCGTGGCCGGCTACTCCACGCGGCCCAGTCGGGTCTCGAAGGACAGCCGGTCGCCGCGGAACAGCGACCGGACGCGCTCGAACGGGATACCGTCCGGCCCCCACGACGTCCGGTGCATCAGCAGCATCGGCAGCGCCGGGTTCGTCCCGATCAGCAGGGCCTCCCGGGGCGTGGCGAGCACGGTCTCGACCCGCTCCTCGGCTCCGTCGAAGACGACCCCGAGCCGCTCCCGCAAACAGGCGTAGAGCGACTGTGTGGGATCGAACACATCCATCAGCGTCGGGAATCGCGCGGCGGTGAGATAGGTCGATTCCAGCCCGACCCGCTCGTCGTCGGCGAGCAGCACCCGTTCGATGTGGATCACATCGTCTTCGGGATCGATTTCCAGTTCCGAAGCCAGCGACGGGCCCGCTTCGCGGCGTTCCAAAGAGATCAGATTCCGGCCGGGCTGAATGCCCTGCCTCCTGAGTCCTTCGGTGTAACTCACCAAAGCGAGCGGCTGGACGAGCTTCGGGCCCGCGACGTACGTGCCGCTGCCCTGCCGCCTGCTCAGGCGCCCTTCGAGCACGAGTTCACCGACGGCCTGGCGGACCGTCGCGCGGGAAACCTCGAATCGTTCGGACAGTTCCCTTTCGGTGGGAAGTACCGCTCCTTGCCCCAATTCGGAGATCACGTCGAGCAGATCGACTTTGACCGCGTAATAGCGGGGAATACGGCCGTGCTCGGGAATTCCGTCCCGGACCGGGCCGTCGGCGGGTGGATGAAGTCTTGGCGAACGCGCTTTCACGATCCAGATCCTAGGCCCGTTTCCCCATGCCTGTACTGACCCGAACGAAGTGTTCATGCCACGCTCACACTCGTGGACGAAAGGGGCACCTCGTTCGGCGGATCGGGCAGGTGTGACGGAGCGTTCAGCCTTCCGGCGGTTCCGGCGCTCGCCGGCCAAGGAGTAGAGGCGTTGGGCACTCCGGACTACGCCATTCGTCGGCACTCGGGGCCGGACGTCCGTTAATCACCACCATCGACCCAAAGATCCGAAGAAAGTCGGTTGTCCCGGTGTATGCCCACCTGCTGTAGTCAGTTGGCCGCAGTCAGTCTCCCTGCCTCCACTGTGGACAGCCGGAAGGAATGAACCCTTGGACATCAAGCGTCGGTTCAGCCTGCTCAAAAAGACCCTGATCGCCGTCGCGGCGGCCGGAACCCTGGCGGGTCTCGCCACGGCTCCGCAAGCCGCGGCCGCCGAGCCGCCGTCGACCGACGTGGTCGGTGGCACGCGCGCCGCTCAGGGCGAATTTCCTTGGATGGTAAGGCTTTCCATGGGCTGCGGTGGTGCGCTCTACACCCCGCAGATCGTGCTGACGGCCGCGCACTGCGTGTCGCGGACCGGGGCCAACACGGGGATCACCGCCACCCTCGGCGTCGTGGACCTGCAGAGCACGGCGGCCAAGAAGGTCAAGTCGACCTACGTGCACCGGTCGCCGACCTACCCCACCTCCACCGGCGGTGACTGGGCGCTGATCAAGCTCGCCAGTCCGGTCAGCGGCATCCCGACGCTGCCGATCAACACCTCGGCGGCCAACAACAGCGGCACGTTCACCGTGGCGGGCTGGGGTGCCGCGACCGAGGGCGGCGCGCAGCAGCGTTACCTGCTCAAGGCCAACGTGCCGTTCGTCTCCGACTCGACCTGCAAGGCACAGGGCGGCAGCTACGCCGACCTGATCGCCAGCGCCGAGATCTGCGCGGGCAACGTCAGCTCCGGCGGCGTCGACACCTGCCAGGGTGACTCGGGCGGCCCGATGTTCCGTCGCGACAGCGCCGGTGCCTGGATCCAGGTCGGCATCACCAGCTGGGGCGAGGGTTGCGCGCGGGCGCACGCTCCCGGCGTCTACACCGAGGTGAGCACCTTCGCGACCGCGATCAAGAACGCGGCCGCCGGTCTCTAGCCTCTCGCACGGCATGCCCTGAAGGTCCCCTTCACCACAACGGCGTGGTGAAGGGGACCTTCTCGTTTACGGGCCCTTCTGGGTCGCGGCGAGGGCAGTTTCTCCCGGCCGCCCCTGCCACCGTGTCTGTGGCCCAGCCACACCTCACCGACGTAGCGAAGGCCTCCTTCCCTACCCTGAAGGTAGGCAAGGAGGCCTTCACGGCAAAACCTCAGCGGGTCTTGTCCAAACGCGACAGTGTCTCTTCGTAGCCCGACACCAGCTCCGCGATCACGTCGGCGACCGGGCGCACCCGGTCCATCCGCCCGACGATCTGCCCCACCGGCATCGAGACCACGCTCGGATCGGCCGCGTGGTGGATCCGGTTGTGCGCGTGCGACACCAGCAGGTTCTGCAACGGCATCGGCAGCGGTTCGGGCGCGTCGGGCGCGGCCCACGCCTCGGTCCACCGCGTCTTGAGCAGGCGCGCCGGTTTGCCGGTGTAGATCCGTGTCCGGACGGTGTCGGACGAACCCGCCGCGACCAGCGCGCGCTGCATCGCCTCGGACTCCCCCATGGTCTGGAGGTATTCCTCGGTGGCGAGCCAGAAGGAACCCATCCACACCCCGGACGCGCCCAGCGCGAGCGCCGCCGCGACCTGCCTGCCCGAGCCGATCCCGCCGGCGGCGAGCACCGGGACGCGGTCGCCGACGGCGTCCACCACCTCGGGCAGCAGGACCATCGACGCGATCTCGCCGGTGTGCCCGCCCGCCTCATAGCCTTGCGCCACAACGATGTCGACGCCGTTGTCGACATGCCGCACGGCGTGTTCGGCCTTGCCGGCCAGGGCCGCGACCGGCACGCCCTTAGCGTGACACTGCTCGATGACGTCCACCGGCGGCGACCCCAGCGCGTTGGCGATCAACCGGATGGGGTGTTTCAGCGCGACCTCGACATGGGACCGGGCGACCGAATGCAGCCAGCCCAGCACTCCCGCGCGTTCGTCGGTGTCGTCCGGCAGCGGCGGCACCGCGAGGTCGCGCAGCGTCCGCTCCACAAAGTCGCGATGTCCCTGCGGGATGTGTTTCGCGAGATCGATCGACGTCCCTTCGGCCGGGATCTTCGCGGGCATCACGATGTCGACGCCGTAGGGCTTCCCGCCGGTGTTCTCGTCCATCCAGGACAGGACGGCGTCGAGCTCGGCGGCGTCGTTGAACCGCACGCAGCCCAGCACGCCGAGACCGCCCGCCCGGCTGATCGCCGCGGCGACGTGCTCGGACGGGGTGAACCCGACGATCGGCAGATCGATCCCGAGCCGGTCGCACAGAGACGTCCGCATGAAACTCCTTACGTGCCGGTTGGTGAACCCGCGTCCGCGATCGACGCCGGCAGAACGCCGATCGCCATCCGCCTCACCGATGCGGAGAGGCGGGTTCACGCGTTTGGTCGCTTTCCAGGTGACTCTTCAGCTCCGCCGACAGGCTGCTCACGCCGGTTGGCTGGTGATGGGCTCGTGCTCGGAGGCGTAGCGCTGCGCCCAGGGATAGTCCGGTTTCCCGCTGGGTGACCGCCCGATCTCCTCGGCGAGCCAAAGACTGCGCGGCACCTTGTAGCCGGCGATCTCGGTCCGCACGTGCGCTTCGAGCGCGGCGAAATCGAGCTCCTTGCCGGACCGTGGCTGGATCACCGCGGCCACCCGCTGGCCGAGCCGGTCGTCGGGGATGCCGATGACGAGCGCGTCGAAGACGTCCGGATGCGATTTGAGCGCACCCTCGACCTCCTCCGGGTACACCTTCTCGCCGCCGGTGTTCACGCACTGAGACCCCCGGCCGAGCAGGGTCACCGTGAGGTCGTCCTCGTAGCGCGCGTAATCACCCGGGACGACGTAGCGCTTGCCGTCGATCTCGACGAAGATCTTCTCGGTCTTCGCGGGATCCTTGTAGTACCCGAGCGGGACGTGCCCGCGCCGGGCGATCAGGCCGATCGCGCCCGGTTTCGGCTCGACGAGCGCGCCGTCGTCGTCCACCAGGATCGCGTCCTTGCCGAAGTTGACCCGGGGACCGGCGGAATGATCGCTGTCCTTGCTGACCATGCCGATGCCGGTGAACCCGCTTTCGGACGATCCGATCGCGTCGGTGATCACCACGTGCGGGAGCAGCGACAGGAATTCCTGCTTCACCGATTGGGAGAACAGGGCGGCGTGACTCGACACCGCGACGATCGACGACGCGTCGTAGTCGCCCTCGCGGTAGGCGTCGATCAGCGGCCGCGCCATCGCGTCGCCGACGATGGTGAGCACCTGGACCTTGTTGTCCTGCACGGCTTTCCAGACGTCGTGCGCGTCGAACCGCGGGACGAACACGACCGGGCTGCCGGTGAACAGCGCGCCGAACGCGGCCCACTGCGCGGCGCCGTGGATCAGCGGCGCAGCCGGGAGCCGGACCAGGCTGCCCGACTTGCCCTGTTCGGCGAGCGTCCATTCGTCCGGGACGTACTCGCCGGTGACGAAGTTGATGCCGCCGCCGAGCGCGCGCCAGATGTCCTCGTGGCGCCACAGGACGCCCTTGGGATACCCGGTGGTGCCGCCGGTGTAGAGGATGTAGATGTCGTCGGCGCTGCGCTCGGCGAAGTCCCGCTCGGGGGATCCTTCGGCGAGCGCGGCTTCGTAGTCCACGCCGCCGTAGGACGAGTAGTCGCCGTCGCTTCCGTCGTCGACAACGACAACGTGTTTCAGTTTCGGCGTCTCCGGCAGCACGGCGGCCACCTTGTCCGAATATTGGCGCTCGTGGACCAGTGCCACGAGGTCGGCGTTGTCGAACAGGTACCGCAGTTCGCCGTGGACGTAGCGGTAGTTGACGTTGACCGCGATCGCGCGCAGCTTGTACGCGGCGATCATCGATTCCAGGGCCTCGATCGAGTTCCGGGAATAGACACCGATGTGGGATCCGGGTCCCACGCCGTGTGCGGCGAGATGGTGCGCCAGCCGGTTGGCGCGCTCTTCCAGTTCGGCGAAGGTGACCCGCCGATCGCCGCAGACGACCGCGATGCGCTCCGGCACGGCGTCGACGGCGTGCTCGAGTAGATCCGCGATGTTGAGTGCCACTCCCACAAAGTAGAACATGTTATCGTTCCGGGCAATGGCCGCTCTTTTGACGGAGGTCCCGGTGGGCGAACCGCACGCGCTGGTGGAAAAGATCGAACACACCCTCGTGGTCACGATGAACCGGCCGGAGGCCCGCAACGCGCTCAGCGGCGAGATGCTCGGGATCATGGTCGAGGCGTGGAACCGGGTCGACGAGGACGACGACATCCGGTGCTGCGTGCTCACCGGCGCGGGTGGCGCGTTCTGCGCGGGCGCGGATCTGAAGTCGATGTCGAAGAACTCGCCGTCGGACTCGTTCGAGAAGGGCACGTTCGATCCCAGCCGCATCGAGGGCCTGCTCAAGGGCCGCCGGCTGACGAAGCCGTTGATCGCCGCCGTCGAAGGCGCCGCGATCGCCGGCGGCACGGAGATCCTGCAAGGTACGGACATCCGCGTCGCGGGCGAGAGCGCGAAGTTCGGCGTCTCCGAGGCGCGGTGGAGCCTGTTCCCGATGGGCGGTTCGGCCGTGCGGCTCCCCCGCCAGATCCCGTACACCGTCGCCGCCGACCTCCTGCTGACCGGACGGCACATCAAAGCGGCCGAGGCGCTGGAGATCGGCCTGATCGGCCACGTCGTCCCGGACGGGAAGGCACTGGACAAGGCGCTCGAACTCGCGGGCCTCATCTCCGCGAACGGTCCGCTCGCGGTCCGCGCGATCCTCAAGACCCTGCGCGACACCGAGGGCATGCACGAGGAAGAGGCCTTCAAGCTCGACGCCCAGTACGGCATCGAGGTCTTCGCGAGCGAAGACGCGAAGGAAGGCCCCCGCGCCTTCGCCGAAAAGCGCAAACCCGTCTTTCGGGGCCGCTAATCCCCCGCGTTTAGTCCTCTGACTGCGGTGGTTCGACGGCGAACTACCGCATTCAGAGGACCAAACGCGTCAGGGGACGGGGTGGCCGGCCCAGTAGGGGTCGCGGAGCTTGCGCTTGTAGAGCTTTCCGTTCGGATCGCGCGGGAGTTCGGGCAAGTAG
Organism: Amycolatopsis sp. WAC 04182; assembly: GCF_003947465.1. Classification (NCBI taxonomy): domain Bacteria; kingdom Bacillati; phylum Actinomycetota; class Actinomycetes; order Pseudonocardiales; family Pseudonocardiaceae; genus Amycolatopsis; species Amycolatopsis sp. WAC 04182. The sequence continues at coordinate 614,337 of NZ_QHJJ01000002.1, forward strand.
TCGACCGAACGCGGGAGTTTGAACTTCGCGAGGCGCGACGCCGCGTACTCGAGGATCTCCGCGGTCAGCTCCTCGGAGGGCTCGACGCCGTCCGCGGGCTGGACGACGGCCTTGATCGCCTCGCCCCAGTCCTCGTGCGGGACGCCGAACACCGCGACGTCGGCGATCTTCGGATGCATCACCAGTTCGCCCTCGATCTCCGCCGGGTAGATGTTGACCCCGCCCGAGATGATCAGGTCCGCCTTGCGGTCGTGCAGGAAGAGATAGCCGTCCTCGTCGAGATGCCCGACGTCGCCGAGGGTGAACAGTTCCCCGACCCGCGCCTTGGCCGTCTTGGCCCGGTCCTTGTGGTACTCGAACTTCGAGTCGCCCATCTTCATGTACACCGTGCCGGTCTCGCCGGCGGGCAGTTCCGTGCCCTCGTCGTCGAGGATCTTGATCGTCGAACCCGGCCACGGCAGCCCCACCGAACCCGGCTTCCTGAGCCATTCCTCCCCCGAGATCGCCGTCCCGCCGCCTTCGGTGGCCGCGTAGTACTCGGTGACGACCGGGCCCCACCAGTCGAGCATCCGGCGTTTGACCTCCAGCGGACAGGGCGCGGCACCGTGGATCATCACGCGCAGCGAACTCAGGTCGTAGGCCGCGCGGACGTCGTCCGGCAGCGCGAGCAGACGGCGGAACTGCGTCGGGACCATGTGGCTGTGCGTGACGCGGTGCCGCTCGATCAGCCGCAGCATGTCCTCGGCGTCCCAGCGGTCCATCAGCACCGCGGTATGCCCCAGCTGCAGGGAGATCGCGACGAAGTTCAGCACCGCCGTGTGATAGAGCGGCGACCCGCACAGGTGCACGTGGTCGTCGTGCGGCGCGAGCCCGAAGATGCCGAAGAACCACGTGGACGCGCCCGGGACGGAGTCGGGGTCGGCGCCGGTCAACGGCCGCCGGACGCCCTTGGGCCGTCCCGTGGTGCCTGACGTGTAAAGCATCGGCGAGCCCGCCGTGCGCCTTTCCGGACGTCCGTCGCCCGAGCTTCCCTCATTGTCACTGCCGAGTTCCTCGATCCGGCGGAAACCCTCGACGTCGCCGACGGCGAACCGTCCGCGCTCCGGGATCCCGGCCTCGTCCGCGGCCGCGATCGCGACGTCGGCGAAGCGTTCGTGCGCGAGGAAAGCCTTGGCGCCGCTGTCGGAGAGGATGTAGGCGACCTCCGGCCCGACCAGATGCCAGTTCACCACCACGATGTACAGGCCGGACTGGATGGCGGCGAAATAGGCCGCGACGAGTTCGTCGCCGTTGGGCTGCAGGACGACGACCACGTCCCCGGCCTCGAGCCCGAGGGCTTGCAGCCCCCGCGCGTACGCGTTCGCTTTCGCGGCGAGCTCTCCGTATCCGATGGAGCGGCCGTCCGGATCGACGAGTGCGACCCGCTCCGGCTCCTGTGCGGCGATGTTCCAGACCCCAAGTGTCCCGGTGGCAGTCGACATACCCGCAAATCTAGAACGCGTTCCACTCAAGAGCAACCGTCAGCAAGGCCCAGATGAGCAGTCTTGCTCGAAAATCGAGAACGTGTTTCACTCAGGATGTGAGCGCACCTGAACTCCCGCTGTCGGCCCCGCTCAACGTGGGCTTCGACTACACGCGTTCGGTCGGCCCGGTGCTCGGCCGGTTCGTCGACGCCCTGCGCGAGCGCCGCGTCGAAGGCGTCCGGGGCAGCGACGGCCGCGTCCACGTGCCACCGCTGGAATACGATCCCGTGACCGCCGAGGCGCTGACCGAATTCGTGCCGGTGGCCTCCGAAGGCGTGGTCGTCTCCTGGTCCTGGATCGCCGAACCCGTCGACGGCCAGCCGTTGTCCCGGCCCTTCGCGTGGGCGCTGATCCGGCTCGACGGCGCCGACACCCCGATCCTGCACGCGGTCGACGCCGGCTCCCCCGCGAGTGTCCACACTGGACAACGAGTGCGAATCCGCTGGGCGGACGAGACGGTCGGCCACATCCGCGACATCGCCTACTTCGTCCCCGCAGACGGCCCCGACACCGAAGCGACCGAGGCTCCTCCCCCGGTCGCGAAACGCGAAGAGGGCGCGCCGGTCAGCGTGGTGATCACGCCGATCCACCTGCGTTACGAGCATTCGGCGTCCCCGGAGGAAAGCCGGTACCTGCGCGGGCTCGCCGAGGGGAAGCTGATCGGCCAGCGCTGCCCGTCGTGCGAGAAGGTCTACATCCCGCCGCGCGGCGCGTGCCCGACCGACGGCGTCCCGACCACCGACGAGGTCGAACTGCCCGACACCGGCATCGTCACGACGTTCTGCATCGTGAACGTGCCGTTCCTCGGCCAGAAGATCAAACCGCCGTACGTGGCCGCGTACATCCTGCTCGACGGCGCGGACATCGCGTTCCTGCACCTGGTCCTCGGCTGCGACGCCGCCGACGTCCGGATGGGCATGCGGGTCCGGGCCGCGTGGAAGCCGCGGGACGAATGGTGGACGTCGCTGGAGAACATCGGCCATTTCGAACCGACCGGCGAACCCGACGCGCCGTACGAATCCTTCGCCCACCATCTGTGAGGACCACCGTGCCAGATGTAGCAGTCGTGGGCTTCGCGCAGGCCCCCAACGTCCGCAGCACCCCGGGCACCACCAACGGCGTGGAAATGCTGGTGCCGATCTTCGCCGAGGTCTTCGAGCGCACCGGCCTGTCCAAAGAGGACATCGGGTTCTGGTGCTCGGGTTCCTCGGACTACCTCGCCGGCCGCGCCTTCTCGTTCATCGCCGCCGTCGACGCCATCGGCGCTTTCCCGCCGATCCACGAGTCGCATGTCGAGATGGACGCCGCCTGGTCGTTGTACGAGGCTTGGCTCAAGATCCGGATGGGCGAGGTCGACACCGCACTCGTCTACGGCTTCGGCAAATCCTCCGCCGGGCAGCTGCGCCGGGTGCTGGCCCTGCAAATGGACCCGTACGTCGTCGCGCCGCTCTGGCCGGACTCGGTGAGCGTCGCCGGGATCCAGGCGCGACTGGGGCTCGAATCCGGGCTCTGGTCGGAAAAAGATCTCGCCGAGGTAGCCGCGCGCAGCCGCGCCGACGCCGCGGGCAATCCGGCCGCGCAGGTCTCGGGAACGGTCGAGCTCGCCGAACTCCTGGACGCCCCGTACTTCGCGGATCCCTTGCGGGCCCACGACATCGCCCCCATCACCGACGGCGCCGCCGTGCTCGTGCTCGCGTCCGTCGAGCGGGCCGCGGACCTCGTCGACAGTCCCGCGGTGATCACCGGGATCGAACACCGCGTCGACTCCCCCGCGCTCGGCGTCCGAGACCTCACCAAGTCGCCTTCGACGGCGGCCGCCGGGCGGGCGCTCGATCTCGACGGCGTCGAGGTCGCGGAGCTGCACGCGCCGTTCACGCATCAGGAATTGATCCTGCGTGAGGCGCTGGGTCTCGGCGACCAGGTGCGGATCAATCCCTCCGGCGGCGTCCTGACCGGCAACCCGATGTTCTCGGCGGGGCTGGCGCGGATCGGCGAGGCGGCGAATCGCATCCTCGACGGCAGCGCGCGCAAGACCCTCGCCCACGCGACCAGCGGCCCCGTCCTCCAGCAGAACCTGGTCGCGACCTTGGAGGTCCTCTCGTGAAGCACCTCGCGGCCGTACTGGGAACCGGACAGACCCACCACAAGGCCAAACGCACCGACGTGTCCATGCCCGGCCTGCTCCGGGAGGCCATCGACCGGGCGATGCTCGACGCCCAGACCGGCTGGGACGACATCGACGCCGTCGTCCTCGGCAAGGCGCCGGATCTGTTCGAGGGCGTGATGATGCCCGAACTGTTCCTCGCCGACGCGCTCGGCGCGACCGGGAAACCGTTGCTGCGCGTGCACACCGCCGGTTCGGTCGGCGGGTCGACCGCGCTCGTGGCCGCGTCGCTGGTACAGGCAGGCGTGCACAAGCGGGTGCTGACCGTGGCCTTCGAGAAGCAGTCCGAGTCGAACGCCATGTGGGGCCTGTCGATCCTGCCGCCGTTCCAGATGCCGGTGGGCGCCGGGGCGGGCGGCTATTTCGCGCCGCACGTGCGCTCGTACATCCGGCGATCCGGCGCACCCGACCACGTCGGCGCGATCGTCGCGGCCAAGGATCGCCGCAACGGTGCCCTCAATCCGTACGCCCACCTGCGGCAGGCCGACATCACGGTGGAGTCGGTACAGGCGTCGCAGATGCTGTGGGACCCGATCCGCTACGACGAGACGTGCCCGTCTTCGGACGGCGCCTGCGCGATGGTGATCGGAGACGAGGCGGCGGGCGACGCCGTTCCCGGTGGCGCGGCGTGGATCCACGCGACCGCGATGCGCACCGAGCCGACCACGTTCGCCGGACGGGACCAGGTGAACCCCCAAGCGGGCCGGGACGCCGCCGCCGCGTTGTGGCGGGACGCGGGGATCACCGACCCACTGTCCGAAGTGGACGCCGCCGAGATCTACGTGCCGTTCTCGTGGTTCGAGCCGATGTGGCTGGAGAATCTGGGGTTCACCGACGAGGGGCAAGGCTGGAAACTCACCGAAGCCGGCGAGACCGCGCTCGGCGGGCGCCTGCCGGTCAACCCGTCGGGCGGCGTGCTGTCGTCGAACCCGATCGGGGCATCCGGGATGCTCCGATTCTCCGAAGCGGCCAAACAGGTGATGGGCCGGGCCGGGGACTACCAGGTCGACGGTGCGCGGATCGCGCTCGGGCACGCGTACGGCGGTGGTTCGCAGTTCTTCTCGATGTGGGTGGTGGGATCGGCCAAGCCGAGCTGAGCGGGCTTCAGCCGACCTTGGCTTCCTCGACCTTCCCGCGCCTGGCATACAGGCGGATTCTGTTCGGCCGGTGATCCAGTGTCACGGCTCCGTGTCCTTCCAGATCCACGACCTGGACCTGGAAGCCGTCGGCCTCGCCTTTCGCCCGCGCCTCGTCCACCCGCGTACCCACGAGTTCGGACAGCGCGAACGACGGTACTCGATCGTCGAACATCCGGAATTCTCCTTCGGTCAGGGGCGCCGGCGCGGCCGGAGGCGTTGCGCGGCCAGGGTCGCGACCACCCCGGTCACCGCGCCCACCAGCACCGGCTTGAGCCCGTGCCGGTCCGGTGCCGCCACCACGGGCCGGACCACCACGGGCGGGGGTGGGCGGACCGGGTCCGGCGGGGCGTCGCGCGCGGTCGCCGTCCAGGCTGTCACGAACACCAGCATCCGGGCCACCAGCGAGATGAAGAAGATGAGGCCGATGATGGAGCCGAACGCGACCCCGGTCGGCGAGTTCCCGATCAAGCGCAGGTAGATCCCCCCGGCCAGCTTCAGGAGTTCGAAACCCAGCGCCAGCGCGACCGCGCCGCGCATCGCGCTGCGGACCCCGACCGGTTTCCGCGGCAGCCGGGTGAGCACCCAGAGGAACACGAGCCAGTTGGCCAGCAGTGCCAACGGAATCGAGATCGCCGACAGCACATTGTGTCCCCAGGCGGTGTCGTCCACCCCGGCCAGCCCCAGCAGATACCGGCCGAGCGCGGACCCGGAGATCGTGATGGCGAAGGAGACCAGCAGCGCGCTCGCGAGGCCGAGCAGCGCGAGCAGATCCGCCGCGATCGTGCGCAGCAACGGGAGATCCGACCGGTTCTGGCCCCATAGCGCGGTGAGCGCGTCGCGGAGCGAGTTCATCCAGTTCCAGCCGGAGTACAACCCGATGATCAGACCGATGATCCCGACGCTGGTGCGCTGCTCGACGAACCCGGTGAGCAACTCCCCCGCCTTGTCACCGAGACCGCCGGGCAGGGTGCCGGTGATCGCGTTCAGCATCGACTCGATCAGCTGCGGCTGGCTCGCCAGGACGAAGCCCGCCACCGAAACCGCGACCATGAGGATGGGCACCAGCGAGAACAGGCTGAAATAGGTGATCGACGCGACGTAGTGGTAACCGCCGTACTCGATGTAGCGGTTCACCGCCCGCGCCACGTGGTCCAGCCAGCGGTAGCGGGCACGCAGCCGCTGCCATTTCGTCGGTGCTTGCTTCTCCCTCACACGCCAATGTCTACCTCAGCGAGGTCACGGCTCGTGGTCAACACGCGATCAAGCGAGCGCGATCAGCTCCGAGCCGTCGTCCTCCGGCAGCGACGGGCCCACGGTCGCCAGCACGGTGTTGCCGAGAAAGTCCAGCTCACAGCCGAGTGTGGAGAGAAACGCGGTGTCGGCGGCGTCCCGGCCGGTGGCGATCCGGCACAGGCTCTGCCTCGGCGCGAGACCGGTGGCGTCGAACACGTACCAGCGGCCGTCGATCGCTGCCTCGAACACGGCGTGGAAGTCCATTGGGGACAGTCCGGGCGCGTAGACCGCCGCGAACCGGGCGGGGATGTCGAGCACGCGGCACAGCGAGATGCAGACGTGCGCGTAGTCGCGGCAAACCCCCTCCCCGGCGAGGTAGGTGTCGACGGCGTCATCGGTCGGCGACCCCGAACCGACCACATAGGACAGGTGCCCGCCCACGTGCCGGACGATCGCCTCCACCTGGGCACGCGCGCCGGGCAAGCCGCCGAAGCGGGACAGCGCGAGCCCGCCCATCCGGTCCGAGGGGCAGTACCGGCTGGGCCTGGTGTAGCGGATCAGATCATCTTGGCCGACGGGCTCGGCGTCGGCCGGGTCGAGCGCGCGTTCGGCCCGGTAGCGCACGACGTGTTCCCCGGACGGCAGGTCGACGACCTGGGCCCGGGTCCCGTGTTCGAACGCCACCTGGCGCGGCGGCGCGGGATAGGCGAACTCCTCCTGGGCGGCCCCGCCCGCGAGCGCGACCACGAACGCGGCGGGGCCGGGTTTCGTGACCCGGAAGGACATTTCGACGTCGACCTGAACGTGGGGACCCATGGCCACCATGGTGCCCCACGGCACCGGCTCAGGCGTAGCGGACCTGGTAGTGCTTGATCCCGTTGAGCCAGCTCGATCGGAGCCGGTCCGGCGGGGCCACTTCCGCGATGTCCGGCATGACATCGGCGATGGCGTTGAAGATCAGGTCGATCTCCAGCCGCGCGAGGTTGGCGCCGATGCAGTAGTGCGAACCCGTGCCGCCGAAGCCGACGTGCGGGTTGTCCTCACGGAGGATGTCGAACTTCTCCGGCTCGTCGAAGTGGTCCGGGTCGAAGTTCGCGGAACTGTAGAACATCCCGACCCGGTCGCCCTTGCGGATGTGCTGCCCGCCGAGTTCGGTGTCCCGGGTCGCGGTGCGCTGGAAGGCGACCACCGGCGTGGCCCAGCGGACGATCTCGTCCGGGGCGGTCTTCGGCCGCTCCTTCTTGTACAGCTCCCATTGATCGGGGTGATCGAGGAACGCCTTCATCCCGTGGGTGATCGCGTTGCGCGTGGTCTCGTTGCCCGCGACGGCGAGCAGGATGACGAAGAAGCCGAACTCGTCGGAGGCCAGCGACTCGCCGTCGACGTCGGCTTGGATCAGCTTCGTGACGATGTCGTCCATCGGGCACTTGCGCCGCTCTTCGGCCATGTTCCAGGCGTAGCCGACGATCTCTGCCGACGCGGCGAGCGGCTCGACCTCGTACTCGGGGTCGTCGTAGGAGACCATCTGGTTCGACCAGTCGAAGACCTTCATCCGGTCTTCCTGCGGGATGCCGATCAGTTCGGCGATGGCCTGCAAGGGAAGTTCGCATGCGACGTCGACGACGAAATCGCCGGAGCCCTTCTTCTTGGCCTCGCTGACGATCCGCTCCGCGCGATCGCGCAGGGTGTCTTCGAGTTTCGCGATCGACCTCGGCGTGAAGCCCTTCGACACGATCCGCCTCAGCTTGGTGTGCTGCGGGGCGTCCATGTTGAGCAGGACCAGACGGTTGGCTTCGAGACTGTCGTCCGTCATGTTCTCGTCGAACCGGATGATCGCGGTCTTCTCCCGGGAGGAGAACAGCTCGCTGTCCCTCGACACCGCCTTGACGTCTTCGAGCCGGCTGACCACCCAGTAGCCGTCATCGCGGAAGCCCGCGGTGTTGTGCGGCTGTGGGTTCCACCAGACCGGTGCCGTGCGGCGGAGTTCGGCGAACTCCTCCAGAGGCAGTCTGGTGGCGTAAAGATCCGGATCGGTGAAATCGAAACCGGCGGGGATCAGGGGAGCGGCCACGGGCTACCTCCTACGCGGTTCGCCAATGAAACACGTTCTAGACCCGATTGAAGCATACGGCGTTTACCAAGTGAAGAGTTTCTAGTGAAACCTGTTAACTAGACCGGCTTGGAGCATCCGACCCCAGGAAGGAGCGGGAACCGCGACCAGTGATCAAAAACGAGCCGACCCTGCGGCTACTTGCCCAAATCAGGAACGTGTTCTACTTTTCCAGGTAGTGAACAGTGTTCCCCAGGAGGCGAACGTGGGTAGTCCGGTGATCGTCGAGGCGGTCCGCACCCCTATCGGCAAGCGCAGGGGTCACCTGGCGGGGTTGCACGCCGCCGAGATCCTCGGCGCGGCGCAGCGCGCCCTCCTCGAACGCGCGGGACTGGATCCCGCGCTGGTCGAGCAGGCGATCGGCGGCGCGGTGACCCAGGCAGGCGAGCAGGCGGGCAACGTCACGCGCACCGCGTGGCTGCATGCCGGGCTCCCCGAGACCACGGGCGCGACCACCATCGACGCCCAGTGCGGCTCGGCGCAGCAGGCGACGCATCTGATCGCCGGGCTCATCGCGGCCGGCGCGATCGACGTCGGCGTCTCGTGCGGGGTCGAGGCGATGAGCCGGGTCCCGCTGGGCGCGAACCGCGGCGAGGGCATCGGCACGCCCCGTCCGGAGTCGTGGTCGATCGACATGCCCAACCAGTACGGCGCGGCCGAGCGGATCGCGGAACGCCGCGGGATCACCCGCCAGGACGTCGACCGGTTCGGCACGGAGTCCCAGGTCAAGGCCGCCGCCGCCTGGGCGGCCGGCCACTTCGACCGCGAGGTCGTCGCGGTGAAGGCCCCCGTGCTCGGCGAGGACGGCGCGCCGACCGGTGAGACCCGGCTGGTGGCCCGCGACCAAGGACTCCGCGAGACGACCGTCGAAGGGCTCGCCAAGCTCAAGCCCGTCCTCGACGGCGGCGTGCACACGGCCGGGACCTCGTCGCAGATCTCCGACGGCGCGGCCGCGCTCCTGCTGATGGACTCGGACCGGGCCAAGGCGTTGGGCCTCAAGCCGCGAGCGCGGATCGTCTCGCAGGCGCTCGTCGGCGCGGAGCCGTACTACCACCTCGACGGCCCCGTGCAGTCGACCGAACGCGTCCTGGCCAAGGCGGGGATGACGATCGGCGACCTCGACCTCTTCGAAGTCAACGAGGCCTTCGCTTCAGTTGTGTTGTCGTGGCAACGGGTGCATCGGCCCGACGAGGACAAGGTCAACGTGAACGGTGGCGCGATTGCGCTCGGGCATCCCGTCGGCAGCACCGGCGCCCGCCTGCTGACCACGGCGTTGCACGAACTGGAACGCCGTGACGTGAGCACCGCGCTGGTGACGATGTGCGCCGGCGGCGCGCTTTCCACCGGCACGATCATCGAACGGATCTAGGGCGCGTTTCCTAAGCCAGGTTCGCGCGAAGGTGGCGTGATCGACACCTCCGCGGGGCGCGTTCCGCTCGAAGCCGACGCCCGGCGCTCATGTCGCGAAAGCCACTTTCGGGACGTCTGGTGTCCCGAAAGTGGCTTTCGGGACACATCCGACAGCGCTGAGACCTCCGGCCACGATCTCCCATCGACGTTGCGAAAGAGGCTTTCGCACCACGCCACCTTTGGCTCACCCCTCATTAGGAAACACGCCCTAGCCCAAGCCGACCTCGACCACCGGACCGTTGTCCGGCCTCGCGAGCCGTTTGCTCCCCTGGCCCTCCTTCCAGAAGTCGAAATAGATGGTGTTGCCCTCAACCCAGGTCAGCACCGCCTCGGTGAGGTCGAGCCGGAAGACATGAGCCTCGCCGTCGTCGCCCTGCAGGCGGGCGACCTCCGCCGGATCGGTGATCTCGACGGCCTTTCCCGACACCTTCGCGTCCGCGCCGCCCTCGTCGATCGCCGAGGCGGCGTGGATCGCGAACCTGCCGTCGCGTTGCAGATCCTTCGCCTTCATCGCGCCGATCATCGAACCGATCAGCAGGTCCCGCTCACGGAAATCGACCTCACTGCCACTGACCCGGGGCGAGCCGTCCCGCCGGACCGTCGCCAGCACATGCGACTTCGCCGCGGTGAACCGCTCTTTGATCTTCTCCGCCAGCGCGGGGGCCTCTTCACTGAACTGCTGCCACGTCGCCATGCGGAACAGCGTCCCACCGGGGTCCGACAGTTTTCGAGCGGTCAGGGCCGCGGCGCCCCCATCGGGTTCGGCAGCGGGATCGCCCCGGTGTCGAAGACGCGGCGGCTCAGCGGGACGGCGATCCGCACGGCCTCGGCGGCCCCGCCCTCGCCGAGTGCTTCGAGCGGACCGGCGGCGAGACGATCGGTTTCGTCCTCGATCCGTTGGCGCAGCGCGATTCCCGGACCGGTCAGGGTCAGGTCGCCGTTGAGGATGCCTCGTTCGGACAGCCGTGCCACGCTCTCGTCCCACTCCTCGTCGGACCAGCCGCGGTTGACCTGGATGACCTCGCGGGTCACCGCTCCGCTGCCGATGTGGGTCAGCGTCGTGTCGAGCCCGCGCAGGCCGGCGGCGACGGCGGAGAGCACGTGACCGTCCCCGCGATGCTCGCGCAACACCGTCGCCGCGAGCCAGACCCGGCCGGCAGGTGTGGCGGGCTTGGTGACCGCGGACCAGGCGGCGGCGAGCGGCCTGGCCGCGTAGTCGGCACCGGCGACGGCGAGTTCCAGCAACTCGGCGAGTTCCGCGAGAGGCGCGTCGGCGGGCAGGATCCGGTTCAGTGCGTCCTCGACGGCGGCCATCCGGCTCTGGAGCACCGCCGCGGGTTCGGCGTACTTCCACGCGTCGGGCAGAGATCGCGCGACCATTCTCGGGGCGAATCCGAAGAGCATCGCGGTCGCGGGTGGTTCCGGCAGTGGCCCGAGCGGCGCGACCCGGCCGGCGAAATAGCCCATCCACCAGCTCGGCAGGCCCACCGCCTTGGCCGCGGCCGCTGTTTCCGGGGCGAAGTAGACGACGGCGTGCAGCGGCTCGACCGCTTCCCAGAAACGGCGCTGAAGTGACTTCACGTCTCCATCTTGCCGCGCCGAAAAACCGGATGCGCCCGATCGCGGTGTGGTGTGTGATCACGCCATGGCGATCACCGTGGAGAAGCCGGGACCCGACGGACTGAACGAGGCCGTGGAGGCGCTGCGAGAGTGGCAATCCGAGGGCGTGGCCTGGCAATTGCATCCCGGTGACCTCGGCTGGTTCTGGCGCTCGGGAGCGGAGGCGACGGCCGCGGCGATCCGGATCTGGCGCCGGGACGGGCGGATCCTCGCCGTCGGGCTCCTGGACGGAGCCGACCTCCTGCGTGTGACGACCGCGCCCGATGCCCGCCGGGACGAGGAGCTGGCGCGGCGGATGGCCGAAGACGTGATCGCGCCGGAGCGCGGTGTGCTGCCGCCAGGCGAGGTGGCCGTCGAGGCGCCGATGGACGCTCTGCTCCAGGATCTGCTGCCCGGGCACGGCTGGCACGCCGGCGAACCGTGGACGCCGCTGAGCCTCGATCTCGCCGAACCGGTGAAGGCCCCGGACCTGCGGATCGAGACGATCGGACCGGACAACTGCCACGTCTGGGCCGACGTGATGCGAGGAGCGTTCGACGGCTCGACGTTCACCCCCGAAAAGTGGCGCGTGATGGCGGCCGGTGCGCCGTACGCCGACTCCCGGTATCTGGTCGGGTACGACGAGCGGGGCGACGCCGTCGCGGCGGTCGCCGCGTGGTCGGCAGGCGCGGGGAAGCCCGGGATACTCGAGCCGATGGGCGTGCACCGGGACCATCGCGGGCACGGCTACGGCAAGGCGATCACCGTCGCCGCGGCGGCCGCGCTCCAGGAGCTCGGCTCGTCGAGCGCGGGCGTGAACACGCCTAGTTCCAACGTCGCCGCCGTCGCGACCTACGAATCGGGTGGGTTCCGGCGGCTTCCCGAGGTCCGGGACCTGGCGCGAGACGCCTGAGCTGAAGGACGCTTTCCCCGCATCTCACGCGGTGAAGGGCGCTTTCACCGCATGCCATGCGGGGAAAGCGTCCTTCAGCCCCCGGAAGCCTTAAGCCCCGTAAACGGGTTCGGGCACGGGAGCCTCCGCCAGCAACTCCGCCACGACGGGCCCGAGTTCGGCGGGTGACCACCGGGAACCCTTGTCCCGCACCGCGCCGTGCCGCCAGCCCTGCGCGATCGAGACGCGTCCGCCGTCGACCTCGAACACCCGGCCGGTGACCCCGGATGACTCCTCGCTGCCGAGCCACACCACCAGCGGCGACACGTTTTCCGGTGCCATCGCGTCGAAACCGTCCTCCGGTGCGGCCATGTCGTCGGCGAAGGCCACCTCGGTCATCCGGGTGCGGGCGGCCGGGGCGATCGCGTTCACGGTGACGCCGTAGCGCGCGAATTCGGTGGCGGCGACCAGCGTGAGCCCCAGGATCCCGGACTTCGCGGCCGCGTAGTTCCCCTGTCCGACACTGCCGAGCAGACCCGCGCCCGAGCTGGTGTTGATCACCCGCGCGGCCCGCGTCCGCCCCGCCTTCGCCTCGGCTCGCCAGTACTCGGCGGCGTGCCGCGTCGGCGCGAAATGGCCCTTCAGATGGACGCGGATGACCGCGTCCCATTCGTCTTCGCCGAGGTTGACCAGCATCCGGTCGCGCAGGAAACCCGCGTTGTTGACCAGGACGTCCAGCCCGCCGAAGCTCTCGACGGCCGTCCGCACCAGCGCGGCGGCGCCGTCCCACGAGGCGATGTCGTCGGTGTTCGCCACCGCCTTGCCGCCGAGCGCCTCGATCTCGTCGGCGACGTCCTGCGCGGGCCCGGCCGATCCTCCGCTTCCGTCGATCCCGGCGCCGAGGTCGTTCACCACCACCCGCGCGCCCTCGGCGGCGAACGCGAGCGCGTGCGCCCGTCCGATGCCACGACCGGCTCCGGTCACCACCACGATCCGGCCGTCGGCGATCCCGCTCACACCGGCTCCTTTCGTTCTTTCACCAGGGAATTGGAGGCGGCGAGGAAGGCAGGCACCTCTCCCCCGCCGTGCACGGTCAGGCAGGCGCCGCTGACGTAGGAAGCCAGCGAGGACGCCAGGAACACCGCGCAGGAACCGATCTCGTCCGGGTCGGCCAACCGTCCTAACGGGACGGTCGCGCCCACCGCCGCGATACCCGCCTCGTCGCCGTAGTGCAGATGCGAGTGCTCCGTCCGCACCATGCCGACGTCGAGCCCGTTGACCCGCACCTTCGGCGCCCACTCGACGGCGAGCGACGCGGTCAGGTTGTCGAGTCCCGCTTTCGCCGCGCCGTAGGACGCCGTCCCCGGCGACGGTCTCGTCGCGCTGACGCTGCTGATGTTCACGATGACGCCGCCGCTTTCCTGGCGCTGCATGATCGCGTTCGCCGCGCGGGCGACGGTCAACGGCGCCAGCAGGTTCAGCGCGACGATCTTTTCGTGGAACCGCGGCGACGCGTTCGCCGCCTCGGCGTACGGCGCGCCGCCCGCGTTGTTGACCACGACGTCGAGCCTGCCGTGCCGCCGGACGACCTCTTCGACGAGCGCGTCGACCTCTTTCGGGTCGCGGACGTCGCAGGAGATGAACGTCGACGCCTTGTCCCCGGCGCAGACCGGCCGCTCGGGCTCGGTGCGGGCACAGGTGACGACTTGGGCGCCCGCACGCAGAAAAGTCCTGGTGACACCGGCGCCGACGCCGCGGACACCGCCGGTCACCAGCACCACGGCGCCGTCGAGCCGGAGTTCGAGTGCCATGCCGGGCCTCCTTCACGTCGCTGTACCCGGGCCGGACGTCCTGCTAACGTACCAAGCAAGTGCTAGGTTTGGTAGCTGAGAAGGGTGCACGATGACCGTTTCCACCCACTCACCGGAGCCCGGCATCGCCGTGGTCACGGTCGACGCGCCCCCGGTGAACGCGCTGAGCGTGAAGGGCTGGTTCGCCCTCGCCTCCGCCGTCACCGACGCCGGGCGCGATCCGGCGACCCACGTGGTGGTGCTGCGCGCGGAGGGCCGCGGGTTCAACGCCGGGGTCGACATCAAGGAGATCCAGCGCGACCCGGGGTACGGCGCGCTGATCGGCGCGAACGAGGGCTGCGCGGCGGCGTTCTCCGCCGTCTACGACTGCGCCGTCCCGGTGATCGCCGCGGTGCAGGGCTTCTGTCTCGGTGGCGGGGTCGGCCTGGTCGGCAACGCGGACGTGGTGATCGCCAGCGAGGACGCGACCTTCGGGCTTCCGGAGGTCGATCGCGGCGCGCTCGGGGCGGCGACCCATCTCTCGCGGCTGGTCCCCCAGCATCTGATGCGCGCCTTGTACTACACGGCTTCGACGATCACCGCGGATCAGCTGCACCACCACGGTTCGGTCTACGCCGTGGTCTCGCGGGAGGAACTCGACGAGACCGCGCTCGGTGTCGCCCGGCAGATCGCGGCGAAGGACACCCGCGTGATCCGCGCCGCGAAACAGGCCATCAACGGCATCGACGTCCAGCCCGTGCACCGCAGCTACCGCTTCGAGCAGGGTTTCACCTTCGAACTCAACCTGGCGGGCGTCTCAGACGGCGCGCGTCAGGAGTTCTTGGACGGTAAGGGGAAGTGATGGCCGACAAGCGGATGACGCCGGACGAGATCGCCGCCGAACTGCGGGACGGCATGACGATCGGGATCGGCGGCTGGGGCTCGCGGCGCAAGCCCATGGCGCTGGTGCGCGCGATCCTGCGGTCGCCGGTGAAGGATCTCACCGTGGTCTCCTACGGTGGTCCGGACGTCGGGCTGCTGGCCTCGGCGGGCAAGATCAAGCATCTCGTCTTCGGCTTCGTCACGCTGGACTCGATCCCCTACGACCCGTGGTTCTCCCGGGCGCGGGAAGCCGGGTCGATCAGCGTCACGGAGTACGACGAAGGGGTGTTCGGGACCGGCCTTTCCGCTGCCGCGCAACGGCTTCCGTTCCTGCCGACGCGCGCGGGCCTCGGCTCCGGCGTCATGGACCTGAACCCGTCGCTGCGCACCGTCCGCTCGCCGTACGACGACGCCGAAGAGCTGCTGGCCGTGCCCGCGCTGAAGCTCGACGCGGCCTTCGTCCACCTCAACCGCGCCGACGCCCGGGGCAACGCGCAGTATCTCGGACCCGATCCGTACTTCGACGAACTGTTCGCCCTCGCCGCCGAAAAGTGTTACGTGTCCACGGAAAAGATCGTGGACACGGCTGAACTCGCCGAAGCGGGCCCGGTGCAGAGCCTGCTGCTGAGCCGGATGCTCGTCACCGGGGTGGCCGAAACACCGAACGGCGCGCATTTCACCACCGCCGTCCCGGACTACGGACGCGACGAACGTTTCCAGCGTCACTACGCCGAAGCGGCCAAAGATCTCGACGCGTGGCCGAAGTTCGTCGACAGGTTCCTGTCCGGGGACGAGGCACAGTACCAAAAGGCCGTCGCCGAATTCGGGGAGTCCGCATGAGTGACATCAGTCGTGCCGAAGTGGCCGTCGTGGCCTGCGCCGAATTGTTCCGCGGTGACGGCGAGATCGTGGTGAGCCCCATGGGTTTCATCCCGTCGCTGGGCGCCCGGCTCGCCAGGCTGACGTTCGAGCCGGACATCCTGCTGTCCGACGGCGAGGCGTACCTGATGACGCCCGACGCCGTCGTCGAAGGCTGGCAACCGTTCCGCAAGGTCCTCGACACCGTGGTCCCGCGCGGAAAACGGCATGTGGTGATGGGCGCCAACCAGATCGACGGCGAGGGCAACCAGAACATCTCGGCGATCGGCGACCATTCGCGCCCCAGGAAACAACTTCTCGGTCTACGCGGCGGGCCGGGCAACACGGCCAACCACCGCACGAGCTACTGGGTTCCTCGGCACGGCAAGCGGGTTTTCGTCGATCAGGTCGACGTCGTGTCCGGTGTCGGTTACGCCAGGGCACGCGAGGCGGGGCTGCGGCACCACGACGTCCACCGCGTCGTCACCAACCTCGGCGTCCTGGACTTCGGCGGCGAAGACCACGCGCCGAGGCTGCTTTCCGTGCATCCGGGGGTTTCCGTCGATGAGGTCGTCGAGGCGACGTCGTTTCCGCTGATCACCGAGGGGGTCACCGAGTCCCGGCTGCCGACGGAGTCCGAACTGCTCCTGATCCGCACCAGCCTGGATCCGAAGTCCTTGCGGGACAAGGAAGTCCCGTCGTGAAGACCGCGCTGACCGAACTCGCCGGGATCCGGCACCCGATCGTGCAGACCGGGATGGGCTGGGTCGCCGGACCGCGGCTGGTTTCCGCGACGGCGGAAGCGGGCGGCCTCGGCATCCTCGCCTCCGCCACGATGACCTATGACGAACTCGCGGCCGCCATCAAGGAGGTCAAGAGCCGCACGTCTCAGCCGTTCGGCGTCAACCTCCGCGCGGACGCCGAAGACGCCGCGCGCCGGGTCGAGCTGCTCATCACCGAGGAAGTCCGCGTCGCGTCCTTCGCGCTCGCGCCGAAGAAGGACATGATCGCGCGGCTCAAGGACAACGGCGTCCTCGTCGTCCCTTCGGTCGGTGCGGCCCGGCACGCGGAGAAGGTCGCGGGCTGGGGTGCCGACGCGGTCATCGTGCAGGGCGGCGAGGGCGGTGGGCACACCGGTGGGGTCGCGACGACGCTGTTGCTGCCCTCGGTGCTCGACGCGGTCGACATCCCGGTGGTCGCGGCCGGCGGCTTCTTCGACGGCCGGGGGCTGGCCGCCGCGCTCGCCTACGGGGCGGCAGGCGTCGCCATGGGCACCCGGTTCCTCCTGACGAGGGAAAGCACCGTCCCGGACGAGATCAAGCAGGCGTACCTCGCCCGGGACCTCAACGGCACCGTCGTCACCCGGAAGGTGGACGGGATGCCGCATCGCGTGCTCCGCACGGAACTGGTGGACGCGCTCGAATCCGCCGGTCCGGTGAGCGGCCTCGCCCGCGCCGCCCGCAACGCCGCGAAGTTCCGGAAACTGACCGGTCTGTCGTGGCGCTCGCTGGCCACCGAGGGGCTGCGGATGAAACGCGGCGGCGACCGGACGTGGTCGCAGGTCCTGATGGCCGCCAACACGCCGATGCTGTTGCGCGCCGGGCTGGTCGAGGGCGATCGGAGCGCCGGGGTGCTGGCGTCCGGGCAGGTCGTCGGCCTGCTCGGCGACCTGCCCGCGGTCGGCGACCTGATCGAGACGATCGTCGCCGACGCCACCGGCATCCTGCGGCGGCTGGCCTCGGAGTGAGGGTCCGGGCACGCTGTGCTTGACTTCGGCCATGATCTCGGAGAGTCGTTGTCCGGTCGAGGACGGTGAGCTGTACGTCCGCAGCACCGGCGAAGGGCCGCTTCTGCTCCTGATCGCGGGCGGGCTGGGCTCGGCGGACACCTTCCGGGCGATGACGAAGCTGCTCGCGGACGACTACACCGTCGTCACCTACGACCGGCGCGGGCACTTCCGCAGCACGGACACCAGCACCGGTCCGGTCAGCGTGCCGAAGCAGGCCGACGACGCCCACGCGGTGCTCCAGCACGTCGGGGGCGCCCCCGCGAGCGTGTTCGGCACCAGCGCGGGCGCCATGATCGGCCTCGACCTCGTCGCCCGTTACCCGGACGCGGCGACGGTGCTGGTCGCGCACGAACCGCCGGCCATCCAGCTGCTGCCCGACGCGCTCGGCTGGCTCGACGAGGCCAACGCCCAGGTCCGGCTCGCGCAGGCGGGTGACCTGATGGGGGCGTTCAAACGGTTCACCGACGGTATCGCCGGCGCCGCGCTGCCCGAACTGCGCGCGATCCGGCTGCCGAACGAGGAGGACTGGAAGCGGTTGTTCGGCCGCGAGCTGGCCGAGATCCTCGACTACCTTCCCGATCTGCGGGCCCTGCGACGGAGCAGGACCGAGATCGTCCCCGTCGCGGGTGTCGGCAGCCGAGGGCACTACCACTACCAGCCCGCGAAGATCCTCGCGCTCGAACTGGGGCTACCGTTCACGGAGGTGCCGGGCGCGCATCTGGCGCCGCAGCGGAACCCCGCCCAGTTCACCGAAGCGCTGCGGGATCTGCTCGAAGGCTGAGTCACGGCATCAGCGGCAGTTTCCCGACCAGCTTGTCGATCCGGTTGCGCGGGCCGACGATGCCGATGGCGCAGAAGTCCATCTCTTCAGTCGGGATCTCCTTCATCGTCGCGAGGAAATCGGTGTAGACCCGGATCTGCTGGGCGACGGCGGGCATGTCGGCGACGTGACAGCCCGGCGAGGCCGCGGCCTTGGTCCGGATCGCCCGGAGCTGCGCGGCGTCGGCCGCCAGTACCGAGCAGCCGATCCACGGCAGGCCCGAATAGTGCTCGCCGTTCGCGTCGACCGCTTCGTCCCCCAGGAGCCCGGTCACCGACTTCGCCGTGGCGACGGCGGTGCAGACGGCCGCGTTCGCCGCCCGGCCGGGCGGCAGCTCGCTGTTGACCACGATGACCCATTTCAACCGGGCCTGGCGGGTGGACGCGGCGAGGTCGATCTCCTCGGGGGCGAATCCGATGGCCGTACCGTACTCGGACATTCAGCTGATCTCCTGCTCACTTCAACGGATGAACAAGGCCAAGCTAGGAGGACATACGAGTACAGTCCACCGTGTTCGTACTTAATACGGCGAGAGGGCTCGGATGGCGCGATTGGACGAACTTGATAAGGCGATCCTGGCGCAATTGCAGTCGGACGCACGGAAGACCAACCGCGAAGTGGCCGCCGCGGTGGGCGTTTCGCCGACCACCGCGCTGGACCGCACCCGCGGGCTGCGGGAGCGGGGCGTGATCCGCGGCGCCCTGCTGGACGTGGACCTGCCGTCGATCGGCCGCGGGGTGCAGGCGCTCATCGCGGTGCGGGTGCGCCCGCCCTCACGGCGCAACATCGAAGGCTTCCGGAACTGGGTCAACGCGCTGCCCGACCTCGTCGGGCTCTACGTGACCACCGGGACCGAGGACTTCATCCTGCATGTCGCCGTGCCCGACAACGACAGCCTCTACGCCTTCGTGATCGACAAGCTGACCGAACGCCCCGAGGTCGCCGACGTGCGCACCTCCATGGTGTTCGAGCACAGCCGCCGCACGCGGATCACACCGGTGGACAGGTAGGCACTCAAAGCCTGTTGGCGGAGCTGCGACGTGCGCCGCGAAGGGGACCCAACGCGTGAACCCGCCCCGGCCGAAGGCCCCGCTATCGCGGTGGCAGGGCGCCTTTCCGCCGACGTGACAGGTTCGACCAGGTCACGCCCTGCCGACGCGATCGCGGACGCGGGTTCACCACGAGACACTCAGAGCCCGCGGATGACGCGGGCCGGGTTGCCCGCCGCGAACACCTTCGACGGCAGGTCACGCGTGACGACGCTGCCCGCACCCACCACCACGTCGTCCCCGATGGTCACTCCGGCGCACACGATGACGCCACCGCCGAACCAGACGTTGTCCCCGATGGTGATCGGCGCGGCCGACTCCCAGCGCTGCCGCCGCAGTTCGTGGTCCTCCATCGGATGCAGCGCGGTCAGCAGCTGGCAGCGCGGGCCGATCGAGCAGTCCGAGCCGATCTTGATCGGCGCGCAGTCGAGCAGGATGGCGTCGTAGTTGAGGAAACTGTTGGCGCCGATCTCGATCAGATAGCCGTAGTCGCACTGGAACCGCGGCATGATCCAGGAGCCCTCGCTGAGCTTTCCCAGCAGTTCGCGCAGAATCGTGTCCCGCTCACCGGTCTCCTCGGCGCCCGTGCCGTTGAACCGGTCGACGAGTGCCTGCGCGCGCCTGCGGTCCGCGACCAGTTCGGGGTCGTTGTCCCGGTACAGCTCGCCGCGCAGCATGCGGTCCTTGTGCTCACCCATGCCGCCAACCTACCGAAAAGCGTCCTGCCGGCGAGCCTCCCGAGGGAAGCCGCCGACAGGACGGGGTGAATGCTTGCGGAGCGTTCTTCAGTTGTGTCGATCGGTTTCCGGGTAGGGCCGGCCCGGCGGATGGGTGAGGTGTAGGGGGGACCCGCCGGGCCGGAGTATCTTCCTTTCTCTTCGCAGGTTCCTGCTTCCGCTTCAGGGCGTCATTCGCGGCACTTGCGGCCTTCGTTGACGCACTCGACGAGGCGATCCATGATCCGGTCGGACATCACGTTCGCGAAGTCGTCGTGGTCGGAGAAGGGATTGTGATCCTCCTCCGGGAAAGAGTCCACTTTGTACTGTCCGGCGACCTGGATCTGCCGCGGGATCTCGTAGGTCAGCGAGATGGTGAGCTCCGGGACCGCGGTCAGGCCGTTCCCGCATTCGCCGTTCTCGTCGGGGTACTTGATGTGGTCTCGATGGTTCTCGCTGTCGATGTTGTCGCCGTCGAGACAGCTCGGGAACGTGTGCACCCGCTTGACGTCACTGCCTTCGGGGCAGATCGGGTACTGCTTGATGAGCCTGTTCTCGAAGCCGGTGCAGGTCCAACTCTCCCGCGCGTTGGCGGGACCGTTCGTGGAGACCTTCGCGTCACCGTAAAGGATCCGGAGGAACTTCGGCATCTCCTTCACCTTCTCCCGGGCGTTGCCCTTGAAGGTGATGTCGACGACCGCGGGACGCTGGATCTCCCCGTCGTTGCCGGCGAGTTCGTTGTCCGCGTTCGGTTCGTCCAACTGAGCCTCGTCCTGCTGGTTCTGGTTCTGCTGGTTCTGGTCCTGCTGGTTCTGGTCGTTCCGTTGCCGGTTCCGGTCGCCCTGCCGCCGCTCTTGGCCCTGTTGCTCTTCGGCTTCCTCCGCGGTGTCGATCCGCACCACCGGCCAGAAGTACGTCGACTCGTCGCCGTTGCGGCAGGTGGTGCCGGCGCCCAGCAGGCTGTCGTTGTCCGAATCCGCGTTCGTGGAAAGGTTTCCGACGTAATCGTGCAGATGCTGGGCGCCGTTGCGGACACCCGGCTGCGCGATGAAGTTGTCGGGATTGAAATGCCCGTTCTCGTTCCGGCCGCAGTCGACGGTGAACGAACCGGTGGAGGCGTTCCGGCCCGGCTCCGGCTTGTCGACGTTCGGCCGGACCTGGGTGATGTCCACGAACTGCGACTTGTCCACCTCGTCCGCGGCGGCGCGTTCGGGGTCGCCGGTCGTGGTGGACACCACCAGACCACCGACCGCGATCGACAAGCCCAGCAACGCGGTCGCGATCTTGGTCCTGCGGGCGATCCGATGGCGCCCTTGATTTCGTGCCATTAGCTGCTCACCTCATTCTTTTCCGGGCACGCCGATCACTCGCACCCGGGCATGAGCCACGCATTTGTCGAATACGCCGATTACCGCATTCGTGGCGAACCCTTCTGTTCGCCCGCCGATTCAGATCCGGCTACTGGGGAATACGGCTTCAGCCGGAGGGCGGTTCAAAACGCGACCCGGCCGTTATCTTTCCGTTATAAGACTACCGGCGCACGATGGCCAGCACGGTGCCGTCCCGCTTGTGCACTTCGAAGCGTTCGATGTCGGCCTTCTGCAACGCCGTCGAACCGGTGATGACGAGCGGAGCCGGGGAACCGGGCACGCCGTACCCCTTGGCCGGCACGCTCCAGTTGTTGACGACGTAGGCCTCTCCGCCGTGGGAGTAGGCGAAAAGCTGGCAGGTCATCGGGCCGACGAGGCCGCGCAGTTCGAGTTCGACGGCGCTGCCCCACTCCTTCTCCTGCACCGTGACCTCGGCGGCGACCGCGTTGCCCGCCTCGGACCAGCCGAACGGGGCGGCGCCGCCGTCCGGGCCCGTCTCGCGTTCCCGCGACGACGACGGAGGCGGCACCACCGAGGTGACGACCGTGGGCGCGGCCTGCGTCATGACCGGCTCACGGTCAGTGAGCGAAAGAACGGTGAGCGGTCCGCCGACGACGAGCACGAGCACGGCGGCGGCCGTCGCGAGCCGGACGACCTTGCGGCGACGGCCCGCCTTGGCCGCGTCCGCGAGCAGCATCCGCAGCACTCGCGGGCCCGGCCCCTTCACGGGCGGGTCCGGCCAGCTCTTCTTGACCATGTCGAGAATGTCGGGCAGGTGGTACATCTCCACCAGCTCGACCTGACACTCGGGGCATTCCAGCAGATGTGCTTCGAACCGGGCGTGATCCTCCTCGCCGAGGACGCCGAGCACGTAGGCGGCGATGTCCGTGTGGACAGCTCCGGACACCTCGCTCACCCCCGCTCCTGCAACGCCCTGCGCAACGCGCGCACGGCGTGGTGGATCCGCGATTTCACCGTACCCGGCGGGACCCCTAGCGTCGCCGCGACCTCGTTCACGGTGCGGTCACGAAGATAGGTCTGCTGAACGGCCTCACGTTGTTCCGGGGAAAGATTGCGCAGGGCCTCGTAAACGATCATGGCCGCGAGCGTCTTCTCCGATTCGTCCGGCACTCCGATCGAATCCGACTCCAGTTCCTCCACCTCTTGAGGGCGGGCGCTCCGGCTCCGCCAGCCGTCGATGACGATGCGCCTGGCCACGGTGAACAGCCAGGCGCGCAGCATTTCCGGCTGCCGGTCGAGTTTGCCGGCGTTGCGCCATGCCTTGATGAGCGTCTCCTGGACCACGTCCTCGGCCCACTGGCGATCGTGGCCGGTCAGCTTCAGCACGAACGCCATCAGACTCGAGCCGAACTCCTGGTACAACGCCCTGACGAGGTCGTCATGCCCGTTCGACGCGGGTTCATGATCGACCATTGGCTGCAGTATCCGAGAGTGGCGTCCCACGCGGCACATCTTTGTGGGCCCGGGGGCGATAAGTCCAGTACCAAAACCGGCCGGGCCCGGTTCGCCGAGCACGGGAAAGTTTTTTGAACCGTTTCCCGCTCGTGACCGTATCCACTACCGAAGACCCCGACCCGGCGCTGTCCCCCGCATCGCCGAATCCACTGTGGATCATGACTGTCCATAGTGGACCTGAACCTGCCTGCACACCATCTCCCCGCGGCGATGGCGTTCTCCTCTGCCCCGACAGGAGGATTTCCGTGAACCCCGTGTCACGCTCGGTCATACCTCTGACGCTCACCTTGGCCGCGGTCGCGCTGACCTCGGCCTGCACCACCGGTACCGCGGGACCGAACGGCGCTCCCGGCGCGGCCTCCACCGCCGGTACCGGGCAGATCCCGGGAATGCCCGACCCCGGGGCCGAACCGGCTCCCGGTGTCACGGCGGCGATCCTGTTCGACCTCGGGCCGATCGTCACCGACACCAATGGCTTCACGCTTTACCGCTACGACAAGGACTCGGTCAGCCCGCCCAAATCGAATTGCGCCGAAACCTGTGCGCGGACCTGGATTCCCGCCAAGGCCGGCGGCGATCTCGTGGTCACCGGGATCGATCGTGCCCTGGTCGGCAGCGTGACCAGGGAAGACGGCACCGAGCAGGTCACGCTCGCGGGCTGGCCGCTCTACCGCAACGCCGACGACGCGATGCCCGGCAACACCGGCGGGCAAGGCGTTGACGACGCGTGGTTCCCCGCCAAACCGGACGGCACGAAAGTGCTGCTCACCGCGGACACCTGGCAGGCCGATGACCTCGGCATCTGACCTCCCCAGACCCGTCCGCCCGCTGCTCGTCCTGCTGATCGCGGCCGTGGTGAGCCTGTTCGGCCCGGCGGGCGACGCGCACGCCCAAGAACTCTCCGCGGCGGACAAGAACCTGATCGTCAACGTCAAACTGGCCGGACTGTGGGAAATGCCCGCCGGGATGTGGGCGCAGGAACGCGGGAAGAGCCGGCGGACCCGCGAAGTCGGCCGGACGCTGATGATCGACCACGGCAGGCTCGACACCGCGACGCACGCCATCGCCGACCGGTTCGGCATCGCCCTGCCGTCCGAGCCCTCGGATCAGCAGTCCGCGTGGCTCGGCGAGATGAAGGCCGCCCGGGACGACAGCGAGTTCGACCGGATCTTCGCCAACCGGCTCCGGTACGCGCACGGGATCCTGTTCCCCGTCATCGCCCAGGTCAGGGCCGCTACCCGCAACGACGTCGTCCGCGACTACGCCACCACGGCCAACCAGGCGGTGCTGCGGCATATGACCCTGCTGGAGAGCACCGGCGTCGTCGACCAGTCGCTGATGCCGGAAGCCCCGGTGCCGCAGTCGAATTCGGCCAACGCCGCGATGGACGTCGGCTTCGGCGACCTCGCGCTCGGCCTGCTGCTCGCGGTGGTGCTCGGCGGGGGGCTGTTCGTGGCCGTCCGGGCCCTGCGCAGCAAGAACACGCGGGCCCGCAACCGCGCGGCCGCCGCCGAACCGGATCCGGTTCCCAGTGCCCCAGGAGAGATCAATGTATGACCAGTGGTCCGAGGTGGTGATCGTGCTGACCCAGAAATCGGACACCGACCCCGGTATCAAGGGCATGGCGCAGACCTCAGCCCGGATCTCGTACGGCTTCATGTGCCTCACCCTGTGCTGGGGCGTGTTCACCGCGACCGGCTGGATCAAGTCGCTGACCGGGCGGAAGGCCTTGCGCAACTCGCATATGGTGCTCGGCATCCTGACGCTGTCGTTCGGCGTCGTGCACGCGATGTCGTTCCTGTTCCTGCCCGACGGTTTCACCCTGGCGCAGGTCACGATCCCGCTCCTGCCGGGCACCCTGGCGCGGCACGAACTCGGCGTCATCGGGCTCGAAGTGATGATCGCGGTCGCGCTGACCGGCGGGATCAGCCGGTTCAGCTCCTACCGGCGCTTTCTGTGGATCCACCGGCTCGCCTATCCGGCGGTCGCGATCACCGCGTTGCACGCGTTCTTCGGCGCCATGGCCAACGGGCATCTGGGCCTGCTGTGGTTCGGCGGGATCACGCTGCTGGTCCCCGCGGTGCTGCTGACCGCGCTGCGGTTCACGCCGACCCGGTACCTGGAACGGCTGGGCCTGGTCGAAGAACTGGTCTGACGACTTGGAGAACGAACAATGATCTTCGGAAGCATCCGGCGCGGCACCCGCGTCAGCGTCGACAACGAGCGGTGCGAGATCTTCGGCTTCTGCGAGATGGAGGCGCCGTCCACGTTCAAGATCGGGCCGGACGGCAAGCTCCGCATCCGCCGGATGGTCGACCGGGACGGGCTGGACCAGGCCATTTCCGCCGCCCGGCTCTGCCCGAAACAAGCCATCAGAGTCAAGGGAGAAGGAGCGTACGACGATGAGTGACGGAGATCGGATCGTCATCGTCGGCGCGGGCGTCGCCGGCCTCCGCTCGGCGGAACGGTTGCGGGAACTCGGGTTCGACGGCGAGATCGTGCTGGTCGGCGACGAGCCGCGGAAGCCGTACCACCGGCCGATGGTGTCGAAGGAACTCATCACCGGCGGGGTGAAACCGGTGGCCGCGAGCCTGGAGCCCTACGTCGATCTGGACGTCCACTGGCGCCTCGGCACCCGTGCGACCTGGCTCGACAGCAAGGAGCGCACCGTCCACCTGCCGGGTGGCGAATCCCTGTGGTACGACGGGTTGATCATCGCGACCGGCGTCTACCCCCGCCATCTTCCCGGATCGCCGCGCCACGACCCGCGGGTCCGCGTGCTGCGCACGGTGGAGGATTCACTGGCCGTCCGGCGGGCTTTGGGGAACAGCAACAAATCCGTCGTGGTGATCGGCAGCGGCCTGATCGGGAACGAGTTCGCCGCTTCGATGCGGTACATGGGCCGGGACGTCACGCTCATCGGCCACGCGAAGGCGCCTTTGCACCGCTTCGGGGAGCGGATCGCGTCGGCGCTCACCAAGGAACATCAGCACCATCGCGCCAAGCTCGCGATGAACACCGAGGTGCGGAACTGGATCAGCACCAAGGAGACGGTCGGGCTGCACCTGACCAACAACCAGTTCCTGGTGGCCAGTTGCGTGGTGCTCTCGATCGGCAGCGTGCCGGCCGTGGACTGGCTGCGCGGCTCGGAACTGACCATCGACGACGGCGTGCTGTGCGAATCGACCCTCTTCGCCGCCGGGGCGGAAGACGTCGTGGTCGCCGGCGACGTCGCGAAATGGCCGAACCTGCGGATCGACGAGACCCCGCGACGGGTCGAGCACTGGATGAACGGCGTCGAATCCGGGCGCGCGGCGGCGGAAAGCCTGATGCTGGGCCGGGACAACGCACGGCCGTACACGCCGCTCCCCCGCGCCTGGTCGTCCCTGTACGACGCGCGGTTGCAGACCGTCGGAATGCCTTCGCTGGGCAAGGACACGATCGAACTCTCCGACGGGGTCACCGGTTTCGTCCGCGACGGCAGGCTGATCGGCGCGGCGGGCTGGGACCGGCCGAAGGCGATGATCCACTGGACGGCCGAACTCGACCGGCGGCTGCCGGTGCCCGAGCCGGTGTTCCCCGCTCCCGCGGCTCCTTCGCTGACGACGCCGATCGGGGAGGACATCCTGGCCCCGTTCGAGCGAGACTTCCTGTCCGAAACCCCGACCGAGGCCGTTCCCGCGCCGGAAAGGATGCCCTGGGCTCGCGTTCCCGCCGGGTGACCCGGGATCGCGAACGGACCGGGGCCGCGCGCGGCGGCCGCGGTCCCCTCAGGTGGCGGTGGGTTGCCGGGCCTCCGCACCCACCGCCACCCCCTGGGGACGCCGGGAGGTACCGGGACCGACGGTGATTCGGGCTCCGCCGGGTACCGCCCTCCGGGCTCCCCGCTTCCGGTCGGGGCCCTTCCAGGCCTGACTCACCTGGGAGGGCCCCGATCCATGCGGTGGACACGGGCTCCCTCCCGCATCGCCTACGGGAAGACCCCTCGCGTCGAGCCACCCACGGCGGAACGCGTTGCGAAAGTGGCTTTCGCAACGTTGAAGGTTGCGAAAGTGGCTTTCGCAACACCGCTTTCCCGCGTGATCAGAAGCGCAACTCGCGTGTCCGGAAGCGCAACTCGCGTGCTTGGAGGCGCAACTCGCGCAGGCGGTCTCTCATCACGCGAGTTGCGTGTCTGATCACGCGAGTTGCGTCTTCAAGCACGCGAGATCCGGCTACTTACGAGGAAGGCGCCTTCACCACCTCGGTGTCCTCCGGCCCGACGACGCGCCCGTCCGAAGCCCGGATCTCCAGCTCCCGCAACGGAAGCCCGCCGTCGCGGTCCACCAGTTCCGACCGCGGCTCCCCCTCGGCGAAGAAGTGCGCCTCCCCCCATTGCCGCAGTGCGACGATCACCGGGAACAGGTCACGCCCCTTCGGCGTCAGGACGTACTCGCTGTACGTGCTCCCGTCCGAAGCCGGGACCAGGTCGAGCACGCCGTGTCCCACGAGCGCCCGCAGCCGCGCGGACAGGATGTTCTTCGCGACGCCGAGGCTGCGCTGGAACTCCCCGAAGCGGCGGACGCCGTCGAAGGCGTCGCGCACGATCAGGAGTGACCACCAGTCGCCGATCGTGTCGACCGAGCGCGCCACCGGGCACGAAGCTTCGTCGAACGTCGTCCGCTTCACCATGGTTGCATCTTACAACCGCAGTGCTCTACCGTCCCAGTGGTAGCAACTTGAAACCATCTGGAGGGTCAGTGCACCGCGGTGTCGTCCTGTTGTTCGCCGTGGCCGCCGGGACGGCCGTCGCCACGATCTACTTCGCCCAGCCGTTGCTCGTCACGATGGGCGCCGACCTCGGCATCGCCACGTCGACCGTCGGCGGCATCGTCACGCTCACCCAGCTCGGCTACGGTCTCGGCCTGTTCCTGCTGGTCCCGCTCGGTGACCTGCTCGACCGGCGGCGGCTCGTCACCGGCCAGCTGGTCCTGCTGGCGATCGCCGAACTCGTCGCCGCGACCGCCGCGAACGGTGTGGTGCTGTTCGCCGGGATGGCGGCGATCGGCGTGCTCGCGGTCGTCACGCAACTCCTGGTCGCGTTCGCCGCGTCGCTGGCGGAGCCCGCCGAACGCGGGCGCGTGGTCGGCCTCGTGACGACCGGCGTCGTCCTCGGGATCCTGCTCGCGCGCACGGTGTCCGGCACGCTGGCCGATCTCGCCGGCTGGCGCGCGGTGTACGTCGTGTCCGCGGGCGTGACCGTGCTGATCGCGATCGTGCTGTATCGCATTCTTCCCGCCACAACTGGGGGAACGACCATGAACTACGGGCGGCTGCTGCGTTCCACGTGGTCGCTTTTCGTCGAGGAGCCCGTCTTCCGGACGCGCGGCACGCTCGCGCTGCTGATCTTCGCCGCGTTCGGCACCTTGTGGAGTTCGGTCGCCTTGCCGCTCAGCGAGGACGGCCTGTCGCATACCGCCATCGGCGCGTTCGGGCTGGCCGGGGCCGCGGGCGCGCTGGCGGCGGCACCCGCCGGACGGCTCGCCGATCGCGGCCGCGCGCGATGGACGACCGGCCTGGCGCTGGGCCTGCTCGTCCTTTCCTGGATACCGCTGGGTTTCACCCGCTCGTCACTGTGGGCGCTGGCGGCGGGCGCGATCCTGCTCGACCTCGCCGTCCAGGCCGTGCACGTCACGAGCCAGACCCTGATCTACCCGTTGCGGCCGGACGCCGGCAGCAGGCTGATCGGCGGGTACATGATCTTCTACTCGGTCGGCAGCGGCCTGGGCGCCATCGGCTCGACCGCTGTCTACGCCGTCGCGGGCTGGACCGGCGTTTGCCTGCTGGGCGCGGGTTTCAGCGCATTGGCACTCGGCGTGTGGAGCGTCAAAGGCGCTCGATGATCGTGACGTTCGCCGTCCCGCCGCCCTCGCACATCGTCTGCAACCCGTAGCGCCCGCCCCGCCGCTCGAGTTCGTGAAGCAGCGTCGCGAACAGCTTCGTGCCGGTCGCCCCGATCGGATGACCGAGCGCGATCCCGCCGCCGTTGACGTTGACCCGGTCCGGATCGGCGCCCGTCTCCTCGATCCACGCCAGGACGACACTCGCGAACGCCTCGTTGACCTCGAACAGGTCGATGTCGTCGATGCTCAGCCCGGTCTTGCGCAGCGCGTGCGCGGTCGCCGGGATGGGCCCGGTCAGCATCCACACCGGATCGGCCGCCCGCACGGAAAGGTGATGGATCCTGGCGCGCGGGGTCAGGCCGTGTTCCTCGACGAACTTCTCCGACGCGATGAGTGTCGCGCTGGCGCCGTCCGAAATCTGGCTGGCCACGGCCGCGGTGATACGGGAACCCTCGCTCAGCGGTTTCAGCCCGGCCATCCGTTCCAAACTGGTGTCGCGCCTGGGCCCCTCGTCCAGGGCGGCACCGGCGAACGGCGCGGTCTCGGCGGCGAACCGGCCTTCGTCGATGGCCGCGATCGCCCGCTGATGACTGCGGAAGGCGTACTCCTCCATCGCCTCACGGGTCAGGTCCCAGTGTTCGGCGATCATGTCGGCACTGCGGAACTGCGAGACCTCGACACTGCCGTACCGCTCCTGCCAGCCCTTCGAGCCGGAGAAGGGATCATCGAAGCCGTACTCGCGCCCGGCCAGCATCGCCGCGCTGATCGGGATGGCGCTCATGTTCTGCACGCCGCCGGCGAGGACGAGGTCCATCGTGCCGGACAGCACCGCCTGCGCGGCGAAGTGCACCGCCTGCTGGCTCGAACCGCACTGCCGGTCGATCGTCACACCCGGCACGTGGTGCCCGAAGCCCGCCGCGAGCCACGCGGTGCGCGCGATGTTCCCGGACTGCGGCCCGAGCGTGTCGCAACAGCCGAGGATGACGTCGTCGACCAGGTCGGCATCGACCCTCGCGCGTTCGACGACGGCCTGGATCACATGGGCGCCGAGGTCGGCGGAGTGGACACCACTGAGCGCTCCCCCGCGTTTGCCGACGGGGGTCCGGACCGCGTCCAGGACATAAGCTTCAGCCACGCCGCCTCCTCTTGGTCGCGATACCGTCCAGCAGGATCCCGAGGTATTGCTGCGCGACGTCGTCCGCGCTCAGCGTGCCGCCGGGGTTGTACCAGCGCACCGCCACCCAGACGGTGTCGCGGATGAACCGGTAGGTCAGTTCGACGTCGAGGTCCTCGCGGAACACGCCCGCCGCGATGCCGTCGGTGAGGATCCCGTTCCACAGCTTGCGGAATTCGGTGTTGCGATCGTTGAGGTAGTCGAACCGCGGCAACTGCATCAGATGCTTCGCCTCGGACTGGTAGATCGCCACCTCGGCGGGCCGCCGGTGAATGGATTCGAACGACGCCACGACGACGGCCTCGAGTGTTTCCCTCGGGCCTTTCCCTTCCGCGACGATCTC
Source organism: Amycolatopsis sp. WAC 04182 (assembly GCF_003947465.1). NCBI lineage: Bacteria > Bacillati > Actinomycetota > Actinomycetes > Pseudonocardiales > Pseudonocardiaceae > Amycolatopsis > Amycolatopsis sp. WAC 04182. Next base: position 644,556 of record NZ_QHJJ01000002.1, read on the forward strand.
GGCGTACGCACCGAAGAGTTCGTCGAGGAATCCGGTGAGGATCTCGTCGGCCATCGACTCCTTCGAGTCGAAATGGTGGTACAGGCTGCCGGAAAGGATGCCCGCCGCGTCCGCGATGTCCCGCACGGTGGTGGAGACGTAACCGCGCTCGGCGAACAGCTTCGCCGCCAGGGCGAGCAGTTCGGCGCGGCGGGACCCTGGACTGGCTTTCATCGGAACCTCACGCATGCTGGGAACTCACGGACACGACCTCGCCGGTGAGGTACGACGAGTACTCACTGGCGAGGAACACCATCACATTCGCCACTTCCCAGGGTTCCGCCGCCCTCCCCGACACCTCGCGCGCGGTGAGCTCGGTGAGCAGTTCCTCGCTGGTCACCTTGGCCAGGAACGGATGCATCGCCAGGCTCGGCGCGACGGCGTTGACCCGGATGCCGTGTTCGGCGACGTCGACGGCCGCGCATCGGGTGAGCGCCATGACTCCCGCCTTCGCGGCCGCGTAGTGGGCCTGCCCGGCCTGCGCGCGCCACCCGATCACCGACGCGTTGTTGACGATGACCCCGCCGTCGCCTTGCGCGATGAACCGGTTCACCGCGGCCCTCGTCGCACGGAAAGTGCCGTTGAGGGTCACGTCGATGACCCGCGCCCATTCCTCGTCGGCCATGTCCACAAGGGACTTGGTGCCGCCGAGCCCGGCATTGTTGATGAGCACGTCGACCCGGCCGTAGTGCTCGGCGGCTCCGTCGATGAGCGCTCGCACTTGATCCTCTTGTGTGACGTCACAGGGGATCGCGTGGACGTCGCCGAGTTCGGCCGCCTTCTCGCCGAGGCGCCGCTCGTGCCAGTCGCTGATCACGACGCGGGCGCCTTCCTCCAGCGCGCGTTTCGCCACCGCGGAACCGATCCCGGTGCCGGCCGCCGCCGTCACCACGACCACCTTGTCCCGCAGGAGGTTCGCCCCCTCGGGGTACTTCGGCACCGGGATCACGGTCGCACCTCCCTTGGCAGGCCGAGCACTCGCTCGGCGATGACGTTGCGCTGGATTTCGTTGGAGCCGCCGTAGATCGTGTCGGCCCGGGTGAACAGGTAGAGCCGTTGCCAGGGGTCGAGACCGTCTTCCGCGAGCATGCCGCGCGCGCCGCGAACCAGCATCGCCAGCTCACCCAGGTCGCGGTGCCAGTTCGCCCAGACCAGTTTGGACACTTCGGCCACACCCGGCGAAGAGTCACCGAGAGTGCGGATCGCCTGTGCCCGCATGACCTCCAAGCCGACCCAGGCGCGGTCGATCCGTTCGGCGATCACCGGATCGTCCGGCGCGATCCTGGTCAGTTCTTCGAGTTCCCGGCGGAAGCCGACCTGCTGCCCGAGCGTCGCGACCCCGCGCTCGAACGCGAGCGTGCCCATGGCCACCCGCCAGCCGTCGCCGGGTTCACCGACGACGAGATCCTTCGCCGTGCGGGCACCGTCGAAGAAGACTTCGTTGAACTCGGAAGTCCCGGTGAGTTGCCGGATCGGCCGGACCTCCACCCCGGGCTGCCGCATCGGGACGAGCAAATAGGACAGTCCTTTGTGGCGTTTCGAACCGGGTTCGGTGCGGGCGAGCACGAAACACCAGTCGGCCACATGCGCGAGCGACGTCCACACCTTCTGGCCGTTCAGCACCCACTCGTCGCCTTCAAGGGTCGCTGTGGTCGACACGGCGGCGAGGTCGGATCCGGCGCCGGGTTCGGAGTACCCCTGGCACCACAGTTCCTCGACGGCCACGATCGGTGGCAGAAAGCGCTTCTGTTGCTCCGGCGTGCCGAACGCGATGAGGGTCGGGCCGAGGAGTTCCTGCGCCAGGTGACTGACTCTCGCCGGCGCGCCCGCTCGCGCGTACTCCTCGTGGAAGACGACCTGCTGTTCCAGCGTCGCGCCCTGGCCGCCGTGCTCGACCGGCCAGCCGACGCAGGTCCAGCCCGCCGCGGCGAGCCGCCGTTCCCACTCCACGCGTTCGTCGAAGGCTTCGTGTTCCCGGCCGGGACCGCCCAAACCGCGCAGTTCCGGCGGCAGATTGTCCGCCAGCCAGGTGCGCACACGGTCACGGAAACCGTCCTGAGCCACGCCTGCCTCCTCTAGCCAAACCAGAGCCTGCTGCGTAGGCTACCCTACCAAGCACTTGCTAGGGAGGCTCGATGTCCGAAGGGACCATCCCGGCGGCGCTCGACAGGGCCGCGGAGCGCTTCGCCGCGCGGGAAGCGCTGGTCGACGGCGAAGTCCGGCTCACCTACGCCGAACTCGCCCGACGGGTGCGCCAGGCGGCGCGGTTCTTCGAGGGCCACGCACGCGTCGCGATCTGCTCCCCCAACACCTGGCACTGGGTCGTCGCCGGGCTCGGCGCGCTGTACGCCGGAGCGACGCTGATCCCGGTCAACACCCGCTTCACCGCCCGCGAGACCATCGACGTCCTCGAGCGCGCGAAGGTGTCCGCCCTGGCGATCACCGGCACGTTCCTCGGCACGGATCGGCTGGCGGAGCTCGGCTCTTCCCGCCCCGGCACCGTCTTGCGCATCCCTGTCGAAGGCGCCGAAGAGCCCGCCGACGGCGTCACGGAATGGGCGACCCTCGCCGGTCTCGACAGCGATTTCGTCAGTCCCGCGAAACCGGACGACGTCAGCGACATCCTCTTCACCTCCGGGACCACCGGCCGCAGCAAGGGCGCGATGAGCAGCCACCGGCAGGCGCTGAGTGTCGCCGACGCCTGGGGCGAGTGCGGTGGCCTGACCGAGGAAGACCGCTACCTGGTCATCAACCCGTTCTTCCACAGCTTCGGTTACAAGGCGGGGATCCTCGCGGCCATCCTGCGCGGTGCGACGATCCTGCCGCAGCGCACCTTCGACGTCCGGGAAACCCTGCGCATCGTCGAATCCGAGCGGATCACGGTACTTCCCGGCGCGCCGACGATCTATCAGGTCCTGCTGGACGCGCCCGAACGCGGGAACCACGACCTTTCCAGCCTCCGGCTCGCCGTCACCGGCGCCGCCACCGTGCCGGTCGCCTTGGTGGAGCGGATGCGGACAGAGCTGGGTTTCGACACCGTGCTCACCGCGTACGGCCTGACGGAAGCCGTGGTGGCCACAATGTCGCGCCCCGAGGACGACGCCGAACTGGTCGCGAACTTCTCGGGCCGTGCGACGGCGGGTTTCGAGGTGAAACTCGGCGAGCACGACGAAGTCCTGCTGCGCGGGCCGAACGTGATGCTCGGCTATCTCGATGACCCGGAAGCCACGGCGGAAGCCATCGACGCCGACGGCTGGTTGCACACCGGCGATGTCGGCGTGCTCAACGAGCGCGGCTACCTGCGGATCGTCGACCGGATCAAGGACATGTACGTCTGCAAGGGATTCAACGTGTACCCGGCCGAGATCGAGCAGGCGCTCGGCTGGCTGGACGGCGTGGCGGAATCCGCGGTGATCGGTGTGCCCGACGCGGTGTACGGCGAGGCGGGCAAGGCCTACATCCGGCTTCGCCCCGGCGCCAGACTGTCCACTGAGGACGTCCTGGCGCACTGCAAGAGCAATCTGGCCAACTACAAGATCCCTCGATTTGTCGACTTCGTGGCGGAGCTTCCGCGGAATCTGTCGGGGAAGGTGCTGAAACGCGTGTTGCGGGAGGAGAACGGATGACCGTCGAGTACGAGCGACGCGGGCCGGTGGCCGTCGTCACGATGAACCGGCCGGAGTACCGGAACGCGCAGAACTCGGCGATGACCTACGCGCTCGACGCGGCGTTCACCCGCGCCGTCGACGATCCCGAGGTCAAAGTGATCGTGCTGGCAGGCGCCGGGAAGCATTTCTCCGCCGGGCACGACATCGGGACGCCGGAGCGCGATGTGGACGTCTCCTTCGAGCGCAAGGCGGTCCTGTGGTGGGACCACGTCGGCGCCGAGGGCGGCGATCAGCGGTTCGCCCGTGAATCCGAGGTCTACCTCGGTATGTGCCGCAGGTGGCGCGAGATCCCGAAGCCGACCATCGCGAGCGTGCAGGGCGCGTGCATCGCGGGCGCGCTGATGCTGGCGTGGGTCTGCGACATGATCGTCGCCTCCGACGACGCGTTCTTCGCCGATCCCGTGGTGCGTATGGGAATTCCCGGTGTCGAGTACTTCGCGCACCCCTGGGTCCTCGGTCCGCGCGCGGCCAAGGAAGTGCTGTTCACCGGTGAGCGCTTCACGGCGCAGCAGGCCAAGGAATGGGGCATGCTGAACCGTGTCGTCCCGCGCGCCGCCCTCGAAACCGAGACGATGGCGCTGGCGGAGAAGATCGCGGTGATGCCGCGGATGGGGCTCGCGCTCGCCAAGAAGGCCGTGAACCAGGCGGAGGACCTGATGGGTCTCCGGTCCGGAATGGACTCCGTGTTCGGGCTGCACCACTTCGCGCATGCGCACAACGCCGAGGTTTCCGGTGGTGACTCGCTGGGCGGGCAGGACGCGCGCTCGATGCGGGACGCGAGTTCGCGATGAACCTGGACCTGGACGAGCAGACACTCGCCTTCCGTGACGAAGCCCGCGCCTGGCTGGCCGCGAACGTTCCCGCCGAGCCGCTGAAGTCGTTCGACACCGCCGAAGGATTCGCGCAGCACCGAGAGTGGGAAGCGAAGCTGGCCGACGCCCGATGGTCCGTCGTTTCATGGCCGCGCGAGTCCGGCGGGCGGGACGCGAGCCTCCTGGAGTGGGTGCTGTTCGAGGAGGAGTACTACGCGGCGGGAGCGCCGTTGCGGGTCAATCAGAACGGCATCTTCATGCTCGCGCCGACACTGTTCTCCCATGGCACGGAAGAGCAGCAGCGCCGCATCCTGCCGAAGATGGCGCGCTCCGAAGAGGTCTGGGCTCAGGCGTGGTCGGAACCCGAGGCGGGCAGCGACATCGCGGCGCTGCGGAGCACCGCGGCCCGCTGTGACGGCGGCTGGCGGGTCAGTGGGCAGAAGACGTGGAGCTCGCGGGCGACGTTCGCCGATCGCGCGTTCGGCCTGTTCCGCAGTGACCCGGACTCGGTGCGGCACAAGGGACTCACCTATCTGATGGTGGATCTGCGGGCCGAGGGCGTCACCGTCCGGCCGATCCCCCAGCTGGACGGCGAACCGGGGTTCGCCGAGATCTTCTTCGACGACGTCTTCGTCCCCGACGAAGACGTGATCGGCGCGCCGGGCGAGGGCTGGCGGGTCGCGATGACAACGGCGAACAACGAACGCGGCCTGTCCTTGCGCAGCCCCGGCCGGTTCCTCGCCGCGGCCGATCGGCTGGTCTCGCTCTGGCACGACGCCGGTCGGCCGGCGCACACCGCGGACCGGGTCGCCGACGCGTGGATCGGCGCGCGGGCCTATCAGCTGTACACCTTGGGCACGGTCACCCGCCTCGTGGACGGCGCCGAGCTCGGCCCGGAATCGAGTGTCAACAAGCTGTTCTGGTCTCACCTCGACGTCGCCTTGCACGAAACCGCGCTCGACATCCTCGGCCCGGACGCCGAACTGCGGGGCGGCTGGAGCGACGGCTGGCTGTTCTCCCTGGCCGGGCCGATCTACGGAGGGACCGACCAGATCCAGCGGTCCATCGTCGCCGAACGGCTGCTCGGCCTGCCGAAGGGGGCTCGATGAGGTTCGCACTCTCCGGCGAGCAGGAGCAGTTCTCCCGCAGCCTGCACGATCTTCTGTCCGGTGTGGACACCGACTCGGCCAACCGCTCCTGGGCGTCGGGCGATCCCGGGCCCGGCCTCAAGATCTGGCGGCGGCTGGCGGAGCTCGGCGTCACCGCGCTGTCGGTCCCCGAGAAGTACGACGGTCTCGGCGCGACGCCGGTGGATCTGGCCGTCGGCTTCGAACGGCTCGGCTATCACTGCGTTCCCGGGCCGTGGACCGACACCGTGGCCGTCCTGCCGTCCTTGCTCGACGACGAACTGCTGACGTCGGTCGCGTCCGGCGAGACGCTGGCGTCGGTGACTTTCGCGCCGCATGTGCCGTATGCCTTGGATTCCGACGTCGCGGACGCGCGGCTCGCCGTCGAGAACGGCAGGCTGCGCGCGTTCACCCCCGGCTCGCTTTTGTCCTCTGTGGACGGATCACGCCGGTTGTTCCCGCCCGTGGCCGGGGACGATCTCGGCACGGCGCTCGACGCGGCGCGCGCATTCGAACTGGGTTGTCTGGCCACAGCGGCACACCTCCTCGGCGCGGGACGATGGCTGCTCGACACGTCGGTCGCGTACGCCGCGCAGCGCAAGCAGTACGGCCGTGAGATCGGCGGGTACCAAGCGGTCAAACACCTGCTCGCCGATGTCGCGACCGGGCTCGCGCTGGCCGAACCGCTGTTGTTCGGCGCGGCCGTCACCCTGGACCGGCGCGACATCTCGGCAGCGAAGGTGGCGTGCGGCGATGCCGCGCATCTCGCCGCCCGGACCGGGCTGCAGGTGCACGGCGCGATCGGCTACACCGCGGAACACGCGCTCGGCCTGCGGCTGACCCGGGTCCGCGCGCTGGTCGGCGCCTGGGGGACGCCGCGGTTCCACCGAGAGCGGGTGCTGGCATGACGTTCACCGCAGAGCAGGACGCGCTGCGCGAAAGCGTGCGGAAACTGTTGGACCGGGAAGCGGATCCCTGGCCCGAACTGTGCGAGCAGATCGGTGTGGCGGCGTTGGCCGTTCCCGAACGGTTCGGCGGGCTCGGCGCCGGGACGGCGGAACTGCAGGTGGTCGCCGAAGAACTGGGCAGGGTCCTCGCCGACGTCCCGTTCCTCGGCTCGGCCGTGCTCGCCGTGCACGCCGTCCTGGCCACGGGCAACGACGAGGCTTGCGAACGCCTGCTCCCCCGGCTCGCCGAAGGTGTCGTCGGCGCGGTGGCCTGGACCGATGCCGATGGTTCCTGGAGCGAGCCTGCCTGCCGCGTCGTCGACTCCGCGGTGGAGGGCGAGGCGCACTACGTCCTCCACGGTGACGAGGCCGAGATCCTGCTGGTCGTGGCCGACGGCTCGCTGTACGAAGTCACCGACGCGCGGCGAGAGCGGACTCCGGCGATGGACGAAACCCGTCGGCTCGCTCGCTTGAGCTTCGAGGGTGCGCCCGCCCGGCAGATCGGCCCGGTCGACCTCGGCGCGCTGCGCGACGTCGCCTGCGCCGTCCTGGCCGCGGAACAGGCCGGGGCCGCGGCGCGGGCGTTGGAACTGACGGTGGAATACAGCAAGCAGCGGCACCAGTTCGGCAGGCCGATCGGCGGATTCCAGGCGTTGAAGCACCGGATGGCGGATCTCCACGTCCTGGTGGAGACCGCGCGCTCGGCGGCCTACGCGGCTCCGGAGTCGAGCAGGCTGGCCGCGGTGGCCAAGGTGCATTGCTCGGAGGCGCTGGCGACGGTGGCGGGTGAGATGATCCAGCTGCATGGCGGGATCGCGATCACCTGGGAGCATCCGGCGCACCGGTATTTCAAGCGGGCACATGGTGCGGCGCACCTGTTCGGCTCGCCCTCCGATCACCTCGGACGGGTGCGGCCACCCTTATCGTGAACCGGTGGAGTGCGCGATCTGTGCCAAGCACCGTGGCGAAGGCCCGCTGGTGGGGCCGGTCGTCTGGGCTGACGAGACGGTCGTCGTGTCGCATCGGCCAGGAGACTTCCCCGGGTATCTGTTCGTCGAGACCCGGCGACATGTGGCGGCGCTGGACGAGCTGACCTCGGACGAGGTCTCGGCGGTTTCGCGGGCGGCCTGGTGCGTGGCCCGGGGCCTGCGCGCGGAACTGGCTCCGGAGCACGTGTTCTCCGCCATCGCCGGCCGGAGTGTCGCGCATTTCCACCAGCACGTTTTCGTACGGCATCAGGAAACACCCGAGGAATTCGGGTGGCTGGACGGCTCTTCGTGGACGGGCGCGCCGGTCGTCGACATCGCGATGCTCTGCCGCCGCCTGGCGGGCTACTTCTGATCCAGGAACCGGGTGATGGCGCGGACGCGGTCACCGTCGAGGGTGAGGACCATCAGTCCGGCCGGTGTCTCACCGTGACGACAGACGAAGGCCGGCTGATTGTTGGCCCGCATCGGGGTCATGGTGAAACCCTCCACGGGAACGGCCATGGTGACGCGGAGGAAGCCCGCGATCGCTTCGAGACCGTGGTACTCGTGCGGTGCCGGCGGCATGGCGAGCCAGGCGTCGTCGGTGAGCAGGCTCAGGACGCCGTCGAGGTCGCCCGCGGTGAACGCGTCGGCGAATCGCCTGGTCAGCTCGCGTTCGCCGGGTGACGGCCGGTGCCCGGCGCTGTCGCGATGCTTGTCGAGGGAGGCGCGGGCGCGCTGAAGGATGCCCTTGACCGCCGTCTCGGTGGTGCCGAGCATGCTCGCGACCTCAGCGGCGGAGAAGCACAGGACGTCCCGCAGGACGAGCGCGGCGGCTTGTCTCGGCGGGAGGAGCTGGAGTCCGGTGATGAAGGCAAGTTCGACCGCCTCCCTGGTGCTGTAGCGCGCTTCGGGGCCGGGCTCGACGGCGGCGAGTTCGTCCGGATACGGCTGTAGCCAGGTCACTTCACCGCGGCGGCTCGGCTCAGGCGGGTCGAACGGCGGCACCGGCTCGGGCGGACGACGGCGGCCCGCGTCCCTCAGGGCGTTGAGGCAGCGGTTGGTGGCGATGCGGTACAGCCACGTGCGAAGCGACGAGCGGCCCTCGAAGCCGTCGAGGCCCTTCCAAGCGGCGAGGAGCGTCTCCTGGACGACGTCCTCGGCGTCGGTGAGGGAGCCGAGGATCCGGTAACAGTGCAGGTGGAGCTCATGCCGGTAGGTGTCGGCAAGCTCGCGGAACACCTGCTCGTCCGTGCCCATGAGCCGATCGTGTCACTTTCGCGGCGCACCGTTCCGTTCGGGGCGGGGTTGGTGTCTGACGGAGTGAAGATCGACGAAAGGAACCATCATGACTAGTCCCGCCTTGGATGTCGCGCTCTCCTACCACCGCGCGTGGACAGGCAAGGACTTCGAGAAGGCGATGACCTTCGTCGCCGACGACATCGTCTGCCACACACCCGGCGGGCGGCTTTCCGGCGCGGCGGCGTTTCGCGGATTCATGGGCCCGTTCACCGAGATCCTGACCGGCTCGAACCTGCTTTCGGCGTTCGGGGACGAGACGACCGCGTTGCTGATGTACGACACGGCGACCCTGCCGGTGGCGAGCGCGCCCGGGGCGGAGCTGCTGACGGTGCGCGAGGGGAAGATCGTGGAGCTGCGGATCGTGTTCGACCGGGCGCCGTTCGATGCGGCGCGGGAGGCTGCCGCGAAGGCTTAGAGACACCTCGTCGCCGCAGTCAGCTCGGTGGCGTGGGGATCTGGGCCGCGCACGCTCCGGGGCGCGTACCAGTCGCCGCACTGGTGGAAAGGCCGCTCGCGGCGGCGTGGGCAAGACCAGGCTCGCCATCGAGGCCGCGTCGAAGCTCCGGATGGGCGACGGCGCCTGGCTCGTCGAGCTGGCGGGCCTGGACAAGGTCGAGTGCCCGACGTGCCCGCCCTAGGATCTCGTCGCCGTCGGCCGGAACGCTGTCACAGTCGCTGGCCGATGCCTTGCGGGACAAGGAGACCCCGCTCGTCCTGGACAACTGTGAACAGGGCGCGTTGGTGCGCTACCCGTTGCGTGTCCGGGTAGTCGCGGGCGTGTCTGCGCTGTTCAGAAGGGTGGGGTGTCGTCCTCGGGTTGGGGTCGTGGAGTGGTTCGGGGGTGGTGGTGTAGGTGTGGCCGGTGGGGGTGGTGATGGTCATGCCGCCGTTGCCGGTGGGTTGGGTGGTCCAGCCGGGTTCTTCTTTGAGGAGGTTGTGGATTGTGCAGGCGGCGTGGCAGTTGTGGTGGTCGGTGTTGCCGTGGCGGGCCCAGGTGGTGATGTGGTCGATTTCGGAGAATTCGGCCGGGCGGTGGCAGCCGGGGTGGGTGCATTCGCGGTCGCGGGCTTTGATGAGGCGGGCGAGTGAGGCGGGGGATCGGTAGGTGCCGGGGCTGGCTTCCAGGAGCTGCCCGGTGGCGGGGTCGGTGATCAGCCGGGACCAGGTGGAGGCGGGGTCGGCGGCGATCTCGCGGGCGAGCCAGCCGGGAACGGGGCCGTAGCCGGCGAGGGTGGCGGGGTCTTCGCGGACACCGGCCAGGGTCAGCAAGTCGACATAGACATGGACGTGTGCCCGCGGTGTCCCGTGCCCGTCTTCGGCGAGCAGCCGTTCGGCGAAAATGTCCGCCCGGTGCTGATCCAATGTCCGGGACATGTCGGCCTTGCGGCGTTTCTTGGCCGCGTGGCTCAGCGACGCGTAGATCGAACTCGCGACTTCGGCGGGCAGCCAACCGGACAGCTTCGACATGGTCTCGTCCTCGTGTTCCAGCGAGACATGCCGTAACGCGCGTTTGGCCGCGGCGCGCTCCCGGTAGCCGTCGGGATCGAACTTCTGTACCGCGTGATCCACCGACTTCCGGATCGCCCCCGGATCACGCCCGGCGAGACGTTTCGCCATCCACGCGTCCACCTGTGCGGCGACGTCGTCGGAGACCTCGCGGGTCAGCTGGGACACCTTCGACGCCTTGTACAGGTCGATGTCACCGGTTTCCAGTGCTGCCAGCGTGTTCGGCAACCGCGCCACCAGCGCGCACGAGGTTTCGACCAGCAGGTACGCCTGATTGCGGGAGACCGAGAAGGCCAGCGCGACCTCCTCGGTCACCGATCTTCGCGAACCACCCACCCCAGCGAACCCCGCTATCGAACGCACCTGACGCCCCTGCGCACGACGAAGCACAACCTCCTCGCCATAAGCGGCATCCAGAAGACGAGCAGCTTTCGGGTTAAAAGCAAAAGAAGTGGTCATGACCAAGATCATACTCGAACAGGAGTTCGACCGCCACGAATGGAGCGGCGACCGGGCAAGAAACATCCGGAATTGTCTATCGCCGCTGAGCGAAGGCCGTCCGGAGCCGGACGCTCACTACCCACCGAGCCTGAACGGGCCACTCACGACCCCAAGGTAGGGCCAACCCCCGCACCAACCCACCGGCGCACCGCATTCACCCCGCCCCCGCCCCGAACCAGACTCACAACGGTGACCGCAAACCTCCGCACAGGCAGCGATTTCGCCCGTCTGTCCCGCCGCATCAGCGACGCGGGCCTCCTCGACCGCCGTCCCGGCTACTACGTCTTCCGCATCGGCCTGGTCGCCACCCTCTTCGTCTCCGGCTGGATCGCCTTCTTCGCGATCGGGGATTCCTGGTGGCAGCTGGGGATCGCCGTCTTCCAGGCGGTGATGTTCGGCCAGATCGCGTTGCTGTCGCACGATCTCGCGCACCGGCAGGTGTTCCGCACCCGCCGTCCGAGCGAGATCGCCGGCCGGATCGCGGGGAATCTCGGTGTCGGCATGAGTTACGGCTGGTGGATGGACAAGCACACCCGTCACCACGCCAACCCGAACCACGAGGACCTCGACCCCGACGTCGATCCGGACATCCTCGTGTGGTCGAAGGATCAGGCGCGGGCCAGCAAGGGTCTCCCCCGGTTCATCGGCCGCTACCAGGCGTTCCTGTTCTTCCCGCTGCTCACCCTCGAAGGCCTGAACCTGCACTTCTCCGGTATCCGCGCGGTTTTGAAGCCGGGCCTCCGGGCCCGCTGGCTCGAAGCGGCGTTGCTGCTGACGCATTTCGTGCTCTACTTCAGCGCGCTGCTCGTGGTCCTCTCCCCCGGCAAGGCGCTCGTCTTCTTCATCGTCCACAAAGCACTGTGGGGTGTCTACATGGGATCGATCTTCGCGCCCAACCACAAGGGGATGCCGATCCTGTCCGGCGACACCGAACTCGACTTCCTGCGCAAGCAGGTGCTCACGTCACGCAACGTCCGCGGCGGCAGGTTCGTCGACGTCGCGCTCGGCGGGCTCAACTACCAGATCGAGCACCATCTGTTCCCGAGTATGCCGTCGCCGCATCTTCGCCGCGCCCGGCCCATCGTCCAAGGATACTGCGCGGAAATCGGCGTCCCGTATCACGAGACGGGTCTCCTCGAGTCGTACGCACTCGCGTTGCGGAGCCTGCACGAAGCGGGTGAGCCGATCCGACTTTCGTCGGGTTCACCGGCTGGGACGCCTGCCGGACGCCGTTGACACTCCAGATACGGCTTCTTACTTTCAGTGCATGTCGCCCCCGAAGATCTTCCCCGGCGCCACCCTGCATCCAGAACCGTTCCCGCGGGCCCTGCGCGCGGCGATCACGGCCAGCGGGCTCCCGCTCGACCGGATCCGCCATCGTCTCGAACTCCGCGGCGTCTCCATCAGTGTGCCGACGCTGAGCCATTGGCAGTCCGGCAGACGGAGACCGGAACGCCCGGAATCGCTCCGGGCGCTCGCCGAACTCGAACAACTGTTGTCGTTGCCGCCGTTGGCCTTGCGCTCCTTGCTCGGCCCGCCCCGGCCACGCGGACGGAAAAGCTCGGTCCCGGCACAGCGCCGGGACCGAGCCGCTTCCGAGGGAACCTACCCGACGTAGAGCGTGCGGTTCGGGCTGCCAGTGCCGGGGTTGGTGACCTTCCCCGGCGTCGAAGCGCTGATCAGTGCCTGAGCGACCTGCGCCGCGGTGGCGCCGGTGTGCGACGAAAGGTAGAGCGCCGCGGCGCCCGCCACGTGCGGCGCGGCGAACGACGTGCCGTTACCGGTGTAGGTCGCGGTGTCGTTGTCCTTCCAGGCCGAGGTGATCGAGACGCCCGGCGCGAACAGGTCGACCACGGAACCGTAGTTGGAGAAGGAAGCGCGGCGGTCGGTGCGGTCCGCCGCGGCGACCGTCAAAGCTTCGGTGACCCGTGCGGGCGAAGTGTTGGCGGCGTTCACGTTGGAATTACCCGCTGCGATCGTCCAGGTGATCCCCGCCTTGATGGAGTTCCGCACCGCGGTGTCCAGCGCGGTCGACGCGCCACCGCCGAGGCTGGCGTTGGCCACGGCAGGCTTCTTGGCGTTCTTGGTGATCCAGTCGACGCCCGAGATCACGCCCGCGGTCGTGCCGCTTCCGTCGGAGCCGAGAACGCGCACCGGATACAGCGAAGCACCCTTGGCGACACCGTATTTCGCACCGGCGATCGTGCCCGCGACATGCGTGCCGTGACCATAGCCGTCGTCCGCGTTCGTGTCATTGTCGACGAAATCGTATCCCTGTTTCACCCGACCGCCGAAATCGCTGTGCGTGGCGCGGATTCCGGTGTCGAGAACGTAAACGTTCACATTCGACGCGGTGGCCGGGTAAGTGTACTTGTTGTCGAGCGGAAGATTGCGCTGATCGATGCGGTCGAGTCCCCACGACGGCGGATTCGTCTGCGTCGCCTCGGCGCGCAGCACCTTGTTCTGCTCCACGAAGGCGACCGCCGGGTCGGCCGCGAGACGCTTGGCCTGCCGCTCCCCCAGCGCCACCGAGAAACCGCTGACGCCCTGCGTGTACTGCCGTCCGATGGCGCCGCCGAACTTGCTTGCCAGCGAAGGCTTGTCGGCGGTGGAGCCGTCCTTGAGCACGACGATGTAGCTGTCGGCGATGGTTCCCTCCGCGCCGGCGCCGACGATCGCGCCCTCGGCCGCCTGGGCCGGCGTCACGCCTGCCAAGACCGTGACGACGGCGGCGGCCAACCCGATTCCGGTCAGTCTGCGAGAATTCACGTTGCTGTCCCCATTCCTTGGTGAGCTTCCGCGTAAAACGCTAAGCGGAAGCCGAAGGAAAGGACAGCTTTACATTTTTTCGTTTATCCAGTTATACGCTTTAAAGCCAATCGTCGGGACGCGGCCAGGGCATGAGCGCGGCGAGCGCGTCCGTCACCGGTTCGGTCACCGTGTACCGCCCGCGATGGAACAGCAGCGGCCGATCGTCGGACGGTTCCCCGAGCGCGGTGACCCTGCCGACGACGACGTAGTGGTCACCCGCCTCGTGCACGGCTTCGAGCGTGCAGTCGATCCACGTCAGAGCCCCCGTCAGCAGAGGGGATCCGGACGGGGCGGGGGTCCAGTCGACCGACGCGAACTTGTCCGCGCCCCGCGCGCCGAACACGGCGCTGACGTCCTGCTGGTCCTCGGCGAGCACGTTGACGGCGAACCGGCCGGACTCGGCGAGCACCGCCCACGTCCGGGAAGTCTTGGCAGGACAGAAGAGCACCAGCGGCGGATCCAGGGAAAGCGCCGCGAACGACTGGCACGCGAAGCCCACCGGCGCCGTGCCGTCGTGCCCGGTCACCACGGCGACGCCGGTGCAGAAGTGCCCGAGCACCGTGCGGAACCGCGCCGGATCGATGTCCGCGCCGAGGTCCGTCACCGGGGTCACGACTGCCCCGGCGGCCTGGCGCCGACTGAAAAGTCGTGTCCCCACAAGGAAACCGCCGTACTCTCTCGGGCGATCCAGCTCTCGTCGTCCACTTGACGTCCCTCGCAGCCGTATTCGACGTCGAAGCCGCCGGGGGTCTTCATGTAGAACGAGAGCATCAGATCGTTGACGTGCCGCCCGAGGGTCGCCGACATCGGCACCTTCCGGCGGATGGCCCGGTCGAGGCAGAGGCCGACGTCGTCGGTGTTCTCCACTTCGACCATGAGGTGCACGATGCCGCTGGGAGTCGGCATCGGGAGGAACGCGAGACTGTGGTGCCGCGGGTTGCAGCCGAAGAACCGCAGCCACGCCGGAGCGCCGTCGGCGGGCCTGCCGACCATCTGCGGCGGCAGTTTCATCGAGTCCCGCAACCGGAATCCGAGCACGTCACGGTAGAACCGCAAAGAAGCGTCATCGTCGTGTGTGGACAGTACGACGTGCCCGAGCCCTTGCTCACCGGTGACGAACTTGTGGCCGTACGGGCTCACCACACGACGGTGCTGCAACGCGACACCGTGGAACACTTCGAGCGTGTTGCCGGACGGGTCCTCAAAGGACACCAGGCCGTCGACCCGGCGATCGGCCAGCTGATCCGGCGTGCCTTCCTCGTACGGCACCGAGTGCGCGTCGAGCGAAGCCCGGATCTCGTCGAGTTCGCCGGCGTTGGCGACCTCCCAGCCCGCCACGGCGAGCCGGTCGTGCTCACCGGGGAAGATCACGAGCCGCGCCGGGAAATCGTCCATGCGCAGGTAGAGCGCTTCCGGGTTCGTGCCGGAGCCCTCGACCATGCCGAGGACCTTCAGCCCGTATTCGCGCCACGCGGCCATGTCGGTGGCTTCGATGCGGAGGTAGGCGAGCGAGCGGATACCCATCAGGAGGCTCCCAGGAAGTCGAGTGCCAGCCGGTTGAACTCGTCGAACTTCTCCAGCTGCGCCCAGTGGCCACAGCCGCCGAACACGTGCAGCTGGGCACGCGGGATCGTCTTGAGCGCGAGCAGGGCGCCGTCGAGCGGGTTGACCCGGTCTTCCCTGCCCCAGATGAGCAGCACGCGTTGGCGCAGGCGATGCGCCTCACGCCACAGCATGCCCTCTTCGTAGGTGTCGGGCTGGGCGAACGACTTGCCCATCGCCTTCATCGCCGCCAGTGACTCCGGCGCGCTCGCGGCGGCGAACCGCTCGTCGATCAGTTCGTCGGTGATCAGCGACTGGTCGTGCACCATGATGCGCAGGAAGGCTTCGAGTTTCTCGCGGCTCGGGCCCGGCGGGGCGCTGAACCGGCCCAGGTTCTTGATGCCCTCGGTCGGATCGGGCGCGAACAGGTTCACGCTCAGGCCGCCCGGTCCCATCAGGACGAGACGGCCGGCGCGTTTCGGATGGTTGAGCGCGAGCCGCACGGAAGTCCCGCCGCCGAGCGAGTTGCCGACGAAATGCGCCCGCTCGATGCCGAGTTCGTCCATGAGCCCGACCACGGCGTCCGCGCTGTGCCGGAAGTACTGCGGATGCTCGGTCGGCTTGTCCGACCGGCCGAAGCCGGGCTGGTCGATCGCCAGCGTCCGGTAGTTCTTGCCGAACACCGGCAGATTGCGCCCGAAGTTGCTCCACGCCGACGCGCCGGGACCGCCGCCGTGCAGCAGGATCACCGTCTCGGAATGTTCCGCGCCCGCCTCGTGGTAGTGCAGCTTGAGTCCATCTTGGACGGTGACGTACTTGCCTTCGGTCATCAGACCATCGCATTCTCGACGGGCAGCCCGAAGGCGCCGGTTCCGAACATGACGTAGGCGCGCTCGGCGTCGTTCGCCGCGTGCACCCGGCCGGCGTGGGCGTCGCGCCAGAACCGCTGGATCGGGGTTCCGGCCTGCAAGGCGCGGCCACCGGAGTTCTCGAAGAGCCGGTCGATCGCGAAGATCGCGCGTTCGGTGCCGCGGACCTGGTCACGGCGCACCCGCAGCCGGGTGGGGAACGGCAGCTTCTCCCCCTTGCACGCCAGCTGGTACAGCTCGTCGATGTTGTGCGTCAGCTGGAGCCAGGCCGCGTCGATCTCGCTCGCCGCCTCGGCGATCCGCACCTTGGCGAACGGGTCCTCTTTGGACTGTTCACCGGCGTACGCGGCGCGGACGCGCTTGCCCTGATACTCGACGTGCGCGTCGTAGGCGCCTTGCGCCATCCCGATGATCGGCGCGGTGATCGTGCTCGGATGCACCGAGCCGTAGGGAAGTTTGTACAGCGGCCCGGGGTTGATCTCCTGTCCGGGCGTCTTGCACTTCGACGTCGCGATGAAGCTCAGCGCGCGGTGCTTCGGCACGAAGACGTTGTTCACGATGATGTCGTTGGAGCCGGTGCCGCGCAGGCCCACGGTGTCCCAGACGTCCTCGATCGTGTAGTCGGAGATCGGCACCAGATAGGTGCAGAAGTCGACCGGCTTGCCGTCCTTGAACACCGGCCCGCCCAGCAGCACCCAGGTCGCGTGGTCGCAGCCGGAGGAGAAACTCCAGCGCCCGCTGAGCCGGTAACCGCCGTCGACGACGTCCGCCTTGCCCATCGGCGCGTACGACGACGAGATCCGGACGTCGCTGTCGTCACCCCAGACGTCCTGCTGCGCCTGCGCCTCGAACAGGCCGAGGTGCCACGGGTGGACGCCGAGGATGGAGGCGACCCAGCCGGTGGACCCGCACGCGCTCGCGACGAGTTTGACCGCGGTGTAGAAGCTCACCGGGTCGGCTTCGAGGCCACCGAACGTCTTCGGCTGCAGCAGTTTGAAGAACCCGGTCTCCTGCAGGGATTTGACGGACTCTTCGGGAACGCGCCTGGCGTCCTCCGCCTCCTGCGCCCGCTCCCGCAGGACCGGCAGCAGCTCCCGGATCCCCGCGATCACGTCCTGCGCGGCGTGCTCGCTCATATGCGTTCCCTCTCTCGTTCTCGGTGAACCGGGTCCAAGACTAGAACACGTTCTCGTTTTTGTCGACCGATCCCCGGTCGAGGGCACTGTGCAGTCCGGCACGCCGCCCGGAAAACACGCAGTCGGCCAGCGACAGACCGCTCACATAGGACCTAGAACAGATTCCCACCGCGGTCCTACCGGCCGCGTACAGCCCGCGGATCGGGGCGCCGGCGGCGGACCGCACCGCCCCGGTCTCCTCGTCCACGACCAGGCCGCCCAGCGTCAGCATCGGGCACGGATAGCCGAGATTCGGCTTGATCGAGACGTCGATCAGCGAATACGGCGCCCGATCCAGCGGCCGTGCGAACTCCGCGGGCTTGCCCGTCGGATCCGCGCCGGACCGCGCCGCCTCGACACTGGCCGCCAGCCCGCCGGGGTCGACTCCGGCCTTGCGCGCGACCTCGTCGAGCGAACCGGCGACGACCCGTTGCCGCAGCAGGTACCGCACCTGAAGTCCTTGGAACCACTGGCTTTGCCCGCGCGCGTCCCGCTGGACCTCCCGGACGATGGCGTCGTCGACCAGCAGCCAGCCACGCCCCTCGTGCCCGGTGATCATGCGTTCACCGACGGCCGCGCCGTACCGGGATTCGTCGATGATCCGGCCACCCGTCTTGTCCACGAGGAGACCCCCGAGGAACGCCGACGGCGGAGTGATGAACCGCCAGGCGGAGATCCGCCCGAGCTCCGCGGTGGCCCCGCCCGCTTCGACCCCCATCCGGATGCCGGAGCCGTCGTCGGCCGACGTCCCGAGCGCCAGCCCGCCGCGATACGCGGGCGCATGCTCGCGCACCATCTCGCGGTTCGCGATGAACCCACCGGCCGCGAGCACGACCCCGCGAGAGGCGGAAATCCGCAGCTCACGGCCATAGCGACGCTCGATCCGCTCCGCGCGCCGGTGCAGCGACTTCCGCATCGACGGAACGTAGATCCCCGGTTTCGCGGCATACGCCGACAGCCTCCGGTGCGCGGCCCGCACGCGAGCGGGAGCGTCCCGCAGGGTGGACACGACGACACCGGTCACGGTCCCGTCGGCGTCCACGATCAGGTTCCGCGCGGCGGTCTGCGGCAACACCTGGATCCCACGGCTGCGGACGGCTTCCATCAGGCGTTTCATCAGCAGTTTTCCCGACGTGCCGGGACCCTTGACGCGATGCCCGCGCGGCGCGGGCTTGGCGGCGTCACGAAAACCGCCCGCCGCCTCGCTGCCCGAGTAGTACAGATAGTGCTTGTCACTCGGGTATGACGTCTTGTACGGGCACAGACTGCCCTCGAAGGGCACGCCGTTGCCTTCCAGCCAGGAGATCATCTCCGTACTGCCCGCGCAGAAACGCCGCAGGGTCTCCTCGGAGACGACGTCACCGACCTCCAGCCGCAGGTAGTCGTACATCGCGTCGACACTGTCGTCGACGCCCGCGTCCCGCTGCTGCGCCGTCCCGCCGCCGGCGTAGACGACACCACCACTGACCGCGCTCGCGCCACCACCGGAGAACCGGTCCAGCACGAGCACCCGGGCACCGGCATCGGCGGCCTCGATCGCCGCACAGGCACCGGCCGCACCGAAACCCACGATCACCACATCCGCGACGAGGGAGTCCATGACCCCACCCTAGAACTAGAACACGTTCTCGTCTATGGTGACTGGAGCAGCGCGGATGCTGCTACATGCTTCCTACAACGTGTTTCAGGTGAGGGGCGTATGGAGTACGACGTGATCGTGGTCGGCAGTGGTGCCGCCGGGATGACCGCCGCACTGTCCGCAGCCCACCGGGGACTCGAGGTCCTGGTCGTGGAGAAGGCCGCCCACTTCGGCGGCTCGACGGCCCGCTCCGGCGGCGGCGTCTGGATTCCCGGCAACCACGCGCTGCGGGCGGCCGGGATCGAGGAACCCCCGGAGCGGGCGCGCGAGTACCTCGAAGCGATCGTCGGTGACGTCGTCCCCGCCGAACTCCGGTCGGCCTTCCTCGACCGCGGCCCCGAGGTCCTGTCCTTCGTCTGCGACAAGACACCGTTGCGCTTCCGCTGGGTCCGTGGCTACTCGGACTACCACCCGGAAGCCCCCGGCGGACGGCCGGGCGGACGCTCGGTCGAGCCGGCCGCGCTCGACGGCAACCTCCTCGGACCGGAGCTGGCGAACCTGGAGCCGCCGTACAGCGCTCCCCCGCTCGGCGCCCCGATCACCCAGGCGGACTACCGGTGGCTGAGCCTGCTCGCCCGGCATCCCCGCGGCATCCTCCGCGTGCTGAGTCTCGGCGGCCGCTGGCTCACGGGCCGGATCCGCCGTCAGCGGCTGCTTTCCATGGGGCAAGCGCTTGCGGCCGGCCTGCGTGAAGGTCTGCGCCGGGCGGATGTCCCCGTCTGGCTGAACACACCGCTGGTGGACCTCGAGAGCGAAGGCGACCGCGTGACCGGCGTCGTCGTCCGCCACGAGGGTGAGGACAAGCTGATCCGCGCGCGGCTCGGCGTCGTCCTCGGCGCGGGCGGGTTCGAGCGCAACGAAGAGATGCGGGTCAAGTACCAGCGCGCGCCCATCGGTACGGAGTGGACCGTCGGCGCCGCGGCCAACACCGGCGACGCCATCGACGCCGGGCTCAAACTCGGCGCGGCCGTCGACCTGATGGACGACGCCTGGTGGGGCCCGTCCATCCCGCTGACCGGCGGACCTTGGTTCGCGCTCGCCGAGCGGTCTCGGCCGGGCTGCCTGATGGTCAACGCACGCGGCGAACGCTTCGTCAACGAGTCGGCGCCCTACGTCGAGGCCGTGCACGCGATGTACGGCGAGGGTGACGGCCCCGGCGCGAACATCCCGACCTGGCTGGTGTTCGACCAGCGCAACCGCAACCGGTACATGTTCACCGGCCTCGGCCCGCGCCAGCCGCTGCCCGGCCGCTGGTTCAAAGCGGGCATCGCGGTCAAAGCGAGCACGATCGCGAAACTCGCCGAGCGGATCGAGGTCCCGGCCGACGCGCTGGAGGCCACCGTGCGGCGGTTCAACGGCTTCGCGAAAAGCGGCGTGGACGAGGACTTCCACCGCGGGCGCAGCGCGTACGACCACTACTACGGCGACCCGCGGAACAAACCCAACCCGAGCCTGGGCCCGCTGGACGTCGCGCCGTACTACGCGGTGAAGATCGTGCCCGGCGACCTGGGTACCAAGGGCGGTTTGCGGATCGACCCGCACGCGCGTGTCCTGCGCGAGGACGGGTCGGTGATCGACGGACTTTACGCGGCGGGCAACACGAGCGCGGCGGTGATGGGCCGCACCTACGCCGGCCCCGGCGCGACGATCGGCCCGGCGATGGTGTTCGGCTACCTTGCGGCCGAGCATCTCGCGCAGCAAGATCACACCAAAGCGGGAGGCAGCCGATGACGACGGAATCCGTACGGCAGATCGACGCGGGCGCGCCCCCTTCGCGGTTCGCGCGCGGCTGGCACTGTCTCGGCCTGGCCGAGCCGTTCCGCGACGGGAAGCCGCACGCCATCACGGCGTTCGGGACGAAACTGGTGGTCTTCGCCGATTCGTCCGGCAAGCTGAACGTGCTCGACGGGTACTGCCGCCACATGGGCGGCGACCTCACCCAGGGCGAGGTCAAGGGCGACGAGATCGCCTGCCCGTTCCACGACTGGCGCTGGAACGGCAACGGCAAATGCGTGTCGATCCCCTACGCCAAACGGGTTCCGCTGCGGGCGCGGACGAAGTCGTGGATCGTGCTGGAGGAGAACAAGCAACTGTTCGTCTGGCACGACCCGGAGGGCAACCCGCCGCCCGAGGACGTCGTCATCCCGCGGATCGAAGGCGTGTTCAACGGCGAGTGGAGCAACTGGACCTGGGACTCGGTGCTCATCGAGGGCTCCAACTGCCGCGAGATCATCGACAACATGGTCGACATGGCGCACTTCTTCTACATCCACTACGCCTTCCCGACCTACTTCAAGAACGTGTTCGAGGGACATGTCGCCACGCAGTACCTGAACACGAAGGGCCGCCCGGACAAGGGAATGGCGTCGAACTACGGCGGCGAGGAGAACCTGCTGCGGTCGGAGGCGTCGTACTTCGGGCCCTCGTACATGATCAACACGCTGCTCAACACGTACCAGGGTTTCGAGATCGAGAACGTGCTGATCAACTGCCACTACCCGGTCACCGAGAACTCGTTCGTGCTGCAGTGGGGCGTGAGCGTGAAGAAGTTCGAGGGCGTCTCGGACGAGCACGCGGACAAGATCGCCGGGAAGTTCGCCAAGGGCATCGGCGTCGGCTTCCTTCAGGACGTGGAGATCTGGCGCAACAAGACGCGGATCGACAACCCGTTGCTGTGCGAAGAGGACGGGCCGGTCTACCAGCTGCGCCGCTGGTACGACCAGTTCTATGTGGACGCCGCCGACGTCACCGAGGACATGACGCGCCGCTTCGAGTTCGAAGTGGACACCAGCCGCGCCAACGAGGTCTGGGCGGCGGAGGTGGCCGACAACCTGGCGCGGCAGCAGGCGGAAGAGGCCGGGGTGTGAAGCCCGAGACCGTCGAATTCCTCACCGCCGGGCTTCGGCCGCTGAGCTGCCGCGCGTGCGGGACCTGCGTGCTGGTCAAGAAGAACAGCGTCCAGCACACCAGCATCCAGTGGACGACCGACGCGTCCCGGAGCTGCCCGGTGTTCGCCGAACAGAAGGCTTCCGGCGCACAGACGGCGTTGCTCGACACCTGCGGCAATCTCAGCGAAAGCATCGACGCCGCGTTGAAGGACGGCCTGCTGGAGGTGCCCGAATGAGCGGTCCCGTCACCGTGACCGTGGCCGAGGTGATCACCGAGACGGCCGACGCGCGGTCGATCGTGTTCGAGATCCCGGCCGAGCACGCTTCGGTTTTCGCTTACGCCCCAGGGCAGTTCCTCACCGTCCGCGTCCCGAGCGAACGGACCGGCTCGGTGGCCCGCTGCTACTCGCTCTCCAGTGCGCCGCACGAAGGCCGGGTGCAGGTCACCGTCAAACGCACCGCCGACGGCTACGGGTCGAACTGGCTGTGCGACAACCTCCAGGCCGGTCAGGAGGTCCAGGTCCTGCCGCCGGCCGGGGTGTTCAGCCCCGCGTCGCTCGACGAGGACTTCCTCCTGCTCGCGGGCGGCAGCGGTATCACGCCGGTGATGTCGATCCTCAAGTCCGCGCTGGAGCACGGCACCGGCAAAGTGGTGCTGCTGTACGCCAATCGCGACGAACGTTCGGTGATCTTCGCGCGGGAGCTGGCGGACCTCGCCGCCCGGTACCAGGACCGGTTGGTCGTCGTGCACTGGCTGGAGAGCCTGCAAGGACTGCCGACGGAAGCGCATCTGCGCGCCCTGGTGGCGCCGTACGCCACGCACGAAGCGTTCATCTGCGGACCCGGCCCGTTCATGGACGCCGCGCGCACGGTGCTCAAGGAGCTCGGGCTGCCGCGCAAGCGGATCCACCTGGAGCGGTTTCTTTCCCTGGGCGGGAACCCGTTCGAGGTGGCCGAGCCCGTCGCCGTCGAAGAGGCCGAGACCCCGGCGTCGGTCGACGTCACCCTCGACGGGGAGACGAAGAAGCTCGCTTGGCCGCGCCGGACGAAACTGCTGGACCTGTTGCTGGAAAAGGGTTTCGACGCGCCGTACTCGTGCCGCGAGGGCCAGTGCAGCGCGTGCGCCTGCCGAGTCACCTCCGGTGAGGTGAAGATGCTGAACAACGAGGTCCTCGACGGCGACGACATCGCCGAAGGCATCGTGCTGGCGTGCCAGTCCTTGCCGCTGACCGACGAGGTCACCGTCACCTACGAGTAGGAGATACCGGTGGTTTCTCCAGGCAAGCCGCAGAGGCGAGGTCCGCTTCGCGCCCTCCGGCTTCCAACCAGACGACACACGCGAGTTCGCCCTCCAATCACGCGAGTTCCGCCTTCGATCACGCGAGTTACGCCCTGCCCCGAACAAACCCACAGCACCGTAGGAGTCCCTGTGCCCATCGATCCCTCGGTCGCGATCGGCGCCGACCTCGGCGAGGTGAGCTTCGCCTGGACCGCGTCGGACGTGCAGCTCTACCACCTGGCGCTGGGCGCGGGCGCGGACCCGACGAGCCCGCGCGAACTGCGCTACACCTACGAGGACGGCCTCCAGGTGCTGCCGACCTTCGCCACCGTGGCGGCGAACCTGCGTGTGTTCGAACCGCCCGCGGTCTCGTTCCCCGGCGTCGAGGTCGACCTCGGGAAAGTGTTGCACGGCAAGCAGGAGGTGATCGCGCACCGGCCGATCCCCACGTCGGGGAAGGCCGTGGCGCGCACGCGGATCGTCGACGTCTTCGACAAGGGCAAGGCGGCCGTGATCGTGAACGAGACGGTCGCCACCGACTCGGATGGCACTCCATTGTGGACGTTGCGGTCGAGTATCTTCGCCCGTGGAGAAGGGGGTTTCGGCGGCGAACGCGGCCCGTCCGACCGCGTCGAACTGCCGTCGCGGGAGCCGGACGCGGTCATCGACACCCCGACCTTGCCGCAGCAGGCGCTGCTCTACCGGCTCTGCGGGGACCGCAACCCCCTGCACGCCGATCCCGCGTTCGCCGCGGCGGCCGGGTTCGACAAGCCGATCCTGCACGGCCTGTGCACCTACGGCGTCATCGCGAAGGCCGTCACCGACGAATTCCTCGACGGCGACACCGCCCGTGTCGCGTCGTTCTCGGCCAAGTTCGCCGGCGTCGTCTTCCCCGGCGAGCCGCTGCGGACCCGGGTCTGGCGCGAGCCGGCCGGGCTGGTGATCACCACCTCGGCACCGGACCGGGACGAGGCGCCCGTCCTTTCCGACACTTTCTTGACCACGACAGACTGAATCCTCGTTCCCGCAGGTAGCGGCTCTGGCTAGACTCGGGCAGGTGCGCCCCTTGATCTCGGACCCGTATGCCGAACTCGGCCGGGACTACGCGCGATCGAGACGCCCGGATCCCCGCATCGCGGCCGCCGTCACCGCCGCTCTCGGCGACGCGCGCTCGGTGGTCAACGTCGGGGCCGGAGCCGGTTCCTACGAGCCGGAAGACCGCGACGTGGTGGCCGTCGAGCCGTCGCGGCGGATGATCGCGCAGCGTCCGTCCACCGCGGCCCCGGCCGTGCAGGCGTGCGCGGAAGGGCTGCCCTTCCCCGACCGTGCCTTCGATGCCGCCCTGGCGGTGCTGACCGTGCACCACTGGACGGACGTGGCCGCCGGGCTGGCCGAACTGCGGCGCGTGTCCCGCCGCCAGGTGATCGTGACCTGGGATCAGGCGGTGTTCGCGCGGTTCTGGCTGGTGCGGGACTACCTGCCCGAGATCGCCGAACACGAAAGCAGGCTGGCCTGTCTCGACCGGGTCGTCGAGGAACTGACCGAGGCCGGGCAGACGCCTTCGGTGGCTCCGCTGCCGGTGCCGTCGGACTGCGTCGACGGGTTCCTCGGCGCGTATTGGCGCAGGCCCGAGGCCTACCTGTCCGAGCGCGTGCGCGCGGGGATGTCCGGTGTGGCACTGCTGGACCAGAACGTCGTCGCGACGGCGGTCGAGCGGCTGCGCGCCGATCTCGCGGACGGGCACTGGCACCGGCATCACGTCGGCCTGCTCGGCCGGACGGAACTCGACCTGGGGTACCGGCTCGTCACCACGTGATTCAGCTAGGTGATTCAGTACACAGTGGACGCCTCCCGCGGCGTGGACGGCGGTCGACCCCGGGCGGCGGGGCATGGTATTCATGGCTTTCGTGACGGCAGGGGACGGGAGCGGCATGACGGCGGAGTACTTCGTGGTCCGTGGCCAGGTGGAGAAGGGCGATCAGCGGGGCAGGGAACTGGGCTTCCCGACCGCCAACATCGCGCTGCGCGACCAGGACGGCCAAGTCGGCGACGGAGTGTGGGCGGGCTGGGCCGAACGCGCCGACGGCACCCGGATCGCGGCGGCGGTGTCGGTCGGCAGGCGGCTGACCTACTACGGCGCGGACGGCTACCGGCTCGTCGAGGCGCATCTGCTGGACTTCAGCGGTGACCTCTACGGCGAGGTGCTGACCGTCTGGCTGGGCCACCACCTGCGCGAGCAGGAGGCGTACCCGTCGTCGGAGGCGCTGATCGTCGCGCTGAACAAGGACATCGCCAACGCCGCGAAGTGGGCCGCGGACAATCCGGCCGAGGGCCTGCCGGACGTGGGCACCGCCGAGGCGGGCGTCGTGCGCCGCGTCCCCCGCTCCTGAGCTGAAGGGGACTTTCACCGCGTAAGACGCAGTGAAAGCTCCCTTCACCGCGTGAGATGAGGGGAAAGTCCCCTTCAGCCGCTAGACGGCCGCGCCCAGCAGCATGTAGCCCATCCCCAGCCCCATGATCACCCGGCACACCCGCCGCGACAGCTGACCGGACTCCCCGGCACCCCGCGCCGCGAGCACCCCGGCGCGCACGGCGTCCGCCGCGAAATACGCGGCCACGGCACCGAAGATCAGCGAAAGCCACAGCGCCGAAGTGCCGCCGGGACCCGACATCACCAGCCACGGCCCGTGGGTGACGTCGTTGTGCGGCATGAACGTCACCATGAACAGCATCGCGGTGGCGGAGACGGCGTGGTGCCCGCACGAGGCGTGCCCGGACCGCCGCCCCTTCCACCACGAGACGGCGAACCAGCCCGCGGTCAGCGCCAGCATCGCCTGCCAGCCCGCCGCCGGGATCGGGCCGCCGATCGGGGACAGCATCGCGACCATGGCGACGACGAGCAGCAGTTCGGCCAGGTCGCCGTTGCGGACCGCCGCGCCCTGCCTGCCGTAGTCCAACCTGACGAGTCTCAGCACGCAGGGCAGGACGAGCGCGGCGAACACCGCGGTCAGGGTCCACGCGACGACGATTGGTCCAGACATGGCACCTCCCGGCCGGTAACCCTTTCACCGTGGCAGGTACCGCTCTAGTACACCATCGGGCATTGAGGTGATGTCAGCCCGCGGTCAGGACCAGTCCGCTCGTAGGTACGCCGGTGCCGGCGGTCACCAGCACCCGCGAAGCGCCGTCGACCTGGTTGACGGCGCTGCCCCGGAGCTGCCGGACACCCTCGGCGATCCCGTTCATCCCGTGGATGTAGGCCTCCCCCAGCTGCCCGCCGTGCGGGTTGAGCGGGAGCTTCCCGTCGAGTTCCAGGGTTCCGCCGCCGATGAAGTCCTTGGCTTCGCCCTTCCCACAGAAGCCGAGTTCTTCCAGCTGCATCAGGACATAAGGGGTGAAGTGGTCGTACAGCACGGCGAGGTCCATGTCGCCGGGCCCCAGCCCGGACTGCTCCCACAGCTGCCGTCCCACGACACCCATTTCGGGCAGCGCCGGGAGATCGTCGCGGTAGTAGCTGGTCATCACGTACTGGTCCGGCCCGCTCCCCTGCGCGGCCGCCGCGATCACGGCCGGCCGGTGCGGCAGGTCACGCGCCCGCTCGGCGCTGACGATCACCAGGGCGATCCCGCCGTCGCTCTCCTGGCAGCAGTCGAGCAGGTGCAACGGCTCGGCGACCCAGCGGGAGGCCTGATGATCTTCGAGCGTGATCGGCTTACCGTAGAACCACGCTTGGGGGTTGGTCGCCGCGCGGGCACGGTCGACGACGGCCACCCGGCCGAAGTCCTCGCTGGTCGCACCGTACTCGTGCATGTACCGCCGGGCGAGCATGGCGACGGTCGCGGCCGGCGTCGCGATCCCCATCGGGTAATGGAACGCGTTGTCGACGCCGGACGAGTTCACCTGCCCCGCCGCGGCCGAGGACACCTGCCCGAACCGCATCCCCGACCGTTCGTTGAACGCCCGGTACGCGACGACGACGTCCGCGACCCCGGTCGCGACGGCCATCGCGGCCTGCTGCACGGTCGCGGCCGCGGCCCCGCCGCCGTAGTGGATCCGGCTGAAGAACTTGAGCTCCGGGATGCCCAGTTCCCGCGCGACGGCGATCTCGCTGTTGCCGTCCATGGTGAACGACACCAGACCGTCCACATCGGATGGTGAGAGGCCGGCGTCCTTCAGCGCGCTCGACACCGCTTCCGCAGCCAGCCGGAGCTCGCTGCGCCCGGAATCCTTCGAGAACTCCGTGGCACCGATCCCGGCGATGGCCGCCCGTCCGGACAGGGTCATCACTCGCCTCCCAGCGTCAGCGCCACGGTGCCCACCACGTGCTCACCGAGACTGTCCACACCGGACACCGAGACCACCACGTCGTCGCCGTCCCGTTCCGTGACCCGTCCGGTGAAGGTCAGCGTGTCGTAGGCGTAACAGGGCACGCCGAGCCGGATCTTGATCGACCGCACGAACGCCTCCGGCCCCGCCCAGTCGGTGACGAACCGCTGCACCAGACCGGTGTCGGTGAGGATGTTGAGAAAGATGTCCTTGGACCCGCGCCGCACGGCGGCGTCGCGGTCGTGGTGGACGTCCTGGAAATCCCGGGTCGCCAGCGCGGTGCTCACCACGAACGTCGGGGTGGCCTCGATCGTCAGCGGCGGCAGCTCGGTGCCGACCGAACAGTCCTTCATCGCGCGACCCTCCAAGCGGGCAACGTCAGTTCCTCGTCGATCTTCACGAAGGCGGCCTCCACCGGGAGTCCGATGTGGACAGCCTCGGGATCGGCGTCGAGCAGCTCGCCCATCACCCGGACGCCTTCCTCCAGTTCGACGAGCGCGACCACGAACGGCAGCTCCTTGCCGGGGACCTTCGGATGGTGGTGCACCACGTAGCTGTAGACCGTGCCCCGTCCGCACGCGACGACGTAGTCCGGCTTCGCGTCGAGGTCGCCGTCCGGGGGCATCGGGCCGGGCGGATGCCGCAGGGTCTCGCCCCACCGCTGGATCCGCAGTTCCCCGTCACGCAGGCCCGCCCAGAAGAACTCGGTGTCCTTGCTGATCACCGGCCGCAGCACCGGGGCGGCCGCCTTGGCGGGCTCGGCGCCCGGCGGGCGGAACTTCAGCACCCGGAACACCATGTCCGCGACGGCCTCGTCACCGACGTACCAGGTGGTCTTCGTCGTCACGAACCAGCCTTCACCCAGCGCGGTGCGCTTCGGCCCGACGACACTTTCGAGTTTCGCGGTCGCTTCGACCCGCTCGCCGTGGCGGAGGTAGCGGAAGTAGTTCTGCTCGGAGTTCGTCGCGACGACCGAGGTGAACCCGGCTTCGTCGAGCACCTCCATCATCGCGCCGAGCGGATCGTCCGACGCCCTCGTCCAGTGCAGCCCGCCCATCGTCCACACCTGCGCCATCGCGGGCGGTGCGACAAGTCCCTTGTGGACACTCTTGGCGGCGAACTCCTCGTCGACGTACACGGGATTGCGGTCGCCGATGGCTTCGACCCAGTTGTTCACCATCGCCTGGTTGACCGCGTCGCGCGCGGCCCTCGGCGCGGATTCCCCGCGCGCGGCGATGCGTTCGGCGGCTTCCTGGATGCTCATCGCGGCACCCTCGGCAGTCCGAGCCCGGCGGTGGCGATCAGCTCGCGCTGGATCTCGTTGACGCCGCCGCCGAAGGTCAGCACCAGATTGCGTTTGGCCACCACGTCCAGCCACAGCGCCAGTTCCGCGGTTTCGGCGTCGGCCTGATCACCGTGTCGCGCCACGATCTCCTCCAGTCTCCTGGCCAGCCGCTGGATACGTTCGGAACCGAAGATCTTGGTGGCCGACGCGTCGGCCACCGCCACCGGCCCGGTCGCCGACGACGCGGCGACCTGCCAGTTCAGCAGTTCGTTGACCCGGGCGGTCGCCAACGTTTCCGCGAGTACGGCCCGGACGTCGGGCAGTTGGAGCAACGGCGTGCCGTCCGGCGCCTTCCTGGACGCCGCCCAGTCGCGGACGCGGTCGTGGAGACCGCCGATCCGCCCGGCGGGGCCGAGCATGACGCGTTCGTGGTTCAGCTGGGTGGTGATCAGCCGCCAGCCCTCGTTCTCCTTGCCCACCAGCATGTTCGCGGGGACGCGGACATCCGAGTAGTAGGTGGCGTTCACGTGGTGCGCGCCGTCGCAGGTGATGATCGGCGTCCACGAATAGCCCGGATCGCGGGTGTCCATGATGAGGATCGAGATTCCCTTGTGCTTCGGCGCGTCCGGCGCGGTCCGGACGGCCAGCCAGATGTAGTCGGCGTCGTGCCCACCCGTGGTGAAGATCTTCTGGCCATTGACGACGTACTCGTCCCCTTCGCGCACCGCTGTCGTGCGCAGCGCGGCGAGGTCCGTTCCCGCGTCGGGCTCGGTGTAGCCGATGGCGAAATGCACTTCACCGGCGAGGATCTTGGGCAGGAACAGGGATTTCTGTTCCTCGGTGCCGTAGGCCTGCAACGTGGGCCCGACGGTCTGCAAGGTCACCGACGGCAGCTGGACGTCGGCGCGGGCGGCCTCGTCGACGAAGAGGTGCTGCTCGATCTCGCCGAAACCCCGGCCGCCGTACTGTTCGGGCCAGCCGACGCCGAGCCGGCCGTCGCGGCCCATCCGCCGCACGATCTCGCGGTACACCGGGCCGTGCCGTTCCCGCAGCATCGCGCGCCGCTCGTCGGCACTCACGAGCCCGGCGAAGTACTTTCGCAGTTCGGAGCGCAACTCGTGTTGCGCCGCGGTCAGTTCGATCAGCATCGGTTCACCCCGCCACCAGTTCGCCCAGGCCGGCCAGCCGATGAGCGGCGCCGCCGAGCGTTCGTCCCAGATCCTTGACCGCCGACGAGAACCGGTGCAGTGGATACGTTTCGTCCACGCCGATCCCGCCGTGCAGGTGATGGCAGACGGCCAGCGCCGCGGGCGCCTCCTCCGCCAGCCAGTACGCCGCGATGTCGAGCTCCGCCTCGGCGTCGAGCCCCGCCGCGAGCCGCCAGACCGCCGACCGCGCGGCCAGCTGGACCGTCCGCGAGGCGACGTAGACGTCCGCGATCTGTTGCGCCACCGCCTGGAACGCCGCCAGGGGCCGCCCGAACTGCTCGCGTTCCCCGACGTGCTTGGTGGTCAGCGCGAGCGCGCCGGCGAGCAGCCCGTCGCCGAACGCCACGGCGCCCGCGAGCGCGAACCGGTGCAGCGTCGCGATCGACTCGCCGGGGCCGTGCCCGTTGAGGAGATCGGCGTCGGTGACGGTCACCGAATCGAGCGTCATCGTGTAGTCCGGTGTGCCGGAAGAGGTTCTCGTCGGCGTCAGCGTCACGCCGTCCGCGCGGGGATCGACCAGGAAGACGCCGGTGCCGCCCGGCAGCGAGGCGGGCGTCAGGATCCGGGTCGCCTCCGCCGCGAACGGCACGCCGATCTTGACGCCGCTCAGGCGCCAGTCCCCCGCCGATTCCGCGACGGTCGCGGGCCGGGTGGTGAACGGCGTGGAAGGCTCGTGCAGCGCGGCGGTGAGCACGGCTTCGCCCGCGGCGACCGGCGGAAGCAGCGCCGCGCGCTGATCCGGGCCACCGAGCGCGGTCACCGGCAGGACTCCGAACGCCAGCGACGCCAGCGCTGGCGTCGGCGAGGCGACGCGCCCGAGTTCGGTCAGCACCAAGGCGACTTCGGCGACGCCGAGCCCGTCACCGCCGAGCTCGGCGGGCAGCGCCAGCGCGAGCAGACCGGCGTCGGCGAGCGCGCGCCACGTTTCGCCGGGCTCACGCTCCTTGCCGAGGACACGCGCGGCCAGCGCGGTGACCTCGGTCTGCGTCTCGTCGAACTGGAAGTCCACACTGGCTCCTCACCGGGGCGAACGGGCACAATATTGAAACCTGTTCTAGTCTTAACCGGAAGGAGGCGTGACGGCAAGGGGTGAGGATCTAGGAGGTGGCTTTGAGCAGTTCCGCGAGCGCGTCGGGAAAGTGGTCGGCGAGCGGCCACAGGTCACCGGTGAGTTCGCGGGCGCCGAGCAGGCCGACGTCGACCCTGCCCGCGTTGGACAGCACGGTGACGTTGAGCCCGGCGCCGTGGAACACCGGGCCGAGCGGGTGGAGCCCGGTGATCCGGCAGCCCAGCAGGTACAGCGGCATCGGCGGCCCCGGCACGTTGGAGACCACCAGGTTGTGCACCACCGGATGCCGTTCGGCCAGGCGCAGCGCGGAATACGCGCGCACGGCGAGGCCGAACATGGTCGCCGCCGAGAACTGCGCCCAGTCCTGGAGCATGTCCGCGTCGATGGTGTGGTGGTGGTCCTTGGACAGCCGGTTGGATTCCGCGAGCATGAACAGCCGCGCGGCGGGATCGTCGAGATGGGTCGGCAACGACGCGAAGAACGCCGAGACCTTGTTGCTGCCGTGCTCGCGTTCGGTCCGGCCGTGCACCGACACCGGCACGGTCGCCACCAGCGGATCCTCCGGCAGTTCGCCCCGGTCTCGCAGGAACTGCCGCAGCGCGCCGGAAACCACGGCGAGGACGACGTCGTTGACGGTCACCCCGAAGGCGTCCTTGACCTGCTTGACGTCGTCGAGGTCGAGAGAGGCGTAGGCGACGCTGCGGTGCGCGGTGATCGTCCCGTTGAACGACGTGCGCGGCGCGGTGAACGGAACCGGCATTCCCTTGCCCTGCAAAGCTTTCCCCAGCCATCGCGGCACGAGTTCGAGCAGGTCGGGCAGCAGCTTCACCAGCTCGACCGGCCGTTTCGCGAACGACGTCAGCCCCGCGCCGAGCAGCGCCCGCCTGCCGGGAACCCGCGCGTTGGCGCGTTCGTCCGTCGCGATCTCCGGCGGCGGGGCGTCCGGATCGAGGCCGGCGAGGTAACCGATCAGGCTGGCGCCACCGACCCCGTCGACGCTGGCGTGGTGCATCTTCAGCAGGACCGCGATCCCGCCGTCGGCCAAGCCTTCGATGACGTACAACTGCCAGAGCGGCTGCGCGCGGTCCAGTCGTTGTCCCGCGATGTGGGCGGCGAGTTCGGCCAGTTCCCGGCGGTCCCCGGGGGCAGGTACGCCGATCCGGTGAACGTGGGCCTCCAGGTCGAAGTCCTCGTCCTCGACCCAGACCGGATGCGCCAGATTCCAGAGTGGATTGTGCAGTTTGCGCCGGAACGCCGGGATCAGCTCGACCCGTTCGGCCAGTTTCGCCTTGAAGCGGTCGAAATCGTAGCCGCCGGGCATGGTCGAACCGTCCAAGGTGAGCAGCCCGCATATGTGCAGGACCTGGGCCGGTGTCTCCAGATAGAGGAAACTCGCGTCCAGACCGCTCAATCTCTGCATGACAAGCACCTTAAGTGAACTTTGCAACCCGTTCTAGGCGGTCACCCGGCGGTAGGATCGGAGCCCATGCACCCGAGTTTCGTCGTCCGTCAGGCACTCCAGCTCGCGCTCACCGCGAACGCGCTGAAGCCGCCGCGAGGTGCGCGTACAGCGATTCCGGCGTTCTTCGCGGGCTGGCTCACCGGGGAACTCGCGCCGCATCTGCTCGCGCTCACCGCGGCCGACGCGGCGGCGCATGTCGCCCGGCACCGAGGCGGGTCGAGCAAGGCCGGGCTCGCCCTCGCGGCGGCGTCCGCGGCCGGGCTCGGAACCCTGATCGCGCAGTCCCAGCGGGCCCGCGACGAGATCGAGACGGCGCTCACCGAAGGCATCGGCAAGGCCTATACCGACGAACTCGAGCACCCGCCGAGCCCGACCGACCTCGCGACCCCGTGGGGCCAGCTGGCCATGCCGTTCCGCATGCGCGATCCCGATGTCCGGCGGACCCGCAACATCGCGTACGCGCCGGGCGGGAAACGGTTCCTGCTCGACGTCTACGCCCCGCGTGAACCGGTCACCGGCGCGCCGATCCTGCTGCAGGTGCACGGGGGCGCCTGGGTGATCGGCAACAAGGACCAGCAGGGCCTGCCGCTGATGCTGCACATGGCCAAACGCGGCTGGATCTGCATCGCGATCAACTACCCGCTCTCCCCCGCGGCCCGCTGGCCCGCGCATATCGTCGCGGCGAAACGCGCGCTGGCCTGGATCCGGGACAACGCCGAGTCCTACGGCGGCGACCCGTCGTTCGTCGCCGTCACCGGCGGCTCCGCGGGCGGGCATCTCGCCGCATTGCTGGCCCTGACCGCGAACGACCCGGCGTTGCAGCCCGGCTTCACCGAAGCCGACACGAGCGTCCAGGCGTGCGCCCCGCACTACGGCGTGTACGACTTCGCCGCGACCAGCGGACGCCGTTCCAGTCAGACCCGGCTGAAAACGCTGATCGCCCGGCACGTCTTCGAGGCCGACCGGGATCCGGTGAACTTCCTCGACGACTACATCGCGGCTTCACCGCTGGACCGGATCACCGAGGACGCGCCGCCGTTCTTCGTCATCCACGGCGTCCACGACTCGCTGGTGCCGGTGGGCGAGGCCCGCGAATTCGTGCGGCGCCTGCGGGACAAGTCCCAGCGGGAGGTCGCGTACGCGGAGATCTCCGGCGCGCAGCACGCCTTCGACGTCTTCCCCTCGATCCGCAGCGCCCACGTCGTCCGCGGGGTGGAACGGTTCCTGGAGTGGAGTTATCGCACCTGGCGGCGCGGGGCCGCAGGTCCGTGAAGGCCTCCTTGAGGGACTCTGGGTCCCTCAAGGAGGCCTTCACGTACTTCAAGCGACCAAGGCACCGGAAGGCGCCGATCAGGGCGGGTAGATCACGTCCGTCGGGCGCGCGGAGGACGGGCCGTCGACCCGCCAGCCCTCGCCGTCGCGTACGAAGCGGTACCACCGTTCGTCCCGGCCGTAGCGCAGCTGCAGGTCGCCTTGGGTGATCCGGTTCCGCCAGGTCTTCGGCGTTCCCGGCAGCCCCGATTCGGCGAGGTCCGCCCTGGCCTGCGCGAGCGGCGCCTGCCCGGGCCGCCAGGGCTCCCGCACCACCGCCATCCCACCCCGGCCCGCTTCGCGCCAGGCCTGTGCCCAGACGGCCAGATCCCGCTCCGGGACTCCCGCGGCCTCGGCGAGTTCGGCGACCACCTGCGGGTCGCTCGCCGCCGCACGACGCGCGAGGTCTTCCTCGAACGACAGCTCCGCCTCGCGCTCGGGACCCATGACCAGCAGTTCCCAGGCCCTCGCGGCGGCGTCGGCCGCCAGTTCGACGAACATCTCACCGCTCCAGCCGGTGCGGTGCGGCGGGTCGAGGTCGAGGACCGCGGGCGGCCCGACCGTGCCCGGGACGGCAGGCCGCGGCGGGAGCGCGGCGATCCGCCGGGTGTACGCGCGTTTCGGGTCCACTCCGGGCGCGGCGGGTGCACGCACCCGTTTGCCCGGCGCGCTCGCGGGGGCGCGGCGGGACCGCAGTTCCGCGAGCACGGCCTCCCTCGGCCTGCCGCGCAGCAGGAACAGCACGAACGGATCGGCGTCGACCTCGTCCGCGACCAGGTAGTACACCGCGGCGACGTGCTTGCACGGGTTCGCGCTGTCGGGACACGAGCACTTCGGGCGCAGATCTCCGGGACCCGGCAGCAGATCCGCGCCCGCGGCCCGTGCGTCTTCGGCCAGCTCACCGGGCAGCTCACCGTCGAGGAGGGCGGCGACGTGCCCGAGCCGGGAGCCGACCATCCCGAGCAGGCTCTCCCACTGCGGTCCGGTGAACGCCCGCATGTGGATGGTCACCCGGTACGGCACCGCCCGACTGCCCTGTACCCAGGCCGTCACCTCGCCCTCGCCGACCGCGAGCTTGCTGACGGTGCCCTTGCGCGCGTACGTCCGTCCGCGCGGCAACCGGTTCGGATCGAGTTTGGCGCGTTCCTCCAGGGCCTCGACCCACGCCTTGCCCCACCACGTGTTGCCGAAGGTGCGCCGTTTCCGTCCTGTCGCGCCGGGCATCAGGGCTCCCCGAGCCGGACGAGGTCGGCGAGTTCGTCGTCGGACAGTTCGGTGATCCAGTTCTCGCCCGCGCCGATGACCGCGTCGGCCAGCCCGCGTTTGGTCTCCAGCACCTTGGCGATGCGCTCCTCGAGCGTGCCCTCGGCGATCAGCCGGTGCACCTGGACCGGCCGGTCCTGCCCGATCCGGTACGCGCGGTCGGTGGCCTGGTCCTCGACCGCCGGGTTCCACCAGCGGTCGTAGTGGATCACGTGGGTGGCCTTGGTCAGGTTGAGCCCGACCCCGCCCGCCTTGAGCGAGAGCAGGAACACCGGAACCTCGCCCGCCTGGAACCGGGCGACCATGTCCTCCCGGGCCTGGGGCGTGCTCGACCCTGACAGCAGCATCGTCGGCAGCCCGCGTTCGGCCAGGCGTTTCTCCAGCAGGCGGCACAGCTGGACGTACTGGCTGAACACGAGCACGCTGTCGCCCTCGTCGAGGATGACGTCGAGCAGTTCCTCGAACGCGGCCAGCTTGCCGGACCGGCCGTGCAGCACGCCGGGTTCCTTGAGGTACTGCGCCGGGTGGTTGCAGATCTGCTTGAGCTCGGTGAGCAGTTTGAGCACCTGCCCGCGCCGCGCCACCCCGTCCAGCTCGCGGATCATCGCGAGATTCTCGCGGACCACGGCTTCGTACAGCGTCGTCTGCTCGGCGGTGAGCGGGACGAACCGGTCGGTCTCGGTCTTGCGCGGCAGCTCGGGGGCGATGTCCGGGTCGGTCTTCTTGCGGCGCAACAGGAACGGGCGCACGGTCGTGGCGAGACGCTCGGTGGCGGCGACGTCACGGTCGCGCTCGATCGGGCGGGCGACCTTGCGGCGGAACCCGTCGAGCGAGCCGAGCAGCCCCGGCGTCGTCCAGTCCACAATGGACCAGAGTTCGGTGAGCCGGTTCTCCATCGGGGTCCCGGTCAGCGCGACCTTCGCCGCGGCCGGGATCTTCCGCAGCTCCTTGGCGGTGACCGAAAGCGGATTCTTGACGTGCTGCGCCTCGTCGGCGGCGATCATCCCCCAGTCCACTTCGGACAGTGTTTCTCGATCCCGGCGGAGGACGCCGTACGTGGCGAGCACGACCTCGTCCGGCGCGACCTCGTCGAGATGCCGTCCGCCACCGTGGAACCGGCGTACCGGGATGTCCGGCGCGAACCGGGCGAACTCCCGTTCCCAGTTGCCCAGCAACGACGTCGGGCACAGGACGAGCGTGGGCCCCTCGCCGAGGGGGCGGCGATGCAGGTGCAGGGAGATGAGCTGGATCGTCTTGCCGAGCCCCATGTCGTCGGCGAGGCAGGCACCGAGACCGAGCCCGGTCATCGTCGCCAGCCAAGCCAGGCCCGCCTTCTGATAGGGCCGCAGGGTGGCCTTCAGGTCCGCTGGCTGCTCGATCGGTTCCGCGGCGCTTTCCCGGATTCGCTGGAGCAGCCCCGTCAGCGCCGACGGCGCGGTGAACTCGACCTTTTCACCGTCCAGCTCCAATTCGCCGGTGAGCGCCGCGGCCAGCGCCTCGGCCCCGGACAGCTTCTTCGCGCGGTGAGCACGCACCTTGGCGAGCAGGCGCGCGTCGACCTTGACCCATTTGCCCCGCAGCCGCACCAGCGGCCGCTTCGCCTCCGCGAGCGCGGTGACCTCGGCGTCGGTGAGGTCTTCGTCGCCGAGGCTCAGCCGCCAGCGGAACTGGAGCAGGCTCTTGAGCGTGAACTCGGGCCCGGTGACGCTGCCCGGGGCCTGCGTCGCGCTCGCCTTCGCCTTGAGTTCGCCCGCGAAGAGGTCCTTCGGCCACTGCACCTCGATGCCGGCGCCGCCCAGCGCCGCGTCCCCGTGGGTCAGCAGGTCGACGACCTCGTCGTACTCCAGCGTGAGCCCGGTCGGCGCGGCCGACTGGAGCATGCGGCCGAGCGGCGCCCATGCCCTGGCGCCCCGGCGGAGACCGAGCAGCAACTGCGTCTCGACCTGGTCGCCCATCCGTTCCAGTACCGCTTCGGGCGCGTCCCACAGCGTCGCCGCCTCGACGATCAGGCTCGGGTCGGCGGCGCTCCGTACGGCGAGGACGGCGGCGAACGTGGGCTCTTCTTCGGGGTTCTCGGGCTCGTGCACCTCCATGCGCAGGACGAGATGCGCGCCCTGGGCCTGCCGGGCGCTCAGCTCGGCCAGCCACGCGGCACCGTCCGGGCCGACCAGCGTCGGCTGGGCCGCGGCGAACGCCGGACCGCCCGCCGCGACGCTCGCGGCCGGCGTGCGGACCAGCACGTCCGCCGTGGCGTCCCAGAGCGCGCGGATCAACGACTCCGGCGAATGCAGCCGGATCCGCTTCAGGCCGGACAACGGCAGCGCGTGCGCCTCGGGAGGCAGCGCGGCGGCGAGCCCGCGCAGCATCTCCTCGTCGGCGACGTCCAGCGGCCCGACCCGCCACGAATCCACCCCGCCGGGTGAGGCCGCGGGCAGCAGCCTGCCGCGGGCGATGAGGTTCACCCCGGCTTCGGCGACGGCCGACCACGCGGCGATGGCCGGGCTCAGGTCGCCGTCCGCGGTGAGCAGCCGCGGAATCGCGCGTGACAACGGGACGAGTGCCGCGTCGACCTTCGTGCGCCGGAAGACCTTCCCCACCGGCAGCACGAGTTCGATCGCGGTGTCACCCGCTACGCCGTCTCCCCAGAGCGCCAGCACACCGTCCCGCGGGGGATCCGAGGGGACGAAGGTGGCCTGGGTTCCTGTGCCGAACTCCACGACCCGCACGTTAGAGCACGGGACCGACAGCTGTCGGGCGCCGGTGCCATGAAAGGTCCTTTCCTTGCCAATTTTGCGAGGAAGGGACCTTTCATGGCACGCCGGAGTGCCGTGACAGGAACTTTCAGGACCGAGGCAGCCCCAGCAACCGCTCGGCCGTCAGCGACAGCAGCACCTGCGTCGTGCCGCCCGCGATACTGAGGCACCGGGTCAGCAGGAACTCGTGCTGCGCGCGGTCACCGGCGACGAGCGCGTGCTCCCCCAAAGCTTCCAGCGCGAAGTCCGCCACCTCCTGCCGATGCCGCACACCCAGCAGTTTGCGCACACTCGACTCGGCGCCCGGATCCTGGCCGTCGAGCCGCCGCAGCGTCGCCCGCAGGTCCAGCATCGAACACGCGCTTCCGTCGGCGATCAGCGCGCCCAGCCGGTCGAGGTCGGCGTCGTCGCCCAAGGTGGCGAGCAGATTCTCGACGCCCTCCCCCACCGCCGACCCGCTCCCGAGGGCCACGCGCTCGTTCGCCAGCGTCGTCCGCGCGAGCCGCCAGCCGCCGTCGACCTCCCCGACCACCATCTCGTCCGGGACGAAGACGTCGTCGAGGAAGACCTCGTTGAAGACGGCGTCGCCGGTGATCTCGCGCAGCGGGCGCGTGCTGATCCCGTCCGCGGTCATGTCGACGAGGAAGTAGGTGATCCCCTGGTGTTTCGGCGCGTCCGGATCGGTGCGTGCCAGGCAGATCGCCCAATCGGCTTCGCGCGCGAGCGAGGTCCACACCTTCTGTCCGTTCAGCAGCCATCCGCCGTCGGCGCGCCGGGCCGTCGTGCGGAGCGACGCGAGATCGGAGCCGGCCTCGGGTTCGCTGAACAATTGGCACCAGGTGATCTCGCCCCGCAGCGTGGGCGCGGCGAACCGTTCGCGCTGGTCCTCCGAGCCGTGTTCCAGCAGGGTCGGGATCGCCCAGGCGCCGATCACCAGGTCGGGACGGCGGATGTGCGCGTCGGCGAGGGCCGCGTCGATCCGCAGTTGCTCGGCCGCGCCGGCGCCCCTGCCGTACGGCGCGGGCCAATGCGGGGCCAGCAGTCCCGAATCGGCCAGCGCGACGCGCTGCGCGGGCTCGGGCAAGGCGGCGATTTCGCTTACCAGGCCACGGAGTCCGGTGTCTTCGCCGACGTCGACGCTCAACGTCCGGCGGTCGCCGCGCAGGGCGAGTTCGGCGGCGCGACGGCGCCAGCGAGCGGAACCACCGAGCCACTGACGCAGTGCGACGGCACGGCGCAGATAGAAGTGCGCGTCATGCTCCCAGGTGAAGCCGATACCGCCGAGGACCTGGATGCAGTCCTTCGCGTTGGCCACGGCCGCGTCGAGTGCGTAGGCCGCCCCGGTCGCGGCCGCGAGGGCGTGCTGCGCCGGGTCTTCGGCCGCTCTGGCCGCGTCCCACGCGAGCGCGTCGGTGGCTTCGGCCCGGCACAGCATTTCCGCGCACAGATGCTTGATCGCCTGGAACGACCCG
Organism: Amycolatopsis sp. WAC 04182; assembly: GCF_003947465.1. Lineage (NCBI taxonomy): Bacteria > Bacillati > Actinomycetota > Actinomycetes > Pseudonocardiales > Pseudonocardiaceae > Amycolatopsis > Amycolatopsis sp. WAC 04182. The sequence continues at coordinate 683,778 of NZ_QHJJ01000002.1, forward strand.
ATGGGGCGGCCGAACTGTTCCCGCAGCTTCGCGTAGTCGACGGCGGTCCGAAGACACCATCGTGCGATCCCCGCGGCTTCCGCGGCGCCGAGTGTGGCGGCGTAGGAATCCACTGGCAGCGCCTCGAAAACCGCTTCGGCCCGCACCTTCGTGCACCGGACCCGGCCGACCGGCCGGGAGACGTCGAACGGCTCGCACTCCTCGATGTCCATTCCGGACGCGCCGGGCGGAATGAGCGCGGAGACGTCGCCGTCGGAGACCAGCGTCCACGCCGACGGGTGAACGTCGAGAGCCGGGCCCGACTGTCCTTCGACCGCCGAATCCGCGATCCGGAAACCGCCGCCGAGTACTACCGCCAGCCGTTCGGTCCCGTCCGCGAGACCCGGCAGGATCTCCTTGGCCGGCCGAGGATCCGTCCCGAGCAGCGCGCCGCCCAACACGGTCCCGAGGACCGGTCCGGGCACGAGCGCTTCGGCCGCTTCGGCGAGCCCCGCGGCCAGATCGGCCAGTGTGCCGCCGGCCCCGCCGACGTCTTCGGGAATCGCCACGCCGAACAGGCCGAGTTCCGCCAGCCCTGGTGGCGGCTCGGTGATCCGGCCCTTTCGGACGGCGTCGACGGGACGGGCGGCGGCCGCCCAAGCCCGGATCGACGCGGCCAGCGCCGCCTGTTCCTCGGTGAGCGCGATCGACACGGGTGAGACCTCCTGCTCGGACCTACCCGCGAGTGTAGAACGTGTTACAGTTTCTTGCCCAGTGGGTCACGTCTTGAACAGTTCGTCCGCTTAGGTACGCTACGTGAGGAAAGTGGAACAAGTTCCGACGAAGGGGGACGTGGCGATGCCAGGGAAGGCCAAGGCACCCACGAGCGCGAAAGCGCGAAGCGGCAATGGTCTCTCCGCGCTGGGCGGCGAGGAACTCGGCTCCGCGGCACAACGCGACCGGCGGCGCCGCATCATCGACGCGACCCTCACCCTCGCCGCGAAGGGCGGGTACGACGCGGTCCAGATGCGGGCGGTCGCCGAGAAGGCGGACGTCGCGCTCGGCACGCTGTACCGCTACTTCCCCTCGAAGATCCACCTGCTGGTTTCCGGGCTGGCCAGGGAATTCGAACGCGCGCAGGAGAAACTCGACCGCGCGGCGATCCCCGGCGAAACCCCGAGCGAGCGGCTGATGTTCGTCCTCGGCCGCAACACCCGGCTGATGCAGAGGGACCCGCACCTGACCGAGGCCATGGTCCGCGCGTTCATGTTCGCCGACACGACCGCCGCCGCCGAGGTCGAGCAGGTCGGGCGGCTGATGGAGAACATGTTCGCCAAGGCCATGGGCATCGAGGACCCGACCGAGGCCGACCGCGACATCTTCCACGTCATCGCCGACGTCTGGATGGCGAACCTGGTCGCCTGGGTGACGCGGCGCGCGTCGGCGGCCGACGTCGCGAACCGGCTGGAACTGTCGGTGCACCTGCTGCTGGACAAGAACGTCTGACGCGGCGCTTCCCCGTGCGATGAAGGGGCCTTTCATAGCAAATTTTGCTATGAAAGGCCCCTTCATCGCAGCGCCGACGGGCGTCAGGCGGTCAGCTTCGGCAGCACGTCCCGCCCGAAGGTCTCGATGAACTCGTCCTGGTTCCGGCCCACGTTGTGGATGTAGATCCGGTTGAACCCGGCGTCGACGTACTTCTGCAGCGCCGCGCGGTGCACGTCCGGGTCGGACGAGACGACCATGCGGCCCTCGAAGTCCTCACGCCGCACCAGTTTCGCCATCTGCGCGAAATCGAACGGCGAGCGGATGTCGGCCTTCGGGAACTTCATGCCGCCGTTGGGCCACTGGTCGAGCGCGTTGGCCCATGCCGTCTCGTCGTCCTCGGCCCACGACAGGTGCACCTGCAGCAGCTTCGGCATCGAGTCCGGGTCCTTGCCCGCCTTCCGTGCGCCGGTGCCGAAGTTGTCGAGGATCCCCGCCAGCTTCTCGATCGACGCGCCCGGCGTGATCAGCCCGTCTGCGAGTTCACCGGTCTTGCGTGAGGTGTACGGGCCCGCCGACGCGATGTAGATCGGCGGTGGCTCGTCCGGCAGCGTCCAGAGCCGGGTGGTGTGCAGTTTGAAGAACTCGCCGCTGTGCTTGACGTCCTTGCCGGTGAACAGCTTCCGGATGACCTCGAGCGCCTCGAACATCCGCCGTACGCGCTCGGGCGCTTCGGGCCAGTAACCGCCGATGATGTGCTCGTTGAGCGCTTCGCCGGAGCCGATGCCGAGCCAGGTCCGACCCGGGTAGGTCGCCTCCAGCGTCGCCGCGGCCTGCGCGACCATCGACGGGTGCAGCCGGAACGACGGGCAGGTCACGCCCGGCCCGAGGTCGCCGGTGGTGTTCTCCGCCAACGACGCGAGCACGCTCCACACGAACGACGCTTCACCCTGTTGAGGGACCCACGGCTGGAAGTGGTCGGCGGCCATCTGGCCGGAGAATCCGTGCTGTTCGGCCAGCGCCGCCAGCCGGATCGACTCACGCGGCGAGAACTGCTCCAGTGCCGCGGCCAAGCCGATTTGAACCTCAGTCACGCCTGCTGCCCCTTTCGAAAGCTTTCGGCGACCTTCGCGAACTGGTCGAGTCGTTCCAGTGTCGCCGCTTCGGGCTCGGTCGGCAGGAAGAGCGTCGCCTCGTCGACGCCGCCCTCGGCCAGCCTGCCCAGCGCGTCCTCTTCCGGCGTGGCGCCGAAGGCCGAGAACCGGATGTCGCTACGGCCCTGGTCCGCCAGCCACTGACGCGCCCGGCGAAGCTCCTCCGGCGGGGTGTGGGCGTGCGGCAGCCAGCCGTCGCCGTACTTGGCGATCCGCTCCATCGCCTTCTGCCCCGCGCCGCCGATGTAGATGGGCGGATGCGGCTTCTGCACCGGTTTCGGCCACGCGAAGATCGGGTCGAAGTCGATGTGCTCGCCGTGGAACTCGGCCTCGTCCTTCGTCCAGATCTCCTTCAGTGCCGCGAGTTGCTCGTCGACGAGCGCGCCCCGGGTGCGCGGATCGGTGCCGTGATTGCGCATTTCCTCCCGGTTCCACCCGACGCCGACGCCGAAGACGAACCGGCCTCGCGAGACCAGGTCCAGCGAAGCGACCTCTTTCGCCGTGTGGATGACGTCGCGCTGCTGCAGCAACGCGACGCCCGTACCCAGCTTCAGGTTCGAAGTCGCCCCGGCGGCCGCCGTCAGCGCGACGAACGGGTCCAAGGTCCGGTAATAGATCCGCGGCAGCTCGCCACCGCCCGGATACGGCGTTTCCCGGCTGACCGGGATATGCGAATGCTCCGCGATGTGGAGCGAGCTGAACCCGCGCTCTTCGACGGCCGCGGCGAGGACGTCCGGCCTGATGCCCTCATCGGTGATGAAGGTGGCGATTCCGATCTCCATGTTCAGCAACTACCCGGACACGCGCCGCGATATTCCCGGCCGCTAGACGTTGCGGCGGTACTGGCCCCCCACTTCGAAGAACGCCTCGGTGATCTGGCCGAGCGAGCACACCCGCGCCGCGTCCATCAGGACACCGAACAGGTTGCCGCCCCGGGTCGCGGCCTCGCGCAGCGTCTTGAGCGCGACCTGCGCCTCGGCGTGGTGCCGGCGCTGGAAATCCTCGAGCCGCTCCAGCTGCGAACGCTTTTCGTCCTCGGTCGCCCGCGCGAGTTCGACCTCGACGTCGTTCTCGCCGCCGTTCGGGTTGCGGAAGGTGTTGACGCCGATGATCGGCAGCGTGCCGTCGTGCTTCTGGCGTTCGTAGAGGATCGACTCGTCCTGGATCTTGCCGCGCTGGTAGCCGGTCTCCATCGCGCCCAGGACGCCGCCGCGCTCGGAGATCCGGTCGAACTCCAGCAACACGGCCTCTTCAACCAGATCGGTCAGCTCGTCGATGATGAACGAGCCCTGCAACGGGTTCTCGTTCTTCGACAGGCCCCATTCCTTGTTGATGATCATCTGGATGGCCATCGCGCGCCGCACCGAGCTTTCCGACGGCGTGGTGATCGCCTCGTCGAAAGCGTTGGTGTGCAAGGAGTTCGCGTTGTCATACAGCGCGCACAGCGCCTGCAGCGTGGTGCGGATGTCGTTGAAGCTCATCTCCTGCGCGTGCAGCGAACGGCCGGAGGTCTGCACGTGGTACTTGAGCTTCTGCGAGCGCTCGTTGGCGCCGTAGCGCTCCCGCATCGCGACCGCCCAGATCCGGCGCGCGACCCGGCCCAGCACCGAGTACTCGGCGTCCATGCCGTTGGAGAAGAAGAACGACAGGTTCGGGGCGAAGTCGTCGATGTCCATCCCGCGCGCGAGGTAGCTCTCGACGTAGGTGAAACCGTTCGACAGGGTGAACGCCAGCTGCGAGATCGGGTTCGCCCCGGCCTCGGCGATGTGATAGCCGGAGATCGACACCGAGTAGAAGTTCCGGACGCCGTGCTCGATGAACCATTCCTGGATGTCGGCCATCATGCGCAGGCTGAACTCGGTGGAGAAGATGCAGGTGTTCTGTCCCTGGTCCTCCTTGAGGATGTCCGCCTGCACGGTGCCGCGGACGTTGCGCAGCGCCCATTCGCGCAGTTCGGCGGCCTCGGCTTCGGACGGCTCGCGGCCGTGTTCGGCCTTGAACGCCGCCATCCGCTGGTCGATAGCGGTGTTGAGGAAGAACGCGAGGATCGTCGGCGCCGGCCCGTTGATCGTCATCGACACCGAGGTGCTGGGCGACGTCAGATCGAAGCCGTCGTAGAGCACCTCCATGTCCTCCAGCGTCGCGATGGAGACACCCGAGGTGCCGACCTTGCCGTAGATGTCCGGGCGGGTGTGCGGGTCGTGCCCGTACAGCGTCACGGAGTCGAAGGCGGTCGACAGACGCTTCGCCTCGGAGTCGGCCGAAAGGAGCTTGAACCGCTTGTTGGTCCGGAACGGGTCGCCCTCGCCGGCGAACATCCGCGCCGGGTCCTCGCCCTCGCGCTTGAACGGGAAAACCCCGGCGGTGTAAGGGAAGTACCCGGGAAGGTGCTCACGGCGCAGGAAGGACAGCAGCTCGCCGGATTCGGTGTAGCGCGGCAGCGCCACGCGCGGGATCCGGTTGCCGGAGAGCGTGTCGCGCCAGAGCTGGGTGCGCAGTTCCTTGTCGCGGATCTTCACGACCAGCTCGTCGGCGCGGTAGGACTCGGCGAGTTCCTGGAACCGGGCCAGCAGATTCGCCGACTCACCGTCCACATCGGACTCGGCGGCGGCGAGCAGGCCGTCGAGCGCGTCGGTGCTCGCGTCGACGGCGGCCAGCGCCTCCTTGGCGGCGGCGAGGTGCTCGCGTTTGCGCAGCGCGGCGACCTGCTGCTCGGTCTTGGCGTGGTAACCCCGGACGGTCTCGGAGATCTCCGCGAGATAGCGCGTCCGGTTGGCTGGGATGATCGTGCTGGCGTCGGTGGACACCTTGCCCTCAACCTTCGGGAGCACGCCGGCCGAGACGGTCAGGCCCCGTTCGGCGAGGGTGTCGCGCAAGTGCTGGTAGAGCGCGGTGACGCCGTCGTCGTTGAACTTCGCGGCGCTGGTGCCGTAGACCGGCATGTCCTCGGGCGAGGAGCTGAACGCCTCGCGGTTGCGCACCAGCTGGCGTGCGACGTCACGGCGGGCGTCTTCGGCGCCGCGGCGCTCGAACTTGTTGATCGCCACCGCGTCGGCGAAGTCGAGCATGTCGATCTTCTCCAGCTGCGACGCCGCGCCGAATTCCGGCGTCATGACGTACAGCGACTGGTCCACGTAGTCGACGATGCCGGCGTCACCCTGGCCGATACCGGGCGTCTCGACGATCACGAGGTCGAACCCGGCGGCCTTGCAGGCGAGGATGGACTCGGAGAGCCCGGTGGGGATCTCGCCGCTGGTGGTCCGCGTGGCGAGCGAGCGGAAGTAGACCGGGCTGCCGTCGAGGCAGTTCATCCGGATGCGGTCGCCGAGCAGCGCTCCCCCGCCCTTGCGGCGCGACGGGTCGACGGCGAGCACGGCGATGCGGAGCTTGTCCTCCTGGTCCAGCCGGAACCGGCGGATCAGTTCGTCGGTGAGCGACGACTTGCCGGAACCACCCGTCCCGGTGATGCCCAGGACCGGCACCGTCCGCGACTTGGCGGCTTCGGTGATCTTGGCGAGCGCGTCCTGCGGCAGCGCCTCGCGCTGAAGCTGCGTGATGACCCGGGACAGCGCGGGGATGTCACCCGACAGCAGTTTGTCCAGCGAGCCGGGCGACTGCGCGGACAGGTCCGTGTCGCAGGCCTTGATCATCAGGTTGATCATGCCGGGGAGGCCCATCTCGTAGCCGTCCTCCGGCGAGAAGATCCGCGCCACGCCCCGCGAGTGCAGCAGGTCGATCTCCTCGCGGACGATGACCCCGCCGCCGCCGCCGAACACCTTGATATGCCCCGCGCCGCGCTCGTTGAGCAGCTCGACCAGGTAGCTGAAGTACTCGACGTGCCCGCCCTGGTAGGCACTGATGGCCACGCCCTGGACGTCCTCGGCGATGGCCGCGGTGGCGACCTCGTCGACCGACCGGTTGTGCCCGAGGTGCACGACCTCCGCGCCCTGTGATTGCAGGATGCGCCGCATGATGTTGATGGACGCGTCGTGCCCGTCGAAGAGGCTCGACGCCGTCACGAAACGAACGGGGTTCACGGGCCGGTGCAGGTCGCTGCTCATCCCTCCAAAATACTTGGACTTCCTACTGTTTTAAACCCACCTACTCGCGTGATGGCGCTCTCACTCGTCCTTGACAGGTCGACGCACACCAGTATATTCAACCTTAGGGTTAAACAACCGATTGATTGAGCAGCGATGACCACTGATCAGCTCAGCGCCACGTTCGCCGCATTGGCGGACCCCACCCGGCGGGCGATCCTCGCCCGGCTGGCCACCGGCGAGGCCAGCGTCAACGAGCTGGCCGAACCCTTTCCGGTCAGCCTCCAAGCCATCTCCAAACATCTCAAGGTCCTCGAGCGCGCGGGCTTGATCAGCCGGAGCCGGACCGCGCAATGGCGGCCCTGCCGGCTGGAGGCCGCCCCGCTCGGCGACGTCTCCGAATGGGTCGAGCGGTACCGGCGCTTCTGGGAAGGCGGTTTCGACCGCATGGAAGAACACCTGGCGGAACTGAGGAAAGGCGAACGAAATGACTGAGACCGTCACCCTGCCGGAAGTCGTCTCGGCGGGCGAATGGCAGATCGCCCGAGACGCGTTGCTGGCCAAGGAAAAGGACCTCACCCGCGCGGCGGACGCGATCGCCGCCGAGCGGCGACGGCTGCCGATGGTCCGCTTCGACAGCACCTACGAGTTCGACGGGCCCCAGGGCCGGGTCACCCTCCTCGACCTGTTCGAGGGACGGCGGCAGCTGATCGTCTACCACTTCATGCTCGCCCCCGGACAGAAGGCGGGCTGCCCCGGCTGCTCGATGCTCGTGGACAACATCGGCCACCTCGCGCACCTGCACGCCCGCGACACCACGCTGTATGTGGTCGCTCCGGCGACACTGCCCGAAATCGAGCGGTACAAGGAGCGGATGGGCTGGACCGTCCCGTGGGTCTCGACCGTCGGTGACTTCAACCCGGACTGCGGCATCGACGGCGGGTTCGGCATCAGCGTCTTCCTGCGCGACGGCGACGACGTCTTCCGGACGTACTTCACCACCGGCCGCGGCGGGGACCAGCTGGTGGGGACGCTGCGATACCTGGACCTGACCCCGCTCGGGCGGCAGGAGGCCTGGGAGGAGTCCGGCCGCGGGACCGACGGCCCCGGGCACTGGTGGAAGCGGCACGACGAGTACTGATTCCGGAAGTCCGTGAAGGCCTCCCTGCCTACCCCCTGACGGTCAGGGCCCCGGCAAAGTCGCACGAACGCCGGCGGTGCCGTTCTTGATGATCCGAACTGGACATCCGGCGGGGCAGCTGCCAGCGGGTCCGAACGGGCAATGTCCGCAAAGGACACCAGAGGACGGATCGGTGTCCTTACGGTTTCGGACAGGGGTCGTGAGTGGTAAAGACGGTTCTAACCGCCCTTGCCACTCACGAGACGTGACCCACCAGACCCGCCGCATTTGCTCGCCCCGTAGTACGTGATGGCCCCCTTCCTGTACCTAGGCGCAAGGAAGGGGTCCTTCATGTACTGGGGGAAGCTGTGAAGGTCGAGTTTCCTCGGCTGAGCCGAGGGAAGGGGGCCTTCACGCGCGACCGCTGTGACTGCTGGGCCTGGTGGTGCTGAGGCTGAGGTGACGATCGCGTAGTCCGTGAAGGCCTCCTTCCCTACCTTCAGGGTAGGCAAGGAGGCCTTCACGGAACTTTTCGCGGAGCATGTCGAGAACCCCGCGACCGCTCCGACCCTTCGGTGTCCGGCGCCCGGAAAGCGGGCGCCACACCGGAGGGATCAAGCCATGCGCAAGCTCGTCTACGCCGTCCACACCTCGCTCGACGGCCGCATCGAAGGCCCGAACGGCGAGTTCGACTGGGCCGAGATGGGCCCCGAACTGTCCGGCCACTCCAAGGAGCTGGCCGACCGCTCCGACACCTTCGCCTACGGGCGACGGGTCTGGGACATGATGTCGGCGTACTGGCCGGAGGCCGAGACGGTCTCGGATCACCCGCACGACCTGGAGTACGCCCCGATCTGGCGCGAGACGCCGAAGATCGTGTTCTCCCGGACGCTGGACAAGGCCGGCTGGAACACCGAAGTGATCGGCGGTGACCTCGCCGGGCGGGTCACCGAACTCAAGCGCGAGCCCGGCAAGGACGTGCTGCTGATGGGCGGGGCCGAACTGGCCACCGCGCTCGCCGACCACGGCCTGATCGACGAGTTCCACGTCGTCGTGCACCCGGTGGTGCTCGGCGGCGGCAAGCAGGTGTTCGGGGGCGGAGTGCGCACGGACCTGCGGCTGACCGGCACCCGGACGATGGACGGGCGCGCGGTCCTGCTGACCTACGAAAAGAAGTGAATCCCTGGGCGGCAGCCCCTACGCTACCGCCGTCAGGTTCACCTCGCGTTGCTCGCGCGCAAGGCGATCCACTGCCGCATCGCGTACTCGACCAGCGTGATCAGCGTCTGCTTCGTCGACTCCCGCTCCCGGGCGTCACAACGGACGATCGGGATGTTGGGGTCGATCGACAGCGCTTCCCGCACGTCGTTGATGTCGTGCTCGAGGATGCCGTCGAAGGTGTTCACCCCGACGATATAGGGCAGGCCCCGGTCCTCGAAGAAGTCGATCGGCGCGAACGAGTCGGCCAGCCGCCGCGTGTCGGCCAGCACCACGGCGCCGATCGCGCCGCGGACGAGGTCGTCCCACATGAACCAGAACCGCTGCTGCCCGGGCGTGCCGAACAGGTAGAGGATCAGGTCCGCGTCCAGGGAGACCCGGCCGAAGTCCATCGCGACCGTGGTGGTCGATTTGTTGGGCGTCTGGTCGAGGTTGTCGATCCCCCGACTGGCGTCCGTCATCATCGCCTCGGTGGTGAGCGGGACGATCTCCGACACCGAACCGACGAAGGTCGTCTTACCCGCACCGAATCCACCCGCCACGACGATCTTCGCGGATGTCATGGTCGGGGGCGCGGTTTCCCGCGGTGCCTTAAAGCCGACGGAGTCCACTCAAAACCCTTTCCATCAACACCAGATGTGCCTCGGCGCCGTCATTGCCCGAAATCGTCTTGTGCACGCTGACCAGTCCCGCGTCCGCCGCGTCGCTGATCAGCACGCGTGCCACACCCAGCGGCACGCGCAGGGTCGCCGCGATCTCGGCGACCGAACGCGGGGTGCGGCACTCCTCGATGATCGAAACGCACTCGATCTGGTCCGCGGCGCTCGCGGGGAGGCTACCCGCGGCGACGTGGTCCTTGGTGGAGATGAGGGTCTCCAGCTCGAGAGCGTAGTTCGCCTTCGTCCGGCCCCCGGTGAGGGCATAGGGACGGACGATCGCCGTCTCTTCGAGCGGCGACGGCGCCTGCTCGAAGACGGCGGGCATGATGAACTCGCCGCTGGGCGGGCCCGGGTCGAAAAGACCACCTGGTCTCGGCCCGACGGCGCCTGCGCCGCTGTCGGGTGGAGAAGCAAGTGAGGTCACGCGGTCTCCTTGATCGGTCGGCTGCGGGACTGCCGATTCCCCGGTGGCGTGTGCTCCGCCCGCCTGGGAATCCTGAGGGTGCTTGTTCTTCTTGCGCTTCCGACGACCACGTCCCGAATCCAGGGTGAAGCCGTTCAGGACGTCGGCGAAGGTGCCGTCGTCCCGTGAACCGGCAGCATGGCCTGCCCCCGCGTGCGGAGGCTGGTGTTCACCCGTCCCCGGCGGTTCGCCGAAGGATCCGGACCCGGTGCTCATCGGGACATCATCCCACCGGTTCGCCGATCAGCGACCCACCGGCGCCCTGCAATTGCGCGCGAAGTTCCGGCGTGAGGATCTGGCCGACGCGATCGACGAGCATCGTCATCTCGTAGGCGACCTGTCCGATGTCGCAGTTGGGGGCGGCGAGGATGGCGAGGCAGGACCCGTCGCTGATGGACATCAGCACCATGATGCCGAGTTCCATCTCGACCACGGTCTCGTTGACCGCGCCCGCCTCGAAGCACCGCGCGGCGCCCTGGGTCAGGCTCACCAGGCCGGACGCGACGGCGGCCAGCTGGTCGGCCCGGTCCAGCGGGAGCCTGCTGGACGCGGTGAGCAGCAGGCCGTCAGCCGACACCACCACCGCGTGCGCCACTCCGGGTACCCGCTCGGCGAAGTCGTTCACCAGCCACCCGAACTGGTTCTGCTGGGGCTGGGCGGGGTTCGGCGAGGTCATTCACCCTCCAGGGTTTCGTGGTTGGCTTCGGTCGCCTGGGCCGTGCGGTGCCGTCCGCGCTGGATGCCCTGCTGGAAACTGCTCAGGCGACCGCGCACGTCGTGCGCGTCTCGCTGTGGTCGGGGGGTGACCGTCCCGGCGGGCGGTCCCGCGCTGCCCGGGAGCAGTTGCTCCCCGCGGCGGCGCCTGGGTAATCCTGCCGAAGTCATCCGCGAGGGCACGGACTGGGACACCGCTTGGGCCGCTTTCCAGCCTTCGTCGGAGCCGAAGTTCCAGGCGTCCGTCTGCTCGGTGGCGGCGACCGGTTCCGGTTCCGGGCTCGCTGCCTGCGGTTTCCTGCTCGGCAGCGCGGCGGGCGGGGCCGCCGGACGCTCGGCCGTCTCCGCTGTCTTCGCTGTCTTCGCGGACTCGGGAGCCTTCGACGGCTCGGGCGCCGCTGCCTGCTCGGTGGCCGTGGCCTTGTCCGTGGACCCAGCCTTCTCGGGCTTCGCGTCCGGCTGGGCGGTGGCGGGAGTGGCCTTGTCCGCCGCCTCCTTGCGTCCCCGTTTGACGCCCTGCTGGAAACTGCTCAGCCTGCCGCGCACGTTCGCCGGGTCGCGGACCGGCAGCTCCGACTTGGCGGCGGGTTCGGCGGCCGGGACCGACGACGCCGCGCTGCCCGGCAGGAGCTGCTCGCCCTTGCGGCGACGTGGCAACCCGGCCTCGGTGAACGTCGACGGAGCGTTCTGGGAGACCTCCTGCACCGTGCGGAAGGCCTTGTCGCTGGCGAAATCCCAGGTGCGGGCCTCCTGCTCGGCGGTCGGAGCGGGCTCGGCCGCCTTCTTCTCTTCGGGTTCCTTCGTCCCCGGCTTCTCCTTCTTGGCCGCGGGTTCGGCCGCGGACTTTTCCGGAGCGGGCGCGGGCGAACGGAACCACGCCGACAGCATCTCGTCGAAGATCGGCGTCGTCTCGGACGCGGTGGGCGGCGGTGCGGCCGCCGGGGCGGGCGGTGTGGCCGCCTGGCTCCACCATTCGCTCAGCGTGGTCCCGGCGGTGGTGTTCTTGGCCTCGAACAGTTCCTTGCCGCTGGGCAGATCGCCTTCCGGCTGGGCGGGCTTCTCCGCTTCCTCGGCGACCGGTTCGGGCTCGGCGGCGGGTTCCGGTTCGGGACGGCGGGGTTCCGGCGCGGGCGGCGTCGTCTCGTCCCGGGGAATCGGGCTGAACAGCGCCGTTCCCGAAATCTCCAGATCGGACGGGGGCCGCGAATCCTGGGGACCGTGCCCGTTGACGCCGGGCTTGGTGTGGCCGGCCAGGTCGTTCGCCGACGGCCACCGCTCCCCGCCCTGTGTGGGCACGCTCGGCATCGCGGGGCGGGAACCGTTCGTGGGCCGCTGACGGCGGGGCAGGCCGCCCGGCTGCTGCGGCGGCAGCGGCGCGAGGCGCTGCGTGATCGGGCCGGTGGCGGGGCCGGGGTCTCCGCCGGGCGGGACCATCACCAGGTCCGCCGGGACCGAGACGGTGGCGCGCACACCGACGATGTCCTTGCCGCCGTGCAGCGAGACACCGATGCGGTGCCTGCTGGCCAGCCGCCCGACCACGAACAGGCCCATCCGGCGCGAAGTGGTGAGGTCGACGTTGGGTGCCTCGGTGAGCCGGGCGTTGGCCTCGGCGACCTCGGCCTCGTTCATGCCGATGCCCTTGTCGAGGATGTCGATGCCGAACGAGCCGTCTTCGACCAGCCTGGTCGCGACCGTCACCTGGGTTTCCGGGGCGGAGAAGGCCGTGGCGTTGTCCAGCAGTTCGGCGATCAGGCGCATCAGATCGTTGGCCGCGTACCCGACCAGCCGCACCGGCGGCGGGTTCTGCACGGTGACCCGCTGGTACTGCTCGATCTCGGACACCGCCGCGCGCACCACGTCGGTGGCGGAGACCGGCTGCCCGGAGCGCCTTCCCGGCTCGGCGCCGGAGAGGACCATCAGGTTCTCGTTGTTGCGGCGCATGCGGGTGGCGAGGTGGTCCAGCTGGAACAGCGTGGCGAGCTGGTCGGCGTCCTCTTCGTCGCGCTCCAGCCGTTCGATCAGCTGCAGCTGCCGCTGCACGAGGCTCTGGCTGCGGCGGGAGAGGTTGACGAACACGTTGCTGTAGCCGGTCCGCATCGAGGCCTGCTCGGTGGCCAGGCGCAGTGCCTGGTGGTGCACCTTGTCGAAGGCCCTGGCGACCTCGCCGATCTCGTCGTCGCCGCCCACCGGGACCGGCCGCACGTCGGTGCCCTGCGAACGCCCCTCCTGGATGTTGCGGACCGCGTCGGGCAGTTGCTTCTCGGCGACGTCGAGGGCGCTGGCGCGCAACACCTTCAGCGAGCGCAGCAGCTGGCGCGTGATGAGGAAGACGACGGCGACGGCGAGCACCATCGCGCCGAACAGCAGGACCGCGAGCAGGCCCGCGCCGCTGCTGGCGTCGTCGACCAGTTCGGCCGACACCGCGCTCGTCTCGGCACCGAATTTGTTCGCGACCTCGCCGACCTTGCCGATCACCACGGTCGAGGCGTCGGTCCAACCCTGCGCGGACAGCGAGCGGAAGGCTTGCGCGGACGGGGTCCCCTGTTCGCCGAGGGCGGTTTTCGCGAGCCTGTCACGGTTTTCCATCGCCTGGTCGGTGACGGCGGCGCTGAACTCCTGGCGCTGCTGTTCCGAAGCGGCGGCACGGAAGTCGGTGAGGCGGTCGGCCAGCCGGAGTTCGGCGGTGCGCACCTGGTCGAGCTCGCTCGGCGCGAGACTCGACCGGGCGATGCCGAACGAGATCAGGGCCTGGCTCAACGACAGCTGTTCCTTCATCACGGCGAGGTCGTGCAAGGCCGTGGGGGTGCCGCCGAGGACGTCCTGGCCGGCGCCGGCCGCGAGCGCGGTGTCGAGGGCGAGCAGCGCGGTGGTGACGTCGGTGTACTCACCGATCGCCTGCACGGGGTCGAGCTGCCCGGAGGAGGCCCGCTGCCGGATGTCGGGCAGCCGGTCGAGCTGGGCGGCGGCCGCTTCCCGTGCCTGACGGAGCGACGGCTCGTTCTCCACCGCCCGGGTGGCGGCGGCGCCGTACAGAGGGATGGCGGTGTCGACGTCGGCACGGGCCGAGGCGAGCTCGAGGGTCCCGCCGACGGTGCCGGCGGTCAGCCCCGCGGCGGACTGGGTGCGTTCGCGGCCGAGGCCGTCGGCGAGGGTGCGGATCTGCCCGCTCAGCGCGACGAGCCGGTCCAGCCGCTGGTAGCCGTCGGACCGGCCGACCTGGCCGGCGATGGTGGCGATGCCCAGTGCGAGCGCGATGAGGATCGGCACCAGCGTCACGGCCGACAGCTTCACCGGCAGGCTCCAGTCCCGCCAGCGCACGAGCGTGCGCCAGCCGGTGGCCCACCGAGATGGCCGGGGAGTGCGTCCCAGCAGCTCCCCGACAGGCACTTGGCCTTCTCCTGCAACGGTCACGTAGGTGACTCCCTGTCCGGCGTCCTGGCACGGTCTGAGGCGGCCGTTCCCGCGAGGTACCTGCCTGCGGGGAACTCGGCCCCGGTCTGCCCGCGTGATCGATCGCGACGTGAGGGACCCCGGCCGGCGATCCGGGTGTACGGAGTGTCCCTGGGTACACCGGTCCGCTTCGGGAGGTCTTGCACCTGCACGTGCAGGTCGCAACCTGCGAAGTGCATGGTCGTCGAGATCAACTTTTCTTTGCCAATCGGTCACTGCGGGTCAGCCGGGCCAAAGAATCGTACACCAATCCGGGTGCCGTCAATTCTGTTCAGTACACGGGTGCTGACCAGCGAAAAGCGTACGCCCGAACGATCTACGGGGCCCGAAAACCGCCCGCGTGTCACAAACGAGGGAATTCCGGTTACGGCTTGCGCGGATACACAGGGTGCCCTAATCACCCGATCAGCCTACGTACGGTAGCCGCGTCGCCCGGTCGAACTACTTTCCGTGCCCCCAACGGGTGGGTCAAGCCCAAATATGTGCCCGATGTTGTGGCCTTGCCACCCACGCCGGTTCGATGTCGCCCGACATGGTGATTTCTTTCGAGGCTCCCGGTGAATCGGGGGATCTTCCCCGGTCCGGGATGGCGGGCACGGTATCGGAACCCGTCGTGCCCCGGTAGCGAAACTACGATCTGTCACCAAAACGAGGGACAGAGCGTGGTCATTGTCCATCGTTTGCCGCAGTGGGCCGTTCGGGCGACGACCGCGCGTGACAACTCGCCTCACTATGACGAGTGAGAAAGCCGGTTCATTCCGGCCGAAACGGTTTTCCGAAACACTAATACGAGGTAAAACCGAATACCGGCTCACGCCTTCGCGGAACCGGGGTCGCCTATTCAGAGCGGGTGAAGCCGTAGTTAGTATGTGCGCTCCCCGTACCGCGCCACGGATGCAAGCCCCGGAGGAACCCATGCCCGACGTCGCGCGTCCTTACGCGGCGAGCAACGCCCTGGAGGACACCGGGCAGATGCCCGCGCTGTTCGTCCGCGAGCGCCGGCCCGCTCCCCCGCCGCCGCGCGCCAGCGGCCCGGACTTCGACCGGATCCAGCACGGCAAGGAGTTCGTCGCGCTGCGCAAGACCTTCCGCCGGTTCGTGTTCCCGATGAGCCTGCTGTTCTTCACCTGGTACATGACGTTCGTGCTGCTGGCGGCCTACGCGCACGACTTCATGAGCAGGAAGGTGTGGGGCGAGGTCAACGTCGGCATGCTGCTCGGGCTCGGCCAGTTCGCCAGCACGATCCTGATCACGATCGCCTACCTGAAGTTCGCGAACAAGCGGCTCGACCCGAAGGTCGAGGCGCTGCGGGCCTCCGTCGGGGCGGGTGAGCGATGAGCATCCCCGACAACGACCCGGTGCTGAACATCGCGGTGTTCGCGCTCTTCGTCGCGATCACCCTGTACGTGGTGTACCGCGTCAGCACGCGCAACTCGTCCACTTCGGACTACTACGCGGCCGGAAGCGCCTTCACCGGGCGGCAGAACGGCATCGCACTTTCGGGTGACTTCCTCTCGGCCGCGTCGTTCCTCGGTATCGCCGGGGCGATCGCGATCCACGGCTACGACGGCTTCCTGTACTCGATCGGGTTCCTCGTCGCGTGGATGGTCGACCTGCTGCTGATCGCGGAGCTGCTGCGCAACACCGGCCGCTTCACCATGGGCGACGTGCTGAGCTTCCGGATGAAGCAGCGCCCGGTCCGTGCCGCGGCCGCGACGTCGACGCTGGTGATCTCCTTCTTCTACATGCTCGCGCAGATGGCGGGCGCCGGCGGCCTGGTGGCGCTGCTGCTCGACATCCACGGCGGTATCGGCCAGGCGCTGGTGATCGGCGTCGTCGGTGTCGTCATGGTGCTGTACGTGCTGGTCGGCGGGATGAAGGGCACCACATGGGTGCAGATCATCAAGGCGACCATCCTGCTGCTGACCGGCGCGCTGATCACCGTGTTCCTGTTCGGCAAGTTCGGTTTCAGCTTCTCGAACCTGCTTTCGGCCGCCGCCGACAACAGCCCGCTCGGTGACGAACTGCTGCAGCCCGGCGGTTCGTACGGCAAGAGCGAGGTCACGAAGCTCGACTTCGTCTCACTCGCACTGGCGCTGGTCCTCGGCGCCGCGGCGCTCCCGCACGTGCTGATGCGCTTCTACACGGTGCCGAACTCGCGCGAGGCGCGGCGCTCGGTGGTCTGGGCGACCGCCTGCATGACCCTCTTCTACCTCTGCACGCTGGTCATCGGCTTCGGCGCGGCCGCGCTGGTCGGCCCGGAGGCGATCAAGAACGCGCCCGGCGGGGAGAACTCGGCGGCGCCGCTGCTCGCGCTGAACATCGGCGGCACCGTCCTGCTCGGCGTCGTCTCGGCCGTGGCCTTCGCGACCATCCTCGCCGTCGTCGCCGGGCTGACGATCACCGCTTCGGCGTCCTTCGCGCACGACGTGTACGCGAACATCTTCAAGCGTGGCAAGGCGGAACCGGCCGCCGAAGTCCGGGTCGCCCGGCTGACCGCGGTCGCCGTCGGGGCGTTCGCGATCGTGGGCGGCATCCTGGCGAACGGGCAGAACATCGCGTTCCTGGTGGCGCTGGCGTTCGCCGTCGCGGCGTCGGCGAACCTCTCGACGCTGCTGTACTCGCTGTTCTGGAAACGCTTCAACACCACCGGCACGCTGTGGGGCATCTACGGCGGTCTGATCGCGAGCCTGGTGCTCGTGTTCTTCTCGCCGGTGATGTCCGGGGCGGCGGACTCGATCATCAAGAGCGTCGACTTCCACTGGTTCCCGCTGAAGAACCCGGGCCTGGTGTCGATCCCGTTCTCGTTCCTGTGCGGGTTCGTGGGCACCTTCGTCGGCCGCTCGAAGGCCGACCCGGTCAAGCACGCCGAGATGGAGGTGCGGTCCCTCACCGGGATCGGCTCCTGACGCGCGCGCCATGAAAGGTCCTTTCCTGGCAAATTTTGCCAGGAAAGGACCTTTCATGGCGTTCGGAGACCGTCCAGCACGATCGTGAGAAGCCGCTTCGTGTCCTCTTCCGAAGCCTTGCTCGCGGCCGAACCCAGGCCGTGCCCGAGCCGCAGGATGTCGACGCCCGCGACGTCGGGCCGGAGCACACCCTCGTCCTGAGCCGCCTTCACGATCGTGTCGGCCGCGGCCCGCAGGCGCGACTGGCACCAGGCGAAGACTTCGGAGCCCGCGTCGACGGACGCCTTCAGTGTCATCGCGAGCCCGTGCTTCTCGACCACGTAGATGACGTGCGTGGCCAGCCATGTCTCGAGCGCCTTGCCCGGCGGCAATTCGTCGAGCAGGTCGTACGCCTGCTGCGCCAGCCCGTCGATCTCGTCGCGGTAGACGGCCTCGATCAGTTTGTCGCGCGTCGGGAAGTGCCGGTACAACGTGCCCGCGCCGACACCGGCGCGTTTGGCGATGTCGTCGGCGGGCACGTCCACGCCGTCGGCGGTGAACGCCTCCTTCGCCACGGCCACGATGCGCTCGTAGTTGCGCCGCGCGTCCGCGCGCATGGGGCGGGCCGGATCGGCCGTGACCATCTGCACCTCCTCGGGCGACGAAAACGGAGACGTTCTCCGAATTCCCTTGCGTAAGCGGAGAGCGTCTCCATATCATCGCTCACGACCTCAAGTGGAGAGTCTCTCCGCTTCATCTCGTTACGTCTTCGGAGTATTCCTTGACCGAGCGAACCCTGCGTGCCGAGCCTAGGCCCGAAACGGCCGGGGCCCCGCCACCTCCCCACCGGCTGGTCCTCCCGATCATCCTGACCTGCCAGCTCATGCTCATCCTCGACGCGACGGTGATGAACGTCGCGCTCCCCCGCATCCAGTCCGAACTCGGCTTCACCGACACCGGCCTGTCCTGGGTGATGACCGCGTACAGCCTGGTCTTCGGCGGCTTGCTGCTCCTCGGCGGCCGGGCGGGCGACTTGTTCGGCCGCCGCCGGACATTCGTCGTCGGCACGGCCGTGTTCACCGCCGCCTCCCTGCTCGGCGGCCTGGCCGGTTCGGCGGAACTGCTGATCGCCGCCCGGGTCGCGCAGGGCGTCGGCGCCGCGCTCGCCGGGCCGAGCACGCTGGCACTGATCACCAGCACGTTCACCGAGGCCAAGGCCCGAGTGCGCGCGCTGGCGTTGTTCTCGGCGATGTCCAGCAGCGGTTTCGCGATCGGCCTGCTGCTCGGCGGGCTGCTCACCGAATGGATCTCGTGGCGCGCGGCGCTGTACATCAACGTCCCGTTCGGGCTCGCGATCGTGCTGCTCACCTCGCGGTATGTCGCCGATCCTCCACGACGGCGCGCCCGGCTCGACCTCCCCGGCGCGTTCACCGGCACCCTCGGCGTCGGCTCGCTCGTGTTCGCCTTCACCCACGCCGCTTCGCACGGCTGGGGCGACACGATCACCCTCGGCAGCCTCGCCGCCGGCCTGGCGCTGCTCGCCGCGTTCGTCACCATCGAGACGAGGGTGCGCGAACCGCTGATCCCCCTGCGCCTGTTCGCCGAACGCGACCGCGCCGCGGCCTACGTCAACTTCTTCCTCGGGCCGATGGCGATGATGTCGATGTTCTTCTTCCTGACCCAGTTCCTGCAGGACATCGCGGGTTTCGCCGCGCTGGAGACCGGCTTCGCGTTCCTGCCGATGGCGGTCTGCATGTTCCTGCTGAGCAGGCTGATCCCGAAGCTGCTCCCCCGGTTCGGGCCGAAACCGCTCGCGCTGACCGGGACCGCGCTGATGACCGGTGGGGTCGTCTGGCTGACCACGCTCACCACGGACAGCGGTTACTTCTCACATCTGCTCGGGCCGATGCTGCTGATGGGCGTGGGCGCGGGCCTGGCGTTCTCCCCGCTCAGCGTGATCATCATGGCGACGGTGCCCACCGACGACGCGGGTGCCGCGGGCGGCGCGCTGCAGACGTTGCAGCAGGTCGGGGCGACACTGGGGCTCGCGATCCTGATCACCGTGTTCGGCGCGGCGACGCGGACCCCGTCGGGAAGCCCAGCGGAGACCACGGTCGCCGGGATGACCGCGGCCTTCACCGCCGCGGCCGTCGTGACAGCGGTGTCCTTCCTGGTGGCGCTTACGTTCCGGCGGAGGGCTTAGACGGTGTCCGGCAAGTCTGTTCGCGGTCTCCGCGCCCAGGCGGCCCCTGACGGCACGGGCGGATGCGGCCGAGTACGACCCGGTACGAGGCCGACCCGCCCGCACCGCCAGGAACCACCTGGATCACGAAGCCCATCGAACGGGCTTACCGGACACCGCCTAAAGCTTGACGCCCGCCTGGACCTTGTGCGTGACCTTGCGCTCCATCACGAACGAGAAGAACGGGATGCAGCCGGCGATCAGCACGAGGAGGGTGCCCTTCATCGACCAGCGGGCCTTGATCGCGAGGTCGACCGCGAGCAGCAGATAGACCAGGTAGAGCCCACCGTGGACCATGGGGATCATCTTCACGAACTGGGGAAGTTCCACACGGAAGACGTACTGCAGCAGCATTTCGACGACCAGCCCGAGCAGGGCCACACCGGTGGCGTACGCCGCGACGCGGAACCGGATCAGCGGTCCGCCCAACGAGACCGGGCGGGCCGGGGCGGCGTCGTCAGTTCGGGTGGTCATAGGGTCTCGAACCTCTCTGGGGACTACTGGTCGCGGGCGTTGAGTTCGCGCAGGTACCTGTTGTACGCGGCGAGCTCGTCGTCCTCGGGGGGCGGTGGCGCCGGGGCACGCCGCTGCCGGGGCGCGGGCACCTCGGGGACGGCGGTCTCGGCCACCGTTTCCTGGGCGTCGGCCTCGGCGGCGCGACGGCGGAGCTTGCGGATCCGCCAGAACATGAAGGCGGGGAACAGCCCGAACAGCGGCCACTGCAGGACGTAGCCGAGGTTCTGGAACGTCCCGCTGGCCGAGGAGAACCGCTCCCACTGCCACCACGCGAGCCCGCAGCACAGCGCCAGGCTCACCAGGCAGACGCCGGCGATGCCGAGGCGGCGCAGGGTGACGGACGAAGCGGGCACATATCGACGCTAGCACTGGGGGCGTGGTGAAACATCGCCGACCTGGGCGCTCGGGACCTTGGTCCTACCTCCGGCCTCGTGAGTGGTAAGGACGGTTCTGCACCGACTGGGGCAACCAACTACAGTCGGCAGAGCGTCTACCAGCGAGGATACGGCCATGAGCGCACCAGCACCGAGGAAGCGGCGGAGGTTCAAGAAGCAGACCAGTGAGCGGCCGCCCGTCGTCCCGTTCGATCCCGTGGACGACGCGGCGGTCTGCTACTCGCGCGAGTCGCACTACACGGACGAGAGCACGTCCAACGTGGTCCAGCGCGACACCACGCACCGGTGGACGTCCGCCTACGACATTCCGGTAGTGGCGACCGTCGAGGACTTGCACGTGTCCGGCGACCTGGAACCGCATAAGCGGGCGGGGCTCAAGCAGTGGCTGTCCGACGCGCCACCGCAACCGTGGAAGACGCTCGTGGTGTCGAAGCTTGACCGGCTGGTACGGAACGTCATGGACGCCCTGAACTTGCTGGAGTGGCTGCGCGCACGCGGTAAGCGCTTGATCGCTATCGCCGAGGGCATCGATTCCAGTAATTCAATGGCGGAATTCATGATCACGCTGATTGCGGCATTTGCCCGCATGGAGCGTGAACGGATGCGCGAGCGGTTCCGCTCCGCGAAAGCGTCCCTGAAAGAACAGGGCCGGTGGAGCGGCGAGAGTCACCTGTACGGCACGATGCCGGTTGAATTGCCGGGCGGCGGTGGCTGGATTCTCGGTTTGGACCCGTACGCGGTCAAGATCCTGCATTCCCTATCCACACTCGTGCGGGCGGAAAAGAAGGGGCTCGCCGACCTGTGCAAGTGGCTGACAGAAAACAAAGTCGTCACCCCGCGAGACAGGCAAGCACAGTTGACGGCGGAACGGCGGGGAGAGGATCCCGCAACCATCGAACTCAAGGGCTATAAATGGCAGAGCGGCACATTGGCTGCCTTGCTGGTGAATCCGGAGCTTGTCGAACTCGGCATTTTCGAGCCAGCCGAACAGGCAGAGATAGCCGCAGTGCTGGACGAGAAATCGCGCCGCAAGGAACGCGGCAGCAACCGGCCGTACCCGTTCTCCGGTGTTCTGGTGTGCCCGGAGTGCTTTGAGCCGTTGTGGCACCGTATCGCGGGCGACACGCGGACCCGCGCGAACGGGACCCAGGTCAGCTATGAGTACCGGTACTGGCGGTGCCCGACGGCCAAACACGGCCCGTCCATCCGCGCGGAAGACGTGGAACCGTTCGCCGAGAAGTCTTTCTACGTGCTCTTTTCCATGGTTCCAGTCCGCGAACGCATCGTGATGCCGCCGAGCAATCACGCTAACGAAATCGCGAAGCTGGAACGGGAACATGCGCGGCTTATGTCGCGGGTAGCGCGAGCAGTGTCGACGAGTGACCGACAGCAGATCATGGAAGACGGAAACAAGATCCTCAAAGATATCGACACGCTTCGGGCGTTGCCGATTGATCCCGGGGGCGTGCAATGGGTCCCGACTGACCGGACTTGGCGGGAAGAACTGGAAACGCTGACGCCGGAAGAACGGCGCATTCGATGGCTTGACCTAGGTTTCGCGTTCGCGGCACAGAAACGACCCGATGGAAAACTAGTGATGGGGTGGCTTCTGCCGGAAGGATGGCAGGACGCCATGCCGGAACTAGCCGAATTCAAAGACAAGTACATCACTGAAAACGGAATCATCGATATCACGAACCTGGTCAGTTAGCTGCACTGCCCTGACAACAACGTTTAGCCGCCGGAACCGGCGGGTAGGCAACTGGCGGTAGCTGCCTGGTTTCAGCCCAAGAGACCGGGCGGCTACCGCCTTTCTCGTAGATCACGTGCATGGCCGGTATCCAATCACGAGATGACCTTGCCCGAGTTGCTGCCTGAGTGTCAGTTCGCCGAGTTGCGGACCGGGCGCGGCGGTGGGGGTGTCGTCCAAGATGGAGCCGAACGTCAGGTGGCACGCGTCCACGACGCTGGTGACGTTGTCCGGCTCGAACCGCACAGCGCTACCGGGAAGCGACAGGCGCGTGACGTAGTCGCGGGGGTTGGTGACCTCGGCGGCCAGCGCCAGGAACGCCCCCGGACAGTCCACAGCCCGCCGCGCAGTGGCGAACGCGTCCGCCGCCTGCGGGCTGAAATGAAAACAAAAGTCGGCGGCGGCACTGGTCCCGGATGCCGCCGCCTGTCGGCCGCCCGTGGCCTGATCGGACAGCCTGACGACCAAGTTCCACACCAGTGCGTTCGGAGTGCGCGGCAGAATCCGCGCGACCGCTTCCGCGTGCGCCGCGTTCAGTTCGTCCTGTGTCTGGCGGGTCTCTTCGGCCGCGTGCACGGCCAGCATGACCGAACCGGCCGTCACCATGGCCAGCCCGAGGGCCAGAGTCCCGAGCGTCTGCCAACGGCGGGTGCGGAGTCTCAGGTGGACGGCGGCGACCATCGCGGCGGCGAACAGGATCACCCCGGCGATCACGACCCACCACCACGGGTCCACATAGGTCAGCAGCCACACCGCGACCACGAGCAGCGGCACCGTCAGCCGCCACGCCAGCGGCACGCCGCGCCCGAGCAGCAGCATGACGACCATGCCGCCGACACCGCCGAACAACCAGGGCCACATCTGCCAGCCCGACAACCACCACGCCGCCAGCGCCAAGAACAGCGCCAGCCCGAGCGCCGGATATCTGACGCCCCGTTCAACGGCAGCGCGCCGCCGCTCACGAGCGGCGGCGCGTTCGCCTGCCTCTGCCATCCGATCGAACAATGATCCTCCACCCATCTAGTCAGGATGCGCCCGGATCACCCGGGACGCCACCTATCAGTGCTGGTCACCGCGCTGCGGGCGGGTGAGGGCGTCGTACACGGCGGTGATCCGCTCCGCCAGCTCCGCGAAGTCGGCACCCTCGACCAGCACCCACGCCGCACCCTCTGGCGTCGTCTTGAGCATCACGCGCCCCACGTCGGGCCGATGACCCGCCGTCGACCGTGCGGAGCCGTCTACGGCCCTCTCAGCGCTCCGGGCGGTGGTGCCCTGTCCGCAGTCGCGGGCTGAGTCCGCGTCTGGCTGGTCCGCGTTCTGCGGGCCGTCGGCGTGGTCACCGTCCGGTGTGTTCGGTCGGCCGCCTGCGGTGCCGTGTCCGTCCTCGGATTCGTCGGCGTCTTGGTCATGGTCGCTGCCTTTCGAGCGGGTGTCTGCGGTCGCTGGTCGGGGGGAGCGGGGGAAGGCCCTGGACGTGGTGCCGATTCCCCTGGTTTCGGGCGGTTTACGGGTCTTCGGTGGTGGCATTCCCCCGCCTCCCCCCGGGGTGTTCTCCCTGGTCAACCGAGGGATCTTGGGTGGGGGAGGCTAGGGGGAGAACTCCCCCGGTCCCTGGTGCTTCCCCCGTTGCCTCCCCGCTTGCCTGTCGGCGGGCGGCGGCCACGTCGTCGGCGTGGACGTACATGAGGCCGCGCACCTTGCGGAGCCGTTGCCCGTGATCGGTCAGCACTGCTTTCAGGTCGGCGAACGCCCACGGTTCGTACTCGTCCGCGTTGTACTCGGCAAGGCGGGTGAGCACGGTCTGTGTCCGCACCCGCTGTTCGTCGCCGAGCACGTGCGCGATGTCGGCGAGGTGATCCACCGGAGCCGCCTCAATCTCGATTCGCTCCGCTGTCTCCACCGACCGCCCGGCGTCCTCAATGGCCGCCATGGCACGGGCGATGACCGGTGTCACGTCGTCGGCCCCGTCCTCGAACGGGACGTAGAACGTCCGCACCAACTCGAAAACCTCATCGGTGATGCCGACCGCGACACAGGTTCCCCGGTCGGTGTTGATCCGCAGTTCGGTCGCACGGACACCGGCCGCGTACCGGCCCGAACCCAACAGCCCGTCATTGGCCACCTGATCGGCCACGGAGAACGCCACGCCGCAAGAGATGTTGCGCGTGATCTCTCGGGGAATGCTGTCCTTGGTGGGCGACTGCGTGGCCAACAGAAGAACGACGCCGTACTTCCGGCCACGTTTGATCAGCCGCACCGCCAGCTCCGCCGCCCGCTTCCCGAACTTGGGGTGCTGGAACAGTTCGTGACACTCATCGATCGCACACACCAGCGGGTGCAAGCCCAACGCGCGCTTGTCGGCAAGCTTGCGCGACACCTTCGGCGGCCGCCCGGGTTGTTCGCCGAGGACCTTGCCGCGTCGCTCCATTTCGGTCAGCAAGTCCGCCAGTGCTTGCGTCGCCGCCTCGGCCACGCTGTCGTCCATCCCCATCCGGTAGCGGGACAACCGAGGCTCGAACGGAGCGAAGTCCGGAGACTCGCCCATCACGAACACCCACAATTCGGCGGTCGGGTCCAGTGCCGCGCCGAGCATGAGCGTGCGCAGCGCCGAGGATTTCCCTTGCCCGGGGCGGCCTCCGATCAGCCAGTTGACCCCGAGCAACGGCGCGTTGATGACCAGCCCGCGTTGCGAAAGTCCGAACGGGACACCCTCGAAAAGGTCGACCTGTCCATCGTGGACCAGGGGCCAGTCGCCGGCGCCGCGGCCACCGAGAACGCCCTTGTCCGCGACCCACAGATCTAGGATTCCGTCCTCGGATCCCTTGGTGGGCCACGTTTCCAAAGCGGCGCGTCCGAGGTTCGCCGCCAACCTGGATCGGCGCGCGGCCACCATGTCGGCCGTGACACCCATCGGCAACCTGATCTGAGCGAACGTGCCGTCACCGTCCTTGCGGGCGGCCACCGTGTACACGAGTTCCCCGCCGTCGCGGTAGAACTTGTCCAGCGGCGCGATACCGAGATGCGCGAGTGCGCGGGAGATCATCCGTTCGTCAATCCACGAATCCGCGTCGTCACGGTCCGGCTGCACGAGCCACCCCGCGCCCGGAGTCCGGTCACGTCCCTCGAACGCCGCCGCGACCACCAGCACCAACGGCAACGCCCACAACACCACCGGCCCGAGGAACACCAGCACCGACCATGCCGCGTCGAGTCCGGTGTAGACCTCGGCGAGCCATGTCCACATGTCCGCCCGTTCCATGAACGCGGCCACCGCCCACAACACTGCCACCACCGGCGCGGCCACCCGCACCGTGATCACGAACCGCCGGACGGCGATACCGAGTTTCGCCCACCGGGCCGTCGCGTCCGAACGGATCAGCTCCTGTGCGGCGCGGCGTGCTTCGGCGTCGCCTGCCAGCCGTGCCCGCCGAGCGTCCGCCCGCAGGTCGGCATACGTGGCCCACTGCCAGAATTTCAGCAGCCACCGCCACATGCCGCGCGCCACGAACCAGATCAGCCGCACCACATCGCGCGGAGCCTGCCGCGCCCGGTAGGCGGCCAGCGACCGCGCCCGCACCATCGGCGCGGACTGCCACACCCGACGCAGCCACCGGCCGACACAGCGGCGCACCGTCCGCCGACGTGGCTGCGGCAACGTGTCGTCCACCAACTCGCCGTCAAGGATCGGCCCGACGTGTTCGACGGCGCGTGACCCGGCACGTTCCAGATCACTGGTCATGGCGCACCCCCTCGGCCACCTCGGCCGCCAGCGCGGCGGCCAGCCGGGACGACAGGCCACGCGAACACCCGGTGGCTTCCCGCACCCATGCCGGAGTGATCTCCACCTCCGCCGACCACGCCGCCCGCGCGTCGGCGAGATAGTCGGCGAACAGCTTCCGCCGCTCCGGCCGCGCCACCTCGGCCGTGGTCACGGTCGCGGCCGGTTCGTCCACGGCGGGTTCATGAACCTGCGTGCGGTTCATGGACGTGGAGACGGCGACGTGAACCGCGTCGGTGAGCTTGTCCCGCAGGTCGGTGACCGCCTCGGCGGCCACGAACACCACCACCGGGGGCACCGAGTGCAGCACCACCCCCGCAGGCGACCCGGCCGCCCACGATGACCACGTGTTCATGACATACGTCGCAGCCAGCGTGAGCCACTTCGCCGCACGCACCCACCGTCCCGTGTGGACCTGGTACCGCGCGGCGATCTGTTCGGCCCGCAGGATGGACAGCAGGACCAGGCACACCGTCGGGTCCAGCAGCCACGCCGTCAGCCACGGCAGCGAACCCACCTCGGCGCCAGCGGCGGCGAACCACTGAACGTTCGCCGTCGTGAACGCCAACCCGAGCATGATCCCGGACCAGCACAACCGGTCCACCTGACGGCGGACACGCTCCACCCGCCACGCGACCACGTCCGGGTGGGACTGCCAGCGCCGAACCTCGGCAGCGTCGGCCGCGTCCCGCGCCAACCGATCAGCGTTCGTGGTCATCGGCGACCACCACCCCGACGCCGCGTCGTACCGGTGTCCAGCGTGGTAACCGTCAGCGCCCGAGTCAGGACATGCGCCGCGATCAAGTCCGGCACCGCCAGCACCACCAACAGCAGCAGCGGACTACCCGGATGCGTGATCACCAGCCACTGAACGCCCACGAACGCGGCACCCGTGAACAGCACCCGCCCGGCAAGCGACACCACCCGAGCGCTAGCCCGTGCCGCGTCAGCCGCCGCACGAGCCTTGCGGGCACTGGCCCGCCAGACCGTGAACAGCAACACCAGGACACCAGCCCCGGCCAGAATCTGCGTCGTCGACAGAGAGACAGTCATCGTGCCTCACCACCCCGACGACGCACCCACACCGGAAACAGACCGCGTCGGTCCGTGTCCGGCAACGCGCCCCACACCCCGACCGTGTTCGCACCGGCCGTGCGCAAGTCGAGTTCCAAACACTCATCAACCACCGGGCATCCCGCGCACATCCGTGCCGCCGTCGCCCTGTCCGTCTCCCCCTCCGGGAAGTCACTCCGGTCGAACGCCCACAAACACAGGCCGTCCCTGGACACCACATCGGACAGCACGTCATCCGGCACAGCGGACAACCGGTCAAGCTGAGCAGCCATCTCCGTGTACTCGTCGTCAGTCATCGCGCACCGCCGCCAAGCACACGCCGCAACTCAGCAGCAGGAACAACCAGCCGGGAACGGCGACGCACCGCCCGCAGCGTGCCGACACGGATAGCGCGGCATATCTCGGACTCACCGACACCGAGAACCTGCGCAGCCTGACGGATCGAAAGAAACGCCGGAGAACCGGCGCTTCGCCTTGCGTTACTCATGATTGTTGATTCCTTACTCTTGGCTGCGACTCGCGGAATTGCGAGCCGCTGCCATCAAGTAAGGCGCCGACGTGGCATATCAACTACACTGACCTGAGAATAAGCTATTCTGAGCATGAATAGTCGCAGGTCAGAAACGGGTGACATGAACCTAGTATTCTGAAAAAGAATGCTAAGGTGGAAGTAGATTCTACGGCAGGATATTGCTCACGGGGTGCGCTTGACCTCGGCAAGTAGGTCGCGGAAGTCGCGGCCCGCTTCGTTGCCGTACGTGGCTAGCTCGTCTTCCAGTTCAGTCGAGACCATCAGCAGCGACGGCCGACTCTGGCGGTTGTTCTGGAGAGCCTGGATGCCTAGTTCGGCTGCTTCCTCGACATCACCACGCCTTGCGGCTATCACTGCAAGCGTCAACTCCGCTTCGGCAATGCGCATAGGAGACAGTTGAACTCCCTCAGGGTTGACGCCGCGCCGAATGACTTCCTCCGCGTTGCGCTGCGCAAGTTGGTCCTCGCCAACAATGCGGTAGGTGTCCATTGCGTAGAAGTCCCACTTATCAGGATCGACCACGAAATGATTGTCCGGCCTATCAGGGAAAGGAAGCCGGTCCAATAGGGCGCTACCCTTATCCAGTGCTTGGCGAACCTCTTCGGGCTTACCCATGCGCGCATAGGCTTTCGCCTGCTGCCCGTACAACTGGACCGCGACGGAGTGAGAGGGCGCCTCCAAAACCCCGGCTTCGGCGGCCGGAATCACGGCACGGTAATTGCCTGCCGTCAGGTGGAACCATGCGAGCATTTCGTGTGCCCATCCCACGATTCCCTGATCTCCGGCTTCTTTGCCCAACTCCATGGCCATGCGGCGTGTCGCCTCTGCGGCCCGAGCATCTCCCGTGTCGTACTCCAGGCAGCCGACAAGCAAGGCCAGTGTCCCAGCTTTGCTAAGCACGTCGCGATGCTGCGCAAGTGTTAGCCGATTTTCTAACAACTGAGTCATCTTGCCGAGCCACTCTTTACCCGCAACCATTAGCTCGCGGGCATCCGCATGCGGGTAATCGCAGCACAATTGCTCCACGGTGATACTAAGTGCGTCAATGGTTGAAGAGTCGATCGCCGATGCGCGCACGCGTCGTAATAGTTCGAGCGTGTCCATCCCCGTGTTGACAATTAAGAGTTCGTCACGGTCCCCGGGTGCGATTAGTTTGCTGGATTCTGCGCCAGGGGACGACGCAGCCCGAGGAACCACTAGCCGACTCTGTCCCGGGAAATCGAACCAGAGAAGATGTTGTGGCAGGTGCAGAATCTTTGCCCAGTTTCGAAGGTTTTTGAGGTTATACTCAGGCGGCCCATTTTCCTGCTTGCTTACTTGAGCCTGATTAAGTCCTAGCCAGCGCCCTAGCAACTCCTGATTGAGCGCCTTGCCGAATAGTTGCAGGTGGCGTGGATGATTCCGATAGGCTTTGAAGACTTTTCCAATGTGATGACTTGCGAAAGCCGCGCGGAACTCATCAGTCTCGAAGAATTCATTTCGCAACTGCGCAGGGGGTGTCCTGAGCTGGTCGCGCTGCTCCCTTAGGCACTTGCTGCACATTCGGGCCGTGTTGTCGGCAGCGAGCCGGGTCCCGCATTCCGGGCAGCTCCGTGAACCACCGGGTGTAGTCATGCGGTCCCCCTTGCCAAAGGTTCAAGCCGATCAACCTCTGACCAGCGTACCTAGCGACTTGGGTCACCACCACCGAGTGAAGGTCACACCCCTGCGAATGCCGCTCCGACCTGCGGATATGTCAGATCCAGCATGTGGCATGTCTGAGTTGATATAGACCCGGGCGTCGCGTCCCGTGACCGTAGGCCGAGCACCCCCTGCGGGGTCACAGGACCGGCTTCAATCGACCGACGGGTGACATGGACGACATGATTGTCACGGCATTGCTTTCTTCTGGCGTGGCCCGAGTCACGCGCGGAATGACCGCCTCAATCGCGCTCGTAGACGAAATACTGTCCATTGAGCACATCGATTCGGAAACAACCCTCTCGGTCGGCGAAGTCGAGTTTCACCGCAGCAAGCTTGGACCATTTCCCAACCATCAGTTGAGGATTAGCGTTCGCCCTTCTATCGGCCTGGCGGCGTTGAACTACACAGATCATGACGATGAACAAATGCCTATCGCGAACTCATTCAATCCTAGGCGCCCCCTGCCTAATGAGAACCTCATCTTCAATGGTTCAATCGGATCAGTATTCCCGCGATCGGCAGCAATTTCTATCGTCGACGCGCGTGGCGCGTTGATCGAATGGCTCGAAACAAGAAAACGCCCTACCTGCATTCAATGGCGGCCATACGACCAATACTAAATAACCTGCTACGGGAGCAGTCGTGAGCGACGAACTACGCCCGGGACATTTCGCCGGACTGTACATTAGCTGGCATCGAAGCCAGCACGACGGCTTAGACCACGCCGTGACGGATGAAGAAGTGAAACGCGGGCTTGATGTCGGGTCACGTGGGCAATATGAGTCGTTATGCGGGCATCTGCTTCTGGTTACATCGATGCTAGTTCCGCGCGGAACACCCTGCCGCAGGTGTCACGCATTCTTAAGAGCACGCGCAACCCTTCCGACAATTGAGCAGCGGATGCGACGCCCGGCGCGTCACCGAAAATCTTCAAATCATATCCCAATTCCCAGGTCTCCCGCTGGACGCCATCACGCCTTGAAGAGGAAAAAATGACTGCGCCACTACTCTTTGCCCGTCCTCGTCCTGGCAGCATGGGGGAATCGCGACGGCTAGTGCACCTATTTGGCGTTCTTCCCGAAGGTGTGCAACCTGAACGGATGGCCGCGTTATGCGGGGAAGAATTTGGGCCCGGAGTACTTCAATTGCTTGAGGCCCCGTGCGGCATGCCGTGCTTCGCATGCCTACAACTCACTACCGATAAGACACTCGGGGATGATTCCCCTCAGATTACCGCCTAGAAGTGAAGGTTGCTGACTCTCTCATGTTCAACTTCCCTTTTTCTGCGATCAGCCTGTGGCTACTTGGATTTATGTATTTCAGTCAGCATGCCTACGAACGCCTGTCGGAGTCGATGCCATGGCAATGGTTTCAGGGGCACACCAAAGGGCGAGCCATTGTCTTGTCGGTAGCCATTGGTATCGGCTGGCCCGCCGTCGTCATACTCAAGCAGTTCGAGGGGGTGCCTTTCGTCATGAAGGCTGCCGATTTCGTGACTCGTCCGTCTTTCAAGAGGTCGCAAGGTAATGGCGATGCCACAGGTAAATAGTGGACCTGAAACGTATTCCCCTATCGATCTGCCGGATATTGACAATGGGCGGCGTGTACCTCTTGGGATAATGATTTCGCGAGTCCGCCTCTGGCGCCGCTGGTCTCAGAATGAGGTTGCTCTTAAGGCGGACATGAGGCCGCAGACCATAAGTGAGATCGAGTTGGGCAAGAGAATGCCAAAGAGCGTTCCGAAGATCATGAAATTGGCGGACGCTCTGGAGATGCCGCGTGAGCAACTATTCAAATGGATAGTGAACGAGTTCGAATATCAAGATGCGCGGAGCGCTAAACGTCGTGAACAATGAAGCAGTAGCGGGTTTCCCGCGACGGTACGATGATGCACTGCGTGTCGCAAGGGAGAAAAGGCCGGAACTAAACGCCACTCTTAGTGAGTGGCTTGAGTTTCACAAGTACGTTGCCGAACTGTTTGCCGCTGTAGCCGAGTCTGATCCGTGGAACGCGCGCCGATGTCATTTTATCCGAGAGCGGCAAATTGCGTATGCGGACCATATTGCGAAAACAATCTCGGAACTGCCTGACGGTGAGGATCCACGGGTCGCATGGGAGCTGCGAAACACATAGGCCGCGCATATCCACTTTCATGCTTCCGTTAAAGTCACCGCTCCTGCCCTAGTCACGCGCGGGAACTAGCGGAATCCAAGGTGGGGAGCGGCGGTTCACGATCCAGGCTGCGATGAACCACCTGCGGTGAGCATGAGTGCCAGAGTCGAGCCGCCCACCCTTGAGGCGCGTAGGGGTGGGCGGCTCCTCGTACGTGAGGCCGCATCCGGCCTCAGGCGGTACAGTGTTGTTGGTTGACTCAGACGATGCCTAACCGTCCTTACCACTCACGAGCGGGCGGCAACGGCCTTCGCGTAGTCGTCCGCCAGCCCGAAGACCTTCTGCGCGTACTCGGTCGAGTTGTTGTACGACAGGATCCCCTGCCACCACCCCGAGGCGGCCGACATGTCCCGGTTGTTCACGCACAGGTAGCGCGCCGCGGCCAGCGTCGCGTCGTCGATCTGCTGCGGGTCGCCGAGGCCGTCGCGGTTGCCGTCGGCGGCGTACCGGCGCCAGGTGCTGGGGATGAACTGCATCGGGCCGACCGCGCGGTCGACGGCCGCGTCGCCGTCGAACTGGCCGCCGTCGGTGTCGCCGATCGCCTTCACGCCGGGCGATCCGTCGAGCGGGACGCCGATGATCGGCTTCGACGGCCGTCCGTCCTGGCCGAGGACGGCGCCGCCGTACTGGCCGTGGTTCGACTCGATCCGGCCGATGCCCGCCAGGGTCGCCCACGAGATCTTGCAGTTCGGCTGCATCTGGCGCATCGCCAGTTCGGCGTTGCCGTACGCGAGCAGTGCCCTGGCCGGGATGCCGGTGGCCTGCGCCGCCCGCTCGGTCCAAGCGGCCAGCGGGTCCTTGCCCGGCTTCGGCTGCGCCTGCTGAGGCGCGGTCTGCTGGGTGGCGCCGCCCGCGACGGTGGCGTTGACCGGGGCGACCGAACCGGGTTTGACGTCCGCCGCCTTGACCTGCAGGGCGGGGATCTCCATCGTCGTGGGGCTCGCGACCGGGGCGGACGCCTTGGTCACCAGCCAGATCCCGCCGCCGGCGAGGCCGAGCACGGCGAGCACGATCACGAGCCTGCCGAAGACGGCGGCGCCCACCCCGCGGCGTGGCGGAGCGGGCGTGGCCGGGTCGGCGACGAGCTCGTCGTTTTCCGGGGTGGTGCGCACGAAGCGGGTCCTCCAGCGTGGGCGGCGATCACGACCGATGCTCGAACAACGAGCCCGCGCAGGTTAGCGTTACGCGCTGGTCGAGATCGCCCCTGCCACGCCGGTTCACCCGCGCGTGCGAGAAGTTCTCATCAGGCGGACTTCTGCTGCCTCGCCAGCCGCGCCACGCACCAGGCCGGGGCGCTGCCGCGGCGGAGGTGCTGCAAAACGGTCATCGGGCCGAGACGGCGGCTCAGATCGGACGGGGCGAGCCCGGCCGCGCGGTAGTCGAGCGCACGCTGGTCGAGCGGGCTGATGCCGGCGTCCCACCAGGCCTCGGCCTCGGCGACGCCGCCGACCATCTGCCACCAGCCGGCGGCCGCGACGAGCAGGTCCTGCGGGACCTCCGGGAGACGACGGCGCATCGCGTCGAGGTAGCCGGGGTCGGCGGCCTCGACCGGCGCCCAGCGCGCCTGACCGGACTGCTGACGCTGGCCGGGGATTCCGGGAGCCTGTCGCGGCACATCGGCCAGCCACGCCGACGCGATGCGGTCGGCCTCCTGCTCCTCGGGGGTCTGCTCGCGCTCGGCGGCCCACTGCCGGATCAACGCATCGACTCCGGGATCTCCGGTCATCCCTGCCTCCTCATGATTCCCCGACTGACAAGTCCTGACTTACTTGCCCGGCTGAAAGTTCCGCTGCCCTGGGGCTTGCACCTGCGGAAACTCCTCGCCCAGGAGGCCGCTCCGGCGCCTGGAGGACCAACCGATCACGCAATGTGAGCACCGTAGGGGCGCGGAGGTCTTTTCCGCCAGAGCTTCCAGGGCACGAATTCGTCGACCAGCGGGTTTTCGGGGGCAATCCACCCGGATGGTCGAGTCATTCGACCGAAATCCGAAGCGGGTGACTCTGCGTGATAACAGCAGGTGGCTGCGCACG
Source organism: Amycolatopsis sp. WAC 04182 (assembly GCF_003947465.1). NCBI lineage: Bacteria > Bacillati > Actinomycetota > Actinomycetes > Pseudonocardiales > Pseudonocardiaceae > Amycolatopsis > Amycolatopsis sp. WAC 04182. The sequence continues at coordinate 717,120 of NZ_QHJJ01000002.1, forward strand.
GTGATCACCGGCGCCACCAGGGGCACCGGTGATCGACGCGAGGGATCAGGAGAAGAGGCTCCGGACGAACGTGACGATGGCTTCGGCACCGGACCGGAGCCAGCCGAGCGCGGTGTGGACGGCGTCGGCGGATTGCGTCGGCCTGCTGATCAGAAAGAAGAGCACGAGCGCGACGACGGCGATGACAACGAATTTCTTCAAGCCGGGCGACATGGCTCCATCCCATCACACCGTAGTGTCCAGACGATGACTCCGCGCGCACTGCGGACTTTGTCACCACTTTAAGGAGAATCGGGCCCTGTTGCCCACCCGGATTTCCTCGAGGGAGCGATCGATGAGCGAAAACGTTCTCGTCCACCGGGACGGCCCGGTGACGACGGTCACGCTGAACCGCCCCGAGTCGCGCAACGCCGTGGACGGACCGACCGCGAGCGCCCTGGCGGACGCGTTCCGCGCGTTCGACTCCGACGAGGAGGCCGCGGTCGCCGTCCTCACCGGTTCGGGTGACGCCTTCTGCGCCGGAGCCGATCTGAAGGCCGTCGGCACCGGCCGCACCAACTCGCTCAGCCCGGCGGGCGACGGGCCGATGGGCCCGTCGCGGATGGCCCTGTCGAAGCCGGTGATCGCCGCGGTCCGCGGGCACGCCGTCGCGGGCGGTCTGGAACTGGCGCTGTGGTGCGATCTCCGGGTCGCCGACAGCACGGCCGTCTTCGGCGTGTTCTGCCGCCGCTGGGGGGTGCCGCTGATCGACGGCGGCACGGTGCGCCTCCCCCGGCTGATCGGGCATTCGCGGGCGATGGACCTGATCCTCACCGGCAGGCCGGTCGAGGCCGACGAGGCGCTCGCGATCGGGCTTGCGAACCGGGTCGTGCCGGACGGCGAGGCCCTGGCGGCCGCGCAAGCGCTGGCGCGCGAACTGGCCGCGTTCCCCCAGGCGTGTCTGCGGGCGGATCGCAAATCCGCGTACGGCCAGTACGGGCTCACCGAAGACGAGGCGATGCGCGCCGAGTTCTCGAACGCGCTGATCGGCGGCGGGCTCGCCGAGGAGGCCGTCGCGGGCGCGAGCCGGTTCAGTGACGGCGCGGGGCGTCACGGCAGTTTCGAGGGTGATCGGTCCTAAGGTCTGTCGGATGACAGAAACCGGAGTCGCGCTCAGACCGGTGTACGAAGACGACCTGCCGATGCTCGAAGCACTGACGAACGATCCGCGGGCCGCTGGCACGTTCGAGTGGCACGGCTGGCACGACCCGCACTTCCTGCGCCGCCGCTGGGCCGAGACCGGCATGCTCGCGGCGGACAACGGGATGCTGATGATCGAGCTCGACGGGCAGCGGCTCGGTTTCGTCTCCTGGCACAAGACCAGGACGGGCTCGACGTCGTACTGCTGGAACGCCGGGCTCGTGCTCATCCCCGAGGCACGCGGCCACGGCTACGGGACCGAAGCCCAGCGGCTACTGGTCCGCTATCTCTTCGCGCATACGCAGATGAACCGGGTCGAAGCGTCGACCGAGGCGGGCAACCTCGCCGAGCAGCGCTCCCTGACGAAGGCGGGTTTCACCCGGGAGGGTGTGCTGCGCGGTTACGGGTTCCGGGACGGGGCCTGGCGCGACCACATCCTCTATTCGATGCTGCGGTCCGATCTCAACGTGGGCTGAAAGCGTCCTTCACCGCGTGCGATGCGGTGAAGGACGCTTTCGCTGCGTCTCATGCGGGGAAAGTCCCCTTCAGCTCACGCGATCGCCCCGGCGGCCCGGAGCCGTTCGATCCCGGCGGCGTCCACGCCGAGTCCGGCGAGGACCTCGGCGGTGTCGCCGCCCTTGGGCCTCGGCGGTTCCGGCGTCTCGGCAGGCGTGCGGTCGAACCGCGGCGCCGGCGCGGGCTGCAGCATGCCGCCGACGTCGACGAACGTCTTGCGCGCGACGTTGTGCGGATGCGACGGCGCCTCCTTCGGGGAAAGCACCGCCGTCAGGCACGCGTCGGTGCCTTCGGCCTTCGCGACCAGTTCGTCCCGGGTGTGCTTCGCGACGGCTTCGGCGACGATCTTGCGCAGCTTCGGCCACTCGTTCTTGTCGACGTGGACCGGGGTCTCCTCGGGGTCGAGCCCGAGCACCTTCACCAGGTCGCCCCAGAACCGCATCTCGATCGCGCCGATGGCGACGTATTTGCCGTCGGCGGTCTCGTAGGTGTCGTAGAACGGCGCGCCGCCGTCGAGCATGTTCTCGCCGCGTCCACCGGACCACAGCCCGGAATCCAGCAGCCCGTGCAGGCTGGTGGTCAGCAGCGCCGCACCGTCCACCATGGACGCGTCGACCACCTGTCCCTTGCCGGACGTCTGGCGTTCGAACAGCGCCGCCAGCACGCCCATCGCGAGGAGGAGGCCCCCGCCGCCGAAGTCACCGACGAGGTTGAGCGGGACCACCGGCCGCTGCCCGGCGTGCCCGATGGGTTCGAGCGCGCCGGAGATGCCGATGTAGTTGATGTCGTGCCCGGCGACGGTCGCCAGCGGGCCGTCCTGGCCGTAGCCGGTCATCCGGCCGTAGACCAGCCGCGGATTGCGGGCGTGGACCTGTTCCGGCCCGATGCCCATCCGCTCGGCGACGCCGGGGCGGAAGCCCTCGATGAGCACGTCGGCGTCGTCGGCGAGTTTCAGCACCAGTTCGACCCCCTCGGGGGTCTTGGTGTTGATCCCGATCGACCGCCTGCCGCGCGCGAGCGGATCGTTCGGGAAGCCGATGACGTCGTTGCCCGGTGTCGCCCGGTCGATCCGGACGACCTCCGCGCCGAGATCGGCGAGGATCGTGCAGGCGAACGGCGCCGGGGCGAGCCCGGCCAGTTCGACGACCTTGAGCCCGCTGAGCGGGCCGGCCTTTTTCGCCACGTTCTTCCTTCCTACGCCAACGGTTTCTCTACAGCGTGCGAGAGATGATTTCCTTCATGATCTCGCTGGTACCGCCGAAGATGCGGGAGATCCGGATGTCCGCCCACGCGCGCGCGATCGGGTACTCGGTCATGTAGCCGTAGCCGCCGAAGAGCTGCAGGCAGTCGTCGACGACCTTGTTGACCCGCTCGGTGGTCCACAGCTTCGCCATCGCCGCGCCCTGCACGTCGAGTTCCTTGCGCAGGTGCCGTTCGATGCACTGGTCGAGGAACGCGCGGGACACCGCGGCCTCGGTCGCGGCCTCGGCGAGCTTGAACTTCGTGTTCTGGAAGTTGTAGACCGGGCGGCCGAAGGCCTGGCGGTCCTTGGTGTAGGCGATGGTCTGGTCGATCGCGGCCTCCATCCCGGCGACCGCGGTGACCGCGATGATCAGCCGTTCCTGCGGAAGCTGCTGCATCAGCTGGATGAAGCCGAGGCCTTCCTGGGCGCCGAGGAGGTTGGCGACGGGGACGCGGACGTCGTCGAAGTTCAGCTCCGCGGTGTCCTGCCCCTTGAGGCCGATCTTGTCGAGGACGCGGCCGCGGCTGAAGCCGGGCGTGTCGGTTTCGACGGCGATCAGCGAGACACCCTGCGCGCCTGCCTCCGGGTCGGTCTTCACCGCGACCACGACGAGATCGGCGTGGAAACCGTTGGTGATGAACGTCTTCGCACCGTTGATCACGTAGTGGTCGCCGTCGCGCACCGCGCGGGTCTTGATGTTCTGCAGGTCAGAACCGGTGCCGGGTTCGGTCATCGCGACCGCGCCGACCATCTCGCCCGAAGCGAACTTCGGCAGCCACGCCTTCTTCTGCTCTTCGTTCGCGTACTCGAGGATGTAGTGCGCGACGATTCCATTGTGGACGGTGACGCCCCACGCGCTGTCACCGGACCGGGCCTGCTCTTCGTAGAGCACGGCCTCGTGGGCGAACGTGCCGCCGCCACCGCCGTACTCCTCCGGGATGGACAGGGCCAGCAGGCCGACCTCGCCCGCCTTCGTCCACAGCTCGCGGTCGACCTTCTTCTCGGCCGCCCAGCGCTCCTGGTTCGGCACGAGTTCCTTCTGACAGAAGGTCCGGGCGAGGTCCCGGAGGTCTTCGAGCTCCGTCGTGCTCCACGAACTCTTCTGGATCTGCAAGGGCACGGCCAACGCCTCCTGATCGGACCTGGAAAACATGACGCTTAGGATGTAAGTTCCATTCGGAATGTACATCCGTACCGAGCTGCACGTAAAGGGGGCCGGATCCGGTGAGTGTGCTCGGCAGGACCCACCGCACCCAGGCCGAGCGGCGCGAGCAGACCCGCACCGCGCTGCTCGACGCCACCATCGACTGCCTGGTCGACCTCGGCTACGCGCGCACCTCGGTCCAGGAGATCTGTGCCCGCGCCGGCGTTTCGAAGGGCGCCGTGCAGCATCACTTCTCCGCGAAGGCCGAACTCATGGCGGCCGCCGTCGAACATCTGACGGAGAAGCTGCGGGGACGCCTGGCGGCGTCGATCACGGCGCTCCCCGGCGGCTCGTCGGGGGTCGCGGCGGCGATCGACCTGCTGTGGGAGGGCTACTCGGGCACGCTGTCCACGGCCGCCACGGAACTCTGGGTCGCGGCGCGCACCGACCCCGAACTCCGCGAAGCGATCCGCCCGGTCGACAAGGCTTTGGGCCGCTCGACACTGGAGCACGTCACCGCGGTCGCCGGGGATCTGCCGAAGGAACGCGCGGAGATCCTCTTCTGGCTGACCGTGAACCTCACGCGCGGGCTGGCGCTGGACGCCGAACTCGGTGGCGACCCGAAGCGACGGCGGCAATTGCTCGACGAATGGAAACGCGTCGCGGTGATGTTGTACGAGGACACCTCCGCCTAGCACGCGCGAAAGCACCTGACCAGAGCACAGCTGACACTTATCCCGTCGGCCGATCCGTGGTGGAATTCCTTGCTGGACAACAGAACCGGCGGAGGAGTCGACCATGAACGCGCCGCAGCAGCAGCCGTACCAACCGACTGGCCCGTTCGGCGCAGGGCAGCCCGCGCGACCGCCGTCGGATCTGCGGCTCCCCCGCCTTTTCGCCGCGATGATGGGGGTTTTCGCCGGCCTGCTGGTCCTTATCGCGACTTTTCTCCCGCAATCGACGTACGAGCAGGTTTCCGACGGCAAGACCGTGTCGAAATTCGCCGAGACCGGCTGGACGCGGACCTTCGACATCGAACCGTCGGCGGAGGAGAAGGAGTTCTACGACAAGACGCATGTCGCCCGCTACGGCATTCCGCTGTCGGCCGCCGCGTTGACCCTGTTCGCCGGGGCCGCGGTGGGTTTCGCCGCGTACCAGCGCACTTCGGGCTCGCCCGCCGCGACGACGTCGAGAACGCTGCTCATCGCGGGCGGGGCGGGAACCGCGGCCGGTGTCTGGATGCTCGGTATGGACATCTCGGCGAGCCTGAGCTTCGGACAGGACACGGGCCGGTTCGTCTCGCGTTATGGGACCGGGAGCGGATTCTGGATCCTGCTCGCCGGCGGGCTCGTGGCGTTGCTCACGATCGGGCTGGCGGTGGTGGCGAACCGGCGTGAACCGGCGCCGCCTCCTCAGGCCCCTTACCCGGCCACCTACCCGCCTTACGCTCCCGGCATCCCTCAGCAGCAGTATCCGCAGGCCCACGAGCCGCCGTCGCCCCCGACGCCGCCCGCGGGATCCGCGTTGCAGCAGCAGGACATCCTGCGCCCGTCCCCGGACAATCCGCCCCGACCCGGTAATATGTGAAACTGATTCATATCCGCGCTGGACAGTCTCCATACCGGCGGTATGCTGTACTCGTCGGTAACACCTGGGCTCTGCGTGGCGCCTTCCGGCTCCGCGCGGCATGGAACGGAGACGGCATGACGAGCACGACACCGGCGAGTGCGGGCCAGCACACCGAAGGACCGTCCACCATCGGAGGCGTTCCCGGCGCCCCCGCCATGGCGAAGGCGGAACGACTCGTGCGCCGGGTCGTGGGCGGGGCGGACTCGGCGCCGGTCCAGATGCGCGCGCCCTTCACCGGGCAGCCGATCGCGACCCTCCCCCAGGCCACCGACGCTGACGTCCGCGTGGTGTTCGACCAGGCGCGAGAGGCTCAGCGCGCGTGGGCCGAGCGGCCGGTCGAAGACCGCCAGCGCATCCTGATCCGCCTGCACGACCTGGTGCTGAAGCGGCAGGAGGAGGCGCTTGACCTCGTGCAGATCGAGGCGGGCAAGGCGCGGATGGACGCTTTCGACGAGGTCAGCGCCACCGCGCTCGTGGCCGCCTACTACGGCAAGCACAGCGCGAAGTTCCTGTCGCCGCGCCGCGCCGCCGGGCTGATCCCGGTGCTGACGAAGGTCGGCGAGATCCGGCACCCCAAGGGTGTCGTCGGGATCATCTCGCCGTGGAACTACCCCCTCGCGCTGACCGCGATGGACGTCCTGCCCGCGCTCGCGGCGGGGAACGCCGTCGTGCAGAAGCCGGACAACCAGACCGCGCTCTCGGCGCTGTGGCTGCAGGAGGTCGCCGAGGAAGCCGGGCTGCCCGCCGGTGTCTGGCAGATCGTGCTCGGCCGCGGCTCGCAGATCGGCGACGCACTCGTCGAGGAATCGGACTACCTGTGCTTCACCGGGTCCACGCCCACAGGTAAGGGTCTCGCCGCGAAGGTGGCGGAGCGGCTGACGAGCTACTCACTCGAACTCGGCGGCAAGAACCCGATGATCGTGCTGCCCGACGCGGACATCGCCAAGACCGCGACCGGTGCGGTGACCGCGTGCTTCTCCTCCGCCGGGCAGCTGTGCGTCTCGGTCGAACGCATCTACGTCCACGAGTCGATCCGCGAGGAGTTCACGCGCGCCTTCGTCGCCAAGACCGCCGCGCTGCGGCTCGGCGGCGCCCTGGACTACCAGGCGCAGATGGGCTCCCTGACCTCCGAGGCCCAGCTGGAGACGGTGTCGGCCCACGTCGAGGACGCCCGGTCGAAGGGCGCGAAAGTGCTCACCGGCGGCAAGGCCCGGCCCGATCTCGGCCCGCTGTTCTACGAGCCGACCGTGCTCACCGATGTCACCGAGGACGTCAAGCTGTTCGCCGAGGAGACCTTCGGGCCGGTCGTGTCGATCTACGGCTACACCGACGTCACCGACGCGATCGAGCGCGCCAACGACACGAAGTTCGGCCTGAACGCGAGCGTGTGGTCGCGTAACGGCCGCGCGGGCTGGGAGGTCGCGGCGCGGCTGAAGGCCGGAACCGTCAACGTCAACGAAGGCTTCGCGGCGACCTTCGGGACCGTCGGCCTGCCGATGGGCGGCATGAAGGAGTCCGGCGTCGGTCGGCGAAACGGTGCCGAAGGCCTGCTCAAGTACACCGAGGCCCAGGCGATCGCCTTGCAGCGCGGAATGCCGCTGCGCCCCGGCCGCGGAATCCCGCCGAAGCTCTGGGTGCGGGCCCTGAGCACGAGCCTGAAAGCGCTCCGCCGCCTCCCGCGCCGCTGACCCCGCATTTCGTCCTCTGAATGCGGTAGTTGCGCGTGCAAGGACCGCATTCAGAGGACTGAACTCGGCTAGGGAGAGGTCGGAGCGGCCAGCAGGCCCCGGTCGTAGGCGATCGCGACCGCCTCGGCCCGGCGGCTCGCGCCGAGTTTCGCCATCACGCGCGAAAGGTGGACGCTCACCGTCTTCTCGCTGATGTAGAGCTCTTCGCCGACCTGCCGGTTGGTCCGGCCGAGCGCGACGCGCTCCAGCACGTCGCGTTCGCGGTCGGTGAGCGGATCGACGACGTCACGACGCGGCGCCGCGACTTCGCCGGGAAGCTCGACGCGCGCCCGGTGACTGAGCTCCCGGACGGCTTCGCGCAGCGGGCAGGCGCCCAGCCGATCGGCCACCGCGTGCGCGGCCAGCAGCTCCGACGCGGCGAGCGCGGTGTCGCCGTCCGAAGCCAGCAGCGATTTCGCGTGCTGCAGGCGGCACATGGCCTGCTCGTACTCCGCGCCGTACCCGAAGGCCTCGACCGCCTTCGCCCACAGCGCCGGGTCTCCCGCGCCGCGCAGGCAACTGCCGAGCGCCTCCAGCCGGGCGAGCCACGCCAGCGCCTCAGGCCCCAGCGACACCGAACGCGGGATGCCGTGTTCGGCGCAGTGGCGGCCGTGCGCGAGCAGCTTCTCGCCCGATTCCACCGCGGCCTCGGCCGTCGCCAGATCACCGCGGATCCGCGCTTCGGCGGCCTGGGCGACGGCCGCCGTGAGTCCGTGCACGCTGATCCGGATCCCGCCGAGCACCGCGGGTTCGACCTCTTCGAGCCAGTCGATCAGGTCACGCGCCTGACGCACGGCGCCGGCATGGTCTCCCCGCCACGACGCGAGCTGGATCGCGGCGTCACCCGACGCGAGCGCGATCGAGTAGTCCGCGCTCCAGTGCTGCCGGAGGCTGGGGAGGATCTTGTCCGCGTCCGCGAACCGGCCCCTGCCGACGACGAACTGCGCCCAGATGCTCAGGAACCGCCCGGCGACGACACTCGAAACACCCCGGCCCGCGCGGCCTGCGTCGTCGTCTTCCGGCCAATCCCCGCTGACATACCGCAGTGTGAGGTGTTTGGTCCGCAGCTCGATGCCGAACGAGCTCCAGGTCAGGCCGGTCTCCTTGGCCCGCTTGATGCCCTTGGCGTAGTACTTCAGCGCGGAATGGATCTCGGCCCGGTCGTCGTAGCTCAGCCCGAGGAAGTGCAGAGCCCGTAGCTCGCCGTTGAGCGCGCCGGAATCCCTGGCCTTCCGCTCGGCCTCGCGCAGCCGCTCCCGCGCCTCCTCGACGTCGCCCGCCGAATCGGCCAGCGTCCCGAGCGAGACCAGCGCCGCCGCCTCCGCCCCGCCCGCGCCGACGGCCCTGGCGTCGGCGACCGCGGCCAGTGCGCACTGCAGCGCCTCGTCGTGCCGGTCGATCAGCCGCAGGATCCCGGCGCGGGTGGCGAGCACCCAGGCTCGCGCGGCACTCGCCTCGGTGTGCTCGACCAGCTTCCAAGCCTTGTCGATCGCCTCGACGACCTCGTCGATCGTGCCGTCGACCGAAAGCAGCGCCTCGGCGTGCCGTCGCCAGACCTTGGCGGCCCGCTCGTTGCCGGTGTCCGGGCCGAGTGCCTCGGTCGCGGACCGCGAATAGGCGACCGCGCGCTCCGGCTCCCCCGACGTGCTCGCGAAATACGACGCCTCGTGCAGGAGGCGGAGCTCGTCGACGTCCGACGGCCGGTCCGCCGCGGGCACGGCGTCCCAAATGGACAGTGCCTGCTCGACGTGCCGCAGCGCCGAACCGGGCGCGCCCAGCTTCTCCGCCTCGTCCATCGCGCGCAGCAACGCGGCCAGCGCGGTGACGAAATCCTTGCTCTCCATGCTGTGGTGCGCGAGCCGCGCGTCCTGGCCACGGCCTTGTGTGCGGTTGCGGATGCGTGCCGCGTACGCCGCGTGCATGCGCACCCGCTCCCCCGGCAACAGGTCGCCGTAGACCGCTTCCTGCAGCAACGCGTGGCGGAAGGTGTAGAAACCGTTCTCGATCACCAGTACGTGATGCTGCACGGCCTCGCGCAGCGCCTCGTCGAGTTCGAGTTCGTCCAGCCCGGAGATCTCGGCGAGCGCGGCGTGCGCCACCGCGTCCTTCGCGACCGAGACCACGCGCAGCACCCGGCGCGTGACCTGGGAAAGCTGTTCCACCCTGGCTAGGAGCACTTCGGCCAGCCCGGCGGGGAGCTCACGGCAGTCCTTCGCGGACGCGAGCAGCTCCTCGACGAAGAACGGATTGCCCTCGGACCGGGAGACGATGTCGGCGATCAGGTCCTGGCCGATCGGCTCGTCGGCCAGCGCCTCGACGAACGCGCGCGCGTCCTCGGCGCCGAACGGCTTGACCTCGACGCGTTCGACGGCGCCCAGCCGCACCACCTCGGACAGCACCGCCCGGAGCGGATGCCGCCGGTGGACGTCCTCCTCGCGATAGCTCGCCACCACCAGCAGCCGCTGGGTGCGCAGCCGCGTCAGCAGGAAGGACAGCAGGTTCCGGGTGGAGCCGTCGGCCCAGTGCAGGTCCTCCAGCAGGATCACCACGGGCCGGCGCTGCGCGATGACGGTCAGCACCCCCAGTACCGCGTCGAACAGCTGGAGCTGGCCGAGGTCCTGTTCGGGACCGAGCCGTTGCGTCGACACCCGTTCGCTCGCGGTGAGCTGACCGTCTTCGATGGCGGGGTAGTCCTCCGCCTGCTGCATCTGCGGGAGCAGCCTGCCCAGCGCCGGCCGGGCCCGGACCGCGGCGGTGACCGCGGGATCGGACGTCGTCGCCAGCGGCGCCAGCGCCTCGGCGAACGGAAGATAAGGAAGACCGCCCTCATGGACGTCGATACAGCGCCCGGTGAGCACCAGGGCGCCCGCGCCCGCGGCGTACTCGCCGAGCGCGGTCAGGAGACGGGTCTTGCCGACGCCGGCGTCACCGGAGAGCAGCACCGCGCCGGCCTCGCCCCGTTCTGCACGGGCGAAGGCGGCGCGGAGCTGCCGCATCTCCTGTGTGCGGGCGACGATCGGGATTCCGGAGCCAAGACGGGGCACGAGGTGCATTCTTGCCTACCGGGCCGACAACTTCGCCTGGGTTTTCGCCGAGAGCTTCATCGCACTCGACCTCTACCGGGTGATCTCGCCGCTACGGGCGGGCGCCTGCCGGGCCTCGCGGCGTTCCTGGGCGGGCACCCGGACCTCGGCGCGGTGCGCGCGGATCCGCCTGCCTGCCCGGCGGGCCCGGTCGACCCATACGCTGCGGCCCGCTCGCTGGAGCTCTTCGCGGCGGTACTCGACCTCGGCCAGTACCCCGGTGAGCAGAGCGTCGTTCGTGTTCATCTTTTCCCCTTAGGAACTCACTACCTGGTTTGGTAGTGATGAGATTCGTCCTGAGGGGTGCCTCGCGGCATCGGGTGATCACCTACACCCGGACGTGATTCGACCCCTTACGCCGGCCCATCCCCTGCTCGGGGGGCGTAAGGGGTCGAGTTCAGCGGCTCTAGTCGTGAGCGGGGCCACTCGTGCGCACGGCGCCGAGCAGCCCGCGCCAAGCCTGCGGCGAGAGGCGGAAGGCACCTCCCTCGGGGTCCTTGGAGTCGCGCAGCGCGGCACCGGAACCGGTGAAGGCGACCTCGACGCAGTCGTTGCCGCCCCCGCTGTGGCTGCTCTTGAACCACCGGGCCTGGGAAAGATCATCGTTGGGCGTCATGCTCCCCACTCCTTACTTCGTTTCCAGGGACTTCTCCGGAAGGGCCGCCTGTTCGGCGAACCTTCCGGCGGCCTCGGCGATCACCTCGACCGAGTCGTCCGGCTTCAACGCGGCGGCACGCAGATGGTCGAACATCAACGCGTATCGCCGGACGTCCGGGGGTTCCTCCAGGTAGAGCCCGCTGGAGGTGCTGTCGACGTAGACCACGTCGGTGTCGGCCAGTTCGGGGAAGCCCATGATGAGGAACGGACCCTCCATCCCGGGATGGGCCCCCGCGCCGAACGGCACGATCTGGACGGTCACGTTCGGCTGCGCCGCCATCGTGACCATCCGGTACAGCTGCTCCGCCATGACCTCGGGGCCGTCGACCACGCGATGCAGGACCGCTTCGTCGATGACGGCCCAGTACTCCGGGGGCGAGGGGTCGGTCAGCAGTTCCTGCCGCGCCATCCTCGCCGCCACCCGGCGCCTGATCTCGGCGTCCTCGGCGTCGGGCCGCATCGCCCTGATCACGGCCCTGGCGTATCGCTCGGTCTGCAACAGGCCCGGCACCAGCAGCGCCTGGAAGGCCCGCAGCGAACTCGCGTCCGCCTCCAACCCGACGAAGGTGCCGGTGAACACCTCGTTATACGCGTGCCACCAGCCGCGTTTGCGGGCTTCCCTGGCCAGCTGGACGAGCGCTTCCTGCTCGTCGCCCGCGATGCCGTACAGCTCGAGCATGTCGCGCGCGTCGCGCGGGGTGACGCCGACGTGTCCCGTCTCGATCCGGCTGACCTTCGACGCCGAGCATTCGAGCTTCTCGCTCACCTCGTCGATCGTGAGGTCGGCCGCCTCGCGCAACCGCCTCAACTCGCTCGCCAGCCGCCGGCGGCGCACGGTGGGTCCCTGACCCCTCGTCATCACGGCACCTCCACAAGCTGTCCGAGCACCAACGATCGCGACACGGCGAGGAGAACAGTGTTCAGCAACCTCGCACGAAGCACATCTAACCAGCCCGAGACACATTCGGTGAGATGGTCACACGACCATTTTCCGCCATGCCTCGATTTTCATCCTGCAATTTGCAGATTGCCGTTGTAGGTTGAGCATTGTGCAACGCGGTACGCCCGCCTTCACCGGCGGCAGCGGATCCGCTCGCGGCACGGGCGCGGGGCCGCGAGCTGCACCGATGGGCTTTCGGAAGGATACCCGTCGAAGCCGGATTCACCCCCGGTGCAGGGCCGGAGCCGTCCCCCGATCGGTTCCGGCCCTCCCTTTATGCCCGCACCCCATCGGTAATACTCTGGCTCCAGATGTTAATGCGTTTCGCCATTCCCTCTAAAGGGTGGACAAGACGCCATCAGCGATGCGGAACGTCACCGTTCACACCACCCGCAGAAGACCTTCCTGCACCACGGTGGCGATATGTGTTCCGTCCGCGGCGAAGAACCGGCCGGTCGCCAGCCCCCGCGCCCCCGACGCGGTCGGAGACGCGCTGTCGTAGAGGAACCACTCGTCGGCCCGGAACGGGCGGTGGAACCAGAGCGCGTGGTCGAGGCTCGCGCCGAGCACCTTGTCGAGATCCCAGTAGACGCCGTGGCGTGCGAGGACCGAGTCCAGAAGCGTCATGTCGGAGGCGTAGGTCAGCACGCAGACGTGCAGCAGCTGCTGGTCTGGGAGCTTGCCGTCGGCGCGCATCCAGACCTGGTTCCTGGCGGGCCGATCGCCCGACTTCCTGGTCACCCACGGCGGATCGTTGACGTAGCGCAGGTCGATCGGGCGCGGCCGGTCGAGATGGCCCATGAAGTAGCCCTCGGCCCGCTCCTGCAGCGTCGGGAGCGACTCGGGATCGGGGACGTCCGGCATGGTCTCGGCGTGTTCGATGCCGCCTTCGTCCTTCTGGAACGAGGCGGACAGGGAGAAGATCGCCTTGCCGTGCTGGATGCCCACGACACGGCGGGTGGTGAACGAGCGGCCGTCGCGGATGCGGTCGACCTCGTAGACGATCGGGACGCTCGGGTCGCCGCCGCGGATGAAGTACGCGTGCAGCGAGTGGACCTTCCGCTCCTCGGGGACCGTGCGGCCGGCGGCGACCAGCGCCTGCCCAGCGACCTGTCCGCCGAACACCCGCACCGGCGAATGGGCGGGCGAGACGCCGCGGAAGATGTTCTCCTCGATCTTCTCCAAGTCCAGCAGCGCGACCAGCCGGTCGAGCACGGGCTGACCGCCCACCCCGCCGGCGTTGTCGAAACCGGCCGCGGCTTCCCTGGCCATCTCAGTCATGTCCTGAACTTTAGGCCGTGCGGGTGCCCCGGGCCCGGGTGAGGCGGGACGTTTGTCGCGAAGGCCACCCTTCGGGACACCTGGGACGCTCGGGGCACGCCTACTGACGGGCTGAAGGGGCCCTTCGCCGCATGGCACGCGACGAAAGCTCCCTTCGTCTCGCGAGATGCGGGGAAAGTCCCCATCGCCCACCCCGAAGTCCGTGAAGGCCTCCTTCCCTACTCTGACGGTAGGGAAGGAGGCCTTCACGGACTTTCGCGTACTTCAGCCGACGTCAGGCGTGGTCGTCTTCGCCGAGGCGGTGCACCCGGATGAGGTTGGTCGAACCGACGGTCCCGGGCGGGGAGCCGGCCACGATGACCACCAGGTCACCCTTGGCGTACTTGCCCATTTCGAGCATCGCGTGGTCGACCTGCTGGATCATCTGGTCGGTGGAGCCGACCTTCGGCACGATCCGCGTCGTGGTGCCCCAGGTCATCGCGAGCTGGCTGCGGACGCTCTCCTCCGGCGTGAACGCCAGCAGCGGCAGCCGCGTGTGCAGCCGCGCGAGCCGCCGGACGGTGTCACCGGACTGGGTGAAGGCGACCAGGGCCTTCGCGTTCAGCCGCTCGCCGATGTCCCGCGCCGCGTAGGAGATGACGCCGCGCTTGGTACGCGGGACGTGCGACAGCGGCGGCACGACCGGCGAGTCGGTCTCGACGGCTTCGATGATCCGGCCCATGGTCTTGACCACGTCGATGGCGTAGCGGCCGACACTGGTCTCACCCGAGAGCATGAGCGCGTCCGCGCCGTCGAGCACCGCGTTGGCGACGTCCGAGGCCTCGGCGCGGGTCGGGCGAGAGCTGTTGATCATCGACTCGAGCATCTGCGTCGCGACGATGACCGGCTTCGCGTTCTCGCGGGCGATCTGGATGGTGCGCTTCTGCACCAGCGGGACCTGCTCCAGCGGAAGCTCCACGCCGAGGTCACCGCGGGCGATCATCACGGCGTCGAAGGCCAGCACGATGGCTTCGAGGTTGTAGACCGCTTCGGGCTTCTCGATCTTCGCGACGACCGGGAGGCGTCCCTTGCCGACGCGGTCCATCACCTGGTGGACCAGGTCGATGTCGGCGGGCGAGCGGACGAACGAGAGCGCGATGAAGTCCACGCCGAGTTCGAGCGCGAACTCGAGGTCTTCGATGTCCTTTTCGGACAGCGCCGGCACGGAGACGTCCATGCCCGGCAGGGAGACGCCCTTGTTGTTGCTGACGGGGCCGCCTTCGGTGACCTCGCAGACGACGTCCGGGCCCTCGACCTGCTTGACCACGAGGCCGACCTTGCCGTCGTCCACGAGGAGACGGTCGCCGGGCTTCGCGTCGTCGGCGAGTCCTTTGTAGGTGGTCGAGACGCGGTCGTGCGTGCCCGCGACGTCCTCGACGGTGATCCGCACGATGTCGCCGTTGTGCCACTCGACCGGCCCGCCCGCGAAGGTGCCGAGACGGATCTTCGGCCCCTGGAGGTCGGCGAGGATGCCCACCGCGCGGCCCGATTCGGCGGCGGCGGTGCGGATGAGGTCGTAGACCTGCTTGTGGTCGCTGTGCGTCCCGTGGCTGAAGTTCATCCTCGCGACGTCCATCCCGGCGTCGACGAGTTGCCGCATCTTCTCCGGCGTAGCGGTCGCGGGGCCAAGGGTACAAACGATCTTCGCGCGTCGGCTCACGTTCGCACAGCGTAGTCCCTCATCGCGGATACGTCTGTACCGATACCGAAAGTTCAAGAAAAGTGTCAGTTGACCTGGGCGAGGGGGCAACCGCCGATCAGGGTTCGGTGGTTATCGTCGCGGCTTCTCGCTCGGCCCGACCCGGTCCCGCGCCCACTCGTTGAACGCGCGGACCTGCCGCCACGCCTTACGCACCCGGTCGAGCGTGCCCCGTTCGTGCAGGACGTCGTCCGGCTCCCAGCCGCGGACGGCGTACACGGAGCGATACTTCAGCAGGTCGATGCGGGGATGGTCCTCGGTGAAGCCGCGCGGCTTCGATTTGAGCCTGTCCCCCTTGATCTCCCAGCCGGCCTTCTCCAGCTTCGTGAGGATCTTGGCCAGCTCGGCGCCGCGCAGTTCGGTGTCGACGGCCTTGCGGAAGCGGGCGAGCTGATCGGACTCGAAGTGGAAGCAGCCGCCGCCGACGCGAAGCCCGGCCGGGCCGACCTCGACGTAGTACGCGCCGCCGCCGCGGCCCTGTTCGATCACCGCGCCGCAGTGGGTCTTGTACGGCGTCTTGTCCTTGGCGAACCGGACGTCGCGGTACGGGCGGAAGACCTTGCCCTCGCCGAAACCGTCACCGAACTCCGGGACCAGTTCGGCGAGCAGCGCCTCCATCGGCGCGCGGACGTCGGCCTTGTAGGTGGCGAGGTTCGCGTCCCAATAGGACTTGGAGTTGTCCGCCTCGAGACCGTCGTAGAAGTCGATGGCGTACTCGCCGAAACCCTCGAAACCCATGCGGTGACGTTAATCCCCGCCACCGACAGAAGCGCGTGAAGGGGGCCTTCACGCGCTTCGTCGGAAACAGGCTTACTTGGCCAGAGCGGTGATCAGCTCGCCGTCGGCGGTGTCACCGGACAGCTCCCAGAAGAAGGCGCCGCCGAGACCCTGGTCCTTGGCGTAGGTGACCTTGCCGCCGATGGTCGCGGGGGTGTCGTAGCTCCACCAGTCGCTGCCGCATTTGGCATAGGCGGTGCCCGCGACGGTGCCGGTGGCCGGGCAGGTGTTCTTCAGGACCTTGTAGTCCTGGATGCCCGGCTCGGTGCCCGCCGCCGGTCCGGTCGCGGTGCCGCCCGGGGCCTCCTGGGTGACGCCGGTCCAGCCGCGACCGTAGAAACCGATGCCCAGCAGCAGTTTGTTCGCCGGGACACCCTTGCTCTTCAGCTTCTGGATCGCGGCGTCGGAGTGGAAGCCGGCGGTCGGGATGCCCTCGTAGCCGGTCAGCGGCGAATGCGGGGCGGTCGGGCCCTGCGCGGCCCAGGCGCCGAAGTAGTCGTAGGTCATGACGTTGTACCAGTCGAAGTACTGCGACGCGCCGCCGTAGTCCGCCGCGTCGATCTTGCCGCCGTCGGTACCGTCCGCGGTGATCGCGGCGGTGACCAGCTTCGAGCCGAATTTCTCCCGCAGGGCCTGCGCGAGGTTCTTGATCGCGGCCGGACCGCTGGTGTCACAGGAGAGCCCGCAGGCGTTCGGGTACTCCCAGTCGATGTCGATACCGTCGAAGACGCCGGCCCAGCGCGGGTCGTTGACCAGGTTGTAGCAGGACTCCGCGAACTTGGCGGGATCCTTCGCCGCCTCGCCGAAGCCACCGGACCAGGTCCAGCCGCCGAAGGACCACAGCACCTTCAGGTTCGGGTACTTGGCCTTGAGTTTCTTCAGCTGGTTGAAGTTCCCGCGCAGCGCGCCGTTGTCCCAGCTGTCGGCGACACCGTCCACACTGCCCGCGGCGTCGTAGAACTTGCTGGTCGCCGCCTCCGCGTCACCGATCGCGCAGCCACCGTTCGTCACGTTGCCGAACGAATAGTTGATATGCGTCAGCTTGCTCGCCGAACCCGACGTGTCGATGTTCTTCACGTGGTAGTTGCGCTGGTAAACGCCCCATTCGGCGAAGTACCCGAGCACCTTGCCGACCGAGGCCTCCGATGCTTCCGGTGCGGCTGCCGCCTGCTGCGCCGGTGCGGCGACGGCCAGCGCGCCGAGCGCGACGGCCGCGGCACCCGCGATCGCGGTGAACCTGGTCAAACGGGACATGCGTGCTCCCTTCACGGTCACCAGCGGTGACGAGAGGACTGCGGCGGGACACGCACAAGTTAAGTGGACTAGACCACACCGTCAATGGTTCAGACCAAGACTTTCGGATGGACATTTTCGAACATTCTTCGAGGTGAATATGCCGAAGGCTTCGCTGAGCTGGTCAAAGCCTCTTCAGTCGAGCTGTCCGGCCACAGAGGAACGAAGACAGTCAGTGAATCGGTAACGGCTCGAAAGCGACGCCGCGGTCCGCCGCGCGAGGCCGTCCGCCTCCAGCTCGCGCGGGTGCTGGGTCAGCACCGGTGCGGCCCTCCCGTTGGCATGCACCGAAAAGTAAGCGGTTGTCCCGGGCGATCCGGGGTGGTTGCCTTGCCGGACCGGAAGATCAGCGCCGCTGGGAGGACCCTACGTGACCGAGACGCCGACGTTGTACGAATGGGCGGGCGGGCTGACGGCCCTGCGACGGCTGACCACCGTCTTCTACGGCCACGTGCTGAAGGATCCGTTGCTGGAACCGGTCTTCCGCGACATGGATCCCGGCCACCCCGAGCACGTCGCGGTCTGGCTCGCCGAGGTCTTCGGCGGCCCGGAGACCTACAGCAGCGACCACGGCGGCCATCGGCACATGGTCGGGCGGCATCTCGGCCGCGCCATCACCGAAGAGCAGCGCCGCCGCTGGGTGAACCTGCTCTTCGACGCCGCCGACGAGGCCGGGCTGCCCGCCGATCCCGAGTTCCGCTCGGCGTTCGCCGCGTATGTCGAATGGGGCAGCAGGCTCGCGGTGATGTTCTCGCAACCTGGTCGCGAGGTGACCGTTCCCGAGCCCATGCCGAAATGGGGCTGGGGCAACCGGCCGCCCTGGCAGCCGCCGTCGGACTGAGGGCGTTCATAGTGGGGCGGTCGTGAAAGGAGGCCGCCGTGATCCGGGTGGACGGCCGGACCCTGCGCTGCGCGGACGTCGTGACCGCCGCGAGCACCGAGGGTCCGCTGGGCATTGACGTCTCGATCGCCGCGCTGCGCGGCGCGGAAAGCGCGTGGAAACTCGCCGAAGAGCTGAGCACGCGCCGCATCGTCTACGGCCGCACCACCGGCGTCGGCGCCAACAAGGAGGACCCGGTCGGCGAAGGCGAGTCGCCGGATCACGGGCTGCGGCTGCTGCGCAGTCACGCGGGCGGCAGCGGCGACGTCATGTCCCCCGGCCAGACCAGGGCGATGATGCTGATCCGGCTCAACCAGCTGCTGGCCGGGCGCTCGGGACTCAGCCCCGAACTGATCGGGGCGCTGGCCGCCGCCGTGCGGACCGGGGCGCTGCCACTGGTGCACCGGCTGGGCGCGATCGGCACCGGCGACCTCGCGCCGCTCGCGGAGACCGCGCTCGCCCTCACCGGCGAACGGCCGTGGCTGGCAGGCGGTGTGCCTCCGGTGCCCGTGCGGGCCGGTGACGCGCTCGCGTTCATGAGCAGCAACGCCGCGACGCTGGCCGAAGCGACCCTCGCGGCGATGCGGCTCGACACGCTGACGCGGGCGAGTCACGCTGTCGCGGCACTGACCTACATCGCGCTCGACGGGAATCCGGAGGCGTACGCGACTCCCGTCCACGAGGCGCGTCCGCACGCCGGACAGGTCGCGTGCGCGGCGGAGATGCGGCGGCTGCTCGGGATGGAGGGCACGCCCAAACCCGGCAGGCGGATCCAGGATCCGTTCGGGCTCCGCGCGTTCCCGCAGGTGCAGGGGCCCGCGCTGGACGCGATCCACTACCTGCGCGACGTGCTCGCGGTGGAGATCAACGCCAGCACCGAGAACCCGATGATCTCGACGGTGCACCAGGACGCCTACCACCACGCGCATTTCCACACCGCGTACGTCTCGACCGCGCTCGACCAGGTGCGCGCGACCGTCCATCAGGTCGCCGAGCTGTCGGTGGCCCGGCTGGGCGATCTGGTGGAGCCGGAGTTCACCGGGCTGCGGCCGTTCCTCGCGGCGGGGCCGTCGGGCAGTTCGGGCGTGATGATCCTGGAGTACGTCGCCCACGACGCGCTCACCGAACTGCGCCAGGCCGCGCTCCCGGCGACGCTCGGCACCGCCGTCGTCTCACGCGGGATCGAGGACCACGCGAGCTTCTCCACCCAGGCCGCGCGGGCGGCGACCGCGGCCGGGTCGGCGTACCAGCAGGTGCTGGCGTGCGAGCTGGTCGCGGCCGTGCGGGCACTGCGGAT
Source organism: Amycolatopsis sp. WAC 04182 (assembly GCF_003947465.1). Classification (NCBI taxonomy): domain Bacteria; kingdom Bacillati; phylum Actinomycetota; class Actinomycetes; order Pseudonocardiales; family Pseudonocardiaceae; genus Amycolatopsis; species Amycolatopsis sp. WAC 04182. Next base: position 736,504 of record NZ_QHJJ01000002.1, read on the forward strand.
GCGCAAGGCCGATCTCGTGTCCCTGCCCGCGCGGGACGCCTACGAAGCCGCCGCGGCGGTCCTCGACCCCAGCGTCGAGGACCGGCCGCTCACCGAGGACATCGCCCGGGCCGTGTCGCTTTTGGACACCCTGGCGCTCGTCTGACCGCCCGCGGTCAGCAGCAGCAACCCCGCCGGGCGAGGGAATGGAGCCGGGCGCTCGTGACCGGCTCGGGCCGGTTCGCGGCGGCCTCGACGGCGTCGAGCATCCGACGCCGCTCCGCCCTGCCGAGGACCCGGCCGCGGGTGATCACCGTGTCGATCTTCGCGATGTTGCGGATGTCGGCGGCCGGGTTCGCGTCCAGCAGCACGAGATCCGCCTCCTTCCCCACCGTCACCGTGCCCGACGTCGCTTCCCTGCCCAGGAACCTCGCCGCGTCACCCGTGACGGTCTTCAACGCCTGCACCGGCGAAAGCCCGGCCTCGACCAGGAAGGCGAGTTCCTCGTGCAGCCCGCTGCCGGGGAAGGTGTACGGGTTGAGGCAGTCGGTGCCGCCGATGAGCCCGACGCCCGCTTCGTGCGCGACGCCGACCAGCCGCAGCGTCTCCTGGTGGTAGCGCTCCTGCAGGGCGATGTCCGACGGGGTCCGGGGCGCCAACCGTTCGATGCCCTTGGCCCAGCTCTCGCGCATGTCGGCGGGCACGTATTTCAGCCGCGGGTCGCGCTGGTGGGTTTCGGCGGGCTGCGTGACCACCCGGTTGATCGTCAGTGTCGGCGAATGCCAGGTGCCGTTGCGCCGCAACCTGCCGAAGTAGGCCTGCGCCCTGCCGCGGTCGTACGTGGTGACCGATTCGAACTCCAGCCGCCGCGCCAGGTCGAAGAAGGCACGCGGCGCCTCGGGGTCGTAAGGCGTCGCCGTCAACCTGTCGAGGATCTCGTCGCGCCGGGACGAGCAGTGGACCGACACCCCGAAGAAATGCTCGAGGCTGTGCTGGCCGAGGTCGCTCACTTCGAGGTGGGACAGCTTGTACGGCCAGTGCCCGGAGAACCGGATGCCCTGGGTGCGGGCTTCGTCCGCGAGCGCGCGCAGAGCGTCGGGGCCGAGGTAGGAGTACGTCTTGACGAATTCGGCGCCCGCCGCCTTCTCCGCGCGGACGACGGCCCGCGCTTCGGCCGCCGTCGACACCTGGAGCACCGGCGGCGCCAGCAGCGTCACCGGCCCGTCGACGATCCCGCTCGCCAGCACCATGCGCGGGCCGAGCAGCTCACCGCGTTCGATCTTGCCCTTCGTCTCGCGGTTCTCCGCGTACCCCCACATCTCGCGGACGCCCGTGACACCGTGGATCAGGTGCAGGGGCGGGACGACCTCTTCGAGATCCGCACCGTGGGAGTGCATGTCCCACAGTCCCGGAACGAGGTACTTGCCGCGGCCGTCGATCACCCGCGCGCCGCCGGTTTCCGGGACGTCGGCGGAGCCGCCCACCCAGGCGATCCGGTCACCGGCGAGCACGACCGAAACGCCGGGCCGCGGAGCCGAACCCGTGCCGTCGATCAGCGTGACGTCGGCGATGACGACGATCTCGCCCATGACGGCGGTGGCCGTGCCGGGCAGCAGCCCGGCGAACGCCACCCCGGTCCCGCCGGCGGCGAGCCACCTCAGGAACTCGCGCCTACTGGATCCCGCACCCGCCATGAGAACCGCCGTCCCTTTCACCTGGATCCCCAGAGGGCCGATTCAACTTGTCGCGACGGCGGCGCCGCAAGAAAAGGAAGGCCCCTTACCTGAACACAGCACAAAGTAAGGGGCCTTCTCCTGAAACAGGGCTCAGCCGAAGAAGACCTCGGCCTCTTCGTACCGCTCGACCGGGACGGTCTTCAGCTCGGCGGTCGCCTCGGAGAGCTTGACGCGGACGATGTCCGTGCCGCGCAGCGCCACCATCACGCCGAAGTCACCGTCGGCAACGGCGTCGACCGCGTTGAGCCCGAACCGGGTGGCGAGCACGCGGTCGTACGCCGTCGGGGTGCCGCCGCGCTGGACGTGCCCGAGCACGACCGCGCGGGACTCCTTGCCGGTGCGGGCGGCGATCTCGTCGGCCAGCCAGGTGCCGATGCCGCCGAGCCGGACGTGCCCGAAGGCGTCCTTCTCCCCGGTCAGCAGCTTCTCCTCGCCGCCCTCGGGCAGCGCGCCCTCGGCGACCACGATGATCGGCGCGTACTCCTTCTCGAACCGGCGCTCGACCCACGAGACGACCTGGTCGACGCTGAAGTGCCGCTCCGGCACCAGGATCACGCTCGCGCCGCCGGCGAGCCCGGAGTGCAGCGCGATCCAGCCCGCGTGCCTGCCCATGACCTCGACGACCAGCGCCCGGTGGTGCGACTCGGCCGTGGTGTGCAGCCGGTCGATGGCCTCGGTGGCGATCGAGACGGCCGTGTCGAAGCCGAAGGTGTAGTCGGTGGCGCCGAGGTCGTTGTCGATCGTCTTGGGCACCCCGACGACGCCGACACCGTCGTCCGTGAGCCGCTTCGCGACGCCGAGGGTGTCTTCGCCGCCGATCGCGATCAGCGCGTCGACCTGCTGCTCGGCGAGCACGGCCTTGATCTTGTCGACGCCGCCGTCGACCTTGTACGGGTTGGTCCGCGACGAACGCAGGATCGTGCCGCCGCGGGTCAGGATGTCCTCGACGTCGTTCAGGCCGAGCGGGCGGCTGTCCCCGGTGAGGGGACCGTTCCAGCCGTTGCGGAACCCGACGATGTCCCAGCCGTGCACCTCGATGCCCTTGCGCACCACAGCGCGGATCACCGCGTTGAGCCCCGGGCAGTCGCCACCGCCGGTCAGCACACCGACACGCATGAGAAGCCTCCGTCTTGTGTTCCGTAGAGATGACAGTCACATGTCCCGCCGCCAGCGTAGCGGGAGTTCTCTGGATCGGTGCAGGGCGGACCACCTCGGGAATCGGTCCACGCCCGGGATGTGCTAGCTTGGCCCCGTGCAGCGCTATTTCTGGTTTACGAAGCCGGCCCCGGGTGGGCACGGCCGCGTGAACCTGCGCTGACGTCCACCCCGAGCCGGAATCACACCGGCTCGGCGAGTTCCCGCGGGTCGGTATCCCTTTCGAAAGGAACCAGACCCGCGATGTCTCCCTCCGCTGACACCCTGATCGCCCTCGACGGGCACCGCACGGCGGCCATCAACCCGCTGCTGTCGCCCGCGATGCTGCGGCACGAACATCCGATGACGGCGGAAATCGCCGATACCGTCCTAGCCGGGCGGGCCTCGGCCGTCGACATCCTCGACGGCCGGGACGACCGGCTCCTCGTCGTCGTCGGGCCCTGCTCGGTGCACGACGCGGACGCCGCGCTCGACTACGCCCGCCGCCTCGCCGCCAAGGCCGAAGAACACCGCCGTGACCTGCACATCGTCATGCGGGTCTACTTCGAGAAGCCGCGGACCACGCTCGGCTGGAAGGGCCTCATCAACGACCCCGGGCTCGACGGGACGTACGAGGTCAACCACGGCCTCCGGATGGCGCGCAAACTGCTGCTGGACATCTCCGCGCTCGGCCTGCCGGTGGGCTGCGAATTCCTCGACCCGATCACCCCGCAGTTCATCTCCGACACCGTGACCTGGGGTTCCATCGGCGCGCGGACCGCGGCGAGCCAGGTGCACCGGCAGCTGTGCAGCGCGCTGTCGATGCCGGTCGGGATCAAGAACTCGACCGAGGGCGACGTCCAGGTCGCCGTCGACGCCACCCGCGCGGCCGGCGCCAGCCACGTCTTCGCGGGTATCAACCCCGACGGGCTCGCGGCGCTGATCACCACGGCCGGCAACGAGGACTGCCACGTGATCCTGCGCGGCAGCTCCGCCGGCCCGAACTACGACCCCGTGACGGTGGCCGACACGCTCGCACGGCTGGCGAAGTCGGGGCTGCCGGAACGCGTGATCATCGACGCGAGCCACGGCAACAGCGCGAAGGACCACGTGCGGCAGGCTTCGGTCGTCCGCGAACTCGCGGAGCGGATCGGTGCCGGTGAGCGGGGCATCGCGGGGCTGATGCTGGAAAGCTTCCTGGTGGAAGGGCGGCAGGACCTGACGCTGGGCTCGGCCGCTTCGCTCACGTACGGGCAGTCGATCACGGACGCGTGCCTCGGGTGGGAGACGACGGCGGAACTGCTGGACACGCTGGCGGAGGCGGTGGCCTCGCGGCGCTGAGTGCCCTCGGGAACGCTAGGAACGGTCCTTTCCTGGCAAATTTCGCAAGTAAAGGACCGTTCATTGCACGGCACGGGGGGTGGAGGGCTCGCGTCTTAAGCCGCGAAGGGCGCGTCAGGCCGACGCCGTGAAGGACTCTCGCCTGCCGCCAGGGCATGTGACCAGTGGCTGTGAAGGACTCCTTGAGGGACTCTGGGTCCCTCAAGGAGTCCTTCACGGCCAGAACCGTCAACTTCAGCCACGGCAGTCCCACCAGCCACAACGGCCGCGCGTGAAGGCCCCCTTCCCTCGGCTGAGCCGAGGGTCCCTGCAAAGTCACCTAACCGCTGGTGGGGTGGGTGGCGATTCGGGTTCTGATGACGGGTGGGGGCTCGTCACAGCGGCCGACACCTTCTCGCCTGTCCACAGGGACACTTTCCAGGTAACAGTGCCCGATTCGGGCGTTTTGCGAAGGGGTCGTGAGTGGCAATGATCGTTAGAACGATCATTACCACTCACGACCCCCCTCGAGAACCGTACATCTAGCCATCAATCGGACATTTAGCCGCTCGAAAGTGTCCCTTGTGGACACCCGGGGGCTTGACGCGTGCCTCGAGTAACTCACGACCCTGAACCGAACAGCGGTTATGCGACTTTGCCGGGACCCTGCGGCTGAGCCGAGGGAAGGGGCCTTCACGTAAGGGCCTACCGGTGCCAGTAGGACTCGATGATCTGCCACCGCTGGTAGTTGTGCCGCGCGTCCGCCAGCGCGTCGTGCTGGTCGTCCGGCGCCGCGGGGAGCTTCGGCTTGCCCGCGTCCTCCCAGCGTTGCCGCAGGTCACGCGTGAACCGCGGCAGCTGACGCGGCAGCGCGGGCATCGGCCCCCACAGCTGCGCCAGCGCGACGTGGTCGTAGGCGGCGAACCAGGCCCACAGTTCGATCCCGCCGGGCGGCTTGCCGAAGAACTCGAGCAGATCCGTGCGGATCTTCTCGCGGCTGCGCCACGCCGGGTCGGCGGGCGACGGGAGTTTCGGGAGCACGTTGTCGCGCACCCAGGGGCCGGCCTTGCCGGGATCGAAATCGGTCGAGACCGCGTAGAACTCGCGTCCTCTTTCGTCCACGACACCGATCGACACCAGATCGATGGTCACGCCGTCCTCAATGAATTCGGTGTCGTAGAAAAAGCGCACCGGAGAACCCTAGTGGGGCGTCAGCCGACCTTGGTGTCCGGGATACGGGCGACGTCCTGGGCGGACGGCTGCGCGGGCACCTTGGGGCGGAGCCCCGCCTCTTCGGCGGCGAGCAGTTCCTTCGCCTTGGCGGCGTAGATGTCGACGTACTCCTGGCCGGACAGCTCCATGAGCGCGTACATGATCTCGTCGGTGATGGACCGCTCGATGAAGCGGTCGCCGGCGAGGCCTTCGTAGCGCGAGAAGTCGAGCGGCTTGCCGAAGCGGATCTCGAGGCGGCGCGGCCACCACATCTTCGAGCCGATCGGGTTGACCTTGTCGGTGCCGATCATGGCAACCGGGACGACGACGCCGCCGGACTCGAGCGCGATCCGCGCGACGCCGGTCTTGCCCTTGTACAGGCGGCCGTCCGGGGAGCGGGTGCCTTCGGGGTAGATGCCGAGGAGGTGACCCTCGCGGACCAGCCGGGTCGCGGTGTCGAGCGCGGCCTGCGCGGCGTTGCCGCCGGAGCGGTCGATCGGGAACTGGCCGACGCCGGTGAAGAACCACTTCTTCAGCAGACCTTTGAAGCCTTTTTCGGTGAAGTACTCCGATTTGGCCGGGAAGGTCACCTTGCGCTTGACGCGCAGCGGCATGAAGAAGGAGTCCGCGACCGCGAGGTGGTTGCCCGCGAGGATCGCGCCGCCGTCGTCGGGGATGTTCTCCGCGCCGACGACTTTGGTGGGCCACAGCGCCTTGAGCAGTGGCCCGATAAACACGTGTTTCATGAGCCAGTACAGCACTGCGAAAACTCCTCCTAGCAGCTCAACCCCTGCGCCCGATGGTCAAGACTACGAATCGCGCACCCCGGGCACAACGAAGTCCACCCGGTTACCCGCACCCAGCGACGGATCTCACATCCGATCCGGCCTCATTCCGCCGGTGGCCGGGGGCCCACAAGCCGCTCCGGTCGTGCGAACATAGTAGACCTACCCAGCTCTCACGGAAGGCGATCGCATGGCCGTCCTCGCCGGCGCGGAACCGTTCGCTCACACCGGTTCGACCGAAGCAGGGTTCCTGCTGTGCCACGGATTCACCGGCACTCCCGCGAGCATGCGGCCCTGGGGAGACCATCTGGCCGAAGCCGGTTACACGGTGCGCTGCCCGCTGCTTCCCGGGCACGGCACCCGGTGGCAGGACATGAACCGGACAGGCTGGGAGGACTGGTACGGCGCGGTCCGTGAAGAGCTGCTGGCCCTCTTCGCGACCTGCGAAACGGTGTTCGTCGCCGGGATGTCGATGGGCGGGACGCTGACGCTGCGGCTCGCCGAGGAGTTCGGCGACCGGATCGCCGGCATCGTGCTGGTGAACCCGTCGGTCCTGACGCTGCGCTGGGACGCCAAGCTGCTGCCCGTCCTGTCGAGGATCCTGCCGTCGGTGCCGGGCGTGGCGAACGACATCGCGAAGCCCGGCGAGACGGAGCTGGCCTATTCGCGGACGCCCGTGCGCGCCGCGGCGAGCCTGGCGAAGCTGTGGAAGCTCACCCGCGCGGATCTGGGCAAGGTGACCCAGCCGGTGCTCCTGCTCCATTCGGCCGTCGACCACATCGTGGAGCCGGTCAACTCCCAGGTGATCCTCGACGGGATCGGCAGCGAGGACGTGACCGAGGTGGTGCTGGAGAACAGCTTCCACGTCGCCACGCAAGACCACGACGCGGGCCTGATCTTCACGCGTACGGTGGACTTCGCCCGGTCCGTGCGCCGGGCGGGACAGGTGGACGCCGGATGAGCAGAGGCAAGGACGGGCCGGAGGACGTCGACGCGACGTTCGCCGAGATCGTGGCCGACCTCCGTGCGGAGGGCGTCGGCCTTTTCCCGGACGAGGAACTGGAGAAACCGGCGGAAAAGCCCGCCGAGAAGACCCCGCGGCCCGAGCAGCCGGACGCCGAACCCGAACCGGGCTGGCGCGGGGGCGGCACCAGCTGGGACAAGACCCTCTTCGAGGACGACCCGGCCGGGCCGGGCGACGACGAGGGCCATTTCGTGCCGCCCGAGCCGCCTCCCCTGCCGCGTCCGCGCAAGGGCGCGTTCATCGTCCTGCTGTTCTTCGTGCTCGGCCTGCTGCTCCTGATCGCGCCCAACCTGATCGGCATGGGCACGCGGCTCGGCACCCCGCTCGGCATCCTCGCCCTCGCGACCGCGATCGCCCTGCTCCTGCTGCGGGTGCGCCAGGGGCCGCCGCCCGGCGCGGATCCGAACAACGGCGCCCAGGTCTGATCTGCCGGACAATTCGGAAGATGAAGATCGACTTCACTCCCTCGCGCCGGTCGACGGTCGGCGCGGAATGGGAACTCGCCCTCGTCGACCGGCGGACCGGTGAGCTCTCGTCGGTCGCGGAAGAGGTGCTCGACGCCGTCCGTCCCGGCGGCGAGGAGGAGCACCCGAAGATCAAGCAGGAGCTGCTGCTCAACACCATCGAGGTGATCAGCGGGATCTGCGACACGATCGCCGAGGTCAAAGCCGATCTGAACGACTCGCTGGACGTCGTGCACTCGGTGCTCGACCCGCTGGGCGTCGAACTGTTCTCGGCCGGGTCGCATCCGTTCTCGACGTGGTACCAGCAGAAGGTCACCGACAAGGAGCGCTACGCCAAGCTCATCGACCGCACCCAGTGGTGGGGACGGCAGATGCTGATCTACGGCGTCCACGTGCACGTCGGCGTCGACCACCGCGACAAGGCCCTGCCGATCCTGGACGCGCTGCTCAAGTACGCGCCGCATCTGCAAGCGCTTTCGGCGTCTTCGCCGTATTGGGGCGCCGAGGACACCGGGTACGCGTCGAACCGCGCGCTGATGTTCCAGCAGCTGCCGACGGCCGGGCTGCCGTTCCAGTTCCGGAAGTGGACGGAGCTGGAGAGCTACGTCGACGACATGTTCACCACGGGCGTGATCGACCACTTCTCCGAGATCCGCTGGGACATCCGGCCCGCGCCGCATTTCGGGACGATCGAAATGCGGGTGTGCGACGGGTTGCCGACGCTGGAGGAGGTCGGCGCGATCTCGGCGCTGACCCAATGCCTGGTCGACGACTTCAGCGCACGCCTCGACGACGGCGAGATCCTGCCGACGCTGCCGCCGTGGCACGTCCAGGAGAACAAGTGGCGCGCGGCGCGCTACGGCGTCGACGCGATCGTCATCCTCGACGCGGCGGGCAACGAGCGCCTGGTCACCGACGACACCTACGACCTGCTGAACCGGCTGGAACCGGTCGCCCGGCGCCTGGACTGCGCCGACGAACTGCGGTCGGTGGAGACGATCCTGACCTGCGGGCCCAGCTACCTGCGCCAGCGCGCGGTGGCGAAGCAGTACAACGGCAGCCTCCGCGCCGTCGTCGCTTCGCTCATCGCGGAGATGCGGGCCGGGAAGATCGCGCGCCCTTAGCCGAGGTGCCCCCAAAGGGTGCCGGGGCCGAAGGTCGAAGCGCCCAGTGCCTCGACGCGGGACCGCAGCTCTCGATCGGCGGTCACCACGACGACGTGGTCGTCCGGACCGGCCGCCCGGGCCTCCCGTGCGACGGCCACGATCCGGGAGTCCCCGTCGGACTCGGCGTCCACGACCTCGACCCCGGGTACCGGCGCGACTCCCCGCGCCTTGCCCTCGACGACCAGCACGATCTTCGGCCACCACGACCACTCGCCGCCGCCGGGGAGCGCCGGATCGGCGAGCCCGGTTCCGGCCAGGGCCGCGAGCTTGTCGCGCAACCGTTCCGCGGCGCCACGCCGGTCGCGCCACCAGCCGTCCGGCCGCGACCCGACGACGTTCGCGCCGTCGACCACCAGTACCAGCCTGCGATCCAAGTGTTCCCTCAATCCCGGCCACGCCGCCGCGAAATCCCGGTGCAGCCGGAAGTCCGCGACCTCGGCCGCCCGGACCCACCGCAGTTCGGCGCTCTCCGCGCTCGTCACCCTGGCCGAAAGCGGGCCGATCGGCGCGGCCAGGACCGTGGTGTAGCGCCAGTTCCCGTGGTCGACGTGCGCCGCCGCCAGTGCGCGGACCCGGCCGGGCGGGATGTCGGCCTCCTCCAGTGCCTCGCGGGTGGCCGCCTCACGCGGGCTCTCCCCCGCCTCGACGGCGCCCCCTGGCAGCGCCCAGGTGCGTCCATGATGGACCCACCAGGCCCGCCGCTGCAGCAGGACACCGCGCGCGGGATCGGACAGCAGCAGCCCGGCGGCGCCGTTCAGGCCCCAGTGAAGATGCCCGAAGTCGCATTTCACGAAGCCGTTGCCGTCTTGCCGGGTCACGGCTTCAGCCTGTCACACCGACCTCGGCGCCGGGAGCCTTCGCCGCGTCGACGGCGAGCGCGGCGGCGCCGACGATCGCCGAATCGTCGCCGTGGTGCGCGGCCCGGATCCGTGCCAGCGGGCGGTGCCCGGCGCCGGTGATCTTGTCCGCGTAGCGTTCGCGTGCCTCGTCGAGGAACAGCGGTGCCGATTCGGACACCCCGCCGCCGATCACGATGATCTCGGGATCGAAGACGTCGGCGACCAGTGCCAGTCCCTCGGCCAGCCACTTCGCCAGCTCGGTCATCGCGCGCTGGGCGATCGGGTCTCCGTCGCGGGCGGCACCGGCGACCCGGCGTCCGGTGACCGAGCCGGGGTCTCCCCTGGTCTCGCGCGCGAGCACGGTCGAGCGGCCGGGATGGCGCGCGAGCAGTTCCACCGCCGTCGCGGCCAGCGCCGTCCCGCTGCAGTACCGCTCCCAGCAGCCGTACTTCCCGCACGGGCAGGGCCTGCCGCCGGGGACGACGGTCAGGTGCCCGAGTTCCGGTGCGACGCCGTACGCGCCCCGGTAGATCTTGCCGTCGAGCAGCAGTCCCGCGCCGATCCCGGTGCCGAGCGCGATCAGCGCGGCGACATGAGCGCCGCGGGCGGCCCCGAAGCGGTACTCGCCGACCGCGGCGGCGTTCACGTCGTGTTCCAGGGTCACCGGCAGGCCGACCCGCTTTTCGATGCGCTCGGCGACCGGCGCGGCACGCCAGGACAGATGCGGCGCGAACATCACCGTCCGCCGGTCCTTCGCGACGAACCCGGCGACCGCGAGGCCGACGCCGGAGACGTCGTGCCGGTTGCGGAGGTCTTCGACGACGCCTGCGATGGCGTCTTCGAGCGCGTCCTCACCGCTGGGCGTCCCGACCCTGGCCGTGTCCATCAGCGAGCCGTGCTCGTCCACGACGCCGGCGCGCACACTCGTGCCCCCGACGTCCACCCCTACCGTCAGCAACTCAGTTCTCCCGGTCCGGCTGCCAAGCGTCGCGCCTGGTCACCGTGATGTGCTGGACCCGCGAAGCTCCCACCGGCGCATCTTCCCGCGCGGGCTCCTTCCGCGCAGGCTGGAACCCCGGCATGTGCACGCCCGCCTCGGGTTCCCACCGATCGGCGAGCACCGCCCGCAGCAGCGCGACGAGCTGAGCGGCCTGCTCCATCAGGCGCGCCACGAACTCGGGCCGCTCCCCGCGGACCAGCCCGACGACCGCGCAGAGCGGGCACCACCCGCCGGAATCGTGGTCGGTGCACCCGTGCCCGGCGGAGATCACTCCCTCCAGCCACGGCGCGGCGTGCTCGACGACCAGCTCGACCAGCAGGCGGATCTCCTCGACCAGGTCGAGCGGCGCCGATCCGGTGTTCTCGTTGTTCTCGCTCACCCGGGTCCCCGGTTCCCGGCCAGGCTCACGACCAGGCCGTGCGCGTCGGATTCCGCACCGGTGATCCGGCACGGGCGCAACATCTCCGGCAGCGCGATCAGCCGCCGGAAACCGTCCACGGTGACGGCGAGATCATCGTCCACTCTGGCCAGGTCCACTTCGGAGTCACGGTGCAGCGGCACCGCGATCCGCAGCTCGTAGCCGCTGTCCGATTCGGACACCCGCAAGAGCGGGGTGACACCCTTATCGTTGCCCGCCAAGGGATCCAAACCTTGGTAGAGCTCGTACGCGATTTCCTGAAGCGCCTCGAGCCCCACCGGCTCGACCGCGCGATGCTCGACGGGCTTCACCTGCTCCGGCCCGAAGCCCGCGTCGGCGAGCTCGGCGAGGACGGTGTTCTGCTGCGCGCGCCGGGTCCGCATCCACGAGGCCGCCGCGCCACGCCAGAACCCGGGCGCGGGCATCAGCCGGTTGACGATCAGGCCGTCGACCAGGATTCCGCGCAGGGCAAGGGAACTGAGGGTCCGGCGGGCTTCCGCGACGACGACGCGTTCCGGGGTCAGCACGAGCCGCACGGTCGTGGTGGCCGGATCGGTCAGCAGGGTGCGCAGCGACTCCAGATGCGCCCCGAGGCGCCGCACCGCGGCCGCCGTCCGCCGCGCGCCCGGTTTGAACATCCTGGACAGATAGCCGGAGACGGCTTCGGGCAAAGCCAGCAGGCGCAGCGTTTCCGCGGTCGGTCCACAGTCGACGACGACCGTCTCCCAGGGACCGTGCTCGGCGAGGCGCTGGACCTCGGTGAGGGCGAGGAGTTCGTCGACGCCGGGCACCACCGTGAGTTCTTCGGCGTCGAGCGAGTCGAGGCCCACTCCCGCGAGCGCGGCCTGCAATTCCTGCCGGAGTTCGCGCCAGGTGCTGTCGACGAGACCGCGGGTGTCGATCTGGGCGGCGTGTAAAAGCGTGTCCACTTCGGACGGTTCGCCGCCGAGGGCGCGGCCGAAGGCGTCACCGAGGGAATGCGCCGGGTCGGTCGAGACCACGAGCGTCTTCCTGCCCCGCCCGGCCAGTGCCGCCGCCGTCGCCGCGGCCAGCGTGGTCTTGCCGACACCCCCCTTGCCGGTGAACAGCAGGATCCGCATGCCTACCCTTCGACTCAGGATGCTTCAGCGCGCTTCTTGAGCTCCTTGAGCGCGGTGTCCATGACCATCTTCTCGGCCTTGCGGCGCAGCAGCCCGATCATCGGCAGCGCCAGCTCGACGGACAGCGTATACGTGACCTTGGTGCGGCCGGCGCCCAGCGCTTCGAGGGCGTAGCGGCCGTTCTGGGCCTTCTGCATCTGCCCCTTGACCAGGTGCCAGCTGACTCCGTGGCCGTCGGCGTCCCAGTCGTATTCGAGGGTGTAGACGTCCTTGATGGGCCCGGCGTCGAGGGTGAGTTTCACCTGCTTGGCGCGGCCGTTGTCATCCTCGGCGAGAACCTCGGTCTCCCGGACGGCCTTGGCCCATTCCGGGTACGCGGGGAAGTCGGCGATGACGGCCATGACCCGCGCGGGCTCGGCGTCGACCTCGATGGACTGCGTGGACTGCTCGGCCATGGTCCAAACTGTAGCCGCAGCCGAGGGTCACCAGCGCAGCACGTACGGCTGTGCCGTCTCTTTGAAGTGACCGACGTTACGGCATTCGGTCCTGCCGAGCCTCGTCCGCGGCGTCAGCGGCTGGTGGACGTGCCCGAAGACCGACCACCGCGGCCGCTGCTCGCGGATGAGCTCCACCAGCGCCGCCGACCCGATCTCGGACCGCCGCGCGATCACGTCGTAGGTCAGCTCCGGGATGGCGGGTGGGATGTGGCTGCACAGGACGTCCACGTTCTCCAGCCCGGCGACCGCGACGTCGTACTCCTCGCGGGTGCGCAGGTACGGCCGCCAGAAGCCGTTGCGGCGCGGGACCACGTTCGGCGGGAGCAGCGCGCCGCCGATGAACCCGAAGCGCAGCCCACCGAACTCGGCGACCTCGCCGTCGAGGACGGTGATGCCGTCGCCGGCGAACTCTGGCCACAGCGACGGGTCGTCGACGTTGCCGGGGGTCGCGAACGTCGGCGCGGTCAAAGCGCCGAACAGGACGGCGTACTGGTCCTGGATCGCCTCGCCGACCGCGGCGGCGGGATCGGCCAAAGTGGCCCACAACGATCGCGAGAAGGCAACGGTCTCATCACGAGTGCCCTCACGCCGCAGCCGCGCGAACTCGCCGACCTTCTCGGCGCCGAACAGCGCGCCCATGATGCCCTTGTCGTGCTCGCGGTAGTCGACGAAGTCCAGCAGGTCGCCCAGCACGATCAGCGCGTCGGCGCCGTCGCCCGCGCGTTTGAGCGCGTCGGCGTTGCCGTGCACGTCCGACACCACGTGAACCCGCATGCTCTCCCCTACTCGGCCCGGGGACCGACCCCGGGCTCGCGCCCGTCCTCGAGGACCTCTTTGAGCCCGAGCGCGATCGCCTTGGCGGCACGGGCCCTGCGATCGAACTCCCGCCGCAGGTCACGGGCCTGGAGCACGAGAGGCTCCCCGTCCGGACCGGCGGGAGTGGCACGCAGGAAGTAGTGCAGCAAAGTGCCGTCGAGCACCGGCTCGAGCCAGACCTCCATGGTACCGATCAAGGCACCGCGCACGGTCCAGCGCAGTCCTTGGTCGCCACGGTCGGTGTAGACCTCCAGGACGAGGTCCGGCCAGTAACGTGACCAAGATCGCGGATCGGCGAAAGCGGCGGCCACGGTGGAGGGCGGGACCACGAGGAAGGTCTCGTCGACGATGTCGAGAGCTGGCGGCGCCTGGTTCACAGCGGCAGAATGTCATGCCCTGGGTATGGCCGATTCGTCAGCATGGTCTTAAGGTGCACGGCACGCTAAGTTGACTGGCGGGTAACACCGGTCACACCACTTGCACGCGAACACGGAGGTTCCTCGTGCGCGAATACAGCGCCCCCGCCGCCAATCCGGTGACCGACGACGAGAATCTCGCCGACGTCGTCTGGGCGAACGCGGAGCGGTTCTCCGATGTCGTGAGTTTCCGCCGCCAGGTCGACGGTACCTGGTTGGACGTCACCGCCAAAGACTTCGCCGCCCAGGTTCTGGCCGTGGCCAAGGGAATGGCCGCGGCGGGCATCGCTCCGGGCGACCGGGTCGGGCTCATGTCCAAGACCCGCTACGAATGGACCCTGATCGACTTCGCGATCTGGGCCGCCGGCGCGGTCACCGTCCCGATCTACGACACGTCCTCGGCCGAGCAGGTCCACTGGATCCTCTCGGACTCGGCCGCGAAGGCCGTGTTCGTCGAGACCGACGACCACGTCGCGACCCTCGAATCCGTCAAGGGCCGCCTCGACACCCTCGAGCACACCTGGCAGATCGAGGCGGGCGCCGTCGACCGGCTCACCGAGCAGGGCGCCGCGCTGAGCGACGACGACCTGCACGAGCGCCGGCGCACGGTGAAGGCAGGCGACCTGGCCACGATCGTGTACACCTCGGGCACGACCGGCCGCCCCAAGGGCGTCGAGCTGACCCACCGGAACCTCCTCGCCGAGATCCGCGCCGACATCGCCGCGTTCCCGCAGCTGATGGAGCAGGGCAACTCGCTGCTGGTGTTCCTGCCGCTCGCGCACGTCCTCGCCCGCGCCATCGCGGTGACCGCGCTGAGCGCGCGGGTGACCCTCGGGCACACCTCGGACGTCAAGAACCTCGTCGCCGACCTCGGCACCTTCCGGCCGACGTTCGTCGTCGCCGTGCCGCGCGTGTTCGAGAAGGTCTACAACGGCGCGAAGCAGAAGGCGCACGGTGACGGCAAGGGCAAGATCTTCGACGCCGCCGAAGCCACCGCCGTCGCGTACAGCCAGGCCCAGGACACCGGCGGCGCCGGGCTGGGCCTCAAGATCAAGCACGCGCTGTTCGACAAGCTGGTGTTCAGCAAGCTGCGCGCGGCCCTCGGCGGCCGGTGCGTGGCCGCGGTGTCCGGCGGTGCCCCGCTCGGCGTGCGGCTCGCGCACTTCTTCCGCGGCATCGGGGTCCCGGTGTTCGAGGGCTACGGCCTGACCGAGACGTCCGCCGCGGCCTGCGTCGGCACCCAGGACGGATTCCGCGTCGGCACCGTGGGCCGCCCGGTCGCCGGCACCTCGGTGCGGATCGCCGAAGACGGCGAGATCCTGCTGAAGGGCGACGTCGTCTTCGGCGGCTACTTCAACAACGCCGAAGCGACCGCGGAAGCGCTCGAGGACGGCTGGTTCCACACCGGCGACCTCGGCGAGCTGGACCGCGACGGGTTCCTCAAGATCACCGGGCGCAAGAAGGAGATCATCGTGACCGCGGGCGGCAAGAACGTCGCCCCGTCCGGGCTCGAGGACACCATCAAGGCCAGCCCGCTGGTCAGCCAGGCGATGGTCGTCGGCGACCAGCGGCCGTTCATCGGCGCGCTGATCACCATCGACGAGGAGTACTTCCCGTCGTGGAAGTCGCAGCACGGCAAGCCCGCCGACGCCTCCGTGTCCGACCTGGCCGACGACGCCGAGCTGCGCGCCGAGATCCAGCAGGCCGTGGATCAGGCCAACAGCGCGGTGTCGCAGGCCGAGGCGATCAAGAAGTTCACGATCCTCTCGAACGACTTCACCGAGGCGGGCGGGGAGATCACGCCGAGCCTGAAGCTGAAGCGCAACATCGTGAACAAGAACTACGCGACCGACATCGAGGCCCTGTACAAGAAGTAGCTCGTGAGTACATGAAGGCCCCCTTCCTTGCGCCTAGGTACAGGAAGGGGGCCTTCCTGTACTGCGGCAGTGCCGTGGTGGGCGATCCGGCGCTGAGGCGACGTCGCGAAAGCCACTTTCGGGACATCAGACGTCGCGAAAGTGGCTTTCGCGACACGCTCCCGGCTGCACGACCACCTGCGGAGCGCCACCGCCGGCCCAACTGTCCACAAGGCCTCTCCCCGAGAAAGGGATACCCGGCCGGCCGTTTGATCATCCTTTGTGGACACGGCGAGGGCGGCAGCCCACGCGGTCAGCCGGCTAAACGCGAATGGTCGCGTCCCACTCGATGTGGTGCCGGTACAGCCAGTTCCGGTCCCGGTCGGACGTCGTCCCCGACGACACCGCCGCGCTGCCGGCCACCAGTTCCTCCACCCGCGCCCGCCGCAGTCGCTCGTAGGCCGCGAAAGCCGTTGGGGCGTCGGGAAGATCCCGCAGGCACTGGGCCAGGACGACGCTGTCCTCCAGCGCCATCGACGCCCCCTGCCCAGCGGCGGGAGAGGCCGCGTGCGCCGCGTCGCCCACGAGGACCATCGACTCGGTGAACCACACCGGCGTCGACGGGACGTCGTAGGAATGCCCGCCGAAGACTTCGTCCCCTGTGGACTGGATGATTTCCGCGGCAGGCAACGGTTCCCCGTCGAAGGCGGCGAAAGCGGCCGAGCACCATTCGGCCGGCGTCAGGCCGGAGCGCACACCTTCGGCCGTGGGAAGCCGCGCGAACCAGTACGTCACGCCGTCGGGCGTGCTCGTGTAGCCGAAGAAGGCGTGCAGGCTCTGAATCATCCGATAGAGGGACGGTGCCTGCGGGATGCTCGTGTCGGTCGTGTAGCCGTAGACGACGTCGAGGCCCGTCGAGCGCGGAGGCGGGCAGTCCGGGTCGATGATGGTCCGGACGACCGACCGCAGCCCGTCGGCGCCGATCAGGATGTCCCCCTCGGCGACGGACCCGTCCTCGAAGCGAGCGACTCCCGGCGATGCGGAAACCAGCCGTTTCCCGCGTTCGAAGGTGATCCCGCGTGAGATCGCTTCCTCTTGCAGCGCATGGTAAAGCGCCGCTCGCGTCATCGTGCGAGGCCCGGCGAGACCGTCGATGTCGAACGACCGCCGTTCGACGGTCCGCCCGTCCGGGGTCACGAGTTCCAGCCCCACCGCGCCGAAGGAGTTGTCGATCACCGGTGCCTCGGCGCCGATCGCGCGCAGGGCGTCCATGCCGTTGTGCATGATCGTCAGGAACGCGCCCGCGTCCTCGCCGCCGGACGGGTGCGCCTCGTGGAGGCTCGCTTCGATCCCGGCCCGCCGCAACGCCATCGCGGTCACCGTGCCCGAGACGCCGCCGCCGATGATCACAGCCTTCACCGCTGACCCCCTGTCGTGTCGCCGTCACCCGACCGTACCGGGAAACGGCGACACGACAGAGCGGTCAGCGGGGGTCACGCGCCGCCGCTGGCGACGATGTCGCCGTTGACCCCCTTGGGGAAGAACCCGCCTTCCTTCACCGGGCCGGGGTTCAGGTAGACGACGTTCAGCACCCGGTCGGCGCCGCGGCCGAAGCAGATGCCGTTGTTGTCGGCCGGCACGATGTTGGCCTGGTTGCCGAGCAGGATGCCCTGGTCGTCCTCGCCGGGGCCGTCGAGGGCGTCGCGGGCGTTGGAGATCTTGGCCGCCGCGTCACCGAGGCCCCGGTCGAACAGCGAGGTCCGGATGGTGGCGGCGTGGTAGGCCTCGGCGGCCAGGATGCCCGCGGCCGCGTCCAGGAACGTCTTGTTGGTGATCAGCGGCGCGGCGCCCTTGTAGGCCGTCACGCCGACGTCCTCGAACAGGAACGCCGCCAGCAGGAAGTTCTTCTCGTTGGCGAACGGGTCGAACTGCTGGTACTCGCTGATCAGCCCGGCCGCGCGGGCGGCGGCGGTGAAGCTGTCCTTGAGGTCGATCTCGGGCCGCGACACCGCGGCCTCGCCCAGCGCGCCGCGCAGGAACTTGACGTGCGCGACCTCGTCGCCCGCGATCTCCTTCGCGAACTGGTGCAGCGTCTTGTCGTGGAACATCACCTTCTTGCCGCCGACGACGCCACCCTGGGCGCCGACGCCGCCGGTGAGATCGTCCGGCAGCCCGCGGCCGTGGACGGCGAAGGAGTAGAACTCGGCTTCGAGGTACTCCAGGTTGAGCGCGAAGTTGAGCACGGCGGCGTCGCTGGGAGCTTCGGCGGCCTCACCGGCGGCAGCGGCCTCACCCGTCGCCGACGCGGACGAAGTGGCCTGAACCCCGAGATAGGTCGCGCCGACCACACCGAGCCCCGCCGCGCCCGCGGCCTTCAGGAACCGGCGGCGATCCGTGCGGTTCTCGGCGCTGCGCGAGATCAGGGTACGAACGAAGGGCTTTCCGAACACGAGTGGTTCCTCTCGTCTTTGCGGTGCACACCCACCCACTCGGACGTTCGGAACCACTCGTGGCCCGGATTGGAGAAGATCTCGGAATTATTTCTTCGTCGCCGCGGCAAGGCGGACGCAGACGGCGAGGCCGCGGATGGCCTCTTCGACTTCGGCCAGCTCAGGGTACGTCGGCGCGATGCGGATGACGGCGTCCTCGGGGTCGTCGCCGTACGGGTGGGTCGCGCCGGCCGGGGTCAGGGCGATGCCCGCCTCCTTGGCCAGCCGCACGACCTCCTTGGCGGTCCCGGACGGCACGGTCAGCGAGATGAAGTACCCGCCGGCCGGCTTGGTCCAGGACGCGAGGCCCGATTCGCCGAGTTCCTTGGTCAGGATCTCGTCGACGGCCGCGAACTTCGGCCCGATGAGCTCGGCGTGCTTGCGCATGTGCTCGCGGACGCCGTCCTCGTCGCGCAGGAACTGCGCGTGGCGGAGCTGGTTGACCTTGTCCGGGCCGATGGTCCGCTTGCCGATGAGGCCGGTCCACCAGGCCAGGTTCGCCTCGGAGGCGCCGAAGAAGCCGACGCCGCCACCCGCGTAGGTGACCTTCGAGGTGGAGCCGAAGACGAACACGCGGTCGGCGTTGCCCGCCTCGGTGGCCAGCGCGAGCAGGTCCGCCAGGTGCGCCTCTTCGTCGGTGAGGTGGTGCACGGCGTAGGCGTTGTCCCAGAAGATCCGGAAGTCCGGGGCGGCCGTGACCATCGTCGCCAGGCGGCGCACGGTGTCGTCGCTGTAGGTGACGCCGGTCGGGTTGCTGTACTTCGGCACGCACCAGATGCCCTTGATCGCGGCGTCCTCGGCGACGAGACGCTCGACGAAGCCCATGTCCGGGCCGGTTTCGGTCAGCGGCACCTGGATCAGCTCGATCCCGAAGCGCTCCGCCAGCGCGAAGTGACGGTCGTAGCCCGGCACGGGGCACAGGAACTTGACGCTCGGCTCGTCGGCCCAGCGGCGCTCGGCGCCGGGGAGCTTGCTGAGGAAGGCCTGCACGATCGAGTCGTGCATGAGCTCCAGGCTGGAGTTGCCCGCGGCGAGCAGCTGCTCGGCCGGGACCTGCAGCGGCCCGGCGAAGATGCGGCGGAGCTCGGGCAGGCCCTTGAGGCCGCCGTAGTTGCGGACGTCCGTGCCGTCTTCGGCCTTGCGCACGTCTCCGGGGAGGGCGAGCAGCCCGTCGGCGAGGTCCAGCTGGCGAGGGGACGGCTTGCCGCGGGTGATGTCCAGGGAGAGGCCA
Source organism: Amycolatopsis sp. WAC 04182 (assembly GCF_003947465.1). Classification (NCBI taxonomy): domain Bacteria; kingdom Bacillati; phylum Actinomycetota; class Actinomycetes; order Pseudonocardiales; family Pseudonocardiaceae; genus Amycolatopsis; species Amycolatopsis sp. WAC 04182. The sequence goes on from NZ_QHJJ01000002.1 coordinate 755,986, forward strand.
CGGTCGACGAGGGCCGCGTAGTCGCGGCGGGCGCTCTCGACATCGACAGGTGCAGTGGTCATGCCTAACGCTAAACCCGGGGGCGTTCCGGTGTGAGACGAGGGTGGTCCTAGACCGGCGCGCACAAGATCCGATAACGGTTCCGGCGTGTTTTTCAGCATTCGTAACGAGTCCGAATCCCCTAGTGGCGCGTCCGTTGTTTCCCGCATTCTCGGTACCACGAGGAAAAGGGGAGTAAAATGGGAGCGAAGAACCTGGCCGCGGTGACGCTGATGGCAGCGGGCGCGCTGGCCGCGTGCGCGGTACCCCATCAGGGAACGGCGGCTCCGGCCGTCGCGGTGGTCGCTCCGCCGACCACGATCGTGCTCCAGGCACCTGCGGTCGCGGCCCCACCTCAGACGGTTTATGTCGCACCGCCGGAGACACGGACGGTCCATCCCGCACCGGCGGTTCCGGTGGCGCAAACGGTGATCGCCTACTACGCCGCGCTCAACGGGCGCGATTTCCTCACCGCGTGGAATCTCGGCGGGCGACGACTGGCGAAAGGCGGCGCTTATGCTTCCTACGTCAAGGGATTCGCGACGACTTCCTGGGCAGACCTCACCGTGACGGGCGTGAGCGGGAACACCGTGCACGTCCATCTTTCGGCTCGCCAGACCGACGGTTCGCTGCGTGCTTTTTCCGGTTCCTACACCGTTTCCGGCGGCGCGATCACCGGCGCGAACATGAAACGTGTCTCGTGATCACAGCGGAGTCAGCTGGGAGATCTTCCACCGGCCGTCGACGCGGTGCGCGGTGACCGAGAGCTGGGAGACCGTCGACTGCGGTGCGCCTCCCCCGGCGGTCATCGTCTGCTGGTCGAGGAACAGCAGCACTTCGGCCTCGTCCCCGCGCAAGGACCGGACGCCGAGCGACCGGACCGTCGTCGTCCGCACGAGCTTCTGGTCCTCGGCTCGTTTGCGGGCCGACGCGAACTGGTCCCGGTACTGGCCGGTCGCCTCGCCGGTCAGCACGTCGGCCGCGGCCCGCTCGGTGCGCGCGAGGTTGCTGTAGTCGTAGGAGAAGACGGCCTTCACCCCGGCGCCGACCTGGTCCGCGACCTCGGCCGTGGCGGCCTGGTCCACCAGCGCCGCGTTGCCGTCCGAGCCCAGCGAAGACGCTTCGAGCCCGAACCACACCGCGCAGCCGGTCGCCAGTGCGATGATCGCGATCAGGATCCGCGGGACGCGCCCGGTCATGATCCGGCCGCCTGTACCGCGCTGACCTTCCAGCCACCCTCGACGCGCTGGTAATCCACGGTCAGCCTGCTCACCTTGGGCGCGGCCGAGCCGCCGCCGGTGCTGACCCGCACGTCCAGCACGGCCATCAGCCGCGCCGTCCCGGCGGCGGCGTCGAGTTCGGTGACCGCGGCCTGCTTGAGCTCGGCGGTGGCGACGGTCTTGCTCGCGGTCGCCCGGTCGATCTGGATCTGCCGGTCGCCGGTGAGATCCTTGCCGAGCCGTCCCGTGGTGACGCCGAGCCAGCGGTCGACGTCCTGGGCGCCGCTGCGGTAGTCGATCGTGTTGAGCACTTCGAGCTGGCCGGACGCGGCGGCCAGGACGGCCTCGCGTTCCCGGCCCCTCGCCAGGCCGTCGTCCCGGGCGGCGCTCCACCACGACCAGCCGAACCACGCGGCCGCGAGGACCGCCAGCGCGGCGACGACGGAGAGGGCACGGGTGAGCACTACTTGCCGCCCAGCAACGCGCCGAGTCCACCGGGCGCGGATCCGGTGAGCAGGCTCAGCACACCCGGCAGCTGAGCGGATTCCGCCGCCTGCGGGGTCTGCTTCGGCCGCTCGGGAACCGCCGGCGGTTTCCCGGCGTACGGCGCGTTCTGCGAGCCTCGTACGCCGGTGGGGCTTCCCGGCGGCTCGGCGCAGTACGCCTGGGTGTTCACCGGCGCCTCGGTGGTGTCGTTGGCGGGACGCTGTTTCGTGCCCTCGTAGCCCTTGGTGCACGAGACCGGGTCGAAGAAGTTGAACACCACACCCAGGTGACCGGTGCCGTCCGGCGAGGTCGAGCGCGAGAACGCCGAGATGATCGGGTACGCGACAAGCAGTTCCTCGATCGCGTCGGTGCGGGCGGAGGTGATCTGGGCGGTCGTGAGCGTGTTCGCGAACAGCACCCCGAGGTCGGTCCCGGAGACCGCGAGCACGTCGCTGATCTGGCGGCTCAGCTTCGGAGCCTCGTCGATCACGCGCCGCAGGTCCGGGTCGGACGTCTTCAGCTGCGCGGCGATCGTCTTGAGCCCGCTGGAGAACTGGGTGATGTTGTCCGCCTGCCGTCGCTGCGTGTCCAGGACCGTCCGCGAGTTGGCGAGCAGGCCCTGGGTGTCGGGCAGGTACTGGGTCGCGGTCGCGGTGAGGGAACCGGTGCTGTTCAGCAGCTGCCGCAGATCCGGGCCCGCGTTCGCGAAGGCCTCGTAGGTCTCGTCGACGACGGTCTTCAACGATTCCGGTTTCACACTCGACACCAGTTTGTCCAAATTGGACAGCACGGTGTCCGGCGCCAGCGGGATCGAGGTCTTGTCCCGTTTGATGACCGATCCCTCGGCCAGGTACGGCCCGTTTTCGTGCATGGGCAGCAGATCGACGTACTGCTCCCCCACCGCCGACCGGTTCGCGACCGCGGCCTTGGTGTCCGCGGGGATCTTCGGCGCCCCCGAATCGATGTCGAGGCCGAGGTCGATGCCGTGTTCGGTGAGCGTCATCGACGCGACCTTGCCCACCGCGACACCGCGGTAGGAGACCTCGGCGTTGACGAAGATCCCGCCGGAGTCCACGAGCTGCGCGGTGACGAGGTAGCCGCGGGTGCCGAAGAGCCGGTCGAGTCCGGCGTACTTGCCGCCCGCGTAGACGACCGAAACCACCGCGATGACGACGAACGCCGCCAGCTGGATCCTGGTCTTGCGCGTGATCATCGGCCACCTCCGAGCAGCGGCCCGAGGATCCCGCCGAGCACGCCGCCCAGCACATCCCCTTGGGGCGTTTGGGGAGCCTGAGGGAGATCACCGGCGGGCAGCGGTAGCACCGGCGGCGCGGCACCGTTGTTGAACGGGATCGCGCCGGGGGTGCCCGTGCCCTGGGTACCGGGCAACTGGATGATCGGCTGCGACGAGTTGTTCATGTTCTCCAGGAACGTGTCCAGGTTCAGGTCGATCTTGGCTTCCACGTTCGCGTAGTCGCCCTTGATCACGTTGCCCGCGTAGTCCGGGAACGGGTACGTGAGCAGGATCCGCAGCGCCGTCGGCAGGTCCTGGCCCGCCTCGGTCAGCTTCTGCAACGTCGGCTGCAATGCGCGGAGGTTCGCGACCAGCGTGTCCTTGCTCGCCTTGATGGTCTCGGTCGCGACCCCGGACAGCGTGTTCAGCGACTGCAGCATGCCGACCAGCTGATCCCGTTGCTCGGTCACCACCTTGAGCCCCGGCGAGAGGTTGTCGAGCGCGTTCGTGAGGTTCTGCGTCTGGCCGACGAGGGTCTTGGACAGCTTGTCGAGGCCGTCGATGGCGCGCAGGATCTCGCCCTTGTGCCCGTCCAGTTCGGTGGCCAGTTTGTCCACTTGGGACAGCAGCGAGCGGACCTCGGCCTCGTTGCCGGTGAGCGCTTCGTTGAGTTCGTGGCTGATCTTCTGGATCTGCTCGACGCCGCCGCCGTTGAGCAGCAGGGAAAGCGCGCCGAGGACCTCTTCGACCTCGGGGTTGCGGTTCGTGCGGTCCAGCGGGATCTTCGCGCCCTCGGCGAGCGCTCCTTCGGGCTTCTCGGGGGCGTGCAGGTCGACGAACTTCTCCCCCAGCAGACTCGACTGCCGCAGCTCGGCACGAGCGTTCGCGGGCAGCGCGATGTCGCCGTTGACGACCATGCTCACCCACGCCGATCGTGTGTCCGCCGCGAGGTCGATCTTCTCGACTCGCCCGACCGGGACGTCGTTGACCTTCACGCTCGCCTGCGGCACCAGGTCGAGCACGTCGGAGAACTGTGCGGAGAGCCGGTACGGGTGGTCGCCGAGATCCGCGCCACCCGGCAAGGGCGTGTTGTACAGCCCCGAAAAACCGCCGTCACTGCAGCCGGCCAGTACGAGGACGCCCGCCATCACTCCCGCAATCTTCTGCCGTTGCCGCCTCATTTCGGGAGCCCCTTCGTCATGACGTCGACGAGCGGGAGCGGCAGCGGTGGCAGTTCGCCGCTCTGCAACGAGGCCAGCACCTGCGGGACCGACGGGAGTTTCAGCGTGCCGTCGAGGACCGGCGCGAGCTGTTTGCAGATATTGCCCAGCGCGTCCGGGATCGGTTTCGGCGTGCTCGCGCTGATCAGGCGGCACACGGTCAGGATCGGCGGATGCGTCAGCTCGTTCAGGTTGTCCCGCACCGCGATCGTGCCGGACGCCGCGTCGTAGGAGTTGATGAAGTTGGTGGCCCCGGTCGGCGCGATGTCGATCACCTCGGCGAGCGAGGCCCGCTGGTCCACGAGCACCTTCGTCAGCCCGGCCAGTTTGTCCACATTGGACGAGAGGAGATCCTTGTTCTCCGCGACGAACTTCTCGACGTCGCCCATCGCCGTCGCCAGGGAGTTCAGCGCGGCGCCCACGTCGGCGGAATCCGCGGCAAGGAAGCCGCTGACGTCCGCGGCCCGGCGGTAGAACTCGTTGAGCTGCTTGTCGCTTTCGGCCAGCGCGCCGGTGAAGGAGTTCAGGTTCTGCACCGTGGTGAACAGGTCGCCTTTGGAGCTGTCCAGCGTCTTGGCCAGTTCGGACAGCCGCGTCACCGTGGTGTTGAGGTTCTTGCCGTTGCCGTCGAGGTTCGCGGCCGCGGTGTCGAGCACGTCGGACAGCGCGCCGTTCTTGTTGGCGCCGTTGGGTCCCAGGCTGGTCGAGAGCTTGTCGAGACTTGTGTAGAGGTCGTCGAGTTCGGCCGGCGTCGCCGTCTTCTCCTTGGCGATCACCGTGTCCGACGCAATTTCGGGGCCGCTCTCGTACGCCGGGGTCAGCTGGACGTACCGGTCGCTGACCAGGCTCGGCGCGACGACGACGGCGCCCGCGTCGGCCGGGATCGGTGTGTCGCCGTCGATCCGCATGTCGACCCGGACCGCCTCACCCTGCGGCGTGACGCCGGTGATCTCCCCGACCTTCACCCCGAGCACCCGGACCGACGAACCCGCGTAGAGCCCGACCGTCTTCCCGAAGTAGGCGCTGATCCGCGTCCCGCCGGGTTCTTTGAACACCAGCCACAGTCCCGCGGTCAGGAGCAGCACGAGGACGCAGGCGGACGCGACCCAGTGGTAAAGCGTGCGTGCCTGAGTGCTCATCGTCCGCCCACCCCCTGGTTCGGTGCCGCGATCGGCGGGGTGCAGCCCTCCGGGTTCACCTGGAACGCGCCCGCGATGATCGTCGGCGGCAGCAGCCCGCACAGGTATCCCTCGAACCAGCGCCCGTTGCCGGTCGCGTTGGCGCCGACGCGGGCGAACGGCGCCATCAGCGCGAGACTGCGGCTGAGGTTGTCCTGGTTGCGCTGCAGGATGTCGGTGACCTTGCCGAGTTTCTCCAGTGTCGGCCTCAGCTGCTGCCGGTTGTCGGCGACGAGACCGGACAGCTGCGCCGAGACCTGTTGCGTGCCCTTGAGCAAGGTGCTGATCGCGTCCTTCCGGTTCTGCAGTTCGGCGAGCAGGAGATTGCCGTCGTCGAGGATCCGTTTCAGCTGGGCGTTGCGGTCGGACAGCGTCTTGGACACCTTGCTCGTGTTGGCCAGCAACGTCTTCAGGTCACCGTCGCGTGAGGACACCGTCTTGGACAAGGAGGACAGGCCGCTCAGCGCGTCCTTGAGGTACTGCGGGCTGTCCTTGAGCGCATCGGAAAGGACGGTGAAACTCGACGCCAGCTGCGCGGTGTCGATCTCGCCGACCGTGCCCGACAGCTCCTGGAACGCGTCCTGCAGCTCGAACGGCGTCCGCGTGCGGTCGAGCCCGATGGTGGTGTTCGGGTCCTGGTTCCCTTTGCCCTTCGGCGTGAGCGCGAGGAACTTCTCGCCGAGCAGCGTCTTGATCTCGATCGACGCGGCGGTCGCGTCGCCGACCCGGACGTCCTTGACCCGGAACTTCACCAGCACCTTCCTGCCCGCCAGCTCCACCGAGCTGACCTGGCCGACCTTGACGCCGGCGACCTGCACCTCGTTGTCCGGCGCCAGCCCGGCGGACTCGCCGAAGTACGCGGAGTACGTCGTCCCGCTGCCGAACAACGGGATCCGGTCGGAGAAGTACGTCGTCGCCGTGATCAGCACGATCAGGATGAGCGTCACACCGCCGACCGCGGCCTGGTTGCGTTCCTTGAGCGGCTTCACGGCCCGCACCTCTCCGGTCGCTGCGTGCCGGGCAGCGGCGTGATCGGCAGTTCGATGTTGAGCGACTTGATGCCGATGCTGCCGGAGATCCCGCACAGGTAGTAGTTGAACCAGCTGCCGTAGCTCAGCGTCCTGGTGAACTTCTGCAGGTTGCCCGGCAGCACCTGCAGGAGATGGTCGAGCAGCTGTTCCGAATCGCCGAGGTTCTGCGACAGCGCGCCGAGCTGCGCGACGTCGTCCTTGAGCGCGGGCCGCGCGTCGGCGAGCAGGCCGGTCGTGGCGACGGTGAGGTCGCCCAGCGCCTTGACCGCCTCCCCGATCGGCTGCCGCTGCTCGGCGAGCCCAGTGACCAGCCGCTGGGTCTGGTCGATCAGCTCGCCCAGCTCCGGCGACCGTTTCTCGACCGTGCCGAGCACGGCGTTGAGGTTCGCGATGACGTCACCGATGATCTTGTCCTTGCCCGCGATGGCCGACGTGACCGACGCGGTGTGCGCGAGCAGGCTGGTGATCGTGCCGCCCTCGCCTTGGAAGACCTGGATGATCTCGTAGGACAGTTTGTTGACGTCCTCGGGGTTCAGCGCGCGGAAGAGCGGTTTGAACCCGTTGAACAGCACGGTCAGGTTCAGCGCCGGTTTGGTGCGCTCGGGCGGGATGACCCCGCCGCGCGGCAACGACTTCTCGTCGCCGATGTCCGTGCCGAGCGAGAGATACCGCTGGCCGACCAGGTTGCGGTACTTGATCGTCGCGGTGACCGACGCGGGCAGCCGGTGCGAAGTCTGGACGTCGAAATGGACCTGGGCGAAGTTCTTCTCGCCCTCTTCCACCTCGATCTTGCCGACCTGGCCGACCTTCACGCCGACGATGCGGACGTCGTCGCCCTCCTTGAGCCCGGACGCGTCGGTGAACTTGGCCGTGTAGCCGGAGGTGTCGCCGAAGTTGGTGTTCGCGATGGTGGCGCCGAGGACCGCGGTGAGCAGCACGGTCACCACTGCGAAGACGAGGATCTTGACCAGATCCGGGACGAAGGACCTCATCGGGCTGCCCTCCCGCCTCGTGGGCTGAAGGACGCTTTCACCGCATCGGACGCGATGAAAGCTCCCTTCACCGCGTCACATGCGGTGAAGGGCCCCTTCAGCCCGGCCTCGCTCCGGGGGGTCGCCGCACCCACCACGGGCGTGTCGCGAAAGCCACTTTCGGGACACCTGACGTCCCGAAAGTGGCTTTCGCGACATACCCGAAGCGCGGCCTTCGCGGCCCCGGAACCCGAGTTCGGCACGGTCCTCATCGCAGCTCCACCTCCACCCCGCGGTACAGCGGCCCCACCAGCAGACTCCCCCAGTTCGGCACCTGATCCGGCGTCGTGCCCATGGCGGGCGACACGAGCAGGTCGATCAGCCGCTGTTCGTCCGGCGTGTTCACCACCGAACCCCCCGCGCTCCCACCGGAAGGCAGGGTGCCGTCGGGATCGCGCGGCGGCGCGGGCTTCGAGGACCCGTCGTCGATGGCGCCGTCCGGCGGGTACTGCGGCCAGCGGCCCGGCGGCGGCACCTCGGGGTAGCACCGCGGGCCGCGTTTGTCGTTGTACTTCGGCTCGTCGACACCGGGCAGGTACTTGCCCCGGCTCGGCGTGAACTCGATCGTCACCCGGCTGACCTCGGGATGCGCGGTGCCCTTGCCGAACGCGAGCTCCGCGCGCGGCACCGATCCGGCGAGCTGTTTGAGCAGGCACGGGTACTCCGGCGCGTACTTCGCGAGGACGTCCAAAGTGGGCTGCAGGTTGGTGGTGAGCCGGATCAGGTTGTCCTGGTTCACTTTCAGGAAGCTCGTCAGGTCGATCGAGGCCGCGGTCACCGTCGAGTACACGTCGGCGAGCCCGCGCTGGCTCTCGACCAAGGTCTTGCTCGTGGTGGTCAGATCCGCAAGCGCGGCCAGCAGATCCGGCGCGGCCTTGTCGTAGATGGCGGCGGCGTCGGCCAGACCGGTGATGTCGGCCTTGAGATCGGGCAGCGACGGGTTCACCTTGCCGAGGTAGTCCGAAAGCCCCGCCAGCGTCGAGCCGAGCTGTTTGCCCTGACCGTCCAAAGCGGACGCGACGGCGTTGAGCGTGCTGGCCATCTTCTCCGGCTGGACGGCCTGCAGCAACGGCATCACGTTGCCGAGCACGGTTTCCAGCTCGATCGCGCTGCTGCTGCGGTCCTGCGGGATGACGTCGCCCTCGGCGATGTGCCGTTCCGGCTTCTCCGGGATCTGCAGAGCGACATACCGTTCGCCGAACAGCGTCTTCGGCAGCAGCCGCGCGGACACGTTGGACGGGATGACCGACGTCTTGTCCGGCTGCAGCGCCAGCTCCATCGTCGCGCGATCGCCGTGCGCCTGGATCGCCCGGACCTCGCCGACGACCATTCCGCGCACCTTGACGTCCGCGCCCTCGCGCATCTGGTTGCCGATGCGGTCGGTCTCCAGGTTCACCAGGGTCACCGTGGTGAAGGCCTTCTGGTAGAAGGCGATGGTGGTGACGAAGAACAGCACGACCACCACGAGGAAGACCAGGCCCAGCACCTGATGCCGGAGCCGCCGCAGCAGAATCCGCCTGTTCACCCGGAAATCCTCACCGTCGTCGTGGCGCCCCAGATCGCGAGGCTGAGGAAGAAGTCGAGGACCGAGATCAGCACGATCGACGTCCGCACCGCGCGGCCGACCGCCACACCGACCCCGGCGGGCCCGCCGCTGGCGGTGTAGCCGTAGTAGCAATGCGACAGGATCACGAGCACGCTGAAGATGATCACCTTGAGGAACGACCAGAGCACGTCCTCGGGCGGCAGGAACAGCGTGAAGTAATGATCGTAGGTGCCCGCGGACTGGCCGTAGAGCCAGATGGTGATCTGCCGCGAGGCGAGATACGACGAAAGCAGGCCGACGGCGTAGAGCGGGATGACCGCGGTGACGCCGGCGATCACCCGTGTCGTCACCAGATACGGCAGGCTCGGCACGCCCATCACTTCGAGCGCGTCGATCTCCTCGGAGATCTTCATCGCGCCGAGTTGCGCGGTGAACCCGCAGCCGACGGTGGCCGAGAGCGCGAGCCCCGCCGAAAGCGGCGCGACCTCGCGGGTGTTGAAGTAGGCCGAGATGAACCCGGTGAGCGCGGCGGTGCCGAGCTGGTTCAGCGCGGAGTAGCCCTGCAGGCCGACGATGAGACCGGTGAACAGCGTCATCCCGATCATCACGCCGAGCGTCCCGCCGATCACCGCGAGCGCGCCGGTGCCGAAGCTGACCTCGGTCAGCAGGCGGAAGATCTCGCGGCCGTAGCGCCGGATCGTGCGCGGCGTCCAGGCCAGCGCGCGGAAGTAGAACGACAGCTGGCCGCCGAAGCCTTCCAGCATCGCGCCGGGACGCGCGATGATTTCGAGCGTCCGGTCCGAAACAGCGGGTTCGCCTGCCATGTCACATCGCCTTCGGCGGGACGATCCGCAGGTAGATCGCGGTCAGCACGACGTTGATCAGGAACAGCAGCAGGAACGTGATGACCACGGCCTGGTTCACCGCGTCGCCGACGCCCTTCGGCCCGCCCGCCGGGTTCAGCCCGCGGAACGCCGCGACCACGCCGGCGACGAAACCGTAGAGGAGCGCCTTGATCTCGCTGATCCACAGATCCGGCACCTGGGCGAGCGCGTTGAAGCTGGCGAGGTACGCACCGGGGGTGCCGCCCTGCATGACGACATTGAAGAAGTAGCCCCCGAGCACCCCGACGACGCTGACCAAACCGTTCAGCAGCACGGAAACCACGATCGCGGCGAGTACGCGGGGCACGATCAGGCGCTGGATCGGGTTGACCCCGAGGACTTCCATCGCGTCGATCTCTTCGCGGATCTTGCGGGCGCCGATGTCGGCGCAGACCGCGCTGCCGCCCGCGCCCGCCACCAGCAGCGCGGTGATCAGCGGGCTCGCCTGCTGCACGATCGCGAGCGCGCTGGCCGCGCCGGTGAACGACTGCGCGCCGATCTGCTGCGTCAGCGAGCCCAGCTGCAGGGCGATGACGGCGCCGAACGGGATCGCCACCAGCGCCGTCGGCAGGATGGTGACGCTGGCGAAGAACCAGCACTGCTGGATCCATTCGCGGAACTGGAACGGACGTTTGAAGATCGCGCGCAGGACTTCCCACGACAGGGTCGCGAGCCTGCCGACCTGTGTGAGCGCACCCGTACCGGGGACGGACACCGTCGCTCCCACAGAACCTCCCAGTCGCCTGCCCCGAGTCTTACTCCACCTGTCAACGCCCCATTGCGTTAGCGGTGTTCACTTTGCTCTCGGCACCTCCACGCTAGAACTTGAGTGCGTGCGTGGCCGTGGCACCGCCATCGGCGACGAACTCCGCGCCCGTGCTGTACGAACTTTCGTCACTGGCCAGGAACAGGACGAGTTTCGCGATGTCCTCCGGCTGCCCGACACGGCCCAAGGCGACCTTCTTGCCCACCCACGACATGTCGACTTTCTGCCCACCGGCGGCGGCCGCGACCATCGGGGTGTCGATCGCGCCGGGATGGACCGAATTGACCCGGATGTTCTTCGCGCCGAGTTCGAGCGCGGCGACCTTGGTCATCCCGCGGATCGCGAACTTGCTCGCGGTGTAGGCGACGAGGAACGGCATCCCGGCGAGCCCTTCGACTGAGGACACGTTGACGATGGAGCCGCCTCCGGCCCCGGTCATCGGTTCAACGACCGACCGCATCCCGAGAAACGCCCCGATCTGGTTGACCCGGATGACGCGTTCGTAGTCGGCGAGCGTGGTCTTGCCCAGTTCCGAGAAGTGCAGGATGCCCGCGTTGTTGACGAGTACCGTCGGCGGGCCGAACTCCGAGACGGTGCGCTCGATCGCGGCGTCCCATTCGGCCTCGTCGCCGACGTCGAGATGCTGGTAGACGGCGGATTCACCGAGCTCCGCGGCGAGTTTCTTGCCGTCGAGGTCGTTGATGTCGGCGATCACCACGCGCGCGCCCTCGGCGACGAACAGCCGCGCGGCCGCCTCGCCCTGCCCGCGGGCGCCGCCGGTGATCAGCGCTACCTTGCCGTCGAGCCTGCCCACTACATCATCTCCTCGGTCATGGCAGTGACATGATCTCGGACGCGGAGAACATGCGTTCCGGGTCTCGGTCGGCGAAATAGCCGCCCACGTTGGTCACGAGTTCCTCGCTGCTCCACGTGCCGTTGACGGTGTCGAAGCGCTGTTCCACCGACGGCGGCCGCATGAGCGCGACCATCCCGCCGTAGACGAGGAACACCTGGCCGTTGATCCGGTCGGCCTCGGGCGAGCAGAGGAAGGACACGAACGGCGCGACGTGGTCGACCGAAAGCGGGTCGACGCCGTCGGGCGCCTCGGCCCCGAAGACGGCTTCGGTCATCGCGGTACGAGCGCGCGGGCAGATCGCGTTGGCGCGGACGCCGTAGCGAGAGAGCCCGCGCGCGGTGGACACGGTGAGCGCGGCGATGCCCGCCTTGGCCGCACCGTAGTTCGGCTGGCCGGGGGCGCCGAGCAGGAACGACTCCGACGCGGTGTTGACCACCCTGCCGTACACCGGCGCGCCGTCCACTTTGGACTTGTCGCGCCAGTACGCCCCGGCGTTGCGGGAAAGCAGGAAGTGCCCGCGCAGATGGACACCGAGTACGGTGTCCCATTCCTCGTCGGACATCGAAAAGAGCATCCGGTCGCGCAGCACACCCGCGTTGTTGACCACGACGTGCAGGCCGCCGAAGTGGTCGACGGCGGCGGTGAGCAGGGCGTCCGCGGTCGAGGACTCAGACACGTCACCGGTGACCGCGACGGCCTTGCCGCCCTCGGCCTCGATCTCGTCAGCCACCACCTGCGCCGCGGCCGACACATCGTTGACCACCACCGAGGCTCCCGCCGCGGCCAGCGCCAGTGCCTCCGCCCGGCCGAGTCCCGCACCGGCTCCGGTGACGATGGCCGTCTTGCCGTCCAAGCTCACTCAAGGCCTCCTTGCCTCTCCGGACACACTAGAATCTGTTCTCGCAGCATGCAAGCCCCAAATAAACGGTGCTAACCACGGATGAGCAGGGCGTTTTTCGGGCAGCTCGCCACAGCTTGAGTAACACGTTCTACCTGATTCTGCGGAACTTCGGCCGACGCGAGGACCAGCTCCTCGTCGTCGTCGAGATCGAAGACCTCGGGCGCGAAGCCGACACAGATCGCGTTCGCCTCACAGAGCGAGCGATCGACGTCGATCTCCATATTCCCTCCTCGCCGCCATACCTGGTACAACTAGAACAGGTTCTACCTTACCGCCGCGAGCGGCCATGGCACCAGTAACGAGCACCGACGGCAGAGGTGACGGATGCGGATCGACTACACGCCGGAGCAGCGGGCACTGGCGGGCGAACTCCGGGAGTACTTCGCCGGGCTGATGACCCCGGAACGCCGCGAAGCCCTGGCCGGCGACGGCGGCGAGTATGGCGACGGCCTGGTGTACAAGGAAATCGTGCGGGACCTCGGCAGCTCGGGCTGGCTCGCGATCGGCTGGCCCCGCGAGTACGGCGGGCAGGCCCGGCCGATGCTCGACCAGCTCGTCTTCACCGACGAGGCGGCCGCGGCGGGAGTGCCCGTCCCGTTCCTCACGGTGAACACCGTCGGGCCGACCATCATGCGCTACGGCACCGAAGAACAGAAGGCGTTCTACCTGCCGAAGATCGCCGCCGGCGAGCTGCACTTCGCGATCGGCTACTCCGAGCCGGGCGCGGGCACCGACCTGGCGTCGCTGCGCACCCGCGCGGTCCGCGACGGGGACGACTACGTCATCAACGGCCAGAAGATGTGGACGAGCCTGATCGAGTACGCCGACTATGTCTGGCTGGCCGCCCGCACCGACCCCGACGCCCGGCGGCACAAGGGCCTGAGCATGCTGATCGTGCCGACCTCGGCCCCCGGCTTCTCGTGGACGAAGGTGCACACGGTCGCCGGGCCCGGAACGAGCGCGACCTACTACGACGACGTGCGCGTGCCGGTGACGTCCCGGGTCGCCGGGGAGAACGAGGGCTGGCCGCTCATCACGAACCAGCTCAACCACGAACGCGTCGCGCTGACCTCGGCCGCCCCGATCCAGACGTCGCTGCGCGAGGTGCGGAGCTGGGCACAGACCACGAAACTGCCCGACGGCTCCCGCGTCATCGACCAGCCGTGGGTACGGCTGCACCTGGCGCGGATCCACACCCACGCCGAGTACCTGAAGCTGCGGAACTGGCGGATCGCCTGGGCGGCCACGAGCAGCGAACTCGGCCCGGCGGAGGCGTCGGCGACGAAGGTCTTCGGCACGGAGTTCGCGACCGAGGCGTACCGGCTGATGATGGAGATCCTCGGCGCGGGCGCCGTCGTCCGCGAGGGCTCCCCCGGCGCCCAGTTGCGCGGCCGGATAGAACGGCTGCACCGCTCTTCGCTGATCCTCACCTTCGGCGGCGGGACCAACGAGATCCAGCGGGACATGATCGCCGCGACCGCCCTCGGCCTGCCCGTCACGCGCTAGGAGACATCGATGGACTTCACGCTCACCGAAGCGCAGCAGGATCTCGCTTCGCTCACGCGCCGGATCCTGACGGACAAGGTCACCCCCGACGTGCTGGGGCCACACGGTTCCGGCGGCTTCGACGCTCCACTGTGGACTTCGCTGGCGCAGGCCGGAGTGCTCGACGCCGCGCTGCCGCAGTCTGTCGGCGGTGGCGGGTTCGGGCTGCTGGAGCAGTGTTCCGTGCTGGCCGAGATCGGCCGCGCGGTCGCGCCCGTGCCCTATCTGACCTCAGTGGTCATGGGGGCCGCGGCGGTCGCGGAGTTCGGCGACGGCAGGCTGGCCGAGCGCTGGGTCGTCCCGGTCCTGCGCGGTGACCACGTCCTCGCGGTGGCGCTGCCGGACTACGGCGTGCCGTGCGGGTTCACCGCCGAGCCCGACGGCGACGGCTGGCGGCTGACCGGTGCCCAGACCGCGGTGGCGTCCGGCGCTTTCGCGCACGGATTCCTCGTCGAAGCCGCCATCGACGGCGGCCGCCAGGTGTTCCTGCTCGACCGGGACGTCGTGACGGTCTCGCCGCAGCGGACCGTCGACCACGCCGACGCGGCACTCGTCGAGCTGTCCGGCGCGAAGGCCGACACGTCCTTGGGCGACATCGGCGAATGGCTGCGGTTACGGGGCACGGTCGGCGTCTGCGCGCAGCAGCTCGGCGTGGTCGAACGGGCGCTGGAACTGACCGCGGCGTACGCGCGGGAGCGCAAGCAGTTCGGCCATCTCATCGGGAGTTTCCAGGCGGTGCGGCAGCGGCTCGCCGACGCCTACGTCGACGTCGAAGCCGTCCGGCTGACGTTGTGGCAGGCCGCCTGGCGGCTCAGCGAAGGGCTTCCGGCGGCCGAAGAGGTCGCGACGGCGAAGTTCTGGACGGCCGAAGCCGGGCATCGCGTCGCGCATACCGCCGTGCACGTCCACGGCGGGGTCGGCATCGACGTCGACCACACGCTGCATCGCTACTTCGTCGCGGCGAAACGGCTCGAGTTCACCCTGGGCGGGGCGACCGCGCAGCTGCGGGGACTCGGCGACCTGCTGGCCGCGGACCCGGCATGACCCCCACGGTCACGGAACTCCTGCTCGCGCGGGCGGAGGACCGCTCGACCGGCCTGCTCTTCGAAGACCGGCAATGGACCTGGGCCGAACACGTCCGGGCCTGCGCCGGGTACGCGGGCGCGCTCGCCGGGATCCTGCGGCCCGGCGGGCACTTCGGACTGCTGGCGGACAACGTTCCCGAATTCTCGTTCCTGCTCGGTGGCGCGGCGCTCTCGGGACACGTGCTGGTCGGCCTGAACCCCACGCGGCGGGGTGCGGCGCTGGCCCGCGACGTCGCCTTGGCCGACTGCGAGGTGGTGTTCGCCGAGGACAAGTACCTTCCGCTGCTGGACGACGCCGGTGTGCCGGTGCTGTCGCTGAGCGAACTGGAGCCGGCACAGAAGACTGCCGACCCCGTGGCCGCGAAGCCGGAAGACCTGCTCATGCTGATCTTCACCTCCGGCACCAGCGGTGACCCGAAGGCCGTCCGGTGCACGCACGGCAAGATCGCCTACCCCGGCGAGATGCTGGCCACCCGGTTCGGTCTGTCCACTGAGGACATCGTGTACGTGTCGATGCCGATGTTCCACTCCAACGCCATCATGGCGGGCTGGTCGGCCGGGCTCGCCGCGGGCGCGGGGATCGCGGTGCGGCGGCGGTTCTCGGCCTCCGGTTTCCTGCCGGACATCCGGAAGTTCGGGGCGACCTACGCCAACTACGTCGGCAAGCCGCTGTCCTATGTGCTCACCACCCCTGAGCGGGACGACGACGCCGACAACCCGCTGAAGCTGGTCTACGGCAACGAAGGCGCGGAAGCCGACCTCGCCGCCTTCGGCAAGCGCTTCGGTTGCCACGTGGTCGACGCGTTCGGTTCGACCGAGGGCGGAGTGAACTTCGGAAGGGACGCCACCACCCCGGCCGGTTCACTCGGCAGGCTGCTCGACGGCGTCGCCGTCCTCGACCCGGAGACGGGGAAACCCTGTCCCCCGGCGAAGTTCGACGAAGGCGGGAAGCTGCTCAACGCCGCCGAGGCGGTCGGCGAACTGGTCAACACCGGTGGTCCCGGCTTCTTCGCCGGTTACTACGGCGACCCGGCGGCCGAGGCCGAGCGGATGCGCGACGGGATGTACCACACCGGCGACCTGGCCTACCTCGACGCGGACGGCTACTGCTACTTCGCGGGACGGCTCGGCGACTGGCTGCGCGTCGACGGCGAGAACCTCGGCACCGCCCCGATCGAGCGCGCGCTCCTACGGCATCCCGCCGTCCGCGAGGCCGCCGTGTACGGGGTGCCGGATCCGCGGGTGGGCGACCAGGTGATGGCCGCACTGGTCTGCCGGTCGCCGATCGACGCCGGCGAGCTCGCCGCTTTCGTCGCCGCGCAAGGTGATCTGGGACCGAAGCAGTGGCCCCGGTTCGTGCGGGTGATCGAGGAACTGCCGCGGACCGCGACGCACAAGGTACTCAAGCGGGAACTGGCGGCCGACGGGACCTCGGGAGCCTGGGAGGTGCGGTACCGGGACTAGGCCGTGTCCTGTAAGTCTGTTCGATGGGCTTCGTGATCCAGGCGGCTCCTGGCGGTGCGGGCGGGCCGGCCTCGTACCGGGTCGTACTCGGCCGAGCCCGCCCGTGCCGCAGGGGCCGCCTGGGCGCGGAGACCGCGAACATGACTTGCAGGACACGGCCTAGGCGCGCTTGGCCACGCGGCCGAGCCGGAAACCCAAGGCCATCCGCGAGGTGGTGCCGAACCGGCCGTGCAGCTCGGACACGATCGTGCGCACGGTCCTGCTGCTCAGACCCAAGCGGTTGGCGACCTGATGGTCCGTGGCTCCCTCCACCAGCAGGTCCGCGACCTGCAACTGCCGTCCCTGGAGGCAGGCGTTCCGTCCGGACTCGCCGCCGAGCGGTCGCGACTCCGACCAGAGGACCTCGAAGAACTGACCGCAGGGACCGACGAGCGGAGGGCGCAGCACCAGCACACCCGCGTGCAGGCTCGCCTCGTCGAGCGGCACGACCGCGTACCGGGCGTCGAAGACCAGCATGTGCCGCAAGGCCCCGCCGTACACCCTGATTTCGGTCTGCCTGTCCTTTTCTCGGTGCCGCACCAAATCACCGCCCGCCAGCCGCGAGTCGACCACCAGCCGCCTGCGTCCCGGACTGAACAGCATCGACTCCAGCAGCGCCGGGTCGCAGGAACCCACCCTGCCGCCGTCGGAAAGAATTCCGGACACGAGTTTGGTGGTTTCACAAAACCGGTCGATACGCCTGAGCGTATCGCAGCGTCCGGACAGGACCTCCACGAATTCCAGTTGCCGAGTCAATTGGCCGACGGCCAGTCGGTTGTAGATCATCTGAGCATCATCACCGGCCCATCCGAATAGCCCATCCGACATCCCAGCGACCCATTCTCAAGAGCACCCGGATGCCGCGACAGGGCCATCCGGGGGATGCGATGACCACAATCGGGGATTATTTGATGGAAGCCGCTTCGGTGGGCCGATCAGCGGACAACTGACTCTCGACGAGCCGCCGGTACAGCGGACAGGACGCGGTGAGCTCGCCGTGCGTGCCGCTGCCGGCGACCTTGCCCCCGTCGAGCACCAGTATCCGATCGGCCCGGCGGACGGTGGCCAGCCGGTGCGCGATGATCAGCAGCGCGCATTCCCGTCCGGCCCGCTCCAGCGCCGTGGTCAGCGCGGTTTCGGTGATCTGGTCGAGGTGCGCACTCGGCTCGTCGAGAAGCAGCAGGTCGGGCCGGGTGAGCAGGGCACGGGCGATGGCGACCCGTTGCCGCTCGCCGCCGGAGAGCATGTTCCCGCGTTCACCGACCTGGGTGTCCAGCCCGTCGGGCAGACCGGCGACGAACTCGGCAAGGTCGACCATCTCCACCACCCGCGTGACTTCCTCCGCGTCGGCGTCCGGTGCCGCGTACACGAGATTTTCTCGCAGCGTGCCCTGCAGGATGGGCACGTTCTGGTCGACCAGCGCCAGCCGGGAACGGCAGTCGGAAAGTGACATTCCGGTAAGGTCGACGCCATTCAGCAGCACGGCACCGGAAAAGGGCTGATAAAAATTCTCGGCCAGCGAGAAAACTGTCGACTTTCCCGCTCCCGACTTTCCGACCATCGCCACGATCGTATGCGGTTCGACCCGGAACGAAACGCCGTCCAGCACCGTCCTTTTCCCGTAGGAGAATCGGACATCGCGAAATTCCAGCACCGGCGCGGACCGCCTGGGGAGTATCGGCGAGTGCGTCACCGTATCGCTTTCGACGGGCAAGAGAGAGGCCTCGTGCACCCTCTGCAGCGCGCCCATGCCGCGCTGGACGAGGCCGATTCCCTGAAGCAGGGAGATGAGCGGCACCACCAGATAGGTCGCGTACAGCAGAAACGCCACCAGCGCGCCCAGCGAGGTCGCGTTCGCCGCCACCCGCGCCCCGCCGACGAGCAGCACCAGCAGCAGCGAGCCGCGGATGGCCAGCTCGACGGCCGGGGTCATCACCGAGGTGAGCTTGGCCGCCTGCACCCCCGCGGCGAAGGCCGACTCAGCCCGCTCGCCGATCCGCCGCTCCTCCCGCGGTTCGGCCCGGTTGGCGCGCACCATCCGGATCGCGCCCAGCGCGCGTTCGAGATCCGCGGTCATCTCGCCGACGCCGCGCTGCGTCCGCTCGCCCGCGGTGCGGAGCCTGCCGAGCAACGCGACCACCACGACGGCGGCGACCGACACGGTCGCCGCCACCAGGCCGAACAGCACCGGGTCGAGCAGCAGCATCAGCACCGCCGTGCCGAGTCCGGTCAACCCGCCCGCGACGAGCTGGACTGACGCGGTCGACACCACGTCGCGCAGCACTGTGGTGTCGACACTGAGCCGGGACATCAGGTCGCCGAGCCGATGATCCTCGTAGGCGGGCATCCGCAGCCGCAGCAGGCGCGCGATCAGCCGTCTGCGCACGCTGAGCACCACCCGTTCACCCGACCGCTCCAGCATGAACAAGCCGAGCCCGTCCACGGCGGCCTGGACGAGGAAGAGCCCGGCTATACCCGCGATGAACCACCAGGAGAGCGGCCGCGTGCCCACCGAGTCGATCCCGTGCCGGACCAGCAACGGCTGGAGCATCCCCAGTCCGGACGCCGACACGGTGAGCACGATGGCCAGCGTCAGCACCCCACGGTGGCCCGCTGTCAGCCGCAGCAGTTCCCGGAAGCCCGCCCGATCGCTCATCGGGCCCGATCCGGCGGCCCGACCGCGACGAGCCGCGCGAAATACCCGGCGGAGACCCCTTCGCCGACGGGCTGCCCGTCCACCTCGACCCAGGCGTGCGCACCGAACGGCGGCCTTGCCCGGACGCCGACGCACCACGTCGGCCAAGTACCGCGCAGCCTGCACAGCAGCGTGACGGCCAGCGACCTGGGCAGGCAGCCTTTCGGGCCGAGGCAGGCCAGGCTGACCGCGAGCACCGCCTCCCTCGCGGCCTCCGCCTGCTCGGGGGTGGCGGGCCGGGCGCCCCGGCGGAGTACGCCGAAGACCGTCCGGATCCGGTGTGGCGGCAGCATCGCGATCAGCCTGGCCGCGGCGACCGCGAGCCGCGCGGTGAGCCGCCGCGCGAACGGCAGTGACCGTGGCCTGGCCAGGGCGCTCGGGGTGGTCACGGCGTCACCAGGCCCGCCGCGCGCAGCCCCTCCACCAGCGCGGTCACGTCCTGCTCGGCACGCTCACGCGAGACGTCGTACTCCTCGATGAGCGCGCCGGCCGCCTCTTCGCTGTCACCGCCTTCGAGCAGCGTCCGCACGACGATCCGGCCACTCGGGTTGAGCTGGAAATACCGGCCCTTGCGCTCGTCGAGCAGCACGGACCCATAGTCGGTGTCCACAATGGACACGTTGGGGCGGAAGGCGAGACTCATTTCTCCTCCAGGGAGGGCAAGGGCTTCGAGAGCGTGCGCAGCCAGACCTCGCAGCCGATGGTCGGATACAGGATGCCGTCGCGAAGCTCCGGCGTTTCGGGCCGCGATGCCAAGGCGCTCAACCGATTCCGGTCGACAAGGCCGAGTTCGGCAAGCCGCGAGTCCGCCCACAGTTCGCGCAGGTCGCCGCGGCTGGCCCGCAGCCCCGCCGCGGCGTCCATCGACGCCTGTGCCTTGCTGGTGCGGGCCAGGCATTCGCCGGGGACCAAGCCGCGCATGGCTTCGGTGAGCACCGGCTTGTACGCCCACGGCGTCACACGGTCGTCCGGCCTGATCGACAGGCAGGCCTCGATCACCCGGTCGTCGAGGAAGGGCGACTGGATCGGCAACCCGGCCCGCGCGCTCATCTGCTCCCATTGCCGGATGATCCGCGTGCAGGACAGGATCTGCTCCAGGTCCGCGTGCTCGCCCCGCGTCTCACCGAGCGGCTCCGCGGTCAACGCCGCGTCGCGGATCGCCACGCTCGCCAGCTCTTCCGCCTCCGGTGTCGCCCAGTCGAACAACCGGGGCGGCGTGCTCCAGCCCAGCGCGGCGGTCACCGGTGCGGTCTTCGCCGCACGGACGTCGGCCGCGGCGTCCGAGAGCCACCGGCGGTACGAACGGGAATCGCCGAGCGCGCGGGCCATGCCACCGAGCGGCCAGGTGAACAACGCGCGGAAACCCCGTAGCGCGCCCAGCGCGAACAACGGGCGACGCCGCAGAATCGAGTGATAGTGCGCTTCGGAGCACCAAGCGACGTGATCGCCGCCGATACCGGTCAGCCGGACCCGGCTGCCCTTGGCCGCCAGCGGCGCCAGATCGCTGAGCAGCCTGGCCCGGTCCATCATCCCGATGGTCGGCTCGTCGAGCGGATCGTCGATTTCGAGCAGGCCCGCATAGACCAGCGGAGACGCGGCGACGTCCCACACCACATGCTCGACGTCGGGCAGATGCGCCGCCGCGCGCTTCGCCCAGGAGAGGTCGTCGTCGGCCGGGTCCAGTCCCGGCCAAGTGCTCGCCACGATCTTCGCGTCGCCGCGGGCGGCGAGGAAGGTCACCGAGGTCGAATCCAGGCCACCGGAAAGGTCGCAGGCGACCACGCCACCGGCGGCCGTGCGCGCGTCCACCGCGGCGGTGAGCGCTTCCCGCACCAGCGGCACGCCTTCCGCGAGCGAGCGTTCCGGGCGCGGCGGATCCCACCACCGCACCGTGCGGGCGGCGAGGCCGTCCGGCGCCAGCATCAGCGCGCTGCCCGGCTCCACCCCGTGCACCCCGCGCCACATCGGCTTGTGCAGCAACGGATGCGGGACCGGGAACAGCAGCCGGACCGCGAGCATCCGCTCGTCGATGTCCGCGCCCGCCGCGTGGGCGAGGATGTCCGCGCGGTCGGCCGCGACCACCACGCCGCCGATCCTGGTGTGATGGACCAGCCGCAGCCCGGACGCGGTGCCCTGCACCCGGCAGTGCCCGTCCACCGAGGCCACCAGGTGGAAGCTGCCCGGCAGTTTCGCCGCCAGCGCGTCGAGCCCGCCCGGATCGCGCAGCCGCGCGGCCGCGATGGTCAGCTCCTTCTCGGTGACCGGGCAGCAGCCGATCACCGCCAGCCTGGTCCGCCCCGCCGAGGCCACGACGATCCCGTCATCCGGCCACCGGCCGGTCAGCCACGGCCGCCCCGACGCGTGGGCGAGCGTCCGGGACCCAGGTGCGTGCAACCGCGGGGCCACGGCGAGGGTGGCTTCGTGGTCGGGAAAGACCGCGAAGTACTCCTCGCCGTGACCCAGCGTGTCAACGATTCGACTCATCGACGCAGACGGTCAGCGCGTTCAGTTCTTGCTGAAGATCAGCCGGTCGTTGCCGTGCCTGGCGAGCAGGCCGGTGACCTCTTCGAACTCGCCGGCCTCGATCAGCATGGGGGTCTCGTATTCCTTCATGGCACTCACCTTTCGTCGGAATTTCCTTCGGTCCGGGCGTGCACGCGCCATCACCGAACGTAACAAGGGGTTCGCCGGTTCTACAGCGAACGAAGCTTCCGGAACAGGCAACTGCCACAAGCGGCATTCGAGCTGCGAAGTCAGCGAAACCCCATGGTCCGCCGGGATCGATCCCAGGGTCGGCACCGGTGATCTTCCCGATGTCCCGGCACCGGCCCGCTGCCTACGTTCGGTGCCATGAAACGAACTCCGCGCCGGATCGGCGTACTCGCCACCGCGCTCGCGCTCCCCGCCGTCCTCCTCGCGCCGTCCGCGTCGGCGGCGCCCGTCCGGTTGAGCCTTCCCGCGCCGACAGGTCCGTACGCCGTCGGCAGTACCGACCTCCATCTGATCGACCACTCCCGCCAGGACCCCTGGGTTCCCGGCGTGACAAGGGAATTGATGGTCACCGTGCGGTACCCGGCTTTGCCGAGCGGAAAGCCGAAAGCGCCGTACATGGCGCCGGGTGTCGCGAAAGTGGTGGCCGAAGGCGACGCCGTCAAGCTGGGCATGTCGGCGGAGCAACTCGACTACCGCTTCCCCACCCACACCCGGACCGGCGCGCCCGCGGTCGGCGGCAAGCGGCCCGTCGTGCTGTATTCGCCCGGCGGTACCTTGTCGCGTTCGCACGGCACCACACACCAGGAACAGCTCGCGAGCGAGGGTTACGTCGTCGTGGCCATCGACCACACCCACGAAGCGGAAGCGGTGGAGTTCCCCGATGGGCGCGTCGCGAAGAAAGCCCTGCCGCCATCAAGTATCGAGGTGTCGAAGCGCGTGATCGAGACCCGCGTCCGGGACACCAGGTTCGTCCTCGACTCGCTCGGCCTGAGCCAGGCCGGCATGTTCGGCCACTCCGCCGGCGGATTCACCGCGGGCGAGACCATGGTGACCGATCGGCGCGTCGTCGCCGGGGCGAACCTGGACGGCAGCATGGCCCACTCGCAATCGCAGCGGATCTTCGGCCGTGTCGCCGACGAGGGACTGGACCGGCCGTTCCTGCTGATGAGCGCCGGCAATCACAGCGCCGCGTCGGACGCGTCCTGGCAGGAGTTCCTCCGCAACCAGCGCGGCTGGACCCGCGAGGTGCGGCTGCCGGACGGCGAGCATTTCAGCTTCACCGACTACCAGTCGCTGTTGCCGCAGCTGGGTAACGCCCCGGCCGCGTTCGTCGGCACCGTCGATCCGGCGCGGAGCGTCGCCACGCAGCGCGCTCAGCTCTCGGCGTTCTTCGGCAAGACGCTGCGTCACCGAAGCAGCGACGTGACCAAGGTGTCCTTGAGCCAGGCTTCGTAGTCGTCGTGACTCCACCCGGCCTCGGCGACGAGGCTGGTGTGGACGCCGGCGCTCATCAAGGCCACGGCGATGTCCGCGGCCCTGGGCACCACAGCACGCCCGCTTTCGCGAACGCGGCCGACGACCATCTCGACGCCGAGCCGGTTACGCCGGGCGCCTTCCGCCTGTGTCGCGGCGATGTCCGGATCGACGGCGGCACCGGAGCCCAGCATCGTGACGATGTCGCCACAGCGTTCCCGGACCTGGCGGGCGACCGTGGCCAGCAGGCCGAGCAACGCGACCGGATCCTCGGTCCGCTGCGCCTCGGCGACGAGGTCGGGGATCCCGGCCTCGTCGTCGAGGAGATCGACGAGACCGCCGAGGACACCGGCCTTCGAGCCGAAGTGGGCGTAGATGGTCTGCGGGGACACCCCCGCTTCCTGGGCGATGAGGCGGATCGGTGTCCGCGCGTAGCCGCGCTCGGCGAAGAGGCCGCGGGCCGCCGTCAGGATCGTGCGCAGCGTCAGCGCCTCACGACGGTCGCGCAACCGGACGATGCCGGGAAGATCCGCGGGCATGTATGCTCCTCGAAAGTTGGAACGTTGTTCTAACCAATGGATCGATGTTCTGAAAGGATAGCGATGACCACCGAGGAGATCATCACCGCGCTGGAACGCGCCTGGAACGCGGGCGACGGCGAGGCGTGGGCCGCGAACTTCGCCGAGGACGCGGATTTCGTCGACGTCGTCGGCCGGATCCAGCGCGGCCGCGCGACGATCGCGCGCGAGAGCCAGAACATCTTCGACACCATCTACCGGGGCAGCACGCTGCGGATCCGCCAGGTGTCGAGCCGTCCGCTCGGGGGCGGGTTCGATCTCGTGCACACCGCGACCACGCTCACCATCCCCGCCGGTCCGCTGGCCGGGGAAGCGCGGGCGGTGCAGACGAAACTGGTCCGCGACGGGCGGATCGTCGCGTTCCACAACACGATCCGGGGCGAGATCGCGGCGTTCACCGGCCACGACGCGGACCTCGCGGCCCGCTCGCCCCAGGAGTGGGATTCCTGACCGGCGCCGTTACCGGCAGACTCACGCTGTGACGCGACTGAGGAAGCATTGGCTCTGGCCGCTCGTGATCAGCGTGCTCGCGCTCGGCGCCTTCGCCGGGCTCGGCCTGCTGACCCGGGCGGTGCTCGGCTCGCGAGGCAACCGAGCGCTGGCGGCCACCGGCGAGTTCGGCGTGTGGTCGATGCTGATCGGGGCGTCGGCGGTGCTGTTCGCGTTCCTGTTCGCGCATTCGGTCCCTCTGACGGCCTGGCGCCGTCTGGCCGGTGTCTCGCTGTGGAAACCGGCGGTGGCCTACGGGATCTTCGCGGTGGTCCTGTTCGCGTTCCAGTGGCGGACCGGCTCACCGATCGGGAACCTCAAGCCCACGACCGCGATCGGGGTGTCGCGGACCCTGCTCGCCCTCGGCCTGATCGCGGCGGCGCCCGCGGTCTTGGGCCTGTGGCTCAACCACACCCGGTTGCGCCGGATCTCGCGGGTGTTCGACGGCGAGAGCCGGGCGCAGGCTTCCGACGTGCTCGGCGAACTCCTCGACTGCAAGCGCGCCAACGGGACCTGTCTCACGGTGCTGGCGCTCATCGTGTCCACCGCGGTCGTCGACGCCGGCGCCCAGCGCCGGGCGTTCCTGGCCACAGGCACGCCGAAAGAGGCCTTTCCGCCGGAAAGCGTGCTCCTCTACGGCGCGCTGTTCACCGCGATCGCGCTCCTGCTCTACGTGCCGGTGTTCCTCGCGTGGAAGACCCGGTGCCTGCGGCTGGTCGACGAGATCTACCCGCTGCCGCCCGACGCGCGGCCCGGCGAGGACTGGGTCGCCGGACGCGCTCGCCTGACCCAGCTGCTCGGCACCGACACCACGGTGGGCAAGACCGTCACGGCGGCGTTCGGCATCCTCGCGCCGCTCGCGGTGAGCGTGCTCGCCGTGGTGCTCCCGGGCCTCAAGTAGGGGCGTTGATCGGCCGCAGCCGTCGCGGTCCTGTGTCGGGCCGGGACGGCGGCGGGCCCAGCACGATCCGCGCGTTGGCCACGAAGGCGCCGTCCGGCGAGGCCAGGATCGGGTCGAGCGTCATCGAGCGGACCTCGGGGTTGTCCTCGGCGAGCGCCGCGACGCGCAGCACGATGTCCTGGAGCGCCGCCAGATCCGCCGGTTCGTCGCCGCGGTATCCGGTCAGCAGCGGCGAAGTCCTCGGTTCGCGCAGCAGCGTGGCGGCGTCGACGTCGGTGAGCGGGACCGCGCGGTAGGCCCTGTCCCCCAGCAGCGTGCTGACCAGCCCGGAGAGACCGAACGACACGAGCGTGCCGAACGACGGATCGTCCTGCAGCCCGACCACGCACGAAATCCCCTTGGGCGCCATCCGCTGGACGTACACCTCGTCGTCCTGGGAGATCTCGCGCAGATCGGCGTACGCCCGGCGCACTCCGTCCACAGAGGACAGATCGAGCCGCACGCCCGCGAGGTCCGGCCTGCCGCGCAGCCGTTCGTCGACGGCCTTGAGGGTGACCGGGAAACCCAGCTCCTCGGCCGACTTCACCGCCTCGTCCGCGGACGACGCGACCCGGAACGGGACGACGTCGATGCCGTAGCAGCCCAGGAACCGGACCACGTCGTCGTCGGAGAGCAGCGTCGTCTTGCCTTCCTCGGCCGCCAGCAGTTCGCTGACGATCACCTGCGCCTGCTCGGCGTGCAGGCCAGCGGGCCGCACCAGGTTCCCCTGCGGGCGCTGCCGCCAAGCCGCGTAGCGGACGACTCGCGCGAGCGCGTTCACCGCGCGTTCCGGGCTGGGGTACGACGGGACCGAACCCCGCGTCGGCACGCCGTCCTCGGACAGCACGGCCAGTTCGTCCGGCACCCCCTCGACGGCGAGGAAGGTCGACACGATCGGCTTGTTCTTGTCCATCTCGACGACGGCCTCCCGCAGCGCGCGGGCGTAGGCCGTGCCCGGGATCGCGAGCGGCGGCACGAAGACCACGACGAGCGCGTCGGTCTCCGGGGAGTTGAGTGCTTCGCGCACGGCGGCGGCGAATTCCTCCGGGCTCGCCTGCGGCCCGACGTCGACCGGGTCCGCGGTCAGCCGGAGGCCGTGCGCCCGCGCGGTGTCGGCGGCGAGCAGCCCGATGGCACTGGAGTTGCCCACGATGGCGACCCGCGGCCCGGCGGGCAGCGGCTGGTGGGCGAAGACCAGCGCGGTGTCGAAGAGCTGCGCGAGCGTGTCGACGCGGACGACGCCCGCCTGCTCGAACAGGGCCTGGACGCTGGACTCGTCGACCTCCGCCGACGTCGCGGCGAGCTGCGGACGGACCGCGTGCCTGCCGGATTTCACCGCCACCACCGGTTTCGTCCGCGCCAGCCGGCGCGCGAGCCGCGCGAACTTGCGCGGGTTGCCGAACGATTCCAGGTACAGCAGGACGAGGTCGGTCGCCGGATCGGTCTCCCAGTACTGGAGCAGGTCGTTGCCGGAGACGTCGGCCCGGTTCCCCGCCGAGACGAACGTCGACAGCCCGAGACCACGCGCCTCGGCGTCGGCGAGGATCGCGGTGCCCAGCGCGCCGGACTGGCAGAAGAACCCGGTGCGGCCGCGCGCGGGCAGGCGGGGCGCCAGGGTGGCGTTGAGCCGGACCGAGGCGTCGGTGTTGAGCACGCCCAGCGCGTTCGGGCCGACGACCCGCATCCCGTGCGCCCTGGCCTCCCCGACCAGCCTCAGCTCGGCGTGCAGCCCGTGCGGACCGGCCTCGGCGAACCCGCCCGAGACGATCAGGAGGGTCTTGACCCCCTTGGCCAGCGCACCGTCCAAAACGGACTCGACGGCCTCGGCGGGCACGGCCACCAGCGCGAGATCGACGTCCTCGGGAATGTCCACGACGGACGGATAGGCGCGGACACCGCGGACGGACTTGTGCTCGGGGTTGACCGGGTAGACGGTGCCGGCGAAATCGGCGCTGAGGAGGTTGGTGAGGGCGACGTAGCCGATCTTCGTCGGATCGGTGGACGCGCCGATCACCGCGACCGACTTCGGGTGCAGCAGGTTGTGCACACTGCGCGCCTCGGCGGCCTGCTCCCGGGACCGGGCGACCGCGAGCGACTCCTCGGTCGGGTCGATGTCGAATTCCAGGTGCAGCACGCCTTCTTCGATCTCGCGGCTGACCTGGTAGCCCGCGTCACGGAACACACGGACCATCGCGGCGTTCTCGGCGAGCACCTCGGCGACGAAGCGGCGAAGCCCGGATTCCGAGGCGGCGGCGGCCAGATGCTCCAGCAGGATCGACCCGAGCCCGCGGCCCTGGTGGGCGTCGTCGACGACGAACGCGACCTCGGCCGACGGCCCGTGTTCGAGCCGTTCGTACCGGCCGACCGCGACGATGTCGTCACCGAGCAGCGCGACGAAGGCGACCCTGTCGTGGTGGTCGACGACGGAGAACCGTTCGAGGTCCCGCTGCGGGATCCGCGGATAGGCGCCGAAGTACCGGAAATACCGGGTGCGTTCGGACAGCCTGCCGTGGAAGGCGACGAGCCCGTCGGCGTCGCTGGGGATCACCGGGCGGAGGTGCACCGTGCCGCCGTCGGAGAGCAGGACGTCGGCCTCCCACTCGCGCGGGAAGTCGTAGGGATCGCGTTTCGTGTCCTCACTGGCCATGTCAGTCCCTCGGATCGTCCGGATCGAGGCCGTGCAGCGGGAAGATCGCGCGGCGGGTGTCACGGATGGCGATGTCGACCGGCTCGTCCTCTCCGTCTCCCCACGGGACGAACGCGGTCTCGCGGCCGTCGGACATGCCTGCCGGGATCTCGGCCTTCGGCGCCGCCCTGGAGATCGACGCGACCCAGTTCGGCGGCAACGACGTCGCCGGGTCGACGTCGCGGCCGAGCACGGTGGCGAGCAGATGGGTCCAGGAGCGCGGCACCACGCGGATCAGCTGGTAGCCACCGCCGCCCACGACGAGCCAGCGGCCACCTGCGTGCGCTTCGGACAGTTCACGCAGCCGCCGGTAGATGGCGCGATGCCCGTCGACCGACAGCGAGAGATCCGCCAGCGGGTCTTCCTCGTGCGAGTCGACGCCGCACTGGGTGACGAGGATCTGCGGCCGGAACTGCTCCAGCAGCGACGGCACCACCGCCTCGAACGCGCGCAGCCAGCCGCCGTCGCGGGTGCCGGGCGGCAGCGGGAGGTTGACCGCGGTGCCCTCGGCCCCGCCCTTGCCGATCTCCCCCGAGTAGCCCGTGCCCGGCCACAATGTGAAGGGGTGCTGGTGCAGGGAAACGGTCAGCACCCGGGGGTCGTCGTAGAACGCCGTCTGCACGCCGTCGCCGTGGTGCACGTCGGTGTCGACGTAGGCGACGCGGTCGAAACCGTGGTCGAGCAGCCACGAGATCGCCACCGAACAGTCGTTGTAGACGCAGAAACCGGACGCCTTGCCCGGCATCGCGTGGTGCAGCCCGCCGGCGATGTTGACCGCCCGGGTCGCCTCGCCCTCCGCGATCTTCCGCGCGGCCAGCAGCGTCGAGCCCACGACCAGCGCGGAAGCCTCGTGCATCCCGGTGAACACCGGGTTGTCCTCGGTGCCGAGCCCGTGCGCGAAGTCGGCACCGGTCATCGGCGCCTGCCGGACGGCCTCGATGTACTCGGCGAGGTGCACGCGGCGCAGCTCGTCTTCGCCCGCCGGGCCGGGGACGAGCAGGTCGACCCCGTCCAGCACGCCGAGTTCGGTGGCGAGCCGGATCGTCAGTTCGAGCCGCACCGGGTTGAACGGATGCTCGCCGCCGAGGTCGTAGCCCAGCAGCGAGGAGTCCCATACGACGGCCGGTGCTCGCATGGTCCGAACTCTAGTGCCCCGCGCCGGAAGGTGCGTCGTTCCGGACGCCCGCGGGTCAGCCGGGCAGATCCCCGGTGGCCACCGGGCGCTCCGGATCGCGGGACCAATGCGACCACGAACCCGCGTACAACGCCGCGGGCTCCGGGTGACCGGCGACCTCGAGCGCGAGCACGACGGACGAGGCGGTGACGCCCGATCCACAGTAGACACCGACCGGGGTCTCCGGGGCCACGCCGAGACCTTCGAACCGCTCGGCCAGCTCCGAGGCGTCGCGCCAGCGCCCGTCCTCCCCGAGATGCCCGGAGAAGGGCGCGTTGACCGCGCCGGGGATGTGCCCGGCGCGCGGGTCGATCGGCTCGGTCTCCCCCGCGTACCTCGGCCTCGCCCGCGCGTCGAAGAGCAAGCCCTCCCTGGCGAGCGTGGCCGCCTCGTCCGCGTCCAGCACCGGCATGCCACCGGGCTTCACGACGATGTCCCCCTCCTCGGGCGAAGGGACCTCGGCGGTGACCGGACGCTCCTCTTCGGTCCAGGCCGCGAACCCGCCGTCCAGCACGGCGACCTCGGCGTGCCCGGCCCAGCGCAGCAGCCACCACGCCCTGGCCGCGACCGAACCGTCGGCGTCGTCGTAGACCACGACCGGGTGACCGGCTCGGACCCCGGCCGCCCGGAGATGCCGCTGCAGCGTCTCCGGTTCGGGCAGCGGATGACGGCCGCCGTCACCCGGCTCCCCCGCGAGCGCCGTGTCGAGATCGACGTACACCGCGCCCGGGAGATGTGCCTCACGGTAGGAATCGGCGCCCGGCGGGCCGGTGAGCCGCCAGCGGACGTCGAGCACTACGGAGCGTGCCGATTCCGGCCCGGAGAGCCGCTCGGCGAGTTCGCTGGTGGTGATCATGGGGCGCATGGGTCCATCTTTCCGCCCCGCGCGCCTCCCTGCCCAGCTTGGGGGACTTTTCCCGCCTCGGTGCTTGTTCTCCCCACGCCTGCGTCGCTGTCAGTGCCAGCGACTACGATGAGCAACGCGGACGAAGGGGACAGCGTGAACGATCTCATCGACACCACAGAGATGTACTTGCGTACCATCTACGAGCTCGAAGAAGAAGGTGTCGTCCCGCTGCGGGCCCGGATCGCGGAGCGGCTGCAGCAGAGCGGCCCGACCGTGAGCCAGACCGTCGCCAGGATGGAGCGCGACGGACTGGTCGTGGTCGCGGACGACAGGCATCTGCAGCTGACCGAGCACGGTCGCGAACTCGCCATCGCGGTCATGCGCAAGCACCGGCTGGCCGAGCGCCTCCTGGTCGACGTCATCGGCCTGGAGTGGGAGCACGTCCACAACGAGGCCTGCCGCTGGGAACACGTGATGAGCGAGGCCGTCGAGCGCAAGCTGGTCAAGCTGCTCGACCACCCCACCACGTCTCCCTACGGCAACCCGATCCCGGGGCTCGACAAGCTCGGCGACGGCGAGCCCGCTCCGCCCGCCGAAGCCGACCTCGTGCGGCTCGACGAGTTCGCCCGCATGGGTGGCGGCGAGGTCGAGATCCGCCGGATCGCCGAGCACGTCCAGCTGGACGAGACGCTGATGACGGAGCTCAAGTCGGTCGGCATCGTGCCCGGCAGCCGGGTCAAGGTCGGCAAGACCGCGCCCGGCGGCACCATCGAGGTCACCGGCGGGAGCAACACCGCGCAGGTGCCCGTGTCAGCGCTGCACGCCGTGCTGGCGCAGGCCAGGTGAGCGCCGCGTCCGACGCCGCGGAGACCTTCCAGGCCCTCCACGGCCGGGCTCCGTCCGGGGTCTGGTCCGCGCCGGGCCGGGTGAACCTGATCGGTGAGCACACCGACTACAACGACGGTTTCGTGCTGCCGTTCGCCCTCCCGCACCGGCTCGCCGCCGCGGCGACGCCGCGCGAGGACGGTGTGCTGACCGTGGCCACCCTCGGCTCGGACGGCAGGGTCCAGGAGTCCGGCCCGCTGACCGTCGCCGACCTGCGGCCCGGCTCGGTCGAGGGGTGGGCCGCGTACCCGGCTGGGGTCGCGTGGGTGCTGCGCGACCAGGGCCTCGGCGGCGGCGCGGACGTGGCGATCGCGGGGAACGTGCCGTCGGGGGCGGGCTTGTCCTCCTCCCACGCGCTCGAATGCGCCGTCGCGCTCGCCCTGCTGGGGCTGGCGGGTACCACTCCGGGCACCGGCGGGGGTTCGCCGAGCCTGCACGAAGTGGCCCGTTGGGTGCAGCGTTCGGAGAACGACTTCGTCGGGGCGCCGACCGGCCTGCTCGACCAGACCGCTTCCCTGTGCTGCACGGAATCGAACGTGCTCTTCCTCGACGTCCGCTCCGGCGAGATGGAACAGGTGCCGTTCCCGCTGGAGGAATCCGGCGTCCGGATCCTGATCATGGACACCCGCACGAAGCATTCGCACGCCGAAGGCGGCTACGGCGAACGCCGCCGGGGCTGCGAGCGCGCCGCGGAACTGCTCGAAGTGAAGGCGCTGAGGGACATCGGCGTCGACGGGCTGGACGCCGCGCTCGAGAAGCTGCCGGAAGAACTCGTGCCGCTGGTACGCCACGTGGTGACGGAGAACCAGCGCGTCCTCGACACCGTGGACCTGCTGCGGGCGGGCCGCATCACCGAGATCGGTCCTCATCTGGACGCCTCGCATGCGAGCATGCGCGACGACTACCGGATCTCCACCCGTGAACTCGACCTCGCCGTCGATTCGGCCCGCGAAGCCGGGGCGCTCGGCGCGCGGATGACCGGCGGCGGTTTCGGCGGTTCGGCGATCGCACTGGTCCGCGAGTCCGATGTGGACACCGTCGGGCGAGCGGTGAAGGCCGCGTACGAAGCGGCGGATCTGCGCCACCCCAGGCTGTTCACCGCGGTGCCGTCGCGCGGCGCCGGCCGCGACGAGCTCTAGGCGCGAATCGGCCCCGCGGCGTGATTCGCGTGTCCGGGCACGGGACACGCGTGCTGGGACACGGAACTCCACCCGCACCCCGGGGCACGGCCGGTGCCCGGGGGCGAGGACACTGGGCCACGACCGCATCCGCAGCAGAAAGGCGCGAACGTGACCGACGAACCGACCAAGACCCTGAAGCTGATGGTGACGGGCGGAGCCGGTTATGTGGGCAGCGTCTGCGCGGCCCGCCTCATCGAGGCCGGGCACGACGTCACCGTGGTCGACGACCTCTCCACCGGGCACGCCGACGCGGTGCACCCGGACGCCACCTTCGTCGAGGGCGACGCCGCCGAGGTCGCTCGGCGACTGCTCGGCGACGGCTTCGACGGTGTCCTCCACTTCGCCGCCAAGTCGCTGGTCGGCGAGTCGATGACGGATCCGGCGAAGTACTGGGAAGGCAACGTCCTGACCTCGCTCCGCCTGCTCGAAGCGATGCGCGACCACGGCACGAAGCGGCTGGTGTTCTCCTCCACCGCGGCCACCTACGGCGAGCCCGAGTCCTCCCCCATCCCGGAGACGGCGCCGACGCAGCCGACCAACACCTACGGCGCGACGAAGCTGGCCATCGACCACGCGATCACCTCGTTCTCGCGCGCCCACGGCATCGCCGCCGTCAGCCTGCGCTACTTCAACGTCGCCGGCGCCTACGGCTCCTTCGGCGAGCGTCACACCACCGAAACCCATCTGATCCCCCTCGTGCTCCAGGTCGCCACCGGGGACCGCGAGCGGATCCAGATCTTCGGTGACGACTACCCGACCGCGGACGGCACCGCCATCCGCGACTACATCCACGTGGTCGACCTCGCCGACGCGCACCAGCTGGCCCTGCGTCACGCGGCCGAGGGCGAACACCGCATCTACAACCTCGGCAGCGGCACCGGTTTCTCGGTGCTCGAGGTGATCGAGGCGTGCCGCCGCACCACCGGCCACGAGATCCCCGCCGTGGTCGCTCCGCGCCGGGCAGGCGACCCGTCGGTGCTGGTGGCCTCCAGCGAGCGGGCCGGTGACGAACTCGGCTGGAAGCCCGAGCGCACCGACCTCGACGGGATCGTCGCCGACGCCTGGGCGTTCACGCGGTCCCGCCAGAACGCCTGAGGCCGATCTCGGGCGTTCCTTCGGCTCGCTGCCGCAGGACCACCCGGGCCACTTCGGACGGCTCCACCATCGTTTCCAGCGCCCTGGTCAGCAACTTCGTCAGCCCGTGTTCGGGGTCGGTTTCGCGAGCCCTGACCAGGGCGATCCCGGCGGTCGCCAGGTCGCCGCGGGCGTAGGCGGCGTGTGCCTTCAGCGCCAGCGCCTCGGCGGCTTCCGGTGCCGGAAGTTCCCTGGCCAGCGTGAGCCAGAGCTCCTCCGCCGTGCGGGCGAGTGGTGAATCCGCGGGAGCGGCGGTGAGCATGCAGGCACCGCGGACTTCGACCAGGGAAAGGGCCCAGGCCAGCCGGACGGCCTGGTCGTCGGTGATCGTCCGGTCGCCGGCGTCGGCGCGGGCGAGCGCGGCGTTCACCTCGGCGATAGCGGCCTGGACGAGATCTCCGCCTCGCCAGGGCGGCTCGGCCAACCTGGTCAGGAGATCGGCGCGCCGGGCGAGCGTCTCCGGCGCGACGGGATCGAAAAGGCGCTCGACCTCTTCCCGGCTCGCGTGCGTGACCTGCCCGGCGCCGGTGACGACCGCGGCGGCCACCGAGTCGCGCGGGTCCGGCAGGAGACCGCCGCAGGTCCTTTCCCGGTAGCAGCCCCAGCGCACGTCGGCGGCGATACGCGGCGCCCACACCGCATGCTTCAGCGAGATGCCGTACTCGGTCAGCGAAGCCTCCAGGCGTCGGATGAACCGGCGTCGCGGGGGCCGTCCCGCCTTGTTCGCGGCACCACCGCCGACCACCGCCACGGTGGCGCCGGTGTGGGCGGTCACGGCGAGCCTGACCGCCAGGTCACGCGCCTGGTCGAGTTCCAGGCCCGGCGGTGGCAGGTCCACGCGCATGACGAGGCCCTGCTGCTTGCGTCCCGGGCCGCGCAGGCCGAAGACGACGACGGAGTCCTCGGGGTGGAAGCCGAGGAGGTACGGGATCGCGGCGAGCAGGTCCGCCGGATCCGTCAGATCGACCTTGGTCCTGCCGGTCGGAGTGGATGTGGTCATTCCCCCACCCTGCGGCGGGAATGGGGCCGCCGGGTGGGGGCACGACATATCTGTGGACAGCCGGGACCGTTGTGGACAACCGCCGCGGGACCGAGCGCGGGACGCCGATCCTGTCGGTGGGGTGGTCTACTGTGCCGGTCCCGCGGGGTCAGCCGCAGTGTTCGAACGGGCTCTCGTAGGCGTTCGAGCCGACCGAGCCACCCCACTTGACGCAGGTCGCGGCGGCCGTCTTCTTCACCGGTCCGGCGTAGTAGGTGAAGCTGCCGGAATCGGTCACCCGAGCCGAACCCTGGACTTCGAGGAACGCCGACACCGGCGAAGCGGTGCCGAGCGAAACCGCCTTCAGCGTGGTGACGCAGTTGGCCTTGGTCGACGCGTTGTAGAGCAGGTACGCGGTACCGGAACCGTTCGCGAGCCCCTGCGAGTCGACGACCGAGAATCCGCTGCCGCACACCTCGGTGGCGTCGTACGGGTTGCCGCCACACGAGTTCTTGCTGGTGAAGTTGGTGTGGCCGTAGTACGGCACCGCGACCCCGTGCAGCACCGCCTTCTGCGCCACCCCGTTGAGCCGCTGTTCGAAGTGCAGGTGGGGGCCGGTCACCCCGCCGGTCGCCCCGGCCGTGCCGATCTGCTTGCCGAGGCTGACGGCCTGGCCGACCGAGACGGACTGGGTCGACAGGTGGGCGTACCGGGTACGCCAGCCGCCGCCGTGGTCGATCTCGACCCAGCGCCCGTAGCTCGTGCTGCCTTCGTTGGCGACCCGGGTGACGGTGCCGCCCGCCGACGCCAGCACCGGCATCCCGGTGATCCCCGACTTCTGGAAGTCGACCGAGTTCGCCGGGCTGTGCCCGCTGAACGTCGCCGCCGTGACCGTGACGCCGCATTTGAACGGGACCTGGAAGTTCGGGGCGGCCGACGCCTGCGTCGTACCGGCGAGGGTCAAGCCGAGCGCGGGGATGACGGCGGCCGCGGCGAGCACTGCGAAACGGCGCAACCTGGACATGGAGACCTCCATCAGGTGGGGAAGCCGGACGGCCGGAAGCAAAGCCGGGGGAAATACATTTTCCGTACAAGCCCGAGGTCGGGTCGGGGTTTTCCGGCAGCCGCGCGCCCGCATCGCGTGTCGCGAAAGCCACTTTCGGGACATCAGGTGTCGCGAAAGTGGCTTTCGCGACGCCTGCGAGGCCGTCGGTCAGGCGGGGCACACGGCAATGCCGTGCGTGTTCGTGTCGTCCGGGGTTTGGTTACCCACTGGATTCTGGCTGGGGTCGATGGCCGCGGCGTGACGTAGCGAAGGCCTCCTTCCCTACCGCCAGAGCAGGGAAGGAGGCCTTCGCGGAAGCAGGCTCGCTCAGCCGAAAGCGGCTCGCAGCGCGGGCTTGCCGCCCGCCACCGGCAGCACCAGCGAAGTGCGGTTCAGCTCGACCGAGACACCGGCGCCCGGCTTGGGCCGGAGCGTGTAGTCGTGGTCGCTGGAGGCCACCAGGAACTCGATCTTGTGCCCGGCCGCGAGCAGGTAGTCCTTCGCGACCAGTTCCACCTCGACCTTGTAGTTCTCGCCAGGGGTGATCGGGTCGGTGCGGGCGGGGTCGCGCCGGTTCTGCGGGTCGGTCCAGCCGCGGGTGATCACCTTCGCGGTCCCATCCGGAGCGCGGTCGAGGAGCACCGCGGTCACGTTCGCGGCCGGCTTGTCGAAGGACAGCGACAGGTCGGTCTTCACCGTTCCGGAAAGCCGAACGGGCTGCTTCGCCGCGGTGGTCGAGTACAGCAGCCGGTTGCCCGACGAGGTCGCGGCCGCGAGCTGTTCGATCGTCTTGCTCGCGTCGTCCGCCAGCGTCTCGACGGCGGCCTTGCCCGGAACGGGGTTGCGCGTGTCGAGCTTGCCCTTCGAAGAACCGCCGGGCCACGGGTAGAGCTTGACGTCCTGGGTGCCGGGCAGCGGCCACTCCGGCTCGTCCACCCACGACTTGTCCTCACGCTGGATGGTGGCCTTCGGCTCGCGCTCGATGCCGTTGTCCACGTCGTAGAGATAGTGCGACATCCACTTGTTCAGCGTGGTGAGCCAGACGTCGCGGCGGAGGCTGTACGGGTCGGCGTGCCCGGCCTGGTGCAGCCAGATCTTGTGCTCGACACCGCGCGCCTTGAGCATCTCGTACCAGCGGGTGCCCTGGTCG
Organism: Amycolatopsis sp. WAC 04182; assembly: GCF_003947465.1. Classification (NCBI taxonomy): domain Bacteria; kingdom Bacillati; phylum Actinomycetota; class Actinomycetes; order Pseudonocardiales; family Pseudonocardiaceae; genus Amycolatopsis; species Amycolatopsis sp. WAC 04182. The sequence continues at coordinate 792,260 of NZ_QHJJ01000002.1, forward strand.
GTCTTGACGTTCCAGTCGCCGAAGCCGTGCACCACGAGCACCGAGGCCCGCACCTTGTTCACGTCGTTGCGGTAGTTCCGCGCGTCCCAGAAGGGGCTGTAGTCACCGGTCACGCGGTCCTGGTCGACCGCGATGCCGTCGATCAGCGGACGGCAGACGGCACGATCCTGTCGCGTGTGGACGTAGTCCGCGAGCACGTCCGCGTCCTCGCCCTGGAACCCGCCCGCCGCGACGACGGCGCCGTCGTTGCGGTAGTAGTCGTACCAGCTGGAGATCGCCGCGATCGGGACGATCGTCTCCAGTCCCTCGACGCCCGTGCTGGCCACGGCGTTGGGCAGCGTCCCGTTGTAGGACACGCCCATCATGCCGGTCTTGCCGGTGCTCCAGTCCGCGACCGCGGCCTTGCCCGCCGCGTCCCGTGCCGTCGCGCGGCCGTTCAGCCAGTCCACAATGGACTTCGCACCGATGGTCTCGTTGACGTCGCCGCTGCTCGGGCAGCCGGTGGACTGGCCGCTGCCGAGCGACTCCCCGTACACCACGGCGAAACCGCGGGCGGTGAAGTAGTCCTGGTAGCGCCAGCTGATCGGCGCCGGGTTCGGGCCGACGGTCTTCGTCGCGATCCGCGGGCCCGCCGGGGCGCGCTTCGCGCCGGGCACGTACAGCTCGACGTCGACGTTGTGGTTCGCGACGTCGTTGCCGCCCGCGTAGTACGGGCTGGCCTGGTAGACGACCGGGACCTTCATGCCCTGCTGCGTCGCGCGGGGCCGCACCACTTCCGCGTGCACGAGGTCGTCCTTGCCGTCACGGTCGCTGTCGACCGGCGCGGTGACCCAGACGTTCTCCCGGATGACGTCCGCCGGGTCGAACACGGGCTGGGCTTGGCCGTCCTTGAAGACCGGAGCCGGCGGCGCGTCGGCCTGGGCGGGCAACGCCGTCGCCGGAAGGACCAGGACGGCGGTGAACAGGGCAGCGAGCCTGGCGACTCTCACAGGACCCCCAATGGCGGGCGGGAAGGACCCAGCTGAGGTTTCCGGCCACCCGAACAGGTGTCAAGAGACTAACGTCGGAGGCATGCCGAGCACCTTGGAAGCACCGATCGTCGCCGTCACCGTCTACCCGCACCATGCCCGGATCACCAGGCGGGCTTCGGCTGCCCTCGACGGTGAAACGCGCTTCGCCTTCGCGGGCCTGCCGTGGAACCTGGACACCGACTCGGTCCGCGTCACCGGTTCCGGCCCGGCGGTCATCGCCGGGGTCGACGTCGCCGTCGAACGCCATCCCGCGCCCGCGGACGCCTCCCTGCGCGCGCTGACCGAGCAGCGGCACGCCGATCAGGCGGTGGTCGACGAGGTCGCGGACGCCGTCGCCGCGGAGACGGCGAAGGTCGATCTGCTGACCGGGCTGGCGACACGCAGCGGCAAGAGTTTCGCGAAGGCGCTCGCGGAGGGTATGGCGGAACCGCCCAGGGTCGCCGAAGTCACCGACGCGCTCGGCACGCAATTGGCCGAGGCGCTCGGGAAGCGCCGCGAACTCGGCATCCGCCTCGCCCGGCTCCGTGACGACCTCAAGGCGCTAGACCGCGAGATCGAGGCGAAACAGGGAACGTCCGAAGTGGACAGCGCGACGGTCACGGTCGAGCTGGAGAGCCGGGAGGACGGCGCGGAAATCGGCCTCGAACTGTCCTATGTGGTCGCGAACGCGAGCTGGGAGCCGGGCTACGACGTGCGCGTCCGCGGCGAGGACGTCTCGGTGACCTGGTACGGGCGGATCACCCAGCACACCGGCGAGGACTGGCCCGAATGCGAGCTGGCCCTCTCCACCGCGCGGCCGGCGAACACCGTGGAGGTGCCGGAACTCGATCCGTGGTTCCTTGACCGCGTGCGGGAGTACAAGCCGTCGATGGCTCGCATGCCGTACGGCAGCGCGTCGCCCGCGGGCGGCGGGATCCCGGAGTCGGTGGGCATGCCTGCTCCCGCCGCGCCCGCGATGGCGGCGCGGACCGCGTCCGTCGAACAGGGCACCACCGCGGTCACCTACCGGCCCGGCCGCCCGGTGGCGGTCCCCTCGGGAGCGCAGGGCCACCGCACGACGCTCGCGCAGCTGGAGCTGACCGCGAAACTGGGTTACGTCACCGCTCCGGTGGTGTCGCCGGAGGCGTTCCTGCGGGCGGCCGTGGTCAACACTTCGGAGCACACGCTGCGGCCGGGCAAGGCGTCGGTGTTCCACGAGACCGAGTTCGTCGGCACCACCCGGCTGGACGTCTGGGCGCCGGGTGAGGAACTCGAACTCGCCCTCGGCGTGGACGACCGGATCCGGGTCGAGCGGGAACTCGCGCACCGTACGGCGAGCAAGGCCACGCTGTCCGGGGTCCGCAAGCGGGAAGCCGCCTACACCACGACGATCGTCAACCACAGCCCACGCGAAGCGGTCGTGACCGTGCTGGACCAGGCGCCGGTCTCCCGGGACGACGCGATCACCGTCCGCGACGTGCGCACCGTGCCGGAGCCGGTGGAGCGGACCGAGCTGGGCGAGTACACCTGGCGGCTGACGCTCGCTCCGGGCGCGAAGAGCGTCGTGACGCTCGGATACCGGGTGGACGTCGCGAAGGGCGTCGAGCTGGCCGGCTGGCGGGAGTAGCCGAAGGGCCTACAACAGGCCACGCCTTCGTGCGGCGACGACGGCGTCGCGGCGGTGATTGACGCCGAGCTTCCGGTAGATGCCGCGAAGGTGGGTCTTGACCGTGTTCACCGAGACGTAGAGCGAATCGGCGATCTGCTCCGCGGTGCGCATGGACGGCAGCTCGGTGAGCAGTTCGAGCTCGCGTGAGGTCAGGGGGTCGACCGGTGCCCCCGGCCGGGCCGGTAACGCCTGCAGCACGGCGCTCGCGAACTCTTCGGTGCGCCCGAACCGTCCGGCGCCGCGCACGAGGAGCTCCCGGATGTCCTGTCCGGCGTCGTGGAACGGCCGCAGCGCCTGCAGGGGTGCCGCGAGGTCGAGCGCGTGGCCGACGGCGGTGTGCGCCCGGTTCTGTTCACCGGCCTGGTCGGCGAGAACCGCTTCCAGGAGCCAGCTTTCGATCAGGGTGTGCGCCACCAGCGTCCTGGTCTGCCGCTCGATGACCGGTCGCAGCCGTCGCCGCGCGGCGCCCGGCCTGCCGCGATGCAGGTGCACGAGGGTGCTCAGCAGCGCGTGCTCCGCGTAGGGCGCGAGCAGGTGCCGGTGCCGTTCCATCACGTCCATCGCCCAAGTGGGCTCTCCGACGCGAAGGGCCAGCCGTTGTTCGATCGGGGCGGTGCAGGCGACCAGCCACGGCGCGACCGGTTCGCCGGCGAGCCGTTTGCGGTGGCTCCGCAACGTTTCGACGACCGCGTGCGGATCGGCCGCGAGGCCGAATTCGACGGCGGCGCTGAGCGTCACCGTCAGCATTTCCACGGCCGGGTCCACGACGGCGGGTGAAAGCCGCGAAGCGAGCGCGGAGAACCGCCGGGCGCTCTCCTGGTCCAGCCGTTGGTAAGCCGCCAGGCCGAGAACGGTGTAGAGGAAGGCGGTCCGCGGAGTCTCGGTCCAGCCGTGGGACCGGGCCAGTTCGAGGGCGGCACCGGTGTGCACGGCCAGCCCGGCGAGATCACCCTGGACACAGGCGATCCCCGCGAGATGGATTTCGCAGTGGAGGCTGACGGCGTCGCGGCGCTCCAGGGTGGCCATCCGCAGCGCGCGTTCCAGATCCTCGGTGGCGCCCGGGACGTCGCCCAGCCACAAGGCGGCGGTCCCCCGCGTGGCCAGCGCCAGCAGGTCGAGGTCGGCGTCGCCGGTGTCACCCGCGCTCGTGGCGCGGAGTTCGGCGAGCGCCTCGTCCAGCTGCCCGCCGTATCGCGCGCGGTAGGCGACGGCCACGGCGTTCAACGCGCGCAACCGTCCGGAGCGCAGCGGCTGGGCCGAAGTGTCGATCCGGCCGAGGTACCGGTCCGCCGCGACGAGGTCGTGGTCGTCGAGGGACGCGATGGCGGCGACGAGCGCGACCTGCGGCCGGGCCAGGATATGTTCCGGCAACGCGCCGAGCAGCCTGTGCAGCCGCGGCCCGTGTCCTTTGAGGACGATCCGCAGCCCGAATCGCTGGACGTACCGGGTGATCAGCTCCTCGTCCTGCGCCGCGACACTGTGCTCGAAGGCCGTGAGCACGTCCCCGGAGTCCGTGAACCATTCTGCCGCCAGACGGTGGAGCCTGCGATAGGCCCGAGGATGGCGTCGGCTCAGCTCCGCGCGCAGGTACTCGCGCAGCAAAGGATGACAGCGGTAGCGACCTTCTTCACCGCCGTGCTGAGTGATCAGCGCGTTGGTGCGGGTGAGCGTGTACAGGATCTGGCCGGCGTGCTCCTGTCCGGTCAGCCGGGTGGCCAGCCCGTCGGTGATGTCGGGACACACCGACACGCTCAGCAGGAACTCGCGGACATAGGTGGGCTGCGGGCCGACGATCTCCCCGGACAGGTACTCGGCCAGCAGGCGGTCGTCGCCGGTGAAGGCGCGGATGGCCCCACCGGCGTCCGGTGCGGAGTCCAGCGCGAGCGTGAGGAACCGCAGTCCCGCCGCCCAGCCTTCCGTTCGTTCCCTGACCCGGTCCAGATCCGCCTTGGACAGCGCGAGGTTCTTCCTGGCGAGCAGCTGCCCCGTCTCCTCCTCGGTGAAGTTCAGCTGGTGCGCCGTGATCTCCCGCAGCCTGCCTTCGAGGCGGATCTGGGGCAGGATCAGCGGCGGCGGGAACCGGGTCGCGATGACGACCCGTACTCCGGACGGCAGATAGCGCAGGAGCAGGTTCACGTTCTTGACCGCGTCCGGCTCGGACAGCTCGTGCGCGTTGTCCAGCACCAGGATCACCGGCCGCCGAAGCCGCGCGCACGCGTCGACGAACGCGCCGACACCTTCGTGCGCGGAGGCGTCCCGCGCCAGTGCCGGTCCGGGGATCGCGCCGCGGTGCAACGCCTGGAGGATCGACGACCACCAGGAGAAGACCTTGTTGTCGTTGGCGTCCAAGGAAACCCAGGCCAGGTGTTCACCACCGGGATGATGGCGCGCCCGGCGCCGGAACCAGCTGCCGAGCAGCACGGTCTTCCCGGACCCGGCGGGCGCGTTGAGCAAGGTGACGCTGGGGACTTCGCCCGACGTCGCCTGATCGAGGACGTCCAGCAGCCGGTCCCGTTCGAGCACGTCGGCCGCGGGTGGCGGCGGCGCGAGTTTCGGCGCCGGTACCGCGACCGCTTCCACGTCGTGGATCTCCGGTGCCGTGCCCTCGACGCGGGTCATCGGCCGGCGCATGACATCGCCGCGCTGGAGAGAACATGCCAGGCGAAACCCAGAACGCGGGATGTCCCGCTGAAAACGAGGCCGATACCGGAAAGTACCGCTTCCCCCGATGACCGGCTTCCTGGTTGCGCCGAAAGGACCAGCACGAAGGTCAGTGCTGTCAGAACGAGTTTGGCTCTGGACCGACCACGCGGCTCAGTGCTCACCGATTGTCTCCCTTCGATTCCCCAGACGAGTGAGGGGACCGATCTTGCTCACCCCATGCGACGGTCACCTCCTCCTTGGCGGGTGAGACGAGTCACCACTGGTCGCGAAGAGTGGTCACCGAGGGGCTTTTCTCGCGTTGGGTGACGGAATCGAGGCGCCGTTTTCACCCTCTGAGAACGAAGAAGCCCGCGCGGCGGCGGCGCATTCTGGAGATCGCGGATCGAGAAGCCCGACTCTGTCCCAGGGCTCCGGCGGTGAGACCGCCGCGCGAGCGTTGTCCGTCGCCGGAGGGAACCGGTGGCGGGCAACGCGATTCTTGTGCCGGAACACCCTCTGACGGGAAGTACGGAATGACGGAATCGCTCACGGTCCTCCCGCTCGCGATCACCATGATGGCCGGGCCGCAATTCGTGTCGGCGCTGATCCTGATCACGACGGCGCGCGCGGTGCCGACCTCGCTCGCGTTCGTCGCGGGGGTGGGCACGGCCGTGACGGCGGGAACCGCGCTCACGACGTGGCTGGCCGGATTCCTGCCGCCCGATCCCCTGCTCTCCGGCTCGGACGGCTCCGTCTACACGCTGATCCAGTACGGGCTGGTCGCGCTTCTCCTGGGAATGGCGATCTGGAACTGGACGCACCGCGAGACCGCGGAACCGCCGAAATGGCTGAGAACGCTCATGTCGGCGGGGCCGCGGCGAGGATTCCGTACCGGATTCCTGCTCATCGCGTTCTTCCCTTCGGACGTCATCGTGATGTGCGTCGTCGGGCTCGACCTCGGCCGCGGCGGGGCGGGGTTCAGCGCGGCGATCCCGTTCCTCCTGACCACCACGCTGATCGCCGCCCTGCCGCTCTTGGCCTACCTCCTCTTCCGGCGGCGCGCCGCCCGGCTCATGCCCGCCGTCCGCGACTGGACGAACGACCACGGCTGGTTGCTGAACATCGTGGCGTGCCTCTTCTTCGTCGTGCTCATCCTGTTCTGACCCCGCCGGGGCGAACCCACCAGTGCGGTGACCCAGCTGCGCCCCGGGTCGTCGACCAGCACGGCCAGCGCCAGCAAGGTCGCCGGAACCGACAGCAACGTCCCGAGCGGTCCGAGCACCCAGGCCCAGAACACCAGCGCCACGAACGTCGCCGTCGCGGACAGGCCGACCGCGTTGCCGACATACCGCGGCTGGATCAGTGACTGCAGCACGAAATTGATCACGATGTAGACCACCACCACCGCCAGCATCGTCCGCCAGCCGCCGTCGAGGAGCGCGAGCGTGGCGGGCGGACCGAGGCCGAGCAGGAAACCGATCGTCGGGATGTAGTTGGTCACGAACGAAAGCAGACCCCACAACGCCGCGAGCGGAACTCCCAGCAAGACCAGGGCGAGGACGTCGATCGCCGCGACGATGAGCCCGAAGACCGTGGTCACCGCCAGGTACACCCGGACGCGACGGCCGAAGTCACGCAGTGCTTCGGCCGTCCGTACCCGTTCTCCCGCGATCCCGGCGATCCGGCCGTCGATGTCCGCCGTTTCCGCGCTGAGGAACAGCAACAGTCCCAGCAGGAAGACCAGGCTCGTGGTGACACCGGTCAGATCGGCGAGCAGGGAACCGGCGTAGGAAACCAGCTTGCCGGGATCGAGTGCCTGGAAGATGTCGCGCAACTGGCCCGGCCCGGCACCGAATTTCGCCAGCACTCCGGCGATTTCTTCGTACAGAGCCATGATCCGGTCGCCGTAGCGCGGCAGCAGCTGGCCGAGCTGGGCGATCGAAACGATCATCGCGAAGCAGAAGGCGATGAGGATCCCGTAAACGAACACCACGAGCGCCGCCGTCGCCGCCCAGCGCGGGAAGCCGAAGCGCCGCAGCCTGCCATGCGCGGGACTGAGCGTGATCACGATGACGAGCGCCAGCAACGTCGGCGCCGCCAGCCACGCGACCGCTTTGATCCCCGCGATGGCGACCACGATCGCGGCCGCGCCGAGCAGGACGACGAGCGCCCGCGGTGTCCGGGTCGCAGGCCGGTCGATCACCATGACTCGCGGTTCGGGACCGCGTCGCCATGGACGACGACCGCCCAGATGACCGTCACGCACAAGGCGATCACGAGCATCGACCACAGCGGATGAGCCGAGAGGAACACCAGATGGGTCACCGCGTTACCGGCCGCGAAGAGCACCGCGACCACCCTCGCCCAGATGGCTCCCGAGATGAGGAAGACACCGGAGACCGCCACCAGCGTGCCGCCCACCAGATGGGCCCACGCCCAGCCGGTCACGTCCAGGACGAGCGAGTATTCCGGGCCCGAGATGTAGTAGTCGCCCCGCACCAGTGCCACGATCCCGGCGATGACGTCGAACGCGCCGAGGATCAGCATGATCACGCTGGCGAAGACGATCCATCCGGCCCAGACCGGCCGTATCCCGGACCGGTCGGCGAGATCGGCGCCGGCACTCCACTGCCTGCTCATTTCGTCCCCGTTCCCGGCGCGTCGGCGGCGTGGAGTTCCGGTTCCAGCACGAAGCTTTCCCGCAGGGCTCCCTCCTGTTCGGGAGTCAGGTTCGTGAAGATCAGCTCCGGCGCTTCCTCACCGCCGAAGGCATCTCGCACCTTTTCGATGACCGCGCCCGAAGTGAGCAGGAACAGCGCCGACGTGCCCTCGGTGACCTCTCCCCTGATCTTCTTGATCAGGTCGTCGTCGATGCCGTAGTCCGAAGTGAGGCCGCCGAAGGCGCCCGCCGCGGCACCGAGCGCCGCGCCGAGCAGCGGCACCAGGAAGATCAGGCCGAACAGCAACCCCCAGAACGCGCCGCTCAGCGCGCCACGGCCGGCCAGGTTGCGCAGCTGCCGGAGCTTCGGTTTGGAGGCGCCGACCGGCCACGACACCGTCGCGGCGTCGTGTACCGAGATGAGCTGGTTCTTCGCCAGGCTCCGTACCGTCTCCACCGCGCGATCCGCGCCTTCGGCCGAGCGGAACGTCCAGATGGTCAACGTGTCCACGGCTCACCGTCCCTTCTGAAAAATGGGTGATCTGACGGTGGCCATCGGACAGCGGCGACCGGGGTGCGCACATCACCTGAGGCGGATGAGCGCCGGGACTTCGCCCTGGCCGGGAAGTCACCCGGCCAGGGTGACGCCCGGCTTCCCGGGAGCGGACGAGGGTGAGCGAAAACCCCCTTCCGGCAAGGAGCCGCCCGTGAACCACCACCAACCGCCGATCGCCGACCACGGGCTGATCGGCGATCTCCAGACCGCCGCGCTGGTGAGCACCGGCGGCGCGATCGACTGGTTCTGCTGCCCTCGGTTCGATTCCCCGAGCGTGTTCGGCGCGCTCCTGGATCCCCGCGGTGGCCACTGCCGGATCCGGCCCGTCCGGGAGCCGTACACGTCGCGTCAGTTCTATTTCCCCGGTACCGCCGTGCTGATCACCCGGTTCATGACCAGGCTGGGTACCGGCGAGGTCATCGATTTCATGCGCCCGGTGACCGGCGGGCGCACCGACGGCGGCCACCGGCTGATCCGGTTGGTCCGCTGCGTGCGCGGGACCGTCGAGTTCGCCATGGAGGTCGTCCCGCGCTTCGACTACGCGCGCAGTCCGCACACCACCACCGTCACCGAAGACGGCGTGCTGTTCGACAGCGAAGACTCCGCCCTGACCCTGCACGCGGTCCGGGAACCCGGCGATCCGCCACCGCTGCACGCCCATGTCATCGAAGGCGGCGTCTACGGCTCGGTCCTGCTGAAAACCGGGCAGGCCAGGGGTTTCGCGCTCGAGTCGGACGGCGGGGAGCCGCGCGCGATCCGGGTCGCCGAGATCGAGCAGGCCTTCGACGACACCGTCCGCTTCTGGCGGGACTGGCTGAACCATTCGACCTACCGGGGGCGCTGGCGGGAGATGGTCGACCGGTCCGCGATCACCCTCAAACTACTGACCTACGCGCCGACCGGGGCGATGGTCGCCGCGCCGACCACGAGCCTGCCGGAACAGATCGGCGGCGAACGGAACTGGGACTACCGCTACGCCTGGGTGCGGGACGCGTCCTTGTCGGTCTCGTCCTTGCTCGCTCTGGGGTTCACGGACGAAGCGGTCGCGTTCGCCCGCTGGCTCCGGGAGCGCCACCTGTGCGGCGACGGACGGCTGAAGATCATGTACCGCGTCGACGGGTCGTCGGATCTGCTGGAGGAATCCCTGGCGCACTGGTCCGGGTATCGCGGCTCGGTGCCGGTACGGATCGGCAATTCCGCGTCCGACCAGCTCCAGCTCGACGTCTACGGCGAACTGCTCGACACCGTGTACCAGGCGGACAAACGGGGCGCGGAGGTCGGGCACGAAGGCTGGAAGGCGCTCACCGATCTGCTCGATTGGCTCGCCGCGAACTGGGATCAGCCGGATGACGGCATCTGGGAGACGAGGGAAGGAAAGGCCGACTTCACCTACGGCAGGCTCATGAGCTGGGTCGCCTTCGATCGCGGTGTCCGCCTCGCGACGGCGCACGGGCTGCCCTGCGCGCTCGATTCCTGGCGGGACGAACGCGACCGGGTCTACGACCAGATCTGGGAGTACGGCTGGAGTTCGCTCAAGCAGGCCTTCGTCCAGCGATACGGCTCGGTCTCCCTCGACGCGTCGCTGCTCCGCATGGCCGACGTCGGGTTCATCACCCCGCACGATCCGAGCTGGCTGGCGACCCTGGCGGGTATCGAGAACGAGCTGGTGACCGACAGCCTCGTCTACCGTTACGACCCGAGCGCCTCACCTGACGGCCTGCGCGGGGACGAGGGCACCTTCTCGCTGTGCACGTTCGGCTACGTCACCGCGCTCGCCCGTGCCGGGTATCCGGAGAAGGCGCGGCTGGTGTTCGAAAAGATGCTGACGTACGCCAACCACGTCGGCCTGTACGCCGAAGAGATCGGCCCGAACGGCGAGCAGCTCGGCAACTTCCCGCAGGCTTTCACCCACCTCGGGCTCATCGACGCCGCGCTCACGCTCGACAGGGCCATCGGCTGAGCCGTACGCGCGAAGGGCCGTTCCCGAGCTCGGGAACGGCCCTTCGGCGGTTCAGCCCTGCGAGATGTACGCCTCCAGCTGTTCCTGGCTCTTCTCCAGCTGCTCCATCCGGGTCTTCACGACGTCGCCGATGCTCACGATCCCGGCGAGCCTGCCGTCCACCACGACCGGGACGTGCCGGATGCGGCGTTCGGTCATCAAGACCGAAAGCTGATCGACCGAGTCCTCGGGGGTGCAGCTCGCGACCATCTTCGTCATGATCGCGGACACCGATCCGTCGAGCAGCTGGGGCCCGCGCTCGTTGAGCCGGCGCACCACGTCCCGTTCGGAGACGATGCCGACGATGGCGCCTTCGGCGTCCACGACCACCAGCGCGCCGACGTTGTGCTCCGCCAGTCTCTCGAGCAGTTCGGTGACGTTCGTCTCCGGCGAGACGGTCGCGACGGCCGCCCCCTTGGTCCGCAACAGATCGGAAATCCGCATACGCGCTCCTCCCGGAAGGGTGACCTGAGTCACTCCAGGTTATGGCTTCACCGCCGTGCGCGAAAGTCCGGAGAGTCCGGTTCGATCCCGAGCCTGGTCGCGAGCGCGTCGTACGCCTGGATGATCCCGGTGCCGTACGGGTCGTCGCCGAGCGCGTCGAGTGTGCCCCGCCCGAGTGCCCACTGGGCCTTCGCGGACTCGTGATCACCGAGTTTGCGGTAGTCCTCGGCCAGGTTCAGGTGCAGCGACGGGTAGAAACCGCGCACGGCCAGCGTCGCGTGGTACTCCTTGGCGCGTTCGTCGGTGAGCGAATCGGCCGCCTCGAGCGCGCGCAGATCCCAGGCGAGTTCGTCGGCCGGGTCGTCGCGGACGTCGGCCATGTAGTGCGCGAGCGCGCACCGGTGCAGCGGATCGCCGTCCTCGCCGATCCGTTCCCACAGCGCCGCGAACTTCTCGCGCGCGCCGGCCCGGTCACCGGAGATGTGCAGCTGGAGGCCGGTGTTGATCTCGGCCATCACGTCGTCGATCATGTGACGTCCGAGGCCGGGGCCGCCCAGGTGTTGCACGCCGACGTCGTCTTCCCGGAGAAGCCGGCCTTCGCCCATTTCAGCTGGTTGCGACGACTGCCGTGGGTGTCGCTGTCGTCGGCGCGGCCGTAGTCGTCGAGGGCGGCGTTGGCCAGCGACCTGCTGATCGAGCCACGACCGGCGGCCGCCGCGAGGGCGAGCGCGCCGAAGCAGTTCGCCTGCAGTTCGATGCGGCGGACCAGTTCCTTGTCGGCGGGCGAGTTCTCCTCCGGCGACGACATCTTCTCCGTGGCCGCCGACAGGATCCCGCTGGAGCGCTGGACGTGATGCCCGTACTCGTGGGCCATCGTCGCGAGGTGACGGGACCGTTCGAGGCCCGCGTCGCCCAGCATCCACTGGGTCGGCGCGTAGATCGTGGTGTCGCCACCGCAGTAGTAGGCGACGGCCTCGTTCTCGCCCGGTGCCTTCCCGCAGGCGCTGGTCTCGGGCAGCGTCACCTGCACGGTCACCGTCAGCGCCGGTTCGTTCGCCTGGTCCAAGGCGGGTTTCCAGGCTTCGGCCAGACACGACACGAACGTCTTGTAGTACGTCTCCAGTTTGGCGGGCTCGCGGCTGATCGCGGGCAGACGGCAGGTGACGGCGCCGAGCGCGACCCCGTCCGCCAGCAGCGGGTTCGTCTCGAGTTCCCGCACCTCCTTGGGCGCGGGCTTCGCCTTCCCGGCCGGCGCCTTGGCCCCTTCCGAGGTGTACACGCCGGGCACCGGGAGGGCCCGGCCGTCGACCGTCCGCGGTCCGCCCGCCATCGCCATCCCGGTGGCGGTCAGCGCGGCGACGATGAGCAGACCGACCACGGCGTTCCCGGCGTTACGCGGGTTCTCCGGCCGAGACGGCGAAGGCGCGAACGGTCTGGATACCTCGTCGGTGCCGGTCATGGTGTCCCCCAAAAGTGCGAGTCCACAGCATACGGAGCAGAAGCGGGTCAGGCGAAGAACGGGCACCTGGTGGCGCGAGGGCCGCGGCCCCGGCGAGACTGTGGGTATGAGTGACGAGGACCCGTACCTGTGGCTGGAAGACGTGACCGGCGAAGAAGCGCTGGACTGGGTGCGAGCCCGCAACGCCGAGGCTCTGGCGGAACTGACAGGCGGCGAGCGGTTCGGCGGGATCCGTGACGAGGTCCGCGAGGTCCTCGACGCCGACGACCGGATCCCGTACATCCGTCGCCGCGGCGAATACCTGTACAACTTCTGGCAGGACTCGGCCAACCCCCGGGGCCTGTGGCGCCGCACCACCCTGGAGCAGTACCGGCTCGACACACCGGAGTGGGAACTGCTTCTCGACGTCGACGCCCTGGCCGAGGCCGAAGGCGAGAACTGGGTGTGGCAGGGCGCGGCCGTGCTCCGCCCGGGTTACGACCGCGCGCTGATCGAACTGTCGAGGGGCGGCGCTGACGCCACGGTCGTCCGCGAGTTCGACCTCGGCGAGCGCCGTTTCGCCGAAGACGGGTTCTTCGTGCCCGAGGCCAAGACCAGGATCGGCTGGATCGACCGCGACCGCGTCTACGTCGGCACCGATTTCGGTCCGGGGACGCTGACCGATTCGGGCTATCCGAGGCTGGCGAAGGAATGGCGGCGCGGCACCCCGCTCGAAGAGGCGACGGTGGTCTTCGAGGGCAAGGCGGACGACGTCTCGGTGTCGGCCCACCACGACCCGACCGAAGGCTGGGAGCGTGACTTCGTCTACCGGTCGATCGACTTCTACCGCACGGAAAGGTACGTCCGGACGGCCGTCGGCCTCGACCGCATCGAGGTCCCCGAAGACGCGCAGACGTCCTCGCACCGCGAGTGGCTGCTGATCCGGCTTCGCTCGGACTGGACCGTCGAAGGCACGACGTATCCCTCCGGCGCTCTGCTCGCCTGCGGGTTCGACGCGTTCATGGCGGGCGAACGCACTTTCACGACCCTGTTCACACCGGACGCGCACACGTCGCTGGAGTACTGGGTGTGGACGCACAACCACCTGCTGCTCTCGACCCTGTCCGACGTCCGCACGGAACTGCGCGTGCTCACGCCGTCCGACGGCTGGACCTCCCGGCCACTCGCCGGCGCCCCGGAACTGGGCACCGCGCAGATCACCGGCACCGACCCCGACGTCAGCGACGAGTACCTGCTCGATTCCAGCGGCTACACCCAGCCGTCGACGTTGAGCTACGGGCACGTCGGGGGTGAGGTCGAGGTCCTCAAGCGAGCTCCCGCGTTCTTCGACAGCGAGGGCATGACGGTCTCGCAGTACTTCGCGACCTCCGAAGACGGCACGAAGATCCCGTACTTCGTCGTACGCCCCTCCGACGCTGAAGGCGGGCCGACGCTGCTGACCGGCTACGGCGGCTTCGAGGTCTCACTGACCCCCGGCTACAGCGGCATCATCGGCCGCGGCTGGCTCTCGCGCGGCGGCACTTACGTCGTCGCGAACATCCGCGGCGGCGGCGAATACGGGCCCGACTGGCACACCTCGGTGACGAAAGCCAAGCGGTACAAGGTGTACGAGGACTTCTCCGCTGTAGCCGCCGATCTCGTCGAGCGCGGCATCAGCGAACCCGCGCGCCTCGGCATCCAGGGCGGCAGCAACGGCGGGCTGCTGATGGGAGTCATGCTGACGCGCTATCCGCACCTGTTCGGCGCGATCGTGAGCCAGGTGCCGCTGCTGGACATGAAGCGGTACCACAAGCTCCTGGCGGGCGCGTCGTGGATGGCCGAGTACGGCGACCCCGACGACCGGCGCGAATGGGATTTCATCGGGAAGTACTCGCCGTACCAGAACGTCCACGCCGGACGCGAGTACCCGCCGGTCCTGTTCGTCACCTCCACCAGGGACGACCGCGTGCATCCCGCGCACGCCCGCAAGATGGTCGCCCGGATGCTGGAGCAAGGGCACGACGTGCGGTACCACGAGAACATCGAGGGCGGGCACGGTGCGGCGGCCGACAACGAGCAACTGGCGTTCAAATGGGCGCTGATGCTCGAATTCCTGTGGGAGAAGCTCGCCTGACCCGCCGGGAAGGGGACTTTCCGGCGCGAAAGTCCCCTTCCCGAGCTCACTCCGCCACTTTCGCCAGCACCACCCCTCCGACGATCAGCGCCATCGCGGCGAACCGGCCGAAGCTGAGCGGGTCCTTGTGGATCACGACGCCGAACACGATCGCGCCCACCGCCCCGATGCCGGTGAAGACGGCGTACGCGGTTCCGACCGGGAGCGAGTTCATCGCCTTCGACAGCAGGTAGACCGCGGCGACGCCGAGCACGAAGCACAGCACGGTCGGCCAGAACCGGGTGAAGTTCTCCGTCGGCTTGATGCTCTGCGACCAGGCGACCTCGACGACTCCCGCCAGCAGCAGGATTCCCCAGCCCATCAGGCTTCCTTTCCGGCCGAAGCCAGCTTTTCGGCGCCGAGGAGCGCCTGTTCCCGCGACGCGATCCGCTCGGGGTCACGCGGGCTCAGCCGCGGGTCGACCAGGGCGTTCGTCAGTTCGGAGTTCAAGAACGTGACGTCGTGGACGTCGTAGTGCCCGGCGAAGAAGTCGCGCAGGTAGCGCTCGTGGTGGTCGACCGGCTCGCGCGGCGTGCCCGGCAGGTAGGTACCGCCACGCGCTCCCACGACCACGAAAGCCTTGCCCGCCAAGGACATCTTCGGAAACGTGACCTGGTCGATCCACAGCTTGAGCGTCGCGGGGATCGAGAAGTTGTACATCGGCGCCCCGATCAGCACGACGTCGGCGGCGAGCAATTCGGCCAGCAGCGGCTCGATGACCGCCCAGGCCTCGCGCTGCTCCGGCGTCTTCACCACCGAGGCGTAGCCGGCCGGGTCGGTGATCCCGGCCTGGAGGAGGGCGTCGCAGATCTCGGTCCAAGCCTGGCCGATCGGCGGCACCGGATCGGCGGCGACGTCGCGGTAGGTGTAGCCGGCGCCCGGGTTCGCGGCACGCCAGACCTCGGCGAACCGAGCACTCAGCTCGCGGGAGAACGACGCGCTGCGGGCACTGGAGTCGAGGTGGAGAAGGTGGCTCATCGGGACCTCCCGGACCAGGAAGTGGACACGGCATCCACTTGCTTCGCCGGGTACAAGTGGACGCCGCGTCCGGATATTCCCTAGGCTGCGGACATGCCGACGGAAGATCTGCTCGCGAACGGCCCGGGACGGGAACGCTCGGACGCCGCCCGCAACCGAGCGAAGATCCTGAAGGCCGCCGAAGAGCTCTTCGCGGCACGTCCGGCAGCCGACGTCACCATGGAGGACATCGCCCAAGCGGCCGGAGTCGGCCGCGCGACGCTCTACCGCCGCTATCCGGACCGCTCGGCGATCGCCGTCGCCCTGCTGGACGAGCACGAGCGGGAACTACAGGAGCGGCTGCTCACCGGCCCTCCCCCGCTGGGCCCCGGCGCGCCGCCCGCCGAACGGCTGGCCGCGTTCTACGCGGCGATGATCGGGCTGCTCGCCCGGCACGCCCATCTCGTCCTCGGTACCGAGGTCGGGCATTCGCGGTTCACCAGTGGGCCGTACAGGCTGTGGCGGACCCACGTCCGCCATCTCGCCGAACAGGCGAAAGCGAAGGATCCGGACGCGCTCGCGGACATCCTGCTGGCGCCGCTCGCCGCGGACGTCTTCCTCCACCAAACGGGCGAACTCGGCCTGAGCGCGGACCGAATCACCGACGCCCTGGCCGAGCAGGCCCGGCGAGCGCTCGCCTGATCAGCCGGCGAGGCCGTCGAGGACGAGCTTCATCACGGCCCGCCAGTGCTCACGCTGCGCGGCACGCTCTTCCGGGCCGGCGAGCCGCTCCTGATGGAAGACCACGACCGTCTTGCCCGGCCCGGCCGGCCTGAGCCCCACCTGCACCGTGCTCTCGTGATCCCAGTCCTTCGGACGCCAGGTGAGGCGGATCTTCTCCTGTTCGCGGTAGCCGCGAACCTCGCCGACGGTGCCCTCGGCCGTCTCGTACGGCGCGCCCTTCTCCGGCTCCAGCCGCACGTCGCCCAGCCAGGCCGCCAGGCCTGGACCCGAGAGGTACTCCCAAACCTGCTCCAGCGGATACGCCACCGTCTTGGACACGCCGATCTCCCAGCCCGCGTCCTTCGTCTTGCCGACCATCACGCCTCCGCCGTAACCGTCTTACCTGGTTTCCGAAACCGACTATAGTGGTTACATGACTCCGGGAACAAGACTGCTCGTCGACGCCCTGGGTGAGCGGTACCGGTTCGATCCGGGCAGCCTCAGCCTCGAACTCATGCTGACCGGCGGCCCTGGCCCGTACGAGCGCTACGAAATCGCGCACACTCCGTCCGCCCTCGCCGAGTGGTTCACCGGCTCCCGGCTGGCGCTGACCGCTCCCCTGACCGACGTCCGGATCCGGCCCGCCGAACTCACCGCGCTCAAAGAACTCCGGGACGCCCTCTATCGCGTCGCACCCGCCCTCGCCCGTGGCGAAACGCCGTCGGACGACGACGTCGCCCTGCTGAACGGCGGGACCGCGGAGACCCCGAGGCCGCTCGTCGACCCGAAGACACGACGGCTCGCCTGGGCGCCGCCCGTCACCGGGAAACAACTCCTCGGCGCCGTCGCCCGCGACGCCATCGGCCTCGTCGCGGGCGAGCGATCCGGCCGCGTCCGCGAATGTTCCGCCGACGACTGCTATCTGCTGTTCTTCGACACCTCCCGTTCGGGCAACCGTCGCTGGTGCTCGATGGAGCGCTGCGGCAACCGCGCCAAGATCCGGGCCTACCGGGCCCGCACCGAAACCGCGTGATCGCTAGGATTCCCCGCGATGCAGGGTGAGACGAAACTGGAACAGCGCGTCGTCGAGACGGCGGAAAAGCTGCTGGCCAAACGGAAATCGGTGACCGCGCTCGACATCCTGAGCGGAATCGGCTGGCTGCCGGAGAGCATGCTCAAAAGCTGGCAGCAGGGGCGGATCCCCGATCTGTCCACGGCCTTGCCGGTGAGCGCCGAGAAACTGGAGTTCGTTCTCGGCGCGCTTCACCGATGGACGAGGGAAAAGGCCCTCGAAAGCTCGGAGATCGAACATGTCGGCGCGACCCGCGACCGGGCGGTCCTCCGGGTGACTTCGGGCGAGCTGGCCGGTCTCGAACCGCTGTTCCGGACGCAGTGGCTCATGCCGGGACTGTCCGAAGCCAAACGTGCGCAAGTGCTCGCCCGGCAACAGAAGGCACCGGACCTCGTCGTCTCCGTGGCGTTGAAGGACTGGACGTGCGCCGACTGCGGCGGCACCGGCGATCTCCTGTTCATGGAGAACGAAAAGCCGCACTGCCTCGACTGCGCCGACCTCGGTCACCTGGTCTTCCTGCCCGCCGGCGACACCGCCCTGACCCGCCGGGCGAAGAAGGCGAGCCGGCTTTCCGCCGTGGTCGTCCGCTTCAACAGGTCACGGAAGCGCAGTGAGCGGCAAGGGCTCCTGGTCGAGGAAGCGGCACTGCGCAGCGCCGAGGACCAATGCCTCGCCGACGAGGACGTCCGGGAACGGCGCCGCGGCCGGGATCGCGAACGCCGCGCGCACGAGGACGTCGAGTTCACCGCCCGGTTCCACACCGCGATCACGGAGATGTTCCCCGGCTGCCCGCCGGAGCGGGCGCGCGCCATCGCCGAACACGCCGGCCGGCGAGGCAGTGGGCGGGTGGGCCGCTCGGCCGCCGGGCGGGAACTGGCCGAACGAGCGGTGTTCCTGGCCGTCGTCGCCTCGATCCGGCATCTGGACACCGAGTACGACGACCTCCTCATGGCGGGCGTGGAACGACAGACCGCCCGCGACCGCATCCGCACCACCATCGACGCGGTGCTCGAACGCTGGCGTTCCTG
The DNA here is from genome assembly GCF_003947465.1 of Amycolatopsis sp. WAC 04182. Lineage (NCBI taxonomy): Bacteria > Bacillati > Actinomycetota > Actinomycetes > Pseudonocardiales > Pseudonocardiaceae > Amycolatopsis > Amycolatopsis sp. WAC 04182. Next base: position 810,631 of record NZ_QHJJ01000002.1, read on the forward strand.
ACCGCTGTCACGTTCCGGGCGCGGGCGTCACAACAATCCCTGACCACGAGCCCACTCGCCGAACTCGGCACCGGTGCAAGGCAATCGCATGCCTGTGTCCCGAACGGAGTCGATGAGGTTCCCAGCGGCGACCTCGGTCAACTTCCCAACCCGGCAGGCTCGCGCCAGAAGCCAGATCGTTCCGTGAACATCCAGACCGTACCGCCTGGCCACCCGGATCGCGGCCTGATCATCGGTTATCGCCGTACAGTCCTCCAGTTCCGCGACCGCGAAAACGCTCGCCTCGCCCCGGTCCCGTCCCGCTCGCCCGCCCCGATCCTTTCCGCCCACTTCACGAAACATTCGAGTTCGCGGATCGTGTCGAGCCGATGCACTCTGATCCATTCGAGTGCCAAAGCGTCCTGCAGGGCGGGATGAGCCGCCGAGCCAAGGCGCAGTTCCTCGATGACCACGTAGGTAGTACGACATTCATCGGAGATCAGCAGGTCCCGAAGGACGTCCAGCCGATCGGCGCGTGCGAAGTGGTTCAAGCACATCGCGTCGAGAACCAGCGGACGAGAAGCGGTCACGAGCCGCTACCCGTTTCGACCTCCGGCAGATCCTCGATCTTGACCTCTCCGTGCATGAGCTCGACGGCTCTCGCAGGCGTGACGAAGTGCTGCCGCAACGCCTCCATCACCGCGTGGGCGTAACTGGGAGGAACCCGTACCCCCTCGAGGTCGGGCTGCGGAACCCATCCGACGGCATCCCTGAGCTCCGCCCTCGTCGGTGCGTCGGAGAACCACTTCGTCACTCGGTCTCCGTCGAGCAGACCGACGTGGCCCGCCTGCCGCACGGTGAGCGACCACGACGTGCGGAAGACCGCGGACAGCTTGATCAGTTCACCACGCAGATCACTCTTCGCTACTTGCTCCAGCACTCCGGACGGGAGCAGGAACTCCGCCGCGAACGCGTCGATGACGCGTTCCCTGTCTTCACGAGAAGTCGATACGCCGAGATCGGTCGAGTACTCGTCCCCCAGCACCAAGTGCCCCAACTCATGAGCGGCGGTCGCCCGCCGCCTGCCAGGGTCGGCCAGCCTGCTGACCACGGACACGCCGAAATCCCCGTCCATCAGCGACGCCCCGTCGCCGGGGAGGTCCGACACCAGGACGTACTGCCCTGCTCGTTCGCACTCCGCCATCAGTGTCCGGATCGGCTCTTGCCTGAGACCATGCCTGTTCCTGAGCCACAACGCGGCCTCACGGGCACCCTGTGGGTCTGTGACGGTTCTGTCGTACACCGCCGCCTTGCCCGGCTTGAGGAGGCCGAGGGCGATGACTTGACGAAGATCATCCAGCCAAGCCATCAACTTGGCCTCCAGCCGGTAGGAATCCCTGGAGAGAGCGCTGTCCGTGTCATCGACAAGGCTGGTCCGCCGCGACAGCACGGCCGGCTGCTCGCGAAGGAAGTGCCCCATGGGCACCTTCAGCGCGGCAGCCAGCTTCGCCAGCTCGAGTGCGTCGATCTGGCGTCCCCCGGACTCGATCTTGGCGATCTTCGTGCGCTCCAAACCGACAGCGCTCGCCAAACCGGCTTGCGACATGCCGGCCGCCAACCGGCTCTCCCGGACGCGCTCGCCCACATCAGTCCATTCCACCTGACCAGTGTGGTGCGATTTTCGCACATTCGTCAAGTCGGAGACCTGCCACCTGCGAATCTGTCCCGAACCGATTGCCCTGGCCGCTGTCACATTCCGGGCACGGGCCTCGTCCAGGGTGCATGTTCACCGCATATCTCACCCTGGCCATCGTGACGATCTTGATCAAGGCCGGGATCGCCGCCGCCGACTTCGCGCGGATCCCGTTCGTTCTCAAGAACTCCGCCGAGGTCAACGTGCCCCAGTCCTGGATCCCGCCGCTGGCCTCGCTGAAGGCCGCGGGCGCGGCCGGGCTGCTGCTCGGCCTGCTCGGGATCCCCCTCATCGGGACCGCGGCGGCCGTCGGGCTCGTGCTGTTCTACCTCGGCGCCGTCATCACCCACGTGCGGGCCCGCGTTCTCTACAACATCGCCTTCCCCGCCGGTTTCTTCGCACTGGCGGTGGCGACCCTCGTCCTCGATCTCGCTCAGGCCAGGTAGGGACCGAAGTGTTCGCCGACGACGTCCGCGACCGCCTCGGCGTCTTCCGAACCGTCGACCCGCAGCACCCGGATGCCGAGTTCCTTCGCGGTACGAACGGCGTCCTCGGCGACCAGCCGATCACGCTCGATCCGGTTGCGCTGCGCGCGGTCGGGATCGCTGACCCGGTGCGCCACCGCGGCGGCCCGGGACAGCACGCGGAGCTGGTGCTCACGGAAGCCGTCGGTGGGCACCATCACGATCATCCGCCGGGGTGAATCCAGCAGCGGCGCGACCAGGTCCGGACGCAACCCCCAGCCCTCGGCGAGGATCGGGCGCCCGGAGACCAGCGCGCGCAGATCGTCCAGCGCCCATGCGAACCGCAGCGGAAAACCGGCGATCGTGTCGGTGGCCATCCGTTCGGGAGTGGTGTCCACCCAGACGGTCTCCGGGTCGGGATCGGCGGCGGGCAGTCCATTGAGGACGCGGTGAGCGACGCGACGATCCTGATGGGCGCGAGCGTCGTGGAAGTCGTAGTGGTAGACGGTGATGCCGTGGCGGCGCGCCAGCAGCCGGGAAACGGTGGACTTTCCCGCCCACTGGCCGCCGCAGATCCAGAGCGCTTGGCCGAGGGTGCCGAACGGGTCGTTGATTCCGCTGTCGTTGGTCACCGCGGCTCCTTGACGTCGACAGCGATCAGGGTTCCCTTCGTGAGTAGAACAAGCCTCGAAGGCACTTGCTCGCGAACGTCCCTGATCCGCTGGGTGATCCGGACACGCTCATTCACCCCTCCGGCCAAGTCGACCCGGAGCAATGACCCGCCCTCGTCGGCGATCGCGAACCCTCCGTCCACGGACGCGACCGAGGGGACGAACCGCCGGTCATGCTGAACCCTCCACCGCTCGGCGCCGTCCGACGGGTCGACCACCGTGTAACCACCACGCCGCTCGGCCAGCCACAGCAAACCTCCACACAGGTCCACGGCTCTGGGCATGAGATCGCGCTCGGCACGGACCACTGTCTCGGCTTTCGTCTCGGACAGGGTGATGCGTACGACCAAGCGATCACCGCACCGCACAAGGAATCCACCGTCGTCTTCCGCTCGAAACGCCGGACCGATGTCCGGCCCGACCAGTGGCTCCGGCAAGGACCACGCGGCGAGTTCCCGGCCGTCACCCCGATCGATCAAACGCACGGATTCGTGCCCCGGCTTCCCGACAAGAAACCCGGCCTCGGTCGCGGCAGGCAAGACGGTGCTGCCGTGTTCCCCCGCCTGCCAGCGCACAGCACCGGTGCGCAGGTCCAAAGCGGACAGTGACGTATAGCCGCGCCAGCCGCCCACCAGCACGAGTCCTTCGTCCACCACGACGTGACCGGGGAGCGAGCCCGGCTCCGCCTGCCAGACGGCTTCGCCGGTTTCGACGTCCAGGCAGAGAAGCCTGCTGATGGTCTGCGGGATCACCAGGCAATACGGCCCGTCGATCACGACGGCATACGGCCAAGTCCCCACCGGGACATCCCAGCGCACTGACCCGTCGGCAGGCTCGAAGCCGACCAATCGAGTGCTCCGCTCGTGCACGACGATATGACGCGCGGTGACCGCCATCGCGGACGGCGAGCCGGCTTGGTGCAGCGGCCGTTCCCAGCAGACCTTGAACACGAGACCAGTTCAGCAGCGGACCAGCCACCGCGCAACCAGGTCAGCCGGCCCCTGCTTCGGTGAACGACATCGGTCGTCCACCGAAGCAGGCATCACGATCAGCTGCAGCCGGAGGTGGCGCCGCATCCTTCGCAGGCGTAGCAAGAACCGGCGGGACGCATCTTGGTGCCGCAGGTCATGCAGAGCGGCGCGTCGGAGGCGGTGCCGAGGTTCAATTCGACCAGTTCCGCCGTCGAATGCGCCACCTTGGCCGGTTCCGCGGTCGAAGAGTCCACAGTGGACCGAAGGGCGTCGAGATCGACGTTCTCCGGGTCGGCGGCGGGTGCCGTGCCGTAGTTCGCCTCGACCTGCGCGGACCGTTCGTCGGCGGTGAAGATGCCGAGCTGCGAACGCTTTTCGTACGGCAGGTAGTCCAGCGCGAGCCTGCGGAACAGGTAGTCCATGACGCTGGTGGCGATGCGGATGTCCGGGTCGTCGGTCATGCCGGCGGGCTCGAAGCGCAGGTTGGAGAACTTCGAAACGTAGAACTCCAGCGGGATCCCGTGCTGCAGGCCGACGGAGATCGACATCGAGAACGCGTCCATCACGCCCGAGAGGGTCGATCCCTGCTTGCCGAGCTTCACGAAGATCTCGCCGAGGCCGTCGTCCGGGTACGAACCGGCGTGCAGGTAGCCCTCGGCGCCGCCGACGGTGAACGACACCGTCTGGCTCGGGCGCTTCTTCGGCAGGCGCTTGCGGACCGGCCGGTACTCGACGACCTTTTCGGCCTCGGGCTCGGCCTTCTCCTTCTTGCCGGTGGACAGCGGCTGGCCGACCTTGCAGTTGTCGCGGTAGATCGCGAGCGCCTTGAGGCCGTACTTCCAGCCCTGGAAGTAGATCTCCTCGACCTCTTCGACGGTCGCCGACTCCGGCATGTTGACCGTCTTGGAGATCGCGCCGGACAGGAACGGCTGCACCGCGGCCATCATCCGGACGTGCCCCATCGGTGCGATCGACCGCTCACCCACCGCGCAGTCGAACACCTCGTAGTGCTCCTGGCGCAGACCGGGAGCGTCGACGACGTGGCCGTGCTGGGCGATGTACTCGACGATCGCCTCGATCTGCTCGCCCTGGTAGCCGAGCGCGGCCAGGGCGCGCGGGACGGTCTGGTTGACGATCTGCATCGAACCGCCGCCGACCAGCTTTTTGAATTTGACCAGCGAGAAGTCCGGCTCGATGCCGGTCGTGTCGCAGTCCATCATGAAGCCGATGGTGCCGGTGGGAGCGAGCACCGAGGCCTGCGCGTTGCGCCAGCCGCCGGCCTCGCCCAGCTCGATGCCGCGCTTCCATTCCTGGGTCGCGAGCGCGCGGACCGCGGCGTCGTTCGAGTGGTAGGTCCGCACGAGTTCGTTGGCGGCGGCGTGCTTGCGCATGACCCGCTGGTGCGCCTCGGCGTTGCGAGCGTAACCCTCGTACGGCCCGACGACCGCGGCGAGTTCGGCGGAACGCCGGTACGAAACACCGGTCATCAGCGACGTGATCGCGGCGGCGAGCGCGCGGCCGCCGTCGGAGTCGTACGCGTGCCCGAGCGCCATCAGCAAGGCGCCGAGGTTCGCGTAGCCGATGCCCAGCTGGCGGAACTTACGGGTGGTGTCGCCGATCGCCTCGGTCGGGAAGTCGGCGAAGCAGATCGAGATGTCCATCGCGGTGATGACCAGCTCGACGGCCTTCGCGAACAGCGGCGCGTCGAACCCGCCGTCCTCGGTGGCGAACTTGAGCAGGTTCAGCGAGGCGAGGTTGCAGCTGGAGTTGTCCAGGTGCATGTACTCCGAGCACGGGTTGGACGCGGTGATCCGGCCCGATTCGGGGCAGGTGTGCCAGTCGTTGATCGTGTCGTCGTACTGCAGGCCGGGGTCGGCGCATTCCCAGGCGGCTTGCGCGATCGTGCGGAACAGCTTCTTGGCGTCGACCCGGTCGATGACCTCACCGGTCGTCCGGGACCGCAGGCCGAAGTCGCCCTCGGTCTCGACGGCCTGCATGAACTCGTCGGAGACGCGGACCGAGTTGTTCGCGTTCTGGTACTGGACGGACGCGATGTCCGAGCCGGAGAGGTCCATGTCGAACCCGGCGTCGCGGAGGACCTTGATCTTCTCCTCTTCGCGGGCCTTGGTCTGCACGAACTCCTCGACGTCCGGGTGGTCGACGTCGAGCACGACCATCTTCGCCGCGCGCCGGGTGGCGCCGCCGGACTTGATGGTGCCCGCGGAGGCGTCGGCGCCGCGCATGAAGGAGACCGGGCCGGACGCGGTGCCGCCGGAGGACAGCAGCTCACGCGAGGAACGGATACGGGAGAGGTTCAGGCCGGCGCCGGAGCCGCCCTTGAAGATCAGGCCTTCTTCGCGGTACCAGTTGAGGATCGACTCCATGGTGTCGTCGACCGCCAGGATGAAACACGCCGAGACCTGCTGCTTCGACGTCGTGCCGACGTTGAACCACACCGGCGAGTTGAAGCTGAACACCTGGTGCAGCAGCATCCAGGTCAGCTCGTGTTCGAAGACCTCGGCGTCGGCGGGGCTCGCGAAGTAGCCGTGTTCGCGACCGGCGTTCACGTAGGAGTGGACGACGCGGTCGATCAGCTGCTTGAGGCTCTGCTCGCGCTGGGGTGTGCCGACGGCGCCGCGGAAGTACTTGCTGGTGACGATGTTCGTCGCGTTGACCGACCAGAAGCCGGGGAACTCGACACCTCGTTGCTCGAAGTTGACCGTACCGTCGCGCCAGTTCGTCATCACGACGTCCCGGTTCTCCCAGGTGACCTGGTCGTACGGGTGGACGCCCTCGGTGGTGAAGACACGCCGCACGGTGAGCCCGCCGGGCTGTTTCTTCTTCCCGCTCGTCCGCGTTGTGGCCGGGTTACCTGTTCCCACGGTCTCGGTCATGGGTCTTTCCCTCACTCCCACGCGGGAGGCGGCATCAGCCGTCTTTCGCGTCTTGATCGCTCTCGTCCGGTGTGGCAGCCATGGCCTCACGAAGGTCCGAGATCTCCTTCTCGAAGTCCTCGACCGAGGAGAAGGAGCGGTAGACACTGGCGAACCGGAGATAGGCGACGCCGTCGAGTTCGCGCAGGGGGCCCAGGATCGCCAGGCCGACCTCGTGACTCGGGATCTCCGCCAGCCCTGCCGACCGGATCGATTCCTCGACCCGCTGCGCGAGCTGCTGCAGCGCGTCGTCGTCGACCGGCCTGCCCTGACAGGCGCGGCGCACCCCCCGGACCACCTTGTCCCGGCTGAACTGCTCGGTGACCCCGGATCGTTTGACGACGGCGAGCACCATCGTCTCCGAAGTGGTGAAGCGCCGGCCGCAAGCGGCGCACGAGCGCCTCCGCCGGATCGCCTGACCCTCATCCACCTCTCGGGAGTCGACGACCCGAGAGTCCGCATGCCGGCAGAACGGGCACCTCATCCGCCGATCACCTTCCCCTCCGCGCCGGCCCCGAAGGGACGCCCGTCCCGTCGCCACGCAACGACGAAAAGATCGACATGTGGATCGATCTGTGGACATCCGGTGGGTGAACACCGGCCAGCTGTGGACAACTGGTACCGAGTCTACCCCAAGCTATGGACCAACTACAGCCATGTAACTACTACATATAGCGGTGGAGACTAGAACGCAGGTGGGACACACGCAAGCTCAACGACCGGGCCGGTCAGACACGAATGAGGAGCTCACCCACGAGGGGTGAGAACGACATCAGGATCACCTCCCGCCTTCCGCGACCTCGGTCGCGACCGGCACCGTGAGCGGCAATCCGGGGACGAGAACGGCGTCTTCCAGGGAGTTGAGCTCCTTGATCTTGGCGACGACCGCGCCAGTGTCACTTCCTGGCGCGAAACGCGCCGCGAGATCGGACAGAGTCTCCCCCGCGGAAACGGACACCGTCGTGGTCCGTTCGGGCACCGCGGCGCCGGGAACACCGGCCAAGAACAGACCCAATCCGGTGATGACCCCGGCGACGAGCAAGGCCATCCCGACGAGCGACGGCCACCTGAGCGGGAGCCGCCGCGGCGCCGGGCACGCCGGGGAGCCGGTGGCGACACCGGGGCGGCGGCCCGCCACGACCCGCGCCCTGGTCGGCGGGCGCAAGGGCTCGGCACGCCCGCCCCGCACCACCCGCACGGGCCGGGTCACCCCTGCCGGAACGGACCTGGGGGAACTGGGCCGCACCAGTCCTCGATCGGCCAGAATCGACATCGGAACCTCCTCGCAACTCCTGCTGCGCTCGCGCCGGGCCGGGACCCGGCGATCAAGATCGAACAGGCGTTCTATCGAACGCCCGTGCGAATGTGTACCACCTCCCACCGACAAAAATCGAGCGACACGGCGTGTCCATCGAACAGATGTTTGAAATCGTCGTCCCGGCGGGCTAACGTCGTTGACCAGGGCGTCTGCTGTGCGGACGCCGCCGGTGCCGTGGGCGGGAAGATCGTCCGCCACCGGCGAAGACACGCGAAGTCGGTCCGGGCGACCGGACGTACTGGGAGGCGACGCAGAGATGAAGGAGCGATACGGTGGCTAAGGAGAGCAAGGCGGGGAACGCGCCTAGGCGCTCGGGCAAGGTGCGCGCCTTGCCCGAGGTCTACGAGGTGGACGAGACCCTGACCGTGCGACAGCAGCAGGTGCTCGACGTGATCAAACTGTGGGTGAGCCGGTTCGGCTACCCGCCGAGTGTGCGTGAGATCGGCGAGGCGGTCGGGCTGACCTCCACTTCGTCGGTGTCGCACCAGTTGCAGGCCCTGCAGCGCAAGGGTTATCTGCGACGCGACCCGAACCGCCCGCGTGCGGTGGGGGTGCTCGCCACGACGGACGACAACCCGATGGGCATCGACGTCGAGCAGCCCCAGTCGGCCGCGAAGGCCGCGTACGTGCCGCTCGTCGGCCGGATCGCCGCCGGTGGGCCGGTCCTGGCGGAGCAGGCGATCGAAGACGTCTTCCCGCTGCCGAGGGAGATCGTCGGCGAGGGTGAGCTCTTCCTGCTCAGCGTCACCGGTGACTCGATGGTCGACGCCGCCATCACCGATGGCGACTGGGTCGTCGTGCGCCAGCAGCCCACGGCCGATCCGGGCGAGATCGTGGCGGCGATGATCGACGGCGAGGCGACGGTCAAGACGTTCAAGCGCAAGGACGGCCACATCTGGCTGATGCCGCACAACGAGGCGTACGAGCCCATCCCGGGTGACGACGCCACGATCCTCGGCAAGGTCGTCGCCGTTCTTCGCAGGCTGTAGTCCGGAGCCGGAGCACGCCGGGATCCCGGGTCACCCGACCCGGGTCAGACTCGGCAAGCTTCGGCAGACCCTTCGCTTCCCGGTCAGGCTCGCCGCTTGCGCAGCCTGCCGACCAGGAGAAGGCCGCCGATCACGACGACCGCGGCGATCCCGACCTGCACGTAAGGGAAGTCGGACCCCTGGCCAGAGCCACCGGCCGCGGAGGTCCCGCCCGACGTGCTGCCCTCGGACTTCGCCGCGTCCACGGCGAGTGCGGCCGCGCCCTTCACCGCACGGATCTGCTCACCGACGCCCTCCCCGCCGGACAGCAGCGTCCCGTCCGGGTCGAAGGCGATCGCCTCGCCCTGCTTCTCGTTCGGCAGGGGCACACGCACAGGTTCGCGTTGCAGAGCGCTCTTCAGGTCTCCGTCGGTGACGGCGTAGAGGTAGGCATCCGTGTAGGTGCGCAACGCGACCACCGAGCCGTCGGCCATCGAGGCCGCGCCGGTCACCGTCATCGAGCCGATCGACCCGACCGGTCCGCCCGGCGTCGAAGTCTCCTTGATCTGCAGCGACCCGACGCTCTCTAGCGGAGTCGGGCCGGGGCTGGCGAGCGGCCCTGTCGGCCGGTACACCTTCGCGTCGCCGAAGACGTCCTTGGTGATCAGGTACGGCGTGCCCGAGCGATCCATGATCAGCGCTTCGACGTCGTGCTGCCCGTCGGGATAGGTGAGCCGGTGGAGCGTGGCCTTGCCCTGGGGGGTCAGCGAGATCAGCGCGACGGTGTCCCGCCGTTTGCGGTTGTCGCCGGTGTCGGAAAGCCAGAAGGTGCCGTCGGCGGTGCGGGCGAGATCCTCGGGGTCGTACGGGTCCGTCGCGGCCGAGATGACCTTCTGGACCTTGCAGTCGCGGCCGAGGACGAAGACCTGCGTCTTGGTTCCGCCGTCGTTGAGGGCGTACAGGTGCTCGCCGTCGGAGACCAGGCCGGAGAGTTCGCTGAGCCGGGAGTCGCTGTTCTTGCACACCGGCTGCGGCGCCGGGACCTCCTGCGCCAGGGCGGGAGCCGTCCCGCCGATGAACGCCGCCAGCACGACCGCGGTCGCGACAATCCCCCGCACATCCACCTCCGTACCGTGGAACCCCTGAAGCCCCACACTACGGAGACGTCCGGGGCGGCGCGCAGTTCGGTGCGGATGCCGAGATGAGGCGGAATGTCGCGAAGGCCACTTTCAGCCACCAACGTCTCGTGAGTGGTGAGGACGGTTCTTTAGAGGGGTAGGGCAAACGTGGCGTAGGGGCCCTTCGTGGGCTTCCGTCGTCCGTCGAGGGTGTCGCGAAAGCCACTTTCGGGACATCAGGCGTCGCGAAAGTGGCTTTCGCGCCACGGGCACCGGCGGCGAGGTGGCCAGCGCCGGTGAGTGGCCGGGGCGAAGGCTCCCTTCACCGCATCAGACGCAGCGAAGGGAGCCTTCACACCACCACCGACCACGACTCGTGAGTGGTGAGGACGGTTCTAACCCGAAACGCCACTCACGACCACCCCGACCCAGGCCTCACCGCCGCGCTAGCTCGCCCCTGCAGTACATGAAGGCCCCCTTCCTTGCGTCAGGCGCAAGGAAGGGGGCCTTCATGTACTGGGGAAGGTGTGAAGGTCGAGTTTCCTCGGCTGAGCCGAGGGAAGGGGTCCTTCACGCGCGACCGCTGTGACTGCTGGGCCTGGTGGTGTTGCTGCGGCTGAGGTGGCGACCACCTGGCCGCCACATTCAGTAGGTACCTAAGACACCGTTGGCCCTAACCGTCCTCACCACTCACGAGCCCGAACACCTACTTCACGTACTTGCTTACAGAGCCGAGTTCGTCTGGAAGTCGCTCAGCGCCGCGGCCAGTTCGGGCCTGCCGCGGACGACCAGGCGCGTTCCGGTCTCGACGTGCTCTTCCTCCAGCACCTCGCCGTCGGCGTGGGCACGGGAGACGAGCTCGCCCCGCGAATACGGGATCAGCACCTCGACCACGATTTCGGGCCTCGGCAGCCGCTCCGCGATCACCTCGGCCAGCTCCGTGATCCCGGTGCCGGTCCGCGCCGACACCTGCACCGAACCGGCCAGCTGGTGCCGCAACCGGGCCAGCGACACCTCGTCGGCGGCGTCGGCCTTGTTGATCACCAGCAGCTCCGGCGGGAGCGGCTCGGAACGGCGCTTCGTGATCTCGGCGAGCACTTCGCGTACCGCGTTGACCTGCTCTTCCGGCGTCGGGTCGGCACCGTCGACGACGTGGACCAGCAGGTCGGCACTGGCCGCCTCCTCCAGCGTCGAGCGGAACGCGTCCACCAGCTGGTGCGGCAGGTGCCGGACGAAACCGACGGTGTCGGTCAGCGTGTAGGTGCGGCCGTCGGAGGTCTGCGCCCGCCGGGTCGTCGGATCCAGCGTGGCGAACAGCGCGTCCTCGACCAGCACCCCGGCGCCGGTCAGCGCGTTGAGCAGGCTCGACTTGCCGGCGTTGGTGTAGCCGACGATCGCGACGCTCGGCACCTCGTTGGCCACCCGCCGACCGCGTTTGGTCTCGCGGATGGTGTCCATCGCGGCGATCTCGCGGCGCAGCTTCGACACGCGTTTGCTGATCCGCCGCCGGTCGGTTTCGAGCTTCGTCTCACCGGGACCACGCAGACCCACGCCACCGTTGGCGCCGCCCGCCCGGCCACCGGCCTGCCGGGACAGCGCCGCACCCCACCCGCGAAGCCGCGGGATCAGGTACTGCAGCTGGGCCAGCTCGACCTGCGCCTTGCCCTCCTTGGAGCGGGCGTGCTGCGCGAAGATGTCGAGGATCAGGGCGGTGCGGTCGATGACCTTCACCTTGACCTTCTCCTCCAGCTGGCGCAGCTGGCCGGGTGAGAGCTCACCGTCGCAGATCACCGTGTCGGCACCGGTGGCCGCCACGATCTCGCGCAGTTCCTTGACCTTGCCCGAGCCGATGTAGGTGGCGGGATCCGGGCGGATCCGCCGCTGCACCAGGCCTTCCAGCACCTCGGAGCCCGCCGTTTCGGCGAGCCGGGCGAGTTCGGCGAGCGAGGCCTCGGACTGGAGGGCGCTGCCCTCGGTCCACACACCGACCAGAACGACGCGCTCCAGGCGCAACTGCCGGTATTCGACCTCGGTGACATCCGCGAGTTCGGTGGACAGGCCCGCTACCCGGCGGAGCGAGGCGCGGTCCTCGAGCTCCAGTTCGCCGGTCGATGGGTCCATGTCGTCGTTCAGATCGTTGTGTGTCAGTTCCGTCATCGTGCCTCCATGGTCCCACGTTTCGGCGGCGGGACCGAATTCATTACCTGCTGGGATACTTCGACAGGTAGATGGCCGTGCGTTTCGCGTCCGGGTCGACCGGCCGCGAGATGAAGTCGTCGACGAGCTCCATCAGCCTTGTTTCGAACTCGGCGATCTGCTCGTCCGGTACCTGGACGACCATGCGCGTCTGCTGCACCTCGTCGAATCCCACGTCGGCGATCTCGGCCAGGTAGGCCTCGAAGATCGCCTGATCGATCCCCCTGTCGTGGGAATCAAGATGCCAGGACAACCCGGTCGAGCGATACGGAATTTCTTTCGCGCCGCGCGTGCCGCGTCTCGGCGGGAGCGCTTCGAGGAAGCCGGTGTCGACGAGCTTGCGCACGTGGTGCAGCGTCGTCGCGGGGTCGCGATCGAGCCGTTCGGCGAGTTCCTTGTTGGTCAGCGCCTCCGAGTACGTCAACCGGATGATGCGCAGCCTTATTCCGGAGGCCATGGCGGCGATCTCGGCCTCGGTGGCGGCACGTCGTGGAGTGGGCACGGGGACAGCCTAGAGCCGAAAGTGATTGACAGTTTCCAATCACTCACGCCAAGGTGGCGTCGTGCGCAGAGACTCCCTCTTCTTCCACGCCGACTTCCGGCGGCTCTGGGCCGGTGACACGGCCAGCCAGCTGGGCGCTTTCGCCGGCCACACGGTGATTCCCCTGCTCGCGGCCACCGTGCTGGCCGCGACGCCGTTCCAGATGGGACTGCTGACCGCGGCCGAGACCATCGCGTTCCTGATCATCGGGCTGCCGGCCGGGGTGTGGGTGGACCGCATGCGGCGGCGGGCGCTGATGCTGCGGGCCGACTTCGTCCGCGCCGCGCTGCTGCTCACCATTCCGCTCGCCTGGTGGACAGGCGTGCTGTCGCTGACGCAGCTGATCGTGGTCGCCACGCTCGTCGGCGTCGCGACGGTGTTCTTCGACGTCGCCTACCAGTCGTATCTGCCGTCGCTGGTCGGCCGGGAGCATCTGCTCGAAGGCAACGCGAAACTGCAGGCCAGCCAGTCGGTCGCGTTCCTGACCGGACCGGGTATCGGCGGCGGGCTCGTGCAGCTGGCGGGCGCGGCCAACGCCGTGCTGATGACCGGGGTGGGCTTCCTGACCTCCGCGCTGTGCCTGCTGCGGATCCGCACCGTCGAAGAGGTTCCCGAGCGGCAGGCCGACGCGAAGCTGCTCCCCCAGATCGTCGAAGGACTGCGGTTCGTGTTCACCGACGCGGCCCTGCGCTCGATCGTCGCCTGCACCGCGACGGCCAACCTGGCCAACGGCGCCTTCACCACAGTGCAGATCCTGTTCCTGAACCGGGAACTCGGCCTGTCACCGGCGATCGTCGGCGTCGTACTGGCGACCGGTGGCGTTGGCGGGATCATCGGGGCGATCCTGGCCGGGCGCATCACCCGGCGGATCGGGCAGGCCCGCTCGATCTGGTTCGTCCCCCTGCTGACCTGGCCGTTCCAGTTGCTGCTCCCGCTCGCCGCGCCGGGCTGGCGGATCGTGCTGTTCCCCGCGGCGCTGGCGATCGCGGGGTTCGGGATCATCGTCTACAACGTCGCGCAGGTGTCCTACCGGCAGGCCGTCTGCCCGGACCGGCTGCTCGGCCGCATGAACGCCAGCGTGCGCTTCGTGGTGTGGGGCATGCTGCCGCTGGGCGGGCTGGTCGGCGGTGTGCTGGGTGAGGCGATCGGGATCCGGGGAACGCTGTGGTTCGCCGCGGTCGGCGAGGCGGCCGCGGTGTTGTGGGTGGTCTTCTCGCCGATCCGGAAGCTTCGTGATCTGCCGCGCGAACCGCTCCCGGTGGGCTAGACGAGCCCCGCCCACCAGGTTTCGTCGAGTTCGCCGCGCGCGACGATCTCCGCCGGTCCGGTCAGGGTGGACCCACCGCGGCGTACCTCGACCACCACACGACCGCCGGGGATGTCGACGGTCGCCTCACCGGTGTCGGTTCCGGCGAGGTGCAGCGCGGCGGCGACCGCGGCGACCGTGCCGGTGCCGCAGGATCGCGTCTCGCCGACGCCGCGTTCGTGGACGCGCATCTTCAGCGCGTTGTCGCCCAGCAGGTTGATGAACTCGAGGTTCACGCCCTCCGGGAACACGTCGGAGTCGAAGTCGGGCTGGTCGCGCAGGTCGAGCACGTCGACGTCGTCCTCGACGACCGACACCAGGTGCGGGTTGCCGACGTTCACCGCGACCCCGGAGAACGGCTGCCCCGCGACCACGGTGACCGAAGTACCGGTGATCGTCGCCGGCCCCATCTGCACGGTCACCGATCCGTCCGCGTGCATCTGGACCGGCCGGTCCCCGGCGCGGGTGCCGATGACGAAGTCGCGCTCGGTCACGAGTCCGGAATCGACCAGGTGGCGGACGAAGACGCGGACGCCGTTGCCGCACATCTCCGCGATGGACCCGTCGGCGTTGCGGTAGTCCATGAACCATTCGCCGCCGGACTCGACACCCAATGCGGCCGAGCGCACGATCCGGAGCACACCGTCGGCGCCGAGACCACGCTGGCGGTCGCACAGCGCCGCCACGCGCGCTTCGGTCAGCTCGAGGCGGCCGTCGGGGTCGGGAAGCAGCACGAAATCGTTCTGTGTGCCGTGTCCCTTAAGGAATTCGATGCCGCCCATGGCCGCAAGATTACTGGGCCGTCACTTCGAGGACGCGCTCGGCCAGCCGCTCCGAACCGCCGTCGAACCACTGGATGCGTTTGTCCCGCCGGAACCAGGAACGTTGCCTTCGCACGAACCTGCGGGTGGCTTGCGCGGTGGCCTCGGACGCGGCTTGGAAGTCGCCGTCGCCGTCGAGCGCGGCGATCACCTGCTGGTAGCCCAGCGCCCTCGATGCGGTGAGCCCGTCGCGGAGTCCTTGACCCAGCAACGTCCGGACCTCGTCGACGAGTCCCGCTTCGAACATGAGCTCCACGCGGCGGTCGACGCGGGCGTCGAGTTCGGCCGGTTCGCGGTCGATGCCGATCAACACCGTGTCGTAGCGCGCGGGTCCCGGTTGCGGCAGGTTCGCCGAGAACGGTTCGCCGGTGATCTCGATGACCTCCAGCGCGCGCACGATCCGGCGGCTGTTGGTCGGCAGGATGACCGTGGCGGCCACGGGATCGAGTTCGGTGAGCCGGGCGTGCATCGCGGCGACACCGATCTCGTCGGCTTCGGCGGTCAGGCGGGCGCGCACGTCCGGATCGGTGCCCGGGAACTTGAGGTCGTCGAGCACGGCTTGGACGTAGAGACCCGATCCGCCGGTGAGGATCGGCACGCGGCCGGCGGCGAGGAGTTCTTCGACGCGCTGACGTGCGTCGCGCTGGTACGCGGCGACGGACGCCGTCTCGGTGACGTCGAGGACGTCCAGCAGGTGATGCGGCACGCCTCGCCGTTCTTCGAGGGTCGCCTTGGCCGTCCCGATGTCCATCCCGCGATACAGCTGCAACGCGTCCGCGTTGACCACCTCACCCCCGAGGGTGAGGGCCAGCTCGACCGCCAGGGCGGTCTTCCCGGTCGCCGTGGGCCCGACGACCGCGACCGGCCGGATCACGCGTGCTCCCAGACCGCGACGTGGTAGCCGACGCCGAACGGCGCGGCGGAGTAGAGGACCTCGGCGGTCCAGTCGCCGTCCGCCGCCAGTCCGGCGAGGACCTGCCAGGGCGCGCGGCCGCCCGCCCCGAGTTCGGCGGCCAGGGCCGGATCGACCGCGGCCAGCGCGCTCGTGTCGGCCTTGGCCAGCGCGTCGCGGATCCCGGCGTCGAAATCCCCCGCGCGCTCGTCCTCGCCGCCGGGGGAACGCGGGCCGTGCCGGCTCGAACCGTCGCCGAGGACGAGTATCGCGGCGGGTTCTCCCAGCGCGCGGGCGAACTGTTCGCACTGGTCGGAGGGGGTGGCGGGGTCGACGAGGTGGACTCGGACGGACGACGCGCCGCCTTGTTCACGCAGCCAGCCGGCCACGAGCGCGGGCAACGGCAGCTCCGTTTCGGGCGCTGTCACCCGGCTGAGTGAGACTCCGAGGTCGACGCCGAATCCACGGAAGGAGCCGCTCGCGTGTTCCGGCACCTCGGGCGCCCCCACGGCCGCGCCGACGACGACCCACTCCGGCGAAACGCTGGTCAAGCGCCTCGCGGCGGTGAGGCAGGCTTCGCGCAGCTCGGCGCACTCGTCCGCCGCTCCGGCGGCGAGTTCGGGGATGAGCAGCGGGGGTTGCGGGAGCACGGCGACACGGCGGATCACGGCCGCCGACGTTACCTTCCCCGCCCACGGGGACCCGCAACCGACCGACACCGAGGGTCCTCCGGAAGTAGGATCACTGCCCTCTGGTGGTTCATCCGGTTCCACGGTGGACGCTGAGCTGCTTGAATGCCGCAAGGGGTTGATGCCCCCGAAGCAAGACGGCAACGCATTACCCGGCCCCGCCGCTAGGCGGGGCGCCCGCGCCAGCGGGCGTACAGGCGATAAGGAGCCTGCGATGGCCCAGGAGAACACGTCCACCGGTACCCCGGCACCGCACCCGGTACCGCACGCGCTCGGTGGCGGGCACCCCGCACCCCCCGTGCCGCCCGCCGAGCCCAGCCCGTCCGCTTGGGGCAGGGTCGACGACGAAGGAACGGTCTACGTCACCACACCCGACGGCGAGCGCGCGGTCGGTGTCTGGCAGGCCGGGAGCCCGGACGAGGGTCTGCTCCACTACGCGCGCCGCTTCGACGACCTGCGCACCGAGGTCGAGCTGCTGGAAACCCGCCTGGAGTCCGGCGCGGGCGATCCGAAGCACGCGCTGGCGACGGCCACGCAGCTGCGTGACGGCCTCGCCGAAGCCGCCGTCGTCGGCGACATCGCCGCGCTGAGCGGCCGCATCGAACAGGTCATCTCCCACGCCGAGAAGGCGCTGGCCTCGGCCAAGCAGGAACGTGAGGAAGCCCGCGCGGCCGCCGTCGTCCGCAAGCAGGCCCTCGCCGACGAGGCCGAGAAACTCGCCGCCGAGTCGACCCAGTGGAAGGCCGCCGGCGACCGGCTGCGCGCCATCCTGGACGAGTGGAAGACCGTCAAGGGTGTCGACCGCAAGACCGACGACGAGCTGTGGAAGCGGTTCTCCAAGGCCCGCGAGGCGTTCAACCGGCGCCGCGGCTCGCATTTCGCCGAGCTCGACAAGCAGCGCGCGGGCGCCAAGCACCGCAAGGAAGAGCTGATCGCCGAGGCCGAGGCGCTCTCGGAGTCCGAGGACTGGGGCGAGACGGCGGGTCGCTACAAGGACCTGATGACCGAGTGGAAGGCCGCCGGCCGCGCCCCCAAGGACAGCGACGAGGCGCTCTGGCAGCGGTTCCGCGCCGCGCAGGACAAGTTCTTCGCCCGGCGGTCCGCGGTGTTCTCCGAGCGGGACGCGGAGTTCGCGACCAACGCGCAGCAGAAGGAAGAGCTGCTCGTCGAGGCCGAGAAGATCGACCCCGCCGCGAACCTCGAGGCGGCGAAGCAGCACATGCGGCGCATCCAGGACCAGTGGGACGAGATCGGCAAGGTCCCGCGCGAGCGCATCCGCGAGCTGGACGGGCGGCTGAAGGCCGTGCAGGACGCGATCAAGGCGGCCGAGGACAGCAAGTGGCGCCGGACCGACCCGGAGGCGCAGGCCAGGGCGGCGCAGTTCCGCGAGCGGGTCGAGCAGTTCGAGTCGCAGGCGGCGAAGGCCCGTGCGGCGGGCGACGAGCGGCGCGCGAAGAAGGCGGACGAGCAGGCCGCTCAGTGGCGTGAGTGGCTCGAGGCGGCGGAAGCGGCCATCGCGGACCGGTAGGCTCAATGCGCGTGAAGGCCCCCTTCCCTCGGCTGATGGAATCAGGCATGCGCGCGCCGGCGCGTCCGTTGAGGGCGGCGGTGGGGGCATGGATGGAGGAAGGGGGCCTTCACGCGCTTCACTCCACTGTGGAGGGACAGATCGCTCGTTCGCGCGTATTCGGGCGCTCTCCGCGCCCAACCGTGGTCGACTTCGATCATGAACCAGACACTGATTCCCCCAGTACGCCGGGCGTTCGCCGCCCTGGCGATCAGTTGTGCTCTGGTGGCCGGGCTCGCCCCGGCCGCGGCGGCGACCGGTTCCCCGGCACCGCTCCCCGCCTCCTCCGAAGCCGGCAAGAAGAAGGTCAAGCTCGACGCCTCGCTCAGCAAGAAACAGGCCAAGGTCAACGAAAAGGTCACCCTCAAAGGGACGCTGAAGGCTGAGGAAGGCGCCCGGTCCGACGGCACGGACAGCCTCGAAGCGATCATCGTGCAGCAGCTTCAAGGGAGTGTCTGGGTGAACATCGCCGACACGACCTGCCGGCCCAACTCGACGTTCTCCTTGAAGCTGAGTTTCTCCTTCAGCGCGGTGATCACGCTGCGGGCCTACCACCCGGAAACGACGCTTTACGCGAGCGCGTACACGTCCAGCAACCTCACCTTGCGGGTCGGCTAGCTGCGGGAGAAGGCGGCACGCATCCAGTAGACGGCCAGCGCGACGGTGGCGATCCAGGCGACGATCAGCCCGAAGCCCGGACCGCCACCGGCCGCGCCGGTCGCGTTCGAGGACTGCTGGGACCAGATCGCGAGCATGCCGTCGACGGAGGCGAACCAGCCGCCCGCGGCGCAGACCCAGGCCAGCCACCAGCGCCGGGTCACCAGCGTGACGGCGGAGACGAACACCCCGACCCCGGTGGAGGTGGCGGCGAACAGCTGCGGGATCCCGCCGCCCTTGCCGAGCAGCACCTCCCAGCCGGCGTACTCGCCGACCCAGGGCAGCAGCTGCGCGACCAGCAGCACGAACACCAGCACCGCGATGGAGAACCCGCGCCTGCCCAGTTCGATCGTCTTGGCCGCGCGTTCGCCGACTTCGTCGATCTCGGCGGCGAGCTCGTCGATCTTCGGTTCGGTCACAGTGCACACCCGCTCACCGGTTCCGGCGTGACGGCCGGGGCACCGAAGCCCGGCAGGCCCAGCGTCACGCCGTTGGTCTTCGGCCGGAGCCCGGCCTCGGAGTTGTCGCCCGCCTTGGTGCGGCGGTGCGACAGCAGGTCGCCGTCGGCGACGAGATGGTGCGGAGCGCCGTAGGTCACCACGGTCTCGACGACGTCACCGGGCCGCACCGAGCGCTCCACGAGCGGTCCCGTCGGCGTGAAGTGGACGAGCCTGCCGTCCCGCGCGCGGCCGCTCATGCGCTGCGTCTCGGTGTCCTTGCGGCCTTCGCCGGAGGCCACCAGCAGCTCGACCCGCCGCCCGACGATCTTCTTGTTCTCTTCCCAGGAGATGTCGTTCTGCAGCTTCACGAGCCGTTCGTAGCGCTCCTGCACGACCTCCTTCGGCAGCTGCCCGTCCATCTCGGCGGCGGGCGTGCCCGGCCGGATCGAGTACTGGAAGGTGAACGCGCTGGAGAACCGCGCCTGCGCGACGACGTCGAGCGTCGCCTGGAAGTCTTCCTCGGTCTCGCCGGGGAAGCCGACGATGATGTCGGTGGTGATCGCGGCGTCGGGCATCGATTCGCGCACGCGATCGAGGATCTTGAGGTAGCGCGCGGAACGGTAGGACCGCTTCATCTCGCGCAGCACCTTGTCCGAGCCGGACTGCAGCGGCATGTGGAGCTGGTGGCACACGTTCGGCGTCTCGGCCATCGCGTCGATGACGTCCTCGGTGAACGCCGCCGGATGCGGCGAGGTGAACCGGACGCGCTCGAGCCCGTCCACCGAACCGCAGGCGCGCAGCAGCTTCCCGAAGGCGAGCCGGTCGCCGAACTCGACGCCGTAGGAGTTCACGTTCTGGCCCAGCAGGGTCACTTCCAGCACGCCTTCGGCGACGAGCGCCTCGACCTCGGCGAGGATCTCGCCGGGGCGGCGGTCGCGTTCCTTGCCGCGCAGCGCCGGGACGATGCAGAAGGTGCAGGTGTTGTTGCAGCCGACCGAAATCGACACCCAGCCCGCGTACGCCGAATCGCGCTTCGCCGGGAGCGTCGAAGGGAAGGTCTCGAGCGATTCGAG
The DNA here is from genome assembly GCF_003947465.1 of Amycolatopsis sp. WAC 04182. Taxonomy (NCBI): domain Bacteria; kingdom Bacillati; phylum Actinomycetota; class Actinomycetes; order Pseudonocardiales; family Pseudonocardiaceae; genus Amycolatopsis; species Amycolatopsis sp. WAC 04182. Next base: position 830,928 of record NZ_QHJJ01000002.1, read on the forward strand.
GATCTCGACCTCGGCCTCGGCGTTGTGCCGCGCGCGCTCCAGCAGCGTCGGCAGCGAACCGATGTTGTGCGTGCCGAAGACGACGTCGACCCAGGGCGCGCGCTTGACGATCTCGCCGCGGTCCTTCTGGGCGAGGCAGCCGCCGACGGCGATCTGCATGTCCGGCTTCGCCGTCTTCTGCGGCCGCAGATGGCCGAGGGTGCCGTACAGCTTGTTGTCCGCGTTCTCCCGCACCGCGCAGGTGTTGAACACGATCAGGTCGGGTGTGGCCTCGCCGTCACCCGGAACGTAGCCGGCGTCCTCGAGCTGCCCGGCAAGACGTTCGGAGTCATGCACGTTCATCTGGCAGCCGAAGGTGCGGATCTGGTAAGTGCGCGCGCTCATCTCGCCTTCGAGGGTACGCGGGCGGGGTTCCATGGCACGATCGACCCTCATGAGGAGACCAGGGGTGCTGACGGTGGTGATCGCCGTGGTCTGTGCCCTGGTCGCCGGGTGCGGGCCCGATCTGTCCGGGACGAAGGTGCGGATCGCGGCGGGGCTCAACGGCGGCGTCTACGACAAACTGGCCGAGGCGCTGGCCGACGCGTGGGCCGCGCAACTGGACACCACGCGGCCCGTGATCCAGGAGACCCAGGGTTCGCCGGACAACATCGGCCGGGTGCGCGCGGGGAAGGCCGACGTCGCGTTCGTGGCCGCCGACGTGGCCGCCGACGACACCGCCGGGCTGGCCGCGCTGGCCCGCGTGCACGACGACTACCTGCACGTCATCGTCCGCGCCGACTCGGCGATCAAGTCGTTCGCGCAGTTGCGCGGGCACAAGGTCGCGATCGGTTCGCCGGATTCGGGTGTCGAGTTCCTGTCGAAGCAGCTGCTGAAGGCGGCGGGGCTGACCGGCGCGATCGACCGGCGCAATCTCGGCCTCCCCGAGGCCCTGCCCGCGCTGGAGAACCGGCAGATCGACGCGGTCATCTGGTCGGGTGGTCTCCCGACGCCGTCGATCACCGAGAAGGTGCACACGGTCGGCCTGCGGCTGCTCGACATCACCGATCTCGCGGACGCCCTGCGGGCCACCAGCCCGGTGTACCGGACGGCGACCATCCCGGTGACGGCCTACAACCTGCCGTCACCGGTGACCACGCTCGTGCTGCCGAACTTCCTGGTGGTGCCCACGTCGATGCGCGACGACGTCGCCGAGGCGCTCGTTCGCGGGCTGTTCGACGCGCGGGACCAGCTGGTCAAGGCGGCGGGCGCGGCGTTGTCGATCGACATCCATCCCGCCATCGAGACCTCTCCCCTGCCGCTGCATCCCGGCGCGCTGCGCTACTTCCGGTCGCTCAAGGACTGACGACCGGCAGGGTCACGGTCACTTCGAGGCCGCCGCCTTCGGGTGAACCGAGCCGCAGCGAACCGTCCGAGCGGGCCAGGATCTCGGTGACGATCGCCAGGCCGAGGCCGGATCCGGGCACGTTCTGATGCGCGGTGCTGCGCCAGAACCGGTCCGCGGCGCGGTCCAGCTCGTCTTCGCGCAGGCCGGGCCCGTGGTCGCGGACGGCGATGTCGACCTTCCCGTCCGCGGTGGTGACGTCCACCCGCACCTCGGTCCCCGGCTCGGTGAACTTGAGCGCGTTGTCCAGCAGCGCGTCGAGGACCACTTCGAGGCCGCGTGCGGGGGTGAGCACCCGCAGCCCGCCGCCCAGCCCGGTCGCCACCAGCGTGATGTCGCGCGCCGCGCCGACCACGGTCCAGTCGGCGACCCGGGCGCCCACCATCTCGTCGAGGCCGACCGGCACGAGTTCGCCGCCCGAGGCCTCGGCGCGGGCCAGCGAGAGGAGTTCGTCGAGGATCTGGTTGAGCCGTCGCGCGTCGACCACGGCGGCTTCGAGGTCGGCCGCGGCGAGGTCGTCGTCGACGTGGCCGTCGAGGTTGCCGAGCCGGATCTTCAACGCGGTCAACGGGTTCCGCAGCTGGTGGGAGGCGTCGGCGACGAACGCGCGCTGCGCCGACAACGCCTCGTCGACGCTGGCGGCCATCCGGTCGAAGGACCGTTCGAGCTGCCGCAGTTCCGGCGGCCCGCCGGTCTCCCCCACCCGTTTGACCTCGCGGCCGCTGACCACGGAGGCGACCAGTTCGCCGGTGGCGTCGTCGAGCCGCCGGACCGGGCGCAGGATCCAGCGCACCACCGGTACCGCGACCAGCAGCGCGAGCCCGAACGCCAGCACCGCGCCCGCCGCGATGAGCAGCCACCACCACAGCAGTTCGGTGCGGGCCTTGTCCGTCGAGGACACGGTGATCACCGCGCCCCGCACCTCGCCGTCGATGAGGATCGGCTCGGCCAGCACCAGCGGCTCGGTGTTCCACGGCATCAGCAGCTGGCCGGGCTCCGAACGCCGTCCCGCCAGCGCGTGCTGCAGATGGGAGGCGATGACGGGGTCCTTCAGGTCGATCCCGGGCGTCTCGCCCGGCCCCCTGGCGACGGATTCGCCGTCCTGGTCGACGATCGCCACCGGCACCCCGTAGACCTCGGTGTAGCGGCTGAGTTCGTCCTCGATCAGGTCCGGCCGGTTCTCCACCAGCGGGCGCTGGGCCAGCGACGCGAACCGGGAGGTGTCGGTGAGGCGGTCGAGGAAGAGGTCGAGCTGCACACTGGCCGCCACGCTGAGCGCGAGCGGGATGCCGAGGCCGAACACGAGCGCCGCGACCAGCGTCAGCACGATCGCCTGGAGGCGGACGCGCACCGGCTCAGCCCTCTTCGGCCGGACCGTAGGCGCCGCCGAGGCGGTACCCGACGCCGCGGACGGTCTCGATCAGCGCGGGCCTGCCCAGTTTGGTCCGCAGGGTGGCGACGTGGACGTCGAGCGACCGGCTCTCCGCGGGACCGCGATGCCCCCAGACCTCGTTCAGCACGTGATCACGGGCGCAGACCGCGCCGCGGGCGGTGACCACCAGCGCGAGCACCTGGAACTCCTTGCGGGACAACGAAACCGGCTGTCCGTCGACCTGCACCTCATGGCGCCCGATATCGACCGAGACATCACCCGCGCGGATGACGCCCGGCGGTTCGGGCGCGGCGGGCCGTTCCCCGCGGCGACGGCGCACGGCCTCGACGCGGGCGACCAGTTCGTCGACGTCGTAAGGCTTGACCAGATAGTCGTCGGCGCCGGACCGGAGCCCCTGGATCCGGTCGTCGACCTCGCCCCGCGCCGAAACGACGATCACCGCGACGTCGCTGACCGCGCGGATCCGGCGGCACAGGACTATCCCGTCGATGTCGGGGAGCCCGAGATCGAGCAGCACGACGTCGACCTCGTGCACCAGATCCAGCACCCCGGCGCCGGAGGCGAGGCGTTTGATCGTCAGGCCGCGCCGGGTCAGCGCGGGCGTAAGGGCACCCGCGACCCGGTCGTCGTCCTCCACCAGCAGTACCCGCACCCGTGTTTTCCCTTTCACGCCGTCACCGCCACCGCGACGACTTGAAGAACGACTCTATGGGGTGAGTCACCTCTCGCGCTGCCCGTACCGCTGGGCCGGTTGGCCCTGTGAGGGACCCACTGCACGCGGTAATGGTCACGATGCGTCACAGATCTGCTGTGACCCCGGTTACGGGACACCCCCGCCTTGTCTAGGCTGATCAGCGCCGGACGGCGGCGGATCGGGCCGTCCGGTGGCTTGAGAACGATACGGACTTGAAACCCTAAGTATTGGTCAAGCCGTCTTTACAAGCGGTCCGACGGGAGTAGGTTTCCGCCATCGCGTGGTGCCTGACCCCGCAGTCCCCTGCAAACGAACGCTCCTGGAGGCCAGATGACCGCGGAGGTGGCGGCGCCGATGATCAAGGCGGCCGCCGTGAACAAGTACTTCGGCGACCTGCACGTGCTCAAGGAGATCAACCTCGAGGTGCCGCGCGGGCAGGTCGTGGTCGTGCTCGGGCCGTCCGGGTCTGGCAAGTCGACGCTGTGCCGGGCGATCAACCGGCTGGAACCCATCAACTCCGGTGAGATCGCGGTGGACGGTGTTCCGCTGCCCGCCGAAGGAAAGGCGCTGGCCGCGCTGCGCGCCGACGTCGGCATGGTGTTCCAGTCGTTCAACCTGTTCGCGCACAAGACGATCCTCGAGAACGTCATGCTCGCGCCGATGAAGGTCCGCAAGGTCAACACGGCCGAGGCCCGCAAGACCGCGATGGACCTGCTCGAACGCGTCGGCATCGCCAACCAGGCCGGCAAGTACCCGGCGCAGCTTTCCGGCGGGCAGCAGCAGCGGGTGGCGATCGCCCGCGCGCTGGCCATGCGCCCCAAGGTGATGCTGTTCGACGAGCCGACCTCGGCGCTGGACCCGGAGATGGTCCAGGAGGTCCTCGACGTGATGACCACGCTCGCCAAGGACGGGATGACGATGCTCGTCGTCACCCACGAGATGGGCTTCGCGCGGCGCGCGGCGAACCGGGTGGTGTTCATGTCCGACGGCGAGATCGTCGAGGACTCCACCCCGGACGAGTTCTTCACCAAGCCGAAGACGGATCGCGCCAAGGATTTCCTCGGCAAGATCCTGACCCACTGAGGTCTTCCCCGCCGGCCGGTATCGGCTGGACAAGATTCGGAAGGAAACTGAGAACAATGCGGTTGAACCGAGTTCTGCGAATGAGCGCGGCCGTCGTGGCGGCCGGTCTCGCCCTCTCCGCCTGTGGCGGCGGCGGGTCGGACGCCGGCAGCGGCTCCAGCGGCGCCAAGAACGTGGTGGCGAAGGCCAAGAGCGACAAGAAGCTCGTCATCGGCATCAAGTTCGACCAGCCCGGTCTCGGCCAGAAGCAGGCCGACGGCACGTACGCCGGTTTCGACGTCGACGTGGCGAAGTACATCGCCAAGGAGCTCGGCGTCGAAGAGTCGGGGATCACGTGGAAGGAAGCGCAGTCCGCGCAGCGTGAGGACCTGATCAAGAAGGGTGAGGTCGACTTCATCGTCGCCACCTACTCGATCACCGACAAGCGCAAGAACGAGGTCTCCTTCGCGGGCCCGTACTTCATCGCCCACCAGGACCTCCTGGTGCGCGCGGACTCCACCGACATCACCGGCCCGGAGTCGCTGACCGGCAACAAGAAGCTCTGCTCGGTCAAGGGTTCGACCCCGGCGCAGAACGTCAAGGAGAAGTACGCCAAGGAAGTTCAGCTCGAAGAGCGCGGCAAGTACACCGACTGCGTCACCTCGCTGCTGAACAAGACCGTCGACGCGATGACCACCGACGACGTCATCCTGGGTGGCTACGCCGCGCAGCAGCCCGGCAAGCTGAAGCTGGTCGGCAAGGGCTTCACCGACGAGAAGTACGGTGTCGGCCTGAAGAAGGACGACGCCGAGAGCATCACCGCGATCAACAACGCGATCAAGAAGATGCAGCAGGACGGCGCGTGGAAGGCCGCTCTGGAGAAGAACGTCGGCCCGTCGGGCTACAAGATCCCCGAGCCCCCGGCCATCTCCTGACACCCGGCTCGCTGAGCCGCTGAACCAAAGGAATCGAACGGTGCGCCGTGTACCGCGGCGCACCGTTCCCATACCGAGGCTGGGTTGAGCACCTTGTTCGATTTCCTCGACAATCCCAATTACGACTTGCTCGGCGCCTTCTGGATGACGATCAAGCTCACCTTCTTCTCCGCGATCGGTTCCCTGATCTGGGGCACCATCCTGGTGGGGATGCGGGTGAGCCCCGTTCCGATCATGCGGGCGTTCGGCACCGCCTACGTCAACATCTTCCGGAACACCCCGCTGACGGTGATCATCGTCTTCACGTCGCTGGGACTGTCCTCCACACTGGGACTCAACCTGGCCTCGTCGGAGTCGACGACGTCGTTGGAGGACAACGCCTTCCGGCTCGCGATCCTCGGCTTCGTCGCCTACACCGCCACGTTCGTCTGTGAATCGCTGCGGTCGGGTATCAACACCGTCCCGGTCGGCCAGGCGGAAGCGGCCCGCGCGCTGGGGCTCGGCTTCGTCCAGGTGCTGACCCTGATCGTGCTGCCGCAGGCGTTCCGGTCGGTGATCGCACCGCTGGCGAACGTCATGATCGCGCTGCTGAAGAACACCACGGTCGCCTCGATCATCGGTGTCGCCGAGGCGTCGCTGCTGATGTCGGACATGATCGAGAACGAGTCCGACTCGCTGCTCCTGGTCTTCCTGGTCTTCGCCGTCGGTTTCGTCGTCCTGGTCCTCCCCCTCGGCCTGCTGCTGGGCTGGGTCGCCAAGAAGGTCGAGGTCAAGCGATGAGCGCGCAGACCGTCCTCTATGACATCCCCGGGCCGAAGGCGCGGGCACGGAACTGGCTCTACAGCGTCCTTTTCTTCCTCGTCCTGGCGTTGGTGCTCTATTACATCTACGTGGGCTTCGACGAGAAGAACCAGTGGGCCGGCGCACTGTGGGAGCCCTTCCTCAACGGCTCCACCTGGACCGAGTTCATCGTGCCCGGTCTGCTCAACACCCTGAAGGCCGCCGCGCTGTCGATCGTGATCGCGCTGCCGATCGGTGCGCTGCTGGGCATCGGCCGGTTGTCGGACCACAAGTGGATCCGGGTCCCGGTCGGCGCGGTCGTCGAGTTCTTCCGGGCGATCCCGGTGCTGCTGCTGATGGTCTTCGCCGCGGCGTTCTACGCGTTCTACACCGACATCGACGCCGAGATCCGCCCGCTGTTCGCCGCGGTGACGGGTCTGGTGCTCTACAACGGCTCGGTCATGGCCGAGGTGTTCCGTGCGGGCATCCTTTCGCTGCCCAAGGGCCAGGGTGAGGCCGCGTCCGCGCTGGGCATGCGCAAGACCCAGATCATGATGACCGTCCTGCTGCCGCAGGCGGTCACCCTGATGCTGCCCGCGCTGGTGAGCCAGCTGGTGGTCATCCTCAAGGACACCGCGCTGGCCGGTCAGCTGACCATCGGCTTCAACGAGCTGATCCGCAGTACCGGGCCGCTCACCGGTCTCTACGGCAACACGATCCCGACGCTGATCATCGTCGCGATCATCTTCATCGTGCTGAACCTGCTCCTGAGCTGGTTCGCGTCGTGGCTGGAGAACAAGCTGGCGCGGCGGAAGAAGGCTCCCAAGGGGGCCAAGCCGGTGCACGACGCACCCGCGTCCGTCGTCGATGCCACCGACTTCAACACCGGTCGGTCGCTGTAGCTCCGTAAGTACATGAAGGCCCCCTTCCTTGCGCCTACGTACAGGAAGGGGGCCTTCATGTATTTCGGGATAGGCCTCTTGGTCCTGTCGGGACGGTGACCTCGTCGGCTAACGTCGGCCGTATGGCGGACCAGGCCGCGACGCTGCTCGAAGCGCTGCCGGACCTGGCGGGCAGGTCGGTCCTGGTCGTCGGGTGCGGTGATGGCCGCTATCCCCGCCTGCTCCGAAGCAAGGGCGCTCGCCGCGTCGTCGGCGTCGACGCGGATCAGACGCTGATCGCGGCCGCGCAACGCGAAGAGGAACGCGACCCCGTCGGGATCTCCTACGAGGTCCACCAGTTCGCCCGGCTGCCCGTGATGGGTGCCTTCGACATCGTCCTGGCTTTCCTGGACTCTTCCGACCCTCTCGGCCGCGTCGCCGCGAGCCTGGTGACGGGCGGACTGCTCGTGGCCGTCGCCACGAACGGCATCGGCCTGGAAGAAGCGTTGCGGGACAACGGTTTCCAGGACATCGTCCTGCGCCGCCACGAAAGCGGCGACGTGCACAGCGCCCGCAAGATGGGCTGAGTCGCGCACCCTGGTGTCGAGCCAGGCTGGCCGGGGCTATGAATCCCGGCCGGTCGCCGGACCGTGCGCGTCTGGCGGTATGGGACACACGGACCCCACACCGCCGCACCGGTACGACGGAACAGGTTTCCCCGCCGTGCCGGGGCGTAGCGCGTGTGGGAGTCGAACCCACGTCACCGGGGTGAAAACCCGGTATCCCTTCCGCTGGACCAACGCGCCTTGGCCTGGAACACAGTCCGGCGCGCACCGCACACCGGACTGCTTCGTTCCAGAAATCAGGGTTCACCAAAGGAAAAGCCGCCCGGTTCGGTTTCCCGAGGGGCGGCTCCACGTACGCGACGTCCTGCTAGGACGACGGCGGGGAGCCGTGTTTCTCTTCCATACCAAGGGCCATGGCGTAACAAGGTCGCGTCATGTGTCCTCCTTGGTCGGTGTGCGGGTAAGTGTGCGACAGGCGAGTGAGCCGGGGCAACCGATTAAAGAGCCGTGACGTCGCCACGTGCGTCCCATCTGCACCAGCAGCCACACCAGCTGCGCGTGAAGGCCCCCTTCCCTCGGCTCAGCCGAGGAAACTCGACCTTCACACCTTCCCCAGTACATGAAGGCCCCCTTCCTTGCGCCTGGCGCAAGGAAGGGGCCTTCATGTACTTCAGGCGGGCGAAGGAGCGCCGGTACCGAGCCGGTCGGGTCTACTTGTCCCGCCGGAACAGCTTGTTCCCCAGCCACACGATGGGGTCGTACTTCCGGTCCGCGACGCGTTCCTTCATCGGGATCAGCGCGTTGTCGGTGATGTGGATGCCCTCCGGGCACACGTCCGAGCAGCACTTGGTGATGTTGCAGTACCCGAGCCCGTGCTCCTCCTGCGCCTCGTCACGCCGGTCGGCGACGTCGAGGGGGTGCATTTCGAGTTCGGCGATCCGCATCAGGTACCGGGGCCCGGCGAAGGCCTCCTTGTTCTCCTCGTGGTCGCGCACCACGTGGCAGGTGTTCTGGCACAGGAAGCACTCGATGCACTTGCGGAACTCCTGCGAGCGCTCGACGTCCACCTGCTGCATCCGGTACTCCCCCGGCTTGAGGTCCGGGGGCGGCGTGAACGACGGGATCTCGCGGGCCTTGGTGTAGTTGAACGACACATCGGTCACCAGGTCGCGGATCACCGGGAACGTCCGCATCGGGGTCACGGTGATGACCTCGTCCTCGGTGAAGGTCGACATCCGCGTCATGCACAGCAGCCGCGGTTTGCCGTTGATCTCCGCCGAGCACGAACCGCATTTGCCCGCCTTGCAGTTCCACCGCACCGCCAGATCCGAGGCCTGGGTGGCCTGCAACCGGTGGATGATGTCGAGGACGACCTCGCCCTCGTTGACCTCGACGCTGTAGTCCTTCAGCTCACCGGAGTCGGCGTCGCCGCGCCACACCCGGAAACTCGCCTTGTAGCTCATGCCGGGCTCCCGGGGTGCGAGGCCAGTTCTTCGTCGGTGTAGTACTTCCCCAGCTCGGAGAGTTCGAACAGTTCCAGCAGATCCTGCCGCAGCGGGATCTGCTCCTTGACCTCGATGCCGACTTCCGGCACCACCGGGTTGTCGCCCGGCGTGGCCGAGCAGACCAGGAGTTTGTTGCGCCACTGGGCGTCCATGCCCGGATGGTCGTCGCGGGTGTGCCCGCCCCGGCTCTCGGTCCGCAGCAGCGCGGCGCGCGCCACGCATTCGCTGACCATCAGCATGTTCCGCAGGTCGACGGCGAGATGCCAGCCGGGGTTGAACTGCCGGTGCCCTTCGACGGTGACCCGCTTGATCCGCTCGCGCAGTTCCCCGAGCTTCTCCAGCGCCCGCTCGATCTCCTCCGATTTCCGGATGATGCCGACGAGGTCGTTCATCGACTGCTGCAGTTCGGTGTGCAGGCTGTACGGGTTCTCCTCGACGCCGTCACCCGGCGGGTCGAACGGCGCGAGCGCCATCGCCGCGGCGGCGTCCACATCGGACTGACTGACCTTGGGGCGGTCCTTCAGGTCCGACACGTAGGACGCGGCACCGAGTCCCGCGCGGCGGCCGAAGACCAGCAGATCGGACAGCGAGTTGCCGCCGAGCCGGTTCGAACCGTGCATCCCGCCCGAGCACTCGCCCGCGGCGAACAGCCCGGGCACGCTCGACGAGGCGGTGTCCGGGTCGACCTCGATCCCGCCCATCACGTAATGACAGGTGGGGCCGACCTCCATCGGCTCCTTCGTGATGTCGACGTCGGCGAGTTCCTTGAACTGGTGGTACATCGACGGCAGCCGTTTGCGGATCTCCTCCGCGGGCAGCCTGCTGGCGATGTCGAGGAAGACCCCGCCATGCGGCGACCCCCGCCCCTCCTTGACCTCGGTGTTGATCGCGCGCGCGACCTCGTCCCGCGGCAGCAGGTCCGGGGTGCGGCGGTTCTTCTCCTGGTCGGTGTACCAGCGGTCGGCTTCTTCCTCGCTGTCCGCGTACTGCCCTTTGAACACGTCAGGGACGTAGGAGAACATGAACCGCTTGTCGTCGGTGTTCTTGAGGACCCCGCCGTCACCACGGACGCCTTCGGTGACCAGGATCCCCTTCACGCTCGGCGGCCAGACCATGCCGGTCGGGTGGAACTGGACGAACTCCATGTTGATGAGCGTCGCCCCGGCCCGCAGCGCCAGCGCGTGCCCGTCACCGGTGTACTCCCACGAGTTCGAGGTGACCTTGAACGATTTCCCGATGCCGCCGGTGGCCAGCACCACCGCCGGCGCCTCGAACAGGATGAACCGGCCGCTCTCGCGCCAGTACCCGAAGGCGCCCGAGATCCGGCCGTCGTCGGTCAGCAGTTCCGTGATCGTGCATTCGGCGAAGACCTTGATCCTCGCCTCGTAATCGCCGGTCTCCTTGAAGTCCTCTTGTTGCAGCGAAACGATTTTCTGCTGCATCGTGCGGATCAGTTCGAGCCCGGTGCGGTCGCCGACGTGCGCCAGCCGCGGGTACGTGTGCCCGCCGAAGTTGCGCTGGCTGATCCGGCCGTCGGCGGTGCGGTCGAACAGCGCGCCGTAGGTCTCCAGTTCCCAGACCCGGTCCGGCGCCTCCTTGGCGTGGAGTTCGGCCATCCGCCAGTTGTTGAGGAACTTCCCGCCGCGCATGGTGTCGCGGAAGTGCACCTGCCAGTTGTCGTTCGAGTTCGCGTTGCCCATCGACGCCGCGCAGCCGCCTTCGGCCATCACCGTATGCGCCTTGCCGAAGAGCGATTTGCACACCACCGCGACGCTGAAGCCGCGTTCGCGGGCTTCGATGACCGCGCGGAGACCGGCACCGCCGGCACCGATCACCACCACGTCGTAGTTGAGCCGTTCGACCTCGGTCATGAAAAGAGCCACCTCAAAGCTTGTCGCCGGGGACGGGAGATTCCCGCGCCGCTAGTTGATGAACCGCAGATCCGAAATGGCGCCGCTCGCCACGAGCATCACGTAGAGGTCGGTCAGCACCAGCGTGCCGAGCGTCGTCCACGCCAGCGCCATGTGGCGGGTGTTGAGCTTCGTGATCTGCGTCCAGATCCAGTAGCGGACCGGATGTTTCGAGAAGTGCTTGAGCCTGCCGCCGGTCACGTGACGGCACGAGTGGCACGACAACGTGTACGCCCACAACAGGATCACGTTGCCGGTCAGCACGATGTTGCCGAGCCCGAAACCGAATCCGCCGGTCTTGCCGTGGAAGGCGGTGATCGCGTCGTAGGTGTTGACCAGCGAGACGACCACGGCGACGTAGAAGAAGTAGCGGTGGGCGTTCTGGATGATCAGCGGCAGCCGCGTCTCACCGGTGTACTTCGCGTGCGGTTCGGCGACCGCGCAGGCGGGCGGTGAGAACCAGACCGCGCGGTAGTACGCCTTGCGGTAGTAGTAGCAGGTCAGCCGGAAGCCCAGCAGGAACGGCAGGACGAGGAAGCCGAGCGGGATGAAGCCCGGCAGTTCGCCGATCCAGGCCCCGAAATGCCGGGAGCCTTCGACGCAGGATTCCGAGACGCAGGGCGAATAGAACGGCGTCAGGTAGTGGTATTCGGGCACCCAATAGGCGGTGCGCACGAAGGACCTGATCGTCGCGTAGATGATGAAGGCGGAGAGGCCGAGGACGGTCAGCAGCGGGGACAGCCACCACCGGTCGGTGCGCAGCGTTTTTTCGGCGATCCGGGCCCGCGACGGTGCGCGGACCCCCGTACCCCGTCCGGCCTCGTTGCCGGCGGGGGCGCTCACCGCTGGTCGCGCTTGTAGCCGCCGACGCCTTCGTCATCGGCGCCCTGCCAGAGCGCCGGGTCGTAGGGCGTGTCGGGAACTTGGACCCGGTCGGCGGCCTTCGCCTGGGCGGGCACCGCGTTCGGGGTCGTGTCGAGGTCGGTCGCGTCGATGTCGAGGCGCTCGACGTCGTTCGCCAGGCGCCGTACCGCCGAGGCGTCGCCGTATCGGGACCGCAGCGCGCCGACGCACTGCCTCAACTGACCGATGGCTCGCCGAAGCTCGGCGATCTCTGTGGTGGACATCGGTACCTCCCGATGGTCGGTTCGGTTGGCCGCTTGAGCCTTCGAAGGCCAGCGATTCCTCGCCGTCTCGACTCTGCCGCGCGTTGTGCAATGTGACAAGTAGCACAGTGGAACCTAGTGACGTGACGGAGGTCACGCGAGTCGATCTTCTGTATCGATTTTGATCCGGGCTTTCCCCTGGGTTACTGTGGCCACTGTCACGACCCAGCGACGTCAGCGTTGCCGTCCCGCGGACCACCACGACCAGTGATCCGGAGCCGGACAATGAGCACCGCCCCGAACGTCCACCCCATCATCGCCGAAGTCACCGAACGCATCGCCGCCCGCAGCGCCGAAACCCGCGCCGCGCATCTCGAGCGCGTCGCCGCCTCCCACGAAGAAGGACCGATGCGGCGCGGCCTCGACTGCAGCAACCTCGCCCACGGCTTCGCCGCGATGGAAGGTGTCGACAAAGCGGCACTGCGCGCCGTGCGGGCGCCGGGCGTCGCGATCGTCTCGTCCTACAACGACATGCTTTCGGCGCACCAGCCGATGCAGGAGTACCCCGCGATGCTCAAGGGCTCGGTCCGCCAGGCGGGCGGGGTGGCGCAGTTCGCCGGTGGCGTGCCCGCGATGTGCGACGGCGTCACCCAGGGCCGTCCCGGGATGGAGCTGTCGCTGTTCAGCCGCGAGGTGATCGCGATGTCGACCGCGATCGCGCTCTCCCACGACATGTTCGACGCGGCGCTGCTGCTCGGCGTCTGCGACAAGATCGTTCCCGGACTGCTGATCGGGGCACTGTCCTTCGGGCATCTCCCGACGATCCTGGTGCCCGCCGGGCCGATGAACTCCGGCCTGCCGAACAAGGAGAAGGCGCGCGTGCGCCAGCTCTACGCCGAGGGCAAGGCGACCCGCGAAGACCTGCTGGACGCCGAAGCGGCTTCGTACCACTCGGCGGGAACGTGCACCTTCTACGGCACGGCCAACTCCAACCAGATGGTCGTCGAGGTGATGGGCCTGCACCTGCCGGGCGCCAGCTTCGTGCAGCCGAACTCGCCGCTGCGGAGGGCACTCACCGAAGAGGCCGGACGCCGCGTGGTGAAGCTTTCGCGCGGCGAGGAGTACACGCCGATCTCGCGCGTGATCGACGAGAAGGCCGTCGTCAACGGTGTCATCGCGCTGCTCGCCACGGGCGGATCGACCAACCACACGATGCACCTCGTCGCGATCGCCGCGGCCGCGGGCATCCAGCTGACCTGGGACGACTTCTCCGCTCTGTCGTCGGTGATCCCCCTGCTGGCGCGCGTGTACCCGAACGGCAGCGCCGACATCAACCACTTCCACGCCGCCGGAGGCATCCAGTTCCTGGTCGGCACCCTGCTCGACGCGGGCCTGCTGCACGAGGACGTCTTGACCGTCGCCGGGCAGGGCCTGCACCGCTACCGGCAGGAGCCGATCCTGTCCGAGGGCGAGCTCGTCTGGCGTGACGTCCCGACGCGCAGCCTCGACGAGGACGTGCTGCGTCCCGTGTGGCGGCCGTTCGCCGCCGACGGCGGGCTGCGGATGGTCGCGGGCAACCTCGGCCGCGCGGTGATCAAGGTGTCGGCGGTGGCGCCGGAGCACCGGATCGTCCAGGCCCCGGCGCGGGTGTTCACCGACCAGAAGTCCTTCAAGGACGCTTTCGAGGCGGGCGAGCTGGACCGCGACGTCGTCGTGGTCATCCGGCAGCAGGGCCCGCAGGCCAACGGGATGCCGGAGCTGCACGGCCTCACCCCGGCGCTGGGTGTGCTGATGGACCGCGGGCACCAGGTGGCGTTGCTCACCGACGGCCGGATGTCTGGCGCGTCCGGGAAGATCCCGGCCGCGATCCAGGTGACCCCGGAAGCCGCCGCGGGCGGCCCGATCGCGCGGATCGCCGACGGCGACGTCGTCCGCCTCGACGCCAGGGCCGGGACGCTCGACGTCCTCGTGGGTGACGAAGAACTCGCCCGCCGTGAACTGGTGGACTCCCCGCCTTCGGAGGCATCCTGGACCGGCACCGGCCGGGAGCTGTTCGCGGCGCTGCGCCGCGCGGTCGGCCCCGCCGATCAGGGCGCGAGCGTGTTCGGACCGCTCACGCCGGAACACTTCGGCGCTCCGGCGCACACGTTGACCCCTGTGGAGGTAACCCAGTGACCACCGGCGCCGACCTGCTCGGCCTGTCCCCCGTGATGCCCGTCGTCGTGCTCGACGACGCCGACGACGCCGTGCCCACCGCGCGGGCCCTGCTCGCGGGCGGGATCGGCGTGATCGAGCTGACCCTGCGCACCCCGGCGGCACTCGCCTCCATCGAGCGGATCGCCGCGGAGGTCCCGGAGATCGTCATCGGCGCCGGGACCGTCACCGCGCCCGAGCACGCGAAGCAGGCGGCCGCCGCCGGCGCGAAGTTCCTGGTGACCCCGGGCTGCACGGACGCCGTGCTGGATGCCGCGTTCGAGACCGGGCTCCCGTTCCTGCCGGGCGCGAGCACGGTGTCCGAGGCGATGCGGCTGGCCGAACGCGGGCTGACCGCGCTGAAGTTCTTCCCCGCCGAGGCCAGCGGCGGCGTGGCGTACCTGAAGTCGATCGGCGGGCCGCTGCCCGGGCTGAAGTTCTGCCCGACCGGCGGGATCACCGTGAAGACCGCGCCGGACTATCTCGCACTGTCCAATGTGGGCTGCATCGGCGGTTCGTGGCTGACGCCGAAGGACGCCTTGGCGGCCAAGGACTTCGGGAAGATCGAAGCGTTCGCGGCGGAGGCTTCGAAGCTCTGATCCGCGTTGTGAGGGCCACTCGTGCGACGGGTGGCCCTCACTGTTCTCAGAGCGGCAGCTGGTACTGGATGAAGCCCCGGTTGACCGCGACCTGGTCGTACAGGCGGCGCGCGGTGGCGTTGGATTCCTTGGTGTGCCAGTAGACCCGGGCGCAATCGCGGTCGCGCGCCCAGCCCGCGACGGCCTCGATCAACGCCCGCGCGACCCCCTTGCCCCGGGCTTCCGGCGCCGTGAACAGGTCTTGCAGGTAACAGACGTCGGTGAGCGCGGAAGTACTGGGATGCACCAGGAAATGCGTGATCCCGACGAGCTCGCCTCCCACATGGGCACCGAGCGCGTGCATCCGTTCCCCTGCCTGGAATTCGCGCCAGGCTCGGTCGTAGACCTCTTGGGGCGCAACACGTTCGTAGAAGGCGATGTACGCGCGGAACAGGTGTTCCCAGGCTTCGCGGTCTTCGGGCTCCAGTGGAGCGATGGTGATCATGTGGTCCTCTCAGTGATCACCCGAGCCTAGGGTTTCGCCACTGTGTCGCGAGTGGCCACTCACGCGGTAAACCGAGCTGCCACTCGCCGGTGGTGCGGCTTGGCGGGAAGGACGTTGCGAAAGTGGCTTTCGCAACAACTTCCCGCGTGCTCGCCGCCGGGCATCGTCTGCGGTGGCTCAGCTGACGGCTTGCTTCACCAGCGCGGCGATGCGTTCCTCCACCTCGGGGGTGACACCGGTCAGCGCGAAGGCCGTCGCCCACATCGCGCCGTCGTCCAGCCGAGCGGCGTCGTTGAAGCCGAGCGTCGCGTACCGCGTCTTGAACTTGGCAGCGGGTTGGAAGAAGCAGACGAGCTTTCCGTCCAGCGCGTAGGCTGGCTGGCCGTACCAGAGTTTCGGCGCGAGCATCGGGGCGTTCGCCTTCACGACGGCGTGGACCAGCTCGGCCAGCGCCCGGTCCTCGTCGGACATCTCGGCGATCTTCGCGACCACGTCCTGCTCGGCCGCCGCCGCTTTGTCGGCGGCCGAACCGCGGCGAGCCGCCTTCTTCATGTCCTGGGCGTGTTCCTTCATCGCGGCCTTCTCTTCGGCCGTGAATCCTTCGTACGTGGTGGTCATGGCGTTTTCTCCTAGGTATGCGGCGAGCGGGGGCATCCGGTAGTGGCACATCAGGACTGGGCGGCGAGAGCCGAGGTCTCCCAGACGAACCCGTCGAGGTCGGTGAAGGGTGCGGAGCCGCAGATCGCGATGCGGTGCGAACCGGTGCCCTCAGGGGACACGCCGGCGTCCTTGGCCAGGGCCTTGCGCTTGTACAGCGCCAGCTTCACGGGGCTCGAGCCGGATTCGAACTCGACGTACACGCGGCCGAAGCTCTTGCCCACGGCGAGGCCGTGCTCGACGTAGAACTTCTTGCTCGCGGCCACGTCGGCGACGCCCAGCAGCAACACGATGGCGTCGAACTCGCGGGCCGCCGGTCCGGTGTTCTTCTTCGCCGAGGTCGCGATCTTCCAGATCGCGCCGTCCGGGGCCTGCACGGTTCCGCCGTAACCCCACATCGACTTCGCGGCGGGCTTGATCACGGTCGCCCCGGCGGCGACGGCGGCGTCGATGAGCGCGTCGGCGTTGGCGGGCTGGGAAACCGTGAGGGACAAGGTGTAGCCGCGGAAGCCGGTGGACGGCTCCTGCGAAGCCCGCAGACGCAGCTCGGAGCCGAGCCCGAAGGCGGTGGTGTAGAAGCGTTCGGCGGCCTCGGTGTCGGCCACTTCGAGGGTGATGGCGTCGATGAAGTTCATGCCGGTAACGCTATTTCCGGGCGGGCCTCCGGCGCTTCTCGATTCCTGATCGGTCGTATCGGCGCTGGTCAGATGTGGTTCGTGAGTGACATTTCGGGCTCTGACCGTCCTCACCATTCACGAGAGTGACCCACCAGGCCACCGCCGCACTCGCTCGCCCCTGCAAGGTGTGAAGGTCGAGTTTCCTCGGCTGAGCCGAGGGAAGGGGGCCTTCACGGCGCCTGCGACCCACTGGCCGCCACCTTCAGTAGGTACCTAAGACCCGAAACGCCATTCACGACCGCCAGAACGCACAACACCGGCCGGCGGGCAAGCGGGGCCCGCACGGCCGGTGAGCGGCTCGGATGAGGAAGGTCAGTCGAGGGTGGCGTCGTCCAGCAGCGCCGACTCGGCGCCGAACTCGCGGAGTTCGTCGCGGATCACGGTGTAGGCCAGCCCCTGGGGATAGCCCTTGCGGGCGAGGAAGCCCAGCAGGCGGCGGATCGCCGTCTGCTCGTCGACGTTGCCCAAGGAGCGCATGCGCTTCCGTACCAGCTCTCGGGCGCGCTGCTCCTCTGCCTCTCGGTCCACCTCTTCGGCGGCCTGGACGGCGATATCCCCATCGATTCCTTTACGTTTGAGTTCGGCTACGAGGGCGTTCCGTCCCAGGCCCATGTTGGCATGGCGGGAACGAACCCACATCTCGGCGAACTCGGCGTCGTTGATGAGCCCTGCCTGGTCCAGCTTACCGAGCAGGGTCTCCGTCGTCTCCTCGTCGAAGCCCTTGCGCTTGAGGGCCTGACGCAGTTCCTCCGTGGAACGCGGGCGCGCGGCCAGGAGATCGAAGCAGATCTCCTTGGCCTTCTTCCTCCGCTCGTCCGGCGGCAGCTCCGCCGGATCCACTTTGGGCGCACGCATTCAGCTCTCACTCCAGTCGAAACGATCGATCGGCGGCTTCAACCCCTGGCGGGCTCCGGAACTCAGAAGTCGACCGGCGCGGGGGCGGCTTCGGCGTCGACGACGGCACCGATACCGAGCTTCTCCTTGATGCGCTTCTCGATCTCGTTGGCGATGTCCGGGTTCTCGAGCAGGAACTTGCGCGCGTTCTCCTTGCCCTGGCCCAGCTGGTCGCCCTCGTAGGTGTACCAGGCGCCGGACTTGCGCAGGATGCCCTGGTCGACACCCATGTCGATCAGCGAACCCTCGCGGGAGATGCCCTTCCCGTACAGGATGTCGAACTCGGCCTGCTTGAAGGGCGGCGCGACCTTGTTCTTCACGACCTTGACCCGGGTGCGGTTGCCGACGGGCTCGCCGCCGTCCTTCAGCGTCTCGATCCGGCGGACGTCCAGGCGGACCGACGCGTAGAACTTCAGCGCCTTACCACCGGTCGTGGTCTCCGGGGAGCCGAACATGACGCCGATCTTCTCGCGCAGCTGGTTGATGAAGATCGCGGTGGTGCCGGAATTGCTCATCGCACCGGTCATCTTCCGCAGCGCCTGGCTCATCAACCGGGCCTGGAGACCGACATGGCTGTCCCCCATCTCGCCCTCGATCTCGGCACGCGGCACGAGCGCGGCGACCGAGTCGATGACCAGGATGTCGAGCGCGCCGGAGCGGATCAGCATGTCCGCGATCTCGAGCGCCTGCTCACCGGTGTCCGGCTGGGAGACCAGCAGCGCGTCGGTGTCGACGCCGAGCTTCTGGGCGTAATCCGGGTCCAGCGCGTGCTCCGCGTCGATGAACGCGGCGATGCCGCCGTTCCGCTGCGCGTTGGCGACCGCGTGCAGCGCGACGGTGGTCTTACCGGAGGACTCCGGACCGTAGACCTCGATGACCCGGCCACGGGGCAGTCCACCGATCCCGAGCGCGACGTCGAGCGCGATGGCCCCGGTCGGGATGACCTCGATCGGCACACGGCCCTCTTCGCCCAGTCGCATGACCGAGCCCTTGCCGTACTGCTTGTCGATCTGGGCGAGGGCCAGTTCGAGCGCCTTGTCCTTGTCGGGTGCTGCTGGTGCCATGGAGTCCACCTCGTTGGTTGAGCCGGTAGGGCTTGTTTCAGTTCTGAGCTGTCGGGTCCGACGCTACGGGCGACCACCGACAATTCCAGGCCTCGCGCCCAAGCTGTGGATCGCTGACCCCGTTGTGGACAACACCCTAGACGAACGTGTGTTCGAGGCCGTGACCGACACGCCGTCGCGCTAGTGTTCTTGCCCCTTTGCCGAGGTCAACGTCGCTCCGGCGGGATCTCGAAGGCGTCGCAGACCGCTCGCCAGACGTCTTTGGCCGAGATTCCCGCGTCGAGGGCCTGTTCGACGGTCCGGCCCCCGAGTTCACCGAAGGAGTGATCCCTGGAGAGGGTTTCCGCACGTCCGGGGCCGAATTCATCGGCCATCAGCCGCCGGAAGACCGTGATACGCATCGGTCGGAGTCTAGCCCGGCGCCCGGCTGAAACGCGTGAAGGCCCCCTTCCCTCGGCTGAGCCGAGGGAAGGGGGCCTTCACGCGGAAACAGGGCCTATTCGCCCGGCTGGACGCTCTTTTCGAAGTAGTCGGCCAGCTCGCCCGGCGTCGGGTTCTGGCCTTCGGCCGGGACCTGGTAGATGAAGCCGACCAGCGGCCGGTCGGTCACGGTGAACACCAGCACGGCGGCGTTCCGCCCGGCGGCCGAGGAGTACTGGCCGTCCAGAGCGTTGCCCGCCCACTTGGCCTCGGTGCGGTCCCCGCCTGCCGCTTTGAGCAGTCCGTCGGTGTAGGCCTTGAGCTTGTCCGCGGAATCGCTCTGAAGGTAGGTCACCTGGGTCCCGGCGCGCCCCGGGGCAGAGCAGGTCGACGTCACGCCGAGATCCTCCGCCGGTTTCGCCGGCCCGTTGCCCATGCCGGGTTTGCAGTCGCCGGTGTCGGCGATCTTCCCGGCGAGCTGGCGCAGGCAGCCGGTGAGGCCCTTGTCGTCGGCCGCGCCGGGCACCTTGCATTCGTCGGCCGTGTAGGTCTCCACCGGGGAGGACGTCAGGAAGTACGTGAGCCCGGCGGCGAGCAGCACGACGACGGCCACGATGGCGCCGATGACGAGCGGCTTCTTCTTGCTCGCGGGCGCCTTGTCACCGGCGGTCTGGCCGGCCAGCGAGTACGTCGGGAAATTCGTCGGCGCGGGCTGCTGCACCTGCTGCGGGCCGCTGTTCGGGTAACCCGACTGGGGGAAACCACCGGACTGGCCGGGGCCGCCGCCCGAATACCCCGGGATCGACGCGACCTGCTGCGGCGGCGGCGCGTACGGGCCCGAAGCACCGGGCCCGACCTGATGCGCGCCGGTTCCCGCGGCGACCTGCCCTTCGACGCCCTGCGTACGCGAGCTGATGCCGTCGGAAGCGACGTGCTGGGCGCCGAGCGCGACCGCGGTCTCGGGCTGGTCCAGGCTGCCGGGGACGACGCCGAGCTTCTCCGCGATCAGGCTGCCGACCAGCGGGAGACGGCTCGAACCGCCGACGAGGTAGATACCGGCGAGCCGGTCCGGGGTCATCCCGGCCGAGCGCACCACCCGCGACATCAGCTCGACACTGCGCAGCATCGACGGCCGCACCAGCGCTTCGAGTTCCCCTCGCGTGACGAGGACGTCCTCGAACGGCTCCGGCATCGGGACCTCGGTCTGCGGGTGCCGCGAGAGGGCTTCCTTCGCCGCCTTCACGTCCTCCTGCAGCGCGCGCCGCGTACGACGGTCCGGAGTGGACTCCGGCCGCAGGACCCGCTGCCAGCGCTGGGGATCCTTGTGCGAGACCTCGCGGCCGACGTGCACCAGCAGCGCCTGGTCGACGTCGAGGCCACCGAGGTCGGGAAGGCCGTCTTCGGCGACGACGGTGAAGCCGCCGTTCGGGGTCGCGCCGACGATCGCGACGTCGAAGGTGCCGGCGCCGAGGTCGTACACGGCGAGCGCCTGACCGGGCGCGAGCGTCTTGCCGGGGAACGACGCGAAATGCGCGGCCGCGGCGACCGGCTCGGGGACGAGCACCAGGTTGCCGCCCATCCCGGCGAGCCGGGCGGCGGACAGCAGCACGTTGCGGCGGGTCGGGCCCCATTGCGCGGGGTGGGTGAGCCGGACCTCGTCGGGCAGGTCCCCGCCGAGCTGGCGGGTGGTCTCGTCGAGGACGCGGCGCAGGATCGCGGCCAGCACCTCGCTGACCGGGATGACGTCGGTGCCCAGCAGGAGCGTCTGCTCGTCGATGCGGCGTTTGGGGTTGGGCTCGAAGCGGGTCGGGTCGAGGCGGGCGCGGCGCTCGGCGTCGCGGCCGACCATGATCGTGCCCTCCTCGGTGGCGAACACCGCGGACGGCATGTTGGCCGAACCGTCGACCTCGACCACGCGCGGGGGCCTCCCGTGCGCCGAAAGGACGGCCACGGTGTTGGACGTCCCGAGGTCCACCGACAGGATCCGCACAGCTCATACCCCTTCACAGACGAACGGCGACCGCCCCAGTACCGATCCGGCCGCGCTGGCGGTGATGCTCCCATGAGCGAGGTCACCGCACGTGCGGAACCCGCCGAACTCGTCCCCGACCGGGTGCCTCGTCACAGGGCAGTGTGTCTGTTGGTGAACCCGCATCCGCGATCGACGTCGGCAGGGCGCAGCCTGGTCATCGTGGTGAAGCTGATCTCCTCGGGCGCCCTGCCACCGCGATAGCGGGGCCTTCGGCCGGGGCGGGTTCACGCGTTCGGTCCTGGTGGCAGGCCCGTCTCAGCTCCGCCGACCAGCCCTCGGAGCGAAACTGTCGGTGGTCCGGCGCAGTATGGAGGGCGTGGCACACGTACTCGACCTCTTCTCCCTCGCGACCAGGGACTGGTTCACCGGGGCCTTCGCCGCGCCCACCCGCGCGCAGGAAGGGGCCTGGCGTGCCGCGCACGCGGGGGAACACGCGCTGGTCGTGGCCCCCACGGGATCGGGCAAGACGTTGTCGGCCTTCCTCTGGGCGCTGGACAGGCTGTCGGTCGAGCCGCCGCCGTCCGAGCCTCGGAAACGCTGCCGCGTCCTCTACGTCTCTCCGCTGAAGGCGCTGGCGGTCGACGTCCAGCGCAACCTGCGGGCACCACTGGCGGGGATCTCGCAGGCGTCGCGGCGGCTCGGGCTGCCGGTCCCGGACATCGGCGTCGGCATGCGGACGGGCGACACCACCGCCGCCGAGCGCCGCTCGTTCGGCAAGACACCGCCGGACGTGCTGGTCACCACGCCGGAGTCGCTGTTCCTGATCCTCACCTCCTCCGCCCGCGATTCGCTGCGCGGCGTGGAGACGGTGATCATCGACGAGGTGCACGCGGTCGCGGGCGGCAAACGCGGCGCGCATCTCGCCTTGTCGCTGGAGCGGCTCGACGCCCTCTTGGAGAAGCCCGCCCAGCGGATCGGGCTGTCGGCGACCGTCCGGCCGATCGACGAGGTCGCCTCGTTCCTGGCGGGCGGCAGGCCGGTCACCGTCGTCCAGCCGAAGCTCGCGAAGACGATCGAGGTCCGCGTCGAGGTCCCGGTCGAGGACATGGCCGATCTCGACGGTCCTCGGGGGCCGAAGCAGAACGAAGACCTCGACGCGGGCCTCGCCCGGCTCCCCGGCTCGCTGGAGGACATCGACGGCGCGCCGCGGCGGCCGTCGATCTGGCCCGCGGTGGAGGAGCGCGTCCTCGAACTGATCCAGGCGCATCGGTCGACGATCGTGTTCGCCAACTCGCGGCGGCTCACCGAGCGGATGACGGCCCGGCTCAACGAACTCGTCGCGGAGCAGGCCGAGCTGGAGCCGGATCAGCGGTATCCGGCCGAGGCGATCGGCCAGTCCGGGCTCACCACCGGAGCGGCGCCGGTGATCGCGCGGGCGCACCACGGCTCGATGTCGCGCGAGCAGCGCACCCATGTGGAGGAGGAGCTCAAGTCCGGGCGGCTGGCGTGCGTCGTCGCGACGTCCTCCTTGGAGCTGGGCATCGACATGGGCGCCGTCGATCTCGTCGTGCAGATCGAGGCGCCGCCGACGGTCGCTTCGGGGCTGCAGCGGGTCGGCCGGGCCGGGCACCAGGTCGGCGCGGTGTCGAGCGGGGTGATGTTCCCGAAGTTCCGGGGCGACCTCGTCTCCTGCGCGGTGGTCGCGGAACGGATGGCGTCCGGGGCGATCGAGGCGGTGCGGTACCCGCGCAACCCGCTGGACGTGCTCGCGCAGCAGGTCGTGGCGATGGTGGCGCTCGAATCGTGGACCGTCGACGAGCTGGCCGCCCTCGCCCGCCGCGCGGCGCCGTTCGCGTCCCTGCCGGACGACGCGCTGCTGGCCGTGCTCGACATGCTCGCGGGCCGGTATCCCAGTGAGGAGTTCGGCGAGCTGCGCGCCCGGATCACCTGGGACCGGGTCACCGGCGAACTGCACGGCCGTCCGGGGTCGCAGCGGCTGGCGGTGACCTCGGGCGGCACGATCCCCGATCGCGGCCTGTTCACCGTGATGACGCCGGGTTCCGACGGCAAACCCGGGTCGCGCGTGGGCGAGCTCGACGAGGAGATGGTCTACGAGTCCCGCGTCGGGGACACGATCCTGCTCGGCACCTCCTCCTGGCGGGTCACCGACATCACCCACGACCGCGTGATCGTGGTCCCCGCGCCGGGCGAGCCCGCCCGGATGCCGTTCTGGAAGGGCGACGCCCCCGGCCGCCCGCTGGAACTGGGGCGGGCGCTGGGCGCGTTCGTCCGCGAACTGTCCACTTCGGAGCCGTCGGCGGCCAGGGAACGCGCCGCCGTCGCCGGGCTGGACGAGTACGCCTGCGACAACCTGCTGGCGTACCTGGAAGAGCAGAAGTCGGCCACACGGCATGTGCCCAACGACAAAACCGTGCTGCTGGAACGGTTTCGCGACGAGCTGGGTGACTGGCGGGTCATCCTGCATTCGCCGTTCGGCGCGCAGGTCAACGCGCCGTGGGCGCTCGCGATCGCGGCCCGCCTGCGGGAGAACCGCGGGGTCGACGCCCAGGTCGCGCATTCCGACGACGGCATCGTGCTGCGGCTGCCCGAGGCGCTGGACATGGACGGCGCCGAGGTCACCATCGGCGTCGAGGACGTCCTGCTCGATCCGGAGGAGGTCGAGCAGCTGATCGTCGCCGAGGTCGGCGGCTCGGCGCTGTTCGCCGCGCGGTTCCGGGAATGCGCGGCACGGTCGCTGCTGCTCCCCCGCCGGGATCCGCGCCGCCGCACCCCGCTGTGGCAGCAGCGGCAGCGCGCGTCCCAGCTGCTTTCGGTCGCGGCCAAGTACGAGCGGTTCCCTGTGGTGCTGGAGGCGATGCGGGAAGTCCTGCAGGACGTGTACGACGTCGGCGGGCTGCGCGAGCTGATGTCCGACGTCCGGTCGCGCAAGGTCAAGCTGGTCGAGGTCGAGACACCGTCGGCGTCGCCGTTCGCGCGCAGCCTGCTCTTCGGTTACGTCGGGATGTTCCTGTACGAGACCGACGCCCCGCTCGCGGAACGGCGCGCGGCCGCGCTGGCGCTGGATTCGACGCTGCTGGCCGAATTGCTCGGCACCGAGGCGATCCGGGAGTTGCTGGACGCCGAGGTCGTCGCCGAAGTCGAGCGCTCCCTGCAACGCCTCGATCCGGACAGGCACGCCCGCAACGCCGAAGACGCCGCGGATCTGTTGCGGTTCCTCGGCGATCTCTCGATCGAGGAGGCCGCCGCGCGCGGCATCCAGCGGGAATGGCTGGAGGAACTGGAGGCCGCGCGGCGGGTGATCCGGGTCCGCATCGGCGGCGGTGAACGCTTCATCGCCATCGAGGACGCCGGCCGGGTACGGGACGCGCTGGGCACCGCTCTGCCGGTCGGGGTACCGGAGGCGTTCACCGAACCGGTCGAAGATCCCGTCGGCGACCTGTTGTCGCGCTATTCGCGCAGCCGCGGCCCGTTCAGCGCCCGGCAGGCGGCCGAGCGGTTCGGCCTCGGGACGGCCGTGGTCACCGGCGTCCTGGACAGGCTGACCGCGCAGGGCAGGCTGGTCCGGGGCGAGCTGAGCCCCGTCGGGCATCCGGAGACCCACGGCGTCGGGATGGAGTACTGCGACGCTTCGGTGCTGCGCAGGCTCCGGAGGGCGTCGCTGGCCCGGCTGCGGGCCGAGGTCGAACCGGTCGAACCGGCCGCGCTGGGGCGGTTCCTGCCGTCGTGGCACGGCATCGGCGCGCGTGTGCGGTCGGCGCCGACGGCCGACGACGTGCTGTCCGTGGTCGAGCAACTGGCCGGTGCCCCGCTCCCGGCGAGCGCGGTCGAATCGCTGATCCTGCCGAGCAGACTGCCCGGCTACACCCCGTCGCTGCTGGACGAACTCACCACGGCGGGCGAGGTCACCTGGTGCGGCTGCGGTTCCCTGTCCGGCGGGGACGGCTGGCTGGCGCTCGCGCCCACGGACGTCGCCGATCTGCTGTTGCCGGATCTCGACGACGATCTGCCCTCCGGCCCGCTCCACGAAGCCATTCTGTCCACTTTGGAGGGTGGGGCGCAGTTCTTCCGCCAGCTCGTGGACCGGGCGTCGCCGTTGGTCGAAACCCCGCCCAACGACGGTGAAGTCGTCGCCGCGCTGTGGGATCTCGTGTGGGCAGGTCTGGTCACCGGGGACACGCTGGGGCCGCTGCGGGCGCAGGTCTCCGGTTCCGGCGCTGCGCACAAGCCACGGCGGCAGGCTCCTCGCGGCCGGTACGCGCGGCTCCGGGCCGGCCGTCCGGCGATGCCTTCGCGCACCGGGCCGCCGACGGTCGCCGGGCGCTGGGCACTGACCCCGGGACGTGAAGCGGATCCGACCAGGCGCGCGCTGGCGCGGACGGAGGCCTTCCTGGAACGGCACGGCGTCCTCACCCGCGGCGCCCTCGACACCGAGCGCGTGACGGGCGGTTTTTCGGGGATCTACAAGGTTTTGCGCGGCATGGAGGACTCGGGGCAGGTCGTCCGGGGGTATGTGGTCGAGGGGCTCGGCGCGGCGCAATTCGCGGCGAAGGGCGCCGTCGACAGGCTGCGCGCGCAGTCCGGGAACCAGCGCACCACCGCGGAAGGCGCCGTCGTCCTCGCCGCCGCCGACCCGGCTCAGCCCTACGGCGCCGCGTTGCCTTGGCCTGCCGCGACGGGCGACACGAAACACCGTCCGGCAAGGAAAGCCGGTGCGCTCGCGGTGCTCGTGGACGGTGTGCCGGCGATGTACGTCGAACGCGGCGGCCGGTCGCTGCTGAGTTTCACCGAGGACCAGGACAGGTTGCGCTCGGCCGCGCGGGCGCTGTCCACGGCGGTGCGCGAAGGCTGGCTGGGGCAGCTCGCGGTGCAGAAGGCCGACGGCGAGGTGGCGCTCACCTCGGAGCTTTCGGCCGTCCTCCAGGAGGCGGGTTTCCGGGCGACTCCCAAGGGGCTGCGCCTGCGGGCCTAGAATCACCGCTCAGACCTGCGGAGAAGGACGTTCGACCATGGTGATGCGCGACCTGCGCTATTTCGGGGATCCCGTGCTCAAGACCGTATGCGACCCGGTCACGACATTCGACAAGAAGATCGAGTCGCTGGTGACCGATCTGATGGACGGGGTGAAACCGGCCGGGCGCGCGGGTCTCGCCGCGCCGCAGATCGGGGTCGGGCTGCGAGTGTTCAGCTACGACGTCGGCGGCCTGAGCGGGTACGTGATCAACCCCGAGATCGTCGAGCTGTCCGAAGAGACACACGAGATCGGTGAAGGCTGTCTGTCCGTGCCGGAGCTGTGGTTCCCGGTCGTCCGCGCGAAGCACGCCGTGGTGCGCGGTGTCGACCTGCGCAACGAGCCGATCGAGGTCGAAGGCGTCGACGTGCTCGCCCAGTGTCTGCAGCACGAGACCGACCACCTCGACGGCAAGCTCTACCTGGAACGGCTCACCCCCGAGCGCAAGAAGCGCGCCCTGGGCGAGGCCCGCGGCAAAGACTGGTTCTGGAACCGCTGACCACTCCCGCGTTTAGTCCTCTGAATGCGGTGGTTGGTAGCCCGAACTAACGCATTCAGAGGACTAAACGCGGGGGTCGGGGAGCCGGAAGCGCAGGGTGCCGGGGTCGCCGGGGGCGCGTTCGGGGCGGAGCCCCACGCGGGTGGCGGTGCGGTGGAGGGAGTCGTCGCCGGGCAGGCAGACGGCGGTGAGTTCACGCTCCCCCTTGGCCATGGCGAGGGTGGCGAGCCTGGACAGCAAAGCCGTGCCGATGCCCTGGCGCTGCCAGGAATCCTCGACCAGGAGCGAGACTTCGGCCGCGCCGCCGTCGGCGGACGGGATCAGCTGGCCGAGACCGATCACGTCCCGGCCGCAGACCGCGAGCAGGCTGATCCCGCGCGGCGGCATCAGGAGCCGGTGCAGCCAGCGACGCGGCACGGCACGCATTCCGGTGTGATAGCGGTGGAAGAGCGTCGTCATCGAGCATCTCTGGTGCAGCGCGGACACCGCTTCCGCGTCACCGGGGACGCCCTTGCGCAGGACGATCGCGGCGCCGTCGGCCCGGTCGAGCACGATCGGACCGGTCACGTTGTCGCGGACGGCGGTGCTCAGGCCGATCAGCGCGACGGCACGGCTCAGTTCCAGCTCGACGAACGGCGACCACCGGCGGCGCGCGACGAACGCGGTGCCGTCCCCCGCCGGGAACACCGCGCGGTGCCCGCCTTCCGTGCGGGCCGGGTTCGCCTCGATCGACGGGACCTTCGTGACGACGTCGGCCGCGAGGACCCCTCGGAGCACTTCCGCGAGTCCGCGGGGCTCCTCGACGGCCCTCGTGGCCGCGGTGAGCGTCGCGGTGGCCGGGTCGACCAGTTCGGCCAGATCCGCGTCGACGACCGCGGAGCATTCGCATCCTTCGTCGCGGATCGCGTCGACGAGCAGTTGGCGCGGCAGACCGGTGGCCGGCCGCAGAACGATCTCGTCGAGCACGCCGCCCGGGACCGGGAGCACCGACAGCGCGAGGATGTTGCATTCGAGGTCGGCGAGCCGGATCGCGATCCTGGCCAGGGTGCCGGGCCGGTCGTCCACGCGGATCCGGACACGCCAGGCCGACGCGGCCGCGGTCTCTACGCCGGGATGGACCAGGGTGGGCCGGACTCGATAGGTCTCCATGACTCCACGGTCCCGGCCGGTTGTTGCCTGCCCACGGCGCGGGTGTTTCGCTCAGGTCAGCGTTCGACGCCACCGCGCAACCCCGGCGAAACACTCAGCGTGGCGAAAGCACGCTGAACTCGTTGCCCTCCGGATCCACCATGGCTTCGCCACGCTCCCCTGACGCGCCCAGCTCCCGCAGGCGCCGGACCTCGGCCGCCCGGCTCTTGCCCCGCCGTGGCGCGATCTCGAACCGCAGCCGGTTCCTGTGCCGCTTCTGCTCTTTCGTGGCGAGGAACTCGACCCAGGGGCCGCGGCCGTCCGGTGGCCGCAGGCCGACGATCGTCTCTTCCCGGACGCCGATCTCCCAGCCGAGCGCGGCCGCCCAGAACCGCGCCAGCCGCTCCGGGTCGAGGGCGTCGGTGACGACCGAAGCGATCGCGCCGGTGCCCTCGTACTGCTCGCGCGGCTCGAGGACGCAGAACTCGTTGCCCTCGGGGTCCGCGAGCACCACCCACGGCACCCGTTTCTCCTCCGGCGGGCCCTGGCCGATGTCGATGTGCCGTGCGCCGAGGGACAACGCACGGTCCACCAACTCGGCCTGGTGTTCGGGCGAACGGCTCGCCAGATCCAGGTGCAGCCGGTTCTTGCCCCGTTTCGGGCCCGCCTCGGAACGGAACGCCGGTTGGAACGGGGCGTCCCAGCTGAACAGCCCTTCCCAGAAACCCGCCAGATCCCTGGGAAGGGCCGAGTCGAAGACCAGGTTCACCAGCTGTACCGCCACACCGGTGAATCTAGACGGCACCACCGACACTTCTGACCGGTTTGGCTTCCCCACCGACCGGTCATCGGGTCGCGAGCCGCAGAAGGGCCCAGAGTTGTCCCGCCATGTCCTGGTCTCCGCTGACCGTCACCGCCGTCGGACCCGCCCGGCCCCAGAGCCAGCGGTAGATCTTGTCCGGCTTCCCGGTGATCAGGTCGTCCGCGCGCTGGGCCTCCTCGGCCGAGCACCGCCAGGCGACCGTTTCCGTCGGCCCCGCCCTGGCGATCCAGGTGTGGCCCGCGGTGCGCACGCCGACCGAGCCGGTCTTGGTGCCGGACAGTCCCAGCAACGGCAGCCGCTGGCCGAACCACAGCACCAGCGCCTCGTCGATCCCGTCGAGTGCCACGTCTTCGGGGATCTCCGACACTTCCCGGCCCGCCGCGCTCTCCGCGTCGATTCGGTGGATCGTCGTCTCGTGCGCCGTCCGCCGCCGCCAGAACCCGTAGCTGCGGTCCGCGGGCCACCAGGTCGGCGCCAGTTCGTCCGGATCGTGCGCGGACAGTTCGGCGACGAGTTCGTCCCGGCCCTCGCGGAAGTACTCCTCCAGGCTCTGTCCCGGCCCCGGTTTGCGCTGCCAGTGCTCGGGACGCCGCCCGTCGGTGATCCAGCGGCGAGTGACCCGGTACACGCTTCCGACGTGCCTGAGGACCTCGCCGAGCGTCCAGCCCGGGCAGGTCGGGACCGGCGCGTCGGCGGACGCGGTATGCGCCACCTGGGCCATCAACTCGGTTTCGGCGCCGATCACCTCCAGGAACCTGCCCTGGTCGATCATGGCCTGCCCGGCCATCGGGCACCCCCTCTCCGTGGTGACTCTGTCGAATTAGGTGAACCCGCGTCGGCAGGGCGCGACCTGGTCTTTCAAGTCACGAACGTGGTGAAGGCGTTTTCCGGACAAAACCACAGCTCCGCCGACAGGCCGCTAAGCCACATGCGCCGAATCACCCATCGGCAGCCCGTGCACCACCCGTCGCACCAGTTCCAGGAACACCGTGGCGGCGCGGGTCAGCTCGTCCGCCAGTTCGACGGTGACCTTGCCGGTGATACCCGCCTGCGCGGCGGCCCGCGTCGCCGAATTGGCCGCGAAGAACGCCGCCCATTCCTTCAGCTCGGGTGCGACGGAGTCGAGCAGCACCCAGCCGCTCGCCGGCCGGGCACGGCCCCGGTGCGGACGGCCGCGGGCCTCCAGTACCGCCGCCGCACCCCGCAGCGCGGCGAGATACGCCCCGATGAACCGCTCCGCGGGAGCACTCTCCCGCTCTGCTTCGGCGAGACCCCGCCTCGCCTGCGCGTACAAGGAGACCGCCGCGGGTGGTGCCGGCGGGCGCAACGACATCGGCAGGGCGGGCTGCGCGGTGCCCCCCGGCCTCTCGACTTCGTCGGGGGACACGACCGAAACGGACATGACGACCCTCCTCCTGTACGTGAGCGCCTGCCGATGCCCGGCGCCGAGGCGCTTCCCCCGCCCCCGCGCCGGGCACCTACCGGTGCGCGCTCACCGAATGTCGAACGTCTGTTCGAACAAGTCCAATGTAACCCCGAAGTGCCCCATTCCTCAACCCCGTACCGGGGTGATCGCCGCATGTGGTGCGGGACACGGCATCGGCCACGTGATCTCATAGGCGTATGAGCACCATCGACCGGTCCGGTCATCCCTCGGTGGCCAAGGTCGCGGCCGCGCTCGCCGAGGCGGGCCAGCACGCCGCCGCCGACGGGATCCGGATCCTCCCCGCCGAAGTCCGCACGGCCGCGCAGGCCGCCGAAGCGCTCGGTGTCGAGGTCGGCGCGATCGCGAACAGCCTCGTCTTCCGCAGCCGCACCGGCGACACGGAAACGGCCCTGCTCGCCTTGACCTCGGGCGCGCACCGCGCCGACACCGCGCTGCTGGCCTCGCTGACCGGAGCCGACGAGATCGGCAAGGCGGACGCGGAGTTCGTCCGCGCGCACACCGGGCAGCCGATCGGCGGCGTCGCCCCGGTCGGTCACCCGAAGGCGTTGACCACCCTCGTCGACACCGCGTTAAGCGCGCACGAGGTCGTCTGGGCCGCCGCCGGGCATCCGAAGTCGGTGTACCCCACGACGTTCGACGGCCTCGTCGCGCTGACCGGGGGCACTCCCGCGGACGTCGCGGGCGACGGGCAGGATGGGCGCCCGTGACCGCGATGTCCTCGGAATGCACCCGTTACGTCCAGCTGTCCGCGGACGAGTTCCGCGCCCGGCTCCCCGAGGCGCTGACCATCTACGTCAACGCCATGCGCTACCCCGAAGGCACGGCGGAGCAACGCGCCCCGATGTGGCTCACGCACGCGCTGCGCGAAGGCTGGCGCTGCATGGCCGCGCTCGACGCGGACGGCGTCCTGCTCGGGCTCGCCTACGGCTACAAGGGCCGCGGCGGCCAGTGGTGGCACGAACAGGTCCGCCACGGCCTGACCCGGCGCGAGGGCCAGGCCGCCGCCGAGCACTGGATGTCCGACTACTTCGAGCTCACCGAGATCCACGTCAGCCCCGAAAGCCAGGGGAAGCGGATCGGCGAGGACCTCCTGCGACGGCTGCTCGACGGCGTGCCCAGCGCCCACGTCCTCCTTTCCACGCCGGAAGGCACCAGCCGGGCCTGGAACCTGTACCGGCGGGTCGGCTTCGTCGACGTGCTGCGGGACTACCACTTCGCCGGGGATCCGCGGCCGTTCGCGATCCTCGGCCGGACGCTGCCGCTCTAGGGTTTCGAGTAGGCGACGGTGAGCGCGGCGATGAGCACCACCGCGCCGCACCAGCCCACGGCGCCGAGCCGTTCCCCGAGCAGCACCATGGACAGCAGCGCGGCGGTCAACGGTTCGAGCAGGGCGGACAACGCCGCCAGTACGGGATGCGCGCTTTCGAGACCGCGGAAGTACGCGGCATACGCCAGCGCCGTCGGCACGACACCGAAGTAGACGACGAGCGCGAGCACGTCGGCCTGAACCGGCACCGCCATCCCGAACCACAGCGCCGCCGGGGCGAGTGCGGCGCCGCCGATCAGGCAGCCGAAAGCCGTGGTGGGCAAGGGATCGAGGCCTTCGACGCGGGTCGCGGTCACCAGCGTCAGCGCGGCGAATCCGGCCGCGGCGAGCAGGGCGAACAGCACCCCCGCGACGTCGGCCTCCTGTCCGGGCGTCCACTGCAGCAGCGCGAGCCCGACGAGGGAGCCTGCCACGGACACCGCCGTCCACGCCCCGGGCAGGCGGCGGGTCCTGACGGCCGTCGCGACGGCGAGCAGGACGGGTGCGCTGCCGATGGTGGTCATCGTCGCGACGCTCACGGAACTCAGCGAGACCGCGGCGAAGTAGCTGGTCTGGAAGAGGGCGAACAACCCGCCGACCGCCAGGAGGCGACGGCGGACCTGCGGAGTCCGGGGAAGACCGCGAAGCCCTCCGGTGAGCCAGAGATAGCCGGTGGCGATCACGCCGCCGATGAGCAGCCGGTACGCGGCGACGCTCAGGGGATGGAGGCCCGCGCGGGACGCGAGCAGGGATCCGGCGAGGCCGCCGGTCCCCCAGAGGATTCCGGCGAGGACGAGCGCGGCCGACGATCGGGCGCGCGCGGGTACGGCAACGGACATGGGGAAACGCTCCTGCGTCTGTGTCTGTCGGAAAGGACGTCGACGACGCGGGGTGCTTCAGTGCAGCACGGATCGGCCGGGCGGCTGGAACGCCGCGCGGCCGGAGACACCCCGCTCAGGAAGCGGGGGGTGGGGTGACGAGAAAGATCCGGTGCACGGGAGGGAACGTATCAAGGCGGGCAAGTGGATAAAGCTGAAGGACGCTTTCCCCGCATGTGATGCGAGGAAAGCGTCCTTCGCCTCGTCTTATGCGGGGAAAGCGTCCTTCGGCTCAGTCCAGCGCGGCCAGCATCTCCCGCAGCGTGTCCAGCCCCATCCCGCCGAGCGCCAGCGCCCGCGTGTGGAACTGCTTGATGTCGAACGCGTCGCCCTGCCGCGCGCGGGCCTCGTCGCGGGCGGTGAGCCAGAGGCGTTCGCCGAGCTTGTACGACGGCGCCTGCCCCGGCCAGCCCAGGTAGCGGTCGATCTCGTCGTGCACGTGGGCCGGGTCGGTGACGGTCCGGGTGAGCATGAACTCCAGGCCCAGCTCGGGCGTCCAGCGCTCGCCCTCGTGGAAGCCGGTGCCCGCCGGGATCTCCAGTTCCAGGTGCATGCCGATGTCGACGATCACCCGCGCGGCGCGGAACAGCTGCTCGGACAGCATGCCGAACAGCTCACCGTCGTCGGCGAGGAATCCGAGGTCCTCCATCAGCCGCTCGGAGTACAGCGCCCAGCCCTCGGCGTGCCCGGAGGTGAACGCCAGCAGCCGCTGGTACTTGTTCAGCGACTCCGACTGGTCGACCGCGGTCGCGATCTGCAGGTGGTGCCCCGGCGCGCCCTCGTGGTAGACGGTGCTGACCTCGCGCCAGGTGGTGAACTCGTCCCGGCCCTGCGGCAGCGACCACCACATGCGGCCGGGGCGGGAGAAGTCCTCGCTCGGGCCGGTGTAGTACGCGCCGACGGTGCCGCCGGGCGGGGCGATCTTGCACTCCAGCGCCATCACCCGGTCGGAGATGTCGAAGTGCTTGCCGCGCAACGACTTCAGCGCGTTGTCGGACAGGTTCTGCATCCAGGCCTGGAATTCCGCCCGGCCGCGCACGACGTACTTGGGGTCGGTGTCGAGGGCGGCGGCCGCCTCGGCGAGGGTCGCGCCGGGTTTGATCCGGCCGGCGACCTCGCGCATCTCCGTCTCGATGCGGGTGAACTCGGCCCAGCCCCAGGCGTAGGCCTCGTCCAGGTCGAAGGTGGCTCCGGTGAACAACCGGGACCACAGCCGGTAGACCTCGGCGCCGACGGCGTCCTTGACCGGCGCCAGCGGGGCGAGTTCGGCGCGGAGGAAACCGGCGAACTCCGCGTACGCCTCCTGCGCGGCGTGGGCGGCCTGCCCGAGTTCCGCGCGCAGCTTCTCGTCGACGTCCTTCGCCCCCGCGGCCAGCGTCTCGAAGAAACCGTCGTCGTCCTTCAACCCCGCCCAGGTTTCGGCCTGTTCGGCGACCTTGCCGACCTGCCGCAACGCCGACACCCGGCCCGCGTTCGCGGCCGCGAGCAGCGCGGCACGGAGACCGTCGAGCGCTTCGGGCACCTTCGCCATCCGGGCGGCGATCGTCGCCCAGTCCTCCGCGGTGTCGGTGGGCATGAAGTCGAAGACCATGCGCAGTTCCTGCACGGGGCTTTCGATCACATTCAGCGCCGCGATGTCGAGACCCGCCTCGTGGATCTCCAGCTGCAGCCCGATCCGCTCGGTGAACACCGCCTTGGCCGCGCGCTCGCCGTCGTCGGCGGGTTCGGCCGCTTCGATGTCGGCCAGCGCGCGGGCGGCGATGGCGGCCCGCGCCGCGTGCCCGGCGGGCGAGTAGTCGGTCAGCTGGTCGTCGTATCCGGAGATGCCGTACGTCGTCGCGGCGACCGGGTCGGCCGCGGCGTAGTCCTCGACGTACTGGTCACAGATCTGGTGCACACTTCGCGCGGTTGAAGCCATGACCGGCACGCTACCGGGACGACGGGCGACTTCGGTACGGAGTTACGCGCGGGCCGGGACCAGCCCGAGCCTGCTGACCACCTCACGCGTGGCCTTGGACCGGTTGAACGTGTAGAAGTGCAGGTCGGGGACGCCTTCGGCGATGAGCCGCTCGCACAGTTCGGTCACCACGTCGATACCCTCCGCGCGGAAGGCCTTCGGGTCGTCGGCCAGCGGCTCGAGCCGGTCCAGCAGCCGCCGCGGCGCGGTGGGCGCGCCGGACAGCTTGATCGACGTGCGCAGTGTCCGCAGCGTGGTCAGCGGCATGATGCCGGGGATGACCAGCGCCTCGCAGCCGGTGGCGGCCACCCGGTCGCGCAGGCGGAGGAAGTCCTCCGGCTCGAAGAACAGCTGCGCGATCGCGAAATCCGCGCCGGCGCGGAGCTTGCGCACGAGGTACTCGGTGTCGGCTTCGAGGTTCGCCGACCGCGGGTGGCCGTACGGGAAGGCCGAGACGCCGACGCAGAAGTCGCCGAGCGAACGCACCAGCTCGACGAGTTCCTCGGCGTAGTTGAGCCCCTCGGGATGCGGGACCCAGTCGCCGTAGACGTCGCCCGGCGGGTCGCCCCGCAGCGCGAGGATGTTCCGCACGCCGACGGCGGCGTACCAGCCGATGACGTTGCGCAGTTCCGCGACGGAGTGGTTCACGGCGGTGAGGTGCGCCATCGGCACCAGCGTGGTTTCGGTGGCGACGCGGGCGATGCTGCGGATCGTGCCGTCCCGGCTGGAGCCGCCGGCGCCGTAGGTGATCGACATGTAGGCCGGGTCCAGCGGCTCGAGTTCCCGGATCGATTTCCACAGGACGGCCTCGTCGGCCGCGTCGCGGGGCGGGAAGAACTCGATGGAGAACACGGGTCCATCACCCTGCAACCGCTCGACCACCGAAGTCATTCCGCCATTTTAGGGGGGAATGTCCGCTGGCTGGGAGCCCCCTCTCAGGCTATGGGCGTGCGACTTCAGCCACGTACGAGCGGTTGCCGAGTGGAGCGGGGCTGGGGAGACTCGATGGCGAGCACAGGGAGCCGCCATGAGCGCCGAAACCGACACCAGCTGGGATGAGGACGTCCGCGTCGCGGTCTACCGCGCGTTCGCCGAGCACGGGAGGCCGCCGACGGCCCCGGAACTGGCCGACGCCGCCCACGGCTCGCTCGCGGTGGCGAAACAGGCGCTGCACCGGCTCGCGGAGCAGCGGCATCTCGTGCTCGACGAACGCGAGCACGTCGTGCTGGCGCATCCGTTCGCGGCGATCCCGCTCGGGTTCTCCGTGATGGGCTCGAACACGCTGTGGTGGGGCGGCTGCGCGTGGGACGCGTTCGCGATCCCGCATCTGGTCAAGGCCGAACCCGAGGTGCTGGTGTCCACGCGCTGCCGAGGCTGCGGCGAGCCGCACGCCCTGCTGGTGAACGACCGCACCCCGCCGAAGGGTGAGCTGGTCGCGCACTTCCTGGTGCCGGTGGCGCGGATGTGGGACGACGTCGTGTACACCTGCGGCAACCAGCGCCTGTTCTGCGGCGAGTCCTGTGTGGACGGATGGCTGACGGAAACGGGGCAGGACAAGGGTTACGTCATGGATCTGGCGACGCTGTGGCGGCTCGCGGCCGGCTGGTACGAGGGCAGGCTCGAGCACGGGTACCTCCGCCGGGAGCCGGCCGCCGCGGCCGAGTACTTCAAGCAGGCGGGGCTGAGCGGACCGTTCTGGAGCTAGACCAGGAACCGGAGCATCGCGGCGACGACGACCCCGCAGAGGATCGCGGCGAGCACCGGCACACGCAGCACGTAGGTCACCGCGATCGCGGCAAGGCCGGCGCAGAGCGTCCAGTCGAGCCCGGACCAGGCCGGTCCGGCCACGTCCGTGAGCACGAGACCGGCCAGCAACGCGGGCGCGAGCAGCGCGATCACGCCCGCGAGCCGTGGCGGGAGCGTCCGGTCGCCGAGCAGGACCGGGCCCGCCGCCTTGAACCCGATGCTGACCAGCGCGACGAGGACGATGGCGAGCCAGAGCGTCATCGCCGCGCCCCCAGTCCGAGCAGCGCGGCGGCGGAGGCGCCGATCAGCGCGAGCCCGACCGGGACGAACAGCACCAGGATCCCCGCCAGGCAGGCGGCGAGGGCCGCGGTCAGGGCCGCCTGGCGCGAGCGGCGCAGTTCGTCGATGAGCAGGACCAGGAAGAAACCCGGGAACACGACGTCGAGCCCGAACCGCGAGACGACGTCCGGTGGTGGCGCGGCCAGAACGCCCAGCACCGTCCCCAGCACCCAGGCGGGCAGCTGGACGAGCGTGCAGCCGATGAGCTTCTCGCGGTCGAAGCGCCCTTCGCCGAGGTGGGCGGCCACCCAGGAACCGTCGACGACGGCCTGGCCTTCCCACGCGCGCCGCAGCCGCCCGCCGCGCAGGTCCGCGGCGACGGCGGCGCCCATCGGCAGGAACCGGGCGTTGATCAGGGCCGCGGCGCCCACCGCGACGGCGAGGTTGCCGCCGCCCGCGAGCGCGGTGGCCATCGCGAACTGGGCCGAGCCGGAGAACACGAGGATCGACGCGACGATCGGGGCGGCGATCCCCCAGCCCAGCGTCTGGCTGTACGCGCCGAAGGTGACACCGAGGACGAAGGTCGCGACACCCAGCCCGAGCCCGACGCGGGCGCCGGCCAGATAGTTCCGCCGGAGCGTTGTCATGCTCTGAGCCTAACAAGCTAAACTGAGTTTGACCATTAGGAGGATCCGTGGACGGCCACTGGGACGGGTACGACAGCATCGGCGGGAGCGTGCCGTTGGACCTGGTCAACACCGTTTCCTGGCGGCGCGATCCGGCCCGGCGGGAAGACCGGCTTTCGACTCCGGAACGGCTGTCCGAGTGGGTCGTCCTGGTCGGCGCGGGCGCCGAGCGCCTGGAGATCTCCGAGGCCGTCCTGGGGACGGTGAAGTCGTTCCGCGAGACGCTGTATCGCGTACTCGTGTCGGATCCGCCGGACGTCACGGCCCTGCGAAAACCCCTGATCGAGGCGTATCGGCACGCCTCACTCCCGCCGTCCTTGCCACTGCGATGGGAGGTGCCGCTGGAGAACGGCGACGCGCTGCCGCACTTCCTCGCGCTGGCGGCCGAAGACCTGCTCCGGGCCGGGGAACTGGAGCGGATCCGGGAATGCGAAGGGCCGGGCTGCGGCTGGGTCTTCACCGACCACACGCGCAACCGGTCGCGGCGCTGGTGCAGTTCGTCGGACTGCGGCAACCGGGCACGGGCGAAACGGCACTACGACAAGAGCCGCGGCTGACGTCTCGTTCGCCACATTCCACGGCACCCGACTGGGTCATGGGGACGCGCTTCCCGGAGGATGTGCTCATGGACACGTCCGCCTACGACGCCGATCTGCCCGCCCACGTCGAGCGGGCGCTGGCCGGATTCCTCGAGCGCGCCGGTGCCGAGATCCGCCGTACCGAACCGGTCGTCGGGGTCGGGATCGACGCGCTGGCCGGGTTCGTCCTCGGCGGCGGCAAACGCCTGCGCCCGACGTTCGCCTGGTGGGGCTGGCGCGGCGCGGGCGGCGATCCGGCCGGGCCGGACGTCGAAGGCGTGCTCCAGGCGGTGGCGAGCCTGGAGCTGATCCAGGCGTGCGCGCTGATCCACGACGACCTCATCGACTCCTCCGATTCACGCCGCGGTTCCCCGACGGTGCACATCGCGGGCGCCAAACTGCACGCCGACAGCGGCTGGCTCGGTTCGCCGAGCACGTTCGGGCTCGCGACCGCCGTCCTGGTCGGCGACCTCGCGCTGGCCTGGGCCGACGACATGTTCGGTGAGGCCCCGCTCCCGCCCGCGGCCCTCGCGGCGGCACGGCCGGCTTGGCGCGCGATGCGCACCGAGGTGCTCGCAGGCCAGTACCTCGACGTCCGCACCCAGGCCACCGGCGACGCCTCCCCGGAGGCGGCGCTGCACATCTGCAAGCTCAAGACGGCCGCGTACACCGTCCAGCGCCCGCTGCACCTCGGTGCCGCGCTCGGCGGCGCCGACGACGCCCTGATCGCGACGCTGCGCGAGTTCGGCGACGAGGTCGGCGTGGCGTTCCAGCTGCGGGACGACCTGCTCGGCGTGTTCGGCGACCCGTCGGTCACCGGCAAGCCCGCGGGCGACGACCTGCGTGAGGGCAAGCGGACGCTGCTGGTCGCGCTGGGTCTCCAGCGCGCGGCCGAGCAGGGCAAGGACGCGGCGGCGAAGGTCATCTCCGACGCCATCGGCGACGCCCACCTGTCCGAAGACGCCGTCGAGACCGTGCGCGAGGCGCTGCAGGACGTCGGCGCCGTCGACGCGGTGGAACGCCGCATCGACGAGCTCACCGACTCCGCGATGGCGGCGCTGGACCGCGCTCACCTGGCCGAACCCGCTCCCGCCGCGCTGACCGGGCTGGTCGTCAAGGCGACCCAGCGGACGTACTGATGCGCACTGTCACCGGTCCGAGTGACCACGTGGTGGTGATCGGTGGCGGGCTCGCCGGGCTGTCGGCGACGCTGCACCTGCTCGGCGCCGGCCGCCGGGTGACGCTGCTGGAGCAGGACAAGAGCCCGGGAGGCCGGGCCGGTCAGGCGGATTTCGGCGGCAACACCGTCGACACCGGCGCCAGCGTGCTGACCATGCCGGAACTGCTCGACGAGGCCTTTTCCGCGGTCGGCGAATCCCTGGCGGACAACCTCACGCTGACCCGGCTCGACCCGGCCTACCGCGCGCGGTTCGCCGACGGCAGCACGATCGCCGTGCACACCGAGGCGGCGGCGATGGAGGCCGAGATCCACGCGGCCGCGGGCCCGGCCGAAGCCGACGGCTACCGCAGGCTCCGCCGCTGGCTGACCGAGCTGTACGCGGTCCAGAAGGACCACTTCATCGGCGCGAACTTCGATTCCCCGTTCGATCTCGTCCGCCCGGAATTGGCGAAATTGGCCGCACTGGGCGGTTTCGGCCGTCTCGGCCCCAAGATCGACGGTTTCCTGCGCGACGACCGCGTGCGCCGTCTGTTCTCCTTCCAGGCGCTCTACGCGGGCCTCGATCCGGCGCGCGCGATCGGCGCGTACGGCGTCATCTCCTACATGGACACCGTCGGCGGGGTCTACTACCCGTCGGGCGGGATGGGCGAGATCGCGCGAACCATGGCTGCCGCGGCCGAACGCGCCGGCGCGGAGCTGCGCTTCGGCACGGAAGCCGCTTGGCTGGAAAGGGTTTCCTCGCGGGTGCGCGCGGTGCGGACCCGTACGGGTGAGCGGATTCCTTGCGACACCGTGGTTCTGGCGACCGAACTCGGCACCGCGTACCGGTTGCTCGGCGCCCGCCCCCGGCGGCCGCTGCCGCTGCGGTACTCGCCGTCGGCCGTCGTCCTGCACGGGCACGCGCCGGAATCCTGGCCGGATCTGGGCCACCACACCATCTTCTTCGGCCACGCCTGGGAGAAGACGTTCTCGGAGATCATCCGCGAGGGCAAGCTGATGAGCGACCCGTCGCTGCTGGTGACCCGGCCGACCGCGACCGAACCGGGCCTCGCCCCCGGCGGCGGCCAGGTGATCTCGGTGCTGGCCCCGGCGCCGAACCTGCGCCGCGGCAAGATCGACTGGCGCCGGGTCGGGCCCGCCTACCGCACGGAACTGGTGCGCACACTGGAAAAGCGCGGCCTCACCGGGTTCGCGGACGCCTTCTCCGTGGACGAGACGATCACTCCGGAAGGCTGGGCGGAGCGCGGGCTCACCGCGGGTACGCCGTTCTCGCTCGCGCACACCTTCGCCCAGACCGGCCCGTTCCGGCCGGGGAACCTCATGCGGGCGGCGGAAAACGTCGTACTGGCGGGCTGCGGGACCACGCCGGGCGTCGGAATCCCGCCGGTGGTGATCTCGGGCAGGCTCGCGGCGGGAAGGGTCACGGGCCGATGAACGAACTCGACGCCGCGGGGATCACCGAGCCGTCGTTGCGGGCCGCGTACACCGAATGCCGCCGCATCAACGCGCATTACGGCCGCACGTTCTTCCTCGCGACCCGGCTGCTTCCGGCACGGACGCGTCCGTTCGCGCACGCGCTGTACGGTTTCGCGCGGATGGCGGACGAAGTGGTCGACAACCCCGCGCCCGGCACCGATCCCGCCGTCGCGCTGGACGAGGTCGCCGTCATGGTCGCGCGGGTCTTCGACGGCGGCACGCCCGCCGATCCGGTGCTGACCGCGCTCGCCGACACCGTGCGGCGTCACGACCTGGACCGGGAGCTGTTCGACGCGTTCCTGCGGTCCATGGCGATGGACCTCAAGATCACCGAGTACGCGACCTACGCCGCTCTCCGGGAGTACATCCACGGTTCGGCCGAGGTGATCGGCCTGCAGATGCTGCCCGTCTTCGGCACCGTCGTCCCGGTCGCCGAAGCCGTGCCGGGCGCCGCCGCGCTGGGTGAGGCGTTCCAGCTGACCAACTTCCTGCGCGATGTCGGCGAGGACCTCGACCGGGGACGGCTGTACCTGCCGACCGAGGAGCTGGCCGCGTTCGGCGTCGACCGCGAACTGCTCGCATGGTCCCGTGCCCGCGGCCTGCCCGACCGGCGGGTGCGGCGCGCGCTCGCCGTCGCGGTGGCGCGCAACCGGGCGGTGTACCGCCGCGCCGAAGCGGGCATTCCGTTGCTGCGCCCGGAATCCCGAGACTGCGTGCGGACCGCGCTCGTGCTCTACGAAGGCATTCTGGACGAAATCGCGGCCCTCGGTTACGACGTGCTGAACACTCGCGCGGTCGTCCCGCGCCGCCGTCGGCTGAACGTCGCGCTGCCGAGGATGTTGGCGAGCGCGTGGAGCAACTCCAGGCTTAGGCTGCGAACATGACCTCTGCCGCGAACAAGAAGATCAGGATCGGCGTCCAGTTGCAGCCGCAGCACGCCGAGTACAAGGCGATCCGCCGGGCCGCTTCGGAGGCCGAAGACCTCGGCGTGGACATCGTCTTCAACTGGGACCATTTCTACCCGCTCTACGGTGAGCCCGAGGGCCTGCACTACGAGTGCTGGACCATGCTGGGCGCCTGGGCGGAGTCCACGTCGCGGGTCGAGATCGGCGCGCTGGTGACGTGCAACAGCTACCGCAATCCCGAGCTGCTGGCCGACATGGCCCGCACCGTCGACAACATCTCCGACGGACGGCTGATCCTCGGCATCGGCTCCGGCTGGTTCGAGAAGGACTACGACGAGTACGGTTACGAGTTCGGCACCGCGGGCGGGCGGCTCGACAACCTGGCCGAGGCGCTCCCGCGGATCGAGAGCAGGCTCGGCAAGCTGAACCCGCAGCCGGTCCGGGACATCCCGGTGCTGATCGGCGGCGGCGGCGAGAAGAAGACGCTGCGCCTCGTCGCGAAGCACGCCGACATCTGGCACGGCTTCGGCGACCCGGAGGTCGTGGAGCGCAAGGTCAAGATCCTCGACCAGCACTGCGCCGACGTCGGCCGCGACCCGAAGGAGATCGAGCGTTCGGTCGCCGTCGAGGGCGAGCCCGAGGAGCTGGGCCCGAAGCTGCTGGAGCTGGGTGTCTCGCTGTTCACCGTGGCGACCGGCGGGCCGGACTACAACCTGGACAAGCTGCGGTCCTGGATCGCTTGGCGGGACAAGCAGCAGTCCTGACCTCTCACCCGTGCCATGAAAGGTCCTTTCCTTGCAAATTTTGCAAGGAAAGGACCTTTCATGGCGTTCGGGACCGATCGCGACGGTGAGCCGCGACCCTCTCCCGGGTGGCGCACCGCGTCGAGCAGTACCGCCGCGGACTCCCGCCACCCAGGTGCGCGAACGGCTTCCCACAGCCCGAAGCCGCACACAACCCACCCGGCGGCGCCTGACGGTCCGCCAGCAACACCGCCAGCGCCAGCGCGGACGAAGTCACCAGCCACGCGCCCCACGGCCCGTCGTCGTCGGCGTCCACGTGAAGGTGCCAGCCGAACCCGTCGGCATGATCGGTCAGCCGCGGCGGATGCGCGTAGCGAGCCAGCAGCCGGTTGAGCACTCCGGCCGCCTCCGCGACATCCCGCGCCGCGAAGACGTCGCGCAGTTCCGCGGCCGCCTCCCGCAACGAAGCCACGTCCGACGGCTTCAACTCGACAGAGGTTTCGCCGTGCGCTTCCAGCACCGCACGAACCGACGCGACCGAGGGTTCCGGCGCGAGCAGAACCTCCAGTAGATCCACCGCCCGCTGCGCCGCCGACCGAGCCGAGCGGCCGGGCAGGAAATCCCGCTGCGCTGAAGTCATAGCCCACTGTAACGTCTTGCCAATGAGAGGCCGTTACAGACTCGCCGCCTATTTGACCGGCGCGACGGTCGCCAGGACCGGGGACGAACTGTCCGGACCGGCGTTGCTCCTGCTCGG
The DNA here is from genome assembly GCF_003947465.1 of Amycolatopsis sp. WAC 04182. NCBI lineage: Bacteria > Bacillati > Actinomycetota > Actinomycetes > Pseudonocardiales > Pseudonocardiaceae > Amycolatopsis > Amycolatopsis sp. WAC 04182. Next base: position 873,521 of record NZ_QHJJ01000002.1, read on the forward strand.
CATGAGCGTCGACGGTTCGGCCGCCACCGGATCCGCGCTGCTCGCGGGCCTGACGATCTCCGCGGCGGCGGGCGGGCCGCTGCTCGGCGCCCTGCTCGACCGCAGCCCCCGGCCGGGACGGCTGCTGGCGTGGGCACTGCTGGCCTACGCGGGCGGGCTCGGCGCGGTGCTCGCGCTGGTCGAACTCCCCGCGGCGATCGCGGTGGCCGTCGCGGCCGGGCTGCTCAACCCCGCCTTGGCCGGCGGGTGGACGGCGCAGTTGCCGAATGTCCGCGGCACGACACCGCTGGCGAGGGCGAGCACCCTGGACGCGATGACCTTCACCGCCGCGAGCCTCGCCGGGCCGGGACTCGCCGGTCTCGTGGCCGCCTACGCCGGAGCACCGGCGGCGGTCGCCGTCGCGATCACGCTGGTCGCGGCGGCCTTCCCCGCCGCATGGTCACTTCCGGCCGCCGAAGCGAAGCCCACGAGACCGATCCGCCGTCAACTCGCCGACGGATTCGCCGTCCTTTTCCGCAATCGCGCCCTGCTGCGGGCCACCGCGACGTCGACGGTGTCCTTCGTCGGCATCGGGGTCGCCATCGTCTGCTATCCATTGCTCGGCGCCCAACGGCTGGGGAACACGGGCTTCGGCGCGCTGCTGCTCACCGTGCTGGCCGCCGCGTCACTGGTCGCGAACGCGATGCTGACCCGCAGGCCACCACCGCCGGATCGCACCGTGCTCGCCAGCACCGTCCTGCTGGGCGCGAGCTTCCTGCTCGCGGCGTCCGGGCAAGACGTGGCGACCCTGCTGGCCGCCGCCGTGCTCGCCGGACTCGCCGAAGGGCCGCAGCTTTCGGCGCTTTTCGCCATCCGGCATCGCGAAGCGCCCGCGCGAGTGCGGGCTCAGGTATTCACGACGGCCGCGAGCGTGAAAATCACCGGACTCGCGGCGGGTGCCGCGCTCGCGGGGCCGCTGAGCGCACTCTCCGTAACCGCCGCGCTGAGCGCCGCGGCGGGTTGCCAACTGCTCGCGGCCGCGACGTATGTGCTGGTCGGAGCTAGAACGCCATCGCCTGCGCGCGTCGCTTGACCTCGGTGCCGTGGCTGGTGCGGAGCGCGTTGACCGGGGTGGAACCCGGCAGGGTCTCGTCCGCGGCGAAGAGCCAGCGCAGCATCTCCGTCCGGCTGAAACCCGAGTCCGCGAGCACGGTGATGGTGCCCGCCAGGCCCTTGACCACGCCGTCCTTGACCAGGAACGCGGCCGGGACGTACAGCTCGCCCTTCCGCCGGACGGCGATCAGATGGCCGTCGCGCAGCATCTGGCGGACCTTGTTGGCCGAGACGTTCAGCGCGGTAGCGACCTCCGGCACCGGGAGAACGGCCACATCTGCATCGAGAACGTCGTCGGCGACGGGAATACCACTCACAGGTGACACTGTGCCACATTCCGTCTCCCGCTCCGTTAGTACGCATGGGTGACGACCCGGACCGTGACGGAAAGTGCCCGCCCGGTCACGTATACCGCCGATTCGACGAAATGGCGGGAATCGTGATCCCCGGGGAGCCAGGTCCCGTACACCAGAACATGGGTACTTCCGTACGATCCATAGCCGTGACACGCACGGATCCCACTCTGGTGGGCACTCTGCTCGAGGGCCGCTACCGGGTGGACAAGCTGCTCGCACGCGGTGGGATGTCGTCGGTGTACCGCGGCGTCGACACCCGCCTGGACCGCCAGGTCGCCATCAAGATCATGGACCCGCGGTTCGCCGACGACAGGTCTTTCGTCGAGCGTTTCGAGCGGGAGGCCAGGTCGGCGGCCCGGCTGCATCATCCCCACGTGGTGGCGGTGCACGACCAGGGGTTCGACACCCCCGGCGGCGAGGAGTCCGGCCGCGCGTTCCTGGTCATGGAACTCGTCGACGGCGGGACCCTGCGTGAGCTGCTCGCCGAACGCGGTCCACTGGACGTCGCGCTCGCGCTGAGCATCACCGAACCGGTGCTCTCCGCGCTGGCCGCGGCGCACGCCGCCGGCCTGGTGCACCGCGACGTCAAACCGGAGAACGTGCTCATCGGCCGCGGCGGCACGGCGCTTTCGGGCGGCGTGGTCAAGGTGGCCGACTTCGGCCTCGTCCGCGCGATCGCCAGCGCGGGCACCACGAGTTCGAGCGTCATCCTCGGCACCGTCGCCTACGTCTCGCCCGAGCAGGTCGCGACCGGCGCGACCACCTCGCGCGGCGACGTCTACTCGGCCGGGATCCTGCTGTACGAAATGCTCACCGGACGCCCGCCGTACACCGGCGACACCGCGCTCTCGGTGGCGTACCGGCACGTCAACGACGACGTCCCGCGCCCGAGCGAGCTGCGGCCGGGCATCCCGCCGCTACTCGACGAGCTGATCCTGCGCGCCACGCGCCGCGACCCCGAGCAGCGTCCGGCCGACGCCGCGGCGTTCCTCGCCGAGCTGAACCATCTGCGCACCGTCCTGGGTGTCCCGGCCGTCCCCGTGCCCGTGCCGCTGCCCGCCGACGCCGACCGGGAGACCGACGCCGAGCGCACCACCCCCGGCATCCCCGCCGTCCCGGCGGCGAACCCGGCCATGGCGACGACGGTGCTGACCCCGGTCGCCGAGGCGACCATGCCGGTCACCGGCCCACGCGGAACGCAGGCACTGCACCGTGAGCCGCCGATCCCCGCCGCTCAGCCACCCCGCACGCCTCCCCCGCGGCCACGGCCGGCCGCCGACGACGAGCAGCCGGGATCGCGCAAGCGTCTCTACGTCATGATCGCCGCCGCGGTGCTGGTGCTCGGCGGCCTGATCGGCGCGTTCGCCTTCATCCTCAACGACACCGGGCCGAATTCGTCGTCGGTACCGAAACTGGCGGGGATGAACCAGGCCGCCGCCGGGGACGCGCTCCGCTCGGCGAAGCTGACCCCGGCCTACACCGAGGAGTACAGCGACACCGCCGCCCAGCACACGGTGATCCGGTCCGACCCCGCGGCGGGCACGTCGCTCGCGCCGGGCGCCACGGTCAACGTCGTGCTGTCGAAGGGCCGCCCGATCGTGCCGGACATCCAGGCCGGGACGAGCCCGCAGGACGCGGAGACGGCGATCAAGGCCGCGCAGCTGACCCCGGTCCAGGGCGAGCAGGAGTACAGCGACGTCGCCAAGAACAAGGTGATCCGCGTCGACCCGAGCCCCGGTTCGCAGCTGAACATCGGCGGGCAGGTCACGATCATCCTGTCGAAGGGTCCCGAGCCGCTGCCGCCGGTCCCGGACGTCACCGGGCAGACCAAGGACGCCGCGTTCCAGATCCTGCAGCAGGCGGGCTTCCAGCCGTTCCAGGCGGGCGAGGAGTTCTCCGACCAGTTCGCCGCAGGTCAGGTGATCCGCACCGACCCGAAGGGCGGCGGCAAGGCGAGCAACCGCCGTATCGGGGTGTTCGTTTCGAACGCCGTCGAAGTACCGAACGTGACGTTCAAGCGCATGGAGGAGGCGTTCCAGATCCTGCGACAGGCGGGACTGGAGCCCGACCGTCAGGGACGCGGAAACGGCAACGGGAACGGCGGCGGAAACGGTGGTTTCGACTTCGTCCTGGAGCAGGATCCGAAGCCGGGCACCAAGGTGCCGAAGGGCACGAAAGTGAAGCTCAAGGGCTTCGGGTGACGCGAAAGGTGCGGTGAAACCGTTCAGTACCGGCGTGGTCATCGGATACCGTGAAGCGCATGGTGGTCGTTGACGGCGTGAGCGGCAGGTCGGACAGGTTCACCCCGCGTTCTGCCGCGCCCGGTCCACGATGAGCTTCTTCACGGACGCTCCGCGCAACCGCCCCCTGTTCCCGGTGCCGGAACAGGAACTGTTCGGCTACAACGGCCGCCCCTGGGTGGAGCCGCCGCACGAGTACATCGTCCCGGCGATCCTGCCCTGGTCGATGCCGCTGGGCCGCGCCGAGCGGACCATCGTGGCGCTGCGCGGTATCGAGGTGTGGCCGGAGTCGGTGTCCTTCCAGCTGTCGGTGTACTCGCGGGATCTGCTGCTGGACGAACCCGGCGAAGGCCTGATCGACCATCGCCGGGTCCCGGACTACAACGCGCTGCTGGTCGGAGTGCTCTTCCCCGACGGCAGGCGCGCCAGTTCGGAGACCATCTCCGTGCCGTCGGCCACCAAACCGGATCAGCCGGTGCTGCGCGCGCAGGGGCTGGGCGGCTCGGCGTTCCACGTCGACCACGAGATCTTCCTGTGGCCGCTGCCGCCCGACGGGCCGCTGGAGCTCATCGTCCAGTGGCTCGACCGCGACATCGAGGAGAGCCGCACCTCGCTCGACGGCACCGCGATCCGCGACGCCGCAAAGGAGGCGGGCGAGATCTGGCCCGGCCTGCCGGCGCGGGAGTCGCACGGGCTGCCGGTCCGCCGGGTCGGGGCGCAGGCGATGATCACCCCGGCCTGGCCCCGCGAATCGCAGGCCCCGCCGCCCTTGCCCCAACCGCCTTTGCCCCAGCCGCCTTTGCCCCAGCCGTCCTCGCCGCGCGCCGAGGCTCCCGCCCAGCAGCGGCGTGGCGCGCCGCTGCCGACCCGCCTCCCCCGCCGGGCCCGGTAACTCGTAACTCAAGAGTTACGCCTTCAATCACGCGAGTTACGCCTTCAATCACGTGAGTTGCGGGTTCAGCGGAACGCTTCGACGTTCGCCACCGCCCACTCCGCGTAGGTGACGCCGGGCCGCCCGGTGAGTTCCTGGACGACGCCCGTCGGCTTGTCGGGGTTTTCGGTGAAGTACGCGAAGCCGTCGAGAAGCCATTCGGCGATCTCCGCCGGGATCCCGGCGGCGGCCCACTGCTTGTTCGCCTCTTCCCGGGTCAGCTCCTGGAAGATCACCTCTTCACCGAGCGCGGCCGAGATGGCGGCGACCTGTTCGCGCTGGCTGATCGCCTCCGGGCCGCTGAGCGTGTGCTTCTTGCCGACGTGCCCCTCGGTCAGGATGACGTGCGCCGCGACGGCGGCGATGTCCGCGAGGTCGATCGGCGTCATCCGCGACTCGGGGTAGGCCTCGCGGACCACGCGCTCGGCCTTGATCGTCTCGGCCCAGCCGAGGGTGTTGTTCATGAACGCGCCCGGCCGCAGGAACGTCCAGTCGAAGCCCCCCTCCTGGACGGCCTTCTCGATGATCGCGTAGTCCACGCCGCTCGAGTTGTCCGCCGGATCGTCGGCGTTGCTGCCCGACAACGCCACCACCCGGCGCACTCCGGCCTCCTTCGCCAGCTTCACGAAGTCGCCCACCTTGGCCGCGAGCGGCGCCAGGTACACGGTCTCGATGCCTTTCAAGGCCTCCGGCAAGGTCTCCGGCTTGCCCAGGTACCCCTTGGCGACCTCCACCTGTGCGGGCAACGCCGCCTTCGCCGGGTTGACGGTCAGCGCCCGCACCGGCGCCCCGGCCTCCACCAGCTCGTCGACCAGCAGCCTGCCGACGCTTCCGGTCGCACCGGTCACCAGGATCGTCACGATTCCCCACTCCTTTTCGTACGCCCTACGGGATAATCTTAACCGTACCCCATACGAGAATGTAGAATCCAGCTTCACGGCCGAGTGGAGTGTGGATGGACTTCGAGCGCAGCCTCGAACTGTTGTGGCGTGACCGCGGCGAAGCCCGGCAGCCGACCAGGGGGCGGAAGCCGAAACTGACCCTCGACCAGGTGATCGCCACCGCCGTCGCGCTCGCCGACGGTGCCGGCGAGGCGACCGTGTCGATGAGCCAGATCGCCAAGGAACTCGGCGCCGGCACGATGACGCTCTACACCTACGTCCCCGGCAAGACGGAACTGCTCGACCTCATGGTCGACTCGGTGCTCGCCGAACGGGACCTCCCCGGCCCCGGCGATCCGCGGCCGGACGGCTGGCGCGAGCAGGTGCGGCTCTACGCCGACCGAACCCTGGCGGTGTTCCGCGCGCATCCGTGGCTGCGCTCGACGTCGATGGTGCGGCCGGTGCTCGGCCCCGGGCTGATGGCGGGCCAGGAGTACGTGATCGCGGCGGTGTCGGACATCGGGCTGGAGCCGCGCAAGGCGGCCGCGGCGGCGAACAGCATCGAGATCTACGTGCAGGCGAACGCGACGCTGTTCGCCGAGACCGCGCTGGTCGAGCAGGAGACCGGGCAGTCGACCGACGCCTGGTGGGGGCAGCGTTCGGTGTTCTGGGAGAAGTACTTCGACGTGGAACGCCATCCGGCGATGACGCGGATCTGGGAAAGCGGCGGTTACGACGCGGACACCTGCGAGGCCGCCGACGAGACCTTCGCGTTCGGCCTGGAACGCCTGCTGGACGGCATCGAAGCCCTCGTCACCCGCTGACTCTCACCGCGTTCGTCCTCTGAATGCGGTAGTTCGCATGACCAACTACCGCATTCAGAGGACGAAACGCGAGTTGGACGCGGGCAGGAGAACTTCGGCTCGGCTTCACGTGTCCCCAATGCCACATTGGGGACATCCACGCTCGGCCCGGTCGTGCCCAGAGTCCGCGTTCGGCACCTGCTTGCGCAGCGTCCCACTTCAGTCCTCTGAATGCGGTAGTTCGCACAACCAACTATCGCATTCAGAGGACTAAACGCGTCAGGAGACGGTCGGCAGATCTGGTGCCGAGACGTCGAAGACCTTGCCCTCGCGGGTGAGCAACGCGGCCAGGACCTTCGCCTTGCGTTCGGTGTCGGCCGAGGTCCCCCACCGCACGGTCTTCCCGTCGGCCAACGCGAACTCGACGCTGCCCGGGGTCTTCGCCGTCGCGGTGGTGACCTGCTTGAGCAGCTGCTGAGGGATCACGCCGAGGACGCCGGTCACCGCGCGGGTCACCGGGTCGTCGGCCGACACCGACGGCAGCTTCAGCTCGGGCAGCCCGGCGGGCCGCTCCTTGACGGTCTTGAACACCACTCCCCCGCCGTCGACGAGGTGCACGCCGTCGCCGCCGGGCCCGCTGTCGAAGAACGCGATCGCGGTGCGTTCGGTCACGGTGATCTCGAGGGTGCTCGGCCAGGACCGCGAAACGTCGACGGTCGCGATACCGGGCATCTGCGCCACCCGATCGCGGATCTCGTCGGTGTCCACGCGCAGCATCGGCTTCTGGTCCGGCACCGCCGCCGCGGCGCGGACCTGGTCCGCGGGCACCGAACTCGCCCCGACGACCTCGACCTGCCGCACGCCCAGCATCGAGCTGAACCACAGCAGGTAGACAAGGGCCACGGCGGTCAGCACCGAGAGCAGCGCGACCCAGCGGCGCCGCATCTCCTTGTGCCTGGCGGGCCGGGCGGTGCGGCGGCGGTCGTAGACGGACCGCCTGCCGCGCCGAGCCTTCGCTTGCTGAGCCCGCTGAGTGCGTTCGGTGCGCGGACGCCGACCGGGTTCGGCCGGGCGGCGGCGTTCCCCGGTCCGCGGCATGGCTACCCCGCCCGCCGGTCCAGTTCGGCCAGGATCTCCGGGCCGAGCTGCGTGACGTCGCCGGCGCCCATGGTCACCAGCAGGTCGCCGGGTTTGACCAGATCCGCCGCGAGCTTCGCCGCGACGTCGAACGCGGGCTGGTAGTGCACGGGGACACCGGAGATCTGGTCGGCGATGAGCGCGCCGCTCACCCCGGGCTCCGGCTTCTCCCGCGCCCCGAAGACGTCCAGCACGACGACCTCGTCGGCGAGCGACAGCGCGGCCGCGAACTCCTTCGAGAACGTCTTCGTGCGCGAGTACAGATGCGGCTGGAAGACCACGATGACCCGGCCCGAGCCCGCGGCCGTCCGCACCGCGCGCAGCTGCGCGTCGACCTCGGTCGGGTGGTGCGCGTAGTCGTCGTACACGCGGACGTCGCCCGAACGGCCCTTGAACTCGAACCGCCGCCGGACGCCGCCGAACGCGGCGAGCCCTTCGGCCAGTCCTTCGACGGGCGCGCCCAGCTCGATCCCGGCCAGCAGCGCGGCGATCGCGTTCAGCGCCATGTGCTCGCCCGGCACCGCGACCCGCAGGACGATTTCCTCGCCCCGCAAGGAGATCCGGACGACGCCGCCGTCGGGTGCCGGCGCGTAGTCCAGCACCTTGGCGTCCTCGGCACCGGTGACCGAACGCCCGTAGCGACGGACGCGGATGCCCTGCTCCGCCGCCCGCGCGCCCAGCTTCTCGGCACCCTCGTCGTCACCGCAGACGATGAGCAGCCCGCCCGGCACGATCCGGCCGAGGAAGTCGGTGAACACCGAGACGTACGCCTCGGCCGTGCCGTGGTGGTCCAGGTGGTCCGGCTCGACGTTGGTCACCACGGCGACCGACGGCGAGTAGGCCAGGAACGATCCGTCGCTCTCGTCGGCCTCGGCGACGAAGATCCCGCCCTCGCCGTGGTGCGCGTTGGCGCCCGACTCGTTGAGGTCACCGCCGATGGCGAACGACGGGTCGAGACGGCACTGCTGCAGCGCGACGGTCAGCATCGACGTCGTCGACGTCTTGCCGTGCGTCCCGGCGATGCAGGCGACGCGGTGCCCCTCCATCAGCCCGGCCAGCGCCTCGGCGCGGTGCAGCACGGTGATCCCGCGTTCCCGCGCGGCCACCAGTTCCGGGTTGTCGTCCTTGATCGCGGTCGACACGATCACCGAGGACGGGCCTTCGGGGAACGCGTCGAGGTTCTCGGCGCGCTGGCCGACGGCGATCTCGGCGCCCTGGGCACGCAGCGAAAGGAACGCGCGCGACTCCTTGGCGTCGGATCCGGAGACCTGGGCGCCGCGGGCCAGCAGGATCCGCGCGACGCCGCTCATCCCGGCACCGCCGATCCCGATCAGATGGGCACGCGTGAGCGTGTCGGGGAGTTGATCAGGCACCTGCGGCCTCCAGCACGATCTTGGCAAGGGTCTCGTCGGCCTCGCGGTGGCCGAGACCGACCGCGGCCGCACTCATCTTCGCGACCCTGTCGGCGTCGGACACCAGCGGGATCACCAGCTCCGCGACCTTGGCGGGGGTGAGGTCGGCGTCGTCGACCAGCAGCCCGGCACCGGCCGCGACCGCGGGCCGGGCGTTGACCGCCTGTTCGCCGTTGCCGTAGGGCAGCGGGACGAACACCGCGGGCAGGCCGACGGCGGACACCTCGGCGACGGTCATCGCGCCGGAGCGGCACAGCACCGCGTCGGCGGCGGCGTAGGCCAGGTCCATCCGCTCCAGGTACGGCACCGGGACGTACGCGGGCCGCCCGGGGAACTCCTGGACGACCAGCGTGTTCTTCGGTCCGTGGGCGTGCAGGACGCCGACACCGGCGTCCGCGAACTCCTTGGCGGCGCCCGAAACGGCGCCGTTGATCGACACCGCACCCTGCGAACCGCCGAAGACCAGCAGCGTCGGCGCGTCGGGGTCGAGCCCGAAATGCTCACGGGCTTCGGCGCGCAGCGCGGCCCTGTCGAGCGACGTGATGGAGCGACGCAGCGGGATGCCGATGACCTCCGCCTTCGCCAGCGGCGTCCCCGGGACGGCGACCGCGACGCGGACGGCGAACCGCGCGCCGACCTTGTTCGCCAGGCCCGGCTTCTCGTTGGCCTCGTGCACGACGATCGGCTTCCGGCCGCGCGCGGCGAGGTACGCCGGGAGCGCGACATATCCGCCGAAGCCGACGACGACGTCCGCGCCGACCCGGTCCAGGACCTCGCGGGTGCGCTTGACCGCGTCGCGGACCTTCAGCGGCATCTTCAGCAGTTCGGGTGTCGGTTTGCGGGGCATCGGCACCGGCGGGATCAGCTCCAGCGGGTAGCCCCGCGCCGGGACGAGCTTGTTCTCCAGCCCGCGCTCGGTCCCGAGCGCGATGACCTTCGCGTCGGGGCGCAGGCGCATCACCGCGTCGGCGAGGGCGAGTGCTGGTTCGATATGCCCTGCGGTACCACCGCCGGCGACCACGACCACCGGCGCTTTGCCGGCGACCTCGCCTGAAGCGCCACCTCTGACGGGGTTGTTCACCTATGACCTCTCCGGTTTGCGGTACCCCGTTTCGCGGTACCGCGGTTCGCCGCCGTTCGCGCGGCCGTCCTCCTGCCGGGTTCCCGTACCGAACGGCGCCGCTCCTGTGCGGGCGAAGGCCTCGCCGTCCTCGGCGCGGGCCTCGCCGCCTTGGCGGCGCCTCCCCTGGCCGCGGTGCCCTTGCGTTTGGCGGGCGGGCGGTACGGCTCGGGCGCGGGAAGCCTCAGCAGGCGTCCGAATTTACCCGGCCCCTGCGAGCGCAGTGCGGCCACCGCCTCCGGTTCGTGCCGGGCGGCGTTGGCGAGGATCCCCATGATGAGCATGGTGATCACCAGCGACGTGCCGCCGTAGGAGATCAACGGCAGCGTGACCCCGGTGACCGGCAGCAGGCCGACCACGTAGCCGATGTTGATCCCCGCCTGCGCGACCAGGAAGACGGTCAGCGTGCCGGACACGATGCGGATCCACGGGTCGAGGTTGCGGGTGGCGATCCGCAGGCCCACGACGGCGACCCCGGCGAACAGCCCGAGCACCACCGAGCAGCCGATGAAGCCGAGTTCCTCGCCGATCAGGGCGAAGATGAAGTCGTTCTGCACGTTGGGCAGGTAGCCCCAGTTGGACTGGCCCTGGCCGAGGCCCTTGCCGAACATCCCGCCGTCGGCGAGCGCGAGTTTCGCCTGGTTGGCCTGGAAACCGTCCGCGCTGGTGTCCGGGTCGCCGGAGACGAACGACATGACCCGCGCCAGCCGGTACGGGGCGATGATCGCCAGCACCAGGATCCCGGCGAGGCCACCCGCGAGGATGACCCCGAACAGTCGTTTCGGCGCGCCCGCGAACCACAGCAGGGCCATCAGCACGACCGCGAGGGTGATCGTGCCGCCGAGGTCGGGCTGCATCATGACCAGCGCGAACATCAGCAGCGCGATCGGCACGACCGGGACGAGCAGATGCCGCCACTGGTTGATGATGTTGTACTTGATCACCAGGATGTGCGCGCCCCAGAAGGCCAGCGCGACCTTCGCCGCCTCGACCGGCTGGAAGGCGAACCCGCCGAGCCGGAACCAGCCCTGCGAGCCGTTGACCTCGGAGCCGAGCGGGGTCAGCACCAGTACGAGCAGCCCGAGGCAGACCACCGTCGCCGTCGCCGACAGCCTCCGGACGCGTTCCAGCGGGACCCGCAGTCCGACCCAGAACACCACCGCGCCGATCGCGACGAACATGAGGTGCTTGCTGAACTGGGCGTACACGCCGGTGCCGGTCTTGGGGTTGTACGAAGCGACCGACGACGCGGACAGCACCATCACGATGCCGATCACGGTCAGCACGCCGGTGAGCGCCAGGACCAGGTGGAACGAAGCGAGCGGCCGCGAAAGCCAGGCCGTCAGCGCGGTGCGGAAGACGACGAACGGGCTTTCCTTGCGTTCGCGGCGCTTGCGTGGTGCTGTCTCGCGCTTTCTTTCCTCAACCGCCGTCACTGGTCGCCCCCGCACCGTCGCGCAGGACACGGACAGCGCTGGCGAACGCGTCGCCGCGTGCGCCGTAGCTCGAGTACATGTCCAACGACGCCGCGGCGGGGGCCAGCAGCACCACATCTCCAGGGCGCGCCAGGGCTCGGGCCGCCTTCACCGCCGCAGTCATGGTGTCATCGTCACCCGAAGGGAGGCTGTTCACCGGGACATCCGGCGCGTGTCGCGCGACGGCGGCGGCGATCACGGGTGAATCGACGCCGAACAGGACGACGCCGCGCAGCCGCCCGGCGATCGAGCCGACGAGTTCGTCCACGGAAGCGCCCTTGAGCTGGCCACCGGCGATCCAGACGACGTTCAGATGGGCGCGCAGCGAACCGCTCGCCGCGTGCGGGTTGGTCGCCTTGGAGTCGTTGATGTACCGGACGCCGTCGATCTCGCCGATCTCCTCGGCCCGGTGCGGGGCCGGCCGGTACTCGCGCAGGCCCTTGGCGACGTCCTCGCCGGTGACGCCGTACGCCCTGGCCAGCGCGGCCGCGGCGAGCGCGTTCGAGACGTTGTGCGGGCCGGCGGGACGCACGTCGGCCAGGGTGCCGAGTTCGTCGGCGCTGGTCGCCGGGTCGGCGACGAAGGCGCGGTCGACCAGCAGGTCTTCCACGATCCCGAGTTCGCCGGGGCGCGGGGTGTCCATCCCGAAGGCGACGCGGCGGGCGTCCGCGGGCGCGTGCTCGTCGGCGAGCCGGGCGGACCACGGCTCGTGAAGGTTGTGCACCACGTTCCGGGAGTGGGTGTGGACCCGTCCCTTCGCGGCCGCGTACTCCTCCATCGAGCCGTGCCAGTCGAGGTGGTCCTCGGCCAGGTTCAGCACCACCGAGGCGAGCGGGGCCAGCGTCGACGACCAGTGCAGCTGGAAACTCGACAGTTCCACGGCGAGCACCTCGTGCCCGGCCCGCACCGCGTCGAGTACCGCGAAACCGACGTTCCCGCAGGCCACGGCGTCGACCCCGGCGGACCGCAGGATCGACTCCAGCATCCCGACCGTGGTGGTCTTGCCGTTGGTCCCGGTGATCGCGAGCCACACCGGCGGCTTGTCGCGCAGCTGCCCGACGCGCCACGCCAGCTCGACGTCGCCGATCACCTCGATCCCCGCCGCGGCCGCCGCCACCAGCAGCGGCGACGTCGGCTTCCAGCCGGGGCTGGTCACGACCAGCTCGACACCTTCGGGTGGCTCCGTCAGGCCGGGCACCAGTTCGGCGCCGAGGCCTTCGAGTTCCGCCAGCCGTCCGGCGTTGCCGTCGGTGACGGTGATCCGTGCGCCCAGGTCCGCCAGGACGGGGACGATGGACTTGCCGGTGACCCCGGCTCCGGCGACGAGGACGTGACGCCCGGCGAGCTCCACTTGCTAACCCCCGAGGCCGAGCTGCTCGCTGTAGAACAGGCCGAGACCGAACATGCAGCAGACGGCCGAAAGCAGCCAGAACCGGATGATGACCGTGGTCTCCGCCCAGCCCGCGAGTTCGAAGTGGTGATGGAACGGGGCCATCCGGAACAGCCGCCGCCTGGTCGTGCGGAACACCGCGATCTGCGCGACCACCGAGATCATCTCGACCATGAACAGACCGCCGATGACGATGGCGAGCAGTTCGGTGCGGGTGGTCATCGACAGACCGGCGACGAGACCACCGAGGGCCAGCGAACCGGTGTCGCCCATGAAGATCTTCGCCGGGGCCGCGTTCCACCAGAGGAACCCGACGCAGGCGCCGGTCGCCGCGGCGGCCACCACGGCCAGGTCCAGCGGGTCACGGACGTCGTAGCAGGCGGCCTGCGGGGTGACCGCGCACGAGAGGCGGGTCTGCCAGAAGGCGATGACGACGTAGGTCGCCAGCACCATCGCCGCGGTGCCGCCGGCGAGGCCGTCGAGACCGTCGGTGAAGTTCACCGCGTTCGACCAGCCCGAGATGACGATGTAGCAGAAGATCACGAAGAACACCGACGGGAAGGTGATCAGCGCGAGGTCCCGCACGTAGGACAGGCTCTCCGAGGCGGGCGTCAGGCCTTCGCCGTTGGGGAACCGCAGCGCCAGAACCGCGAAGACGATCGTGACCACCAGCTGGCCGACCAGTTTCGCGGTCTTGTTCAGCCCGAGGTTGCGCTGCTTGCGGATCTTGATGAAGTCGTCGAGGAACCCGACGAGCCCGAGGCCCACCGCCAGGAAGAGGACCAGCAGCCCCGAGGCGGACGGGCCGCCGGTGCCGTTGCCCCCGCTGAGCGAGCTGATCAGATGCGCCACGAAATACCCGACGACCATCGCGACGATGATCGCGACACCACCCATCGTCGGGGTACCGCGTTTGGATTTGTGTCCCTGCGGTCCTTCCTCCCGGATCTCCTGGCCGAAGCCCTGCCGGGAGAACACCCGGATCAGATAGGGAGTGAGGAGGATGGAGACCAGCAGGCCCGCCGCGGCCGCGATCAGGATGCTGATCACGCGTCACCACCGTTCGAGCGTTCTTGAGAGGGGGAAGGGGCTACTACAGGGGAGGCGAGCACGGCGTCGGCCACCCGCCACAGCGCGGCGGCCTTGGAAGCCTTCACCAGCACCACGTCCCCCGCGCGGAGCTGATCATGCAGCAGGGCGATGGCGGCCTCGACGTCGGGTACCAGTACCGACTCCTCGCCCCAGGAACCCTCCTGCTGCGCGCCCTGATGGGTCGCCGCGGCCGCCTGGCCGATGACGACGAGCTTGTCGATGTTGAGCCGGACGACGAGCCTGCCGATGCCGTCGTGGGCCTCGACCGAGTTCTCGCCGAGGTCGCCCATCACGCCGAGCACGGCCCAGGAGCGGCGGTTCGCGCTCATCGACGCGAGCGCCTTGAGCGCGGCCCGCATCGACTCGGGGCTGGCGTTGAACGAGTCGTTGAGCACCGTGACGCCGTCGGCCCGGGTGGTGACCTCCATCCGGCGTTCCGAGCGCCGTTCGAGGTTCGACAGGCGGGCCGCGACCTCCTCGACCGTCGAGCCCATCTCCAGTGCCACGGCGGCCGCGCTGAGCGCGTTCCCGACGTGGTGCTCGCCGTAGAGCGGCAGATTCACCGGCGCTTCGCCGTCCGGGGTGACCAGGCGGAACGACGCGCGCGCTTCACCGTCGAGGGTGATGTCGACGGCGCGGACCTGCGCGGACTCGCTCTCGCCGACGAACACGACGCGCGCCTTGGTCCGGCTCGCCATCGCGGCGACGTACGGGTCGTCGAGGTTGAGGACCGCGATACCGCCGTCCTCCGCGCTCGGCAGCGCCTCGACGAGTTCACCCTTGCCCTTGGCGATGCCCTCGCGGGAGCCGAACTCGCCGACGTGGGCGGTGCCGACGTTGAGCACGACGCCGATCCGGGGCGGCGCGATGGCCGCCAGCTCGGCGATGTGGCCGGGCCCGCGGGCGGAGAGCTCCAGGACGAGCTGCCGGGTCGTGTCGTCGGCCCGCAGCGCCGTCCAGGGGTGGCCCAGTTCGTTGTTGAACGATCCCGGGGGCGCCACCGTCGGGCCGAGTGGCTCCAGGAGCTGGGCGATGATGTCCTTGGTGGAGGTCTTGCCCGACGAGCCGGTGACCCCGACGACGGTCAGGTGGTCGCCGGAAAGCTTCCGGATCACGTGCCGGGCGAGTTTGGCGAGCGCGGCCAGCACCGCGGCGCCCGCTCCATCCTTGTCCGAGACCAGCGCGAACGCCCGCTCGTGGGCCACCCCGGCGTCCAGCGGCGGCACGATCACGGCGGGCGCGTCGACCTCGCGGGCCGCGAGCACCGCGACTGCGCCCGCTTCGACGGCCTGCGCGGCGAAGTCGTGGCCGTCGACCTTCGCCCCGGGCAGCGCGATGAACAGACCGCCGGGAGTGAGCTCACGGGTGTCGAATTCGACGCTTCCGGTGACCTCGACGGTCCCGTCGGTCCGATGCAGCCTGCCGCCGACGATGGCGGCGATCTCGGCCAGGCTGAGCACGATCACTCTGTCTCCAGACGTCTGCGGATGGCGGAGGCCAGCTCTTCCCGGTCGGAGAACGGGTGCACGACACCCTGGACCTCCTGGCCGGTCTCGTGGCCCTTGCCCGCGATGAGCACGATGTCGCCGGGCTGGGCGAGTTCGACCGCGCGGATGATGGCTTCCCGGCGGTCGGCGATCTCGAGGATCTCGCCGCCCAGTGCCGGGCCGGCGTTGCGGGCACCGGCCAGCATCGCCGCCCGGATCGCGGCCGGATCCTCCGAACGCGGGTTGTCGTCGGTCACGATCAGGACCTCGCTGCGCCGGACCGCCGCCTCGCCCATCACCGGGCGCTTGGCGGTGTCGCGGTCCCCGCCGCAGCCGAGGACGGTGATGATCCGGCCCTCGGTGCGGGCACGCAGCGCGTCGAGCCCCTGCGCGACCGCGGCGGGCTTGTGCGCGTAGTCGACGACGGCCGTGAACGGCTGGCCGAGGTAGACCCGCTCCATCCGGCCCGGCACCTCGACCGAGGCGAGCCCGGCGACGATGGCGTCGAGCGGGACACCGGCGGTGTGGAGGATCGCGGCCGCGAGCACGGCGTTCGCCACGTTGAACTCGCCCGGCAGCGGGATCTTCGCCGAAGCGGTGAGGCCTTCGGGACCGTGGAGGGTGAAGGTCTGCTCCCCCGCCGGGGTGGGGGTCAGGTCGGTGGCGCGCCACAGCGCGTCCGTGCCCGGCTCGGTGGACACGGTCACCGTGTGCGGGGTGAGGAGTGCCTGGCCCCAGGCGCTGTCGGCGACGACCACCTCGGCGGTGGACCGGCCGTCGAAAAGCAGCGACTTGGCGGCGAAGTACTCCTCCATGTCCTTGTGGAAGTCCAGGTGGTCCTGGGAGAGGTTCGTGAAGGCGCCGACCGCGAAGCGCGTGCCGTTGACCCGGCCGAGCGACAGCGCGTGGCTGGAGACCTCCATCGGGACGTGCGTGACGCCGCGTTCCACCATCACCGCGAGGAGCGCCTGCAGATCCGGCGCCTCGGGGGTGGTGAACCCGCTGGCCAGCCGCTCCCCCGCGATCCGGGTCTCGACCGTGCCGATCAGCCCGGTGGTGAGCCCGGCCGCCTTGAGCCCGGCGTCGACCAGATACGACGTCGTGGTCTTGCCCGACGTCCCGGTGATGCCGAGGACGGACAGCTCCAGCGACGGCTCGCCGTAGATCCAGGCGGCGATCTCGCCGAGGGCGGCACGCGGGTCCGGGTGCACCAGGATCGGCACGCCGGCGTCGCGGAGCACCGGGCGCTCGGCTCCGGCCTCGTCGGTGAGCACGGCGGCCGCGCCGGCGGCGATGGCCTGGTCGCTGAAGTCCGCGCCGTGGGCGCGGGCGCCGGGAAGCGCGGCGAAGAGGTCACCGGGGAGGACGTGCTGCGCGCGCAGCGTGCTGCCCGTGACGGTCAGCTCGGCCGCGGACGGATAGTCGTCGCCGCCGACCACGAGCCGGGCGCCCGCCCTGGCGAGCAGCGTGCCCAGCGGCATCGGCTCGATCCTGGCCGGGCGAGGGGGTGCGGCGACGGCCTTGACCGGGCTGTCCGGGACCTGGGCAGCCGTCGCGCCGGACCCGCTTTCGACGGCGGGACCGCTGCGGGGATCTGAAGTAGGCACCGACACAGCCAAGGAGGTTACCGGCGCGGCATTCGGGTGACTGAAGCGGTGCGGTGTGTGCACGCGACGATCACTCGCGTGGTATTGGGTTTCGTGAGCTCTCCTTGGCACGCAAGGGCTTCCGACTGTCGCTTGAGGACAGCGAGCGCGGCCGGGGGCCGAAGGGGCCTTTCCCCGCGTCTTACGCGGCGAAGGACGCTTTCCTCGCATGACACGCGGGGAAAGCGTCCTTCAGCGGCGTCAGGAGAGCACCAGCGGCACCTGCGGCGACGGGCCGTCCGAGAGCGGGATCTGGAACCGCTGCGCCAGGTACGCGGCCACCGAGTGGAACAGCGGCGCGGCCGAGAGCCCTTGCTGCAGGGTGGCGTCCGGGGCGTCGAGCCGGATGCCGACCACGAAGCGCGGGTTGTCGGCGGGCAGGATCCCGGCGAAGGTGATGTTGTACAGGTGGTTGCTGTACGTCTTCGTCTGCGGGTCGACCTGCTGGCCGGTGCCCGTCTTCCCCGAGATCTGGTAGCCCTCCAGCGCCGCCTTCGGCCCGGTGCCGCTCTGCTGCCCGCGACCCTTCTGCGTCACGGCGCGCATCATGTCGCGGACGGTCTTCGCCGCCTGAGGGCTGATGACCTGGACGGTCTTGGGCGCCGGTTCGGGCACGAGTGTCCCGTCCGGATTGACCTTCGCTTTGACCACCCGGGGTTCCACGCGCAGCCCGTCGTTCGCGATGGCCTGGTACATCCCGGCCATCTGCACGACGGTCATCGAAAGCCCCTGCCCGATCGGCAGGTTCCCGAAGGTCGTGGCCGACCACTGGTTGCGCGGCGGCACGACGCCCGGGCTCTCACCGGGGAGGCCGAGCCCCGTGCGCTGGCCGAGACCGAACTTCTTGAGCAGGTCCGCGTACCGGTCCTCGCCGAGTTTCTGCGCCAGCAACAGGGTGCCGACGTTCGACGACTTCGCGAAGATGCCAGTGGTGGTGAACTGCTGGGTGCCGTGGTGCCAGGCGTCCTTGACGATCTTGTCCGCGACCTGCAGCGAACCCGGCACCGGCAGGGACGCCTCCGGCGTGGTGATGCCCGCGTCGATCGCGCCCGCGGCGGTGACGATCTTGTTCACCGAACCGGGTTCGAACGGCGTGGTCACCGCGCGGTTGTTCAGGTTCTCCGTCTCACTGCGCGAAGCCGGGTCGTTGAGGTTGACGGTCTTGTCGTTGGCCAGCGCGTAGACCTCGCCGGTCTTGGAGTCCAGGATGACCGCCTGGCCGCCCTTGGCCTTCGACTTGGCGACGTAGTCGCTCAGCTGCCGCTGCAGTTCGTACTGCAGGTCGGTGTCGATCGTGAGCTGCAGGTCCGAACCGGGGACGGCGTTCTGGATGTCCCGCTCGGTGCCGGGGATGACAAGGTTGTCGTTGCCGTTACGGGTGTTGACGATCTTGCGGCCCGGCGTTCCGGCGAGGTCGTTGTCCCGCGAGGCTTCGAGACCGTAGCCACCGTGCAGGTTGTGCTTGGAGACGTCCTTGTCGTCGGTGCGCCAGTTCGCGTAGCCGACGATGTTGGCGCCGACCGAATCACCGGGGTATTCGCGCTTCGAGCGCTTCTCGACGCTGATCCACGGGTACTCCTTGACGATCGCCTCGGCGACCGAAGGTTCGATGTCGTGGACCAGGTACGTGAACCCGTCGGGCTTGTGGAACTTGTCCAGCAGTTCCTTCTCGGTGATCACCCCGGGCAGTTTGGCCGCGATCAGCTTCGCCGCGCCCGCCACCTCGGACTCGAAGTTCTTGCCCTTGGTGGGGTTCTTCGCGGCGAAGTCGTCCATCGTCTTGTGGAGCCAGTTCAGGCTCACGGCGAGTGTCCGCACCTCGACGCTGAACGCGATCTTCGTGCCGTTGCGGTCCAGGATGGACCCACGCTGCGCGGGACTTTCGATCACCGACGTCCGCTGCCGTTCCGCGGCCTCGGAGAGTGCGCCGGCCTCGAACCACTGCACCTGCACCAGTTTGAGGCCGGCGAGCACCATCACGACGATCAGGAGGATCCGGACGCCGGTGAACCGGCTCCGGTTTCCGCCGTTGCCCCGGCGGGCGGTGGCACGACGGGTCCCGGCGGCGTACGTCCTGCGCGCGCTCCCCGCCGACCGGGCCCTGGACTGCGCCGGGCGGCCGGGCGACATCACTGACCTCCCTGCGCCGGGGCCGCGTTCTCCTGCGGAACCGCGGGCTGGTCACCCTCGTACGGCGTGCCCTGCTGCGTTCCCTCGGCGGGCGGCGGCGCCGTCGACTCGGGCGAGGCGGCGGGCGCTTCGGCTTCGGCCTTCTTCGGCTCACCGACCACAGTGGACTGTCCGTCCGGGCCGACCACGATATGCGCGGGATCGCCGCCGGGCACCATGCCCAGTTCCCTGGCCTTGGGCGCCAGCGAAGCGGGCGACTCGGCCTTCGCGACTTCGCGCTGCAGCCGCTCCTTCGCCTCGGCGAGCCCGGCGTTGGTCGTGCGGAGTTGTTCGAGCCGGTACGAATCGGCGATGGCCTGCGTGGTCAGCCACAGCGTGCACGCCACGCCGACGGCCAGCAGGCCCATCATCATCAGCACGAACGACGCCCGCGAACGCGGCCAGCGCAGCGTGAACTTCTTCGCCGGCTCTTCCTTGCCCGCACCGCCTTCGGCGTCGGGACGGTTGCGCTTCTGGTCCCGCTGCAGCAGGTCGGCGCGCTGGGCGCGGCGGGCGTAGGCGCGTTCGGCCGCCGACGTGCGGCCGCGGGAGGCACGGGTGGACGTCGTGGATTCGGTGGTGCCGGGCGCCTCGTCGACCGTGGTGGTCGCGCGGGCACGCCGTCCGGGCGCCGGTGTCCGGCGGCCGCGGGACTTCGCGGGAGCGGTCATCGTGCTCGGTCTCCGATCCGTTCGGCGGCTCGCAGCCGCACGGAGGCGGCCCGCGTGTTCAGTTCGGTCTCCGCCTCGCCGGCCTTCTCGGCCCCTCTGGTGAGCAGTTTCAGTTCCGGGCCGTGGCCCGGCAGTTCCACCGGAAGCCCTTCCGGCGTCCGGGATTTCGCCAGTTCCGCGAAGGCCTGCTTGACCAGCCGGTCTTCGAGGGACTGATAGGACTCCACGACGATGCGGCCGCCGACGGCGAGCGAGGACAACGCCCGCGGCATCGCCCGCCGCAGCACCTCCAGCTCGCCGTTGACCTCGATCCGCAACGCCTGGAACGTGCGCTTCGCCGGATGCCCGCCGGTGCGCCTGCTCGCCGCGGGGACCGCGTCGTACAGCAGTTCCACCAGCCGCCCGCTGCGCGTGAAGGGTTCCTTCTCTCGTTCCGCCACAACGGCTTTGACGATCCGCTGGGCGAAGCGTTCCTCGCCGTAGTCACGCAGGATCCGGATCAGCTCGCCGGGCGCGTAGGTGTTGAGCACGTCGGCCGCGGTGAACCCGGTGGTCGGGTCCATCCGCATGTCGAGCGGGGAATCCTTGGAGTAGGCGAAACCACGCTCGGCCCGGTCGAGCTGCATCGAGGAGACGCCGAGGTCGAACAGGATCCCGTCCACTCTGGACAGTCCGAGCCCCTGCAGCGCGGACGGCATCTCGTCGTAGACGGCGTGCACGAAGTCGACACGATCACCGTGCCGCGCAAGCCGTTTCGCGGAGAGTTCCAGCGCGTTGGGGTCGCGGTCGAGGGCGACCAGGCGCAGCAGCGGGAACGCGGTGAGCAGCGCGTCGGAATGACCGCCGAGTCCGACGGTCGCGTCGACCAGCACGGCCTCGCGGTCGGAGAAGACCGGCGCGAACAGCTCGACGATGCGGTCCAGCAGCACCGGTACGTGCTCGTGTTCGTCTGCCATGTCTTCCCCCCTTTCCTGTAGTGCCGGGGAAGATGCCGGATGCCGTCAGGTCCCTGTCCGCCCGCCTGCTGACCTGGTACCGGGGAAGGTGTACCAGGGCCACTGAGCGGACAGAGGCCTCACGGCATCCGTGTGGACGGTTCCCGGCGTGTCCGAAGCGTGAACCCGCGCCCCCCGACGGCGTGGGTGCTTCCTCGGCCACGTCTAGAAGACGCCCGGCAGAACTTCCTCTCGAGCCTTCGCGTAGCTGTCCTCGTGTTCGTCCAGGTAGCCCTGCCACGCTTGGGCGTCCCAGATCTCCAGCCTGGTGATCGCCCCGATCACCACGCACTCCTTGTTCAGCCCGGCATAGCGTCGGAGCTCGGACGCGATCGCGATACGTCCTTGCCCGTCCGGGCGTTGTTCGTCCGTCCCGGCGAAGAGATAACGCTGGTAGGCCCGGACCGCCTCGTTCGTGAACGGGGCGTCGGCGACCTTCCTCGCCATCTGCTCGAACTCCGCCCGGGGGAAGACGAAGAGACAGTGATCCTGTCCCTTGGTGACCATCAGCCCACCGGCGAGCGCGTCGCGGAACTTCGCGGGCAGCGTGAGCCGCCCTTTGTCGTCCAGTTTCGGGGTGTGGGTGCCGAGGAACACCGGCTCCACCTCCCTACCGCTCCCGGCTGCGAACAACCGGGCTCGGCCACGGGGCTCCCTTCTGCCCCACTGCGCACCACCGTACCCCACTTTTCACCACAGTCAACGCGTCAAAAGCCGCGACCACTCCGTCGTGTCAGACGTTTTCGCTGGTCAGCCAGGTGGGGCCAGGTGGGGGCTCGGTGGGGGACGGTGGCCAAGATCCCCCTGGGCGGGTATCGAAGCAACCTCATCCATGCCTGACACGTCCGGATATCGGCAGCCGGAACCCTGCTGTGGGGCGAAGTGGGGGTGAAAGTGGGGAATCCGGTGGGGCGCGGTGGGGACGGCCGAGGACACAGTGGAGGGTGACGACGTCGGGTCATCCCATGACATGTCGACAAAGGACCCTCGATGTCATACCGGTCCCGTCGCGGGCGCGTTCGGCCTCCAAGGCGCGCGCCCCGTGTCGCGAAAGCCACTTTCGGGACATCAGACGTCCTGAAAGTGGCTTTCGCGACACGGGTCACCGGCGGGCGTGCGAGGTGGGCGGGTCAGTGCTCAGTGGTCTTCGTCCAGCAGCGAAGCCAGCCGCGCGGCCAGCCGGGGACCGTCCACAGGGGACACGTTCACCCACGCCTGCCCGCCGCGGCCCTCGGTCCGCGCCGCGCAGTACGCGCCGACGTCGGTGTCGAACCAGGTCAGCCCACCCGCCCGGTGCGCCCGCCCGTCGCGGTCGCGGGTCCGCACGGTGAACTGGCCCGCGCTGTAGACGGGCCGCGCCTGAATCGCGAGCACCTCGCGCAGCTGATTGTCCGAAGCCGGCGATCGCCCGCCGTCGCCGAACACCGGATCCTCCAGGTCGTCGCCGAAACGCGCCGCGGGGAGGCTGATCCCGTAGCCGGGGCCGGGCCGCATCTCGGGCAGGACGTCGACGATCGCGGCGAACACCTCGCCGTCGGTGATCCCGGACAGCGCGATGGTCTGTTCCGGCTGCGTGGCCAGCACACCGTGCCGTCCGCGCGCGGCCGCGACCGCGCGGAACGGGGTTTCGGCGGTCATGTCGGCCAGCGCCTCGCATTCGACGTAGACCTCTGCGCGCGCGAGCAGGTCCAGCCTCGCTTCCAGCGCGGCGTCGAGCCGGTCGCCGTCGTAAAGGCCTCGTTCGGCGAGGTTTTCGTAGACCGCGCCGCGGATCTCGGCGCGTTCCGCTTCCGTGGCACCGACGCTGCGGACGGACAGCGGCCAAGGCGGGGCCGCGTGGCCGAGGTCGGACCAGAGGACGTCGAACGCCGACGCGGAAACGCGGATCAAGACCGCCCCAGCTCGGGCGGCTTCCCGAAGGAGACCTGCGGGGTCAGCGAATGCAGGGACGCGTCGCGGGTGTTCATGACGTCGACGGCCTTGCGCCGGGCCTCCTCGGCCTCCGCGTGCTTGGCCTCCATCTCGTCGGCGAGCGCGGCGAGGAGCGCGAGGTTCCCGCCTGCCGCGGCGCCGCGGATCATCGCGCCGGGGTCGTAGTCCACCGGCGGCGGCATGTCGGCACGGGCCCGCGCCGCCGCTTCGGCCTGTCCGGAGACGGCCTTCCCGAGCGCGGACGAGATGTCCGCGGACCAGGTCAGCCAGCCGGACGCGGTGGCCAGCACGCCGCGGAGCGCGTCGCCCGCTTCACCGCGCCAGTTCTCTTCGCTGCTGCCGACCAGCCCGGCCAGCTCGGACGTCGCGTCGTGCATGCGCCGCGCGAGCGCGTCCCAGGCGGCGCCGATCCCGCCGGCCGCCTCGGGGTCGTTGCCCGCTTCGACTTCGGCGGCCAGCGCTTCGTGGCTGTAGGCCTCGTACCGCGTGGCCGCGACCGGGACCTCGCGGCCCGGCGTCTCTCCTTCAGGCACGGCAGTCCTCCTCAGTATCCGGTGGTGAACCCGCGACCGCGATCACGTCGACAGGGCGCTACCTGATCAGACCTCTCACGTTCGTGAGTCGAGGCGCCCTGCCACCGCGATAGCGGGGCCTCCGGCCGGGCGGGTTCACGCGTTTCGTCCATACCCGAGTTCGTCCTCCGCTCCGCTGACAGGCCCTAAGGCAGTTTGGGTTCGGCCAGTCCCGCCACCTTCACCGCGCGCTCGCAGGCGAGCGGGGTGTCGGTGAAGTTCGTGTTGCTCACGTCGATCTGGACGCTCGCCTTCTCCCCCATGCCGAGCAGGACCGCGCAGGTCCCGTCGGCGGCCTTCTTGTCGGCGACCTTGAGCGCGTCCCGGCCGCCGACCTTGGTCTTGGTGGCGGTCTTGCGCGCGACCTCGAGATCCTTCAGGCCGTTGCGCTCGTCCACGGTGATGGTGACGCCGAAGGTCGCGGGCACCGTCCAGTCGCACGCGCGGGCGCCGTTGATCTCCTTCGCGACGCCGAGCACAGTGATCCCGGCCGTCGACCGGTCCTGCGGATCGAGCAGCGCGCAGGGATCCAGGACCGCCGGCGGGACCGTGCCCACGACGGAAGCGCCGCTGCGTACCGTCTCCACGCTCGGAGCCGGCGCCTGGCCCGCGGCCCCTTGCCCGCAGGCGGACACTGAGAGGACGACGAGGACGCCGAGCGCGACAAGGCGGGAGCTCATGGGATCAGCCGCCGACACAGTCCACGTCCGCCGCCGCTTGTTCATCCTGTCGGGTGTACTTCGCCAGCGCCTTCTCGATCCGGTTCTTGAGCGCCTCGAGTTCCTTGCCGAACGCGGTGAGCGCCTCGACCGCGGAGCCTTCGGCGCCGATCCCGTACTGCGCCATGAACTTGCCGACCTCGTCCGCGTATCCCCCGCCGAGGGGAACCGTGCGGCCGAGCACCTTGGCCTCGCGGACCATCTGGCCGACCACGTCTTGCAGGGCGGAGATCTTCACATGGGCGTCGGCGGCCAGCTCCGGCGCGACCGCGAATCCGCTCAAGTCGAACCGCGGTTTGGCGGTTCTCACTTCGCTCATATGCGATTACGCCTCTCCGTAGTCGAGCGACCTCGCACCGGAGCATACGACAAAACAAGGGGTCAGCGGGAGCACCCGAAAACGCGCTCACCTCACCCGATCGAGGTAAGGTCTCTGGTTGCACAGAGTCATCGACTGGGGTTGGCGGGGTTCCCCCCACGAGTTCGCCCGAGTTTGACACACTTCGTGGGAGGCTGACCGCTGCCCGGGGGACTGAACGGTCCGGCAGAGGACCCAGCGGAAATCCAGCCACGCGGCATCAGGAGGTCGAGTGACGTCGAGAATCCAGTCTGCGACGCCCGGCGAACACCAGGGCGAGCAGGCAACCGGGCAAGCGCCGTACCCCACGGACGCCGGCTCGGTCAGCGGCCGGCAGAACGGCCGTGAAAACCCAGCGTCGCTGGACGAACTGCACGAGACCGCGCGGCGGATCGCCGCCAACGTGGAGCGGGTACTGGTCGGCAAACCCGACGTCATCCGCATCGCGCTCGTGACCCTGCTCGCCGAAGGCCACCTCCTCGTCGAAGACGTCCCCGGGGTGGGCAAGACCTCGCTGGCGAAGGCGCTGGCCCGCTCGATCGACTGCACCGTCAGCCGGATCCAGTTCACCCCCGACCTGTTGCCCAGCGACGTCACCGGGGTGTCCATCTACAACCGGCAGAGCGGCGAGTTCGAGTTCCGCCCCGGCCCGGTGTTCGCGAACATCGTGGTCGGCGACGAGATCAACCGCGCCTCGCCGAAGACGCAGTCGGCCCTGCTCGAATGCATGGAAGAGCACCAGGTCACCGTCGACACCTCGACCTACCACCTCGAAGAGCCGTTCATGGTGATCGCCACCCAGAACCCCATCGAGATGGAGGGCACCTACGCGCTGCCCGAGGCCCAGCGGGACCGGTTCACCGCGCGGGTGTCCATCGGCTATCCCGACCAGCAGGCCGAACTGGCCATGGTCGACGAGCACGCCGGGCACAACCCGCTGGCCGATCTCGAGCCCGTCTCCGACCGCGAGTCGGTGCAGCGGCTGATCGAGACGGTGCGGTCGGTGCACATGTCGCCGGAGATCCGCCGCTACGCCGTCGACCTGGTGTCCGCGACCCGTCAGGTGCCGGAGATCCGTCTCGGCGCCTCGCCGCGGGCGACCCTGCAACTGGTCCGCGCGGCCCGCGCGCAGGCCGCGCTCTCGGGCCGCGAGTTCGTCGTCCCGGACGACCTGCACACGGTCGCGGTCCCGGTGCTGGCGCACCGCATGGTGCTCACCACGGAGGCGCACGCCGCTCGCCGTTCGGCCACCGACGTGGTCCGCGCGATCCTGCACCGCGTCCCCGTACCGCAGGGCTCGAACCACCGCTGAGTAAGTCCATCCATGCCCCCGCCCCCACCCTCAGCGGACGAGCTTCGCTCGGCAGATTGGATCCAGCGGCCATGCTGCGTGCTCTCTCCGGCCTGACCACACGCGGCCGCTGTCTCCTCGCCGCCGGCGTCGCCGCGGCGGCTTGCTCGTTCGTGCTCAACGAACGGGATCTGCTGCGGGTCGCGGTGTTCGTCGTCGCCCTGCCGCTGCTGGTCGCCTTCTTCATCTCGGCGACCCGGCTGCGGCTGGGCGCGGCCCGCTCGCTGCGCCCGGAACGGGTCGCGGTCGGTTCGCCGGGCGAGGTCCAGCTCGAACTCTGGCGCGACGGCAGGCTTCCGGCGGGCGAGGTGCTGCTCGAAGACGGCGTGCCCTACGCGCTGGGTTCGCGGCCGCGGTTCGTCGTCGAACGCCTTCCCCATGACCGCCGGGTCGCGCTGCGCTACCCGCTGCAGCCGGTGCTGCGCGGGATCCAGCAGGTCGGTCCGCTGCGGGCGACGATCACCGACCCGTTCGGGCTGTGCGAGTTCGAACGTGAGCTGATCGGGCACTCCCGGCTGGTCGTCGTGCCGAAGGTGGCCGGCCTGTGGGGGCTGCCCAGCGGCGCCGGGATCGGCGCCGGCGACGACGGCAGCATCCGCCTGCACGCCGGACAGGGCGAATCGGACGTGATCGTCCGGCAGTACCGGCAGGGCGACGACCTGCGGAAGGTCCACTGGCGTTCGACCGCCCGCCGCGACGAGATCATGGTCCGCGTCGAGGAGCGGCCGTGGCGCGGCGGCACCACGGTGCTGCTGGACCACCGCGCGGCGGCGCACCACGGCACCGGCCCCGCGGCGAGCCTCGAATGGGCCGTCTCGTTCGCCGCTTCCGTGTCGCTGCACCTGCGCCGCTCCGGTCACCGGGTCCGGCTGATCACCGAACACGGCCAGACCCTGGCCGACACCCCCGGCGAGGGTGGCGAGCACTACGACAACGTCGTGCTCGACGTCCTCGCCGCGCTCCAGCCCGCGCACCAGCGCGACATCACCCTCGGCCACGACCCGGCCGAGGGACAGGAACTCATCGCGGTGCTCGGCACCGTCAGCAACGAATCCGTGCACGAGCTGTCCCGGTACCGCCCGCGCGGGATCCGGAGCCTCGCCGTGCTGCTCGACACCCCCGGCTGGTCGTCCGGCGTCAACCGGCCCGAAAACCGGGCCGCCGCCACCGAAGAATCGGTGGCGCTGCTGCGAGCCGCGGGCTGGGGCGTCGTCGTCGCCGGCCCCGGCTCGCCGATGCCGCAGGTCTGGGCCGAGCTCTGCCAGACGGCAACCCGCCGGGGCACGCTGATCGGAGGCGGCCTGTGACCGCGACCGCGCCACCCCGGCCGCACACCCCCCGTCCGCGGCCGTCCGCCCCGCCCCCGGTCTGGACGAGCAGTGTGCTCGCACCGGTCGCCGCCGGGCTCGCCACGCTGTTCGCCTCGACCTCGCTCACCGGCGTCGTCGCCGGCTGGGCGTGGTTCGGCTACCTGCTGGTCGCCGTCGTGCTGATCGCCTCGACCGGGCTCGCCCTGCGCTCGTTGCGCGCGCCGACCATCGTCGTCGGCTTGGCCCAGCTGCTCGTGCTGTTGCTGCTGATCACCGGGGCGTTCACCACCAGCGGGATCCTGAAGATCTTCCCCGGCCCGGACGCGTTCGGGGAACTGCGCGGCGTGCTGGCCGCGGCGGCCGAGCAGATCCGCGTCGGCCTGCCGCCGATCGAGGGCACCCCGCCGATCCTCTGCCTGATCACCATCGCGATCGGCCTGGTCGCGGTCCTGGTCGACACGCTGGCCGTGGCCGCCGCCGCGCCCGCCGCGACCGGCCTCGTCCTGCTGTGCGTGTACGCCGTCCCGGCCGCGCTGGCCGAGGACATGCTGCCGTGGTGGACGTTCTTGCTCGGCGCGGCCGCGTTCGCCGCCCTGCTCGCCGTCGACGGCAACCACCGGCATCGCCGCTGGCGCAACCGGGACGCGCCCGGGCTGGGCAACTCCGCGAGCACGTTGTCGGCCCCCGTCGGCGTGGTGGCCGCCGCGATCGCGATGGGCCTGGTGATCGGCACGGCCGTCACCGGCATCGGCACGGTCGGCAGCCTTCCCGGCGGGACCGGCTCCGGCCGCGCCGGCGCCGGCGGATTCGGCGTCGAGCCGTTCACGCAGCTGCGCGGCCTGCTCGACCAGGGCGAGAACGTGGAGCTGTTCAAGGTCTACGGGATGGGCGCGGACAAGCGGCTGCTGCGCGCGTTCACCCTCGACACGTACACGCCGAACAAGGGCTGGGGGCTCGCGCAGAACGGCCGCGCCCAGCAGGGTGTGCAGGCCAACAAGGGCCTCCCGCCCGCTCCGGGCGACGACGGTTCCGGTCCCGCGCGGGAGATCCGGATCGAACCGACGAACTGGGTCGACAACTGGCTGCCCGTCTACGGCGCGCCGAGGGCGCTCGACGGACTGGCCGACAACTGGCTGTACGACCCGGTCGGCGGCGCCGTGTTCACCACGACCAAGCAGAACGCGCCCGCCTACACCGAGAGCGCGTCCCTCCAGATCCCGACGAAGGACGAACTCCGGCGCGACGACGCCCGCCTGGCCGAAGTGCCGCCGCAGTTCACCCAGATCGACCGCGTCGATCCCCGCGTGGTCGCGAAGGCCAAGCAGCTGACGGAAAACGAGTCCAACAACTTCGACAAGGCGCAGGCGCTCTGGTCGTTCTTCACCGCGCAGAACGGCTTCGTCTACGACACCAAAACCGCGGACGCGACCGACTCCGACGCGCTCGCCGACTTCATCCTCAACGGCAAACGCGGGTTCTGCGAGCAGTACGCGTCGGCGATGGCCGTGATGCTGCGGTCGGTCGGCATCCCGTCGCGGGTCGCCATCGGCTTCTCCGCCGGGACCCCGAAGGGCGACTACGTCTCGATCACCTCCGAGGACGCGCACGCGTGGGTCGAGGTCTACTTCGAGACGAAGGGCTGGGTCAGCTTCGACCCGACCCCGCTGCTCGACGGCCGCGCGGTCGTCCCGCCGTACCTGCAGAACGACACCAACAGCTCCACGGCCAACGACACCCAGGAAGTGCCGAGCGCACCCGCGTCGAGCGCACCCGCCACCGGCACGCCCCGCGACCCCGGCGCCGACCTCGGCGCGGACGGCGGCACGGGCCAGCAGGAGGAAGAGCCGCTGTGGCCCGCGATCCTCTCCGGGATCCTCGGTGGGCTGGCCGCGGCGCTGACCGTGGTGACGATCGTGCGGATGCGCTTGAGGTACCGGACGCTGATGCGCTCGTCCTCGTCCTCGTCCCCGGACTCGCCCGCACCGGAGCACGGGTTCCTGGACAACCAGAACGTGACGAACTGGCTGCCGCTGATCGTGATCGGGCTGTGGGTGGCGGCGTTCGCGTTCCTGGCGGCGTGGGTGTCGTGGTGGTTCGCGCTGGCACTGGTGATCGTCCTCGGCGGGCTCGGCACGCCGACGACGATCCGGGAGATCAAACGACGGCTGCGGCTGCAGAAGATCGCGACCCGCTCCCCCGCCGCGGCCGACGCGGCGTGGCGCGAACTGATGGACGAATGCGCGGACCGCGGTCTGCCGCTCTCCGACGGCGACACGGTGCGCGTGGCGGGCCGGAAGGTCGTCGAGAAGCACCGGCTGGACGAAGAGGGCCGCACCGGATTGCGGACGGTCATCGGCGTCGTGGAGCGGTCCTGGTACTCGGACCAGCCCGCGGACGACCAGGCGCTGGGCCCGGCCTTCGACGAGGTTCGCAAGAGTCTGAAGCGGAACGCGCCGATGTCGTGGAAGGGCCGCCTGTTCCCGCGGTCGCTGCGGCGAGGCAAGTAGCCCTCGGCCAGCGCTCGGTCCCTGGTCAGGGATTCTGGAGGTGTGTCGCGAAAGCCACTTTCGGGACATCAGACGTCTCGAAAGTGGCTTTCGCGACCTGATCGCCAGGGCGGTACCCGGGCCCGGTCACGGCCGGGGTTGCGAAAGCCACTTTCGCAACGTTGAAGGTTGCGAAAGTGGCTTTCGCAACCCCGGGCGAAGCCACTCACGACGACCCTGACCGACGCTTTCTGTCGCCTTCGTTGGTTTGAAGCACGTGAAGGGGCCCTTGCTTGCGTCTAGCGCAGTGAAGGGGTCCTTCATGTACTTGGAAAAGAGGCCTTCGCGCGCCATCGTGGTGACTGGTGGGGTTACTGGGGCCATAGGCGTGCGTTCCGAGTCCCGCGATCAGCGAAGCCCGGAAGCCAGTACGTACCTAGCCCGCCTTTGCCCGACCCCCGAAACGCCACTCACGACCAACCCGCGCCATGCGGTACGGGCGTCCGCGCGCTGGAGGCAGGACAAACGCGAACATGCCGACAAGGCATCGCCCCGTCGGCATGTTCGCGTTTGTGGGAGCTACTGCTCCTCGAAGCGCTGGCGGAAGCGCTCTTCCATGCGCTGGGTGAACGAGCTTCGGCGCGGGGACGCCTTGCCGCCACCTCCGCCGGCCCCCGGGCCACCGCTGTCCTTGCCGCCTTCCGTTTCGGCTCCTTGCCGAATCGATGTGACGGCCATCATGACTCCGAAGAACATCACGAGGAACCCGAGCACGCTGATCACGGGGATCTCGGCGACCCGGATGTTGACCACCACGCCGAGCACCAACAGTGCGACGCCCACTACGAACAGGGCGATGCCCTGCAAACGCCGTCGGCGGGCGGGGCGGCGCAACCGGGTGCCTCGCACCGTGGATGCGAACTTGGGGTCCTCGGCATAGAGCTCGCGCTCGATCTGATCGAGCAGCCGCTGCTCATGCTCGGAGAGTGGCATCTTTCCTCCTCCGGCACAGCTGTCGCGGGCGCCGGGCCGCGCAACGTCATGGACCCAACAGACAACCCCAGGCGGGGTGTCTCTGTCCAGGATACGAGCCCCGCGCTCGTCCGACTACCCGATCCCGTATCCAGAAGGGATCGAATTGGGCGAAACCACCCGGCTCGGCTCTCTCGAAGACGGCCGAGCAGGCGATGTCACTGGTCACGGGGGGTCAGCAGTGACGCGGGCCGCACCGCGGCGGCGCCGAACTTCGACCTCGCGACGTCGGCGGCGACTTCCGCATCCCGCCAACGGGGTTCGGGTGCTGCGAAAAGCAGCTGCTCTCCATCACTCTCCGTGTCCAAACCCTCGACCCTTACCCCGATCAGGCGAACTGCGCCCGTCGGCGCGTGCTCGGTGAGGAGTTCGACGGCGGTGCGGTGGATGTCGCGGGCCACATCCACCCCGACGGCGGTTGTCCTCGCGCGGGTGATCGTCTTGAAGTCCGCGAACCGGACCTTGATCGACACCGTCCGCCCGCGCAGCCCCCGGCGGCGCAGGGTGGCGGCGACGCGTTCCGACAGCCGGAGCAGTTCCAGCCCGAGCGCCGCGCGGTCGTGGAGATCCACGTCGAAGGTCACTTCGGCACCGATCGACTTGTCCGGCGACTCCGGGACCACCTTGCGCTCGTCGTGCCCGTTCGCGAGCGCGTACAGATGCTCCCCCAGCGCCCGCCCGAGCGACCGCCTCAGCCTGGACAGCGGAGCGGCCGCGACGTCGGCGACGGTGTCGAGGCCCTGCTGCCGCAGCTGTTCCTCGGTGCGCTTGCCGACGCCCCACAGCGCCGACACGGGCAGCGGACGCAGGAACTCGAGCGTCTCGGCCGACGGCACGACGACCATGCCGTCCGGTTTCGCCATCCCGGACGCCAGCTTGGCGACGAACTTGACCTTCGCGACGCCGACCGAGCAGCTGATCCCGAAGTCGGCGGCCACCCGTTCCCGGATCCAGGCGCCGAGCCGCGCGGGCGACGAGTCCAGCCGCTTGAGGGCCCCGCTGACGTCCAGGAACGCCTCGTCCAGGCTCAGCGGCTCCACCAGTGGCGTCAGTTCGCGGAAGATCCCCATGACGCCCTGGGACACCTCGCCGTAGAGCCCCGGCGTCGGCGTGATGCAGATCAGCTGGGGGCAGAGCCGCTTGGCGGTCGAGAACGGCATGGCCGACCGGACGCCGAACTCGCGCGCCGCGTAGCTCGCCGCCGCGACGACGGACCTCGGCCCGCCACCGGACACGACCACCGGCTTGCCGGCCAGCTCCGGGCGCGTCCGCAGTTCACAGGACACGAAGAAGGCGTCCATGTCGACGTGCAGCAGGCCGCAGCCGGTGTCGTCGGGCCAGGTGGTGGCGCCGGTCGTCACGCGGTAGCGGGCCATCCCGCCGGGCAGTTCAGCGTTTCTCCCCACACCCGGACGTTAGCCCGGACCACCGACAGTCTCGTGAGTGGTAAGGCCGGTTAGAACCGTCTTTACCACTCACGAGGAGGTCAGGCCGGGCGGTGGGCCAGGACGTGCAGCCTGCTGGAGATGTCCCGCAGCGGCGGAACCGACGCCGCCGCCAGCTCGAACTCGGCCAGGTCCTCTTCCCGCACCCCACCGGGCACGAAGTCCGCCACGACACCGTCGCCCTGCAGCGACGTCACCTCGAGCCCGACCGCGATCAGCTGGGCGCGGAGGCCCTCCGCGTCGAAGCGCCGCAGCACGGTCTCCCGGCCGCCGCCGAGGACGCCGCTGTCGGCCGCGAGGAGTTCCCGTGCCTCGCCGAGCCGCCCGGCCAGCGCGCGCTGCAGGATCGCCGCGTGCCGGTTCGCGACCAGCACCGAGACCGCTCCGCCGGGTTTGACCGCGGCGGCCAGCGCGGTGAGCACGAGCGCCGGGTCGTCGACGACTTCGAGCAGCCCGTGCGCGAGCACGAGGTCGGCCGAGCCCGCCGCGACGTGGGCGCCGAGCGCGTCGGAGTCGTCGGCGATCACCGTGATGCTGCCGGAGACGCCCTCCTCCTCGGCGCGGCGGCGCAGGGTCGCCAGCGCGTTGGGGTTCGGCTCGACCACGGTCACCAGGCAGCCCGCCGAGGCCAGCGGCACCGCCCAGCCGCCGCTGCCGCCGCCGACGTCGACGACGTGCGGCTGTTGTGCGCCTCGCGCCCGTGCGGCCCGGAGTTCTGCTTCGAGAACCCGGCGAACCGCCCCCGATCCCCGCGTGGCCACGGTGTCCGTCTTCATAAACGCACAGGGTAATGCCCGCCTTCGCCGGCCCGCCGGGCGTAGTCCGATGCGGTGTTCGACACCTTGCCAAGGAGCCACCCCGCCGACTGCCCGTAGGCTGTATCGAGTGCACACGGTCGCTGTTCTCAGCCTGAAGGGTGGCGTCGGTAAAACGACGGTCGCCCTCGGTGTCGCGTCCGCCGCGCTGCGTAGGGGCGCCCGGACTCTCGTGGCCGACCTCGACCCGCAAGGCAACGCCACCACCTCGCTGGACCCGCCCTTCACCGACCGCACGCTGGCCGACGTCCTGGAGACGCCGGTGCGTTCGGTGCTCGAACGCGCGATCGCGCCCAGCGTGTGGAGCGACCGGATCGACGTCCTCGTCGGCGCCGAAGAGCTCGAGATGCTCAACGAACCGGACGCCGACAGCCGCCGCTTGGAGAACCTCTCCCGCGCGCTCGACGAACTGCACACGAACCCGCTGCGCGAGGAACCCTACGAACTGGTGATCCTCGACTGCCCGCCGTCGCTCGGCAGGCTGACCCGCTCCGCGCTGGTGGCCGCGGACAGCGCCCTGATCGTCACCGAGCCGACGATGTACGCCGTGTCCGGCGCGCGCCGCGCGCTCGAAGCGATCGAGAAGATCCGCGAGGAGCAGAACCCGGGGCTGCGGCCGATCGGCGTCGTGGTCAACAAGCTCCGCGTGCGCTCCTACGAGCACCAGTTCCGCGTGGCCGAGCTGCGGGAGAACTTCGGCCCGCTGGTGATGCCGACCGCCATCCCGGACCGGCTCGCGGTGCAGCAGGCCCAGGGCGCGTGCAGCCCGATCCACGAGTGGCACTCCCCTGGCGCGCAGGAGATCGCGCTCACCTTCAACATGGTGCTCGCGAAGGTCCTGCGCTCGAGCCGGGCCGGGCGTCACCGTGTCCGCGGCGACGAAGAGCCCGAGACCACCGAAGCCCCCGCCAAGCTGAGCGACACCGGCACGGGCTGACGTCCGATGCCCGAAGGCGACACCGTCTTCCTCGCCGGCAAGGTCCTCGACAAGGCACTGGCCGGGAAGACCCTGCTGCGAGGCGAGTTCAGGGTCCCGCAGCTGGCCACGACGGATCTCGCCGGGCGGGACGTGCTCGGCGTCGGCACGGTCGGCAAGCATCTGCTGACGCGGTTCTCCGGCGATCTCACCCTCCACAGCCATCTGCGCATGGACGGCAAGTGGGACGTCTACCGGGCGGGCGCGCGCTGGCGCAATCCGGCCCATCAGGCGAGGGTCATCCTCGCCACCGAGGATCTGCAGGCGATCGGCTTCCGCGTGCACGACCTCGAACTCGTGCCCACGGACGAAGAACACCGCCTCGTCGGGCACCTCGGCCCCGATCTGCTCGATCCACGATGGACGGACGAACTCGCGGAGCGGGCCGCCGCCGCGCTGGCCGCGGACCCGGATCGCGAACTCGGCGACGCCCTGCTGGACCAGCGGATCATGGCGGGGATCGGGAACCTGTACAAGGTGGAGATCTGCTTCCTGCTCAAGGTCTCCCCCTGGACACCGGTGTCCGAAGTGGACACTGCCAAGGCGGTCGCGCTCGGCCGGAAGCTGCTGGTGGCCAACGCCTGGCGCCATGAGCAGATCACCACCGGGGACCCGCGCCGCGGCAGGCGCCAGTGGGTCTACGAGCGGACGAGGCAGGGCTGCTTCCGCTGTGGCGGCAAGGTGGAGGTGCTCCAGCAGGGCACCGGACACCAGCAGCGCCCGACCTGGTTCTGCCCGAATTGCCAACCCGGACCCCGCCCGGACCGGTAGGCTGGCCCCGTGACGCTGTTCAAGCTCCCGCTCTACGGGGCCGACACCGAACGCGGCGACCTCGCTCCCTGAGCCGCCCGCTCCTCCGCACGTCACCCTTCACTTCTTCATCCCAGGGAGCTTTGTCATGCCCGGAATCCTCACGGGCACGGCGCTGCGCGCGTTCGTGCACGCCCTGCCCAAGGTCGAACTCCACGTCCACCTCGTCGGTTCGGCGAGCCTGCCCACGGTGCTGGAACTGGCCCGCCGCCGCCCGTCCGCGGGTGTTCCGACGGAGCCGGCGGCGCTCGCCGAGTTCTTCACCTTCCGCGATTTCCCGCATTTCCTCCGCAACTACCTGGCGGTGACGTCGCTGGTGCGCGACGCCCGCGACATCCACACCCTCGTCACCGGGCTGGCGGCGGATCTGGCCGCGCAGAACGCGCGCTACGCGGAAGTGACCGTGACGCCGTACAACCACGTCCGCGACGGGATGTCGACGGACGATCTCCTCACCGGCCTCGCGACCGGGCGGGCGGCGGCACGGGCGGACCACGGCGTGGAACTGGCCTGGTGCTTCGACATTCCCGGCGAGAAAGGGGTCGTCGCCGGCCGGGAGACGGTGGTGTTCGCGCTCCGCGAACGCCCCGAAGGTCTGGTGTCCTTCGGGCTCGGTGGCCCCGAGGTCGGCGTCGGCCGCGCGCAGTTCGCCCCCTTCTTCACCGCGGCGAGGGAGGCGGGGCTGCACAGCGTCCCGCACGCGGGCGAGACCACTGGGCCGGCCACCGTCTGGTCGGCGGTGCACGATCTCGGCGCCGAGCGGATCGGGCACGGCATCGGCGCGCACACCGATCCGGCGCTCCTGGAATACCTTGCCGTGCAACGGATTCCGTTGGAGGTGTGCCCCACGTCGAACGTGCGGACCGGGCAGTGCGCGTCGATCGCGGCACATCCCGTGCGACGGCTGCTCGATCACGGCGTGCCGGTCACGCTCAACACCGACGACCCGCCGATGTTCGGCGCGACCCTCGACGGCGAGTACGTGGCGGTGGCCGAAACCCTGGAGCTGACGGCGGCCGAAATCGCCCTGTTCGCGAAGAACGCGGTGGAAGCCGCTTTTCTGCCCTCGGCGGACAAGAAGGCCCTGACGGCGGAGATCGAAGAAATCTTGTTGCAGGACCCCGAACTCCTCGCATAGTTTGGCGGTACACGAGAGAGGAGGTGGTCCAAAGTTGTATTCCAACAGGACTCGTGAGGTGGCTGTCCGCTAGCGGACCCCACGCGTAGGACTTCAGAGC
Organism: Amycolatopsis sp. WAC 04182; assembly: GCF_003947465.1. Classification (NCBI taxonomy): domain Bacteria; kingdom Bacillati; phylum Actinomycetota; class Actinomycetes; order Pseudonocardiales; family Pseudonocardiaceae; genus Amycolatopsis; species Amycolatopsis sp. WAC 04182. The sequence continues at coordinate 909,462 of NZ_QHJJ01000002.1, forward strand.
AGCGATACAACGCAAGTTGGAGCCACCTTCGGCTCGTCGTCTCTGCTTCGCGTGATGCCTGATAGCGAATACCAGGCAGTCACCGGGCCCCCGAGGTTCCCGAGCACCGGTCCGGCTCGGGCCCGGCCGCCGATTCCGGCGTCCGGGAGCCGCCTCGGGGGTACCCCTGTTTCCGGGTGTGCCACCCGCCGCTCCGAAAGACCGTCCGCCGCGGTTCCGCCCCCAGGAACCCTGTCGACTGGATAGCCTGACGCCATGCTGAGGCCCGATTTCCCGATCATCACCCAGCGCCTGACCCTCCGCGCCTTCACCCCGGCGGATCTCGACGAACTCAACTCCTTCCAGTCCCGCGCCGACGTCGCCCGCTACCTCTACTGGGGCCCGCGCAGCCGGGCCGAATCCGCCGCCGCGCTCGCCAAACGGGTGCACAGCAGCAGCCTGTCGAAGGAAGGCCAGTTCCTCGCGGTGGCCGCGGAACTGACCGAGACCGGGCAGCTGATCGGCGATCTGAACCTCGAATACCTCAGCAGCGAGAACCGCCAGGGCGAGATCGGCTTCGTCTTCCATCCCGATCACCACGGGAAGGGGCTCGCCGCGGAGGCCGCCGTCGAACTGCTCCGGCTCGGTTTCGAGGACCTCGGACTGCACCGGATCATCGGCCGCTGTGACGGCCGCAACACCTCGTCCGCCGCGCTGATGGAACGCCTCGGCATGAAGAAGGAAGCGCATCTGCGGCAGAACGAGATCGTGAAGGGCGAGTGGTGTGACGAACTCGTCTTCGCGATGCTCGAAGACGAGTGGAAGGCGAGCCGCTAGGCCGTGTCACCGCAGATTTTCTCGCAGAGGTCCCAGATCTCGCCACGAGTGGTTTCGTCCAGGACGGCCTCGGGCCAAGGAGCACGGACGGCCTTGCTGGTGAAATAGGCACCGGTGACGTCTCGGACCTCGGGGCTGGAGGCGAGATGAACGCTCGACTTCGTCGCTTTGAGCACCGCGCGATGGCCGTAGAGGACGGGCATGACCAGCCGGAGCAGCGGCACGATCGGGCGGGCCAGTGGCGGGTAGGTATCGGCGGTGAGGCCCTTGTTCATCGAGGTGTAGGCATGGCCGGGATACGCGACGTTCAGCGTTACGCCGGTCCCTTCGAGCCGCTTCGCGAAGGTATGGCTCATCGCCATCTGCGCCAGCTTGGTCTGGTTGTAGAACGACAGTCCCACATACGATTTCTCTCCCTGCAGGTTGTCGAGATCGATCCGTCCGCGCGGGATACCCCCCGTGATGTTGATGACGCGAGCCGCCTCCGACCGCTTCAAAGCGGGCAGTAGCCGATGCGTCAGGCTGAACGGCGCCACGACGTTGACCGCGAAGGCGGTTTCGATCCCGTCCTCGGTCAGTTCACGCCGGGGCCTGGCCGTCCCGGCGTTGTTGATCAGCACGTCCAGGCGGTCCACCAGGCCGGTGACCTGTTCGGCGAGCCCGCGTACGTCACGGAGCCGGGACAGGTCCGCGGTGATCGCATCGACCTTCGTGTGCCCGCTCGATCGGCGTAGTTCCTTCGCGGCCTCCTCGGCTCGTGTCTTGTCGCGGCCGACGAGGATCACCCGGGCCCCGAGCGAGGCAAGCCGCCTCGCGCTTTCCTTGCCGATGCCGCCGGTACTCCCGGTCACGAGCACCGTCTTTCCGTCCATCGTCCGCATGCGGCCTCCAAAGCTGTCACTCGGTGTCAGAATAGACACTACATGACGCAAAGTAGACTGCGGTGCATGCCGGAAGGACTACGCGAACGAACACGCCGCGCGGTGCGGGCCGAACTCGCCGACGTGGCCATCGACCTGTTCGCCCGCCAAGGCTTCGAAGAGACGACCGTCGACGAGATCGCCCGCGCGGCGGGGCTGACCAAACGCAGCTTCTTTCGCTACTTCCCCACGAAGGAAGACGCCGTCTTCGACAGCATCGACGTCACCGGCGAGAACGTGGTCGCCGCCCTCGGCGCTCGCCCCGCCGAGGAGGATCCGTGGACCTCTCTCCAGCACGTCCTCCGGCACTGGCAGGAGGAGATCCACGCGAGTGAACGAACGCTGGCGACCCACCGGCTCATCGAAGCGACTCCGGCGCTCGGCGGACGGCTGCATCAGCGCCGGACCGAATGGCGGAGGCGGGTGAGCGACGCACTCCATGACCGGCCGGGTGCCGGTCTGGACGCGTTCACCGCGGACCTGCTCACGAACGCCGCCACGGCCGTACTCGACGCCGTGTCGGCCGAATGGCTGCGATCCGGGGGCACGGCGGACCGCGTCACCCTGCTGGAACGGGGATTCTCCCTGGCCAGGGTCCGGCTCGGCGACTGACTCCGGAACCCCACCAGGCATGATGGGGCCGTGCTCTTCGACAAGATCGTCCGCCCCGCTCTCTACCGGGTCTCCGGCAGCGACCCTGAAACCGTGCACGAACGCACCATCGGCACGCTCGCCAGACTGAGCCGGGTCTCCCCCGCGCTCGCCGCGCTCGGCCGTGTCTACCGGACGGACGATCCGGTCACCTTCCTCGGGCTCCGCTTCCCGAACCGGGTCGGCCTCGCCGCCGGGATGGACAAGAACGGCCGCGCCCTGCACGCCTGGCCCGCGCTCGGCTTCGGGTTCGTCGAGGTCGGCACGGTCACCCGGCATCCGCAGCCGGGCAACGACAAGCCGCGGCTGTTCACCCTCGCCCAGACCGACGCGGTGATCAACCGGATGGGCTTCAACAACGAAGGCGCGGAGGCGCTCGCCGCGCGCCTCGCCGCGACGGGGAAACCTCCCGTGCCGCTCGGCGTCAGCATCGGCAAGTCCAAGGTGACCCCGCTCGACGAGGCCGTCGAGGACTACCGGTTCTCGCTGCGGGCGCTGTACCCGTACGCCGACTACTTCGCGATCAACGTCAGTTCCCCGAACACGCCGGGGCTGCGGGCGTTGCAGGACAAGTCCGCGCTGGCCGAGCTGCTCGCCGAGCTGCGGAAGACCTCGGCCGAGCTCGCCGGGGCCGCGAAGCCGACCCCGGTGCTGGTGAAGGTCGCCCCCGACCTCACCGACGAAGCGCTCGCGGAACTGCTGGAGGTCTGCCTCGAACACGGCGTCGCCGGGCTGATCGCGACCAACACGACGCTGTCGCGCGAAGGGATCGCCCCGCCGGAGGCCGCCGTCGGCGAGCAGGCGGGCGGGCTGTCCGGCCGCCCGCTCACCGCGCGCTCGGTCGAGGTGGTGCGGTTCGTGCACGACGAGACCGGCGGCAAGCTTCCGATCATCGGCGTCGGCGGGATCTTCGACGCCGGCGCCGCCGCCCGGATGCTCGACGCCGGCGCCGGCCTGATCCAGCTCTACACCGGTTTCGCCCTGCACGGTCCCGGTCTGGTCAAGCGGGTCGCCCGAGGTCTCGCGGCCCGGCCGTACTGACGAACCTGAGGTAGGCGCGCCAGCACTGGTACCTCGTCAACTCCGTCGCCGTCGCCGTGGCGGCCTGGTCGCACAGGACCGCCAGCGGCGTTTCCCCGTTCTCCAGCCGGATCCGGCCCAGGACGAACGGGGCGGGCAGCGTGGCCGCGAAGGCACCGAGCGCGGCGGGCGAGAGCCGCCAGCGTTCACCCGAAAGCATCGTGTGCTCGCCCGTGGCGCTCACCGGCACCACCCCCGGCTGGGGCGGATCGGTGGGCAGCAACAGCATCCGGTAGCCCTCGGCGGTCTGGACCAGGCCGGTGAACCGGGCCCCCGCGGCGACCAGGCTTCCGTTCAACGGCTGCCCGCGCAGCTGCGCGCCGAACACCACGAGATCCGCACCCGGCGCGGGATAAGGGAAATCGGCCTGTTCGTCGGTGAGCACGGCGGCGAGGTCGATGGCGACCTGGTCGTCGAACGGCCGCACCACCACCGAAACCCCGTACGGCCCCAGATCCGACGGCGACGACGGCACCGTGACCGCGGCGAGGTCGAGCAGGTTGACGAACGCCGTGAACCGCTCCAGCCGTTTCGCGACACCGTCCGGATCGGACAGTGCCTCGGCGACCGAGGGATGATCCGCGACCGTCGGAAGGACGAGCGCGTCGTACTCCGACAGCATCCGGAGCGCGAGCATCCCGGCTTCGGCGACGCGCTGCCTGTCGGCGGTGAAGCCGTCGTCGTGGATCAACCCGCCCACCGTCAGCAGCGCCGAGACCTCCACCGTCTCCACCCGTGCGCCGGACGCGCGCAGCGCCGAAACCGCGCCGAGGAAGGAGGACCGGGATTGCAGGGAAAGGCCGGTGAGCGTGTCGGAGCCCGGGATCGCCACCCGCGGCCGGTCGCCCGCGGACAGCCGGACGTCCGGGGGCCAGTCGCGGGCGAGCGGGTCGATCCCGTCGGGACCGGTCATCAGTCCCAGCGCGCGCTGTCCCAACGTGAGACTGCGGGCGAAGAGGGCGATCCCGCCGCACGGCGCGGCGCCGGTCTTCGGCACGAGGCCCAGCGTCGGCTTCAACCCGACGATCCCGTTGAGGGACGCGGGAATCCGGCCCGCCCCGGCCGTGTCCGTGCCGACCGCCAGGTCCACGAGGCCGAGCGCGACGGCGACGGCCGCGCCGCTGCTCGCGCTCCCGGAGACCCGCTCGGTGTTGAGCGCGGCGCTCACGGCGCCGTACGGGCTGTGGGTGTGCTCGAGGTCGCTGCCGAACCGGTCGCAGTTGGTCTTGCCGATCACGACCGCCCCGGCCGCGGTCAGCCGGGACACGGAGGTGGCGCCGACGCAGCAGACGTCCTCCCCCGCCGTGGGAAGGCCGGCGACGTCGATGACGTCGGCGACCGCCGCCAGCGTTCCTGCGAGCGGCAGGTCCGCGCCCGCGCGGAGACGCTCGTCCACCGCCTTCGCGTCCACGAGGGCGTCTTCCAGGGGACGCAAGCTGATCCAGACGTCGGGCCGGTCGACCTCGGAGATCCGGTCGTAGGCGGCTATGACGCGCTGATACGCACTGGGAGGAGGAGCGGGGGTCGGTTCTGGTTCCGGGGGGAGCGTCGTCACTGGGCGTCCTTTCCTCGGTGGGGACGAGAAAGACCACTGCGCGAGATCCACTGTGTCCGGTCCGCCACCCTGGGACGCCCGCTCACGCGGGCTGGGTTCAGGCCCGAGCTGGGAAGAGCACTGCGTGCATGTGAGAAACGTTAGGCATCGCGGGTCGCCGTCACCAGCGGATTCGGGTTACGCGAGCGTTTCGGTACCACACAGTGAGCGAGTCGTTACGCAATGGAGTATTAGCGACGACGAATGAGACGATGGTCCAGGAAAGCGCCTGCTCAGACGCTACCCGATCGCGTAACTCGCGTGCTCGAACGCGTAACTCGCGTGATTGAGGGCGTAACTCAGGAGAGTTCGCGCAGGGCCATGGCCAGCCCGGCGAGCTTGTCGGTCGCGTCGGACAGCGACTCCTTGGACGACGTCATGCCGTCCGAGCTCGCGGCGACGGTGTGCCCGGCGGCCGCGACGAGACCGCCGTAGCCGTCTAGACCGTCGTCGAGCTGCTCGCGCAGTTGCTTGACGGCGGCGTCGAGGGCGCCGCGTTCCCGCTCGGGCGCGGCGTCACGGCCGCGTTCGATGGCCTGGATCCGGCCCGCCAGCCCGCGCAGGGCCTGCGCCGCCTCGGCCGCGGTGGTGCGCGCGTCCGCGACGGCGATCTCCGAGACCGGCATGGTGCCGAGCGACGTCGGCTGCGAAAGCTGGCGAAGCAGCTCCGCCAGCGAAGCCTCGCTCTCGACGAGGCGCTCCATCGGCTCACGCGCCACGGACCGCGCCGGAGGCAGCGGAGGCGGAGCGGCCGGCGCGGCGGGCAGCACGGTGCGGTTGAGCTCCCGCAGTCGCAGCCCCGACTTGACCCCGAAGGTGCCGAAGATGATGGCGAACGCGCCGCCCGCGATGGCCTGGAGGACGTCGGCCTGGCCGTCCTTCAGCAGGCCGGTGCCCGCGACGACGGCGAACAGTCCACAAAGGAAGGTGAGGAGGATCCAGAACGTCAGCGCGCGTGAGGTCCGGCGCTTGCGTCGCTCCAGTTTGGCGGCGGGTTCGTTCCAGCGCGCCCATTTGGCCTTCGCGTCGGCGACGACCGGGATCTGGCCCGCGGCCATCGACGTCAGCTGCTGCGAGATCTTCGGCATGGGAGGCATCGCGGGCATCTGCGGGCGCGGCTTGGGCGGCGCCGGCCGAGCGGGCCGCGAAGAAGAACCCTGCTCGGAGGGCGGGATGTAGCGCTGCAGCTTCTCCTGCGCGCGCTGGGCGTAGTCGGGCAGCTTTTCGATGTGCTTCTCAAGCTTGGCGGTGAACTCCCCGAAGTCCTTGCGCCTGCCCTGGCCCATTGCCCTCTCCCCTGTCTTCGGGTGAGACCGGTCCCGCACCCGCGGGGGTGCGGGACCGGCTCTAGGTGGTGTGTCAGGCGGGGTTCTTGCCCTGTTCGGCCTGAACCCGTGCCTGGATCTCACGCTGGATGTCCGCGGAGCTCGCCGACTTCGGCGCCGCGGCGGCGGTCTTGCCGTCGGTCACCTGAGCGACGGAGTCACCCTTCATGGACGCGCGGATCTGCTCCAGCCGCGAGTGCCCCGCGAGCTGGGTCGTGGAGGCCTGGACCTCCATCATCCGGCCCTGGACGGAGTTCTGTGCGAGTTCGGCCGAGCCCAGCGCGGTGGTGTAGCGCTTCTCGATCTTGTCGCGAACGTCTTCCAGTGACGGGGTGTTGCCCGGCGCGGCCAGCTGGCTCATCTGGTTCAGCGAAGCGGAGACCTGCTCCTGCATCTTCGCCTGCTCCAGCTGCGAGAGCAGCTTGGTGCGCTCGGCCAGCTTCTGCTGCAGCATGGTCGCGTTGCGCTCGACGGCCTTCTTCGCCTGCTCCGCAGCCTGGAGCGACTGGTCGTGCAGGGTCTTGAGGTCCTCGATGCTCTGCTCGGCGGTGACGAGCTGCGCGGCGAAGCTCTCCGCCGCGTTCTCGAACTCGGTCGCCTTCTGCTCGTCGCCCTTGGCACGCGCCTCGTCGGCGAGCACCAGCGCCTGGCGGGTCGAAGCCTGCAGCTTCTCCACGTCGCCGAGCTGGCGGTTCAGCTTCATCTCCAGCTGACGCTGGTTACCGATCACCGAGGCGGCCTGCTGGGTCAGCGCCTGGTGGTTGCGCTGCGCCTCCTCGATGGCCTGCTGGATCTGTACCTTCGGGTCGGCGTGCTCGTCGATCTTCGACGAGAACGCCGCCATCATGTACTTCCAGAACTTCACGAACGGGTTGGCCATCTCCTCCGCCTGCCTTCTCGCATCCCACGGGCTGTTACCTCGAGGTGGGGCGTCCCCTCTGTGATGTTGCAACGTCCCGACCCCGGCGTTGAGTTCCATCGTGTCAGGTCGGCGTCCCGCGTTCCAGGCGACCCCGACGGAATTCAGGGATCCCCCTGACTGTGATGTCCACGACCTTTCGGGTTCACCGGCCGGTGACGGTGGGTGAAGACGGCCCGCGTCAGCGGCCCAGCGGGGTCTCCTTGTCCATGCGTGACAACTTCTCGGGGTTGCGCACGGCGTAGAGACCGGTGACGAGCCCGTCCTCCACCCGCAGCGCGACGACGGTGTCGACCTCGACACCGAGCCGGAGGATCAGCGCGGGATGGCCGTTGACCTGCGCGGTCCGCATCGTCGCCGTGTCGTCGCGGACCGGGCGGCTCGCGGCCAGCAGCGGCGCGACCAGGGCGGCTCCGACCACGGGTTCCAGCGCGGCTTGCACGACTCCGCCGCCGTCGCCGAGGAAGACGACGTCCGGGGCGAGGACGTCGAGCAGTCCTTGCAGGTCACCCGTCCGGACCGCGCGGTGGAACGCGTCGAGCACGTCCTTGGTCTCGCCGGGCGACGCGGCACCACGCGGCCTCCGCGCGGCGACGTGCGCCCGCGCCCGGTGGGCGATCTGGTGGACCGCGGCCGGGGTCTTGCCGACGGCTTCGGCGATCTCCGCGTAGGGCACGTCGAAGACCTCCCGCAGCACGAACACCGCGCGTTCGGTCGGCGTGAGGGTCTCGAGCACCAGCAGCATGGCCATCGAGACGCTGTCGGCCAGTTCGACGTCGTCGGCCACGTCGGGGCTGGTCAGCAGGGGTTCGGGCAACCACGGACCGACGTAGGACTCCTTGCGGCGGCCGAGCGTGCGCAGCCTCCCGAGCGCCTGCCTGGTGGTGATGCGGACCAGGTACGCCCGAGGGTTCTCCACGGTGCCGAGGTCGACGCCCGACCAGCGCAGCCACGTCTCCTGGAGGACGTCTTCGGCGTCAGCGGCCGAGCCGAGCATCTCGTAGGCGACGGTGAACAGCAGGTTCCGGTGGGCGACGAACGCCTCCGTGGCGGTGTCGGACATGGACGGCTCCTGTTCTCGGCGACGGTGTCCCCACCAGACGCCGCGTCCCCTCGATTCCTGACACGTCGGCGCCGTGGCGCACGTCACGGTCCGGTGCTGTCAGCGTGGCCGGGCCGCCGGCATCTGGTGGTCGTCCGGTTCGGCACACGACCATAAAAGAGGACGAGAGCATGGATTCCCGTTTCGACCTGAATGGCAACGAGCTGGGCGCCAAGCTCGGCAAGCGCTTCGCCAACGTCAGTGTGGCCATCAAGGGATCGACCCTGCCGAAGGTCACCCAGGAGCTGGTGTCGCTGCGGGCCAGCCAGCTCAACGGCTGCGGGTTCTGCGTCGACGCCCACGCCAAGGACCTGGCGGCCGCCGGCGAACCCGCGGTCCGCGTCAACCTGGTCGCCGCCTGGCGCGAATCCACGGTGTTCACCGAGGCCGAGCAGGCCGCGCTGGCGCTCGCGGAGGAGGGCACCAGGCTCGCCGACGCGCATCAGGGTGTCTCCGACGAGACCTGGGACCGGGTGCGGAAGCACTACGACGACGACCAGATCGCCGCGCTGATCTACCTGGTCGCGATGATCAACGCCGCCAACCGGCTCCTCGTCGTCACGCACACCAAGGGCGGTTCCTACCAGGCGGGCACGTTCGACAACGCCGCGAACTGACGGGAAAGGCCCCAGGCGGACTGCCTGGGGCCTTTCCCGTTCACAACCTTGCTAGGCGGCGACCATCTTCGGTGCGGAGATCGTCGTCCGCAGTGCGGGGCTCATCCGCGGCGGCGGCGAGATCCGCAGGTCGGCCAGGTCGTTGCCGATCAGCTCGGACACCAGACGGCCACCTTCGAGGCCCGCTTCGGCACCTTCCCGCTCCGGAGCGCGCCGCTTGCCCGCTTCGACCTTCTCGTCCACCGGGGCGACCTCGACGTTGTCCATCGCCGAGACGTCCGCCGCGACCTTGTGCAGGAGTTCGCCCAGCGGAAGGTCCAGGGCCTCGCAAATGGACGCCAGCAGCTCGCTGGACGCCTCCTTCTGCCCGCGCTCGACCTCGGACAGGTAACCGAGGCTCACCCTGGCGGCGCGGGAGATGTCCCGCAGCGTTCGACGCTGGTTCGTGCGGGCGTGTCGGAGCCGGTCGCCGATCGCCTCGCGCAACAGCACGGTCATCACGCGCCTCCCTTCCAGGACTGACTACCCCCTACGTTACCCAGAGCGGTGCCCTGGGCGCAGGTGTTGACACGGCAATACGCCAAGGGCGAACGCGGCGATCATGCGAGATGTTCCCCCAGCAGGGCGAACGCGCCCGAGACCGCACCGGCCCTGACCGAGGCTCGATCGCCGCTCAAGTCCAGCGTGCGGACGGTGAGCACCCCCGGACCCGCGAGGCCGACGTGGACGGTTCCCGGCTCGACGCCGTCCTGCCCGTCCGGGCCCGCGACGCCGGTCAGACCCAGTCCCCAGGTGGCGCCGCACCGGTCTTTCGCGCCGGCGGCCAACTGCGCCGCGACCTCGGGATGCACGGCGCCGTGCGCGGCGAGGAGGTCTTCGTCGACCCCGGCCAGCTTCGCCTTGAGGTCGGTGGCGTAGACCACCAGTCCACCTCGGACGGCGGCACTCGAACCGGGGACCTCGGTCAGTGCCGCGCAGACGAGTCCGGCGGTCAGCGACTCGGCCGTCGCCACCGTCTCCCCGCGCTCGATCAGGTGAGTGATCAAGGTCTCAGCTTTCATGCGCCGGCGGCACGCCTTCCGGCGGCGCGCAGCCGCACCGCGCGCACGACGTAGTCGAGCCCGGTCACGACCGTCAGCACGAGCGCGAGCCCCATCAGCACCCAGCGCACCGGCTCGGCGGACGCGGGCAGGGGCAGCAGGTACGCGGTGATGGCCGCGATCTGCGCGAGCGTCTTGGCCTTGCCGCCCCGGCTGGCCGGGATGACCCCGTGCCGGATCACCCAGAAGCGCAGCAGCGTCACGCCGATCTCGCGGATCGCGATGACGATGGTGACCCACCAGCCCAGTTCGCCGAGCACGCTCAGCCCGATCAGCGCGGCGCCGATCAGCGCCTTGTCCGCGATCGGGTCGGCGATCTTGCCGAAGTCGGTGATCAGCCCGTACTTGCGCGCGACCCAGCCGTCGACCTGGTCGGTGAACGACGCGATCGCGAACAGCGCGGTGGCGATCGCGCGCCAGAAGGTGTCCGCCCCGTCGCCGGTGAACAGCGCCAGCACGAACAGCGGCACCAGCACCAGCCGCGACATCGTGAGCAGGTTCGCCAGGTTCAGCGTCGGGACCGGGGTGGCCTCGGGGACCCTGGCGTGCTCACCGCCCGTCCCCTCACCGGCCCCGGCGTCGCTCGGGGCGGCATTCACCGGTCGGCCTCGGGCGGCGCGGGCCGCACGATCAGGTCGACACCCTCGGAGTCGACGACCTCGCAGCGCACGAAGTCACCCACCGCCAGCGGAGGCAGGTCTTCGGTCTCGATCAGGACGCATTCGCCGTCGACCTCGGGGGCCTGGTGCGCGGCGCGGCCGATCGGGTCCTCGCCGTCCTCGGCCTGCTCGATCAGGACGTCGACGAAGTCGCCGATCCGGTCCTCGGCGCGCTGCGAGGTCAGCTCCTCGACCAGCGCGGAGATCCGCGCGACCCGCTCGGCCACCACGGATTCGTCGAGTTTGCCGTCGAAGGTCTCGGCCTCGGTGCCGTCCTCGTCCGAGTACCCGAAGACACCCACCGCGTCCAGCCGCGCGCCGTTCAGGAAGCGCTCCAGCTCGGCGAGGTCTTCTTCGGTCTCGCCGGGGAAGCCGACGATGACGTTGGTGCGGATGCCGGCGTTGGGCGAGTGCTCCCGGATCTGGTCGCACAGCGTGAGGAAGGAGTCCGTGGACCCGAAGCGGCGCATGCGGCGCAGCACGGTCTCGCTGGAGTGTTGGAAGGAGAGGTCGAAGTAGTCGGCGACACCCGGCGTGGTCGCGATGGCCTTGACCAGGCCGGGACGGGTCTCGGCGGGCTGCAGGTACGAGACGCGGACGCGCTCGATCCCGGGCACCGCGGCCAGGCGCGGGACCAGCAGCTCCAGCGCGCGGGCGCCGTCACGGCCGAAGTCCTTGCCGTAGGAGGTGGAGTTCTCCGAGACGAGGAAGACCTCCTTGACGCCGTTATCCGCGAGCCACATCGCCTCGGCGACGATCTCGTCCGGCTGCCGGGACACGAAGGACCCGCGGAACGACGGGATCGCGCAGAACGAGCAGCGGCGGTCGCAGCCGGACGCGATCTTCAGCGCGGCCACCGGGGAGGTGTCGAGCCTGGTCCGCAGCACGCGCGGGCCCCAGCCGTGCTGCGCGTGCCCCGGCACCTCGACGGACTCGGCGGCCGTCGGACGCTGGACCGGGCTGATCGGCAGCAGCTTGCGGCGGTCGGACGGGGTGTGGGACTCGACCTTGCGGCCGGCCACGACGTCGTCCAGACGCTCCGCGAGGTCGGCGTAGTGGTCGAAGCCCAGGACCGCGTCGGCCTCGGGCAGGCTCTCGGCCAGCTCGTTGCCGTAGCGCTCGGCCATGCAGCCGACGGCGACGACCTTCTTGCCGGTGTCGGACGCCGCGAGCAGCGTGTCGACCGAGTCCTTCTTGGCGGACTCGACGAAGCCGCAGGTGTTGACGACCACGACGTCGGAGTCCTCGGGCTCGGCGGCGAGCTCCCAGCCGCCCGCCGCCAGCCGTCCGGCGAGTTCCTCGGAATCGACCTCGTTGCGGGCGCAACCGAGGGTCAACAAGGAAACGCGACGGGTGGCGACAGGATCAGTGGTGGGAGAAGGCACGTGCCTTAGGGTAGCTGGCCTGTTCGCGGGGTCGGCGATCGCTCGCTCGGGCGAGCCCTCGACCGGCCGGGGCGCCGGGGATGGCTTAATGGTGGACGTGCCCTCAGACCCTCTCTCGCACCGCCGCCCCACCGTCCGCCGGGCAAGGATCGCGGACGTCCGCAAGATCAAGGCGCTGGTCGACTCCGACGCCGGGACGGTGCTGTTGGAGAAGGAACTCGTCACCCTCTACGAGAGTGTCCAGGAGTTCTGGGTGGTCGAAGACGGTGACGACGTGCTCGGCTGCGGCGCGCTGCACGTGCTGTGGGAGGACATCGCCGAGCTGCGCACCATCGCCGTCGACAAGGACTCCCGTGGCCGCGGCATCGGGCACGCGCTGGTGGCGCAGCTGATCGGCTTCGCCCGCGAGATCGGGCTGAAGCGGCTGTTCGTGCTGACCTTCGAGACCCACTTCTTCGCCGGTCACGGGTTCGTCGAGATCGACGGCACCCCGGTGACCCAGGAGGTGTACGAGGAGATGCGGCGTTCGGCCGACCCGGGCGTCGCGGAGTTCCTCGACCTGCCGTACGTGAAGCCCAACACCTTGGGCAACAGCCGGATGCTGCTGGAGCTTTAGCTGAAGGGGACTTTCCCCGCATCGGATGCAGTGAAGGGCGCTTTCACCGCATCGGATGCGGCGATGGTCCCCTTCAGCCCTTCTTGGCGTGGCGGGCGACCCGGACCCGGTTGCCGCACAGCGACGGCGTGCACCAGACCCGCCTGCTGTTGGCCGCCACGAACAGCATCGAGCAGTCGTGCGCGCCGCAGCGCCGCAGCTGAGCGGCACGCGGCCCGGACACGAGGTCGATCGCCGCGACCGCGACGGCGGCCAGCGCGATGTCGCCGCCGTCCTCGCCGTGCCAGGAAGTCTTCGCGCCTTCGGCCGTCAGCCGCGGGCTGGTGGGCACGGTGGCCGCGGCCGCGTTGACCCGCTCGACCGCCCACGCCTCGGGCTCCCGCGCGGCCACTGTCGCCTCCAGCAGTTCACGCACCGCTGAACGCAGGCGCCTCGTCTGCTCGGCCGACGGCGCCCGGGCACCTTCGGGCAGAGCTTGAGTCGCCCAGAACTTCGCGTGACCGTCGTCGAGCAGGTCGACCGGCGGGGAGACGGCCAGCATCACGGTGTCGGCAAGGTTCACCGCGAGATCGTCACCGGGAAGCGAGTCGAGATCGAGCATGCCTTGACACTATCAGGTACTAATGGTTCGAGACAGTTTTACCCATTAGGGAGTGTTCATGGCGACCATCCGGCACCGTTCCGTCAAACTCGGCGACGTCGAGGTCTTCTATCGCGAAGCAGGCGACCCCGAAGCACCCGTGCTGCTCCTGCTGCACGGCTTCCCGACGTCCTCGCACCAGTTCGTGCGGCTGATGCGCCGTATCGGCGGCCGGTGGCGGCTCATCGCGCCGGACCTGCCCGGATTCGGGCAGACCGTCACACCCGAGGGCTTCACGTTCACCTTCGACCGGCTCGCGGAAGTGGTCGGCGAGTTCGTGGACGCGCTGGAACTGCGGCGATACGCGCTCTACGTCTTCGATTTCGGCGCCCCGGCGGGGCTGCGGCTGGCCGTCTCGCGGCCGTCCGAGGTCACGGCGCTCATCACGCAGAACGGCAACGCCTACGTCGAAGGGCTCGGCCCGGCGATGCCGGACTTCGCTTCCCTGACGGACGAAACCGAGGCGCGGCGCGGGTTCGCGGAGATCCTCCAGCCGGAGCAGATCAAGGGGCAGTACACCGAGGGCGCCCGCGCTCCGGAGACCATCGATCCTTCGAGCTACCTGCTGGACCAGTACTTCCTCGGCCTTCCCGGCCGCGTGGAGGCGATGCAGGATCTGCTGTGGGACTACCGGAACAACCCGCCCGTGTACCCGAAGTTCCAGGCGTGGCTGCGGGAAGCCCAGCCGCCCGTACTCGCCGTATGGGGCCGCAACGACCCGTTCTTCGTCCCTGCGGGCGCCGAAGCGTTCCGGAATGATGTTCCCTCGGCGGAGGTTCACCTCTTCGACACCGGGCATTTCGCGCTGGAGGAGGACCTCGAACCGATCAGCGAGCTGATCGACCGCTTCCTCGCGGACCATCTCTGAAAGGCGGCTCATGGACACCTCGGTCACCGACCACCTGCTCAGCACGACGCGCGCGGTCCGCCGCAAGCTCGACCTGGACCGGCCGGTGGAACCCGAGGTGCTCGAAGAGTGCCTGCGGCTCGCGCTCCAGGCGCCCACGCCGGGCAACCAGCAGGCGTGGCGATGGCTCGTGGTGCGGGATCAGGGAGTGAAGGACCGGCTGTCCGGGCTGTTCCGGCGGGTCGGGAAGGCGTACCTGGAGGCGAACGCGGCCGCCCTGGGCGAAGCGATCACCGAGCCCTCGGTGGCGCGGGCGTTCGCGTCGGGGCAGCACCTGATCGACGTGATCGACCGGGTGCCCGTATTCGTCATCCCGTGCCTGACCGGCAGGCCCAGCGGGGACAACGCGGCCGACGCCGCCTTCTACGGCGGGATCTTCCCGGCGGTGTGGAACTTCCAGCTGGCGCTGCGGTCGCGCGGCCTCGGCTCGACGCTCACGACGTACCACCTGACCCACGAGGCGGAGGCGGCCGAAATCCTCGGCATCCCCGCCGATGTCACGCAGGTCGGGCTGCTGCCGGTCGCCTACACGACCGTGCCGGACTTCAAGCCCGCGTCGCGCGTGCCGCTGTCGGAAGTCGCGTACCTCGACGGCTGGGGCAACGCGCTTTAAGCCTTGGACACCCGCAGGGTGACCTGGTCGCCCCCCGAACTCACGGCGACCAGGTCCACCCGGCAGGCGGCGAACTCGACGGACTGCCTGCCACCCCGTCCGGTGGAGGCGACTTCCGCCGTCGTCCGCTCACCGCGTCCCGGTTCGGCCAGGGCCAGCTCGATCACGGCCTCCCCTTCCCAGACGCAGACCATTCCCGCGGCGCAGCGGGAATCGGACACCAGGCGAGCGAAGCGGATACTGACGTCCTTCGAGGCGACCTCGGCCGTCTCACCGGCCTTGAGGTCGACGGTCTCCCCCAGCTCGACGGCGCCTTGAGCAGGCTGCTGTACCGGCGCGGGCCGGACCGCCGGGGGCCTGCTCGCGGCGGGTTCTTCGCGCGCGGCGGAGCTACCGGCTCCGCACGCGAGGCCGATCAGGGCGCAGAGGACGACGAGCAGCTTCTTGAGGTCCACGTGTTCTGGACGTAGCGGAGGCTCCGGTCCGTTGCATCGGTCCTCGAAAAGCCTCGTGAGACCAGAGTTCTTGCCCGCCCGAGTACATGAAGGCCCCCTTCCTTGCGTCTAGCGCACTGAAGGGGGCCTTCATGTACTTCACGGACCGGGCCTGAAGCAGCATCCAGGGGTCGGTTCAGTCGTCGGAGACGTCGCCGCCGTTCGCGTCCCCGCCACCGCGGATCATGAACAGCACCGACTCCAGTTCCTCCGGCTTGATCAGCACGTCCCGCGCCTTCGAGCCCTCCGAAGGCCCGACGACGCCACGGCTTTCCAGCAGGTCCATCAGGCGCCCGGCCTTGGCGAAGCCGACCCGCAGCTTCCGCTGCAGCATCGACGTCGAGCCGAACTGCGAGGTGACGATCAGTTCGGCGGCCTGCAGCAGCACGTCGAGGTCGTCGCCGATGTCGGAGTCGATTTCCTTCTTCTCGCCGGCCTTCGCCGCGGTGACGCCGTCCTGGTAGTCCGGCTGCGCCTGCTCCTTGGCGAAGTTCACCACCGCGGAGATCTCTTCGTCGCCGACGAAGGCACCCTGGATGCGGACCGGTTTCCCGGCACCCATCGGCAGGTACAGCGCGTCACCCATACCGATGAGCTTCTCCGCGCCCGGCTGGTCGAGGATGACCCGCGAGTCGGTGAGCGACGAGGTCGCGAACGCCAGCCGCGACGGCACGTTCGTCTTGATCAGGCCGGTCACGACGTCGACCGACGGGCGCTGGGTCGCCAGCACCAGGTGGATACCGGCGGCACGCGCCTTCTGGGTGATCCGGACGATCGCGTCCTCGACGTCGCGCGGGGCGGTCATCATCAGGTCGGCGAGCTCGTCGACGATCGCCATGATGTACGGGTACGGCTGGTAGACACGCTCGCTGCCGGGCGGCGCGGTGATCTCGCCCGAGCGCACCTTCTTGTTGTAGTCGTCGATGTGCCGGACCTTGTTGACCTGCATGTCCTGGTAGCGCTGCTCCATCTCCTCCACCAGCCAGGCCAGCGCCGCGGCGGCCTTCTTCGGCTGGGTGATGATGGGCGTGATCAGGTGCGGGATGCCCTCGTACGGGGTCAGCTCGACCATTTTCGGGTCGATCAGGATCATCCGGCATTCGTCCGGCGTCGCCCGCGCGAGCAGCGACACCAGCATCGAGTTCACGAAGCTCGACTTACCGGAACCGGTGGACCCCGCCACCAGCAGGTGCGGCATCTTCGTCAGGTTGGCGGTGACGAAATGGCCCTCGATGTCCTTGCCGAGCCCGATGACCATCGGGTGGTTGTCCTTGACCGTCGACGGCGCGCGCAGCACGTCGCCGAGGCGCACCATCTCGCGGTCGGAGTTCGGCACCTCGATGCCGACCGCGGATTTGCCGGGGATCGGCGCGAGCAACCGGACGTTGTCGGTCGCCACCGCGTAGGCGATGTTCTTGGTCAGCGCGGTGATCTTCTCGACCTTCACACCGGGGCCGAGTTCGACCTCGTACCGGGTGACCGTCGGGCCCCGCGTGAAGCCGGTGACCTGCGCGTCGACGTTGAACTGCTCCAGCACGCCGGTGATCGCCTCGATCATGGCGTCGTTGGCCTTGCTGCGGGACTTCGGCGCGTCGCCGAGCTTCAGCAGGTCCGGCGGCGGGAGCTTGTAGTCACCCTCGACGGTCCTCGTCACCGCCAGCGGCGCCTCGGCCTTCTTCGGCTTCTTCTCTTCGACGGGCTTGGGCGCGGGCTTCGGCGGGCGCAGCGGCGTCGGCGTCTCGGCCAGCGCGGCCTCGATGTCGAGCTGCTCGCCCTCGTGGTCGGCCGAGGCCTGGCGGCGGCGCGACGGCTTCCGCAGACGGACCGACTTCGGATCGGCTTCGGTGACGGCGTCGCGTTCGTCGTGGATGGCCTTGCGCTCGGCCTCTGCCTCTTCGATCTCTTCGGGGTCGAGACCCCAGTTCCGCAGGCGGTGCGGGATCTCCCGGACCGGCGTCCCGGTGAACACGAGCGTGCCGAACAGCAGCGCCAGCACCAGCAGCGGTACCGCGACCCACGTGGTGACGCCCATGGTCAGCAGGCCGCCGGAGAACGCGCCGATCACCCCGCCGGCGTACATCCGGCCGTCGTTGGTCTCGGGCAGCGCGGTGAAGATGTGCAGCAGGCCGAGCACGGACAGGATGACCAGCAGGGTGCCGATGACCATCCTCGGCCGGGCTTCCGGCATCGGTTCCGACCGCATCAGCGCGACGGCGACGACGGTGAGCACCAGCGGGAGCGTCACGGCTCCGGCGCCCAGCAGCGAGCGCGTGCCGACCTCCACCCAGCCGCCGATCGGGCCCGCGGCCCGCCACCAGACGCCGAACGCGATGACCAGCGCCAGCGCGATCAGCCCCAGCGCGAGACCGTCGCGACGGTGTTCGGGTTCGAGTTCACGGCCTCGGCCGACCGTCCGCGCCAGGGTGCCGAGACCCTTCGCGAGCAGGTTCCAGGTGCCGCGCACGCCCTTGGCGAACGTGCCGGACGATTTCTTCCGCGGTGCCGGACGCCGTGGAGCGGGCTTCCTCGCAGCCGTTGACCTGGGCTTCGCCGGGGTACGCGGCTTTCGCGCCGGCCCCTTGCTGCCGCCGCTTCGCGCCGTACTCCGTTTCCTGGTCGTCGACCCGCTAGCCATGTCTCCACGGTAACCGCCTCGACCCTCCAGCCCCGGCTGCCACTCGGAGCACATCGGAGAACATTCGTCTCAGGTCACAGCTTGAGCGGCCATCCGGGTGAAAAGCGGTTCATGACATGCTCTGCCCCATGTTCGCGCTGCATCAGGATGAGAATTCGGCTCGCCGCGCCCCGGCCATCTGGCGCACGATGCTGAACATCGACCGGGGGCTGGTCAACTTCGTCGGCAAACTCACCGTCACCGGCGGGGTTTCGGCCGAACTGCGCCGCAAGCCCTTGCTCATGACGGCCAACCACATCGGCGTGTTCGACGCGTTCGTGCTGATGGCGGCCTGCAAGCGGATCGGCATCAACCCGCGGTTCATGCTGGCGGGCGGCATCCTCGACGCGCCGGTCATCGGCCCGGCGCTGCGGGTCAGCGGCCATCTGCGGGTCGACCGCAAACAGGCGTCGACGGCCATCGGCCAGTTCACCGAAGCCACCGAAGCGCTCCGGACCACCCGCGACCCGCTGATCGTCTACCCCGAGGGCCGGATCAGCCACGACCCCGGCCTGTGGCCGGAGCGGGGCAAGACCGGGGCGGCACGGCTCGCGCTGGCCGCCGGGGTGCCGGTGATCCCGATCAGCCAGTGGGGCGCGCACGAAGCCGTGTACTGGGGCACGGAGACCGTCAACGGGCCCGCTGACCTGGTGCCGCTCGCGAAGTCCGGGCTGAGCGCACCCATGCGGCGGCCGCGGTTCAAGGTGCACTTCGGCGATCCGGTGGATCTGTCGGAGGTCGAGCCGGAGCGGCCGGGCGCCGGGGTCCGCGCGCACGCCAAGATCATGCAGGCGATCACCGACGGCCTGGTCCCGCTGCGCCGCGACGAACTCGACAAGCCGCGCTTCCACGACCCGACGCGGCCGACCGACACCGTCAGTCCGTGGAAGAAGTACTGAGTTCCGGATCCTGAGACGGGTGCCCGCGTTCGCCTAGGGTCGGCGGACGTGAGCACCCGCATCCTCGTCGTCTACTACAGCGCGACCGGCAACACCGCGAAATTGGCATCGGCGCTGGCCGGCGGTGCCCGTGAGGCCGAAGCCGACGTCCGCGTCCGCACGGTCCCCGAAACCGCCCCGCCCGGTGCGGTGGCGAGCAATCCGCGCTGGCAGGCGTGGGTGGAGGCGGGGCCGCACCACGAGACGGCGACGCTGGAAGACCTGGAGTGGGCCGACGGGTTCGCGGCCGGGAGCCCGACCCGGTTCGGCGGCCCCGCCGCCCAGCTGAAGTCCTTTTTGGACAGCACCGGCGGCCTGTGGGCCAAGGGAAAGCTGGTGAACAAGGTCGCGACGTCGTTCACCACCGCGTCCACCGCGCACGGCGGCCTCGAAGCGACCGTGCTGGCGACGAACAACATCTTCTATCACTGGGGCGCCATCGTCCTGCCGCTCGGCTACACCGACCCGCGGCTGCTCGAATCGGGCAATCCGTACGGCGGCTCGTTCGTCTCGCGCAAATCCGCCGAACCGGACGAACTCGCGCTGGACGCCCTTCGTCTCCAGGGGCGGCGCCTCGCCACCGTTTCGCGCTACGTCGCCGACGGTCTTTTCAAGGACGGGTGAAGGGAACCGCGAGTTCGTCTGCCGCGTCGTAGGGTGGTCACACAGCGTCACGCTACGGGGAGGAAGCGGGATGGCCGGCGGGTACGAAGTGGCCTTGGAGGCGATCGGCGCGGCGTCGAGCGCGGCGAAACGGGCTTCGGACGACGTCGGGAAGGTGGACCTCGCGGCCACCCTCGCCGACGTCGCGGCGGGTATGCCGGGTGGCGTATCCGGTGAAGCGGCCCGCCTGCTCGCGGACGCCTGGGGTCGCGCGGTGCCCGGCTGGGCCGCCAACACGGCGGACTACTCCGCACGACTCGACGCGGCGGCCGTCCGCTATCGCTCGAACGAGCTCGCGACGTCACGAGAACTCCCCGTCTGATGCTCACCTGGGGAGACGTGCGCCGATGGGATCCGGCCGCGATCGGCCGCGTCGCCGACGCGCTCAACGACGGCTGCACCAAGATCATCGCCGCGAACGACGACGTGGAAGCCATGGCCCGCTTCACGGGCTGGACCGGCGACGCGGCCACCGCCGCCGCGACGCGGGGTGCGTCGCTGACCTCCACCCTGGAGCGGCTCGTCGCCGAGGCGTCCGCGGTCCGGCGAGGCGCTCACGAAGTACAGATCGCGCTGGACCGGATCGTCGCGTTCGTGCGGGAGACCGACGAACTGGCGCACCGGAACGGCCTGACCATCGCCGCCGGCGGCGAGATCTCCGTCGGCGTCCCGCAGCCTGACCAGGCTCGCGTGATGGCGGAGCTGGCCGACAGGATCGAACAGGGCCTGCGCCGCGCGGCCGACGTCGACGCCGATTTCGCCGAGATCCTGCGTCGCGCCCTTCGTGGCGAGATCACCGAACAGGGTGGCAGCACGCTCGCCCAAGCGGCGGACGCCGGAGCCGCGCAGAGCGGCCTGTCGATCATCGGTCCACCAGAGAACGGCACCCCCGGCGACAACAAGGCTTGGTGGGCGAGCCTGTCGGACACGGCGAAAGTCGCTTTGCTGCAAGGAAATCCGGGGCTCATCGGCAATCTCGACGGTGTCCCGGCGGCCGACCGCGACGCCGCCAACCGCGCCGTCCTCGCCCGCGAGATCGAGCGGCTGCAGGGCGATCCCAAACTCAAGGGCCTGGAAGCCATCCAACAGCGGCTGGACCGGTCGGATCCGCAGGCGTTCCTGCTGGGACTGGACACCGGCGGCGACGGCAAGGCGATCGTTTCCGCCGGGAATCCCGACACCGCCGCGAACGTGGCGACGTACGTGCCGGGGACGGGCTCGGAACTGGCGAAGATCGGCGGCGATCTCAACCGGTCGGACAAGATGTGGGCCGCGGCGACCACCTCGGGCTCGCCGTCGACCGCCGTGATCACCTGGCTCGGCTACGACGCGCCGAACGAGATCACCGACGCCGCGAGCGACAAGTACGCCGACGGTGGCAAGGCGGCCCTCGACCAGTTCCAGGACGGGCTACGGGAAACACACCAAGGACCGCCTTCGCACAACACGGTGCTGGGACACAGCTACGGCACCACCGTCGTCGGGCACGCGGCCGGTGACGGCGGCCTCGCCGCGGACGAACTCGTCTTCGTGGCGAGCCCCGGCGTCGGCGCGCACGACGTGAGCGAACTGCATCTCGACGGCGTGAATCAGGACGAGATCGGCAAGCACGTCCACGCGACGGTGGCCGAACACGACATGATCAACCTGGCGAACGTCGAAATCGCCGGCTACGACCCGATCCTCGGCCAGGACCCGACCGACGCGGACTTCGGCGGACAGGTGTTCACGTCGGCGCCGGGTACGGACGGGTGGGGCGGGTACAGCACGGAGGCGCACAGCGAATACTGGGAAGACAACAACCCGTCGCTGAACAATCTCGGTCAGATCATCGCCGGGAAACCGACGACGTGAACCGGTCCCTCATATTCATCCTCGCCTCGCTGATGTTCTCGGCGGCCTGTTCCCCTGGAGGTGGGGACGACATGGAATCGACGATCACCGAACAGCAGGCTCGCGACAAGGTCGAGCAGTACATCAAAGGCGCACTGTCGGCATTGCCGGCCGGTGCCGCATTGAAGCCGTTCACGCGGAACCGTTCGGAATGCACGGACCCCACCGACAAAGGACCGCTGGGCCGGTTCGAGATCTCCGCGACCTACGAGATTGTCGGCCTGGACTCCGCGCGGTTCGCCGAGCATTTCACCGCGATCACCCAGTGGTGGGAATCGCACGCCTTCAAGATCCTCACCGACGCCCGGCCGACGGATCAGTATGTCTTCGCCCGCAACACCGGCGATGCCTTCGACATGTCGATCAAGGCGAACGACCTCGGCAAGTTCTATGTCGGGGCGACGTCACCCTGCGTCTGGCCGAACGGCACGCCCGAACCCCAGGCCCTCGAAGCCACCGAACCCGAGGAACCGGTCGCCGCTCCCCCGGAACCGGAGCCGGTCCGCAAACCGCGCCGGGCTCCCGTCGACGACGAGGACTTCGCCCAGACGAACTGGACCGACGGCGGCACGTCCTTCTGACATCAGCCCGCCTGAAGTCCGTGAAGGCCTCCTTGAGGGACCCAGAGTCCCTCAAGGAGGCCTTCACGGACAGCCGTCCCGCCCGAGCCCAGCCGCTGGGAAAACGGGTCGACCCGCGGTCACCCGGCCTCTACCCTCCGGCCGTGACCGCCGAACTCGCCGCCGCCCCCGCCCCGCACGTCGCGCGTCGCGGCCGGGGCATCACGCTGATCCTGCTCGCTGCGCTCTTCTTCGGGACCTCGGGTGTGCTGGGCAAACCGGCGATGCAGGCCGGGTTGTCGCCGGAGCAGGTCGCGGCGATCCGCATCGGGCTGTCGGCGATCGTGCTGCTCGCGCTCGTCGCCGTCTTCCGGCCGAGGCTCCTCAAAGTCACGAAGAACGAGTGGCCGCTGCTCCTCGCGTACGGCTCGCTCGGTGTCGCGGGCGTCCAGCTCATGTACTTCCTGGCGGCGGGCCGGATCCCGGTCGGGATCGCGATCCTGCTCGAGTTCACCTCTCCGGTGCTGATCGCGCTGTGGGTGCGGTTCGTGCGCCGGGTGCGGCTGCCGAGGGTGATGTGGGCGGGGATCGCGCTGGCGATGACGGGGCTCATGCTGGTCGCGCAGGTCTGGGAGGGGCTCAGCCTGGACGTCCTCGGGTTGCTCGCCGGGCTGGGCGCGGCCGTTTGTTCGGCGGGCTATTTCCTCTTGGGCGAGCGTGGCGTCGCGGACCGCGATCCGCTCGGCATGGTCACCTGGGGGATGACGATCGGCGCGGTCCTGGTGTGCGCGGTCGCGCCGCCGTGGACGATTCCGTGGGGCGTCCTCGGCACCCCGGCGACGTTCGGGCCGTGGGAGCCGCCGGTGTGGTCGTTGCTGATCGCGCTGGTGCTGATCGCGACCGTCCTCGCCTACGCGACGGGCATGGCGGCGCTGCGGCATCTCCCGGCGTCGGTGGCGAGCGTCGTCGGGCTGGTGGAGCCGTTGATCGCCGCCACCGCGGCCTGGCTGCTGCTGGGCGAGGCGCTCAGCTGGATCCAAGCCGCCGGCGCGGTAGTGCTGCTGACCGGCGCGTACATCGTCCAGCTGAATTCGAACGTCGTCCAGACGGACTCAACCCTGCTGGAAGCCCCGTAGGTCGCTGATCTCCTGCTGCTGCGAACGCGAGGTCGTCGCGGCGAGATCGCGGGCGTCGGGGTTGCGGCCGTGCTGGGTTTCGGTGTCGGCGATGCGGACGCCCGCTTCGCGCTGGCGCAGCAACCGCGCGGCGAACTGGCGGTCGAAGTCCTTTCCGGACAGTCCGGCCAGTGCCGCCATGTCGCCCGGGCTGATGTACCCGTCGCGCTGGATGTGTTCGAGGTTCGGGTCGTCCGGCGCGGGCTGACCCCACGCCTCGATGAGCCCGGACAGCCGCGCGATCTCCGGTTCGTGCGTGTCGATGACCCGCTTCGCGAGCGCCTTCAGCTGCTCGTTCGCCGCGCGGGTTTCCGCCAGGGAAGCCAGATCCACGCCCTGCTGGTGGTGCGCGAGGGCTTGCCGCGCGAACGCGACGTCGGCGTCGTTGAACGGAACGGCGGCCTGCTGCGCCACCGGTGAAGACCCGGGAGGCGCCGTCTGCGACTGGGGTGCCTCGTCCGAGCAGCCCGCGAGCGCGACGGCGGCCAGGGCGACGGCGGGCAGGAACCGGAGGACGGCGTGCGGCATCGAAGAGCTCCTCGGAACGCGCGGTGGAGGTGCCTAGGTTGGCAGAGTCCACATCGGCCTGTTCACCGGGGGTTGCGCAAACACTTTTCCTCCCGGGCCCGCGGTGCGACAATCCCGCGATCCGTCGTCACTCCGACAGGGGGTCACCGCGAATGGGCGCAGAAACCACGACCGAACGGGCGGGGCTGCGCCCGGAACTGCGGCAACGCCACGTCCGGATGATCGCGCTCGGCGGCATCATCGGCGCGAGCCTGTTCATCGGCAGCGGCGCGGTGATCCACACCGTCGGCCCGGCGGCCGTCCTCTCCTACGCCATCGGCGGCCTGATCGTCGTGCTGGTGATGCGGATGCTGGGCGAGATGGCGACGGCCGCGCCGTCACAGGGGTCCTTCATGGAATACGCGCGGACCTCGCTGGGCGGCTGGGCGGGCTTCACCGTCGGCTGGCTGTACTGGTACTTCTGGGTCGGCGTGGTCGCGTTCGAGGCGGTCGCCGGGGCGAAGATCCTGCAGACGTGGATTCCCGTTGTGCCGCAATGGATCTTCTCGCTCGTGCTGATGCTGCTGCTGACCGCGACCAACCTCGCTTCGGCCCGCTCGTTCGGGGAGACGGAGTTCTGGCTCGCGTCGGTCAAGATCGCCACGATCGTGGTGTTCCTCGTGGTGGGCATCCTGTTCGTGCTCGGGGCCTGGCCAGGCGGATCGTTCTCGGTCGGCAACATCGCGCAGGACGGTTTCCTGGCCAACGGCCCGTTCTCGGTGGTACACGGGGTGGTGATCGTGATCTTCTCCTACTTCGGCGCGGAGATCGTCACCATCGCCGCCGCGGAATCGCGAGAACCCGAGACGGCCGTGCGCAAGGCGACCTCGTCGATCGTCTGGCGGGTCATCGTGTTCTACGTCGGCTCCGTGACGCTGCTGGTGATGATCACCGGCTGGCGTGACATCCCGACCACGACGAGCCCGTTCGCCGCCGCGTTCGGCCGGTTCGGCATCCCCGCCGCCGAGACCGTGGTCAGCGCGGTGGTGCTGACGGCCGTGCTGTCGGTGCTGAATTCGGGCCTGTACACCGCTTCTCGCATGCTGTTCGCGTTGCGCGGCAACGGCTGGGCGCCGAAGTGGATCGCGGACACGAACCGGCGCGGCGTGCCGTGGAAGGCGATCCTGGTGTCCACTTCGGTCGGTTACGTGGCCGTGGTGATGAACTTCGTGTCCCCGGACAAGATCTTCTACTTCATCATCAACTCCGCCGGGGCGGTCGCGTTGTTCGTCTACGCGATCATCGCCGGCTCACAGCTCCGGATGCGGCGGCGCCTGGAGGCCGAAGCGCCGGAACGGCTGAAGCTGCGCATGTGGGGCTACCCGTGGCTGAGCTGGCTCACCCTCGCCGGGACGCTGGCCGTGGTCGCCTCGATGCTGTTCGTCGACGCGGACACGCGGGCACAGCTGTACCTGAGCCTGATCAGCCTGGCGGTGATCCTCGGCGTCTACTTCATCCAGCGCCGGCGATCCGGCCCAGAGCGCCGTAAAACACCTCTCCGATCTTCGCGGGATCACGGCTGAGAAAGGCCTGGCCGCCGGCGGGCGCGACGAGCTGACGGAGTTCGGTCTCGTCGGCCTCCGGCCCGATCCCGATGGCGATCAACGGCACCGGGCGGTCCCGGTCGCTCAGCTTTCCCAGCTCCGCCACCAGGTTCTCGCGACTGATACCGCCGGGATCGGTGTTGCGGCCGTCGGTCATCACGATGACGAGGTTCAGCTTCCCCCGCTCCCATTCCTCATGCGCCAGCCGGTAGACGTCGAGGACGCTGTCGTAGAGCCCGGTCTGCCCGTCCGGCACGGCGCGGACGGCGCGCAACCGGTCGACGGCGGCCAGCTGCTGACGGATCGGCGCCATCGGCAGGATCTCCCGGTAATCCCGCTCACCGTCCACTTTGGTCGCGAAGGCCAGAAAACGGACCTGTGACGTGGATTTGAACAGGTGCAAGGCGTTCTCCGCCGCCTCAAGTGTGACCCGCAGCCGGGACTTGCCGGTTCCCGGGACCGGCGCGCTCATCGAACCGGACACGTCGATCAACACCTGGACCCGGGCGCTCGCGTTCACCCCGGCCCACTGGCTGAGCGCCTTGGCGACCTCCTCGGCGGCCGGGATCTCGGCGCTGCGCTGTCCCTGTGCCTCGACGCGTTGATCGGTTTCCGTGAGCCGCAACGCTTGCCCGCCGGGGGCGCGCAAGTCGGATCGCGGACCTGTCGCGGCTCCGTACAGCAGGGTGCGTTTCAGTTCCGCGACGGCCTTGCCCTGCTGCGGGGTCGCTCCCGCGAGCTCGACGAACGGGTAGTCGAGCGCTGGAGCGTCGGGTGAGTACACGGCCACCAGCGCGGTTTCGCCTTCGAGAAGCCCGGAGTTGTGCCGCAGCACCGCGTTCTCCGCCGCGGGGTACGCCGTCGCGCCGGATGTGGTGGCGGAGAACTTCCGGAGCAGAGCCACGTACGCGGCGGCGGGATCCGAAGCGCCCTTCGTGACTTCGCGCAGTGCGAGCAGCGCGGACACCCCGGCGGGATCATGTACCGGATCCGGCATTCCCGCGGCGACTCCGGCACCGTCGAGCACTTCCGGCCAGGTCAGCGACTTGCGGGGCCAGCCGAGCGACCGCGCGACCGGCTCCGCGACCGCGAGCACCACCGGCGAACTGGCGATCGACGGCCCGGAGGCGGGAGCACCTTCGGCCCGCCCGAGGAACAGCGTCGAGGACGGGATCCAGGCTTGGGGCTTGGGCGCGGTTCCGGACAGCTCTTCCGGCAGTTGGCCGGATTCCCTGGGCTGCACGTCGAAAGCGACGCAGGCGAGAGCGAGGGTCCGGGCGGCCTCGGTGACCGCGGGCGCGATGTCGGGTGACGCGGCGACGACCACCCGCACGGGCTCGCAGGCGGGTTCGGACCTCTCCATGGCCACCGCGACCCACGTGGCCGCGCCGAGCACGGCCGCCAGCGCGAGCGCCAGCAACGGGAGCAGTATCCGTCTTCGGGTCCGGGTGGTGGCGTGGCGTCCCATGGACTCTCCCGGTCTCCCGGCATGGGGTTCGAGGAGCGTCCGAGGGTACGCCGCGAGCACCCCTAGGGGAAGGCTGCGACTTTCGGCGGAGAAAGACCCCACCGAGGCGGGAGGTGCCCCGACACGGGTCGCGGAACACTTGCCCGGTAAGGAAAGCACTCGAAATCGGGGGAATTCGTGATGAACCGGCCCACTCGTGCGGAACAGCGCAAAGCCCGCAACGCCCTCTTCGGCCAGGCGATCACGGTCGCCTTCGCCCTGCTGCTCGCGGCCGCCACTCGCGCGTGAAGGCCCCCTTCCCTCGGCTGATGGAATTCAGGCATGCGCGCGCCAGCGCGTCCGTTGAGGGCGGCGGCGGGGGCATGGATGGAGGAAGGGGGCCTTCACGCGCGTTCGGGGCTAGACGGGGATGACCGTCGGCACGATCATCGGACGGCGCCGGTAGGTGTCGGCGACCCAGCGGCCGACGACGCGGCGCACGGCCTGCGCGATGCGGTGCGTGTCGGTGATGCCCTCGGCCTCGGTCCTCGCGAGTTCCATCTCCACCATCGGGAGCACGGCGTCGAGCGCCTTCGGGTCGTCGGAGAACCCGCGTCCGGACACCGTCGGGCGCGTCACCGCGCGGCCGGTGCTGGTGTCGACGGCGACCGTGATGGCGATGAAGCCGCCTTCGCCGAGCACGAGCCGGTCGGACAAGGTCGACTCGCCGACGTCGCCGACCGAGAGGCCGTCGACGTACACGTGCCCGACCTCGACGCGGCCGGTCCGCGTGGCCTTGCCGTCGACGAGGTCGACCACGACGCCGTCCTCGGCGATGACCACGTTCTCCGGCGCGACGCCGGTGCGGACGGCCAGTTCGCCGTTGGCGCGCAGGTGCTTCCACTCGCCGTGCACCGGCATGACGTTGCTGGGGCGCACCGCGTTGTACAGGTACAGCAGCTCGCCCGCCGACGCGTGCCCGGACACGTGCACCTTGGCGTTGCCCTGGTGCACGACGTTCGCGCCCAGCCGGGTGAGGCCGTTGACGACGCCGAAGACGGCGGTCTCGTTGCCCGGGATCATCGAGCTGGCCAGCACGACGGTGTCGCCGGCGCGGATCGAGATCTGCCGGTGCTCGCCGCGCGCCATCCGCGACAGCGCCGACAGCGGCTCGCCCTGCGAACCGGTCGACACGAACAGCACCTTGCTCTCGGGCAGGTCGCCCGCCTGGTCGAGGTTGACCAGCAGGCCGTCGGGCACGTTCAGCAGCCCGAGGTCGGCGGCGATGCCCATGTTCCGGACCATCGACCGGCCGACGAAGGCGACCCGGCGGCCATGCCGGACGGCGGCGTCGAGCACCTGCTGGACGCGGTGCACGTGGCTCGCGAAACAGGCGACGATGACACGCTGGCCGACCTTGCGGACGACGTCGTCGAGCACCGGGCCGATGTCGCGTTCCGGCATGACGAAGCCGGGCACCTCGGCGTTGGTCGAGTCGACGCAGAACAGGTCCACGCCCTCGTCGCCGAGCCGGGAGAACCCGGCGAGGTCGGTCAGCCTGCCGTCGAGCGGGAGCTGGTCGAGCTTGATGTCACCGGTGTGCAGCACGACACCCGCGGGCGTGCGGATGGCCACCGCGAGCGCGTCCGGGATCGAGTGGTTGACCGCGAAGAACTCGAGGTCGAACTCGCCGACCTTGCGTCGCTCGCCCTCGCGGACCTCGATCAGGTTCGGCCGCTGCCGGTGCTCCTTGGCCTTGGCCGCGAGCAGCGCGTTCGTGAACCGGGAGCCGTAGATCTTCAGGTCCGGGACCAGCCGCAGCAGGAACGGGACGGCGCCGATGTGGTCCTCGTGCCCGTGGGTGAGGACGAGGCCGTCAATGTCCTCGAGGCGGTCTTCGATCGCGCGGAAGTCGGGCAGGATCAGGTCGACGCCGGGCTGGTCGTCTTCGGGGAAGAGCACCCCGCAGTCGACGATCAGCAGACGGCCGCCGAACTCGAAGACGGTCATGTTGCGGCCGACTTCGCCGATCCCGCCGAGCGCGACCACGCGCAAGGCGCCTTCGGGCAGCGCGGGCGGTGGGGTGGTCGGTCCTGGTCCGGTTGGCAATGAACTCACCGAGGCATGGTCCCTACGCTGGTATGTGAGGTCGGCGCCGTGTAGGCCGCCGCTGAATCTGCTTGTGCCACTCGTGCACCATGCCAGTCACTGGCGGCGCTTTCCCCGAGCGGCACGCCTCCCTGGGCGAGATCCGCGGAAATCGCCTGGAGCTGCTCGTCGTTCGCGGCCACGATGGGCAGCCGCGGGTCACCGATGTCGAATCCGCGCAGCCGCAGGGCCGCCTTCGAGAACGCCACCCCGCCGACCCGGGACATCGCCCGCAGGACCGGCAGCATGCCGCGGTGGTTGGTGCGCGCGGTGGAGGTGTCGCCGGACTCGTAGGCGTCCATCATGCCGCGGATGCGGCCCGCCACGACGTGCCCGATCACGCTGACCACGCCGGTGCCGCCGACGGAGACCCACGGGAGGTTGAGGCCGTCGTCACCGGAGTAGTAGGCGAGCTGGGTGTTCGCGATGACCTCGGAGCCGGCGATCAGGTCGCCCTTGGCGTCCTTGACCGCGAGGATGCGCGGGTGCTCGGCCAGCCGCAGCAGCGTGTCGACCTCGATGGGGACGATCGAGCGCGGCGGGATGTCGTAGAGCATCACCGGCAGCTCGGTGGCGTCGGCGACCGTGGTGAAGTGCGCGTAGAGCCCGGCCTGGCTGGGCCGCGAGTAGTACGGCGTGACGACGAGGATGCCGTGCGCGCCCGCCGCTTCGGCCTGCTTCGCCTGCTCGATGCTGTGCGCGGTGTTGTTCGTGCCCGCCCCGGCGACGATCGTCGCGCGGTCGCCGACGGCTTCGACGACGGCGCGGACCAGCTCGGCCTTCTCGGCGTCGGTCGTGGTGGGGCTCTCCCCGGTCGTGCCGTTCACGACGAGACCGTCGTTGCCCAGTTCCACGAGGTGTTCGGCCAGCTCCTGCGCCCGCTTCAGGTCCAGCGCGCCGTCGGCGTCGAAGGGGGTGGCCATCGCGGTGAGCACGCGCCCGAACGGTCTTCCCGGCGCTGCGGTTGGTGGAGTGGACATGCTGAGAAGGTACCTCCTGCGAGCGCCGAACCCCTTGCCGACGTGGTCGTTCCCGAGAATGCGGGAGATTTTCCGCGACGAAGGCGAACTCGGCGCAAACTCTCTGTGAGCTATTTGACCTTGGTCGTGATCTGCGCGGGGATCTGGCTGCCGTCGGTCTTGGCGAGCAGGCAGAAGTAGCCGCGCGAGTAGCTCCGGTCGTCCTCGTTGGGCGGCCGGTTCCATTCGGCTTCGGTCGGCACGACGGCCCGCCAGGTCAGCGAGGCCCGCTGTACCCCGGGCACGACGTTCGAATTGAAGGTCGCCGAGCACAGCGACTCGGCGATCCGGTTGACCGCGTCCGCGCCGGGATACACCGCGACCTGGGCGTCGTCGTCCGAATAGGACTGGACTTCGAGCAGGCTGCCCTTGGCGAAGACCTCCAGCAGGTGGTCCTTGCCGCAACTGATGCCGTCGTTCAGGTTGACGCCCTCTTTGAGCGGCACGTTGTAGCAGTCACCGGAGGAACCGAGCTTGATCTGCCCGTTGATGCCGTAGGTCAGGGTGGGCTGGGCCTGGTTGTTCCCCGCCGGCGCGGCCATCCAGCGGCCGAGGAAGATCCCGCCGACCAGCGCGCCGATCACGGCGACCGCGGCCAGGCTCAGCCACAGCGGGCGCAGATTGCGCTTCGCGGGGGCCGGGGCGAGCCGGGTCATCGGCTGGCCGGACTGCGGCATCATCGCGGTGCCGCCCGAGGGCGGCGTCGGCTGGGCCTGCACGCCCTGCGCGGCCGCCAGCAGGCTGCGCACCTGGTCGTACGACATCCGCGCCTCGGGTTTGGTGACCAGCAGGCCGAGGATCGCGGCGGCCAGCGGGCCCTGGACCCTGGTCAGGTACGGGGCCTCGGTCATGATCGCGTGCAGCGTCGCGGCGGTGGTCGACCGTTCGAACGCGACGATGCCCTCCGCGGCGAAGAACAGCGTCGTGCCCAGCGACCAGAGGTCGGATTCGGGCATCGCGTCCCGGCCCTCGACCCGTTCCGGCGCCATGAACGCGGGCGAGCCGACGATCATGCCGCTGGTGGTCAGGCGCGGGTCGTCGGCGGCGTGCGCGATGCCGAAGTCGGTGAGCTTCACCCGCCCGTCCGCCGCGACCATGATGTTCGCGGGTTTGACGTCGCGGTGCACGATCCCGGCGGCGTGCGCGGCCCGCAGCGCGGACAGCACCCGCTCCCCCACCAGCGCGATCTGCTGGGCTGGCAGCGGACCGTGATCGCGCACCAGGTCGGCCAGCGTCGGCGCCTCGACCAGCTCCATCACGATGTAGGTCGCGCCGTTCTCGGTGACGACGTCGTACACGGTGACCACGGCCGGGTCGTTGAGACGACCGGCGGAGCGGACCTCGCGCAGCATCCGCTCCGTCAGCACCGAGGCGTCCTCGGGCGCGTTCGGGAACTTCAGCTCCTTGATCGCCACCTGACGGCCGATCACCTGGTCCTGTGCGCGCCAGACGATGCCCATCCCGCCGCGGCCGAGCTCGCCCAGCAGGGCGTATCGGCCGGCGACGATCCGCGCGCCGGCGGCCTGATGCGTCTGCTGGGGCGGCCCGTACGGACGGGTCTGTTCGTCGGTCAAGGTTCGGTGCTCCTTCGGTTCGCGCAGGATGCTAACTCGGACCCGTTCGCGCTCCGAAAGGTTCCTTCGCCGAGCTCGTGGATCAGACCGTGACCTCGTGCCCGGCTTCCCGGAGCGCCTTCACCGCGCGTTCCAGCTCGGGAGCCCGGACCAGCACGTGGTCGGTGTCGAAAGTGGACATCGAGAACAGCGCCACCCCGGCGGCGGCCAGCTCGCTGGACAGCGCCGCGATGATGCCGGTCAGCGTGAAGGCCAGCGGCCCGCGCACCGACAACAGCCGCCAGCCGTCCTCGACGGTGGCCCCGGCGGGTGCGAGACCGGCCGGGCAGATCACCGACAGCTCCTCCGGCGTCCGCGTGATCGAGATCAGCACGGGCTCGCCGGGGTCGAGCAGGTTCGCCGGCACCGGCGCGTCCGGGGCGAGGCGGGCGACCGCGTACTCGCCGGGCCGGACGTCGATCGCGAGGCGTCGCATCAGCCCTCGAGGACCTTCGGGCTGGACGCGACCTCGGTGCCGTCGGGCAGCGCGGAAATGGTGAAGTCCGCGAACACGTTGCTCGAAGCCTTCTGCAGCTCACGCAGGCACTCGATGGCCAGGGCGCGGATCTCGACGTCGGCGTGCTCGGTGGCGCGCATCGCGATGAAGTGCCGCCAGGCGCGGTAGTTGCCGGTGACCACGATGCGGGTCTCGGTCGCGTTCGGCAGCACGGCGCGGGCGGCCTGGCGGGCCTGCTTGCGGCGCAGGGTGGCGCTCGGCACGTCGGCGAACTTCTCCTCCAGGCCGGCGAGCAGCTCGGTGTAGGCGTCGACGGCGGCCTGCGAGGCGGCGAGGAACTTGGCGTGCAGCTCCGGGTCCTGCGCGATGACGTCGGGCTCGACGAACGCGGCGTCGCGCTCCGGCACGTAGCGCTGCGAAAGCTGCGAGTAGGAGAAGTGCCGGTGGCGGATCAGCTCGTGCGTCAGCGAGCGGGAGATCCCGGTGATGTAGAAGCTGACGGATCCGTGCTCCAGCACCGAAAGGTGGCCGACGTCGATGATGTGCTCGAGGTAGCCGGCGTTGGTGGCCGTCTTCGGGTTCGGCTTCTTCCAGGACTGGTAGCAGGCCCGGCCCGCGAATTCGGCCAGCGCCTCACCACCGTCGGCATCGGTCGACCACGGTACGTCCGACGGCGGGAAGAACTCCGTCTTCGCGATCAGTTGAACCTTGGGTGACACGGTCTCGGCCACGTTCGCACTCCTTTACGACCCCTGCTCCACGACTCCGGGCAGCGTAACCGCAACCCGGTTTGACGCCGGGGCGACATCACGGTGACGTCATGGCCTCCTTGACTGACATCAGAAGTGACGTCATAGTGGTGTCATGGATCTGACGCCGTACATCACAAGCCTTCGCGAGGACCTCGCGAACACGGCTTCGGCCGGCGACGAGCAGACTCGGCGCGCTGCCGCGCTGCTGTCGTCGGCGCTGGAGCCCGCCGCCCGCCTGACCATCATGAACGCCCTCGCCGACCTGGCCGCCGAAGTGACTTCGGCGCTGCCGGGGCACGTCGTCGACGTCCGGCTCGACGGCCGCGACGTGCGCGTCGTCGTCACCGGCTCCGCCGAGGGCTCCGAGCAGTCCGCGCCCCGCCAAGAGGCGCCGCGGGAGGCCCCGCGCGCGCCCAAGGTGGACACGGGCGACATCACCCGCATCACGCTGCGCCTGTTCGAGCAGGTCAAAGGCCAGGCCGAAGCCGCGGCCGCCGCTCAGGGCGTCTCGCTGAACACGTTCGTCTCGCAAGCCGTCCAGGGGGCGCTGGGCAAGAGCGGCAGCGAGCACTGGCACTACAAGCAGAAGCCGGGCGGCGGTGCCGGTTCACACCTGCACGGCTGGGTCCAGGGCTGAGGGGGACGGAAATGAGCGAGGAAAACACTCCCGCGGGTGAAGAGACCGTGCGGGTCGAGGACTTCGAGGCCGAGGGCCCGATCGAGGTCGACGTGAGCGTGGGCATCGGCCGGGTGACCATCGAACTGACCGGCGAGAGCGGCGTCCACGCCGAGGTCCGCCGGGACGGCGGCGAACAGCAGCCGTGGGTGGACGGGATGACGAGCCTGCTCAGCTGGGTCGGCGAACGCTTCGGCGACCAGCTCGGCGGTTCACCGGCGGGTTCGGTTGGCGACGCCGTGGCGCAGACGCGGATCGAGAAGGTCGGCAACCGGCTGGTCGTCCAGGCGCCGAAGGCCTGGCAGCTGAAGAACGTCCCGCTCGCCGTGACCGTCCGGGCGCCCGCCGGTTCGCATCTGGAGGTGCGGGCCGGGGCGGCCGACGTCACGGTCACCGGCTCCGCCGGGCGGGCCGACCTCCTGACCGGCGCCGGAAAGATCGGTCTCGAACGGGCCGACGGTTCGGCGATCGTCCGCACCGGCACCGGCGACATCAAACTCGGGCCGACCCTGTCCGGGCTTCAGCTGCGCACCGGCAGCGGCTCGGTCGAGGCTGCCTCGGTGAGCGGTTCGGCCACGCTCGCGACCGGCACGGGAGACGTCTGGCTCGGCGAGGTCGCGGGCGAAGTCCTGGCGCGTACCGGCAGCGGCTCCCTCTCGGTGGCGGACGCCGCCTCCGGGACGCTGGAGCTGACCACCGGATCGGGTGAAGTCCGGGTCGGGATCCGCGGCGGCGTCCAGGCGGAGATCGATCTTTCGTCGACGACCGGTTCGGTGTCGAGCGAACTGGAGGTCGCGGAGACCGCGCCTTCGGAGGTTTCGCTGAAGGTGCGGGCGCGCACCGGTACCGGCGACGCGGTGGTGACCAGCGCGGCCAGCTGAGCCGCGGGCCGCAGGGGGATCGAGGGACCTTTGCTCTCACTTTCCACGGGGGTGGGAGCGAAGGTCCCTCGCTCGTTTCACCGCCCCCTGCCGACCAGTGCCGTCCGTAAGTTGAGTGTTGCGAAAGCCACTTTCGCAACACTCAACGTTGCGAACGTGGCTTTCGCAACCGCAGTGGGGGCGCAGCGAGCCTTCACCGCCTTGATGACCGCCACGTTCCTGCACCAGCAGTCACAGCAGCCGCGTGTGACGGACAGTCAAGACCAAAGGTGTCTTAGGCGCGGTGGCGGTTTCGCGTGATCAGACGGACGACACCCGTGTTGGGATGGACGACACACGTGATTGGACGGACGACTCGCGGCGAAACCCGGCCGCGGTCGTGTCGTCCATCCAGTCACGCGTGTCGTCCGTCTGATCACGCGTGTCGTCCGTTCAGTCACGTGACATCCCGGCGCGAGCGGATCAGCGCACGAGGCGCGAAAGCACCGGCGCAAGGTCGCCCCGCTCCCCCACCACGACCCCGTCCAGCCCCTGCCATTCCGCCATCAGCCGCAACTCGCCCGCCAGCTCGCTCGCGACCCGCGCGACATCCACCCCGGGCTCGGCGAAAGCGCCTTGAACGCGAAGCACTCCGGCGGCCCGATCGCACTTGAGGTCCACCCGGCCGACGAGTTCGCCGTCGAGCAGGAACGGGAACACGTAGTACCCGTAGATCCGCTTCGGCTCGGGCACGTAGATCTCGATGCGGTAGAAGAAGTC
The DNA here is from genome assembly GCF_003947465.1 of Amycolatopsis sp. WAC 04182. Lineage (NCBI taxonomy): Bacteria > Bacillati > Actinomycetota > Actinomycetes > Pseudonocardiales > Pseudonocardiaceae > Amycolatopsis > Amycolatopsis sp. WAC 04182. Next base: position 944,666 of record NZ_QHJJ01000002.1, read on the forward strand.
GAAGATGCGCTCGGTGCGGGCACGTTCCCAGATCAGCGGGTCGAACGGCGACAGCAATGCCCGGCCGGTGACGCGGCGAGGCGCCTTCGCCGCGACGTGCCGGTACGCCGGGGCGGGCCATCCGTCCACGGTCACCGGTTCGAGCACACCCTCCTCGACCAGTTCGGCCACCGCCCGTTTGCTGACGTCAGGGCCGAGCCGGTAGTAGTCCCGCAGATCCGGTTCGGTGCCGATGCCCAGCGCGACGGCCGCGCGCGTGATCAGTTCGCGGGCGCCTTCCTCCGGGCTCACGGTGAGCGAAAGGATCTCCGGCGGGACGACGCGTTCGGTCAGGTCGTAAAGCCGCTCGAACGACCGGCGCGTGCCGGTGGTCAGCTGCCCCATGCCGAAGAGCCACTCGCAGGCCTTCTTGACCTCGGACCGCTCCCACCACGAGCCGGGTTTGGTACCGCCCGACTCACTCTCCAGCACACGCTCGATACCGCCCGCGCCGATCGGTCCGTGTTCCTTCACCACGGTGAGGATGTTGTCCACCAGCTGCGGCGTCTGCTCCAGCACTCGCGCGTAGTTCGTCCACCAGCCCATGCGTTTCGCCCCGGACCGCAGGAGCGGCCAGTCCGTGATCGGCAGCAGACTCGCCTCGTGGGCCCAGGTTTCGACCAGCAGCCGGGGTTTGCGCGCGGAGTGGGACCAGGCCGCGTCGTCCACCAGCGCGGGCTCGTACGCGCCGAGCCGGGAGAACAGCGGCATGTAGTGCGCGCGGACCGCGACGTTCACCGAATCCAGTTGCAGCAACTGGATTCGCGACAGCACGCGTTGCAGATGCCGCCTGGTCACCGCTCCGCCCGGACGTGCCTCGGCGAACCCCTGTGCGGCCAGCGCGATCCGGCGCGCGACCGGCCCGCTGATGGTCGTAGTGCTCATCGTCCGCATGCTGCCATCCACCACCGACAGTTTTCCGCGACACCGCTAATCTGCGCAGCATGGCCACCGCCGCAGTCCGCCCAGCAGTCGTGTCCGACGCCCCTGAAATCGCGCGCATCCAACGCGACACCTGGCGAAGCGCCTACACGGAGTTGCTCGGCGAAGCGGCTGTCGCCGGGCTCGAGGACGTGGAACTCGAGAAGACCTGGGCCGAAACGATCGAGTACCCGGGCACGCGGGTCTTCGTCGCCACCGAAGGCGAGTTCACCGTCGGTTTCTGTGTCGCCGGCCGCGCTCCGGAGAGCGAGGTGTCCACCGCGGACGGAGCACTGCCTGACGACGCTTCGACGACGGCGCTCATCGCCTCGCTGCTGGTCGAACCGCGCTGGGGACGGCGCGGGCACGCGGGACGGCTGCTGGCGAACGCGTCCGCCTGGCTGCGCGAGGACGGCGCCACGCGCGGGATCAGCTGGGTCGCCCAGACCGATCACGCGTCACTGGGCTTCTTCCGCCGCGCGGGCTGGTCGCCCGACGGGACCGTCCGCATCCTCGACACCGGAAGCACGAACGTGCGCGAAGTCCGGCTCACCGGCGGTCTCGACCTCGAACTCGCTCCCTGACTTCGCGAACACGACCCAGCGCATCACCGAGTACATGAAGACGCCTTCGCAGGCCCCGGCGATGAGCCGGGAGAGGCGGTAGTCGACGCCCAGCGCGGCCAGCCCGGCGCCGACGCCGAGCAGGAACGCCACGTAGTTGACGACGATCGCGATGACGTAGAGCACCGCCTGCCTGCCGACGGGCGCGTGCGAGCGGAAGTTCATGCTGCGGTTCAGCACGAAGCTCAGTCCGAACGCCGTCGCGTAGGCGAGCGTGATCGCCAGCCACACCGGCAGGCCGAGCCAGCTCCGGAGCAGCATCAGCAGGATCAGGTCGACCCCGAAGGTGAACCCGTTGATGAGCGCGAAACCGAGGAAACTCGGCGCCACCAGCCGGGAAAGCCCGAAGGGGAGGCGCCGCACCACGGCCGCGCAGAAGTCGGCGAAGCGATCCGCGAAACCCTTGCCGCGGACCGCGTCGTGCACGTCGGCCACGGCTCCAGCATGGCAGCGGCAGGTGGCCGCGAGCCGACGAACAGGTGATCTTCTGGTGCGGCCCGGAAGCCGGGAACGGGGGCTGGCCCCAGTGCGTCCTGGTTTTCAGCTGATAGCTTGGAGAGAACGAAGATAACGGGGAGGCAACGATGGTGGGCTGGTTGCTCCTGTCGTTCGGCGTCGCCTTCGGTTCCGCGATCCTCCCCGTCGTCAGCATCGAGATGTTCCTCATCGGCCTGTGCGCGAGCCAGCCGACGATGCCGTGGCTGCTGCTCGGCGCCATCGTCGCGGCCGGGCAGGTGGGCGGGAAAACGCTCTACTACCTCGCCGCGAAGGGCACGATCAAACTTCCGAAACCGCTGCACGACCGCCTGCACCGGGAGCGGCCGCCCACCCCGCGCCGGGAAAGATGGCGGGTGCGCACCAAGAAGATGCGTGCCCGGCTCGACGCACTGCGCGAACGGTGCCACCGGCATCCGCATTGGATGGCGGGCACGTACGGGGTGAGCTCGGTCGTCGGCCTGCCGCCGTACATGGCCACGAGCGTCCTCGCGGGGCTGGTGCGGATGCCGCTGGCGACGTTCCTGGCCACCGGTTTCCTGGGCCGCTGGCTGCGGTTCAGCCTGCTGGCCGCCTCCCCCGCCCTGTTCGCGGGCTGGTTCCACTACTGAGCGCCGATATTGTGATGCGCTCCATGGCGGCCGCGCCCTAGGGTTTCCGCCCATGCCGACGTCATCCGCGTATCCGCCGTTGAACGTGCAGGTGCACACACCCCGGTTGTCCTTGCTGGGAGCGACGGACGAACTCCTGGAGCGGCTGATCCCGACGGTCCGCAAGGGCGTGGTCACCGAACCCCCGTGGCCCTTCGACGATCCGGCCTCGCTCTACGCGGACGGCCCGGAGCGCGAATGGCGCTGGCTACGCGGGATCTGGCTGGGCCGCGGCCGGGTGACCGAGAGCCAGTGGCGGCTGTACTTCGTCGTGGTCGTCGACGGCGAGCCGGTGGGCGTGCAGGATCTGATCGGCGTCGACTTCGCCACGTTCGGCACGGTCACCACGTTCTCCTGGCTCGACCCGGACCTGCGCGGCCGCGGCCTCGGCAAGGAGATGCGGCAGGCCGTGCTGCAGCTGGCCTTCGAGGGGCTCGGAGCTCGCGAGTCGTCCAGCGACGCCTTCTTCGACAACCACGCCTCGAACCGCGTCTCCCAGGCCCTGGGTTACGTGCCGAACGGCCTCACCTGGGACACGCGGCGCGGCGAACCCGCGCGGATCAAGCAATGGCTGCTGACCCGCGAGCAGTGGGCCGAACGGCGACGGGACGACATCGAACTGGTCGCCGTCCGCGAATGCCTGCCCGTCCTCGGGATCGAGCCCGCGCATTCAGAGGGCTAAGTGCGGGAAGCGGCTTCGAGTTCGACGGCGCGCCGCATGGTGGCGCGGGCCCGCTTCCGGTCGCCGGCGATCTCGTACGCGTACGCCAGCCGGTACCAGACGCGCCAGTTCTCCTGGTCCGCCTCGACTTCGGCGCGGCGTTCGTCGAACCAGGCGTCGGCGGCGTCGCGATCCACCCGGCCCGAAGGCCGCCGGGGCAGGTCGGAGACGTCGGGCAGGCCGCCCTCCTCGTCCAGCCGCCGTGAGAGCCGCTGGATCTGGACGCCGGAACGCCAGGTGGTCACGATGATCCAGATCCCGAGCAGCGGCAGCAGCAGGACTCCGACGCCGAAGAGCACCGGCACCGTCTCCCCGGTGCGCACCAGCGCGATGCCCCGGCCCGCCAGCAGGACGACGTAGATGGCGAGCGCCGCCGTCATCACCAGCGCGAAGTTGCGGGCCCTCACAGGTCGAGGATGTTCTCGAGACCGACCGTGAGGCCGGGCCGCGTGAGCACCGAACGCACGCCGAGCAGCACACCCGGCATGAACGACGTGCGGTGCAGGGAATCGTGCCGGATGGTCAGGGTCTCCCCCTCGCCGCCGAACAGGATCTCCTCGTGCGCCACCAGTCCGGGCAGCCGGACCGAGTGCACGCGGACGTCGTCGACCAGCGCGCCGCGGGCACCGTCCACTTCGGACGTCGTCGCGTCTTCGCCCGGCGCGAGACCGGCTTCCGCGCGGGCCTCGCCGATCAGCCGAGCGGTGTGCGCGGCGGTACCGGACGGCGCGTCGGCCTTGCGGTTGTGGTGCAGCTCGATGACCTCGGCCGAGTTGTAGAACCGCGCCGCCTGCTGGGCGAACCGCATCGCCAGCACCGCGCCGAGCGCGAAGTTGGGCGCGATCAGCACGCCGAGCGACGGGTCGGCCGCCAGCCACGAACGCAGCTTCTCCAGCCGCTCTCCGCTGAACCCGGTGGTGCCGACCACGGCATGGATCCCATTGCCGGTCAGGAACTCCAGGTTGTCCATCACCGCGTCGGGATGGGTGAAGTCGACGACGACCTGAGCCTGCTTGAGCGCCGAGAAGTCGTCACCGGCGTCGAGCGCGGCGACGAGCTCCATGTCGTCGGCGCCGTTGACGGCGTTGACCACTTCCTGGCCCATCCGGCCGCGTGCGCCCAGCACACCGACGCGAATTCCAGCGGTCATGATGCGATCACCTCGTGCAGGTCGTCCGGAAGGTCGTCGGCGTGAGCGTACGGCCCGACCACCGCCGCCGCCGACACGCCACCAGGGCGGTGCAGCAGAGTGCGAGCAAGCGCACAGACCTCTTCGGTGGTGACGGCGTCGATCCGCGCCACCGTGTCGTCGACGCCGAGATAGCGGCCGTAGTTCAGTTCGTTCTTGCCGATCCGCGACATCCGCGACGAGGTGTCCTCGAGGCCGAGCACGAGCCCGCCCCGCAACTGCCCCTTCGCCCGCGCGACCTCGGCTTCGCTCAGCCCGTCCTTGCCGACGAGTTCGAGCACCTCGCGGATCACCCCGGCGACCTCGCCGAGCTTCTCCGGCTGGCAGCCCGCGTACACGGCCATGTGCCCGGTGTCGGCGTAGCTCGCGACGGACGAGTACACCTGGTACGCCAGCCCGCGCTTCTCCCGGACTTCCTGGAAAAGGCGCGAACTCATCCCGCCGCCGAGCGCGGCGTTGAGCACCGACTGCGCGAACCGGCGGTCGTCGTGCCGCGACAGCGAACGCAGACCGAGCATCACGTGTGCCTGCTCGGTGTCGTCGGTGTGCAGCGCGAGTTTCGGCGCCATCGCGATCCGCGCGCGTCCGCCGCGCGGCGGCACGGGCATCGCCGTCCCGGTCAACCGGTTCCGCAAAGCCTTGCGCACCAAGCGAAGCACCTGGGTGTGCTCGATGTTCCCGGCGACCGCGAGCACCATCCGCGGCAGGGTGTAGCGGCGCCGGTAGAACCCGCGCAACGCCGAAGCGGACATCTCCACGATGGACTTCTCGCTGCCCAGCACGGGGCGGCCCAGCGCGTGGCTGCCCAGGATCGCGCCGACGAAGGTCTCGTGCAGAAGGTCTTCGGGATCGTCGTCACGCATCGAGATCTCTTCGAGCACGACACTGCGCTCGGTCTCGACGTCCTTGTCCGTGCACAGCGCCTCGAACACGACGTCGGTGACGAGGTCCATCGCGAGCGGCAGATCCTCGTCGAGCACCTGCGCGTAGTAGCAGGTGTGCTCCTTCGCGGTGAACGCGTTGAACTCCCCGCCGACCGCGTCGATCTCCTCGGCGATCTGGGTGGCGTCCCGGTTCGTGGTGCCCTTGAACAGCAGGTGTTCGAGGTAGTGCGCCGCGCCCTCGACCGAAGACGGCTCGTCCCGCGACCCGACCCCGACCCACAGCCCGACCGTCGCCGACCGGGAGGCGGGAACGTGCTCGGTGATGACCCGGAGGCCACCGGCCAGCACACTGCGCTTGACCACCGCACCGTCCGAAGTGGACTCCAGCGTGCGGGTGCTGCCGACGGGCTGTTCGTGCCCGGGAACCTGACGAGCCAACGGATTCCTTACTCACATGTCAGGAAAGGGTCGTTCAGGACGAAAAATGTCCTGAACGACCCTTTCCTGACGTTTCACATCGGTCCAGCCAGGATTACTGGGCGTCGGCCTTCGGGGCCTCGGCCTTGTCGCCTTCGGCGGCCTTGGCGTCCTTCGAGTCCGCCGTGTCCTCTTCCTGGACCACGATCAGGCTGATCTTGCCGCGGTTGTCGATGTCGGCGATCTCGACGCGGAGCTTGTCGCCCACGTTGACCACGTCCTCGACCTTGGCGATCCGCTTGCCGTTGCCCAGCTTCGAGATGTGCACCAGGCCGTCCTTGCCCGGCAGCAGCGAGACGAACGCGCCGAACGCGGCCGTCTTCACCACGGTGCCGAGGAAGCGCTCGCCGACCTTGGGCAGCTGCGGGTTGGCGATGGCGTTGATCTTGTCGATCGCCGCCTCCGCCGACGGGCCGTCGGCCGCGCCCACGTAGATCGTGCCGTCGTCCTCGATGGAGATGTCGGCGCCGGTCTCCTCGGTGATCGAGTTGATCATCTTGCCCTTCGGGCCGATGACCTCGCCGATCTTGTCCACCGGGATCTTCACGCTGGTGACGCGCGGGGCGAACGGGCTCATCTCGTCCGGGCCGTCGATCGCCTCGGCGATGACCTCCAGGATGGTGAGGCGAGCGTCCTTCGCCTGCTTCAGCGCGGCCGCGAGGACCTCCGACGGGATGCCGTCGAGCTTCGTGTCCAGCTGCAGCGCGGTGATGATGTCCTTGGTGCCGGCGACCTTGAAGTCCATGTCGCCCATGGCGTCCTCGGCACCGAGGATGTCGGTCAGCGCGACGTAGCGGGTCTCGCCGTCGACCTCGTCGGAGATGAGGCCCATGGCGATGCCGGCGACCGGCGCCTTCAGCGGGACACCCGCGTTCAGCAGCGCCATGGTCGAGGCGCAGACCGAGCCCATCGAGGTGGAGCCGTTGGAGCCCAGCGCCTCGGAGACCTGGCGGATCGCGTACGGGAACTCGTCACGCTTCGGCAGGACCGGGACCAGGGCGCGCTCGGCGAGCATGCCGTGGCCGATCTCGCGCCGCTTCGGCGAACCGACGCGGCCGGTCTCGCCGGTGGAGAACGGCGGGAAGTTGTAGTGGTGCAGGTACCGCTTCGTGGTCTCCGGGGAGAGCGAGTCGATCTGCTGCTCCATGCGGAGCATGTTCAGCGTGGTGACGCCCAGGATCTGGGTCTCACCGCGCTCGAACAGCGCGGAACCGTGCGCCCGCGGGATCACGGCGACCTCGGCGGCGAGCGACCGGATGTCGGTCAGGCCGCGGCCGTCCATGCGGATCTTGTCCGTGAGGACGCGCTTGCGCATGATCTTCTTCGACAGGGCCTTGAACGCCGCGCCGATCTCCTTCTCGCGGCCCTGGAAGGCTTCGCCCTCGCCGAGGCCGACCTTCTCCAGCACCGCGGCCTTGACCTGGTCGGTCGCGTTGTCACGGTCCTGCTTGCCCGCGATGGTCAGGGCGTTCGCGAGGTCGTCGGTCGCGATGGCGGCGACGGCGTCGAAAGCGTCCTGCTCGTAGGCGAGGAAGACCGGGAACTCACCGGTCGGCTTGGCGGCCAGCTCGGCCAGCTGCTGCTGGGCCTCGCACAGCACCTTGATGAACGGCTTCGCGGCCTCGAGGCCCTCGGCGACGGCGATCTCGTCCGGCGCCTTGCCGCCGCCGGCGATCAGGTCGAGGGTCTTCTCGGTGCCCTCGGCCTCGACCATCATGATGGCGACGTCGTCACCGACGATGCGGCCGGCGACCACCATGTTGAAGGTGGCGTCCTCGAGCTGCTTCCAGGTCGGGAACGCGACCCACTGGCCCTCGATCAGCGCGACGCGGACGCCGCCGACCGGACCGGAGAACGGCAGACCAGCGATCTGGGTCGAGGCCGAGGCCGCGTTGATCGCGAGCACGTCGTACGGGTCGTCCGGGTTGAGGCTCTGGACGGTGATGACGACCTGGATCTCGTTGCGGAGACCGTCGGCGAACGACGGGCGCAGCGGCCGGTCGATCAGGCGGCAGGTCAGGATCGCGTCGGTCGACGGGCGACCCTCGCGACGGAAGAACGCGCCGGGGATGCGTCCGGCGGCGTACATCCGCTCCTCGACGTCCACGGTCAGCGGGAAGAAGTCGAAGTGGTCCTTCGGGTGCTTCGACGCGGTGGTCGCCGACAGCAGCATGGTCTCTTCGTCGAGGTACGCGACGACGGAGCCGGCGGCCTGACGGGCCAGGCGGCCGGTCTCGAAGCGAACGGTGCGAGTGCCGAAACGGCCGTTGTCGATCACGGCTTCGGTTTCGTGCACGGTGACTCCGGTGGAGTCGGTCATAGGGTGTATCTCCTCTTTTGATCCTCTGTAACGGCGCGAGTCTCCCACCCTGGGACCTGTTTCGCCTGCGGACGCTCGAGGAGTGAGGCCGGTCTTCGATCGAAGCCCCCGGGCCGTTGCCCGGGAACCACTACCGAGGACCGGCGGACGGTACCTCGTGCGCGCTCGCGCCCTGCTCTATTGAATAAGTCGAGCTTCTTAGACCGAGGGGGAGCGACCGATGTGGTCACTCCCCCTCGGGTTCAAGCTATCGGCGGAGGCCGAGACGCTGGATCAGCGCACGGTAACGCTCGATGTCCACCTTCATCACGTAGTTCAGCAGCCGGCGGCGGCGGCCGACCAGCAGCAGAAGCCCGCGACGGGAGTGGTGGTCGTGCTTGTGAGCCTTGAGGTGCTCGGTGAGGCCGACGATGCGCTTGGTCAGCAGCGCGACCTGGGCCTCGGGGGATCCGGTGTCCGAGTCGTGCACGCCGTACTCGGCAAGGATCGACTTCTTCTCTTCGGTGGACAAAGCCACAGTGGTGCTCCTAGATATCTGTGCCGTGCGGCCCGGACGATGTCTTCACGCCGGGTGAGACGGTCACGGCCGCCACGGACTGCAGCCGGACCCGATCGTCAAGGCTACCAGCCTCGTGATCAGCGGCTTCAGGCGCGGGCGTGGTCCAACGCGTACGACCGGATCACCCGGTAGCGCGACGGCCCTCGCTCACGGTCACTGCTCATCAGAACGGCCTCGGTCGCCGTCCAAGTCTCACTGGTGAACCCGGCCAGCCGCTCCTCCCACGCGCTCGCGGCTCGCGGCCGGTCGCGGGGGAAGCGGGCCAGTGTCAGGTGGGCCACGTACGGCCTGCCTTCACTCTCCGCGCCGGCCTCGACGGCCAGCTCGTGGAGCCCGGTTCCGGACACACTCAACCACAGCACCCCGGGGAATGTCGCGGCCTTTTCCAGCCGGAGATCGATCGGGCCCGCGCCGTCCAGCCGGCGGGCGAGCCAGTCGCCTCGTTCCGCCGGGTCGTCCCGGCCGTAGAAACCGAGGGTGATATGCCAGTCTTCGCGCGCTGACCAGCGGAAATCGTCTTCTTCGGGCGTGCCGAGCGCCGCGGCGATCCCGTCGAGGACCGCGTCCGGCGGGATCAACGCACTGAAGAGCGTCATGGGCACGGAACTCACGTGATCAGACTGGTGATTCACGTGATTGGAGGCGTAACTCATGAGTTACGCCTCCAATCACGCGAGTTCCGCCGTCAATCACGCGAGTTCCGCCATCAAGAACCGTTCCTCGCGGCCCGGCGCAGCAGGTCCGCCAGGGACGGGAAGTCTTCGTCGAGCAGCTTCGCGGCTTCGGTGAGGTCTTCGTCCTCGCCGATGTCCCGCAGTGCCACGAGCACACCCTGGTCGTCGGCGACGGCACCGACCGGGATGCTGTCCCGGCCCACCGTCGGCCGCGAATCACGGACGTCTTCCAGTGCCTCCTGCATGGCCTTGCGGTCCCCCGCGGCGACCGCCGGGACCAGGACCTTGCGCTCCAGCATGATCATCTTGGCGAGGACGACCGGGTTCCCGATCTTCGCGCGGCGCCCGCTCATCACCTGGCTGAGCATGGGCGCGCTGATGCCGAGGACCTCGGCGAGGAAGGCCTGGGAGATGTCGAAGGCGACGACCAGTCTCCGCACGCGATCGCCGAGCGGCTCCCCGTACCACTCTTTCTGCAGCGCGATGTTCCGCTGGACGATCTTGTGGTCCTCCACCTTGGTCCGCTCCCCTTAACCCCATCGAACGCCATGCGCGGTCCGTGACATCTTGCCACCGGAACGCACGTGAGCGGGTGTGTTTGTCGATTGTCATCCGGCGAGGCCGGAACCGGTCAGGCCTGCCCGCCGAGCAGTTCCCTGGTACGGGCGACGTCCTCGTCGATCTGCGCCACCAGCCCCTCCGACGTCGGGAAACGGACCTGATCCCGCAGCTTGGTGACGAAATCGAGCGCGACGTGCTGCCCGTAGAAATCCTCGTCGATGTCGAGGACGAAGGCCTCGACGGTGCGTTCCCGCCCCGAGAAGGTCGGGTTGGTGCCGACCGACACGGCGGCACGCAGCCGTCGGCCGGAATCCGACGAACGGGTGAACCAGGCGCTGTAGACCCCGTCGGCGGGCACCGCCGCGAACCGCGGCGTCGACAGGTTCGCCGTCGGATACCCGAGATCGTGCCCCCGGCCGTCGCCCCGGACGACGATGCCCTCCAGCCGGTGCGGCCTGCCGAGCGCTTCGGACGCGGCGACGACGTCTCCGGCGTCGATGCACGAGCGGACGTAGGTCGAGGAGAAGGTGATGTCGTTGTCCGCCTGCTCCTGGGCGAGCAGCCCCTGCAGCTCCGCGCCCTGCGCCACGAAACCGAACCGCTTCCCCAGCGTGCGGAGGAGTTCGACGTCACCGGCCGCCTTGGCGCCGAAGGTGAAGTTCTCCCCCACGATCACCGCGGCCGCGTGCAGCTTGTCCACCAGCACCTCGTGCACGAACTCGTGCGCCGTCAGCCGCGACAGTTCCAGCGTGAACGGCAGCACGCAGAAGACGTCCACGCCCAGGCCTTCGACCAGTTCCGCCTTGCGGCGCAACGTGGTCAGCTGCGCCGGATGACTGCCCGGCCGGATCACCTCCGACGGATGCGGATCGAAGGTCAGCACCACACTCGGCACGCCGCGTTCGGCGGCGGCGCGGACCGTCCTCGAAATCAGCTCCTGATGACCGCGGTGCACGCCGTCGAAGACGCCGATCGTCACCACACACCGTCCCCAGCTCCCGGGGAGGTCACCCAAACCACGCCAACGCTGCACTTCTAGCCCCGTCTCCTCAGGCCCAGCTCCGACACCACCCTAGGCGGGCAGCAACACGACCACCGACCGGGCCAGTTCGCCTTCGTCCGCGGCGAGCGCGAGCACCCGGCCGTCCGGTCCGAACATCCCGTACGTGCCCTCGATCCCGGCCGCGGGCACCCTCTGTCCATATCGGACCGCCTGCGCCATGCGGACGTCCAGATCGCGGCGCGGGAACGCGGCGGCGACGGCGGCGTCGAGGTCCAGCGACAGCTCCGGCTTCTCTTCGAGCTGGTCGAGGGTGCGGGCCTTGGCGAGGGTGAACGGCCCGACCGTGGTGCGCCGCAACGCGAGCAGATGCCCGCCGACGCCGAGCCCGGCGCCGAGATCGCGGGCCAGCGCCCGGACGTAGGTCCCCGACGAACATTCGACGACGGCGTCGAGTTCGATCCGGCCCGCCTCGCGGCGGGTGGCGAGCAGGTCGAAGCGGTGCACGGTGACCGGACGCGGCGGAATGACGACCTCTTCGCCGGCGCGGACCCGGGCGTACGCGCGTTTGCCGTCGATCTTGACCGCGCTGACCGCGCTCGGCACCTGCTGGATGTCGCCGGTCAGCGCGGCGATCCCGGCGGCGATCGCTTCGTCGGTGATCTTCTCGACGACATCCGGGGCGGCTTCGGCGATCGGCTCGCCCTCGGCGTCGTCGGTCGTGGTGGACAGTCCCAAGGAGAGGGTCGCGAGGTAGGTCTTGCGGTCCAGTGCCAAGTGGCCCAGGAGTTTCGTCGCGCGTTCGATGCCGAGCACGAGGACGCCGGTGGCCATCGGGTCGAGGGTGCCGGCATGTCCGACTTTGCGGGTGCCCATGAAGCGCCGCGCCCTGGCGACGACGTCGTGGGAGGTCATCCCCGACGGCTTGTCGACGATGACGAGACCGGGCGGCGGAGCGGGACGTTTCTTGGCTTGAGCCTGATTGGGGCGCGACACGGGCCGAACCCTATCTTTCGGGCCTTCGCCTAGGACGAGACGGGCAGTGGCGCCTCGGCGTCCCAGCGGCGGCGCCGGATCTGCACCGGGATCTCCTCGCCGCGGGCCTCGGCCTCGAACAGCACGGCACGGGTGCGCCGCCACCACACGAGCATCCGGAAGGTGCCGAACGCGAGCACCGCGATCACGGACAGCAGCGCCAGGCGGAACGTGCCGCCCGTCCACTCCAGCAGCACGCCGACCGCGAGCGCCGAGATCGTCGTGGCCACGAACCCGCCGACGTTCACCACCCCGGTCGCGGTGCCGACGCGCGCGAGCGGGTTGTAGTCCCGCGCCAGCGCGAACCCGATCATCGACGCCGGGCCGCCCAGGGAAAGGAACGCGAACACGGGGACCAGGACCGCGACGGGGATCGTGCCGCCCCAGCCGAGCAGGACCGCCCACATCACCGCGGCGCCGCCGATGTACCCGCCGACGAGCGGCATCCGCAGCGACGGGCGCCGTCCGATCAGCCCGCCGATCACCGGTCCGCCGAGCATCGAGCCGAACACGAACACGATCAGCAGCGAACTCGCGGTGGACTTCGGATAACCCTGCCCCTGCACGAGGAACGGGACACCCCACAGCATGGTCAGCACGTTGGGGGCGAACATCGTGCTGAAGTGGACCCAGAAACCCAGCCGGGTGCCAGGGGTGCGCCACGCGGCGGCGACCTGGCGGCCCAGCAGCTTCGGGTGCACCCGTTCGCGCACGGGCGCCGGCTCGCCGGGCGGGGAGTCCTTGACGCGCAGGGCGACGACGGCGGCGTACAGCGCGGTCACCAGGCCGACGGCGAGGAACGTCGGGGTCCACCCGGGACCGTCGAGCAGCAGGCCGAGCGGGACCGTCGCGGCGAGGTTGCCGACGTAACCGATGGCCCCGGTCAGCGCGGCGAGCAGGGCGTACTGGCGGCCGGGGAAATGCGCGGCGATCAGCCGCATGATGCTCACGAAGGTCAGCGCGTCGCCGAAGCCGACGACGGCGCGGGCGACCAGGCCGAGCGGGTACGAATCCGCGACCGCGAGCAGGATCTGGCCGAGGCCGAGGAAGAACACGGCGCCGGTGAGCACGCGGCGCGGGCCGTAGCGGTCGACGAGGACGCCGGTGGGGATCTGCATCGCGGCGTAGACGCCGACCTGCAGGACGGTGAACGTGCCGAGCGCGGCCGCGCCGACGCCGAAGCGGTCGGCGGCCTGGAGCCCGGCGACACCGAACGAGGTGCGGTGGAAGACGGCGAGAAGGTAGACGGTGACGGCGGCGAACCAGATGAACCAGGACCGGCGGGTGGCTCGGCCTGTCACAGTGTTCCTCCTCAAGCAGGGTTTCGGGCGTGGAGACGCCCGCACTGCCGCCTCATATAGTTGTAGCGCCTAAGCAACGACGAAACATAGCCGTTACCCGGGTGCTTTTCGCCACACGCCTCCCGCATCGAGAGGACTAAACGCGGACGGCGCCCTCGACGGCCCACCGCCCCGAGCGCCACCGCACCAGCAGGGTCGCCAGCCGCAGCAGCATGAACAGCGAGAGCCCGGTCCAGATCCCGGCCAGCCCCCAGCCGAACGCGAGCGACAGCCAGACCAGCGGCAGGAATCCCAGCGCCGCGCTCAGCAGGGTCGCGTTGCGCAGGAAGGCGGCGTCGCCCGCGCCGAGCAGGACGCCGTCCAGCGCGAAGACCACCCCGGCGATCGGTTGCAGCGCGACGAAGAACCACCACGCGTGCGGGATCTGGCCGAGCACGGCCGCGTCTGAGGTGAACACCTGCGGCAGCACCCCGGCCACCGACGCGAACACGACGCCGAGAAAGCAGCCGAACACCAGGCCGTAGCCGGTGATCTGGCGCGACAGCCCGCGAGCCCGGTTGCTCGCGCCCGCGCCGAGGGCGGCCCCCACGAGCGACTGCGCGGCGATCGCGAGCGAGTCCAGCACCAGCGCGAGGAAGGTCCACAGCTGCAGCACGACCTGGTGCGCGCCGACGGCCTCGGTGGACGTCCGCGCGGCGACCGCGGCGGCGGAGACGAAACACGCCTGGAAGGCGAGGCTGCGGAGCACCAGGTCCCGGCCGAGGCCGAGCTGGGCGCGCATCACCTTCGGCTCCGGGCGCAGCGGGACCCGTTCCCGCACCAGGGCCGCGATGAACAGCGAAGCCGAGATCACCTGCGCGACGACGTTCGCGATCGCCGACCCTTCCAGCCCCCAGTCCGCGCCGTACACCAGCACCGGGCACAGCACGGCGGAGATCCCGTTGCCCGCCAGCACATAGCGCAACGGTTTCGCGGAATCCTGGACGCCGCGCATCCAGCCGTTGCCCGCCATCGTGATCAGGATGAACGGCGTCCCGAACAGCGCGATCCGCAGCCAGGAGACGGCGGCGTCGGTGATCGCGGCGTCGCCGGAAAGGACGCGGGCGATCGGCGCCGCCAGCAGTTGCCCCGCGACGATCACGACCAGCCCGACGATCACCGCCAGCCAGGTCGCCTGGACACCTTCGCGGACAGCGTCGCCGCGACGACCCGCGCCGTGCAGCCGCGCGGTCCGCGACGTGGTGCCGTACGAAAGGAACGTCAGCTGGCTCGAAACCTGCGACAGCACGACACCGCCGACGGCGAGCCCGGCCAGCGGCAACGCGCCGAGGTGGCCGACGACGGCCGTGTCCACCAGGACGTACAGCGGTTCGGCGGCGAGGACGCCGAGCGCGGGCACGGCGAGGCCGAGCACGCGTTTCGGCGGGACGCGCTCGTCGGGTTCGGAGGAGGCTTCAGGCACCAACGCAGACTAGACGTCTGGTACGACAGTCCCAGTCGCCGGGAAACCCGCCATGTCGGTCAGCGGAGGAACGGTTCGTAGCGCCGTTGCCGGCGCAGCGATTCGATCTGCCGCGTGGTGTCGAGCGAGACACTGACGAGGAAGACGAGGACCACCTGCAGCGTCACCCCGGCGACGAGCAGCGCCGGGCCTCCGTCCAGCAGGGCCAGACCGGCGGCCGGGATCAGCGCGACCACCCCCGAGCAGAGCGCTCCGAACGCGAGGATCCGGCGGTTCACGTAGTCGAGGTACTCGGCGGTCCAGTCCCCCGGCCGGATCCCGGGGACGAAACCGCCCACCCGCACCAGTTCGCCCGCCACCTTGGTCATGTCCTGCGCCGCGGCCGCCCGCATGAAGGCGAAGAGGCAGACGAGGACGAAGTAGACCGCGAGCCACCGGGGATCTGCCAGATCGAGGTAATACACCAGGACCGACAGCAAGACCGCGGCGACGACGGCCGGACTGTTGGCTTGGGGGAAGCGAAGGGGAACGTAGGTCGGTGTCCCGCCGAAAGCGCGCCTCCCGATCATCCGCTTGGCGTACTGCACCGGGACACGGCGCTGCCCCTGCGCGAGGACGATCGTGAGCACCGTGATCGACAGCGTCACCACGGTCGTCACCGCGATCGCGGCCCAGCCCGTCTTTTCGTACAGGCGCAGGAACTCCGCGGGCAGCACCGCCAGGACCTGCGCGAGCAGCAGGATCCGGACGCCGTTGCCGAAGCCGCGATCGGTGATCACCTCGGTCAGCCGCAGGACCAGCGCGGCACCCGCGGTCAGGCACGCGACCGTCACGGCTCCGTCCAGGACGTCCTGCCCACCGAACACGACCACGCCGACGGCTCCCAATAGACCGAGCAAGACGACGAGCCGCCGCTGGTACCGCTTCAGCACCCGCGCGCCGGCTTCACCTTCGGCGCGGAGCGCGGCCAGCCGCGGGATCAGGACGATCAGTCCCCGCAGGAGTCGCGGGGCGGCCAGGCACGGCAGGACACCGAACGCGAACACCGGCAGGGTGGCCAGGCCGCCGCCGGTGAGGAGGTCGAGGATCCAGCGCAGCGGGTGATCGGTTTCCGGCGCGCGGACGGTCACGTGAGGGGTGGGCAGGGTCTGGCCCAGCCGGAACAGCGCGATCACGCCCAGCGTGACCAGGATCCGGCGGCGGAGGGAGGCTCGCTCGTTCATCGTGGCTCACGTTAGGAACCACCGATGAAATTACGATGACACCGTCACAAAAGCGGCGCCCTCGACAGTGCTTCCCGCAGCCTGCCGAGCACCTCGTCCGCCGTCCCCTCCGCGGTGCACCCGGCCGCCTGGCGATGTCCGCCGCCACCCAGCTCCCCTGCGGCCGCCGAGACGTCGACGCCGCCCGCCGAGCGGAGCGACACCGTCCATCGCTGCCGCGGCCCCGTCGGTTCGGCTTCCTTGAGCACCACGGCGACGCCGGCCTCGCGAGTGGACCGGACGACGTCGACGACCGCTTCGACCTCCTCGGCGCGGACGGAGCGCGCGGCGTCGAGGGTCACCACGGCGTGCGCCAGACCGAAACCGCGTGCCTCGTCCGGTTCGAGCCGGGCACCCGCGAGGACGTTCGAAAGCATCGGCAACCACGCGAACGGGTGATCGTCGACGATCTCGCGGACCACCTTGTCCGGGTCGACACCGGCTTCGAGCAGCTTCGCGGCCATCAGATGGGTCGACGGCCGTGCCCGGCGGAACCCGCTCGTGTCGGTGACGAGCCCCGCGTACAGGCAGCGCGCGATCGGCTCGTCGAGCTCGGTGCCGAGTTCGGCCAGCAACGCGAAAACGAGGACGGCCGTGGCTTCGGCGGTGTCGTCGACGACGTGGTGCGTGCCGTAGAAGACGTTGGACGCGTGGTGGTCGATCACCAGGACGTCGCCGCCCGCCGCGCGGACGGCGTCCACCCGCGGCGCGAGTTTCCCGAGCCTGCCCGGAGTGGGCGTGTCCAGCGCGACCAGCAGTTGCTCACTCTCCGGCAGCTCGCTCGCGGGGACGTAAAGCCCGCCGACGTCCAGGCTCCGCAGCGTCTCGGGCATCTCCTCGGGCTCGCCGACCGAGACACGGACCTTGACGCCGCCGCGCAGCTGGAGGGCCCGGCCCAGCGCCAGCGCGCTGCCGAGCGCGTCGGCGTCCGGGCGGACATGGCCGAGCAGGGTCACGTCGTTCGCGCGCGCCAGCAGGGCGGCGGCTTCCTTCAGGTTCGGCACTGGAGTCGCTGTCACAAGCAGTCAAGCTACGCTCTACCGGATGTCCGAGTACGCGATCCTGGTCTACCCGTCCGCCAACCGGGTCTACACCGACTCCACTCCGGCCCTGCTGCGCGCGGAGCTGGCGGTGTTCGGTCTGTCCGCCTTGGAGACCGAGATCTCCGAGATCGGCGAGACGGAACTCGGCGGCGTCGGCTACCTCACCTTCACCACGCCCGCCCCGCTGAGCGAACGCGATCTCGCGCTCCTGTCGAACCTTTCCGCGCTGTACGCGCTGTTCGAACTCGGCGACGGCGTCCTGAAGCCGGTGACGATCAGCCCGCTCGCGAACTTCGACTCGGATCTGCTGACCATCCAGAAGTACCCGGGCAAGACGAACGAGTTGTTCACCAAACTGCTCGTCAACGTCACCCTGATGTCGACGGCGGACCCGGCCGCGATGCTGGACAAGCCGCTGCACCTGCTCGACCCGCTCTGCGGCCGCGGCACCACGCTGAACCAGGCGATGATGTACGGCTTCGACGCGACCGGCCTCGATGTCGACGGCAAGGATTTCGACTCCTACGAACTGTTCGTCAAGACCTGGCTGAAGCAGAAGCGGATCAAGCACAGCGCCGAAGCCGGCCAGGTGCGTCGGAACAAGGTCCGCCTCGGCAGACGGCTCGACATCGGCTTCGGGATCACCAAGGAGCAGTACAAGGCGGGTGACGTCCGCAAGCTGAGCTACCTCAACTGCGACACGCTCACCACCGACGAACTGCTGCGGCCGAACTCGGTGGACCTCATCGTCACCGACGCCCCGTACGGCGTGCAGCACGGCAGCCACCGCACCCAGGACGCGTCGCTCGCGCGCAGCCCGCGCGACCTGCTCGCGGCCGCGGTCCCGGTGTGGACGCGGGTGCTGCGGCCCGGCGGCGCGCTCGGCATCTCCTGGAACACCAACGTCGCGCCCCGCGAGGAACTCGCCGCGATCCTGGACAAGGCCGGGCTGGACGTCCGCGAGGACGGCCCGTTCGCGGAGTTCGCGCACCGGGTGGACCAGGCGATCGTGCGGGACCTGATCGTCGCGGCGAAACCGGCCTGAACTCCCGCATCTCTGAACTCCCGCATCTATTGAGGGGTAAGGCAACGGTGGCGTGGTCGGTGCCGGGGGTCGTGAGTGGCGTTTCGGGTTATTGAGGGGTAAGTCAAACGTGGCGTGGACGAACCCCTGCCGCGCAGGCCGTCTTCGCCGACTTCGCAATGAGATGGCCACCCTGGACAGCAGAGTCCCGGGCCGACCTACCGCCCGACCCGTCGCGAAGTGTCCATAAAGGACACGTCTAGCCGACTACGCGCCCGATTAGTGTAACTATGTCCGGTTCTCGCGGAGGTCGTGAGTGAAAAAGAGCGTTAGAACGACCATTGCCACTCACGACCCCCACGCAAAGCGCCTAAATCGGACACGAATGCCTGAATTGGCTCCTTTGTGGACAGTTGTGGTACGTCAGGCCCCGCGAGTGAGCCATCGGCTGGGAAACACGCCAGGTTCGCCTTACCCCTCTATAGAACCCGAATCGCCACTCACGACCCCCAGCGGGATCAGACGATGCGTTCCCCCACGAACTTCAGCACGTCCGGCATGATCTCGCGCCAGTAGTCGTCGTTGTGGGCGCCGGGGGTCATCTTCGCGACGGCGGGGTCCAGCGCCTTGATGAGTTTGCGGTCGGCGCGGGCGAAGGGATCCGAGTTCCCGCACCACACCCCGGTCGATTCGGGGGAAAGGTCGCCGGTGTGCAGCAGCGGCTCGTGCGATTCCCATTGCGCGCGATCCGCGAAGACCTTGCGGGACTTGGCATCGGGCCAGCTCACGAACAACGCCGCGCTCGCGACGGCGACGGCTTTGAGGTTCTTGTGGTCGCGGGCATAGCGCAGCGCGCCGAACCCGCCCATCGAGATCCCGAACATCGCCGACAGCGGCCGCAGCTGGCGCTGGGCGAGCCAGCCGGGCAGTTCGTCCGACAGCATCCGCTGCGGGTCGTCGGCCTTGCCGACGTCCACCCAGTAGTTGTCACCGTCGACGGCGGCGACCGCGAACCCGGGCCGCCCGGCCGCGACGGCCTGGTTCAGCGCGTCCTGCACGCCGAGGTTCAGAAAAGTCCGCGCGTCGGCGCCGCGCCCGTGGAGAGCGACGCAGACCGGCAGCCCGACCCGGGACACCCCGTCCGGCGCGATGATGACGAGGTTGACGTCGCGGTTCCGCGCCGCGGACCGCATCTTCTGCACCGTGACCGCTTCGGTGAGCGGCGTCGGGGTGCTCGGCGGGGCCACCGGCGGCGGCCCCAGCAAGGGCGGTTTCTCGGCACCGCAAGCGGAAACCAGTGCCGAGCCACCGAGAGCCGCGGCTCCCAGCAGCAGGCCACGCCGGCTCACGGCGTGGCCCACTCCCTCAGCTACGGGTCTCCCCATCGGCGAACTCATCGTCTTCGGCCTCTTCCCGCGGCGGCTTGTACGGGTCGGCTTCACCGGCGTGCTGCGCCCCGGTCGCCCGCCTGGCGACCTCCGCGTCGGCTTCCCTTGCCTTCGCGAGGAGGTCTTCGATGCGCTTGGCGTCCTCAGGAATGCTGTCGGCCACGAAGGCCAGCGTCGGAGTGTAGCGAACACCCGTGCCCTGGCCGACCTTCGTGCGCAGGACACCGCGGGCGGATTCGAGCGCCGCCGCGGCACCGGCGTGGTCGGGCGTGGACTCCAGGTTCTCGCCGAGCACCGTGTAGTAGACCGTGGCGTCGTGCAGATCCGCCGTGATCTTCGTGTCGGTGATCGTCACGTGGTCGAGCCGCGGATCCTTGATGTCGTGCTCGATCGCGTGCGCGACGATCTGTGAGATCCGCTTGGCGAGCTTACGAGCCCGAGCGGGGTCGGCCATGGGATTCGTCTCCTCGAAAGATCTTCATTCAGTCATCCGGGCCGAGCAGCCGGCGGTGGGCGGAGAGCAGGTCGAACTCCGGCCTTGCGGCCACGAGGCGCTCACACGAGTCGAGCACGTCACGAACCTGCTCGCCACTCACCGCGACCACGGCCACACCGATCAGCGTGCGCCGGTGCAGGTCTTGATGGCCCGCTTCGGCGACGGAGACGTCGAAACGCCTGCGCACCTCGGCCAGCACCGGCTTGATCACGGATCGCTTCTGCTTGAGCGAGTGGACGTCGCCCAGCAGGATGTCGAGCTCAAGAGCTCCTACGAACATGGGGGGGTTCTGGGTTGGTTCGAAGGTGAAGCGGCGCTCCCCCGCCCAGATGCGAGGGAGCGCCGCTTTGTCACTTACGCACGCGGCTTTTCGCGCTGCTCGTAGGTCTCGATGATGTCGCCGACCTTGAGGTCGCTGTACGACCCCAGCGTCAGACCACACTCGTAACCGTCGCGAACCTCGACCACGTCGTCCTTGAACCGCCGCAGCGAGCTGATCGGCAGGTTCTCGGCGATGACGGTCGCGTCGCGGAGCAGGCGGGCCCGCGCGTTGCGGCGGATCTCACCCGAGATGACGAGACAACCGGCGATGGTGCCGATCTTCGACGACTTGAAGACGTCGCGGATCTCCGCCTTGCCGAGCTCGACCTCTTCGTACTCCGGCTTGAGCATGCCCTTCAGAGCCTGCTCGATCTCCTCGATCGCCTGGTAGATGACCGTGTAGTACCGGACGTCGACGCCTTCGCGGGTGGCCCGCTCGGTCGCCTTGCCCTGCGCACGGACGTTGAAGCCCAGGACGATCGCGTCGGACGCGGTCGCCAGGTCGATGTCGGACTCGGTGACGCCACCGACACCGCGGTGCACGACGTTGAGTTCGACGTCGTCGCCGACCTCGAGCTGCACCAGCGAGGCTTCGAGGGCCTCGACGGTACCGGAGTTGTCACCCTTGATGATCAGGTTGAGGCTGTTCGTCTCCTTCAAGGCGGAGTCGAGGTCCTCGAGGCTGACCCGCTTGCGGCGCGACGCGTTGAGGGCGTTGCGCGTCCGGGCGGAGCGGCGCTCGGCGATCTGCCGGGCGACGCGGTCCTCGTCGACCACCAGGAAGGTGTCGCCCGCACCCGGCACCGAGGTGAACCCGATGACCTGGACGGGACGCGACGGGTACGCCTCGGTGACGTCGACGTTGTGCTCGTCGACCATCCGGCGGACGCGGCCGTAGGCGTCACCCGCCACGACCGAGTCACCGACGCGCAGCGTGCCTCGCTGGACCAGCACCGTGGCCACCGGACCGCGGCCGCGGTCGAGGTGGGCCTCGATCGCGACACCCTGGGCCTCCATGTCCGGGTTGGCCCGGAGGTCCAGCGCGGCGTCGGCGGTCAGCAGGATCGCCTCGAGCAGGCCGTCGATGTTGATGTTCTGCCGCGCGGAGATCTCGACGAACATCGTGTCGCCGCCGTACTCCTCGGCGACCAGGCCGTACTCGGTCAGCTGCTGCCGGATCTTGTCCGGGTTCGCGCCTTCCTTGTCGATCTTGTTGATCGCGACCACGATCGGCGCCTTGGCGGCCTGCGCGTGGTTGATCGCCTCGACCGTCTGCGGCATCACACCGTCGTCGGCCGCCACCACGATCACCGCGATGTCGGTCGAGTTGGCACCACGGGCACGCATGGCGGTGAACGCCTCGTGACCCGGGGTGTCGATGAAGGTGATCAGACGCGGGTTGCCTTCGAGCTCGGTCTCGATCTGGTAGGCGCCGATGTGCTGGGTGATGCCACCGGCTTCACCTTCGCGCACCTTCGTCTTGCGGATCGTGTCGAGCAGGCGGGTCTTACCGTGGTCGACGTGACCCATGATGGTCACGACCGGCGGACGGACCTGCAGATCCTCTTCCTCACCCGCGTCTTCGCCGTAGGTGATGTCGAAGGTCTCGAGCAGCTCCCGGTCCTCTTCCTCGGGACTGACGACCTGAACGTTGTAGTTCATTTCGCCGCCGAGCAGTTCCAGGATGTCGTCGGACACCGACTGCGTCGCGGTGACCATCTCACCGAGGTGGAAGAGCACCTGCACCAGCGAAGCCGGGTTGGCGTCGATCTTCTCGGCGAAGTCGGTCAGCGAGGCACCACGCGGCAGGCGGATCGTCTCGCCCTGCCCCTTGGGCAGACGGACACCACCGACGCTGGGCGCCTGCATGTTGTCCATGTACTCCTGGCGCTTCTGCCGCTTCGACTTGCGGCCCTTGCGCGAGGGGCCACCGGGACGCCCGAAGGCACCCGCGGTACCGCCACGGCCGCCAGGACCGCCACGACCGCCGCCGCCACGGAAACCGCCGCCACCGGCCGGGGCACCGCCGCCGCCACCGGGGCCACCGCCACCGGGACGGAAACCGCCGCCACCGCCGCCGCCGGGACGGAAACCGCCACCGCCGCCGCCACCACCGGGACCGCCGCGGAAGCCTCCGCCGCCGCCACCGGGACCACCACGAGCGCCGCCGCCGGGGCCACCACGGGCTCCGCCACCGGGACCACCGCGGCCGGCACCGGGACCACCGGCCGGACGGGCCGGACGGCCCGGCATCATGCCGGGGTTCGGGCGCGGGGGCATGTTGCCCGGGCTCGGCCGGTTACCACCGGGAGCGCCGCCACCGGGACGGGGAGCCGGACGGTCGCCGCCCTGGCCACCACCGGGACGCGGAGGACGGTTGTCGCCGCCCTGCTGGCCGCCACCGGGACGGGGGCCGGACGGACGCGGGGCCGGGGAACCGGAACCCACACCGAACGGGTTGTTGCCGACGCGCGGGGTGCGCGGGCCGGGCTTCGGGCCGCCGGGCTTGGGGCCCTGCGGCTTCGGCGGCACGACCGAACCCTGCGACGGCGTCTGGGACGCCGGCGGGGTGGCCGGGGCCGCCGGGGTTTCCTTGGGCTCGGACTGCTTCGGCTCTGCCGGAGCGGCCTTCGCCGCCGGAGCGACCTCTTCCTTGGGCGCCGGCGGCCGGGGGCCGGGGCGCGGACCCGGGCGGACGCCCGGAGTGGAAGGACGGGACGACTGCTGGGCCGGGGCTGACGTTTCCGGCGCTGCCGGAGCGGACGCCGCGGGGGCGGCCGGGGCCTCGGACTTCGCCGCGGGCGCGGGCTGAGCGGGCTTCGCGGCCGGAGCCGGGGAAGCGGGCTTCGCGGGCGGCGCGGGCGAAGGACGCGGGCCGGGGGTCGGAACCGGCTTCTTCTTGCCGTCCTTGGACGGGTACGCGTCACGGAGACGACGGGCGACCGGCGCCTCGACGGTGGACGACGCGGACTTCACGAACTCGCCCTGTTCCTTCAACTTGGCGAGAACTTCCTTGCTGGTGATGCCGAGCTCTTTCGCGAGCTCATGTACTCGGGCCTTGCCTGGCACAGCTCTCCTCATCTGGGGAGGCCGGCGGCAGACCCGCAGACCTCGTCCTATTGTCGCGCGTTCATTGATTCAGCTTCACGGCTGACTCATGACGGGTCGACCTGCTTCCTGATTCCATCCGGCACCGGGGATGTCCCGGCGCCCTTTAGCCTTCGGCGTGCCGCTCCAGGCGTTCGTGGACACCCTGGGCGTCGAGCGACCCTGGAACACGTAGTGCCCGGGGGAACGCCCTGCGCCGCTCGGCCTTGGCCAGACAGTCCGGCACGGGGTGCAACCAAGCACCCCGGCCCGGCAACCGCCGACGTTCGTCGACGATCAGCCGCCCGTCCGCCGCGACCACTCGCAGCAACTCGCCGATCAAGGCCCGCTTACGGCAACCCACACACGTGCGGACCGGGGTTTCCCGGTCATGCTGGGGGTCGGTTCCCGGCCGCGGGCTCTGAACCACTCGTAAGTCTAGCGCTTCGACCTTCACTCAGCCGAACCGGTTGCCGCGGCGGGCCGCGCCTGCCCGGCGTGTGCTTCGTCACCCTGCTCAGGGGCGGCGTCACTGCGGATGTCGATCCGCCAGCCGGTGAGCCGGGCGGCGAGGCGGGCGTTCTGCCCTTCCTTGCCGATCGCGAGCGAAAGCTGGTAGTCCGGGACGACGACCCGAGCGGTCTTGGCCCGCTCGTCGACGACCTGTACGGACACAACCTTCGCGGGCGACAGCGCATTCCCGACGAACTTCGCCGGGTCCTCGGAGAAGTCGATGATGTCGATCTTCTCGCCGGCCAGTTCGCTCATCACGTTGCGCACGCGCGCGCCGACCGGGCCGATGCAGGCGCCCTTGGCGTTGACGCCGGGCACCGTCGACCGGACCGCGATCTTGGTCCGGTGTCCCGGCTCCCGCGCGACGGCGGCGATCTCGACCGTGCCGTCGGCGATTTCGGGGACCTCGAGGGCGAACAGCTTGTGCACCAGCTTCGGGTGCGAACGGGACAGCGTGATCTGCGGGCCGCGGTTGCCGCGCGAGACGGTCACGACGTAGGCCTTGATCCGGTCGCCGTGCTCGTAGGTCTCACCGGGCACCTGCTCGATCGCGGGCAGCACGCCTTCGATGTCGCCGACCTGGATGACGACCATGCCGCGGGCGTTGGCCCTGGCGTCACGCTGCACCACGCCGGCGACGATCTCGTTCTCCTTGGCGGAGAACTCGCCGAACGTCTTCTCGTGCTCGGCGTCACGCAGCCGCTGCAGGATGACCTGCCGCGCGGTGGTCGCCGCGATCCGGCCGAAGCCCTCGGGGGTGTCGTCCCACTCCTCGTCGGTCTGGCCGTCCGGGGTGAGGGTGTGCGCGAGGACGCGGACCAGCCCGCTCTTGCGGTCGATGTCGATCCTGGCGTGCGGCTGGTGGCCCTCGGTGTGCTTGTACGCGGTGAGAAGCGCGGTTTCGATCGCTTCGATCACCGTCTCGAAGGGGATGTCCTTGTCCCGTTCGATCGCGCGCAGCGCGGCGATGTCGACGTTCACTTCGGCTCCTCCTTCGGCTCCGTGGTGGCGGCGTTCAGGGCCGACGCATCGTTTTCCAACAGTTTCAGGTCCTCGGCAGGTGGTTGCTTGAACTCGATCTCGATGACCGCCTTGGTCACCGAGGCGTAGGGGACGTCCCGGATCTCACCGTCCACGAGCACTCGCGCGGATTTCTCCCCCGCGTGCCCCACGCGGCCGATGAACGCCGCGCCCTCGGCGGGCGTGACCTTGACGAGGCGGAACTTCGCGCGCCGCCAGTGGCGTGGCAAGGTCAGCGGCCGGTCGAGACCCGGCGAAGTGACTTCGAGCGTGTACGCGCTGGCGATCACGTGCTCGTTCTCGTCGAGCGCGGCGGAGACGGCGCGGCTGACGCTCGCCACCTCGTCCAGCCCGACGCCGTCGTCACCGTCGACGACGACCTTGACCAGCTGGCGGCGGCCTGCCTGCTGGACCTCGAAGGAATCGAGGTCGAAACCCGCGGCCGTGACGGCTTCGGCCACGATGGGCTCCAGCCTGCTGGCGAGGTCGTTGGGCACGGTGGAGCGCTCCTGTTCGGCTGTGGGCGACCCGGCGGCGTGGATCCGGGTTCGGTAGTGGTCCAGCTTATCCGGTCACCCCCGCGTGACGCGCGAGCGGCGGCCCCGTCCGGGGTACTGGCAGGATGGGGCGGCGTGACCGGAAGATCGACAGAGCCGAGCCGTCGCACTTTCCTGCGGATGGGAGCGCTGGCCGCGCTGGCCGTGCCGCTGGCGTCCGCCTGCTCCCCCGGCTTCGACGAAAGCCCCGACCCGCTGGGCCCGTTGCTGCGCGCGGCGGAGGCAGACGCGGCCGGCGCGAAGGCGCTGGGCGCCGAGGGCGAAGAGGTCGCCACCGCGCGGGCCGCGCACGCGGCCGCGCTCAAGACCGAGGTGGACCGGCTCAACCGGCCGAAGCCGGAGCAGTCCGGTCCCGCCGAGAACCCGCCGTCGTCGGTGGACGGCCTCAAGGAACGACTGGCCCAGGCCCGTAAGCAGGCCGAGGGCCTCGTGCCTTCGCTGCCCCGCTACCGCGCCGGGATGGTCGCCTCGATCGCGGCGGGCTGCGCGGCGCTGCAGCAGAGTTCGGAGAAGCTCGGCCGCGGCGACGACGCCGGAGCGGTCGAGGTGCCCGCCGGAGTGCAGCTCGGCGGGGAGACGGCGGAGGCCGTCCAGCAGGCGCTGGCCGCCGAACACGCGGCGATCTGGGTGTACGGGCTGGTCAGCGCGTACCTGCCGGCCGCCTTCACCGGCGCGGTGGCCCGGGGCACGGCCGAGCACGTCAAACGACGGGACGTCTGCGAGCGGATGCTGTCCGCGGCGGGTCAGGCGCCCACCGGTCCGGAGGCCGCGTACGTGCCGCCGAGGCCGGTGACCGAGGCGAACTCGGCGATGGAACTGGTGGCCACGGCCGAGGCGGACGCGACTTCGGCCTGGCTCGGCGTGATCGACCGGACGGACGACGCGGCGTTGCGGACGACGGCGCTGAACGCGCTGATCGGGTCGGCGCGGCGGGGGACGGCGTGGCGGGCGGAGTTCGGCGCGAAGCCGGTGGCGATCGCCATGCCGGGCCAGTCGGCCTGAGCTGAAGGGGACTTTCCCCGCATGTGACGCGACGAAAGCGTCCTTCACCGCGTGAGATGCGGTGAAGGACGCTTTCAGCCCACGGGTCAGCGGCGCAGGTCGCCCGAGAGCCGCAGCGCGTCGGTCGCGATCCGCTCGATCAGCTGCTTGTCGGTCTGCTTGTTGTAGAAACCGGCCAGCACGATGGCGACCTCCGGCCCGGTGACGTGGGAGTCGTAGGCCGCGTCCTGCCCGGAGATCTTCGGGGCGCCCTGCGCCTTGAAGGTCCCGTCGCGCACCAGGTCGGACACGTTGCCCGTGCCGTCCTTGTCGGTGAGCGCCTTGAGCTGGGTCGCGGTGACCTCGCCGGGCATGGTGACCAGGACGACCGACACCAGCGCCTTCTTCCCGCCGGTCTCGGTCGTGTACAGCGCCCGCGAGAGGCGCGTGCACGGCGTCTCGGTGAAGAACTTCTTGGTGTCGCCGTAGGCCTTGCTCGCGCAGTCGGTGGTCACCTGCGGCCCCTCGACCAGCGTGTACTGGAACTGGCCGCTCTTCGACGGCGGGTCCGCGACGGGGGTGGGTTCCGGCTCGTGCCGGATCAGCCACCAGAGCAGGGCGGACACGACCGCGATGGCGACCAGTCCGGCGCCCTTCAGCGCCAGGCCCTTGGTGTCCCTCGGCGGATTCGGCGCGGACGGCGGCCCGCCCGGCCCTGCCGGTCGCACCGGCTGAAGCCGGGCCGTTTCCGTCGGTCCCGGGGTAAATTGCGCACCAACCACGGGAACATACGGTAGTTCACGCCGCTCCGGCGGTTCACCTGAACGTGCTTATCACCCGTTCGACGTCGTCAGCCGTGTTGTACAGATGGAAGCCGAATCGCTGCCTTCCGGCCCGGGTACCGGCCACGATGCCCGCTTCCTCCACCCGGCGGGCGTCGGCGTCGAGCGAGACGATCGCGCTCCCCTGACCGGGTGAGCCGAGCGCTTCGAGGAGCGAGTCGGCGAGCCCCACGCAGTGCGCGCGGACGGCGGCGAGGTCCAGGGATGCGAGGTACTCCAGCGAGGCCGCGGCGCCGACGAACGCGAGCCAGGCCGGGGACAGGTCGAGCGAGCGGGTGCCCTCGGCGAGCCGTAGCGGGAGGCCGTAGACGGTCTGCCAGCGATCCTCCCCGGCGTACCAGTTCGCGGCGACCGGCACCGCCCGCTCCAGCACCCGCGGATGCGCGGCCAGCCACGCCGCCCCGCGCGGCGCGAGCAGCCATTTGTATCCGGCGGCGACCACCCAGTCGGCCCAGCCGAGGTCCAGCGGCTGCCAGCCGGCGGCCTGGGTGGCGTCGAGCAGGACCGCGGCGCCCGCCGCCTCGGCCGCGGCCCGGAGCGCGCCGAGATCGACCTGGGCACCGTCGGCCGACTGGACGACGCTGACCGCGACGAGGTCGTGCCCCTCGACGCGGGCGGTCAGCTCGGCCAACGGGACTTCGGTGACCTTCACCCCGCGGTGCGCCTGGGCCGCGAACGGGAAGGTGACGCTCGTGAAGTCGTTCGCGGCGGCCAGCACGCCGGCGCCGTCGGGCAGGCCTGCGGCCACGTTCGCGATCAGCTGCGAGACGGACGCCCCGATCGCGACCCGCTCCGCCGGAACCCCGATCAGCGCGCCGAATCCCGCCCTGGTCCGGGCGACGGGCTCGTCGAAGTCCGCCGGACGGGCTTCGCCGCGGCGCCACCGCTCGACCGCCTCAGCGACGGCGTCGGCCACGTGCGACGGCGGGATGCCGATACTGGGCGTGTTCAGATAACCGGGCGGGGCGGCGAATTCGGCTCCGAAGGTCTGCATGCTCCCGAGATTAATGAGATTCCGGGAGCAGGGCGGCGACGTCGGCGTACGACGGCGGGGTCAGCGGGAGTTCACCGCCGTCGCGAACGGCCTCCACCGTGCGCAGCGTGGCGGCCAGCGCCATCCGGTACGGCAGCGACCCGAGACTGACCCGGGCGACGCCGAGTTCGGCCGCTCGCGCGACGGTGACCTTGCCGGGCAGGAACAACAGGTTCACCGGCACCCCGACGGCCTTCACCAGCCGCTCGACGTCCGCGGGCTCGGCGAGCCCCGGCACGAACACCCCGTCGGCGCCCGCGTCCACATAGGACAGAGAGCGGTCGATCGTGGTACCGATGTCGGGCTCCCCCAGCCAATGCGTGTCCGTCCGCGCGTTGACGAAGAGACCGGGAGCGCGTTCCTTCGCCGCCGCGATCTTGGCCGCGTGCCGCACGGG
The DNA here is from genome assembly GCF_003947465.1 of Amycolatopsis sp. WAC 04182. Taxonomy (NCBI): domain Bacteria; kingdom Bacillati; phylum Actinomycetota; class Actinomycetes; order Pseudonocardiales; family Pseudonocardiaceae; genus Amycolatopsis; species Amycolatopsis sp. WAC 04182. The sequence goes on from NZ_QHJJ01000002.1 coordinate 973,541, forward strand.
ATCGCCCAGCGCGTCTTCGAGGTTGATGCCCGCGACACCGGCTTCGGCGAGCTCCGCCGCCAGCGCGCCGACCTCGCCCGGATCGTCGCTGAACCCGTCGGCGAGGTCGACGCTGATCAGCGCGTCCAACCCGGTGAGCCGCCGCGCCAACCGGACGGTGGCGTCCTTCGAGGACGGGGCACCGTCCGGCTCGCCCTCGGCGGCCGAGACCCCGAGACTGGTCGTGCCGAGCGCCGGGAAGCCTTGCGCGGCAAGGAAGGCGGCCGTGCCGAACTCCCAGACGTTCGGCAGGAGCAGCGGGGAACCGGGAACGTGCAGTGCGGCGAATGCGGTCATGGCACGACGGTAACCAGTGGACGCTTCGGCGACGACCGAAGCGTTGAGTGGCGCCTCCGCCGACGTTGCGAAAGCCACTTTCGCAACGTTGAGGGTTGCGAAAGTGGCTTTCGCAACACCGGCGCCAGCGGACGGCCCCGTCAGCCCCGTTCCAGGAAGGGCGTCAGCAGCTCCGGCACCGACTCCTCCGCGAAAAGCAGCCCCTGCTCCTCCCCCGCGTCGTACACCGAGTACGCCCCGCCGCCGGCCGCCGTGGTCGCGACGACGGTCAGCAATCCCTTGCGCCGCTGGAAGATCGACTGTTTCACCGTCCACCCGATCACGCCTTCGCGTTCCAGCGCGAACGTGCTCCGCCGCACGGTCCCGTGCCGTCCGACGAGGTACCGCCCGGTGATCCCGTGCCCTAGGTTGCGATAAGCGTCCAGCGCCAGCAGCACCGACACCGGCAGCAGCACGACACCGAGCGCGGCGCCGATCACCAGCAGGACGTCGGTCAGCAGGAAGCCGAGCAGCGCGAAGATCGCCAGCAGGACCACCACCGAACCGACCCACCAGCGCAGCAGCCGTCCCCGCGCGGCGCGGGGATGCCCGGTGAGCCGGACGGCTTCGGTCGGCGAGACCGGTTCGCGCAGGACCGCCGCGGCGACCCGGTTGGCCGTCGCGACGGGCGCGGCGGGCAGGAGGGTGTGGTAGTCGGTCTTGTCCTTGTCGTCGCTTTGCCGCATGCCGGTGGCGATCGCGTCGACGCGCGCCGCGCCGGAGATCCGGTTCCCGAGCGGCTCGACGAGGTCGATGCCGCGCATCCGGCGCTCCTCGATCGAGATCGAGCGCGTGGTGAACAGGCCACGGCGCACCCGCAGGGTGCCACCGGGTTCGCGATCGAGCCGGAAGTTCCACCACATCTCGATCCACAGGCCCAGCGCGCCGACCAGCCCGACGACCATCGCGATCGCCAGCAGGATCAGGATCGCCACCACCAGCGGGATACCGCGGAACAGGCCGATCACCCAGTCGATCAGGCCTTGCTGCAGTCCCGCCCATTCGGAGACCTGCATCAGGCCGCCGCCAGCGGCCAGCCCCAGTGTCGGCGTGAGGAACGACATGGGCGCGTAGCGGATCCAACTCCGGTCCAGTTCGGCGAGCGGCGCGTCCTCGTCGGCCTCCGTGGTTTCCGCGCGACGCAGCAGGTCCGCGCGCAGCCGTTCGGCTTCGGCGCGTGCGACGGGGTTGAGCTTGATCCGGCCCTGCCCGCCCGACTCGTGCGAGCCGGTGCCGATGGTCACCACCGCGACACCGAACAGCCGGTGCAACGGGTTCGCCGTCAGATCGACGTTGCGGATCCGTTCCCGCTGAAGGGATTTCCGTGACCGGAAGACCAGGGTGAACGCCGTCTCCAGCCGGTCCGGCGTGACCCGGTAGCGCACGCCCTTCCAATAGAAGAGGTCCGCCAGCACGCCACCGCCGACGAGCACCACCCCACCGGCGACGACCCAGACGAGCGCGACCCAGAATCTCGCGCCGCCGCCCACGATCGCCGCCGTGGTCGGGATCGCGGCGCCGACGGCCGCGCCCGTCATGGTCACCGCGGTGACGGCGAGCGTCCGCTTGTCGAGCGTGTTCCAGCCTTCGAACTCGCCCGAGGTCATGTCGCGTCCCCCGGCGTCGCCTGCGTCGTTTCGGTGAGCTGCTCCGCCAGGCTCGCGGCCAGCTCGTGGTCGAGCCCGCGGATCTTGACCGCGCCCCGCGCCGACGCCGTGGTGACCGTGACGGTCGCGAGCTTGAACAGCTGCTGCAGCGGACCGCGCAGGGTGTCCACGGTCTGGATCCGCGACATCGGCGCGACGCGCCACTCCTGCCAGAAGAACCCGGAGCGGGCATACACCGCCGTCTCCGTGACCTCCCAGCGATGCACCTTGAACCACCACAGCGGCATCGCGATCACCCAGATCAGCCCCGCCACCGCGAACACCGCCGCCGGTGTCAGCAGCCAGAAGCGCGCGGGCGCGATGAGCAGCCCGAGCACCACCAGCACCAGCACCGGCGCACCCCAGAAAAGCGTTCCCTGCAGCCGCCACCAGCCCACGACCCGCTGATCCAGCGCGTTCCGCGGCGGCCTCAACCGCACCTTCCCCCGTTCGGCTTCCACCGAAATCACCCCCGACGAGCGTTTACAATGCGATCGCATCGTAATAGCGTCGGACAGTAGTGGCAATGCGATCGCATGGCAAACATCGGGAACGGGCGGTGAAGGTGCCGAAGCAGGTGGATCACGCCGCGCGGCGAGCGGAGATCGCCGAGGCGCTGACGAGACTGACGGCCACGCGCGGCCTCGAAGGAGTCAGCCTCCGGCACGTCGCCGCCGAAGCGGGCATGTCGATGGGTTTGGTGCAGCATTACTTCAAGACCAAGGACGAGATGCTGTTGTTCGCCGTCGAACGCCGCTCACAGGTCTACGAGGCGCGTATCAAGGCCCAGCTGGAGGCCGGCGAACTGCCGTCGACACCGAAGGCCATCATCCGCGCGATCATGGTCGAGATCCTGCCGCTCGACGAGCGCGGGCGAGGCGACTGGCTGATGGGCGTCGCGTTCTTCATCCGCGCGATCTCCGACCCGTCGTTCGCGGCCGCGTTCACCGACGGCGTCCCCCAGCTGTTCGAACTGTTCGCCATCCTGATCCGGCAGGGACAGGAAGCGGGCGATGTCGACAAGTCGGCCGACCCGATGCACGAATCCGCGGTCCTCTGGGCACTCGCCGATTCCCAGGGCACCAACATCGTGATGAAGCACCGCACTCCGGACGAGGCGCTGTCCACTGTGGACTATTACCTCGACCGGCTGTTCGGTCAGGCGGTGAGCTGACCGTCGTAGTTCTTGCGCGCGTCGAGCACTTCGCCCATGTGGACGCGAGCCCACTTGTCGAGCATCTCGAGCGGTTCGGCGAGGTTGCGGCCGAGCGCGGTCAGCTCGTACTCGACGTGCGGAGGGATCTCCGGGTACGCGGTGCGCGTCAGGATGCCGTCGCGGACGAGGCTGCGCAGCGTCTGGGTGAGGACCTTCTGCGAGATGCCGCGCACGCGTTTGCCGATCTCGGTGAACCGGAGCGGGCCGTCGCCGAGCACGCCGACGATCAGCACGGTCCACTGATCACCGATGCGGTCGAGCAACGCGCGGGTGGGGCAGTCGGGGTCGTACGGGTTTCCGAGCACGTGACCTCCTCACTCTCCCCGGGAGAGTAACACGCCTAGTGAGAGGGAGTGGGCTGCATCAGCGCCTCGAACAGCAGGATCAGATGACGGCGGCCGCGCTCCCAGCGCGCCTCCAGTTCGGTCTGGTCGCGGGTCGCCCAGCTGGCGATGAGGATGCCGCGGACGACGTCCATCGCCGTGTACACCGCGTGCAGGAACTCGGGATGCGCCGAATGGTCCGGCAGCAGCGCCTTGCCGAACTCGACCAGGCTGCTCGTCGCGATCGGCTCGACCACCGCCATCTGGGCGCGCAGTTCCGCGTCGGTCCGCGACGCCACCCACAGCTCCACCGTCGCCGAGAAGACCGGCCCCTGGTGCATCTCCCACAGCAGCTGCAACGCGTCCCCGACCGGGTCCGCCGACGCCTTGAGCCGGTCGATCTCCGCCATCGCGACCTCGGCGCGTTTGGCCGCGAGATGCCGGATCGCGGAGGTGACGAGGTCGGTCTTGGTCGGGAAATGGTGCACCTGCGCGCCGCGGGTCACGCCGGCGCGATCCGCGACGCGGGTGGTCGTGGTCCCCGCGTAGCCGTATTCGACGAGACAGTCGATCGTCGCGTCGAGCAGCCGGACGCGCATCGCGGCGCTGCGTTCCTCCTGCGTGCGTCGTGGGGCTGCCATGCGCCTACTTTATGGTGCGCCGCGCGAGGCGCGCGCCACGAGGCTCTCGACCATGCGCCCGAGGAAGTGGCCGAGGAACCGGCGATAGAACCAGCCGGTGCCCGGGATCTTGGCGGTGAACGTGGAATGCCAGTGGATCGCGGTGCCGTTCCGCTCCGGGGTGAGGTCGACGTAGGCGCGGTAGTCGCGCAGCGGGAGCCCCTTCTTCAGGGCGTAGCCGAAGCGCTTGCCGGGTTCGAGCGCGATGACCTCTTCGCAGCTGTGGACGCCGTTGGTGCTGAAGACGCCGATGGCGCCGAGACCGTTCTCGTCCCCCTTCCGGAGCAGGCGGAACGCGCCCATGGGTGACCAGTCGGGCCAACGCTCGCGGTCTTCGAGGAGGGCGTAGACGGCTTCGGGGCTCGCGCTCGTGTGGCCGTGGACGGAAATGCGCTGGATCTTCGCCATACGTGCTCCTTCACTCTCGCATTCAGAGGACTAAACGCGCCCGGCGACCGGCACCGAGAGCGAAGTCCCGCCCAGCTCGAAGGTCACCCGGGCACCGAGCGCGGGCAACGCCGGGTCGAACATGTCGCCGTCGGTCCCGCCCAGGACGAGCGCCAGCCGGTGCCCCGCCGGGACGACGTGGTCGAGGCTGCTCAACCGGAAGGTCATCGTGTACGCCTTTCCGGGCACAAGCGGTTCGCCCCGCCACAGTGAGCGGTGGTGGCCGAGGTCCGCCCAGCCCGTCGCCACGATCCGTTTGTCCACAGTGGTCAGATCGGCGACGGTGTCGAGGAAACAGCCGGTGTCCGCGGCGGTGCCCGCGCCCCAGCAGGACCGGGTCTCCCGGTTCTTGATGCCGAGCGCGGGGAACTTCGTGTACCGGACGGTCGACGGGCCGTAGTCCACCAGCACCGCACCGAGCCGCGCGCTCGGTTTGTCGGAACGGGCGGTCACCGTCACGGTGGCGGTCCCGGCGACGCGCGTGTCCGTCCGCACCGGTTCACCCGCGAAGACGAGCCGCTCCGGGCTGGGTTCCAACGGGTTCTCCACCCACTTCGACGCGCCGCGCGCCGGATCGTCGGTCACCGCGGCGGAACCTGACGAAGGCCGGCTCTCCAGCCCGCCCGACACCGTGGGCCACAGGGTGCGCGACCGCGAGACAGGGGGCCAGCGGCGTTCGTCCGTCCAACGATCCGGGGTGTGCTCGATCCGGATCGCGGGTTCGGTCTCGACGCCGTTGCGGACGCCGAGCAGCCACCGGTCGAACCAGCGGTGCAGGGTCTTCACGAACAGCGACCGGTCGAGGTCGAACGGGTCGACGTGCGCCGCCTGGTGCAGCCACGCCTTGCGCGGCACGCCGTAGGAGTTCAGCGCCTCCCACCACGGCCCGAACTGGATCGGGTTGACGTTCACGTCCTGGAAGCCCATCGACGCGAAAACGCTCGCGCGCACCTTTCCGGTCTTCGCGACGTAATCCAGCTCGCGCCAGTACTCGTTGTAGTTCCCGTCCGTCCCCGCGCGCCGGGCGTTCTCCTCGTCGAACGGGAGGCATAGCTTCTCGGCACGCTCGTTGTAGAAACCGGGGCGGCCCGCCCAGCCGAAATGGGCACCGTGCGAGTTGTGGACCTCGTAGTACGAGGCGACCCCGGCGATCGGCACGATGGTCTTCAGTCCCTCGATCCCGGACGCGGCCATCCCGATCGCCGTCGCCCCGTCCTGCGACTTCCCGATCGCGCCGACCGACCCGTTCGCCCACTCCGCCCGCACGCGCTCGGGCCCGAACGGCGTGCGGAAAGCCTGAGCGCGCCCGTTGAGCCAGTTCACGACGCCCTTGCCCGACGCGACGTCGTCGAAGCACCCGGAAGAGCGATTCGTGCCCCCGACGTCGACCAGCACGACCGCGTACCCGCGCGGGACGAAGTAGTTGTCGTAGAAGAGGGGGAACTGCGACGGCGTGCCGTCGGGAAGGTACGTCTTCGGCTGGCGCTCGTTGCCGCGCCCGACCTTCTCGAAGTACGGGCTGACGTCCATGATCACCGGAACGCGTTGCCCACGCGTGGCCGGTTCGGCCGGACGGATGATGTCGGCGGCGACCCGGTCGGTCCGCCCGTCGCGGTCGAGGTCCTGGCCGGTCTCCACCCAGGCGGTCTCCCGGATGGCCTTCTCGTAGGAGAACACCGGCTCGCTGACGCCGTCGCGAAGGACGAACGCCGATGACGCCGTGGCGGGCGCGGCGGTCAGCAGCAGTGCCGCCGCCACGGTGATGGTCAAGCTCTTGAGCCCCATCGTCCGAGTATCGCTTACAAAACCCGAACATTTCCCCCACATTCCTCGTATCCGGCCGCGCGACGCTCTTCGCATGCTGAAACACACCATCGCCGCCTGCCTGACCGCGGCAGGCCTCGTCACCCTCGCCCCCGCGGCCTCGGCCCAGGCACCGATCACCTTGAGCCCCGAAGAGTCGCAGCAGCTGTGCGCCGAATGGCTGCCCCAGCTCACCCAGCGCACCACAAAACTCACCGAACGCATCAACGGTGGCCCCGAGGTCCGCGGTTCGGTGGCGAACCTCAAGGCCAGGGCCGAGGGTCAGCGCAAGAAGGGCCACAACGACATCGCCGACAGGCTCCAGAAGCGCGCCGACAAACGCAACGGCAGGCTTCCCGAACTCACCGCGGCGAAGCAGAAGCTCGACGCGTTCGCGGCCGCGCACTGCAAGGCGGGCAAGTGAAACGTCTCCTGGCCGCCGGTTTGACCGCGCTCGCGCTCTTCGGCGCGGCCGGGTGCACCGATGACGAGCCCGCTTCGAGCCCCGCGCCGGGTGAGCTGAGCGACGTCCGGCACACCCTCGACTCGATCGAGCAGGACATGGCAGGCGACCCTGCCCCGTGACAGGATCGGCCGGTGACGACACAACCGGGACGCGGGCTGGTGCTGGTCGTCGAGGACGACCCCGCGATCGCCGAACTCGCATCGCTGTACCTGCGGCGGGACGGGTTCGGCGTGCACGTGGAGGCGGACGGCGGCGCGGCACTGGGCACGATCCGGCGGCTGCGCCCGGTCGCGGTCGTGCTCGACATCGGACTGTCCGGAATGGACGGTATCGAGATCTGCCGGACGCTGCGCGCGGACGGCGACTGGACGCCGGTGCTCTTCGTGACCGCGCGCGACGACGAGCTGGACCGCTTGCTGGGCTTGGAAATCGGCGCCGACGACTACCTGACGAAACCGTTCAGCCCGCGTGAACTCTCGGCAAGGGTCCGGACCGTCCTGCGCCGCGCCGCCGGAGCACCTTCGCCCGCCGAGACCTACACGGCGGGCGGCGTGCGCATCGACGTCACCCAGCGGCGTGCCTGGGCCGCCGACACCGAGATCGCGCTGACGTCGACCGAGTTCGACCTGCTCACCCATCTGGTGCGGCGGCCCGGCCAGGTGTTCAGCCGCGAGCAGTTGCTCAGTTCCGTCTGGGGCTACGCGGCGTCGGCGGGCACGCGGACCGTCGACGTCCACATCGCCCAGCTGCGCGGGAAACTGGGCGAGCACAGTCCGATCAGGACGGTCCGCGGGATCGGCTACGCGGCGGACGCCGGATGAACCGGACCTCGCTCGCGTTGCGGATCACCGTGGTGTGCCTCGCGGTCGCCGCGATCACGGCGGTGGTCGCCGGGCTGGTCGCGGCCCGGCTCATCCGCACCACCGGCAGCGACGTGCTCCGGCAGTCGCTTTCGGCGCAGGCCGACGTGGTCGCGAGCCAGCTCGACGAGACCGGCATCGGCAACCGGCTCCGCGTCGGAAAGGCCGCGGAAGTCGTTCGGGGACAAGGGATCGACGTCGTCGTCCGCCGTCCGAACGGGACGATCGACGGCGACGGGACGGTCGCGGCGATCGCCGCCGCCAAAACGGGATTCACCCGCTCGGGCACAGTGGTCGCCGACGGCGGGCAGTATCTCGTCGAAGTCCGCGCGGTGGGCGCGAGAGGTGCCGCGTTCGCGCTGGTCCAGTCGACGGAGATCGGCGAGGCGCGCGGCAGGACGTTGGTGCGCAACACCGTGCTCGCGCTCGGCGCCGGGCTGGCGGTCGCCGCGATCGCCGGGCTGCTGCTGAGCCGGATGCTGTCGCGGCCGCTGCGCCGGGCCGCTTCGGTGGCGAACGGGATGCGCTCCGGGCGCCGTGACCTGCGCGTTCCGGTCGAAGGGCCGTCCGAGGTCGCGGACGTGGCGAAATCGGTCAACGAACTGGCCGACGCCCTGCAGTACAGCGAGGCACGGCAGCGCGAGTTCCTGCTTTCGGTGTCGCACGAACTGCGGACGCCGCTGACCGCCGTCACCGGATTCGCCGAGGCGATCGGGGACGGCGTGGCCGAGGGCGAGGACGCGCGCCGCGCCGGGCGGACCATCCATCGCGAGGCAGAACGGCTGGAACGCCTGGTCAGCGACCTGCTCGAACTGGCACGGCTCGGCGCCGACGAGTTCCGCCTCGACCTGACGCGCCTCGATCTCGCGGCGCTGGTCGACGAATGCGCGGACGTCTGGCGGCTCCGCTGCGCGCGGCAGGACGTCACGCTGCTGGTCGAGCGGCCCGCCGGTGAGGTCCCGGTCGCCGCCGATCCGCGACGGCTCCGCCAGGTCGTCGACGGGCTGGCCGAGAACGCCCTGCGCGTGACCCCGGCGGGCGCGCCGATCGTGTTCTCCCTGGTGGCGGCCGACGGGCAGGCCCGGCTGGCGGTGCGGGACGGCGGGCCCGGCCTGGCGCCGGAGGACTATCCGGTCGCGTTCGAGCGCGGGGTGCTGAACCAGCGGTACCGCGACCGCCGCCCGGTCGGTTCGGGGATCGGGCTCGCGCTGGCGCACGGGCTGGTCACCCGCATGGGCGGGACGCTGACGGCGGGCCCGGCGCCCGAAGGCGGGGCCGCGTTCACCGTGGGTCTGCGGTTAGGCTGAGCACGTGGAGATGTTGCACCTGCGGTATTTCGTGGCCGTCGCCGAGGAACTGAACTTCTCCCAGGCGGCCCGCAGACTGCATATGGCCGCCTCCCCGCTGAGCCAGCGCATCAAGGATCTCGAACACGAACTGGGACACCAGTTGTTCGACCGCAGCACGCATCACGTCACGCTCACCGCCGCGGGCGCCGCGCTGCTGCCGATCGCGCGGGACGTCCTCGACCAGGTCAACGCGATCCCCTGGCGGTTGCAGGAGGCGGTGAAACCCCGGCGCAGCACCGTGTTCATCGGTATCCCCGCCGGCGTGCACCCGGCACTGCGGGAACGGGTCAAACGCCTCGAAGAACGCTGCCGCGACCGCTTCGAACTCAAGCGCTGGCCGGGCACGACACCCGATCTGGTCGCCGCGGTGCACGAGGGCAAACTGGCGTTGTCGCTGGTCAGGATGCCGGTCACGGATCCCGCGCTGGAGATCGTCCCGGTGCAGGTGGAGCGGCTCGGCGCCGTCGTCCCGGCCGATCGGTTCGACGGGCGGGAGACCGTCACCATCGCCGAATTGAGCGATCTGTCCTATATCCCGTCCGCTTCGGAAAGCATTCCGGCCTATTCGGACGATATGGACCACACCTTGTCGAAGGCGGGCATCAAGAAAAGGCTCAAAGTCGGCGGAACCGAATATTCGGGCATTTCCGAACTGGTGGCGAACGGTTCGTCGTTCTCGATCACGATGCTGGATCCGGCGAGCCCGATGCATCTGTTCCTGGTCGACGGCGCCACCATCCTCCCGTTCTCGGATTTCCGGCCCCAGCTGGAGACGGCGCTGGTCTGGCGACGCGACCGCGCCGAGGAGGGCGACCTCGCCGGGCTGGTCGACGCGGTCCGCGAGATCTTCGCCGAACCGATTTCAACCTGACGAGCCGGCGGAGACAGTGTTGCGAAAGCCACTTTCGCAACACTGAAGGTTGCGAAAGTGGCTTTCGCAACGCCTTCCAGCGACGCCCTGGACGGGTAGACGCACCGTACGGGTTCCCCGATGTAGCGAACAGGACAGAACGACACGGTGCCCTACTCCAAATAACCGCACACGCGCCATTCGCGACCACGATCCCCAACCCAAAACCGAACCACACAATAAATGGTATGACCACCGCGGTCATACCATTCTTCGTTTCTTGATCATTCCCTTTCCCGCTATTCGCGCCTAACTTCGGTTGTAGAGCGAACAACGGCGAAGGGAAGCAAATGACTCAGACCGCCACCGGCCCACTGGACGGCGTTCGCGTGATCGACCTCTCGACGGTGGTCATGGGCCCGTACGCCGCGCAGATCCTGGGCGATCTCGGCGCCGACGTGATCAAGATCGAGTCCCCGGCCGACACCGTGCGGGTGGGCAAGTTCCGCACGACACCGGGGATGACGCCGCTCAACCTGAACGTGAATCGCAACAAGCGCAGCGTCGCCCTCAACCTCAAGGACGAAGAGGAGCGCGAGCAGGCGCTCAAGCTGATCGACACCGCCGACGTGCTGATCACCAACATGCGCCCCGGCGCGCTGAGCAGGCTCGGCATGAACCACGCCGATCTCGCCGCGCGCAATCCCGGCCTGATCTACGCCCACGCGCAAGGGTTCCGCGGCGACTCCGACCGCGCGGGGCACGCCGCCTACGACGAGACCGTGCAGGCGTCGTCCGGGCTGGTCGACGTCGCGAACCGCGCACTGGGCAAGCCGGTCTACCTGCCGACGATCATCGGCGACAAGGTCTCCTCCCTGACCATCGCCTACACCGTGCTCGCCGCGCTGGTGCACCGCGACCGGACCGGCGAGGGCCAGCGGGTCGAGATCCCGATGACCGACACGCTGATCGCGTTCAACCTCGTCGAGCATCTCGCCGGGCACGTCTTCGAGCCCGCGGAGGGCCCGACCGGCTTCGGCCCGTCGCTGAACCCCGGCCACCAGGCGGTGCACACCAAGGACGGCATGGCCTGCGTGATCCCGTACAACCCGCGGAACTTCCGCGACTTCTTCCACGCCGCCGGGCGGCCGGAACTGGCCGAGGACCCGCGCGTCAACGGCGACGCGATCGACGGCGCCGACCACGAGGCGCTGGCCGCGATGATCGCCGAATGCGCCCCGGCGCTGACCACCGAGGAGTGGACCGAGGTCTGCGCGAAGCACAGCATCCCGATGGCCCCCGTCCTCGAACTCGACAACGCGCAGGACGACGAATACGTCCGCGACGGCCACCTGCTCGACGTCGTCGAGCACCCGAGCGAGGGCTCGATCCGCACCATCGGCATCCCGGTGAAGTTCTCCGCGACCCCCGGTTCCGTCCGGCGCCTGGCTCCCCTGCCCGGACAGGACACCGAAGAGGTCCTGCGCGAACTCGCCACCACTCGCTGAGGAAGAAACCATGAGCACCACTGAAGTCAGGACCGAGAGGGTCGGCGGCACGCTGCTGATCACGATCGACCGGCCATCGGCCCGCAACGCGGTGAACGCCGCCGTCGCCGCCGGTCTGGCCGAAGCACTCGACCTGCTGGAGACCGATCCCGCGCTGCGGGCCGGGGTCCTGACCGGCGCGGACGGGTCGTTCAGCGCCGGAATGGACCTCAAGGCGGCACTGAAAGGCGAGTCGCCCGAGATCCCCGGCCGCGGGTTCGGCGGACTGACCGAGGCCGAGCTGGCGAAGCCCCTGATCGCGGCCGTCGAAGGCTGGGCGATGGGCGGCGGCTTCGAACTGGCGCTGGGCTGCGATCTGATCGTCGCCGCCGAAGACGCCAAGTTCGGGCTGCCCGAGGTGAAACGCGGGCTGATCGCCGCCGGTGGTGGCGTGATCCGGCTGCCGAAGCGGATCCCGCACCACCTGGCGATGGAATTCCTGCTCACCGGCGAGCCCATCAGCGCCGAACGCGCCGGAAACCTCGGTCTCGTGAACCGGGTCGTCCCGAGCGGTGAGGCCGCCGCGGTCGCCCTGCAACTGGCCGACCAGATCGCCGCCAACGCTCCCCTGGCGCTGGCCCTGGTCAAGAAGATCGTCCGCGCGGCGGACGGCGTCCCCGACGCGCAAGCGTTTGCCACCCAGCGTGCGGAGCTTCCGGCGCTGATGAAGTCGGCCGACGTCCGAGAGGGCATGCGGGCCTTCACCGAACGCCGCGCTCCACAGTGGACAGGTGAGTGAGATGAAGCAGCAAGAAGTCCTCCGGCATGTGACCACGCCGCTCACGAATCCGGCGTACGCGCCGGTGGTCCCTCGGTTCACGAACCGCGAGTACCTGAACATCGTCTACCGCACCGACGCCGACGCCCTGCGCGCCGTCGTGCCGGAGCCACTGGAGATCGGCGAGCCGCTGGTGCGGTTCGAGGTGATGAAGATGGGCGACGTCAGCGGTTACGGGCCCTACACCGAGTCCGGGCAGGCGATCCCGGTGAGTTTCGAGGGCGAGCGTGGCGAGTACCTGCACGCGATGTACCTCGACAACTTCCCGGCCACCGCGTCCGGCCGCGAGATCAGCGCCTATCCGAAGACCATCGGCTCGCCGAGCCTGTTCGCCGAGAACGGCGCGCTCGTCGGGACGCTCGACTACGGCAGCCAGCGCGTCGCGACCGCGACCATGGGCTACAAGCACCACCGGCTGGACCTCCGCGAGGCCGAAGCCCAGATCACCGTGCCGACGTTCATGCTCAAGACCATCCCGGACTACGACGGTTCGCCCCGGGTCTTCGAACTGGTCCGCACCGAGATCACCGACGTGGTCATCAAGGAAGCGTGGACCGGGCCGGCGCGGCTGCAACTGTTCCAGCACGTGCTGGCCCCGCTCGCCGATCTCCCGGTGCTGGAGGTCGTTTCGGCGAGCCACCTCCTCACCGACCTGACACTCGCCCCGGTCAAGCCGGTCTTCGACTACTTGAAGGGAGCTCGGTCATGACTTTTCGCACCGCCGCGGTGATCGGCGCGGGCACCATCGGCCTGTCGTGGACGGCGTTGTTCGCCGCGCACGAGCTGGAGGTCCGGGTCTCGGATCCGCGGCCGGATCTCGCCGACGCCGTCGCCGACGCGCTGGAGACGTTCGCCCCGCATCTCGGCCGGGACGTCGCGGACCTCTCCCGTCACGTCCACCTCGCCGCCGACGTCTCCAAAGCCGTCCGGAACGCGGATGTCGTGCAGGAGAACGGACCTGAGAGCGTCGAGTTCAAAAAGGACCTGTTCGCGACGCTGGTCCGCGAGGCGCCGTCGCACGCGCTGCTGCTCAGCTCGTCTTCGGCGATCCCCTCGACGGCGTTCGCTTCGGAGCTGGACGACGCGTCGCGGGTCCTGATCGGCCACCCGTTCAACCCGCCGCACCTGATCCCGCTGGTCGAGGTCGTCCCCGGTGAGCGCACCAGCGCCGAGTCGGTCGAGCGAGCCGTCGAGTTCTACCGGTTCGTCGGCCGGACCCCGGTGGTGGAACGCAAGGAGATCCCCGGCTTCGTCGGCAACCGGCTGCAGAACGCGCTGAGCCGCGAGGCGATCTACCTGGTGGAACAGGGTGTCGTGTCCCCGTCCGAACTGGACGCGGTGATGACGAACTCGCTCGGCATCCGCTGGTCCACCGTCGGGCCGTTCCTCGGCTCGCATCTGGGCGGCGGCCCCGGCGGCTACCGGCACATGGCCGAACACATCGGCAAGTCGATGAAGCAGATGTGGGCGGGCCTCGGCCGGCCCTCGCAGAACCCCGAAGAACAGGAACGGCTCATCGAAGCCGTGGAATCCGCTTACGGCTCCTCCACGTACTCGGAACTCGCCGAGGCGCGCGACCGCAAGCAGCTCGCGGTGCTGTCCGCTTTGGACAGTGCCAGGGAGGAGAACTGACATGACCGCCGACTTCTACGACTACGAGGACCTGCTGCCGGAAGAGGAGCGCAAGCTCCTGCTCAAGACGCGCGACTTCATGCGCGCCGAGGTCAAGCCGCTGGTGAACGAGTACTGGGCCAAGGGCGAGTTCCCGCACGAACTCGTCGGCAAGTTCCGCGAACTCGGCGTCGCCGGGCTGCCCTACGAGGGCTACGGCGAGCACCTTCCGGCCACCAGCCACCTGCTCAGCGGCATGATGGCGATGGAGATGACCCGCACGGACCCGTCGGTGGCCACCTTCTTCGGTGTCCACAACGGACTCGCCATGTACAGCATCTACTCGGGCGGCGACCAGGAACAGCGCGACCGCTGGCTCCCGTCGATGGCGGCGATGGACAAGATCGGCGCCTTCGCGATGACCGAGCCGCTCGGCGGATCCGACGTCGCGGGCGGCATGCGCACCACGGCGCGCCGTGAGGGCGACACCTGGATCCTCAACGGTGCCAAGAAGTGGATCGGCAACGCGACCTTCGCGGATCTGGTCATCGTGTGGGCCCGCGACGAGGAAGACAACCACGTCAAGGGTTTCGTGGTCGAGAAGGACTCGCCCGGGTTCGTGCCGGTCAAGATCGAGAACAAGTTCGCGTTCCGGATCGTGGAGAACGCCGAGATCACGCTGACCGACGTGCGGGTGCCGGAGGCCAACCGGCTGCAGGGCATCGACTCGTTCCGCGACGTCGCCGAGATCCTGCGCGCGACCCGCGGCGGCGTGGCCTGGCAGGCGCTGGGTGTGATGATCGGCGCCTACGAGCTGGCACTGGACTACGCCAAGGAGCGCCAGCAGTTCGGCCGTCCGATCGCGCGGTTCCAGCTGGTGCAGGACCTGCTGGTGAAGAGCCTCGGCAACATCACCGCGTCGTGGGGCATGCTGGTGCAGCTGGCCAGGCTGCAGGACGCCGGGATCTTCAAGGACGAACACTCGTCGCTGGCGAAGGCCTTCGTGACCTCGCGGATGCGGGAGGTCGTCGCCTGGGGGCGCGAGATCTTCGGCGGCAACGGGATCGTGCTGGACAACGACATCATGCGGTTCTTCACCGATGCCGAGGCGATCTACTCGTTCGAAGGCACCCGGGAGATGAACACGCTGATCGTCGGCAAGGCGATCACCGGCCAGAGCGCCTTCGTGTAAGCCGCGCGCTTTGCGGATGAAGGCCCCTTTCTTCGGAGAGGGGCCTTCAATCGCGTCTAGCGGTACTTGTCGCCGCAAGTCTTTTGGCTGCCGGAAGAGAAGCCGTCACGGAAGGCGGCGACCCTGGCGAAACCGGCCGGGAGTGTCCGGCCCCGGACGTCCGCCGCGATCAGGCTGTTCCGCGTCAGCATCTCGGCGATCGCCTCGTCGAGGTCGCCCGGTGACAACGTGAGGGCCCCGCCGTCCACGATGGTCGACGCCCAGAAACCGGTGAGGCAGGCGGTGCGCTGTGCGGCCACCGGACCGTCGAGCTGGAACCCGCCCTCCTGCTGGACCGCGAGCGTGTAGCGCGAGGCGACCTCCGCGAACGCCGCGAAGTCACCGATGCCGCCCTGCCTCCCCCGGCGCGGCGGTGTCCCGATGCGGACGAGGCCGTCGAGGTCGAGGTTGATCTGGTTGGACTCCGAGCAGTAAGAAGCGAGCGCGTCCTCCGCCGTCACCCCGCAGGCCGCTCCGGTGGTGAGCGTCGGCGGGGTGGCCGCGAGCCGGAAAGCCTGCCGCAGACTGGTGGTGAGGTCGGCGAGTGCCTGTCGGTCATCGAGGCGAACATTCTCCGCCGAGGCCGTACCGACTCCGCCTTGTGTGCACCGGCCTTCGATCTCGCGCTCGTCGATCTTGGCGCACCGGGCGGGCCCGTCCGTGAAGCCGAATTGGAACGCGGACACCCGATCGAACGCGTTGCCGTGCGCGCCGTCGTCGTCGAAAGCCACGCCGGCGGAGTCCCGGATCTGGAACAGCGCCGTGAGCACCTCGTTGAGCCCGCGGCCGGTGGACACCTGGAACATCGGCGACCGGCCCTCGGCGACCCAGCGGAAGTACGCGCCGGTGTAGCAGTCGGCCTGCTGCTCCTTGACGATCGACGGGCTCGCGGCAGGCAGCCCCAGCCGGAACTGGACGGCGTGGCCGATCTCGTGAGCGAGCACGGCCATGACCGCCGCCGGACCGATGGAGTCGTTCAGCATCGGCAGCAATTCCCCGCGATCCCACGCGACGACGTCCTGCCCCGAGCAGTAGAAGGCGTTCACCAGACCGGCCGTCGAGGCGCCGCAGATCTCACGGCCGCGACCCGCCGAATCGTAGGAGACGAGCGTGGCCAACGGCCGGAACTCGCGGTCGAAGGTCGCGGGCAGATGCTCGCGCCAATACCGCTGGACGTCGGCCACGGCGTTGGCCGCCAGCCTGTCGATCTCACCGCCGTCACCACCGTCGACCGGGAGACCGGCGTCGAGGACGCCGGGTTTCAGGCCACTGGGGCCGTCGGTGATCTCGAGCCCGGCGACCCGGGTGGGATCCACCGGTTGCGCCACGCCGCCCACAGTCGCGGCGCAACCGACGAGGCAGAGGGAGAGGCTCACCAGGATCGTCCAGCGCTTCATCACACCATCCCCGTCTCCGCGACTTGCCCGACTCCAGGGACACGGACGGCGGCGCGACACGGTTCAAAAGAATCTTGGGATGTTCACGGACGACTCTTAGGGTAATTGTCGTTTCGCGATTGAATCACTCTTCAGTGTTGTTTGTGCGGTTCGTTTGTTGCTTAAAATTACGAACATTTGTTTGATTTGTTCGGGTATTCTTGAGGGGTGTCCGAGACTTTCCTTCCCGAGTTGCCGCAGGAGTTGTGGCGTGCTGGCAAGCTGGAGCTTGCCCATGGCGTGCAGCAGTCCTTGCAGGTGATTCGGATGGCGACCGCCGGACTGGGGCGGTTCCTGGCGGAGATCGAGTCTCGGGGCGTCAAGGACTTGTACGGGTATGGCCGTACGGATAAGTGGTTCGCCGATATCGCGGGGTTGTCGGTCGGTGAGGCACGTGCGGTGGTGAACCGGGCCATCGCGTTGAACCCGACCCGGGCTTTGGACGGCACCGAGGTTCCCGCCACGCTGCCCGCCACCGCCGCTGTCGCCGCCGAAGGCTTGGTCGGGAGTGAGCGGATCGATCAGATCCTGGAGTTCTTGAAGAGACTCCCGGCCGACACCTCGGCTGAGGATCGGGCGAATGCCGAGAAGATTCTCGCCACCCTCGCCCGCGACGCCGGTCCCCGGCAACTCGCGGACGCTGAAGCGAACCTCCTCGCCTTGCTCGACCCCGACGGTAGCGAACCCAAGGATCCTGAACCCAAGGAACCGCGCCGGGAAATCACCCTGGAGCGCCGGAAAGATGGGTTCTGGAAGCTGACCGGTCTGCTCGATGACGAGACCGGTGCCCGCACCGCCGCCGCCCTGGAGGCGTATGCCCAGCCGCGGCCGGTCGACGAGTTCGGCCAGGCGGATCTGCGGATGAAATGCGAACGCCTGGGTGACGCGTGGGTCGACATCCTCGACCTCGCCATCGCCTGCCCGGACCAGCCCGGCACCAGCGGCTACCGCACTCTCGTGAACGTCACCATCGGACTCGAGGAACTCAAGTCGGGTCTCGGCACCGCGTGCCTGGATTTCGTCGGGACGATGACCGCCCGCGAAGCCCGCCTCGCCGCCTGCGACTGCCTCATGCTGCCGGTCGTGATGAGCGCTGCGGGCGAGCCCTTGGACGTGGGGCGGCTCCGACGGTTCGTGACCCCGGGCCAACGCCGGGCGTTGAACATCCGCGATGGTGGCTGCGCCTTCCCGGGCTGTCATCGGACACCCAAGAACTGTCACGCCCACCACATTCATCACTGGGCAGACGGCGGCCCCACGGATCTCCGGAATCTCGTGCTGCTATGCGGGTTTCACCATCGGCTGATCCACCACGGCGACTGGGAAGTCCGGATGGCCGCCGACGGCCTACCGGAGTTCATCCCACCTCAATACCGAGATCCACTCCGAAAACCTCGCCGCAACACCCTGCACTACCGCTGACCCCCGAGGAGCCCGCCAGCCACACCGGCGACGGGCCCCTCGGCATGCCTACGCCCCGGAAGGCCGGCGCCGGAGACACCGCGGCCGCCCACCCGCTCGCCACTCGCAACACCCTCCACCACCGGCGCCTCGCATGCCCATAGATCGGACCATCCTCTCCACGAACACGTGCGTCAGATCAGGTCCAGCGACGAGCTGAGCACCAAGGCCGTCCCCGCCACCTTGCGGCACTGTCGGCTCACAGGCCAAGCCCTAATCAAGCAGGGCGGCCCGGTGCGCCAGCACGGCGGCCTGGACGCGATTGGTACACCCGAGCTTGGCGAGGATACGGCTGACGTGGGTCTTCACCGTGGCCTCGCTGAGATGGAACTCGGCCGCGATGTCCAGGTTGGACAGACCGCGGGCGACCGCGACGAGCACCTCGCGTTCTTTGCCGGTCAAGACCTCGAGCCGCTGTTCGGCGTCGGCCCGCGGCCCGGCGGCGGGTTCGCCTTCGGTGAACCGGGTGAGCAGACGGCGGGTGATCTTGGGGGAGAGCATCGCGTCGCCGCGAGCGGCAGACCGGACCGCGGCGAGCATGTCGCCGGCGGTGGCGTCCTTGAGCAGAAAGCCGACGGCTCCGGCGCGCAGCGCGGCTTCGACGTACTCGTCGAGGTCGAACGTGGTCAGGACCACGACCTTCGGCGGATCAGCCAGCCCCTGAAGTCGGCGAGCGGCGTCGAGGCCGTCGGCGCGGGGCATCCGGATGTCCAGCAGGACGACGTCGGGCCGGGTGGATCGGGCCAAGCTCACCGCTTCCGCACCATCTGCCGCCTCACCTGTGACGGTGACGTCGTCGGCGGACTCCATGATCGTGCGCAGCATCGAACGCACCATCCACTCGTCATCGGCGATGAGAACGCGAATCACCGGCCAGGCTCCCCTGCGAGCGGAACGACGGCCTCGACGAGGAAACCACCGTCGAAGGTGTGCTCGGCGGTCAGTTCACCCCCGACGAGACGGATCCGTTCGGCGATACCGAGCAAGCCGTGCCCGCCACCGGGCAGTCCGTCTCCCCGCTCGGACGCGACACCGGCCCGATTGAGCACGGTGAGCCGGAGCAGGCCGGTTTCGCGCAGCACGCGAACCTGAGTCTCGGGGTTCCCTGCATGCTTGCGGACGTTGGTGAGTGCTTCCTGGACCACCCGATACACCGCGTGCTGGACCAGCGCGGGTGCCGGCGCTCCGGTGTCCACCTCGAGGACGACCGGCACCCCCAGCGCGCGGGTCTGGTCCACCAGGTCGACGAGGTCGGCCAAACCCGGCTGCGGGGCCAGCGGCGCCGCGCTGCTTGCCCTCAGCACGGACACCACGGAGCGCAGTTCGTCCAGTGCGGCACGCCCAATCGTCCCTATCCGCCCGGCGACCTCGGTGGCGTCACGGCCGTTGGTGGCTTCGAGAGCCGTCGCGTGCAACACCATGAGGGAAACCCGGTGGGTGACGACGTCGTGCATGTCGCGGGCGATCTGGGCACGTTCGTCGCTGCGAGCCTGCCGAACTCTCAGATCTCGTTCTTCTTCTGCTTGTTCGACCCGTTCACGCATTTCGGAGATCAGCTCGCGCCGGGTGCCGACGTAGAGGCCGAGCAGCGCCGGCGCCACGCAGACGGCAATGCCCTGCGGAAGGCTCGCGTCCCAACCGCCCAGCCGCCAGATCGGCAGGCCGACCACGATCAGTGTGCCGAGTGTGCTGACGGCGGTGAGCCGCCAGGAACGGGTGCGTTCGGCGACCGTGTACTGGGCGAGCACGACCGCGAAGATCCCGGACAGCGCCACCCAGCCCGCCAGTGCGACCCCGGCGAACAACCACGGATGGTCCCGCCGGAACCAGGCCGCGGCAGCCACCACCACCACGGCCGGGAGCCAGAACCACAACGGCGGGTGCCAGCGGAAGTAGCCGTAGATGAGACCCGCGGCCGCGAACGGAGTCGTCGCCGCTCCGCAACCGACAGCCAGCACGCCGTCGATCACCCGTGCAGGCAGGGAGACCAGAGGCTTGTCCACGGGGTGCACACCGATCAACCTAATCCGATCGCCGTCCGCGGGCATCAGGGGAAAGTTGTAGACAGCGGGAGCGGATATCCCTCCATCGACGCGCGATTCGCGTCGTCATGCCGATGCAGCAGGCATGGGGGTGCCACGACGCTTCGTTCATGACGAAAACCGACTCTCCGGCCTGGCGCACGATGACGCCGAGGGCACGCCCGCGGTGGTGGCAGCTAGGTTTCGCCGCGTTCGCGGTGGTCGCGATCCTGGTCCTGTTCCCGGGCGAAAACGCCGTTCTGCCGTCGATCCGCACGATGGGGGTGATCGGCTACGCGGTGGCCGCCGCCGTATCCCTCGGATGCGCCGCGACCTTGCCGAAGCCGGGCGCACGAAAACTGCTCATCGGCTTCCACTTGGCGTTCGTGCCGCTGCAGTTCCTGTTCGCCTTCCCGAACCCGGTGCCGAACATCGGGATGGGGCTGTCGGTGGTGATACTGGTCGGGCTACGGCCTCGGTTCCCGAGGCTTTCACCGCGGTCCAGGAAGATCTGGCTCATCCTGCACATCGGTGTCAGCGTGGGCTGGCTGGGTCTTTCGCTGGGGATGCTCACACTCGCGCTCACCGGGCTACTCGCCGGAACCCACGTCGAGCGGCACGGCGCCTACGAAATCTTCCACCTCTTCGACCTCGTGATCGTGATCCCCAGTGTGGTGCTGACGATCGTCACCGGCCTCGTGCTCTCGCTCGGCACACCTTGGGGTTTGGTCGAACACCGGTGGGTACTGACTAAGTTCCTGATCTCCCTGAGTATCCCGGCCGCGGCCGCGGTGGAAAGCAGGTGGGTCACCGAGCTGGTCGCACGTACCGAAGACCCGGCGGCCCGGCCGGGCGCGCTCGGTGTCGCGCTCGTGATCACCGTAGGCGGCTTCGCGATCTCGCTGTGGGC
This sequence comes from Amycolatopsis sp. WAC 04182, assembly GCF_003947465.1. Taxonomy (NCBI): domain Bacteria; kingdom Bacillati; phylum Actinomycetota; class Actinomycetes; order Pseudonocardiales; family Pseudonocardiaceae; genus Amycolatopsis; species Amycolatopsis sp. WAC 04182. The sequence goes on from NZ_QHJJ01000002.1 coordinate 994,551, forward strand.
TGCCACCATTCTGTCCGTCCTGAAACCGTGGGGCAGGACCCGATGGGGTCGTGACCGCGATTCGGCGCCCGCCATCGCGGTCACCGTCGCCGACCGGCGACAGGTCGCGGACGACACCGTCGCACTGACCCTGGCGCCAGTGGGCGACCATGACCTGCCGGCTTGGGAGCCTGGTGCGCACGTCGACCTGATCCTGCCGTCGGGCTTGATCCGTCAGTACTCCTTGTGCGGCGACCCCGCCGAGACGCGCGACTACCGGCTCACCGTGCTGCGCGATGCCGCTGGCCGCGGCGGTTCCGGTGAAGTACACGCCCTTCGGACCGGCACCCAGGTGAAGATCCGCGGGCCCCGTAACCACTTCCCGATCGTCGACGCTCCGGCGTACCTGTTGGTCGCCGGTGGCATCGGGATCACTCCTTTCCTGCCGATGCTCCCCCGCCTCACCGCCGCCGGATCGCCATGGCGGCTGATCTACAGAGGACGATCGCTCGACCATATGGCCTACGCCGAGCAGCTCGCGGCGGCCCATCCCACCCGGGTCTCGCTGTACCCCGCCGTCACCTGCCGTCGTCCGGATCTCGCCGAACCGGTGCGAGGGCTGCCCGCCGGAGCCGCGGTCTACTGTTGCGGCCCCGCGGAACTGGTCGAAGCGATGACCGAGGTCATGGCGAAGGAATGTCCACAAGGGACGCTTCATGTCGAGAGATTCGCCGCCACGGCCCGCACAAGGGAAGGCCGCCCGTTCGTCGCGGAACTGCGGCGCAGCGGGCGGACCGTGCGGGTGCCCGCGAACGGCACCCTGCTGGCCGCCATCCACGAAATCGACCCCGCCGTGCCCGCGTCCTGCGTGAACGGCGTGTGCGGCAGCTGTCGAACGACGGTGCTCGCCGGCGTCCCTGACCATCGCGACGACGTGTTGCAACCCCACGAGCGAGACCGCACCGACGTGATCTACCCGTGCGTCTCACGAGCGACCGGCGGCAAGCTCGTGCTCGATCTCTGACCGCTCAGTTCACACAGCCCGCCATCGCGGACGGCGTGGAGGACGAAGGCGGCGCGGCGACCGAAGACGTGGCCGCGACCGGCTTGATCCCGATGCCGCCGGCCGGCTCCCCCACCGCGGCGACGCTCGTCGAGTTCAGCGCGGCCTTCACGAACGCCTGCACCTCGGCCGGATCCACCTTCACCGCGTCGCCGTCCGACGGCGTCGGCAGGGACAGGCTCTGGACCGGGATCGTCTGGAACTTCAGTGCCCCGGAACTCATCCCCCGCAACTGCTGCGCGAAGCTGAGCACGTCCCAGCCGCGGTCGAGCACCACCGAACCCTGGATCGCGCCGATCAGCGCGCTCAGCCTGGAGGGATCGGTGAACGTCCCGGCGTCCAGGACGGTCTTGGCCATGCTCGAAAGAAACGCCTGCTGCCGCGCGATGCGGTCGAGGTCGCTGGGCAGCCCGTGCCGCTGCCGCACGAAGGCGAGCGCCTGCGGCCCGGAAAGCAGCTGTTTGCCCGCCGGGAACGACGCCCCGGAGAACTTGTCCTGCACCGCTTCGTTGAGGCAGACCTCGACCCCGCCGACGGCTTCGCTCAGTGCGGAGAACCCGGCGAGGTTGACCGCCGCGTAGTGGTTGATCGACAGCCCGGTGAACCGCTCGATCGTCTGGATGGTGAGCTTGGCGCCCGCCTCGTTGGCCTTGACCTCGAGCTGCGCGCCGGAGAGGCCCTGCGCGCGCAGCGAGTTCATCGCGGCGTTCTTGCCGCGGCTGTACGCCGAATTGATCTTGTGCTTGCCGAGCCCGCCCGCGATGTCCACATAGGAATCGCGCGGGATCGAGATGGCCGTCGCACGCGCTCCGCCCGCCGGGATGTGGACCACGATCATGGTGTCGGTGGTGTCGCCGCCGTCGTCGCTGTCTCCGGCGTGCAACGCGTCGAGGACGTTCTGCGGCAACGGGTTCCCGTTCGTGTCGGTGCGGGAGTCGATTCCGACGAGCAGGATGTTCTGCGCCACCCTCAGTGGTTCGCCCGCCGGGCCGGCGGGCATCTGGGCGGAGGGCGCGATGACGTCGGCCGTGACGATCGCTTCGTCCAAACGGCTCAACTGCGTCCATGCGAAACCCGTGACACCCAGTACGGCCGTCGACACCAGGCCCAGTGCGACGCGGCCGCCGATCCGCCGTCCTCGCGACGTGAGCAGCACGACTTCTCCCCGCTTCCGTGAATGATCCCCCGCATTCGAGGATCACCGCGTTAGCTGGGAATTACCTGAGAAACGTGTCATAACCGGGTCTTAAAGCCCGTTCGGACGAGCCGGAGTGATCAAGCGGACAGCCGGCCGCGACACCGAGTACCGGGCCGACCGCGCAGCGCTCACCTACCGGGGCATCCGGCGCCAGATCGCGCGCGGCACCACGCGCATCACCGAGAACACCAGCCTCAGAAGTCCCGGCACCCACACGGTTCCCCGGCGCGTGCGGAGCGCGGCGACCGTCGCGTCGGCGACCTGGTCCGGGGTGCTGGAGAACGGGGCCGGCGACATCCCCTCGGTCATCCGCCCGATGACGAATCCCGGCCGGACGAGGAGAAGGTGCACGCCGGTGCCGTGCAAGGCGTCGGCCAGGCCGCTCGCGAAACCGTCGAGGCCCGCTTTCGCCGATCCGTAGACGTAGTTCGCCCGCCGGACCCGCACCCCGGCGACCGACGAGAAGACCACGAGGCTTCCACTTCCTTGCTCACGAAGCACATTGGCCACATGCGTCAGCACACTCACATGAGCCACATAGTCCGTGTGGACGATCGCGACGGCGTGGGCGGCGTCCGCTTCGGCGCGCGCCTGGTCGCCGAGGATCCCGAAAGCGGTGACGACGACATCGAGCGGCCCGTGGTCCGCGACGACCTTCTCCAGGAACGGTCCGTGTCCGGCGAGGTCGTCGGCGTCGAACTCGACGGCTTCGACGGTTTCCGCTCCCGCGGCCAGCAGACGCCGGGACTCCGCCTCGAGGTCCGCACTCCGTCGCGCGGCGAGCACGATCCGGCGCGCCCCGCCCTTGGCGAGCCGTTCCGCGACCGCGAGGCCGATCTCGCTGCGTCCGCCCAGTACCAGCACCGTTCCGCTCACCCGCCGCAGTCTGCCAGGCGGCTCGGCGCCTTCCGCCAGTGGCACGCTTCACAGACTGCAATTTTGCAGTATCTGCACCTTCGGGCGTATCGTGGTGCTCATGCCCGAACCCGTCAAAGGTCTCCGCGAGCGCAAGCGACTGGAAACCCACCGCGCGCTCGCGACCACCGCCGTCCGGCTCGTCGCCGAACGTGGTCTGGACCAGGTGACGGTCGAGGACATCAGCGCGGCGGCGGGGGTTTCCCCGCGCACCTTCTTCAACTACTTCGCGTCCAAAGAGGACGCTGTCGTCATCGCCCACGCCGACACCGCCGAGCGGACCCAGCGCACCATCGACAAGTTCCTTGCCACACCGGCGGAAGTCAGCACTCCGCGCGCTTTCGTCGACGCAATGAAGGAAGACTTCGCCCAGGTCGACGAGAACCGCGAAGAGTGGCTCGGCCGCATGAAGGCCATCCAGGAGAACGCCACCCTGCATTCGCGCGCGGTGGCCATGAACCACGACAACATCGCACCGCTGATCGAGGCGATCGCGCGCCGTACCGGCGTGGACCCCAAGGCCGATCTGTACCCGGCGCTGCTGCTGTCCACGCTCGGCGGCGCGGTGAACGCCGTGCTCATGCTCTGGTACCAGCACGACGGCCGGGTGTCCGCGCTCGACCTGCTGGACGACGCCGTCGAGACGCTTCTCGCCGGGCTCCCGGAGCCCGGCGGCCGCGCGCGCTGACGCGCCCGGCACCACAGAACACGAAGGGGGACGACCATGTCCGTATCCATGACCGAACCACGAGAACCGGAGGCCCCGGCGGGCTCGATGGGCCGCAAACAGGTCCTCGAAGCGATGTCGGGGCTGATGATGGGCATGTTCGTCGCCATCCTCGCCTCGACCGTGGTCGCGAACGCGTTGCCGCGGATCGTCTCCGAACTCGGCGGCTCGCAGGCCTCCTACACCTGGGTGGTCACCACCGAACTGCTCGCGATGACCGCGACGGTTCCGCTCTGGGGCAAACTTTCCGACCTGTACAACAAGAAACTGCTGATCCAGCTCTCGCTCGGCCTGTTCGTGGTCGGCTCGCTGGTCGCCGGGTTCGCGGGCAACATCGAGGTCCTGATCGGCAGCCGGGTCGCGCAGGGCATCGGCGCCGGCGGCCTCACCGCGCTCGCGCAGGTGATCATGGCCGCCATCGTCTCCCCGCGGGAACTCGGGAAGTACTCGGGCATCTTCGGTGCCGTGTTCGCCGTCGGGACCATCGCGGGCCCGCTGATCGGCGGCGTCATGGTGGACACCTCGTGGCTCGGCTGGCGCTGGTGCTTCTTCCTCGGTGTCCCGTTCGCGATCGCGGCGATCCTGCTGCTGCAGCGCACCTTGAACCTGCCGACGATCAAACGTGACGTGAAGGTCGACTACCTCGGCGCGTTCCTGATCATGGCCGGGGTCTCGACGCTGCTGGTCTGGTCCTCGCTGGCCGGGCACCAGTTCGCGTGGGGCTCCTGGTGGACGGTCGGCCTGGTGACCGCCGGCGTGGTCATCCTCGCCCTCGCCGTCTACGTCGAGTCGAAGGTGGCCGAGCCGATCCTGCCGCTGGGCCTGTTCCGCAACCACACGGTCGCCCTGACCACCCTGGCGAGCTTCCTCGTCGGTGTCGCGATGTTCGGCGGCACGGTGTTCCTGTCGCAGTACTTCCAGCTCTCGCTCGGCAAGTCGCCGACGGTGGCCGGGCTGCTGAGCCTGCCGATGATCTTCGGCATCCTCGTGTCCTCCACGGTCTCCGGCCAGCTGATCAGCCGGACCGGCAAGTGGAAGAGCCACCTGCTGCTCGGCGCGGCGCTGATGACCGCGGGCCTGGGCTTGCTGGGCACCATCGACGCGAAGTCGAACCTCGTCGTCCTCGGTGCGTACATGGTGCTGCTGGGTGTCGGTGTCGGCATGCTGATGCAGAACCTGGTCCTGGTGTCCCAGAACGACGTCGACGCGCACGACCTCGGCACGGCGACCTCCACGCTGTCGTTCTTCCGCAGCCTCGGTGGTTCCATCGGGGTGAGCGCACTGGGCGCGGTGCTCGCGAACCGGGTCCTCGCGCTGATGAGCGAGAAGCTCGGGCCGCTGCCCGGCGGCGGCGAAGGCGGCGCGGTGCCGAACATCGCCACGTTGCCCGAACCGGTCGCGAACGTCGTCCGCGAGGCCTACGGGGAGGCCACCAGCGAGTTGTTCCTGATCAGCGCACCGATCGCGTTGCTGGTCGTCGTCGCCGTCGCCTTCCTCAAGCACAAGCCGCTCAAGACCCAGTCGGGCAACGAGCGGCTGGCCGAGGAGACCGCCGCCGCCTGACCGCCATGACAGAGGGGCCCGGTTCACCGAACCGGGCCCCTCTTTTTCGCGCGCACGAAGAACACGGCGGAAATTCGACAACGCGGACAAACGTTTTCAGGCGGCACTGCCGACGCGAAGCACGTGGCGCCGCTCGCTGCCGGTCAGCCCGCCGAAAACTCCATGGGCCAGCCCGTTTTCCACGGCGTAGGCCAGGCAGGCCGAAATGACCGGGCACCGTGCGCAGACGGCCTTCGCCCTGGCCACTTGCCGTGCGCCGGGGCCGGTTTCGGTGACCGGGAAGAACAGTTCGGGATCCTCACCGCGGCAAGCGGCCTCACTCAGGTCACCCGCCATCCTCATTTCCATTTTCCTATCACCTCCTTTTTCTCGATTTTCCCGTCCTCGTCAAACGACTTCCGGGTATCCGGCCTCGTACGCCACGCAAACATCACCTTGACCGAATCGTTACACTCAGCGGCCCGCTCACTGCACCTGTCCTGTGAGGGCATGCGCGTCAGGCGGCTGAGAGCGGTGAGTGCGGGTGAAGGGCCACGACGGGTTCGACGAGTTCTTCCACGCCGAATTTCCGCTGCTCACCGGCTTTCTGTGCAAGGCGGGCTTCGCGTTGGATCCGGCGCGGGACGCCGCCGCGGAAGCGATGCTCAACCTCTACGAGGGCTGGCCGGGCATCACGCAGCCGAAGGCCTGGGTCCGCCGCGTCGGGCATCGGCGGGCGAAGGAACAGACAGCGGTCCGAGCCGACTGGGCGTTCGACGACGCCGGCCGGGAGGACAAACTCAGCGTCCTCGCCGACGAGGCGTCCTCCGTCCTGACGATGCTGGGGAAACTGCCGAAACGTCAGCAACTCGGCATGGCATGGGCGCTGGACGGCTATACATCGCGGGAGATCGCCGGCGTGCTCGGCATCGCGGACGAGGCGGTCGGCGCGACCCTTCGCCACGCGCGCGGCCGTCTGGCGGAGCACGATCCCGACTTCGTCGACCGTCTGGACAACGCGAACAGCGCCTTCATCGACGCGCTGAGGGTGGGTCTCGACGTCGACGACACCCTGTCCCGGATCAAGAACCGCGCGATGATCAGAGAACTCGCGCTGGTGGCGCCGGGCGCCCCGGCCGAGTCGGAACCCGAACAGGTGACGCCGTCGCGCTGGTACACCCTCGACGAACCCGTCGCGGCCGCCGGACGAGGTGACCGCCGGGCCCTGGACCAGCTGCTGGCCACCATCCGCCCGCTCGTGATCCGGTACTGCCGGTCGCGGATCGGCAGGCAGGAACGGACCTACGCCTCGGCCGACGACGTCGCGCAGGAGGTCTGCGTGGCGATCCTCCGCGCGCTGCCGACCTACCGCGAACGAGGGCGGCCGTTCCTCGCCTTCGTCTACGGCATCGCCCACCACAAGGTCGCCGACGCCCGCCGCGCCGCCGCCCGCAACCGCACCGAACCCGTCGCCGAAGTCCCCGACGGGGTCTCGGAATCCGCGGGCCCGGAACAACACGCGCTGCACAACGAACTGAGCGACCGGATGGGCGAACTGCTGCGGATCCTGCCGGACAAACAGCGGGAGATCGTCGTGTTGCGAATCGTCGTCGGCCTGTCCGCGGAGGAGACCGCCGGCGTGGTCGGCTCGACGGCGGGGGCCGTGCGAGTGGCGCAACACCGGGCTTTGACGCGATTGCGGAAAATCCTCACGGATGCTTGATCGTTACCTGTTTTTCGTAACATCCGGCCGCTCCGATTCGCGCGAAAATCGCGAACGCCGGGACGTAACACGGGAATACGTCACGCCGATCTCCACGCGAAGACATGCGAAAGGATCATCGTGACCACTCCCTCGCCGTACCCCTATCAGGCGCCTCCCGTCGCCACGCCTCCACGTAACGGATTGGGCACCGCGGGGTTCGTTCTCGGCCTCGTCGGCCTGTTGTTCTCCCCGATCCCGTTCGTCGGCGTCATCGCCTGGCCGCTCGTCATCGTCGGGCTCATCCTCGCCGGAATCGGTTTTTCCCGCGCGAAAAGCGGCGTCGCGACCAACAAGGGCCTCGCTCTCACCGGCATCATTCTGTCCGCGGTGGGCTTGGTCATCTGCATTCTCTGGACCGTCGTGTTCAGCAAGGCCGTCGTCGACGCGGCGAATTCGCTTCCGACGGCGCCGATTTCCGCGCCCGGTGTCCCGCCGGGCAACGAAGCGGGAACGTCCGCGCCGGAACAGCCCGCCAAACAGCAGGCCACCGAGCGCACGGTGGTCTACCGGGTGACCGGGACCGGTGGGGCCAAGGCGGGCACCATCACCTACACGACCGACGGGATGACCACCAGCAACCAGGAAGCCAACGTCAAGCTCCCGTGGGAGAAGACGATCAAGCTGCCTGCCGGTGAGGCTCTGCAGATGGTCAGCATCCTGGCGCAAGGCAGCGGCAAGGGCTCGATCAAGGTCACCATCGAGGTCGACGGCAAGGTCATCAAGGAAGCCAGCGCCGAGGAGTACGGCATCGCGCACGCGAACGAGAACATCGGCTCGCTCGGCAACTGAGCGGATCAGGCATCCGGTCGCCGTCCGTCGAGCACGAGGCCGCCCGGTTACGCGGCGTCGGTTAGCCGGGGTTCACGGGCGGCAGCGTTCCGCGGTCGCCGCGGCCGTCTTCAGCTCCGGGACCCCCAGGATGGCCGCGACCGGGTCGAGCGCTCCGTGCGTGTCCTTCTGGGCGGAGATGAGCCCGTCGACCGCACGTCCTTGCGCGGCGGTGTCGTTCTTTCCGGCCGCGTCCAGGTCCGCCTTCGCTTTCACGGTCTTGTCGCGCGCCGAGGTGTACTTCGCGAGGAACTCCTGCTTCGCCGCGTCTCCCGCGGGAACCGGCGCGGCGGGCAACGCGCCGAGGCCGTCGGCCGTCTTGGCCAGAATCGCCGCGTAGTGCCCGAGCTGGTCGCTCGTACTCTTCTTGATGGCCTCCACCGTCTCGCCACTCGCCGACGGCATCTTGTTGTTGCCTTCGATGAAATCCTTGACCGCGCCGCAGAACCCGTTCATCCAGGCCACCGCCGCGGCCGAATCCACCGCGGACGGCGAAGGCGCCGCCTGCTGGGCCGCCGGCGCCGGGTCCGGCGCGCAGCCGGCCACCACCGTCGCGGCCAGTACGATTCCCACCGCGGCCGATCGCTTGTAGGCAGCACACATGTCCGTTTCCCCTCCCCACCGGCCGGTGTTCCCGTCGGCGCGAGGACTTTGACATGGCGGAACGCGCGCCGTCTGCGTCATCTGACGCAGAACGACGCCCGCGCTCGAACTCGTAACGTTCGGGACGCGGCGTAACAAGGCGCGGACAGGGGACGAGTACCGCATTACCCCCGTTCGCATCGAGGGCACCCAGCCGAAGAGGTAGCACCATGGCCATCAAGATCATCGCGACGCGGCTCGAAGGTGGGAAGTTCCACGAGAACATCACGAAACTGCGGTGGGTCAACCCCGGCAACGGCGAGAACGGGGAGAGCCCCGTTTCGGCGATCGTGGCGTGGATCGAGGACGACGACGGGAAAGCCTATGTCGACGAGGGGATCCGCCGGGTGGCCGTGGAGATCATCAAGCCGACCTTCGGCCCGGAGTTCCTCCGCACGCGCGCGGACGGGATCTGGAAGAACAATCTGCTGGAGCTTCCCCGCTTCTGAGACCCGGTAATCCCGGTGACGCGGGCACGAGCGCTCTGTTAGCTTGGGCGAGCACTCCCGGTGCGCAGGTAACGGTTACTTCCTCTTTCACAGGTCACTTCCGTCACCGATCATTTCTCGGGAGCCACGACTTCGGATGTGCCCGGTGCGCAGGAGACGGCTACTTCACCGTATTCCAAGGGTTGCGGGTTCGAGCCCCGTCCGGCAGCCATGCTGCCGGTAGCTCAATCGGTAGAGCATTGGACAAGCACCGTCACCGACTTTTTCTCGGGCCACATCCGGAGTCGAAGCTCCCCTCGAACGAAACGAGGGTCGAGGTGTCGAAGTTCAACACCGCCGGCACCCGCCCGGCGACCGGTTCACCGATCGCCGGTGAGCGGAGCCCTGGCGGCGTCACCCACGAAGGCGGGGACGGCTACCGGCGGGACACCAAGTCCGAGCTGTTCCTGCTCGCCGTCACCACCATGGTCGGCGAGAACACCTTCTACGAGACGAGCGACGAGCGCGACACGCGTTACGCCGACCTCGTCCGGAAGGCCGCGCTCGCCGATCCGGAGTGGACAGCGCGTTTCCTGCGCTGGCTCCGCACGGAAGCGAACATGCGTACCGCCGCGATCGTCGGAGCCGCCGAATACGTCCAGGCCCGGCTCGCCGTCGCGACGGACGGCCAGTCGTCCGTCGCCACCACCGCGAACCGCGCCGTCGTCGACTCCGTGCTCCAGCGCGCCGACGAGCCCGGCGAACTGCTCGCGTACTGGACCTCCCTGTACGGCAGGAAGATCCCGAAGCCGGTCAAGCGTGGCGTCGCCGACGCGGCCGTCCGGCTCTTCCACGAAAAGTCGTTCCTCAAGTGGGATTCCGACGCGCGCGCCTTCCGGTTCGCCGACGTCCTCGGCCTGGCCCACCCGGACCCGAAGGACGCGGTGCAGGACGCTCTGTTCGAGCACATCGTCGACGTCCGGTTCAACCCCGGTCGGGAGATCCCCGCCGAATTGGCGGTCCTCGGCTTCCGCGCGGAGCTCATGGCGTGGGACGCGGAAAAGCGACGGGATCTGTTCCGTGGCTCCGAACTCGACACCGCGCGGTCGATGCTTCGGCGGGCGGGCATGACGTGGGAGTCCCTGGCCGGCTGGCTCCAGGGGCCCATGGACGCGCGAGCCTGGGAAGCCATGATCCCGTCCATGGGCTACATGGCGCTCCTGCGGAACCTCCGGAACTTCGACCAGGCAGGCGTGTCCGACGAGATCGCCGAGCAGGTCGCGGCGCGACTGGCCGATCCGGACCAGGTGGCGAAGTCACGCCAGTTCCCGATGAGGTTCCTCTCCGCGTATCGGGCGGCTCCGTCGCTTCGCTGGTCGTACGCGCTGGAGAAGGCGATCTCCGAGTCACTGGCGAACGTGCCCCGCCTCGACGGGCGAACGCTGATCCTCGTCGACACCTCGGGGTCGATGAACGCCGGTTTCAGCAAGGACGGCACGCTGATGCGCTGGGACGCGGCCGCGATCTTCGGGATCGCGCTCGGGGCCCGCTGCGAGAGGGCAGATGTCGTGTCGTTCTCGAACGGCTACTTCGGTGGCGCCAGCTCGATGACCTTCGACGTGCGCGGCGGTGAGTCGCTGCTGCGTGCGCTCGACCGGTGGAAGAACGGCGGCTACTTCATCGGCGGCGGCACCGACACCGTCGGCGCGATCCAGCGCCACCTGCGTCCGGAGCACGACCGGCTCGTGATCCTGACCGACGAGCAGCACTCGACGGGCAACGTCGACCAGGCGGTGCCGAAGGACACGGCGCTGTACACGTGGAACCTCGCGGGTTACCAGCACGGCCACTCGACGTCCGGCCACGGGAACCGGCACACCTTCGGCGGCCTGACCGACCAGGCCTTCCGGATGATTCCGCTCCTCGAAGCGGGCCGGGACGCAGACTGGCCGTTCTGACCGCCGAGCTCACGAACCCGGGACTACTGACCTGGATGGTCGTGCGGGTCGGACAGCAGTTCGTTGATGCGCCGGAGAACGTCCAGCTGCGCGCTGTTGTAGAGCTCCCTCAGAGCCTTGCCGACGGCCTGCTCGACGTAGCGCGCACTGTGCCGGGTGCCGGCGTTCGTGATCTTCACTTCAGGATGCTTCGCGTTCAGCGTGCGTGCGTAAGGGACCATGTCCCGGGCCACCGAACCGTCCGGCGACCGGGTCGGTGACGGGCTCACGCAGCATGTCCGCCCAGGCCCGCATGGTCCCCGCTCCGAGGACCCGGGTCAGCACGACGATCAACGAGCGGTCGGCGTGCGACATCCTCGCCACGACGTCGGGGGCCGCGAAGCCGGGTGGCAGTTCGGCCGGCGTCGGCTGCCGCAGGATGACGTGGAGTTCGGCGCGAGCGCGTTGGAGACGTTCGATGGTGGCCGCGAGTTCGGTGTCGAGGGCACGCAGGGCCTCCACAGGCGGGTCGCCGGTGTCCTCCATGGTCGCGATCTGGGACAGCGAGAAGCCGAGGTTCGTCAGGCGTTTGATGCGCAGTATCCGAACAAGGTGAGCCACCCCGTACTGCTTGTAGCCGTTGGCACGCCGCTCTGGTTCCGCCACCAGCCCGATGTCGTGGTAGTGGCGAACCGCTCGCAGTGTGGTGCCGGCGAGTTGATCGATCTCACGGGTGCTGGTTCTACTTCGGGTATTCCGGTTACTTCACCTTGCACGATGACAATGGCTGGACCTACGGGAAATCGGAAACCTGGCTGGTCGCTCAAGCCGCCGCAGCTCTTCGCTGACACCTGGCCGCCGGCGGGTCGGGCGGACTCCCTCGATTTCGTGAAGGCCGGTCAGGCGGGGTTGGGCAGCGGCATGCCGGGCAGGCTTTGGCTCTCCGGGACCACGCCGTCGACCAGGTAGGCGTCGACGACCTTGTCCACGGCCGGGTTGCCGTACCCGTAGACGCCGTGGTCACCTTCGCCGGCGACGGTCAGCAGCCGGGAGTTCTCGAACCCGGCGTGTGCGTTCCGGGCGCCCTCGATGGGCGTGGCCGGGTCGTTCACCGACTGGACCATCACCACCGGCGGAACTCCCTTGCCGTTCACCGTGGGCAGCGGACGGGGCTGCCCCTCCCAGAAGATGCAGTTCTGGAGGAACATCCAGAACCCGCCGGCCAGCAGCTTGCCCTGGTCGAGGAATTTCTGCGACCTGCGGATCACCGACTCCCGGTCGCCGGGCGTGGGGCTGTCGTTGCACCGGACGGCGGTCAGCACGGCGAGCAGGGCGTCATTCGGGTCCGGCTCGGCCGGCGCGGCGGCGATCGCCGCCCTGGCCTGCGCCTTGGCCTGCTCCGGCGCGTCGTCCCGGGTAAGCGTCCTGAGCTGGACCAGGAAGTCGGCCAGGGCCGGGAAGGCCTGCTTGCTCTTGAGCAGGCCGACAAAGCGGCTGTCCAGGTCGACCGGGCCGACCTTCACACCGTCGACCTCGACCGGATTGCGCGTCAGCGCGTACCGGACCTGCTCGAAGGTCTGCCGGACCTGTTCACCGGTGACACCGAGCCCGTAGCGGTCGCCGTGGGCAGCGGCCCACGGCAGAAAGTCCTGCCGCCAGCGGCGTTCGTAACCGATGGGCTGCCGGTCGAACGACGCCGCCCAGGTGGCAGTGAAGTCGACCGACGAGTCCAGCACGAACCGGCCGACACGGTCGGGGAACCGCTGGGCGTAGTGCGCGCCGAGCCAGGTGCCCGCCGAGTAACCGATCCAGTTGATCTTCTCCCGGCCGAGCAGTACCCGCAGCAGGTCCAGGTCCTTGGTGTTGTGGAAGGTGTCGACGAACCTGCCGAGTTCACCGGAAGCCCGCTCGCAGGTCTTCGTGGTCAGCTCCACCGTGTCCAGGAGCAGGTCCAGATTGCGCGGGTCGCGGTCGCGCGGGTCGTGAACGGTACCTTGGCCCGTTCCGCCACACGAGATGTTCGTACTCCGGCCGGTGCCGCGGGTGTCGATGCCGATGATCTCCTGGTGTTCACGCAGCTTGGCCTGCTCGCGCAGCGAGGCGGGGAACGAGCGGCCCGGCCCGCCTGGGCCGCCCGGGTTGGTGAGCACCGATGCCGTCGTCTTCCCGGTGGATTTCAGCCTGCTGATCGCGATCGTCACGTCCAGCCGGTCGTCCGGGCGGTCCCAGTCGCGCGGGGACGCGAACGTCGCGCACTCAAGGATCTTCGCTGTCTCCGGTTTATCCGGCACATCCTCGGGGGTGCACTCGCGCCACGCCAGGCCCTGTCCGGTGTAGCGCGCCGGAATGCTGGTCGTGTTCACCGTGCCGGGGTTCGCCAGCGCGGGGGTCGTCCCCGCGAGCAGGCCACCCACGGTCGCGGGAATCACCACGGCGAACCACAATTTCCTGTCCATAAACCGCCCCTAGGTTCAAACAGCCCGATCGACTACGTCACGAGGAGTAGTTGAACCCATGCCCCTGGGGCATACTCAAGGAGCTCAGTAAGGATCCCGCTCGTTGTCAGACGGACGAGAGCCTCGATCAGAGCGGCCGACGGCCAACGGTGAGGCCGATGGCGGGTCGGAGGTGGCGCAGCGGCCGTCAGAATCGGGATTCGAGGGTCCTTTGAGGACAGTCACGACGGCGCGGCTAGCTTTTCTCGTCCTCGGCCGACAACAGGCCCTCCTTCTCGGCTCGGGCCACGACCTTCTTCACGAAGTCGAGGGAACCGCAGTCCTGGTCGAGCAACGCGTTGCGGCGTGTGGCCCAGGCCGTCCCGAGCTCCTGCCGCACCTCCTCGCTCACGTCGGTGCGTGCCGGGTTGAGAATCGTCTGTTCCTCCTCGCCGATGTGGTGCATCAGCGCCTCGGCGAGCTTCTCGACCGCGTCATCGAACTTCTGTGTATCGGTCCCTTTGCACTCCAGCAAGTCCAGCAGTGCCCGATTGCCCTCGGCATGCTCTTCCTCACCGTGTTCCTGCTCGTGCTTGTCGATCGCGTCCTTACGTCGCAGCACCGGGTAGACCTCGTCCTCCTCGGCCTCGCCGTGCGCGATCAACGCCGCCGACAGCGCGGCCCGGGCCGCACCGCGGTCCGCGGTCGCGTCCCGCAGATCACGTAGCAGCTGCTCGAACAACCGGTGATCATCCAAAATCAGGTCTACGACATCACCGGCGACGGGGCGGGGGATCTTCAAGGCAGTCATCTCATGATGATTCCCTCACGCCGCCCGCCGGGCAACACGACTCACGCGCGGCCGACACTTCTCACCGTTACGGGAGGTCAAAGCGCCGTCGCGAGGCCGGCACAGAACGGGCTTCCACCGATCCCTGAGCGACCATCATGCCGAGTACGCCCCGCGCTACCTCGAGTTCACCGGTCAAGGGCGAAATCGTGGATATCACCGACCTTCTGCTCGAGAACGCGCTTGTCGAACTGGGGAAACAAAGGAACTCAGGGCACTTCCCCAACTATCCGAACACCGGAGCAAAAGGAGCCCAATCGCGATTAACGCCAAGGTGAAATTGCCACCGAAGGACCAACAACCCTGCAGGTGGGCAACGATTTGACGTGGCGGGCCGGGTCGGGCCCGAACCGACGGACAAGGGATTATGAGCCCGCAGCTCCGGCATGCCAGCCAGTTTCGTCGAATGCTAATTCTGCCGGTATGCACAGGTCAATGCCAGTTTGAGCTCGGGCAGAGTGGCGCTGTGTGTCAGCCTGTATCGGGCTCTAAGTGGGCACCGGAGCCCAATCGGAGACGACGTGCCGCCCATTCGGCAGCACCTTTGCCGCCAACAGGACCACCATGCACTCCCTGTTCATCGGCGCGGCATCCCCTCCCGCATCGCCGGCCCCAGCCACCGCCAATGATAAGACACTCCCGTCACCCTGCACCGCTTCCGCGCCGTCATGGCCTTCGCACCCACCCACATCCTGGGTGGTCACAACGGCGACGCCGTCACCAGCACCAAGCCACTACCAGCGGTGACGCCAAGTTCACGAACTGCAGCTGGAGCACGAAGCAGATGGAGGAACTTTCGCCATCGGACCGCCGTACGGACGATGGGACCAGCACTTTTTCGCTGTGGCGAAAAAGCTTGGCGAGGACGAACCAACACGGCCTACCGTCATCGGAGCGTCGAGGAGTTCACTGGCAGCTCCGGAACTTCTCTCTGGCGCGATAGAAATTCCTTTCCTATCAGGAGGTATCGCATGACCACGCTGAAGTTCACTCTTGCCCGTCTCACCGGCCGCACCACGATGGCCGGTTTCTACCGGTACTGAGCCGACAGGTAGTTCTCGTACCACGGTAGTCGAGTGCGGTGGGCGCCCACCGCACTCGACGCGAACACTCGATTGTCGCCGCATTCGAAGGGGAGATCGTAATGCTTCCGCCAGGACCCAAGGGAAAGCTGCTGAGCGGAAATATTTCCGCTTACGAGAAAGACCGGCTCGGTTTCATCGTCGAATCCAGCCGTGAGTTCGGCGACGTCTGGATGTTCGACCGGCGCATCGCCGTCGCGGCGGCCCCGGGAGCGGCCGACGAGGTCTACCGCCGGACGTACCGGGATTTCGTGCCGGACCGGAATTTTCTCCACCGCAGGCAGAAAGAAGACCCCAAGCTCCAGGAGCAGTGGGCGCATTCCCGGGCGTCTCGGATGCGTGGCATGCGGCCCAAGGCGTTGCAGGCCAAGGTTCCGATCCTGGCCGGCGCCATCACCGAGCACCTCGATACGTGGGCGGCGGACGGCACGCTGGACGTCGTGCCGGACATGCGCAAACTGACCTCACAGCTGGGAGCGCGACTCTGTTTCGGGCAAACCGACGCCGCGATCGTGGCGGGCGGCGAGCAGGATCTGTTCTGGGCGCTGCTGCCCGTCATCGCCAGCCCGGTGGATGTACCACCGTGGGTGCCGACCCGGCGCAACCGCAAGGTGGCCGCAGCCAACCGAGAACTCGAACGGCGGATCCAGACGGTGATCGATCGGCGCCGCGCCGAGCAACGGTCGGCCGAGGACGATCTGCTCAGCATCGTGATGACGCCCACCGGACGGTCCGGTCAGCTGGACGACCAGCTGATCTGCGAGACGCTCATCGCCACAATGTTGGCCGCCCAGGGGGCGCCGGCTCCGGGCATGGCGTGGATCTTCCATCTCCTGGCCGAGTATCCCGGCGTTCAGGACCAAGTGGCGGCCGAAGCGCTACGCGTACTGCCGGATGGTCCGGACATTCGGTGGGAGCAGTCGGGGAAACTGACGTTCACGGAGCAGGTTGTCAAAGAGGTACTGCGGCTGTGGCCGCCCAACTGGCTGTCCGGACGGCAGGTGGTGCGACGCACGATGGTCGGGAAGTACGACCTGCTGCCCGGCATGATGATGATGGTCGCCCCGTATGTCATCCACCGCGATTCGCGCTGGTTCAGCGATCCCGAGACGTTCAAGCCGGACCGCTGGAAGAAGGGCGGGGAGACCGAAGACCTGCCGGAGTGCGCGTACGCACCGTTCGGGGCCGGACCGCTGATCTGCATGGGCCTGGCCTGGAGCATGATCGAGATGACCTTGCTGACGGCCATGGTCGTGCGCAGGTTCCGCATCAACGCGGTCCCCGGATGTGTCGTCACGCCGGATGCCAGCAGGGAGATCACCCCGAGCGGGCTGCGGCTTCGGTTCACCGAGCGCAAGGGCTCCCTTGGCACAGGGCCGTCCGCCCGGCAGGTTCAGGCAGCCGAGTGACACGCGGGCCGACGTACGGCGACGTGCTGCGCAATGGCGAGTTCCGCGCGTTGTTCGTCGCACACGTCGTGTCGATCGCCGGAGACATCCTCAGCAAGGTGGCGGTGGCGGTACTGGTCTACGACCGTACCGGCTCCCCGTTGCTGACCGCGGCCGCGACCGCAGCGGGCTTCCTGCCCAACGTATTGGCCATCACGACGTTCGCGGCCATCGTCGACTCCCTGCCGCCCCGGCGGGTCATGATCCTCGGCGATTGCGCGCGTGCGTGCTGTGTCGTGCCGATGATCCTGCCGGGCATGCCGACAGTGATGTTGCTCGTGTTGGTATTCTGCTCGGGCACGGTGGCCGCGGTCTTCCGGGGCGCACGCCAGTCGGTCCTGCCTGATCTGCTCGGGCCGGAGGGCTATGTCATCGGACGCTCCCTGATGTCGATCACCGTCCAGGTCGGCCAGGTGGCGGGATTCGGTTTCGGTGGGCTCCTGCTTCTGGCGGTCACACCACGCACCGCGCTGGCGATCGATGTCGCCACCTTCGCGTTGTCCGCCGTCGTCGTCGCGCTGGGAATGAAGTCACGACCGGCTATGTCGGTGGAGCGTCCGAACGGGACGGTCAGGCGGACTTGGAGGGGCAACAGAGTCATCCTCGCTCGCCCGAGGCTGCGCCGGTTGCTGGCTCTGCAGTGGGTTCCCGTTGCCTGCGCGATGAGTCCGGGGGCGCTCGCCGCGCCCTACGCCGAGCACCTGGGTGCCGGGACCGTGGCGGTGGGGTTGCTGATGGGCGCACCGGCGTGCGGCATGGTTCCCGGTGACATCCTGGTCGGACGATTCCTGAGCTCACGCCGGAGACAGCGGCTGGTCCCGTGGCTGACCGTCGGCATGTGTCTTCCCCTGTGCGTGCTGGTCGTGGATCCGCCGCTCCCGGTCGTCCTCGCCGCGCTCGTCGTCGCCGGGGCGGCGAGCGCCTACACGATCGCCGCGGACCAGGTGTACGTAGAGAACCTGCCCGAAGGGTTGCGCGGGCACGGAATGATTCTTGCGGGGGCTGGGCTCATGCTGATTCAAGGAGTCGCCATAGGGCTGATCGGTATGGCCGCGCAGATCGTCGAACCGCAGATCGCCGCCGCGGTCGCCGGGCTGCTGGGTTGTGTCGGCGGTCTGGCCGCGCTTCGTGGGCGGCCGTATCTGTCCGAAAGCGCCGGGCCCGCGTCCACGGCGCCGCGGCTGAGAGGAGCCGACCGGTGAAGGCCGCCTACAACTTCGTGACCAATGTGGACGGATTCACACCGCAGAATCTCGTCCACATGTGTCTCGACTACTTCGATCAAGAGTCCCGCGGATACGACGATTTCGACGCCGGAACGACGAAACGCCGGCTCTACTGCGACGCGATCGACCGTCTGGTGATCGAGCGGCTCGCGCGGCTGGAGTCACCGTGCCGGGTGGTGAGTTTCGGATGCGGCACCGGTCGGCGCGAGGTGAAGATCGCCGCCGCACTCGCGACCCCGGCCGAGCTGACCGGCATCGAGAACGCCCCGGGGATGATGGCTCGTGCGGCGCAGCGTGGGATCCGGACGGCGCCGTCCCTGGACGCCCTCGATGATTCGCCGCCGGACAGGATGAGCGCCGCGCTGTGCCTGTGGTCGTTCGGGCACCTGCCGACCGTCGAGCTGCGACTCGCCACCTTGAGCGGACTGTTCCGGCTGCTGCGAGACGATGGTGTGCTGCTACTGGACGTGTTCAACCTCCATGACCGGCACGAGTGGGGAACACACCTCCTCGACGCAGGACTCGGCGAGCGGCGCGACGTCATCTACGGGAAGGCGGGCCGGCGGGCCACAGCGTACGTCCACTATTTCTCCCTGGGAGAGATATCGGTCCTCGCGGAGAGGGCTGGATTCGTAGTCGAAACGGTGCGCGCCGTCGGGTACGGGCAACACCCGGGCCGGCTCGACGTGCCATGGGACGAGGGAAGCCTGTTCCTCGTCTGCCGGAAGCCCCGGCAGTCCACCGAAAGAAAGGCGCCGCCTGTCAGCACACCGGAGCAAACGGAGACATAACGGAGCCCAGTCGCGATTAACGCCGAGGCGAAATTGCCGCCGAAGGGCCACCATTCCCACAGGTCGGCAGCGGTATCGATGTGGTGGGCCGGGTCGGGCTCGAACCGACGGCCAAGGGATTATGAGTCCCCTGCTCTAACCAACTGAGCTACCGGCCCCAACGGTGCCCTGACACCTCCGCGGGAGCCGTCCCCGCCCGAACAGCGGGTTTGCGAACGCACAGAAGTCCCAGTTCGCTCCAAGTTATCACAGCGCTCACCTGCCACGATCGCCTAGGCCGATCAGCTGGTTTCCGGCGCCGGACAGAGCCGACTCGTCTAGGTTGCAGGGACCAGCGCCGGGCGGCACGCCGCCCGGGCCCATCGGGCAGGGAGGCGCTCGTGGCGAATCCGGTCGCCATCGCGCTCGGTGTCGTGGCCGTCCTCAGCGTGGTGGTGTTACTGAGGGCGAGCATCCGGGTACTGCGACGAGCCGGCCTCCGCGTCGACGCGATCCTCTCCGACGAGCTGGACGACCGGCCGCCGCAGCGGTAGCCGATTAACGGTCCTCTTTGGACAGTCAGGTGCCCGGCGGCGGGAACAACCTCGACGTGGTCGGCTGCGAGATCGGACCTCCGTAGGCCGCGAAGCTGAACCACTGTCCCGGAGTGTTCGCCGAGACGACCACCACCGCCGGGTCCGCGCCCAGCGCGTGCTGCACGGTGCACATCCCGGCGCCGTCGAGCGCGGCCTTCTCCCTCGTTCTCATGTTCGTCCTCACTGGGGCCGGGCGGCCCGACAGCTTGGGTCGGCGGGCGCGCCGCGATCGTTACGCCACGCCGAGCCGCCGCAGCGCCGGTCGCCACCGGTTCCCGCCGGTGGCCAGCCCCAGCGCCACCAGGCCCGCGCAGTACTTGCTCACCGACTGCTCCCGGATCCGCAGTTTCGCCAGCGCATCGGTGACGCTGTTGCGCTCGGACGCCGACTTCACCTCCAGCAACACCAGATCACCTCCGGCAGTGAGGCTTCGCGACCCCGAACGCCAGACGAGTGACGTGTCGCAGGTGATCCGTGCGTCGGCGGTGACGAGGGTGGTCCGCCGGTAGTCGGTGATCAGCGCGGGAGTCAGCGGGCGGGGTGCCGGCCGGCCGTAGGCGGCGGTGAGGGCGTCGTCGAGGAACGTCAGCGCGGGCGCGGTCAGGCCGTGCGCCGCCTCGGCCGGGTGCGGACGGCGGACCTTGACCGTCTCGTCGCGCCGCCCGCTCACCTTGAGCTCGCAGTAGGTGTCGGCCGAGTCGGTGTAGGTCCGGGTGCGGATCTTGAACCGGCGACGCCGATCCTGCCGGTGCGCCCGGAAGATCGCGAGATCCGGGGTGTCGAAGTACGTCGACGAGTAGCCGAACACGCGTCGGCCGTCGATCTCCAGACAACGCAGCGACGCTCTCAGCGCCTCGGTGACGGCCAGGAAGTCGTTGAGCGGCAGGACGTACTTGCGGTCCGTCCGGCTCATCAGCCCGCTCGTGGCGACGACTTCGGCCAGTGACAGCGAAGGGAGGCTTTTCGCCACCGCCGCGACGGTGGCCGTTCCGCGCCCGCTCACCGCTGCCCCGCCGGGGCGCCGTGGACGACGGCGGCGGCGTCCGGGCGGAACCGGACGTCGACGACGGTCACCTCGCGGACATAGTCCACTTCGGACACACTGTGCCGCACGACCGTTCCGCCGAGCCGCGCCCGCAGTTCCATCAGCATCGTCTGCTCGTCGGGGTACACGGTGTCGAGCACGACCGTGCGCCGCTGCGGGCCGCGTGTGCGCGACGGGTGGTCCGCGACGTACATGACGGCGAGCAGCAGAACGTTGAAGACCGCGACGATCCGCCAGTCCGCGGACGGCAGCCCGTTCACCAGCCCCAGCACCAGCGCGACGAAGTAGTACGCGACCTCCTGCTGGCTGATCGAATCGGACCGCAGCCGGATGATCGACAGCACCCCGAACAGGCCGAGGCCGAGCGCGCTCGCGGTCGACACGGAAAGCAGCACGGCGACCGAGACGCAGACGCCGACGTTCAGCGCGAGATAGGCGCAGGCGAGGTCACCACGATGGTGACGGCGGGCGTAGATACCGTACGCCAGAATTACCGCTGCGACGAGATCGACGGCGAGATGAAGCAGTGTCGTGGTCATGAAAACCACTGTGGCGGAAGAAGAAGAGACCGCTGTGAGAGCCGGATGAGAACCGTCTCATCCGGACTCACCGAGCCGATAACCCATGCCTCGCACGGTTTCGATCCGCTCGGCGCCGATCTTCCCGCGCAGGTAACGGATGTAGACGTCCACCACGTTCGATCCGGGGTCGAAGTCGAAACCCCAGACCCCGCCGAGCAACTGCTCACGCGACAGCACCTGGCCGCGGTTCCGCAGCAACGTCTCCAGCAGCGCGAACTCGCGGGCGGTGAGGTCCTTCTCCTCCCCCGCCACCGAAACCTTCCGCGTGCGCAGGTCGAGCGACAGGTCCCCGGCGCGCAGCACCGCCGGCTCGGCTTCGGGATTTCCTCGTAGCCGCAAGCGGATCCGGGCCAGTAGTTCTTCGAACGCGAACGGTTTGGCCAGATAGTCGTCGGCGCCGCCGGACAGCCCGGCGACGCGGTCGACGACGCTGTCCCGCGCGGTCAGGATGATCACCGGCACCGTCCGGCCCGCCGCCCGCAGGGCCCGCAGCAGATCCGAGCCGTCGAGGTCCGGGAGACCGAGGTCGAGGACGACCAGGTCGTGCGCGCCGGTGAGCGCCTCGGTCAGCCCTTCGGAGCCGGTCTTGACCCAGCGGGTCGCGAAACCCTGCGCCCGCAGGCCTTTCTCCACGAACGCGCCGATCCGGGCGGAATCCTCCACCACCAGCACACTGGTCACCGATCTGCACCTTCCGCGACGGGGATCTCCATGGTGAACCGCGCGCCTTCGCCGGGCACGGTGTCGAGCAGGACACGGCCACCGTGCGCTTCGGCGATCGCGGCGACGATCGCCAGGCCCAGCCCGGCGCCGTCGTCGCCGTTCGAGTTGCTGCCGCGTTTGAACCGCTCGAAGATCCGGCTTCTCGAATCCGGCGGGACCCCCTCGCCGGTGTCCCGGACCCAGAGCCGCGCCGTCGTCGCGGTCACCTCGGAGCCGAGGGCGATCTCCTGACCCGGCGAGGTGTGCCGGACGGCGTTGGAGACCAGTTGCAGCAACGCCTGCGCGAGCCGCTGGCCGTCCGCCCGGACCTTCACCTCGGCGACCGCGTCGAGCCGCCAGACGCGGTCGGCCAGCGGCCGGGATTTGGCGAGCGTCTCGACGGTGAGGTCGGCGAGGTCGGTGTCGCCGGGCGTGAGGAAGCCGGGATTACCGGACTTCGCGAGGACCAGCAGGTCGTCCACGATCCGTTGCATACGCCCGAGTTCGTCGAGGACGAGATGCCGGGTGGCGGCGTTCTCCTCGGGATCTTCACCCATCAGCTCGATATGGCCGCGGACGATCGTGATCGGGGTGCGCAGTTCGTGCCCGGCGTCGTCGATGAACTCGCGCTGCCCGGCGAAGGCGCTTTCGAGCCGGTCCAGCATCGTGTTGAAGGTGCGCCCGAGCGCGGCGACGTCGTCCGAGCCGCGGACCTCGATCCGGCGCGAAAGATCGGTCTCGCCGATCTGTTCGGCGGCCAGCCGGACCTCCCGCACCGGCGCGAGGATGCGGCCGGCGACCAGCCAGCCGATCAGCCCGGCCAGTACGAGCGCGGCCCCGGACATCGCGGCCATCACGCCGACGACGTCGTTGATCTCGCCGGCGGCGTGGTCGACGAACTCGACGATCACCAGCACGCCGCGGCCCGGCGAGCCCTCGATGGTCACCGGGACGACGCCGTACCGCGCGGAACCGACCGCGGTGGTGACCGTGCCGTACGCCGGGCTCGTCGCCCGGGACAGTTCCGCGACGAACTTCGGGTCGGTGTCGAGCCGGACCGGCGGCTCGATCGCGCTCCGTCTCGACGCGGCGCCGTCGCTGATCGAGAAGAACGTCTCGTACTTCTCGGGCAGGTTCCGTTCCAGGTGACGTCCGAGGACCGCCTCGACGGTGGCGGGCTGCCCGGCCGGGCGGGCGTCGGGCGAGGCCAGGAAGGCCCTGAGCTTGCCGGTCTCGTGCGCGATCTCGTTGTCGAGGCGCTGGTCGAGCTGGTTGTGCAGGACGGTGCGGGTGGCCAGCAGTGATCCGGCGAGCGCGAGCAACACGACCAGCAGGACCCACGCGAGGATCCGGGCGCGGGCGCTCACCTGGCCTGCTCAGTCGTCGAGGTCGAAGTGGTCATCGGCGTCATCAGGGTCATCATCGAGGTCGTCGTCGTGCCCGGCCAGCCGGGGCGGGACGACGGCGGGCGGGGCACCCGCTTCACCCGGCCCGGTGGCGGCCTGCCCGGCCGGGGCGACCACCGCCGGGCCGAGGTCGGGCGGCGAGGCCGCGGTGGCCGCGATGACGGCGAACGTGCCGGTGGCCGCCACCACGACGGCGGCGACCCCGGCCAGGACGATCATTCGGACTCGCATACCACCCAGGCTGCCCGGCGCGGGTGAGTCACCGATGAGGGCTCGATGAGAACTTTCTCATCCGCGGGCTCACCGGTGCGCGTGCGGATACTCCGGCGAGCGGTGCTGGAAGGCCAGGATGTCGGGATTCCGGATCGTGCCTTCGCTGATCTCGACCGCCCGGTCGAGCGTCGGGTCGGCGGCCCACGCGGAGCGCCCCGCCAGCACCTGTTCCAGATGCGGCAGCAGGGCACCGCTGATCTCCCAGGTGGCCGAGTCCCAGAGGTAGGACGGGCTGTGGTCGACGGCGTAGTAGGTGACGCCGCGGACCTGGAAGGTCGGCTCCGTGAACGTCGTCGGCTTGGCCCAGCTGAAACCCATTGCCTCGTCGCAGGAAACGTCGACGACGAGGCTGCCGTGCCGGAACACGTCGAGGTCTTCCTCCACGAGGAACGTCAACGGCGCCTTCGGGTCCTGCAGTACACAGTTGACGACGACGTCGTGCCCGGCGAGGAACTCCGCCAGCGGCACGCGGCCGTCCTCGGTGATCGCGTGACTGCGGCGGAGGTCCGCCGGGCCCTTCAGATCGTGGTCGAGATGCACGATGTTCGCCGAGTGGATCGGCGACCCGACCGCGGTGACGCCGCGATGGGTGAGGACGTGCACGTCGTGGATCCCGTGCGCGTTCAACGCCGTCACCGAACCACGCGCCGTGGCACCGAAGCCGATCACGACGGCGCGGAGACGGCGGCCGTAGTCGCCCGTCGAGCCGATCAGCTGAAGCGCGTGCAGCACCGAGGAATAGCCGGCCAATTCGTTGTTCTTGTGGAAGACGTGCAGACCGAAAGAACCGTCACGGCGCCAATGGTTCATCGCTTCGAAAGCGATGAGGGTCAGCTTCCGGTCGATGGCCAGCTGCGTGAGCTTGTCGTCCTGGACGCAGTGCGGCCAGCCCCAAAGGGTCTGTCCGGGCCGGAGTTCGGCCAGGTCCTCCGCGAGCGGTTTGGCGAGGAGGATGACGTCGCAGTCCGCGATCAGTCGTTCACGGGAACGCATCCCCCCGACCAGGGGCGCGAGTTCGTCGTCCGGGATGCCGAAGCGTTCGCCGTAGCCGTTTTCGAGAAAAATCGACTTTCGGAGACCAGGGTCGATCCGCTCGAGATGGCGCGGATGGATCGGAAGCCGCCACTCGTTTTCTTTTCGCGAGTGACAAATTACGCCGAGAGTGAGTTGGTCCACTTGGGGCCCCTTAAATAGACCTTCAGTCTAAACGCAGAGGCGTGGCGTAGACTCGGGGTGTCCGAGAGCATCTCGTGCGCAGGCGTTCGAGTCCGCGTCGTCCTCGGCCCCCATCCGGCCGCTCGGCCCGGGACGGAGCACCGCCATGACGACGGTCTCGCACAGGAACACCGTTGCCCCTCCGGAACATGTCGCCCGCCTGCGCCTGAAGCCCAAAGCGTTCGCGACCGGTCACGTCGACGGCGCGTGGTGGCCCGCCTCCCGTGACCTCGCCGCGGAACTGCCGTTCCTGCTGGTGGTTCTGGCCGTCCAGCTGGACCACGTCGAGCGGGTGACCTACAACCTCACGGCCTGGCCGTCCACTCCCCCGCGGCTCGTCGTCGAGAGCGGAAAGGTCCGGCTCGAAGGGTTCAACTCCCAACACCCCGCCACTGTGACGGTGATCGGCACCGCGGGCAGGCGGCGGCTGACCCTGCTGGTCGTCCCGCCGGAGACCGAACCGGATCTCGCGCACCGCCTGCTGATGACCGCGGCGCACCGGGACAGCGTCGACGACATCGAGACGCTGCTCACCGGCGAATGACGACGAGCGTCATTTGAACGCCGCCGCGTTCCGCGCCGCCCAGTCGGCGAAGGTGCGCCCCGGTCGCCCGAGCACCTTTTCGACGTCGGGGCTGACCCGCCGCTCTTCCTCCGTCGGCTTGCCGAGGATCGAGAGCGTGGCCTCCACGACCACCGGCGGCATGAACTCCGACATCGCGGCGCGGGCCTCGTCTTCGCTCAGTTCGGCGAACCGCAGCGATTCGCCGACCGCGTCGCCGAGATCCGCCGCCTGCCGCCGGGGCGAGATCGGCTCGGGTCCGGTGAGCACGTAGGTCCGGCCGTGGTGGCCGGGTTCGGCCAGCACGGCCGCCGCGACGTCGGCGATGTCCGCCGGGTCGATGACGGGCAGCGCGACGTCGCCGAACGGCGCGGCGACGACCCGATCGGCCCGGATCGCCGGTGCCCACTGGAAAGCGTTGGACGCGAAGCCTCCCGGCTGCAGGATCGTCCACTTCGGACTCGTGGCCTTGACGGCCTCCTCGAACGCGGGCGCGTGCCGCCCGGTCGCGACCCCCTGGGAGGACAGGAGAACGATCTCGGCTTCCCCGGCGGCCGCGACGACCTCCGCGACATCTCCGCCCGCAGCCAGGAATTCTCCCGACGTCAGAAGGAAAGCCCGGTCCGCTCCGGCGAAGACCTCCTTCAGTCCTTCGGTACGGGCGAGATCGGCCCGCACGGTCCGCACGCCGTCCGGCACGTCCGACGGCGAGATCCGGCGCGACACCGCCGTCACTTCTTCTCCTGCGGTGACAAGGTTTTCCACCAGCAGCCGTCCTACGTTCCCGGTCGCTCCGGTCACCACGATCATGGTCACTCCTCGGTTCGCGTTTCGTTGACGCGACCGAAGCTACCTTCGCGGGGATAGTAGGTACCTAGAGGAAAGTAATGGGTTCGTGAGCGCGATCACAACTTCGAAGCCGCGTACGGCCGCTTAGGGTCGGGCACATGCCCGAAACCGCACTCGGCCCGCTGCGCGTCCTCGACTTCTCGCGGGTGCTCGCCGGCCCGTTCGCCACCATGCTGCTGGCCGACCTCGGCGCGACGGTGATCAAGGTCGAGCGGCCGGGCACCGGCGACGACACCCGCAGCTGGGGACCGCCCTACGACGCGTCCGGTCAGGCGACGTACTTCCAGTCGGTGAACCGGAACAAGACGAGCGTGGCGCTGGACCTCGGCGACCCGGACGATCTCGCCAAGGCCCGGGCGCTCGCGCTGGAGGCCGACGTCGTGGTCGAGAACTTCCGGCCCGGCGTGATGGAGCGGCTCGGCCTCGGCCCGGAGGTCCTGCTGGCGGCGAATCCCGGCCTCGTCCTGTGCTCCGTCACGGGTTTCGGTTCCGGCGGCGGCGCCGCGCTGCCCGGTTACGACCTGCTCATCCAGGCCGTCGGCGGGCTGATGAGCATCACCGGCGACCCGGCGGGCGAGCCGCAGAAGGTCGGTGTCGCGCTCGTCGACGTCCTCGCCGGGCTGTTCGCGAGCGTCGGCATCCTCGCCGCGTTGCGCCATCGCGACCGGACCGGGCAGGGACAGCGGGTCGAGATCGACCTGCTGTCCAGCCTGCTCGCGGCGCTGGTCAACCAGGGCAGCGCCTACACCTCCGGCGGGACGGTCCCGGCACGGATGGGCAACCGGCATCCCAGCATCGCGCCCTACGAACTCGTCCCCTGCGCCGATCACGAACTCGCGCTCGCCGTCGGCAACGACCGGCAGTTCGCGGCGTTGTGCGAGGTCATCGGGCTGCCGGAGCTCGCGGGCGACACCCGGTACGCGACCAATCCCGCACGGGTCGAGCACCGGGCCGAACTCCGCGCGCTGCTCGAAGAGCACCTCGGGAGGCGTCCGGCGGCCGGGTGGGCGGCGGAGTTGAGCGCGGCTGGCGTGCCCGCGGGGGAGGTCAACGACATCGCGGGCGCGTTCGCGCTGGCCGAACGGCTCGGCCTGAACCCGACGGTGGATCTCCCGCGGCCCGACGGCACCTCGGTGCGGCTGACCCGCAACCCGATCGGGCTGTCGGCGACGCCTGCGCGCTACGAGACCGCGCCGCCGGACGACCCCGGGCAGCTCACCCTTCCGTTGCCCGGCTGGAGCTGACGGCGAGCCGTCAGCGGACTGTCAGCGCTTCGTCAACACCGGCCGCGAAGCTCCTGCCATGACGAACAGGACAGTCCTCATCTCCGGCGCCAGCATCGCCGGGCCCGCCCTCGCCTTCTGGCTCTCCCGCCAGGGCTACGCGGTCACCGTCGTCGAGCGGTCGCGGGAACTCCGCGGCGGCGGACAGGCGGTCGACTTCAAGGGCGCCACCCACCGTTTCGTGCTGGAGCGGATGGGCATCCTCGAGGAGATCCGCAGGCACCAGACCGGCGGGCTCGACCAGACCATCGTCGACGCCGAGGGGCGGCCGCTCGCCGTCCTGCCCGGCGAGTTCACCGGCGGCGACGTCGAGATCCGCCGCGGCGACCTGGCCCGGATCCTCTACGAACGCACCGAGAGGGACTGCGAGTACGTCTTCGGCGATTCCATCGCTTCGCTGACCGAGACGACCGACGGCGTCGACGTCACCTTCGAGCGCGGTGCCCCGAGGCGCTTCGACCTCGTCTTCGGCGCGGACGGCATCCACTCCACCGTGCGACGGCTGGCGTTCGGTCCGGAAGCCGACTACGTGGAACACCTCGGTCACTACTACGCCCTGGTCGAAAGCGACGAGGCCGACGGCGGCCCGGCGGTGATGTACAACGAGCCCGGCCGCATGGCGGCGACCGGCGGGCCGAAGGCGAACGCGTTCTTCGTGTTCGCCTCCCCCGAACTCGCCTACGACCGGTACGACATCGGGCAGCAGAAGGACATCCTGACCGACGCGTTCGCGGGCGGCGGCTGGCGGCTGCCGGAACTGCTGGAGATGGTGAAGCGCTCGGACGACGTCTACCTGGATTCGATCGCCCGGGTCAAGATGGACGGCTACTCCACCGGACGCGTCGCGCTCCTCGGTGACGCGGCCTACGGCAACACCCTCGGCGGTTTCGGCACCGGGCTCGCGGTCGTGGCCGCGTACGTCATCGCGGGCGAGCTCGCCGCGGCGAACGGCGACCATGAGCAGGCCTTCCGCCGGTACGACGAAAAGTTCCGCGGCTACGCCAAGGTGGCCCGCAACGCGAACGCCGGCCCGTTCCTCGCGCCGCCGACGAACCTGCGGATCAAGCTGCGTGACCAGATGTTCCGGCGGCGGCTTCTGCTGCGCTCGATGCTGTGGGTGACCGACAAACTGGCCACCGACATCACCCTCGACGACTACCCCGCGCTCGCCCGTCAGAGCTGATTCAGAGCGGCGGCGCGGCACCGTGGCCGCGTCCGTCCCCGGCTCCGTGCTCGGCGACCTGGAGCAGCAGTCCCGCCGCGACCCGCACGATCTCCCGTTCGGCGGGGGTCAGTGCTTCGACAAGGGCCTGGGCCAGCCAGCGGTTGCCGTCCCGCACATGCTCACGCAGGGCTTCGCGGCCGAGATCGGTGATCGCGATCCGCTGAGCCCGCCGGTCATGCTCGTCGGGGCGCCTCGCCACGCGGCCTTCCCCTTCGAGCGCGTTCAGCACCCTGGTCAGCGACTGCGGCTGGAGACCTTCGATCGCGGCGAGCGCGCTGACGGTCAGCGGCCCGCTGTGCCGCAGGTTCGCCAGCACCGAAGCGGCCAGCCTGCTCAGGCTCCGGTCTTCGCCGGGCTGCTCGGCCCGGAGACGGGACGACAACCGCGAAACGGCCCAGCGCACCGATTCGGCGGTCTGCGTGGCTTCACTCACAGTACGACGCTAACACTTGGCTCTTTTTCGAGAAACAGAGGCCATATGCGTCGATAAGCAAGCGTACGCTTCATAGATGACTCCGAGTCCGTGGCGCGTGTTCTGGGGTCTGCTGGAACACGATCTGCTCATCACCCGGAAGCAGCTCGGCGGGGTGCTGGCGCAGGTGCTCATGCAACCCCTCCTGATGCTCCTGGTGTTCGGGAAGGTCCTCGGCGCGCTCGGCTACACCCCGCCCGGCTACGCGCGGCTGCTCCTGCCCGGCCTCGTCGCGCTGAACGCCTTCTTCGCCGCCGCCCAGAACGCGTCCTTCCCGCTCGCCATGGAATTCGCCACCCGCACGATCGAGAACCGGCTGCGGGCGCCCGTACCGCTCGCCTGGATCGTCGTCGAGCGGATCTTCGCGGCGGCGTCGCGGGGGCTGGTCACGGCCGTTCTCATGGTCCCGGTCGGCGCGCTCGTCCTCGGTGAGCTGTCCTGGCGGGCCTCCGGGCTCCCGGCGGCACTGGGGTACACCGTGTTCGGCGCGCTGGCGGGCGGCGCGGCCGGGGTGACGATCGGCTCACTCGTCTCCCCCGCCCGGATCGGCATCACCTTCTCACTCGTGATGCCGCCGCTGCTGTTCACCGGCTCCGCCCAGTTCCCCTTCCCGGAACTCGCCGCGGTCCCCTGGTTCCGGGCGTTGTGCGCGCTGAACCCGATGACCTACGTCAGCGAAGGCCTGCGTGGTGCGCTGACGCCGCAGATCGCTCATCTGCCCGGGTGGCTCTGCGCGCTGGCGCTGTCCTTGGCGCTGGTCGTGTTCATTCCCGCGGGTCTCTGGGCGTTCCGCCGTCGGGCGATCACCTGACTTCGGCGTGCGCCCACCGCGGTGCCGTGGTCGGCTGGACGAAGTTTCCCGCGTGACGTTTCCGGGGAAGCCGTGTCTTACCCGGTGAGGTGAAGGGAGCTTCGGCATGACGGCGCTGCACAGGTGCGCTCGATGACGACTTCGGAGAGAACCGAACCGCTCGCGGCCGGCGAAACCGTGCTGGACGACGCGACGCTGGTCGCGCGCGCCCGCGACGGCGAGATCCGCGCGTACGAGCAGCTCGTCCTGCGGTTCCAGGGGCCGATGTACCGGCTGGCGCTGCGGATGCTCGGGAACAAAGGGGACGCCGAGGACGTCGTCCAGGAGGTGTTCCTCGTCGCCTGGCGACGGCTCGACCAGTTGCAGGAGGACGCGGCGTTCGTCGGCTGGCTCTACCGGATGACGACGAACCGGTGCCTGAACGTGATCCGCGCCAGGAAGCCGGTGGCCGACGTCGAGCTGGACCAGCAGGAGTCCGCCGGTTCGGCGGGGCGGCCGGATCGCGCGGCGGAGACGAGCGCGCAGATGACGGCATTGACCGGGGCCTTGGACGAGCTGACCGCCGAGCAACGGGCCTGCTGGCTGTTGCGCGAGGTCCACGGGCGCTCCTACGAGGAGATCGCGAAGGCGATCGGGGCGACCACCACCGCGGTGCGCGGACGCATCGCGCGAGCACGAGCACAGTTGGCGGAGGTGATGGCGCCATGGCGATGAACCACGCGACCCGCGACTACCTGCTGCCGTGCGGCCGTGATGTGGAACAGATCTGGGACCGGCTCGACGAGGTCGACGCCGGCCGGGCGGACACGCACGAACTCGACTGCCCGCACTGCCGGGCGACCCGCGAGAGCCTCCGGGTGCTGCGCGGGCTGACCAGGGAACTGGCCGAAGACGACGCCGAGCCGTCGCCGGATCTCACCAGCCGGATCATGTCCGCGATCCGCGCCGAGGTGCGGCGCCGGGACCTGGTGCCGCTGGCCAGCCCGGAACCGGGTGACGTGCAGGTGAGCGATCAGGCGGTCGCGGCGGTGCTGCGGTTCGCCGCGGACTCCGTCGACGGTGTCCGCGCGCGGCGCTGCCGGGTCCACCGGTCGGGCGAAGACACCGACGCGCTGGCCGTGGACGTGGAGCTGAGCCTGGCGATCGCGCATGATTTCGACGGTGACTCGCTGGACCTGGTCCGCGAGCGGGTCACGGCGGCGGCCGGCGCCAGGGTGGGTCTCCGGCTGGCCCGGCTCGATCTGGTGGTGGAGGACATCTATGACGCGTGAGCAGGCCCCGGCCAGACCACTGGTCGAGACGGTGATCTCCCCGCCGGTGATCGCGGCCGTCGCCGCGCACGCCGCGGCCCGGGTCCCCGGCGTGGTCCGCCTGGAACCCGGGTTGCGCGGGCTGGCAGGCTCGCTGACCCGGATCGCGCGGCAGCGCATCAAGGGCCTCGATCCGGCGCCGACGGAAGGCGTCCGCGCGTTCGTCGAGCACGATCCGCCGGACGTCCGGGTGGAGATCGACCTCTCCCTCTCCGGGCTGGACCAGGCCGCGGCGACGGCGCAGGCGGTGCAGCGTGCCGTCGGCAAGGCGGTCACCGAGGCGACCGGGCTCACCCCGTCGGCCGTCTCGGTGTCCATTTTGGACATCGAAATCCGTGGAGGACTGTTGTGACCGCACGTTCCGAACTGACCGCGTCGCTGCTGAGCAAGCTCCGTGAGGTGCCGGGGCTCCGCGCGGCGACACCGTCCACCACGGCCGCCGCCTCGGCGGTGCCCTGGGACCTCGACGTGATGGCCGTCGACATCTCCGAGAACGTCGTCGAGCTCCGCGTGGTCGCGCTGGAGGTGCCGATCCCGCCGCTCACGGAGGCCGCCGGGGCCGCCTTGCGCGCGGTGCTCACCGGAACCCCGTGGGAGAACGCGAGCCTGCGGATCGTCGTGACCGACGTGGACGCCGCCGCGCTCGTTCCCTGACACGAAGATCGCGGTGGCCACGCCCGGAAGCGTGACCACCGCGATCAGGGGGTGGGGACCTAGTTCTTGGTGGTGCCCGGGGTCAGCACCTTGTCGATGACGAAGACGGTGGCGTTCTTGGTGGGGATGTTGCCGCACAGCACCTTCGCGCCGTTGACGGTCATGTTCTCGCCCGAGCCCTCGATCTTGACCGGGCCGCCCGCGGTGTTCAGGCTCTCCACGGATTTGGCGGACTCCAGGCCCTTGGCGTCGTAACGCTTGCCGACGACGTGGTACTGCAGGATCGGGGCCAGCTGGTCCGGTTTGCCCGCCAGCTCGGTGAACTTGGCGTCACCCAGCGCCTGGAAGGCCGGGTCCGCCGGGGCGAACACGGTGATGGCCTGCTGGCTGTTGAGCGTGTCGACCAGGTTGGTGGCCTTCACCGCGGCGACCAGCTTGGTCAGCAGCGGGTTGGTCGACGCGGCGCTGGCCACCGGCTGCGGGCCCATCGAGTCCAGCGAACCGGGCTCGTTGCCCTGCGGCAGCTGCGAACAGGCCGGGCCGAACACGTCGGCGTTGGTGGTGACGCCGTCACCGGAGGCGGCGCTGGACATCGGGGCCGACATCGACGAGGACGGGGCGGGCGCGGGGGCACTGCTGGAGCTGCCGGACGAAGCGCTGTCGTTGCTGCTGCAGGCGGCCAGTGCCAGCGCGGTGACCGCGGTGAAACCGATTCCTGCGACGCGAAGCTTGCTCACGGAAAATCACTCCATTTGTTTTTCGGACTCTTACCGGGTATTCGGACCTGCCGTGAAATCGGATTGCCCCTCTTTCGAGTGACGCCGATCACCGTGCGGTGAAACTGAGGACATGCCAGCCCGTCGCACCGTCCGGAACGGTTCCCGCGCGGGCGTCGGTCTGGGTGTAGCCGGATTTGTCGACAGCCCGGACGGTGACCTGATGACTTCCGGCCGGGACTTCGAATTCGGTCCACCACATCCGCCAGGTGTTGACGCCCACCTCGCGGGAAAGCATTGCGGGCCGCCAGTTCCCGTTCGCGCCGAGCCGGACTTCGACCCGCTCGACACCGGTGTGCTGTGCCCACGCAACGCCCGAGACGCGGACCTTTCCCGCGGGCACCGTTTCGAATCCTTTCGGACTGTCGATCCTGGACTGCGTTTTGATCGGGGCCTGTTCACCCCAGCCGCGGTCGAGCCAGTACGCGCGGCGCGCTTTCCAAGTGGTGATCTCCAGGTCTTGGACCCATTTCGTCGCCGAAACATAGCCATAGAGACCCGGGATGACCATTCGCGCGGGAAAACCGTGTTCGACGGGGAGCGGTTCGCCGTTCATCCCGATCGCCAGCATCGCGCCCCGCTCCGGGTCGAGCGCGGCCACGACCGGGCTGCCCGCCGTCCAGCCGTCGACACTGGTGGAGAAGATCTGCTCCGCACCGGGCAGGACTTCGGCCTCCCGCAGCAACTCCCCGAGATCGACGCCGATGAAGTTCGCCGTGGACACGTAGGTCCCGCCGACCTCGTTGGACACACAGGTCATGGTGATGGTGCGCTCGATCAGCGGCCGGGCGCGGATGTCGGCGTAGCTGAACCGTTTTTCGTTGCGCACCATGCCATGCAGCCGAAGACTCCAGTCCTCGGCGCGGACCTGCGGCACCGACAGCGCGGTGTCGACGCGGTAGAAGTCACGGTTCGAGGTGAGGAACGTCGGCGTGCCCAGCTTGGCGAAATCCGCGTCGGCCGGGATCGGCGGCGCCGGCTTCGCGGGAACGAGCCGTCCGATCGCCGTCCGGGAAGACTCCGCGTCCCGAGTACCGGCGAGGAGCTGCCCTCCGGCGCCTGCCGCACCCGCGGCGACGACGGCACCGGCTCCGGCCAGCAGCACCGACCTGCGGGACGGGGCGGCGCCGGAAGGCTCGTCCTCGGCCCGCGACCTGGCCGAGGCCAGGCGATGCAACCAGAGGAAGACGCCGACCCCGGCGATCAGGCTGGCCAGCGGCGCGAGCAGCGCGACCGTCGAGAGGTCGGGGCGCTGCGACACGGCGAGCCCGCCCAGCAGACCGAAGGCGGCGATCAGCACGACCCCCGGAACGGGTGACCGGCGCGAGACGATCCCCGCCGCGGCGGCGGCGAGCACCAGCACGACGGCCATCCCGCCGAGCAGGACGAGCTTGTCGTAGACGCCGAACGTCCGGACCGCGAAGTCCTTCAGCTCCACCGGCGTCAGATCGATCGCCCCGTTGCCGACCGCGAGGTACGGCGAGGCGTTGGCGCTGATGAATCCGGCCACCAGATGCCCGGCCGCCAGCGCCGCGGCGAGGGCCACGACACCGATCAGCGCCGCCCCGAAGAGAGGGAGGCGTGGTTCCCGGTCGGCCCGCGAAGTCTTCATGCCAGGTATTCGGCGCGGCCGGGCATGCGGACTGGTTTTCCTTTTCCCACAAGGGAAAGGCCGATTTCACACAGGGCCTCGCCCAGTATTCGTGACGGATCCCTTCGCGGACAGGTCACGAATAGGACACGGCCCGAGGCGTAACTCGCGTGACTGGAGACCGCACTCGCGAGTTACGCCTCTGATCACGCGAGTTACGCCTGCAATCACGCGAGTCACGCCACCCACCCGAGTTGCCCTGCTCACCCCGGCTTGCATGGTCATACACACCTATGCATATACTTCCATCATGTCCAAGGTACTCACCTCTCTGCCTGTCGGCGAACGCGTCGGGATCGCCTTCTCCGGCGGCCTCGACACCTCGGTAGCGGTCGCGTGGATGCGCGAGAAGGGTGCAGTGCCGTGCACCTACACCGCTGACATCGGCCAATACGACGAACCCGACATCGCGTCCGTCCCGGGCCGGGCGAAGGCCTACGGCGCCGAGATCGCGCGCGCCGTCGAC
This sequence comes from Amycolatopsis sp. WAC 04182, assembly GCF_003947465.1. Classification (NCBI taxonomy): domain Bacteria; kingdom Bacillati; phylum Actinomycetota; class Actinomycetes; order Pseudonocardiales; family Pseudonocardiaceae; genus Amycolatopsis; species Amycolatopsis sp. WAC 04182. The sequence continues at coordinate 1,029,263 of NZ_QHJJ01000002.1, forward strand.
TGCAAGGCCGCGCTGGTCGAGGAAGGGCTCGCGGCGCTGGCCTGCGGCGCCTTCCACATCCGCAACGGCGGCCGCACCTACTTCAACACCACCCCGCTCGGCCGCGCGGTCACCGGCACGCTGCTGGTGCGCGCGATGCTCGAGGACGACGTCCAGATCTGGGGCGACGGGTCCACCTTCAAGGGCAACGACATCGAGCGGTTCTACCGCTACGGGCTGCTCGCGAACCCGTCCCTGCGGATCTACAAGCCGTGGCTGGACGCCGCGTTCGTCAGCGAACTCGGCGGCCGCAAGGAGATGTCCGAGTGGCTGCAGGCGCACGGCCTGCCGTACCGGGACAGCACCGAGAAGGCCTACTCCACCGACGCGAACATCTGGGGCGCGACGCACGAGGCCAAGTCGCTGGAGCACCTCGACACCGGCATCGAGATCGTGAACCCGATCATGGGCGTCCGGTTCTGGGACCCCGAGGTCGAGATCGCGCCGGAGGACGTCACGATCGGCTTCGAGCAGGGCCGCCCGGTGACGATCAACGGCAAGGAGTTCGCCACCGCGGTCGACCTGGTCCTGGAGGCCAACGCGATCGGCGGGCGGCACGGGCTCGGCATGTCCGACCAGATCGAGAACCGGATCATCGAGGCCAAGAGCCGCGGTATCTACGAGGCGCCGGGCATGGCGCTGCTGCACGCGGCGTACGAGCGGCTCGTCAACGCGATCCACAACGAGGACACCCTCGCCAGCTACCACAACGAAGGCCGTCGTCTCGGCAGGCTCATGTACGAAGGCCGCTGGCTGGACCCGCAGGCGATGATGCTGCGCGAATCGCTGCAGCGGTGGGTGGGCGCGGCCGTCACCGGCGAGGTCACCCTGCGGCTGCGGCGCGGTGAGGACTACTCGATCCTCGACACCACCGGCCCGTTCTTCAGCTACCACCCGGACAAGCTGTCCATGGAGCGCACCGAGGACTCGGCGTTCGGCCCGGTGGACCGGATCGGCCAGCTCACCATGCGGAACCTCGACATCGCGGACTCGCGCGCCAAACTCGAGCAGTACGCCGGTCTCGGCATGGTCGGCGGCGGGCACCCGACGCTGATCGGCGCCGCGCAGGCCGCGTCGACCGGTCTGATCGGGGCCATGGACGCGGGCGGCGCGCAGGCGATCGCTTCGCGCGGCAAGGCCTCGGGCGAGGACGAACTGCTGGACCACGCCGCGATCGAATCCGGCACGGACTGACCCGGACGAACGGGACGCGAAAGCGCCGGGCGCGCGGCATCGAAGCCGTTCGCCCGGCGCTGTTCTGTATCCGGTCAGCCGCCGAGCTTCGACCGCCGTTCCGTCAGCTCGTCGACCAGGCGGGTGATCTCGACCTGTCCGATCGCTTGGGCCAGCACGGCGACCGACGCGATGCTCTCGATCCGGTACTGGACCGGCACGCCGCCGGAGGCGCGCGACCGCGCTTCGGCATCCGCCTTCTTCTCCGCTTCGACGGACGAGAAGACGCTCCCGGCCCCGCCGTTGACACAGCTGATCGAAGCCGAGCCGTTCAACGGCAGGCTGGCGCTTTCCCGGCAACTGCCCGCCGCGCGGCCGCCGATGGTCACGTTCGCGGTCATCGTGGCGTTGACCTGGCCGCTGACCTTCCCGCCGCTGCTCGCCGAGGCGGAGTTGGACACGTTCGCCGTCACCGTGCAGCCCGACGAGCTGCACGCGACCGTGGCCGCGCCGTTCATGTCGAACCGCACACTGGTGTCGACGGCACCGGACAGCTTCTTGGTGTTCGTCGTCAGGTCTTCGTAGACGGCGTCGGTCTCCTGCGGCGACAAAGCGTCCACATCGGACTCACCGAGGCCGGCGCCGGACGGGATCGGCGGCCGTGACTCCGAGCCGGGCATGGACGGTATCCCGCCGGGCATCTTCACGGAGTAGCGGAGAAGGCGGTGCGGCGCCTCTTTCGAGACGTACAGGTCACCCGCCGGCGTGCTCGCCTTGAGCGCCGGGACGTCCCGGACGGTCTCGTTCTGGTCCGCGGGGATCTCGTCCGCCCGGTCCAGCGCCGCGCGCAGCCGGGCGGCGAGTTTCTCCGGGGATTCGAACTGCTGCAGAGCCGGGCCGAACAGCGCGTCCTCGCCGGTGATCCACCGGTCCTTGAGCTCGTCGGTCCCGCCCGCGTCCGCCATCGCCCCGGGCAGCATGCCGTCCGGCGCCTTGAAATAGACCTTGCCGCCGACGACCAGGATGTCGATCTTCTTGCCCCGGAAGGACATCGTGCCGGACGTCTCGCCGTGCGCGGTGGTCTTGACGTCCGTTTGGATCATCCCGCCGACTCCGGAGGTGCTGTTCCGGACGGCGGGTGCCGAGGAGAGCCCGGCGAGCGCCTGTTCGAAGGGTTCACGGTCCCCTTTCGACGGCCACAGGAGCCAGGTCGTCAAACCCGCGAGGAGCACCAGCACCAGTCCGGCGATCCCGCCGAACAGCAGCCACCGGGGTTTCCGGGCGGGCGGCCCCGGTACCGGTTGCGGGACCCAGCCCTGCGGCGGCGGCCACTGCGCGCCTCCGGGTGGGAATGATTGCTCCACGTCGCCCTCCATCACTGTTTCCATCGGACGACCTCACGCTAGGGAGGGATGATGAAAACTTGATGAAACGCGATCAGGTGCACCGGGAGGCCCCCTGCCGCGCCGGGCGGACGCGGCAGGGGAAGCCGGTTCACCCCTTGCGCGCGAACGAGATCCGGTGCAGTCCGCCGGGCTGTTCGTCGGCCAGGTACAGCTCGCCGTTCTGGTCGGTGCCGAACGTGGTGGCGTCGAGCGGGAACTCGCCGATCCGGGCGCTTTCGTAGGTGCCGTCGGTCTTCTTGCGGACGGCCCAGGCCGTCCCCTGGCAGAAGTCGGTGGCGAGGTAGGTCCCGCCCGCCAGCGCCGCGTACTTCTTGCCGCGGTAGACGTGTCCGCCGATCACCGCGCAGCCCTCCGCGCCGGAGATGTAGTGGAAGACCGGATCGGTGTAGGTCGCGCCGTCCTTGCAGCGCGTCTCGTCGAACACGACCGGCCCTTCCTTGCAGGACCAGCCGAAGTTCGCGCCGCCCTTGCCCTTGGCGAGGTGGTCGACCTCCTCGAACCGTCCCTGGCCGACGTCGCCGATCCACAGCGAACCGTCCGCCGGGTCGAAGGAGAACCGCCACGGATTGCGGAGCCCGTACGACCAGATCTCCGGACGCGCGCCCGCGACGCCGACGAACGGATTGCCCGCCGGGACGCAGTATTTCAGCGGGCGGCACGCGCGGTTGACGTCGATCCGCAGGATCTTGCCCAGCAACGTGTCCAGGCGCTGCCCACTGGCCAGCGGATCGCCGCCTCCGCCGCCGTCACCGATCCCCCAGTACAGATACCCGTCCGGGCCGAACGCCAGCTGGCCGCCGTTGTGGTTGGGGAATTCGGAATGCGGCTGGGTGATCAGCTCGGTCAGCTCGCCGGTGTCCAGCCGGACCCGGGACAGCGTCACCGCGCTGTCGGTCTTGCGGGTGTACGCGACGTAGGCCCGCCGGTCCTTGGCGATCGCCAGCCCGAGCAGCCCGCGCTCGACGTCCGCGCCGTTCACCTTGTCGCTGATGTCCAGAACCGGCTTGGCGGCGAGCCCGGTCCGGGGATGGTAGGCCCGGACGACGCCTCTCTTCTCCACGATGAGGATCCGGCCACTGCCGTCGTCGAGCGCCGTGATCGCGGTCGGATTGACCAGCCCGGACGCGACCTTGGTCGCCGTGGCGGTCAGCTCGCCGAGCGGAACACCCCGCGCTTCCAGGGTTTCCGCACTGCTCGCGACCGGGAGCAGTGCGCCCGCCAAGGCGAGCCCGGCCACCAGGGACAACCCCCGGCGGAGGTGCCGTCGCGTCATGAGGGACTCCAATCGCCAGTGAATGGTCTGGTCCAATTCAACAGCGATCGGAGGAGCGGCGGTACCTCCATCCGCAAGCTTTCCGTCGGTTTCTTTCCCCCCGAAGTGACTACGCCGAAGCGCTCGAATTTTCACGAAGCAAGCCCGGAATGGACATCATGCGCCCGCGAGTTGTCGGCGACACGCCGACGCGGCACACCACGTCCGAGTGGAATTACTCGGTCGGCGGTGTGGGATCAGGCGTTCGTGCCCTTGGCTGGAAGGTCGGAATGAAGCTTGGACCGCGAGGGTTCTCGCATCGGATGACGATCGAGCTGTGCGGGGCGGCGATGATCTGATGACCGGGGAAGACGACAGCGCCGGGGAACATACCGACGCCGGTTCGCTGCATGCCGAACTCGTCCGCCGCTACAACGACGGTGAGACGATCGAAAACCTGGCGCAACTCCACGCGCTGAGCTACCGCAAGGTCCGAACCGTCCTGCTGGCCGCCGGCGTCACGCTCCGGCCGCCGAAAATCCCGCTCCCGCCCACGCCGCCGGGGCTCGTCAACGCGTATCTGGCGGGGCGGAGCATCCGCCAACTGGCGGCCATCCACGGTATGAGCTACGACCAGACCCGCCGGATCCTGCTAGCGGAAGGTGTCGTCCTTCGCCCGCGGGGTCGGCAGTAGCCACAGGTGCCGAACGCCTGCCGAAGCCTGGTTCTCCGGGCGGGCGTCGCCATGCCCGGAGAACCAGGGTCCTACTTACAGCGCATGACGTCGACCGTCACGCAAAGTACACAATCCAAATGTAACGCTCGATCACCGTCGCACGGTTCCTCTCATCTGAAAAACAGGTATAAGGTGAGCCGGATGAGGTCACGTCTTTAAGTTCGCTAGGCACTCTTTCACATTCCGAGCGGGTTCCGGCCGACGTCTCCGAAGGGGGACTGACGGAAGAGTACCGATGCCGAGAATGGGCGTGAAAGCGCCCCATCACACTTCCACGCAGGTGACGGTAGCGACACGTCACACGAACGCCTGAACTGCGGTTTCTCTCTGCGACGATGCAAGTCGGCAAGCGTCGAATGCCACCGAAGCGATCCGCGAGCGAACAGCATCCCGCCCGGCGATACCCCCCACCTGAAACTACTCCCGAGTAGCCGCAAGCTCGGCCGAATTCGCGAAACTTCTTCAGCTCGAACGAGTGCGCGGCCTGTCCTCAATCAACCCTGAGTGGCATGACCGAAGAGCCATTCACTCTTTCTGATGACTACTCGCCAGTACGACGGTGAGTAGTCAGGAGCGATGGTCGCGGACGATCCGCAGATGCGGCGGAGGCATCGCCACGGTGTCCCCGTCACCTTTACGAGCCGCCGGGACGAGCGGTCCGTTCGCGTCCAGTTCGGCCAACAGCGCCTCTATCGCGTTCGCCTTCGCCAGCCGAGCCCGCCCGCGGTAGAGCTCCGCGGCCTCCTGCCACAGCTCCCGCGCGTCCTCGGGGTCGCCGTGCTCGCAGAGGACAGCGGCCAGCGCGGATAGCGCCCGGGCTCGCCCCGTCGCGTGCCGGGTCCTATTCGCCAAAGCAACCGCCAGATGCGCGTGCCGCAGGGCCGCCCGCGCGTCACCTTCCGCATGCCGAAGCTGAGCGAGCACCGTGTTGAGCTTCATGACCGTCGGAAGATCCTGACTCGCCTCGACCAACGCCTGCCCAGCGGCGCACTCCACAGACGCTTCGGCGAGCCTGCCGAGGCGGACCAGCAACTCACCGAGGGCGGCGTGTGCCCGCAACAGTTCAGTGGCATCGCCGACGTCGCGCCGATGCCTCAAGGCCTCCCGGTACAGAGCGAGCGCTTCCTCTTCGTGACCGCCCATCTCGAGCAGCGCGTCGGCGAAGCGGTGCTCCGCCCTGGCGCACAACACCGGCTCGCCCAGCGCACGAACGGACGGAAGCACCTTCCGGTACCTTTCGACCGCTTCAGCCGCGCGACCGGCATGGAAATGCACTCGGGCCAGGTTCAGCCTGACCGTCACCCCGCCGATCGCGATCCCATGGGAGTCGACCAGTTCGAGCGCTCGCAGCAGGCACTGCTCAGCGGCGTCGTCGGCACCGCTGAGCATGTGCACCACCGCCAGGTCGTTCAGGCACGAAGCCAATGAGCCCGTGTCGCCTTGTGCCGTCGCGGCGCGGACGGCGATGGTGAGCCCTTCGATCGCGTCGGGGTATCTCCCCTGCAAGATGAAGAACTCCGAGGCCATCGCGGGCAGGAGATACGAAATACCGTTGAGAACGCCTTCCGACGCCGCGCTGATCGCCATGATCGACGCTCGTTCCCGCAACACCCACTGCCGTGCTTCGGCGACGTTCCGGAATCCGGGCGTGGGCGCCGCCCGCACCATCGGAGGCAGGTTCAGCAGCTCTTTGTGCGGGAACTGCAAGCGATACGCGTCGATGACCACGCGCAGATAGAACTCGAACATCTTCCTCCGCGCGAGGTCCACATCGGGCAAACGCGCGGCCAGGGACGCGGCGTACAGATGCAGAAGGTCGTGCACGCGATAGCGGTCGAGGTCGGCGGGGTGCTCGATCAGGTGCGCGGCGACCAGTATGTCGAGCGAGCGCCGCACCTCCGACTCCGGGCGCCCGTCCGCCGCGGCGATCACCGCGGTGGTCATCTCGGCGCTCGGATGCAGGCCGATCAGGGCGAACACACGCTGCTCGGCAGGCTCGAGGTCGTGATACGAAAGGGCGAAGGCGGACCTCAGGCTCATCCCCGGCCAGTCGCCCTCGTCGCCGAGGTCCAGCAACAGTTCGGCGTCACGCAACTGGCTCGCCAAGGTCCGCATCCGGGTGCCTGCCCGGGAGATGGCGCGTTCGGCCACCAGGGTCAGCGCCAACGGGTTTCCCCGGCACAGCCGCACCAGCTCTTCGACGCCCTCCACGTCCTCGCGGGCCCGAGGACCGATCCGCCGGGTCAGCATGGACGACGCATACGGGTCGCCGAGAGCGCCGACCGTGATCACCGGCGGAGTCAGCTTCGCCGACAAGGACTTCAGGCGCCACCGCGAAACGATCAGCACCGTGCACGACGAGAGGACACCCAGCAGTGGCGCGACCTGATCGGAGCTACGCACGTTGTCGAGGATCACGAGCATCGAGCGCCGGGCGAGCAACGCCGACAGTTTCGCGGCGCGGGCGATCGGATTGACCACTTGGTCGACCGGGAAATCCAGCAACGACAAGAGCGTGTCGACTATTTCGCCGGCGTCGGCCTTCGCTGCTTGGCTGTCCCCGCGAAGATCCAGCATGACCGCGCCATGCCGGTACCGTCGTTCCGCACGATGGGCCCACTTGGCCGCCAAGGTCGTCTTCCCGACCCCGGGTCCTCCGGTCACCACCACCGCGGCACGTTTCGGCGCTCCGGCGGAATCGGTCGTGTAAGCGTCGAGCAGCGCGATCAGATCGGCTCTTCCCGCGACATCGTCGACGTCCGGCGGCAAATGCCGGATCACCTGCTCGTTTTGCCCGGCGGAATCGAGCGGGGCCGGTTTGCGCCGGGAAATCACCCGATCCGGCCGGATCAGCACCTTGTCGTTGACCGCCCGCAGTTCTTCCGCGGCCCTTGTCTCCCCCGCTTCACGGTAACGGGTATACGTCGCCCGAAAGAAGTCGGCGGCTTCGGCGGGTTGATCCGCTTCAGCCAGCGCTCGAATTCGCAATTTCTCGAAGCTCAGTTCCCTCGGATGCGCCTGTTCGAGTTCAGCCAGTTTCCGCACCGCGGCGTCGGCTTGTCCGATCGCCAAGTACTCCGCCACGACGAACGCATTGGCGGGGATCCACTCACTACGTTCCCATAAGGCGCGCCATCCGTCGGCACGCTCGGTCCGGAGATCGGCCAAGGCTTCGTCCCGGCACAACCGGACCGCCGAAAGCGCTTCGACCAGCGCGCGGTCGTGCTGACCGAGTCCACGGAACCGGCGGGCCCTGTCCATCATGGCCTGGAAGCCGAAGTGATCGATCAGCGCCGGCTCGATCTCCAGCAGGCAACCGCCTTTACTCACACTCACGTTCGCGGGCACGGATTTTTCGTGGAACGCCCGGCGCAGCTTGGTCGCGCTCTGGTGAAGCGTCGAGTGGGCATCCTGTGGCGCCCCCTCATGTTCTTCCCATACCCAGTCCACGACGACATCCAGTGACAATCGACGGTTCGGCGCCGTCAGCAACGCGGTCAGCACCTGCCTCGGCCGAGGACCCGCCCAGTTCACATCCACATTCCCGTGCATTAGCAAGGCCGTCTGCCCGAGAATTCCGAAAGCGATTTCCACGAGTGCGCCCCTTCCCCATGGCGAACCCGGGTTCGCCACCCCTGTCCCGCCGGATCATTTTTCCACCAGCCCGCGCATAAGGCCAGGTCATCGGGTTAATTGTCAAACTTCGGCGATCACCGTTGATCATCTGTCAATGAACTGACAACCGGCCGAAGCCGTTTTCTCCACGATCACTCCCATGCTGACTGCGGATACCGGAGTTCGAGCGAGGGGAATTTCATGACCGAGTCATCGTGGGTCCACAGTCCGGTGGCCAGTGCCGATCAGCACTGGGCGACACGCAAGGGCGGCAAATCCGTGCTGGTGATGATCCCGCACATCGTCGCCGGGAACCGGCTCCTCGATCTGCTCCCGCTCTTCGAGGCCGACCACCGTGTCCAGTCGACGTTCACCGTCCCGGAGTGGGAATCGTGGCGCGCCACTCACGACTTCGTGGAGGCCCAAGGCGGAATAGTCCTGCCTTGGGCGCAGGCCAAGCGCGAGGAATACGACCTCGTCCTCGCCGCGAGCCAGCGCGGGATCGACGAGGTCGCCGGGCCGGTGATGCTGGTCCCGCACGGTGGCGGATTCGGCCAGTACCGGCCGTGGCGGCCTCCGGGCTCCGGCCCCGGCTGGAGTCCGCAGGTCGGGCTCGACGCGGGCCAGCTGATGCGGGAAGGACGGGTGCGCGCCGACTCGATCGTGCTCGTGCACGACCGCGAATCGGAACTCCTCTCCGAGGTCTGTCCCCCTGCGGTGCCGACGGCCGTTGTCGCGGGAGACATCGCACTGGATCGGCTCGTCGCCAGCCTGCCCTTTCGCGAGCACTACCGGAGAGGTCTCGGCGTGACCGACGACCGGCGGCTGGTGGTCGTCACCTCGACCTGGTCCGAACGGTCGGCCTTCGGACGCCATCACGACCTGTTCGAACGGGTTCTCGCCGAACTTCCCCCCGAAGACTTCCGGGTGCTCGGCGTCCTTCATCCCCAGATCTGGTCGCACCACAGCCTTTGGCAGATTCGCAGCTGGCTGGCCGACAGTCTGCGGTCCGGGCTCGAGCTTTTGCGTCCCGACGGGAGCTGGCGGGCCGCGTTGATCGCCGCCGATCACGTCATCGGCGACTACGGCTCCGTGACCGGTTACGCGGCAGCCATCGGCAAGCCGGTGCTCTTGGCCGTGGACGGCACCGAGCCGTTGCTGCCGGGCACGCCCAGCGCGGTCATCGCCGAGCACGCGCCCCGCTGGATACCCGGCAGCACTCTTCTCCCCCTGCTGCGCGAGGCGGAGTCCACCGGCGTGACCGAGCGCGTCCGCGGCTTGTTGTCGTCGCGACCGGGCCGCGCCGGAGCGATCCTGCGCACCGAGATGTACCGGCTTCTCGGTTTGCCCGAACCCACCAGAGCGGTCCCGATGTCCCCCGTGCCGATGGCGGAGGTGCTGCCATGCTGGCCTCTGTAGCGCGACTGCGCGTCACTCGCTCGCCGCACGCCGATCACTACCGCGTCGACGCGGCCGGAAGCTCGTTCCTCCTGGCGGGGACCGATGGCGGGACTCGCGCTTCGCTCGTCGACGTGCGATACCACTCCGAAGCGCGTCACGTCGCGAGCGCGCGTGCCGTGATCGCGAGCGATTTCGACCGGTTACCCGGTCTCACGATCGTCGCCGTCACCTGTTCACCCGGGCACTGCGTTCTCGGCGACCGCACGGGCGACGTGGCCGTCGTCCGGTGCGTGGCCGCCGATCTGGCGGGAGCGGGAGCCTATCTCTGGCTACTCGCTCGCCGCAGGCTCCGGTCGCTGCGGTCGATCACGGCCGGCGCCCAGCATCTCCAGCCGGGACCTCGCCTCCTCGAACCGCAGGCCTCCGATCGGACGGCACAGTTCCAGCGCCTCGGTCAGCCGGGCCTCGGCGGCGCCGAAATCACCCTCGATCTCAGCGACCTCGGCGCGAGCCAGCAGCACATCGGCCTGATAGACCGCGGAACCTGACTCGTCGAGCACCGCGGCGGCGCGTTCGAGCTCGCGTTTCGCCGCGGTGATCTCGCCCGCTCGCGCGTCGATCCGCGCCAGCGACAGGGTGGCCTCGGCCTCGCCCTTCACATCGCCGATCTCCTTGAACAGCTCTTGCCCGAGGCGCAGGTGCCGGGCGGAGTCGGCGGTCCGGCCCGCCTGCAGCAACGCCTCGCCGATCCGCCGGTGCCGCTGGGCGACGCCACGGTCGATCCCGAGTTCCCCTTCGATCACGAGGCTTTCGCCGAAGAACCCGACCGCCCGCTCGAAGTCGCCACGACCTTGCGCCGCCATGCCCAGCTGATCCAGGGCCACGGACTCGTTGTGGCGGCTTCCGGCTCCCCTCGCCAGTTCCACGGCCCGTGAGCATTCGACTTCAGCGGCTTCGAACCGGCCGAGGTCCAGATGGGCACGACCCAGTTGGCATCGCAACCGAGCTTCGGCGATCGCGTCCGCACACCGGTGTGCCGCGGCGATACCGACTTCGTGCGTCCGGATCCAAAGCTGATAGTGCTTGCGGTAGAGAAAGAGCTCCCACAGGGCTTCGCACAGTTGCCACGTCAGTTCGTCGTGCCGCAGCGCGAAGGTCTCGTCGATCAGCTCGACTATGTCCGCGAGGCGTTCGTCCAACCAGGCGAGGGCTTCGGCGCCGGTGGCGAACAACGCCGGCGAATCCTCGTACCGGGCGCGCACGGTACTGACCCGCCAGCGCATCGGGATCACCACCATGTTCGCCCGCGTCATCCGGTGCAGGTACCAGTCCGCGATCCGCGGAACGACTTCGAGCCGTTCGTCGTCGGGCAACGCCCGTGCGTGCAACCGCACCAGATCGTGGAAGCGATAGCCGTCCTCGCGGATCTCCTCGATCAGGCTGGCGTCCGCCAGCTCTTGGAGTCCGTGCGCGGCCTCGGCGTCGGAAACCCGCAGCGCGGCGGCCGCCGCTCCCACTTCGACCGTCAGGCCGGGGTACTCACTGACCAGCCGGTAGAGCCTGGCCGCATGCGGCGACAACGCCGAATACGACGAATCGAAAGTGGCCGTCAACGACGCCTCCCCCACCGGCGACAGCTTCGTCAAACGCAGGCGTTCGTCACGGAGCTCCGCCACCATCCTGGCCACCGGCCACTTCGGCCGCGACGCCAACCGCGCACCGGCCACCCGGAGCGCGATCGGCAGGCGGCCGCACAGGGCCGCCAGTGTCGTCACGTCCGGAAGTTCGCCGGCGACCCTCGACTCGCCCACCGAACGCGTCAACAGCTCGACGGCGTGTTTCTCCGGCAGGGGCGCCATGTCGACGAACCGGGCGCCCTCGGCGTGCAGGCCGTCCAGCCTCAGCCGGCTGGTGACCACCACGACACAGCCCGACGAAGCCGGGATCAGCGGCCGCACCTGGGCGGCCGAGATCGCGTTGTCCACCACCAGCAGCAGTCGCATCCCCGCGGTGGTGGTCCGGAACAACGCCGCTTGTTCGGCCAGTTCGACCGGAACCCGCTCCGGAGGGACCCCGAGCGCCCGCAAGAACGCTCCGAGCGCGTCTTCGGGCGGCACGGCCGTCTCGGGCGAGAACCCGCGCAGATCCGCATACAGCTGCCCTGACGGGAAGCGGGCGGCGTTCCGGACCGCCCAGGTGACCGCGAGGGCGGTCTTGCCCACCCCGCCAGGGCCGACCACCACCGTCACCGCGGGCGACCGGTCGACCGAGTCGTCCTCCCGACCGGCCGCCGCGGAGTCGAGCGCTTCGAGTTCGGCGGTCCTGCTGGTGAAATGCGCGGGGACAGGCGGCAACTGCCGGGGAATCGGGGCGCCGTCATCTCCCATGACCGCACCCCGACCGGTGGCCATTCGAGCACGAAGTGCGCAGGCGCGATTTTTCACTTTCGAGAACAGAGTTCCACGACGAAAAAAGTCGCGGGTCACGTGCCAAAGATCGCATGCTCGTGTCTCCCCACACGGCCATATTCTTTTATCCGCGCAATTACCGGACACGGATCCTCGTCGTGCCACACTGCCACGTCCGCCCCGGGAATCCCCGAACCTCCCTGTCTACCTCGCCGAGCAGGTTCCCTCCCGGCAGGGCCAGGACATCTACCCGAAAGAACCAAGGTGGGTACCCACCCCGAACCCGTGATGCACCTGAATGCAGGAGAATCGGGATACCTCGCCACATACTGTGACCTCCGACACTCCATCCGACGGCGACCCTTCCACGCTTGCGGACAAGCGAAAAAACGAGACAACGGAAAGAAGATCCGCCGGCAAAGAAAAAGGGTACCGGAATCGATTCGGCAAGCCGCTCCCCGACCTGCCGGACAATTCCTTTTCGAGCGACTCCCCGCCGATCGCCCACGTCTCCGGCAGAGCCTGGACCGCACGTGGCGGGCCGTGGAGCCCACGCGCGGCAGGCCACCCACTCGCCCAAGATCGTTTTCCCGCCGTTCACCCTTCCCAGTGGGCAATTCGGACATCAGCCATACCCCTGAGTAGCCACTTGTGAGACCTCTGTATGCTCCGCTCTCGCTCGATGGGATTAGTTATCCCCCGATCGGGCGAGCCGTTGCGGTCGGGGCCTGTGGTCGCATGCGGCGCTGGCATTCGTGGTCCGTATCCCGATAGGAGACACATGCACGGCAGGTCAGTTCTGGTACGCGGCGGGATCGCGGTGGCCACCGCGGCCGTCGCGCTGACGATGGCCGCTCCGGCCGCCCTCGCCGACGACGGCGCGGCGCGGGGCCGGGTCGTCCAAAAAGAGGGCAACGGCGGGTTCGGCGTCAACTTCGAGAGTGGCAAGCCCGCCGACACGGTGCTGTTCACGCTGAAGCTGTCGGACGGCAGCAAGCTCAAGATGTACTGCGTGCAGGTCGAGGTCGGCATGCGCACCGATCAGGACATGATCGAGCGTCCGTGGAACAAGTACCCGGACACCCAGTCGCCGTTCAACAAGAACAGCGCGAAGCTCAACTGGGTGCTGCACCACGGCTACCCGGCGGCGTCGGTCAAGGCGCTCGAAGGCACGCTCGGCAAGGGCGACGTCAAGCTCAACGGCGGCCTCTCCGTCAAGGAGGCCATCACCGCGACGCAGGCCGCGGTGTGGCACTTCAGTGACGGCAAGGACCTCAAGCGCGCCAACCCGATTTCGGGTGGGGCGGCGGAGGACTCCGCCGACGTGCTGGCCCTTTACGACTACCTCGTCGGCAAGGACAACGTCGGCATCGGCCAGCAGCCGAAGCCGACCCTGAACATCGGCCCGGCGAAGGCCGAGGGCGCCACCGGTACCCGGATCGGCCCGTTCAGCGTCGCCACGAGCGGTGACATCACCGAGCTGACGAGCAAGCTGCCCGAGGGCGTCAAGGTCACCGACGCCGACGGCAAGGCGATCAAGGCCGCCGACGTCAAGGACGGCACCAAGGTCTACGTCGACGTCCCCAAGGACGCCAAGGACGGCTCCGGCTCGTTCTCGCTGAAGGTCAGCGGCCACCTCGACACCGGCCGCCTGTTCGTGGGCGAGAACTACGACAAGGTGCCCGCCCAGTCCCTGATCGTCGCGGAGTCCGAGAAGACCTCGGTCGTCGCGAACGCGACCGCGAGCTGGAAGCAGGGCGGCGCGCCCGTCACCGAAACCCCGGCCCCCACCACCCCCGGTGGCGCCGAATCGGGTGGCGGCGACGAGCTGGCCAACACCGGTGCTTCCGCGACCATGCCGCTGATCATCGGTGGCGCGCTCCTCGGCGCGGGTGTGCTGATGGTGCTGCTGGTGCGCCGTCGCCGTAGCGAGGCGTAAGAACCGAACGAAGAGCGGGGCCGGTCCTTTGTGGACCGGCCCCGCTTTCGCGTTCACCGGTCGTAGTGCGTGCCCGGCGTATGCCCGAAGGCGCGGCGGAAGACGTCGATGAACGCGCTGGTGGACGACCAGCCGCAGGCATGCGCCACCGCGGTCACCGGGGTGTCCTCGGCCAAGAGGACCAGAGCGCGGTAGAGCCGCAGCTGGGTGCGCCATTGCGGGAAGGTCATGCCGAGGTCGGCTTTGAAGAGCCGCGCCAGGGTGCGATCACTCGCCCCCACCAGCGCGCCGAGCGCGGCCAGCGTCCGGTTGCCGGCCGGATCTGCGCTGAGGATCTCGCACAGTGCGCGCAGCCGCGGGTCGGCGGGCGTCGGCAGGTGCAGAGGTTGCTGCGGCGAGACGCGAAGCCGATCGAGCAGGACCGCGCGCAGCCGCCGTCGTTCCGGGGTGTCGTCGTGCGGCGGATCGGTGTAGGCGCGGATGAGTTCGCGCAGGAGCGGGCCGACGGCCAGCACGCTCGGTTCGTTCAGCCGCAACGGGTTCACGGTGGCGGGCAGGCCGACGAGACGGAGTTCGAGGGCGCCGTGCGCCTGATGGGCGTGCACGGTCCCGGCGGGTACCCAGACGGCCCTCGTGGCGGGTGCGACCCAGGAGCCCCTGTCGGTGGTGATGGCCAGTACGCCGCGAGCGGCGTAGGCGACCTGGTGATCGTCGTGGCGGTGCGCGTCGATCGTCATGCCGGAGGCCAGGGACCGGACCTGGGTCGGCGCCGCGGGCAGGTGGCGGATTTCCGTCATTGATTGTCAATTTATCGGAAGCGCGACACGGACGCCGCGACGAGCATGGCGAGGTGTCGAAGAACAAAGCGATCGTCCTGCTGTCGGCCGGACACGCGTGCGTGGACGTGTACCAAGGTTCGGTCGCCGCACTGGTGCCGTTCTTCGCCGCCGAGCGCGCCTACGGCTACGCGGCGGTGTCCGGCATCGTGCTCGCCGCTTCGTTGCTGTCGTCGGTGGCGCAGCCGTTGTTCGGCGCGCTGACCGACCGGTGGGCGATGCCGTGGCTGCTGCCGTCCGCCACGCTCCTCGGCGGGCTCGGCGTCGCCCTCGGCGGACTGGTCGACTCTTACGCGTTGACGCTGGCTTTCGTCGCCGTGTCGGGAATCGGGGTGGCCGCCTACCACCCCGAGGCCGCACGGGTCGCGAGGATCGCCGGCGGTGGCAGGCATACGGCCATGGGCTGGTTCTCCCTAGGCGGCAACATCGGCTTCGCTGCCGCACCCGTACTCGTCGCCGCAGTCATGTCCCTCGGCGGGCTGCGGATGTCTCCACTGCTCGTCGTGCCGGCGCTGGCCGGCTCCGTGCTGTGTCTGCCCGTGCTGCGCGCGCTCGCCAGGACCGCCCGCGCCGGCGGCTCGTCGACGGAGGTGACGGGGGTCGACGACTGGAGATCGTTCACGACGCTGTCGGCCGCCGTCGTCTTCCGCTCGATCGTGTTCGTCGGGCTGAGCACGTTCGTCTCGCTCTACGCCCAGGAGCGGGTCGGGGGCGGCACGACGACGGGCAGCGTCGCGTTGTTCCTGCTCTACCTCGGCGGCGCCGCCGGCACGCTGCTGGGCAGCAGGCTGGCCGGTCGCCGGGACCGCGTCACCGTGGTGCGCCGGTCGTATCTGGCCACCGTCGGCGCGGTCGCGGGGGTCGTGTTCGTACCGGGCCCGGCGTTCTTCCCCTTCGTCCTGCTGGCCGCGGTGGGCCTGTACATCCCGTTCTCCCTGCAGATCACGCTCGCCCAGGACTACCTCCCCAGGCGCGTGGGCACCGCCAGTGGCGTCACCCTCGGCCTGACGGTCAGCATCGGCGGTCTCGCGAGCCCCGTCATCGGAGCGGTCGCCGACCACACTTCCTTGCGGACGGCCCTGCTGCCGTTGATCGCCCTGCCGCTTTTGTGCTGGATCACAACGCGGACCCTGTCGGAGCCGTGCTCCGTCCAAAGGGGAACGGAAGAAATGTCAGCATCACGCAATTAATCATGTACGGCCCTGTACACCATCGGTTACCGGCTGGTAGGTTCCGAGCATCCAAACGTGATCCACTTCATGATTCAAAGGGGAGTCATGACCCGAAAGCCCGCTCGTCTGCTGGCCGTCGCGATCGCCCTCATCGTCGGTTTCGCCGCCGCGCCCGCCGCCTCCGCCGCCCCCGCCACCGATCCGTTCTACAGCTACGACGGCAGTGAACCGTTGTCGTCGTACAGCCCCGGGACCGTGCTGAAGACCCGGACGCTCAATTACCACGTCATCGGCATTTCCACGCCGCTCAAGGTGACCCAGTTGCTGTACCGGTCCACCGACGCGCAGGGGAAGCCGTCCGCCAATGTCACTTCGGTGCTGCGCAGTCTCACCGGCGACAGCACGAAAGCCGTTTCGTACCAATCGTTCTACGATTCGCTCAATCCCGAGCACGGCCCGTCGAGGGCGATCGCCGGTGACGTCTCGCTCGGCGGCCTGATCGCCAACGCGGAGTCGCTGTTCATCGCACCAGCGTTGCTGCTGGGCTACAACGTCGTCATTCCCGACACCGAAGGCCAGCAGGCGAACTTCGCCGCCGGGCCGGAATACGGGACGAACACCCTGGATTCGATCCGGGCCGCGACGCGGGCTCCGGGAACGGGAATGAACGACAAGACCCGGTTCGGTCTCATCGGGTATTCGGGCGGCGCCATCGCGACGGGCTGGGCCGCCGCGCTCGCACCGGATTACGCGCCCGAGGTCAACAAGAACCTCGTCGGTTTCACCGAAGGCGGAGTGCTCGTCAAGCCGTCGCACAATCTCAAGTACGTCAACGGCAGCGTCGCGTGGACCGGGGTCATTCCGATGGCGCTGATCGGTGTCTCGCGGTCCTTCGGCATCGATCTCAAGCCGTACGCGAATTCTTACGGCCTCCAGGTTCTCAAGGACATGGAAAAGGCGTCGATCGTCGACGCGCTCGGCCGGTATCCCGGGCTGACGTGGGAGAAATTCGTCAAGCCCGAGTATGTCAACCCGAACAAGGTGCTGCCGTACGTCGAGGCCGTCAACAAGATCAACCTCGGCTCCGCGCCGACGCCCACCGTGCCCGGCTTCATCGCGCAGGGCAACAACGGTGTCGTGGAAGGTACTTTCGGCAATCCCCCGGGCATCGGGACCGGCGACGGGGTGATGGTCGCCGGTGACGTGCGGTCGCTCGCTCGGCAGTACTGCGACACCGGCAACAAGTCGATCAAGTACGACCAGTACAACACGTTGAGCCACGTCGGGGCGGCCGTCGCCTGGGCGCCGCAGGCCATCGGCTGGCTCAACGACCGGTTCGCGGGCAAGGCCGCGCCGTCCAGCTGCGGGAAGATCGCGCCCGGCAACTCCCTTGCCCCGGAGGTGCCGGTCAGCTGATCCCGCGTGTCCGTGAAGGTCTCCTTTCCTACCCTGACAGTGGGGAAGGAGGCCTTCACGGACCACTGGTCCACGCCGCCGAGCCGGTACGGTGCCGCACGTGACCGAGCACCGCAAGCTGCCGAAGGGGCCCCACAACCTCAGCCGTGACGAGGTCGCCGGGACCCAGCGCGCGCGGCTGATCGACGCGGTTCTGGAGAACACCGGCAAGCGCGGCTACGTCGCCACCACCGTCGGCCACATCACCGCCACGGCGGGCGTGTCCCGGACCTCGTTCTACGAACAGTTCACCGGCAAACAGGACGCGTTCCTCGCCGCCTATCGCGAGATCACCACCGAGTTCATCACGCAGGGCGTCGCCGCGGGCGCCGAGGCCGCGACGCCGCTGGACGCCGTCGCCGCCTGCTGCGACTTCCTCGTCGACTACGTGCACCGGCGTCCCATCGCCGTCCGTGCCGTCCTGCTGGAGATCTACGCGCTCGGCGACGCGGGCCTCGAAGCACGGGAGAACACCTTGCGTGCCGGGGAAGCCGTCTTCGACCGGACGGCGAGATGGCTGCGTGCCACCGATCCCGCGCTGCCGTCACCGCCGCCGTTCACCGCGCGCACGGTCGTCGCCGCCACCATCGAACTGATCACGCAAGCCATCTGGATCGGCACCGAAGAGGCGTACGGCCAGGCTCGCGAAGCCGTCCGCTACACCTGGCTGCTCGGCTTGTTCGGGCACCGGAGCGTCGACGCCTAGCGGGCTTCGGCCGGAGGTCTCAGCACTGTCGGATGTGTCGCGAAAGCCACTTTCGGGACGTCTGGTGTCCCGAAAGTGGCTTTCGCGACATGAGTACCGGGGCGCCGGCTTCGAGCAGAACACGCCCTAGCGGGCGAGGCGCCGCCGTTCGAACTCGACGATCAGTTTCGGGTACCGGCGCGGGAGCAGCCGGACGAGCCGGTCGACGAGTTTCGCGTCGTTCCCGACGAGCACCCGCGGCTTTCCGGCCTCGACTCCGTCGACGATGATGCGGGCGGCCTGGTCGGCCGGCATCTTCAGCAGCTTTTCGTTGTACACCCGGACGCGTTCCCGCTGTTCGGCGGTGGGCTCGATCCCGCGGGCCTCGGCTTCCTTCAACGCCGCCGAGGCGATGCCGGTCTTGATCCCGCCGGGATGGACGACCGTCACCCGCACCGGATGCCCGGCCGCGATCATCTCGGTGCGCAGCGCCTCGGTGAAGCCGCGGACGCCGAACTTGCTGGCGCAGTAGGCACTGAGCGTCGGCTGGGCCATGAAACCGTTAAGGCTGGAGACGTTGACGACCTGGCCGTCGCCGGAGTCGATCAGATGCGGCAGAAAAGCCTTGGTGCCGTTGATGACGCCGAAGAGGTTGACCGCGAGCGTGCGGTCGTACAGCTCCCAGTCCGCGTCGAGGACGGTCTGCCCGCCGCCGGCGATCCCCGCGTTGTTGTAGATCTGGTGCACCACACCGAACTGCCCGGCGACGGCGGTCGCGTACTCCAGCACGGCTGCCCGATTGCTGACGTCCAGCGTGGCGCCCTGCACTTCCGCGCCCAAGGCCTTGACCTCGGCGACGGTATCGGCCAGCCCGGTTTCGTCCACATCGGACACCGCGAGCCGGGCTCCGCGCCGCGCGAGTTCCAGGGCCAGCTGACGGCCGATGCCGGAACCGGCACCGGTGACGACGGCGACCTTGCCGCGAACGCCGCTCATCGGGTCTCCCCCGCCGGGTCGAGGGCCAGTTCGGCGGTGAGCTCGACGAGCCGCTCGACCAGATCCGGGGCGATGTGGTGCCCCATTCCGGGGATTTCGACGTAGCGGGCACCCCTGATGGCCTTGGCTGTCGCCCGCCCGCCGCTGTGGTGGACCATGCGGTCGGTGTCGCCGTGGACCACGACCGTCGGGCAGGTGATGCGGGCGAGTTCGGCGGTGCGGTCGCCGCTGGCCTGGATGGCGCCGATCTGGCGGGCGATGCCGCTGCGGGCGCGCCGTCCCCCGGCCCGTTCCCACAAGCCCTCGGCCCAGGCCGTTTCGACGTCCTTGTCCAGCGGGAACGTGGCCGAGCCGAGGTGCCCCATCAGCGACAGGTGTCCGGTCACGGATTCCTCGACCGTCTGGGCGGGCCGCCTCGCCATGCGCACCAGCGTCGACTTCGCGGGCTGCCCGACGCGGCGATGCCCGGTGGTGGAGAAGATCGACGTCAGCGAAAGGACACGGCCGGGGTTCCGGACGGCGACGGTCTGCGCGATCATGCCGCCCATCGACATACCGACCAGATGCGCCTGCTCGACGCCCAGGTGGTCCAGCAGGCCGACGGTGTCCGCCGCCATGTCGCCCAGGTCGTAGGCATCCGGCAGCGGCCGGGCCAGCAGTTGCCTGAGCTTGCCGGGATTCGGCGCCTTGACGCGATCCGAGCAGCCCGCGTCGCGGTTGTCGAACCGGATGACGCGGAAACCGCGGCCGGTGAACCCCTCGATCATCGGCCGCGGCCACGACGTGAGATCCAGGCCGAGGCCGGCGATCAGCACCAGCGGCACACCGTCGGCCGGGCCGTCTTCGCGGTAACAGATCTTCGGGCCGCCGGGCAGGTCGGCGAAACTGTCGGTCACGAGCTCACCGCTTCTCGGACGTCGGCGTGGGAGAAGTGCAGTTCGGGATCGGTGATGTCGTCCGCGCGCAGCAGCTTGATGTCCGAGTGGTAGCTCATCGACGTCAGCCACGGCATGCGGTCACCCTGACGCGGGAGCTGGTCGAGCGCTCGCTGGACGTATCCGGCGGCGAAGTCGAGGAACGGCTTCGTCGGCATGTCCGGGTCGGCGACGACGGGACGGCAGACGTCATAGCCATGGGCGTCCATATGCGCCAGCAGACGGCAGAAATGCTCGCACAGCAGGCCGATCTTGAGGGTCCAGGACGAGTTCGTGTAGCCGATCGCGAACGCGGCGTTCGGCACGTCCGAAAGCATCATTCCCTTGTACGCAACGGTTTCCGGCAGGATCACCGGTTTGCCGTCGACGCTGAGCTTCGCCCCGCCGAACACCTGGAGGTTCAGGCCGGTGGCCGTGACGATGATGTCCGCTTCCAGCTCACGCCCGGATTCGAGCAGGATCCCCTTCTCGGTGAAGGTCGCGATCTTGTCGGTGACGACGTCGGCCTGCCCCTTGCGGATGGCGGCGAACAGGTCTCCGCCGGGCACGGCGCACAGCCGCTGGTCCCACGGGTCGTACGGCGGGTTGAAGTGCTCGTCGACCGGATAGCCCGGGGGAAGCTGCTTCTTGTTGACGTAGCGGATGAGCCCGCGCGCGGTCTTCGGGAACTTCTGGCAGAACTGCCAGACCGCCAGTCCCTTGCGGATGTTCTTGCGGCGGGTGAGCGCGTACGCCCGCTCGTCGCCGAGGATCTTGCGCAGGCCGTTGGCGATCTTGTCCTCGCGCGGCACCGGCATGACATAGGTCGGGGTGCGCTGCAGCATCGTCACGTGCGCCGCGGTGCCCGCCATCGCCGGGATCAGGGTGACCGCGGTGGCGCCGCTGCCGATCACGACGACACGCTTGCCCGCGTAGTCGAGATCCTCGGGCCAGTGCTGCGGGTGCACGATCGTGCCGGCGAACCGGTCCCTGCCCTCGAAACGCGGGGTGAAGCCCTCGTCGTAGCGGTAGTAGCCGCCCGCGTTGAACAGCCAGCCCGCGCTGAGGCTGGTGCGCTCGCCGGTGTCGGTCCGCTCGATCTCGAGCAGCCAGCGGGACTCGTCGCTCGACCACGCGGCCGAGAGCAGCTTGTGGTGATAGCGGATGGCGGGTTCGAGGCCGTTCTCGGCGACCGCCTCGCGCAGGTACGACAGGATCCGGGGCGCGTCGGCGATGGACTGCTTGTCCCGCCACGGCTTGAACTCGTAGCCGAAGGTGTGGAGATCGGAGTCCGACCGGATGCCCGGGTAGCGGAACAGGTCCCAGGTGCCGCCGGAGGTGCCGCGCGCCTCCAGGATGGCGAACGTCTTGCCCGGGTTCTCGGTCTTCAGGTAGCGCGCGGCCCCGATCCCGGAAATCCCGGCACCGATGATGACCACGTCGAGGTGCTCGACGGGTGTGCTCGTCGTCATGCGGTACTCCAGCCTCGTCTCGATTGCCTCCACGATGCGGGGCAGGCGGGGAATTGCGCTAGCGCTATCTGCACCATCATGATGTATGGATGGTGCAAAGTGCCGCATCGCCGTGGCCGACCCTCTCCCCCGAGGCGCGTGACCTCTTCCGGAGGGGCGCGGAGATCGTGCTGCATCCGCGTGCCGAATGGATCGAAGAACTGCACGAGGCCTCGCTCGGCGGGGGCAGCATGCGCGCGGTCGCGGAGGACCCCGTGCTCACCGAGGGGACCAAACGCGCCAATCTGGCGAATCTGCTGCACTGGGCGGCCGCCAACGTGCAGCGCCCCGGGGAACGGGTCTCCGCCAACCTGAACCAGGAAGTGCTCGACGGCGCCCGCGACATGGTGCGCCGCGGCTTCGACTCCGGCGGTCTCGACGCCTACCGGCGGGCGCAGGGGGTGGCTTGGCGCCGGTGGATCGAGATCTGTTTCGACCTCACGTCGGATCCGGTCCTGCTCCGCGAACTGCTGGACGTCTCGTCGCTGTCGATCACCACGTTCATCGAGGACACCGTCGCGGCCGTGTCCGAACGGATGGCCGTCGAGCGCTCGGAACTGACTCGCGGCGCCCACGCCGAACGCCGGGCCACGGTCACGCTGCTGCTGGAAGGCGCGCCCATCAGCCGCTCGCGGGCCGAAGCCCAGCTCGGCTACCCGCTCGCCGGACCGCATACGGCCGCGATCGTCTGGAGCGGCTCGGCGACACCGTCGTCCCAGCAGCTCGAGACCGCCGCGGAGACGCTCATGCGGGCGAGCGGCGCTTCACACCGGCTGACCGTCGTCGCCAGCGCTGCCGCCCTGTGGGTCTGGCTGCCCGGCCGGACCCCGCCGCGCGCGGACCGGCTCGCCGAAGACCTCGCGCCGCATCCCGACGTCCGGGTCGCGCTGGGACGGCCCGGCAGCGGGATCGACGGGTTCCGCCGCAGCCATCTGGACGCCGCCGCCACCCAGCGGATGCTCGCCCGGCTCACCTCGCCGCAACAGATCGCGCGGTACCAGGACATCCAGCTGCTCGCCCTGCTCACCGGCGATCCCGCGCAGGCTGGCGAATTCATCGCCGACACCCTCGGCGAACTGCGGCACGCCGACGCCGAGACCCGGGAGACCGTGCGGGCCTACGTGCACGAACTGGGCAACACGACACGGACCGCGGAACGGCTCTACACCCACCGGAACACCGTCGTCCGCCGGCTGGCGCGGGCCGACGAGCTGCTCCCCCGGCCGTTGGCGGAGAACGCGGTGGACGTGGCCGTCGCGTTGGAAACGTTGCGGTGGCTGGGAAGCGGCGCTTGAGGCAGTTCACCCGAGAGTGCTCACGGACCAGGGCGGCGAGACCGTACCGTCAGGCGTCACTCCGTACTTGCGCAGTTGCAGGCGACCCCTGCGGTCGTTCATCTTCGCGTAGAGCGTTTCGATGCTTCCCCACGCTTCGGTATGCCCATGCACCAAGGCGATGAGGTAGTGATCCAAGGCGTCGGTGTAGCGGGCTTCACGACGCAGCTGATCGGCGAGACACACGCGAGACTTCACGTCACCGGCGCTGATGCCTCTTTCGAGGAGGGCGATCCCCTGCTCCCGGTGTTCTTTTCGGTCCAGGAGCGACATCGCGACCGAGGCGACGGCCGCCGTGTCGGAGTTCGCGAGCTGTTTCTCGAGTTCCGCCATCGCCTTCTCGAAGTCCCCTTCGACCGCCAGCGCGAGAACATGGTTACGGGCGTAACGCGGATCAGCGGCGTCACATTTTTCGAGAAGACGTTTGGCGTCGTAGGAACGGTGAAGGTCCAACTGCACCTCGACGGCGCGCATACGCGCGGGTGCGTACCCCTCGGCCACCGCGGTCGTGAAGGCGTCCACCGCGGCGGTCAGTTTCTTGCCCCGCACCGCGACCGACCCGAGGCTTCTCTCGAACAGGCGCGTGTCGGTCTCCGCTTCCACCCGATCGGCCGCGACCAGTCCTTCGGCGACCCAGCAGAAGGCCTGCCCCTTGCCCGCGTTGGTTTGCCGCGAGTAGCTGCTCACCACGTGGGCGATGGCCCCTTCGTGGAGCAGGAAGTCACTGAGCGGAACGAGAATGTCCGGAGTCGCAAGGTCGACGGTTTTGACGTACCACTCGAAGGCCTCCTTGTAGCAACCTGCCCGGCACAGCGCGTTGGCCAGATCTTCAGGCCGCGGTGCCCGTTCGAACCGCTGGGCGCGGCGAAAGAACCCGATGGCCTCGGCCGTCCACCCCGCGGCCGCCGACACCTCCGCGGCTTTCGCCAAGGCGGATTCGTCGCCCTCGTCGATGGCTTGCTGATAACACTCGAGCGCGCGCCTTATCAGCCCCTTGGCGGCGAGAACGTCACCGACCGCGGTGAACGCTTCGGGGCTCCCCTTCGCCGAGGCGTTCGCGGCGTGCGTCATCGCCACATCGAAGAAGCCTGCCAAGGTGTTGATCCGCGCGGCGGACGCCAGCGCACCCGGAGCCTCGCAGTCGACCGCCGTCTCACTCCAGTCCAGTGCGTCCTCCAGGAGATTGTGCGCAACCAGGATCTCCGCGCCGAGCAGGTACGCGTGATGCTTGCCCGCGACACCCAGGCCCTCCAAGGTGTCCAGCGCGTACTTGATCTCCTGGTGATCCGTGAGCATGTCCGCGGCGGCTCGCAGGATCTCCGGGCTGTTGTGGTTGTCCAGGGACATCAGCCATTCCACCGCCGACGGCACACCGGTGGTGACGGCCAGCATGTCGGCGGCCACGGCGGCGGCCGTACCGTCGCCGTGCTGCGCGAGGTCGCCGTAAAGGCGCAGTGCGTCCTTCCGCCGCCCCAGATCGTTGTACGCCATGGCCGTCAAAGTGGTCGCACGCTTGTGACGCCGCTCGACCAACCTCGCGAGACAGTCGACGACCTCCTCCGGCCGTCCGGCCGACAGCAGCATTTCGGCCGCGGCGATCTTCGCCTCGTGGTCGGAATCGAAGCGGGCATACTGTTCGAGCGCTTCGTCGATACGACCGGCACGGTGAAGCAGCCCCGCCAGATCGAGCCGTGCCCTTTCATCCCCCTTTTCCGCTGCCCGGAGATAGAAGCGGGCCGCTTGTTGGAGGAGGCCCCGCCTTTCGCACTCCTGGGCCATCGCGGAAAGGCTCGCGGGATCCGCGTGGCGGACCAGGACGTCCCAGAGCCGCTTGTCCGGCAGACGCGGCCGGGCGATGTCGGCCACTTGCCTGCGTTCGAGGTGGTCGTCGAACCGATAGGAACGCCGGCCACCTTCCGCCGACGGTTCTCGCTCGACCAGTACGCTCCGCCCGCCGTTTCCCCGACGGGTCAGCTCGGCGATCGCGTCGGAGAACCACCGGTCGCCGAGGCCACTACGCGCCCCCGAAGACAGATGCAGAGCCGATCCCGCCTCGAGAAGGTCGTGCGGCAGCCACGGACCGTGCGCGGCGATCAGCGCGTCGACCGCACAGTCGAGGATCGCCCGCTCGCCGGCGCCTGCCGTGTCGTAGCGCTCCTGAAGATCAGGGACATCGACGAGATACTGGATCACGCGTCGCGCTTCGGCACGCGAAACCGCTTCGGCCAGCCGCGGATCGGCACCCGACAGTGCCCTGTCTTCCTCCGCGCCGCTGAACGTGTCGGGCACGACGACGCTGCTGCCCGCCAGGAGCAGGCGGACATGGGGAAAGAGATCCTTTCCCTCCGAGGGCTGCGCCGTCAGCAGCCGCCAGTACTTGGTACGCAGCGTCGTGATGATCAGCACCGGCCCGCGCTCGGCATCGTGAAGCAGTTCCCGGAGGACCTTCGCGATCTTGTTGCCCACGCCGGCGCCGGATTCCTTGAAATAGCGCTCGGCCTTGGGAAGCCAGATGACCGTTCGCGGCCCGACCTTTCCGAGCGAGTCCAGCAACTCGCGCGGATCACTGGGGCTGATACTCGGCATCAACCACCAGCCGGCCATCCAGGGGTCCGGCTCCCCGGGCCGTGTCCATCGGATCGCTTCCCAAGCGGAGCGCTTCTTGCCCGCCGTCGATTCGCTGATGAGGGTGACGATCCCGCTCACGCCTCCGACGACCGGCGCCACCTTCGTGCGAAGGAGTTCGTCATGGTCACGCTGAACGTACGCGGTGTCGTCCGGCAAGCCCGCGATGTTCCGGATCGTGCCCCGCACCGGAAGGATCTCCAACCGGCTCGGAACGCAGTCGGCCAAGGAGACACCCATGGTGGCCTCGGGCACGCGGTCCAGCCTGCCCAGGTTGAGCACGTCCACCAGTTCATCCGCCTCTTTCACCGCTCGGTCCGTTCGGGTTGCACGGCAGCAAGTCACCACCCCTCGGGGGACTCGCGCCTGCCTTCGACCGTGGCGGAAGCCGTCTGAACCAGCCAGGCGTTTCAGTGGCCCTTCGCCCAGCGGTCGATACGGCCGAGCAGCGGTGTGAGCGACTTCGTTAGCGCTTACAGCCCGGTTTCACCCGATCGATTCGGCTCGTCCGGCCACAGTGGAAGGTCCAGGTTCCGCAGCATGGCGCGCTGTTCGGCGGTCAGTTCACCCTCGACCGTGATGGTGAACGGGGGCGGTTCCTTGCGGGAGCGCAAAAAGTTGCCCCAAGCGATCCCCAGGTTCGCCAGCCCGGTCAGGGAGCCGACGGACATGCAGATGACCTCGAAGACCCCCATCTCCCCCGTGCTCCGGGATCCCGCGAGGCTGATCGTCGCGGACCGGGTCACGTCGGCGTCCTCGCGGAGCCAGCTGTAGAACTCGGTCAGCGCTTGTTCGTCGCCTGCGGCGTTGATCGTCAGTTCCACGGGACCTCCCTCGAAGTGCTGTCCCTACCAGTCGCGGCCCCGGCCCGGGGCGTAACAAGAATCCGCGCCGCCGGGCGAAACCTCTAGATTGAAGGCATGGTTTCCATCGCCGAGAAGGCCACCCGGCTGCAGGACTTGCACGCCGCCCCCGAACTGCTGCTCGTCGTCAACGTCTGGGACGCGATCACCGCGAAGGTCGTCGCCGAAACGCCTGGTACGCAGGCCCTCGCCACCCCGAGTCACGGGATCGCCGCCGCCCGTGGCTACCCCGACGGCGAGGTGATCCCCCGCGACGAGATGATCGCCGAGGTCGCCCTGATCGTCCGGGTGGCGGGCGATCTGCCGGTCACCGCGGACCTGGAAGCCGGTTACGGCGACCCGGGCGGCACGGTCGCCCGCGCGATCGAGGCGGGCGCGGTCGGCTGCAACCTCGAAGACCAGATGAAACCGCTGGACGAGTCGGTCAAGGCCGTCGAGGCCGCGGTCGCCGCCGCCCAGTCCGCCGGGATCGATTTCGTGCTCAACGCCCGCACCGACGCCTTCCTCCGGGCGGGCGACCGTGACCCCGAGGAGGTGCTGGCCGACGCGATCGCCCGGGGCCGCGCGTACCTGGACGCCGGCGCGTCGAACGTCTTCGTGCCCGGCAAGCTCGACGAGACCCAGGTCGGCAGGCTGGTCGAGGCGCTGGGCGAGCGCAAGGTGAACCTGATCGGCGTCCCGGGCTCGATCCCGCTGGCCACCGCCCAGAAGCTCGGCGTCTCCCGGGTGTCCTACGGGCCCTTCAGCCAGAACGTCGCGCTCACCGCGCTGGCGAAGCTCGCCGAGGACGTCTACGCCGGCGGCGGGCTGCCCGCCGACATGCGCAAGCTGAACTGAGCGAGGCGGGGCCCGTCCCAGTAGGGTCCCACGCATGGTGCGCGGAGTCGGCCGGACGGAAGGGATCCTGCTGGCCGGCTCCGTCCTCGCCGTGCTCGTGGTGACCGGCGTCCAGGCCAGGTCCCCCGGCACCTGGCTGATGGAAGTCGTCTGGGTGCTGATCGGGCTGCCGCTGGTGGTGGTCCTGCGCAAACGTTTTCCCTTGACCCGCTTGCTGTGCTGGCTGCTGGTGCTGCACGCGATCGTGCTGTGTTACGGCGGGCAGTACACCTACGCGGAGACCCCGGCCGGGGAATGGGTGCAGGGTTGGCTCGGCACTCAGCGGAACAACTACGACCGGTTCGCCCACGTCGTCCAGGGTTTCGTCCCGGCCATCGCGGTGCGCGAGGTGCTGCTGCGCCGGACCCCGCTGCGACCCGGTGCCTGGGTCGCGTTCCTGACCGTCTGCGTCTGCGTGACGATCGCCGCCGGTTTCGAGTTCGTGGAATGGTTCAGCGCGATGGTCGCCGGTGCGGGCGCGGACGATTTCCTGGGCACCCAAGGAGACGTCTGGGACACGCAGTGGGACATGTTCCTCTGCCTGTGCGGCGCCGTGCTTTCCCTGCTGATCTGGCGCAGGCTGCACGATCGGCAACTCCGGGATGATCGCGCGGGTTAGAGTGCTCGCGTGATCGGGGGAACGGCATGACGCCGCGTGTCGGTGAGGACTTCGGGGGATTCCGGATCGACGGGATCCTCGGCCGCGGCGGGATGGGCGTGGTCTATCGCGCGTGGCAGCACCGCATGCGGCGGCCGGTGGCGCTGAAGGTCCTGCCGCCCCACTACGCCGAAGACCCGGTGTACCGCGAACGCTTCGGCCGTGAGGCGGCGGCGCTGGCCAGGCTCGATTCGCCGCATGTCGTCGCGGTGTACGACCACGGCGAGGTGGACGGCTGCCTTTACTTGGCGATGCAGCTGGTCGACGGGCCCGATCTGGCCAAGGTGCTCGAAACCGGGCCGATGGACCCGGACCGGGCGCTGGCGGTGGTGGACCAGGTGGTCTCCGCGCTCGGTGACGCGCACGCGATCGGCGTCGTGCACCGTGACGTCAAAGCGGCCAACGTCCTGCTCCGGCCTCGCGCGGCGCACCACGACGAGGACTTCGCCTATCTGTGCGACTTCGGCATCGCGCGGTCGGCCGAGATCGACCGCGGCGCGGAGACGAGCGGCGTGATCGGCACCGTCGGCTACATGGCGCCCGAACGTCTTCGCGGCGAACCCGCCACCGCCGCTTCGGACGTCTACGCGGTGGGCTGCCTGCTGTGGGTGACGCTGACCGGGGAGCTGCCTTACAACGGCAGCCAGCCCGAGGTGATCGTGGCGCACGACAGGGCACCGATCCCGCAGCTGGTGGTCGGCGATCCGCGTACCGTCGCGGTCAACGATCTGCTGAAGTCGTTGCTGGCCAAGGACTTCCGTGACCGTCCGACGGTGCGTGAAGTACGCGACCGGATCCGGGCCATCCGCGCCGAGGCGCTGCCCGCCGGTGTCGTCGTCGAGCCGCCTCGCCGCCGCCGAACCGGTTTGGTGGCGGGTCTGGTGGCCGGTACCGCGCTGGTGATCGCGATCGTGCTCGCGGCGGTCTTCCTGATGTCGCCCGGGCTGCCCGCCGCCGACCGGATCGGCCGCAGCACGCCGTCCGGGCTCACCTGCGCGCCGGTGGCGGCGGCCGACGAGGGGGTCCGCGCGCAGGTCGTCTGCCAGACCGGCGGGGAAACCGGCGAGCTCCGGATCGCCGCCCTCGACGACACCGACGCGGCCACCGCCTACCTGCGCACCGGCGCGGGGACGGATCCGGCCGGGCTCACCACCGGCAAATGCCCCGCCGACCTGCCCGCCAAGCAGTCGTGGTCGCGCGACGGGCACCGCGGCACGCTCGTGTGCACGGTGCTCGGCACGACGACGCGGTACGCCTGGACCGACGACGAGCACGCCACCGTGTCGGTGCTCGACGGCCGCCTCGGCACGCCTTATCCCGCCGACCTGCGCGCGGTCGAGGACTTCTTCGCGGCGATCCGGTTCGGCTGAGTCAGCGCGAGCCGCGCTGCCAGCGTTCCAGCAGCGCCTCCGGCGAAGAGCCCGGTGCGCCGAAGAACCAGCCGTAGATCAGTTTCGCGTCGTCGTCGAAGTAGATGGCCGGGCTGCGGTCGTCCGCCGTGACGAATCGGATGAGCTGGCCGACTACCGGGCCGCCGAGGCGGTTCCAGGTCCGCACCTCGACGGTCCCGGGCACCACACCGCCGTTCGCCGAATTCTCCGAACGCAGTTTGATCAGCGCGTCGTGGTCGGACGCCGAACTGAACACCAGCATCGCGCCGTCGGCCAGCGGGCATTTGACCGTCTCGGCCGTGCCGGTCGTGGCGGGGACCGCCTGGCACTTCGCGGACTGCTCGTTGAGCACGTGCGCCTGCGCGAATTCCCACAGCGCGCCGGAGGAGAACGCGGCCCCCGGCACCTCCGGGCGTTCGAGCACCCCGAACTGGCGCGCGTCGTAGAACTCCACCAGCGCGGGAAGCCCGGTCTTCCGCGCCGTCAGGGTCGCGCTGACCGGACGCGGACTGTCGACGTCCCAGTAGACCGTCGATTCCCCGGAAGGGAGTTCCCGCATCGCGAAGGCCGCGCCCTGACCGGCATTGCCCGCCGAACGGACCGCTCCGGCGGCGCTCGCGAGCGCCCTGGACTCGCTGAGCCTGCCCGGCACGTCGTAGGTGACCAAGGTGAGGGCGTACAGCCCGGCGTCGCAGCCGACCCGTTCCGTCTCACCGGGCTTCGCGGGCTGCTGCGCGCACCGGACCGCGCCGTCGAGCAAGCGGGCGCCGAGCGCTCGGTAGCGGCCGGCGACCTGGTCGAGCGCGTAGCGGTCCGGCGGTGGCGCCGCGGGCTTTTCCTTGCCCTGGAAGAAGAGCACCACTCCGGTCGCGATCGCGGCCACCAGCAGCACCGCCCCGCCGACGAGCCACTTCCTGCGGGCGCGTGAGGGAAGTGCTCGTGTCGTGGGGTTCTGACGGCCACCCCAGGCGAGCCGGTTCTCCGCGCGGGTGGGGTTCAGCGGTGGCCCGGTCTGTTCGGGATCGCGCAACGCGGCCACGAGCGCGTCGATTTCGGCCGGGGTGAAGGCGTTTCCGGACTGCTCCAAAGCGGACCGGAGCGCCACCGGGTCGGTCAGCGCGTGGCGCCCGAAGCGGCGGACGACTTCGGCGAGCCGGGGATCCTGGTCGTCCATCACGCGTCCGGATCCGCCCAGAACTTGCGAAGCACCTGCTGATCGTCGGTGCCCGCCTGCATGTAGACGGCGACGCCGGTGGCGTCCTCGTCGAAGTAGAGCCGCGCGTAGCCGTTTTCCGGCTCCAGGAAACGGATCCGGGTGCCGTCGCCGGTACGCGGGGTGCCCACCGGGATACCCGCGCGGATACCCGGCTGTCCCGGCACGTACTCCCAGCGCAGCGTCCGGATCGATCCCGGCCGCGCGCCGTCGTTGTCGGTCTGCAGCACCTTGCGCAGATTGGTGAGCTGGCCGGGGAAGAACAGCACGCGGAAGCTGGCGATGATGCCGGAACCCAGCTCGCAGTTGACGGTTTCCCGGACACTCACGATGGATTTCGCCGCCTCGCAGCGGACGTCCGGATGATCGAGGTACGGCTTCGCCGCGGCCAGCAGCTTCGGATCCTTGAAGGCCGCGGCAGCTTCCTCGGGAACCGGCGCCGGGGAGGATTCACGCTGGGGCGCCGAGCCCATCGGCATCGTGGTGGTCTCGGACCATGACGCCGGCACCGTCGGCGGCTCGGCGACACGCTTCGGTTCGTCGCCGCCGACCAGCACGAGGTTCGCGACGGTCACGAGGACGACCGCCGCCGCGACGGCACCGCCGATCACGGCGAACCCTTTGGCGCGCTTCGGCTTTTCCCCGGTCAGGGCGGCGGTCGGCTCGTCGGTGGAGGCGTCCCTCGGGAGATAGCCGAGTGCCGTGCCCAGTTGCGCGCACGCCCATTTCGCACCGTCGCCGCCGCCGCAAGCCTCTACCGCGGCCCGGTGAGCCGCCGCGGGGCTGCCCCCGTCTTCGAGCACGGAGCGCATCCGCTGGGCCGCGCCCGCCCCCGCCGCCGCGGCGAGCGCGTTGATCTCGGCGTCGGGAGGCGGGTCGGGAAGACTGCGCAGGGCGCCGGTGAGGACGATCGGGTCGGACAGCGCGTCGCGCCCGTGCCGGTCCACCACGTCTTCGAGTGCGGTCAATGTGGTCATGGCGGTCAGTTAAGCCCATCCCGCTTCAAGCTCGCTTCAAGTCGACGGGGGAACCTGGAATGATCGTCCCGTGACGGTGGAGGTGCGGCTGCTGGGACCGGTGGAGCTGGTCGTCGACGGCGTGCCCGCCACTCCTGGTGGCCTGCGGCCGCGCGCGGTGCTCGCCGTGCTCGCCGCGTCCGGGGAGGCGCCGGTGAACGCGGGCAGGCTGGCGGAGGCGATCTACTCCGACACCGGCAAACCCGCGTCCCGCGCCACCGTGCAGGTCCACGTGCACAATCTGCGGCAGAACCTGGGTCCGCACGGGGGTTCCCTGCTCCACGGCCCGGCGGGTTACCGGCTTCTCGGCGTCCGCGCCGACATCCGCGAGGCGGAGGACGCGATCGGCCGGGCGAGAGCCGCCGAACGGGCACGCGACACCGGCGGTGCCGCGGCGGGATACCGGCGGGCGCTCGAAGTGTGGCGGGGTCCGTTCTGCGCCGACCTGCCGGATCACGCCGCCTTCGACCCCGCGCGCGGCCTTTACGCGGAGATGCGCTGGGAGGCACTGGAGGCGCGGATCGCCGCGGATCTGCGCGCGGGCGACGTTCCCGGCCTGGTGCGGGAACTGGAGGACCTGGTCTCCGAGCATCCGCTGCGGGAACGTTTCTGGGGTCAGCTGATGGTCGCGCTCTACCAGGAAGGACGCCAGGCCGAGGCGCTCGACCGGTTCCGGCAGGCGCGGCGGGTGCTGGCCGAGGAGGCGGGCGTTGATCCGGGGCCGGCGTTGCGGGAGCTGGAACGCGCGGTGCTGGCCCACGCCGGGACGGCGACGCTGCTGCGGGTGGCCGCCCCTGGCGCCGCCGGGGGCGGGCGGCCGACGCTGACCTGGGTCGACGGTGCGGGGCGGGCGCGCCTGCGGGAACTGCCCGCGCTGGGGCGGCTGGCGATCGGCCGGGACGCGGGTGCCGACGTCGCGCTCCGGCACGACGGCGCTGTTTCCCGCGCCCACGCCGAGATCACCGTCGGTGAGGGCGGCACCGTCCTGGCGGATCTCGGTTCGCGCAACGGGACCTTCCACAACGGCGAGCGGATCGCGGGGCCGGTCCCGCTCGCCCCCGGCGACGTCGTACGCTGCGGCGACACGGTACTGGCGGTGACGAGCGGCGGCGCGGCGGTCAGCCCGGTGGACGGGACCACCAGGTAGAACGATTCTTCACGAATCGCCCGGTACCGTTCAACGAATCGCCTGTAATGCAGGTAACCAAGCAACGATCTCCTGTTCTGCGTGTTCGGAGCGGCAGATACGGTCCTCGGCATGACTCTGCGAGCCGCGGCGGTGCGGCGGAAACCGGTCGCCGATCTGATCGCCGACAGTGAGCACGGCACGCTGAAGCGATCCCTCGGCCTCGGGCAGCTGACCATGCTCAGCATCGGCGCGACCCTGGGCAGCGGGATCTTCGTCGTGCTCGGCGAAGCGGTCCCCGTGGCGGGCCCCGCCGTCGTGCTGTCGTTCGTGCTCGCCGGCATCACCGCACTGTTCTCGGCGCTCTCCTACGCCGAACTCGCCGGAATGATCCCGGTGTCCGGTTCGTCCTACTCCTACGCGTACGCCACGCTCGGCGAACTGGTCGCCTGGGTCTGTGGCTGGTGCCTGGTGCTCGAGTACGGCGTCTCCGTGGCGTCGGTGGCCGTCGGCTGGGGGCAGTACCTCAACGAACTGCTGCGGCTGACGTTCGGTTTCGCCATCCCCGACGCGTTCAGCCAGCCACCGGGCTCGGGCGGGATCGTCAACGTCCCCGCCATCGTCGTCGTGCTGCTCGCCATGTTCCTGTTGCTGTCCGGCGCGAAGGAGAGCGCGCGGGCCAACGCGATCATGGTCGTGATCAAGGTCGGCACGCTGGTGCTGTTCTGCGCGATCGCGTTCTCCGCGGTGCGGGCGGCGAACTTCACCCCGTTCCTGCCGCTCGGGCTGGCCGGGCTGAGCGCCGGTGCCGCGAAGCTCTTCTTCTCCTACATCGGTTTCGACGCGGCCTCGACCGCGGGCGAGGAGGCGAAGAACCCGCAGCGGGACCTGCCGAGGGCGATCCTGCTCTCGCTCGCGATCGTCACCGTGCTGTACTGCCTTGTCGCCGTCGCCGCGGTCGGCGCCCTGCCGTGGCAGGACTTCGACGGCCAGGAGGCCGCGCTCTCGCACGTGCTCGGCGCCGTGTCCGACAATCCGCTGTGGGCCGGACTGCTCGCCGTCGGCGCGATCGTGGCGATCTCCAGCGTCGTGCTGACCGTCCTCTACGGACAGACGCGCATCCTGTTCTCGATGTCCCGCGACGGCCTTGTCCCCGCCTCCCTGTCCAAAGTGGACCCGAAGACCGGCACGCCGAGGATCAACACCCTGGTGGTCTCCGGCTTCGTCGCGACGCTGGCCGCGTTCATCCCGCTCGGGAAACTGGCCGACGCCACCAGTATCGGCACGCTGTTCGCCTTCGGGCTGGTGAACGTCGCCGTCCTGCTGCTGCGAAAGCGGCAACCGGAGGCGCCGCGCTCGTTCCGCGTGCCGTTCTCCCCCGTCACGCCGATCCTCGGCGTGCTGTGCTGCGGCTACATGATGCTCAGCCTCGACGGCGCGACCTGGATCGTGTTCGCCGGCTGGATGGCGCTCGGCCTGCTCATCTACTTCGGTTACAGCATGCGCCGATCCCGGCTGGCCGCGGATTCGCCCGTTCGCCGCCATAATTCCTAGCCTGTACAGCCGTAGTACGGGCCGGATCATTGAATGACGGTGATCGGTAGGGGACACTTCCGTCCGACCCACGGAAAACCCTACCGTGAACCGAGGTCCTTATGCGCCGATATGGCATTACCGTGCTGACCGCGTGCCTCGCCCTGTCCCTCACCTCATTCCCCGCCTCCGCTCAAGAGACGGCAACGCCCCGTGCCCCCTTCTGTTATGAAGAACCCGTACAACCGAAGGCCGATGTAAGTGACATAAAGGCCGGTTTCCAGTCCACGAAGTGGTTGCAGACGATCCAAGCCGTGTACAAGCGGCGCTGGCCGAGCGGCGAAGCCCTCGCGATCGCCCAGGCCAAGGACAAGTACTTCAGCCAGTTCGTCAACAAGACCAGCTTCAACGCGCTCGCCGAGTCCCTGATGGTGGCGATCCACGAAGAGACCCACATGTGGGATCTGGATCCGTCGAGAACATCGTGGGACGTGTATGTCTCGGCGTGGATCGACGCTTCCCGCAAGGCTATGAAGGTCCCGATCCACGGCGGATTCCCCCGTCGCGAAATCCTGCCGCTGATCACGGACAGTCTCACGCGTTCGATGGACGACATCTACCTCCGGGACCAGCAGCAGGGGTCGTACCGGATGCAAGGGGTCATCGCGGAACTCAACGCCGGGCTCATGGGATTGCCCGCCGCGACCGTCGTCGCCGAGTACATCCAGGGCGTGGGCGCGAGCAATTCGCGGGACATCGCGGCCACGAACATGCGCTACCTTCAGCTCTATCTGCGCGTCGCCAAGACGAAACATCCCGATTACTGGGCCAAGATCAAGGCACAGCCCGAATTGCGCGACTTCGTGCTCATCGAATTCCTCCGGACCGCCTATTGGCTGGATCAATCCGCGCCCCACGCCGCGAAACTCGGCAGTGCGGACGTCGCCAAGATCGTCGCCAAGAACTACGCACCGGAGAACGTCGCGATCATCGAGGAGTTCACCGGAGCCAAGGTGAACACGGGTTCGGCCAGGAACTGCACGCTCTGACGCCGCACGGCTCGCCGGTGACGGACGCCGTGTCCGTCACCGGCGAGCCGCCCCGTCACGGCACGAACACCGGCTGGTCCAGCGCCCACAGCCAGGATCCGTCCGGCTGACGGCGGGCGACCTCAATGGTCGCCTCCCCCGTGGTCAGCGTGGACGCCGTGAGCGCCAGGTCACCTCCCACCAGCGCCGGATGCTGCCTGCCCGGCAGGAGTTCCGGCGCGGCCGCGACGAACTCCTCGTACACCTTGCGGATCTCCGCGTGCCCCTTCGCGATGTTGCCCGGCGGGAACGCCAGTACGGCGTCCGGTTCGTACAACGCCACCAGTCCGTCGACATCGCCCGCGTTGCCCCGCTCGATGAAGAACTTGCTCAGATCGTTCGGCTCGGTGGCCACAGTCCTGCTTGTCATGGGGATGAGCCTCGCAGCGAATCACGACATCCTGTGTCGTGTATTCCGCTAGAGTTCCGGCCATGCGCGCCGACCGGCTGGTCTCACTGGTGTTGCTGTTGCGGCACCGCGGCCGCCTGTCCGCGACCACGCTCGCGCGCGAGCTGGAGGTCTCCACCCGCACCGTGTTGCGCGACATCGAGGCGTTGTCGGCGGCGGGTGTCCCGGTGTACGCCGAACGCGGCAGGCACGGCGGTTTCGGGCTGCTGCCCGGTTTCCGGACCGAACTCACCGGGCTGAACCACGACGAGGCGCTCGCGTTGCTGATCGCCGGATCGCGGCGCGGCGCGCAGGCGTTCGGCCTCGGCTCGGCGCTGGCAGCGGCCATGCTCAAGGTGGTCGACGCGTTGCCGGAAGGTCAGCGGGACACCGCGGCGGGCGCGGCCCGGCGCCTGCTCATCGACCCGGAGACCGACCTGCTCTCGCGCCGGGTGGCCGCCGAAGAGGTACCGGACGCCGTCGTCTCCGAGGTCCGGCGCGCGGTGTTCGCGGGGCACAAGCTGCGCATCCACTACGCGGCCGAGGGCCGGGCGGCGCGGTGGCGCACGGTGGATCCGATCGGCCTGGTCACCGTCCGGGATCGGGGGTATCTGCTGGCCACGAGGTCCGGCGAGGACCGCACCTACCGGCTGTCCCGGGTGCGGGCCGCCGAGGAGCTCCCCGAACCGGCGCAACGCCCGGACCGGGTGGACCTGGACCGGACCTGGCAGGAACGCAGCACGCGGTTCCGCAGCGGCGGGGACCAGGTCGCCGTGTCGGTGCTGGTGAATCCGGTGCGGCGGGACGAACTGGCGGGCACCGCGCTGGCCGTGCTCACGGAAGAAGCCGCCGAGGACGGCCGTCTGCGCATGGAGGTGACCTTCCAGGACGCGCGTCACGCCGAATGGGCGTTGTGGCAACTCGCCACGGACGCGGAAGCCGTTGCCCCTCCTTGGTTGCGCGCTTCCCTGCGTGACCGGGCCGAGGCGATCACCGCCCGCTATGCCGATGAGACCAAAGTCAAGTCGAACCGGCGGGCCGGGACGGGATAATCCGGCCATGACGAACGCCGCCCTGGGAACGGCAGCCACGACTTTCAAGGCATTGCTGAAGGGTTACCGCGTCCGAGCCGGCCTCACGCAGGAGGAACTCGCCGAGGGGTCCGGGGTGAGCGTCCGAGCCATCAGCGACATGGAGCGCGGGATCGCCAAGAGCCCGCAACGCCGGACGATCGAAGCGCTCGCCGCGCCGCTGTCGTTGACCGACGAAGAGCTGACCGGCCTGCAGAAGGTCGCGCGGCAGGGCCGCGCCCCCGCGCCCGCGCCCGCCGGGATCACCGGCGCGCACCTGATCGGCATCCTCCCGGCGGACGTCGACGACCTCACTGGCCGCGAAAGCGATCTCGACGCGTTGCGCGCCCTTTCCGCGGATCTGGGCGGCCGCCGCAGGTCCGGGCGGGTCGCGATCCTGAGCGGACCTCCCGGGACCGGCAAGACCACCCTCGCGGTCCGCGTGGCGCACAACCTCGCCGAGGAGTTCCCCGGCGGCAGGCTTTTCCTGAAACTGCGCGGGATGTCCGCCGAGCAGGCGAGCCCGGCGGACGTGCTGCATCTGATCCTGCGCTCGCTGGGCGTCGACGCCGTCCGCATCCCGGCCGATCAGGAGGACCGGGTGAGCCTGTGCCGTTCGCTCCTGCAGGACCGGGCCACCCTGATCGTCCTGGACGACGCTGCCGACGAAGCCCAGGTCCGCCCGCTGCTGGTCGGCGGGCCGCGGTGTCTCACCCTGGTCACCAGCCGTCAGATGCTGGTGGGCTTG
Source organism: Amycolatopsis sp. WAC 04182 (assembly GCF_003947465.1). Lineage (NCBI taxonomy): Bacteria > Bacillati > Actinomycetota > Actinomycetes > Pseudonocardiales > Pseudonocardiaceae > Amycolatopsis > Amycolatopsis sp. WAC 04182. Next base: position 1,066,730 of record NZ_QHJJ01000002.1, read on the forward strand.
GAGGGCGCGAGCAGGCTCGCTCTCGACGTGTTCGGCGAGGACGACGCGGTCGCCCTGCTGTCGACCATCATCGGGGCGGACAGGGTCGCGCGGGAGCCGCGGGAGGCGCTCGAACTGGTCGCTCTGTGCGGGCGGCTGCCGCTGGCGCTGCGGATCGCGGGCAACCGGCTGGCGAGCCGCCCGACCTGGCCGCTGGCACGCCTGGTGGATCAGCTCCGGGATCGCGGCAAACGGCTGACGACGCTGACCGCCGGCGATCTCGACGTGCGCAGCGTCTTCGAACTGTCGTACCGCCAGCTCAGCCCGAACGCCGCGGCGGTGTTCCGGCGGCTGTCGCTCGTCCCGGCCGCGGACTTCTCGGTGGGGGCCGCGAGAACGCTCATCGAAGCGGCCGACGAGGACGACGCCGCCGTCTTCCTGGAGGAACTGACCGACGCGAGTCTGCTGCAGACGTCGCAGGAGAACGGCCGGTACCAGTTCCACGACCTCCTGCGGGTCTTCGCGACCGAACGGCTGGCCCGCGAGGAGTCCCCCGACGTCGTCGAAGCGGCGGAAAACCGGCTGGCCGATTGGCTGGTGCGCACCGCGACGGCGGCGGGCCGCTACTTCCACCCGACCGACGGAGTCAGCCCGCTCCCGGCCGCGACGCCGTCGTTCGGCGACCACTCCGGAGCGGGCAGGTGGCTCGAGGTCGAATTGAAGAACTGGCACGCCGCCGTCACAAGCGTCGCCGCGCGCGGCGACCACCGGCCGGTGCTGGACCTGGCCGAATCCATGCACTGGTATTCGGAGATCGGCGGGACCGCGAGTACCTGGTACGACGTGTTCCAACTCGCCGTGAACGCGGCCATCGCGCTCGGCAGCGACCGGGAGGAGGCGGTCCACCGGAACTATCTGTCCTGGGTGCAGGCCTCGCTGTGCGATCAGGCGGAAGAGGCCGTCCGGACGGCCCGGCTGGCCTGGGACGCCGCGGAGAAGGCGGGCGACCGGCGCGAACAGGGCTGGGCGCGGGTGTACCTGACGAGCGCGAACGCCCGCGAGACGTCGCCTGAACTCTTCGACGAGGCCGTGCGCCTGTTCGAGGAGGCGGACTATCCGCTCGGGGTCCATGTGGCGCGGACGATGCGGGCCTCGTACCGGTACCGGGAGGGCCGGTTCGCCGAGGCCGCCGAAGAGTTCGACGCCTGCGTCCGCTATTTCGCGCCCGAACCCGGCGGCTCGCGCACTCCGGTGGACGACACCAACTACGCGTACGTGCTGCTGCGTTCGGCCCAGAACCTGGCCGCGCTCGACTCGGCCGATCGGGCACTCACCCAATGCGAGACGGCGCTCGGACTGTTCCGTCGTCACGGCGCGGCCATGGGCCAGGCCCGCGCGCTCCAGGAGACCGGGCGGTTCATGCGGCGCCAGGGCGACCACGCGAACGCGCGCCGCCGGTTGTCCGAAGCCGGGGAACTCTACGAACGTATCGGCCTGACGCAGGCTCAGATCGACACGCTCGACGAAAGGGCGGCGCTGTCCGAGGAGATGGGCGACCCGGCGTCGGCCCACGCGGACCGGGAACGCGCGCGGGGCCTCCGTGACCGGCTCGGACGGTCCGAAGTGGTCAGACCGAACTACGGTTCCTAGCTGACGCTGTTCCTGGCTGACGTTGTTCCTGGCTGACGCTGTTCCGCTCGCACGCCGAGGCCGGCTCGGGATGGGGGGGGCGCCGGCCGGCCTCGACGTGCGCGGGAACGTCGCGGACGACGTTGGTCCAGGTGCGGGGTCCGGCGGCCGACACCCCAGCCTGGGTCTCGTTGTCCAGGACCGGTGTGCCGGGGGGGGTTCCGGTTCGAAGCCCGATGGCCGTGTCCGAGTGCCATCGGCTTCGCGTCGCCGCTGGACAACTGGACCAAACCTAAGCCGGTAGGACCTCCGGGTCCATGCAGCCTTACCGGCAGAACGGGCCGTCGATTTCTGCCGGTTGGGCTTTGGCAAGGCGCTCGGTTGACCCGAGGGTGAGCAAACCGTGGCAGGCAGTGAATGGGTTCCTTTCTCGACTGTCCACAGGGGACACTTTCGAGAGTGGCCATGCCCGATTCAGGCGTTTTGTGAAGGGTCGTGAGCGATAAGGACGGTTAGAACCACACTTACCACTCACGACCCCAGCCAAAACCGTACCTATGAACATGAAACAGACATCCGCCGGTCATCTGGCGTCCTTTGTGGGCACTGACCGCACCAAGAGCGACACCGGCCGGCATTTATGCGACTTTGCCGAGCCCCCGACGCTCGGGGCATGACGAGGGGCCCGTCGCCGGTGTGGCTGGCGGGCTCCTCGGTGGTCAGCGGTGGTGCAGGGTGTTGCGGCGGGGTTGTCGGAGCGGATCTCGGTATTGCGGCGGGATGAACTCCGGTAACCCATCGGCGGCCATGAGGACTTCCCAGTCGCCGTGGTGGATCAGGCGGTGATGAAACCCGCATACCAGCACCAGATTCCGGAGATCCGTCGGGCCGCCGTCCGCCCAGTGATGAATGTGATGGGCGTGACAGTTCTTCGGCTTCCGATGACAGCCCGGGAACGCGCAGCCACCGTCGCGGATGTTCAATGCACGTCGCTGGCCGGGGGTGACGAACCGTCGCAGCCGCCCCACATCCAAGGGCTCGCCCGCCGCGCTCATCACGACCGGCAGCATGAGGCAGTCGCAGGCGGCCAGGCGGGCTTCCCGGGCCGTCATCGTCCCAACGAAATCCAAGCAGGCGGTCCCCAGACCCGACTTGAGTTCGTCGAGTCCGATGGTGACATGCAGCAAGGTCCGGTAGCCGCTGGTACCGGGCTGATCCGGGCACGCGATCGCCAGCTCCAGGATGTCGACCCACGCATCACCCAGGCGCTCGCACTTCATCCGCAAATCCGCCTGCCCGAACTCGTCCACCGGCCGCGGCTGGGCATAGGCCTCCAACGCGGCGGCGGTGCGGGCCCCGGTCTCGTCATCGAGCAGACCGGTCAGCTTCCAGAACCCGTCCTTACGCCGCTCCAGCGTGATCTCCCGGCGCGGCTCCTTCGGTTCCGGGTCTTTCGGGCTCGTTCCCATCCGGGTCCAGCAACCCAAGCAGATTCGCTTCAGCGTCCGCGAGCTGCCGGGGACCGGCGTCCCGGGCAAGGGTCGCGAGAATCTTCTCCGCATTCGCCCGATCCTCAGCGGAGGTGTCGGCCGGGAGTCTCTTCAAGAACTCCAGGATCTGATCGATCCGCTCATCCCCGACCAACCCCTCCGCCGCCACCGCGGCAGCAACCGGTGCCACAGCAGGAACCTCGGTGCCATCCAAAGCACGCGTCGGGTTCAACGCGATCGCCCGCTTCACCACCGGACCAGCTTCACCACGCGACAACCCCGCCACATCCGCAAACCACGCAGCAGTAGACCCATACCCGTACAAGTCCTTGACACCCCGAGACTCGATCTCCGCCAAAAACCGCCCCAAACCGGCGGTTGCCATCCGAATCACCTGCAAGGACTGCTGCACGCCATGCGCAAGCTCCAGCTTGCCAGCACGCCACAACTCCTGCGGCAACTCAGGAAGGAAAGTCTCGGACACCCCCCAAGAATACCGCAAATACCCGAACACGTGTTCGTAATTTTAAGCAACAAGCGAACCGCGCGAACAACACTGAAGGGTGATTTGACGTGAAACGACGACTACCCTGAAGCACTTAGTCGACTAATTGCGAGGAGAATCGCCGAACCGCAGCCCATGCCTGCCAGGTGCGGCACTGCCGCTGTACTCCTTGAGATCGGCGACCAGCCCGGCCACCTCGGGCACGTTCTCGAACCGGCGCCGATGCACATCGGCGATCTTCCCGCCGATCTCCGGATCCGGGTCGTCGGTGATGCCGTAGGACACGAACGCGTCGATGAGCGGCAGTCCGGCCCGGTCCATTTCCAGATGCGCCGGGTGATTCATGTACTCCTCGTATGCCTCGATGTCTTCGAGCACCGTGACGGCGCCGTAGTCGAATTCGCCGCCGAAATCAGGGCCGACGACTCGCGCTTTGATCGCGGGAATGGCGTGGATGTGCTTCCCCATCCGCGCCAGCCCGGCGGTCTTTTCCTCTTCGGAAACGTCTGCCTTGAGCGTGAATCGGATGCAGTGGTAGATCATCGGGCTTCCCTTTCACGCGGACAGGAAATCGGCGGCATGGTCGCGGGCGAAGTCGGTGACGTCGCGCGCGGGTTTTCCGGTCAGGTCGGCGACGGCCGTGTGCACTTCGGCGGCTTCGCCCCTGGCGTAGTGCGCGTAGTCCTCGATGAGGCCTTCGACCTGCCACGGCGGGAGCAAACCGCTCAACGCCGCGGCGAACTGCTCGGCGGACGTGTCGTGGAAGGTGACGTTCCGCCCCATGGCGGTCGAGAGCGCCTGGGCGATCTCGCCGTGGGTCACCGCACGCGGTCCGGTCAGCGTGTAGGTCCGGCCGGAGTGCCCCGTACCGGTCAGCACGGCCGCGGCGGCGTCCGCGATGTCCCTGGTGTCGATGGCGCTGACGGCGGCGTCGCCGATGGGCGCGGCGAAGAAACCGTGCGCGATGGTGCCGGCGAAGGCGAGCAGCGCCTGCAAGTAGAGGTTGGGACGCAGCACGGTGTACTCGATCCCGAGCGATCGGACGTGCGCCTCGACTTCGGCGTGCCAGCGCAGGAACCGCACCGGCGAGTCTGCGCGCGCCGCGTACTGCGAGAGCAGCACGAGCCGGCTCACACCGGCGTCCCGGGCGAGGTCGGCGAACCGGATCTGGAGCGAGGCGGCGTCGGGAGCGGAAGGACTGTTGAGGAAGGCCGCGTCGACGCCTTTCAGCGCCGCGCCGACCGCTTCCGGGTCACGCAGGTCGGCGACGACGGTCTCGGCGCCGGGAACGGAACGGCCGGGGTCCCGGGTCATCGCGCGGACGGCGACGCCGCGGGCTCGCAAGGCGGGGATCAGGTCGGATCCGATGGTCCCGGTCGCACCGGTCACCACTACAGTGTCCATTGTGGAGTGTCCTTTCCAGACAGAGTTCAGTTACGGGTTTTGACTGCGGAGACGAGTGACACCGCGAGGGCGATGACGACGAGCGCGGCTTCGCCGAGGAACGCGGTCGTGAACGAGATGTCCCCGTGTGTCCCCGCGGCACCGATGGCGATTCCGGCGAGCGCGGCCAGCCCGACCGCGCCACCCAGTTGCTGCGCGGCGTTCACCAGGCCGCTGAGCAGACCTGATTCACCGTCCGCGCTGTCGCGGATCGCCATCGCGGTGGCGTTGACCGCACCCAGCCCGAGCCCGGCACCGATCAGCAGGAACGCGCCCAGCAGGCTGACGGAGAAGCCGCTGGTCGTCGGATCCCCTGCCAGCCAAAGGAATCCCGCGAGCAGGACGGCGAGGGCGGACGGCAGCGCGCGGGCGAGCCCGATCCGTTTCGCCAGTATCGGCGCGAGCACACTGCCCACGATGATCATGACGGCGAGCGGGAGCTGGGCCATGCCGGTCGCCAGCGGGCTCATCCCGAGCACGTCCTGCTGGTACTGCGGCAGGAAGAAGAACAGGCTGGTCAGGGTTCCGCCGATCAGCACCATCACCAGGTTCGCGGTGACCACCGGCTTCCGGCGGAACACGCCCAGCGGAACCAGAGGACGCGAGGAACGCCGCTCGACGAACACGAACGCCGTCAACGAAACAAGCCCCACCACGAGACCGACGACCGTGCCGGGCGCCGTCCATCCGGTGTCCGACGCCGAGACCATCCCCAGCGCGAGCCCGGAGATCCCGAGGGTGATCGTGACGGCGCCCAGCGCGTCGAACCGGCCCGGCCTGCCGGGCACCGGCGGCACGGCACGCCACACGACGATCGCCCCGACGGCGCCGAACGGCACCGGGGTCACGAACACCGCCTGCCAGCCGAGCAGTTCGGTCAGCGTTCCGCCGAGGAAGACGCCGACGAGACTGCCCGCTCCCGCGACCGCGCCCCAGATCCCCATCGCGCGGGTGCGTTCCGCCGGGGACGAGTAGAGGCCGAGGACGAGCGACAGCGCGGCGGGCATCAGGAGTGCCGCCCCGATTCCCTGCCCGATCCGCCCGGCGATCAGCAGCCCACCACCGGTGGCCAGCGCGCAGAAGGCCGACGCCGCGAGGTAGACGGCCATTCCGGCGAGGAACACCTTCCTGGCCCCGAGCACATCGGCGAGACGGCCGCCGAGCAGCAGCAGACCCGCGAACGTCACCAGGTAGCTGTCCACGACCACCGTGAGTTCGGCGGCGGTGAGCGCCAGGCCCTGCCGGATCGTGGATCCCGCGAGGTTCACCATGGCGGCGTCGAGGATGACCAGGAACATGGCGCTCGCGAGGCCGAGCATCGCCACCCCGCGCGAAATCCGTTTCGTCGCTCGTACTGTCATGCCGCCACGATCGCGCGGGCACCCGTCCGTTCGCGTCGGTGACCATCACCTACTTCGCCTCGCTAGGGTTCGGACCATGCCCACGACGTCCCCCCGTTCGCTCGTCGGCAGACGAGCCGAGATCGATCGCCTCCTCGCCCTGGTCCACGCGGCGGGCCGGGGCGAGGGCGGGGTGCTCGTCCTTCGTGGCGAGCCGGGTATCGGCAAGAGCGCGCTGCTGGAGCACGTCGAACGGGCGACGGCGGAGGAGTTCCAGCTCATCCGCGCGTCCGGGTCGGAATTCGAGGGTGAACTGCTGTTCGCGGCACTGCATCAACTGTGCGTCCCGGCGCTGGCGCACCTCGACACGCTGTCGGCTCCCTACCGCGAATCCCTCCTCGTCGCTTTCGGGCTTGCCGACGGCGCGCCGGACCCGTTCCGGGTCGGTCTCGCCGCGCTCGAACTCCTGGCGACCGCCGCGGGGACGCGTCCGATGCTGTGCGTGATCGACGACGCGCACTGGCTGGACACCGCGTCGACGAGGGCGCTGACGTTCCTGGCGAGGCGGATCGCGGCCGAACCGATCGCGATGGTGTTCGCCGCGCGTGACCAGGATCCGGTTCGCGGGCTGGACGACCTGCCGGGACTGACAGTCGGCGGCTTGAGCGATACGCACGCGCGTGCCCTGCTGGCCGGGGAAAAGACCGTGACGCTGGACGAACGCGTGCGCGATCGCCTGCTCGCCGAGGCGCGCGGCAACCCGCTCGCGCTCATCGAACTGCCGAAGGCGGGCGGTTTCGCCCCGCCGGCGCCGTCGCCGATCGCGAGCCGGATCGAGCGGAGTTTCCGGGCCAGGATGGCGGAACTGCCCGGGGGCGCGCGGCGCCTGCTGACTCTCGCGAGCGCCGATCCCACCGGCGATCCCGGTCTGCTGTGGGCGGCCGCGAAGCGGTTGGACATCGACGTGCCCGCCGCGAGCGCCGCGGCCGAGGCCTCCGGGCTGATCCGGTTCGATACGCGGGCGCGCTTCTGCCATCCGCTGGCCCGCTCCGCCGCGTACCGCGCGGCCGAACCGGAGCAGCGCCACACGGCCCATCGAGCACTGGCCGAAGTCACCGACCCGGAAACCGCAGGAGACCGCCGGGCCTGGCACCGGGCCCAGGCCACCTCCGGGCCGGACGAACAGGTCGCGGCGGAACTGGAATTGTCGGCGTCGCGCGCGCAGGCACGCGGAGGTGTGGCGGCCGCCGCCGCGTTCCTCGAACGCGCGGCGGCGCTCTCGCTCGACCCTGCCAAGCAGACCGAGCGCACCCTCGCGGCCGCGCGGACCACGCTGGAGGCGGGCGCGACCGACGCGGCGGCGGAGCTGCTGGCCAGCGTCGACACCGAGACCTTGGCCGTCCCCCAGCACGCCTCGGTCGATCTGCTGCGCGGGCGGATCGCCTTCGTCCAAGGCGCGGAGGGGGCGATCCGCGGGCCGGAACTCATCCTGCGGGCGGCCGAGCGGCTCGCCGCCGTCGATCCGGAGCGGTCACGCGAGTCCTTCGTCGCGGCCTTGGAGATGGGGCTCGTGGTCGGCCGGGCCGCGGGAGTGCTGGACCGGGTTCTCGACGCGGCCCGCTCGGCGCCGCCGGCGTCGGGACCGCCGGATCTCCTCGACGCGCTGGTGCGGTTGACCACGGAAGGACACCATGCCGGTGTGCCGGCGCTTCGCCGGGTTCTCACCGGCGACGACGCGGGCTGGACCAGGACACCGGCCTTGGCCACCGTGCTCGCGGGCGAACTGTGGGACATCGACCTGCACGCGACGATCGTCGACTGGCTGGTGCGGACCGGACGGGACACGGGATCGCCGATGACCATCCGGCTCGGCCTGTCCCAGGTGGCGCTGCACGCGGTGCTCACCGGGAACTTCGGGCGGGCGATGGCCGCGATCGCGGAAGAGGAGGCGATCGCGGACGCCGTCGGCGATCCGCCACAGCTGTACCCGCGCGTGCATTTGGCGGCGATGCGCGGCCGCCGCCGGGAAGTGCTCGACCTGTTCGCCGAAGCGACGACTCGCGGCAACGGACAGCTGACCGCGAACGCCCATTGGGCGACGGCCGTGCTGTACAACGGGCTCGCCGAATACCCGGCGGCGCTGGACGCGGCGACCCGGGCCGTGGCGAGCGGCGACCTTTTTCTCACCGGTATCGCGCTGCCCGAACTCGTGGAAGCCGCCGTGCGGTGCGGCGAGGACGCCGTCGCCCGGTCGGCGCTGGACTCCTTGGCAGCCCGCACAGAACCCGCGGGAACCACCTTCGCCCTCGGCATCGCGGCGAGCGCGCGGGCCATGGTCAGCGACGCGGAACCCGACCACCTGGAAGCACTCCGGTATCTGGCGGACGACCCGCTCGCGGTGCACCTCGCGCGGGCGCGGCTGCGGTACGGCGAGTGGCTGCGCCGCGCGGGCCGCCGACGCGAGGCGCGTGAACACCTGCGCACCGCGCACGACCAGCTGTCGGAGATCGGGCTGGAGGCGTTCACCCGGCGGGCCGCCGACGAACTGCGCGCGACCGGGGAGGTCGCGCGCAGCCGTTCCGGGCGTTCCTACGACCACCTGACCATGCAGGAGACGCATATCGCGCGCCAGGTCGCGGCGGGCGCGACCTCGAAGGAGGTGGCCACCCGCCTGTTCCTCAGTCCCCGCACGGTGGACGCCCACCTCCGCAACATCTTCCGCAAGCTGAACATCACTTCGCGCAGGCAATTGCGGGACATGCCCGATCTCCACGACACGGACCCCGGTTCTTGACCGTCCCGTTCACGGCTCAGACCGGGATGTCGCCCGGTGTCCCCCACTGGGTGGTGAACAGGCCGAGGCCGTACCAGGTCCCGTTCGACGGCCGCCACACCACGAAGTCCGCCCGCGGGTCGCCGCCGAAATTGCCCGCCATGGGCACGTCACCGGCGACGCCCCATTGCTGGGTCGCGATACCGAGCACGTACCAGGTGCCGTTACCCGGCCGCCACACCGCGAAATCGGAGCGGCCGTCCGCATTGAAATCGCCTGCCACCGGAATATCGCCCGCGACACCCCATTGCTGGGTCGCGATTCCCCGCACGTACCAGACGCCGTCGCTCGGGCGCCAAACGGTGAAGTCGGTGCGCCCGTCGGCGTTGAAATCGCCGGAGACCGGAACGTCACCGGCGACGCCCCATTGCACCGTGGCGATACCGAGCACGTACCAGGTGCCATTACTCGGCCGCCACACCGCGAAATCGGAGCGGCCGTCACCATTGAAATCGCCGGTCAGGGGAACGTCCCCGGACACGCCCCACTGCTGGGTCACCACCGCGCCGGTGCTGCTCTGGATGATGTACCAAATTCCGTTGCTCGGCCGCCACACGGCGAAGTCGGCCCGATGGTCGCCGTCGTAGTCCGCGGCCACCGGCACGTCGCCCGAGACACCCCACTGCTGGGTCACGACACTGCCGTTGCTGCTGCGGATCACGTACCAGACACCGTTACCCGGACGCCAAACCGCCTTGTCGGCGAACCCGTCGCCGTCGAAATCCGCGGCGGGCTTCTGAGACGATGGCGAGGCGGCGACACCGATTTCGTCCGCACTCGCGGCCGGAGGCATTACGAGCAGACCCGCGAGCAGACCCGCCAATGCCGTAGCCAGCCGAATGGATCTTCGCATTTTGCCGGAACCTCTTTCCGTTCGATGGACGTACTCTTCCCAGTCCGCGCTTTTTGACCGAAGATACGGACCGGGGTAGTTCCAGCCTGACACCGACGGCATGGCCTTGTCAGCAAGGATTCCGTCCAGCGGACCGCGCGAGGGGATTTCAGTGGATACCAAGAGAAGACCGAGAAGCGTCCTCGAAGGCGCCTTCACCCTATTGGATGCTTTGGTACGACATCAAGGTGAAGCGGGATTGACCCAGCTGGCCAATTCCTGTTCGCTGCCGAAATCGACGGCATACCGATTACTCGAGCAATTGACCGCACTGGAGGTTGTCCAGCGCAGCGAAAACCGCTATCGCGTCGGCGCGCAGGCATTCCGGCTCGGCCAATCGTGGCAGCCCTATCCGCGGCTGCTGGAACTCGCGCGCGGCGAACTCCGGCGCCTGGCCGCGGCCACCCGGGCCAGTTCGGTGCTCGCCGTCCCCTGCGACGGCCGGATCCTGATCGCCGCCGCCAGCCTCACCCGGCCGGAGGACGGCGTCCTTCTCCGGCCCGGATCGACCGTGCCCCAGCGCACCGGCCGCTTCTGCCCCACGTGGCAAGCGGAACACGAACTCGTCGCCGTCGAAGCGTCCGTCAGGCTGCCGACCGGCCGGACGGTCGGCTCGATCGCGACCGTGCTCACGCTGCCGCGGTCGGCCGTCACGATGTCCGACACCGTCGCCCGCGCCGCCCGCACCCTGGGCGCGGCACTGGCGGGCTGAGCGTCGTGCGCGGTCTCGCGCCACGGTCCCGTCGTGACACCTGCCGATGCCCGCGAAGCCCTCCTGTTCCACTCCGGCGCGCACCCGGATGTGGAGAACCACCACGAGGTCATGGCCGTGTTGCGGGCTCACCGAACAGCTTCAGGCCGGCCCGGTGCCGAGTGAGGTCGTTTCCGCCGTGGTCGGGATCTGTCACTTCGGGCGGGCCTGGGGCGTCGCGCCCGACGGCATGCTCCGCGGGAACGGCCTGATCGACGACGAGCGCGCGAACGCCTGAGAGGAGGTCAGCAGGCCTTGACGACGACCGAGTGCGCCTTGCCGCCGAGGTCGAGGACCCTCACGTTCCGGTTACCGGCTGGCACGCGGACCTGGTAGGCGCCGGGGTAGACCGGGTAGCCGAAGTAGCTGCCCGCCGGGGCCGCACCGGTGCCCGCGATCATCGAGCCGTCGGTGCGGTGGATCGTGGTGGAGACGGCGCTGCCGCAAGTGTTGTAGATGTAGATCTTGCCCTTGGTCGCGGCGGAGGCGGAGCCCGCGCCGAGGACCGAAAGGGCCAGGCCCGCGGTGGCCAGAACGGCGAAAGCGCGCCGGGTGGTCGTCATGGTGCTCCTCAGGATGTGCCGGGGTATCGGCCACAAGATATCCGCGGACGCGTCCGCGGACTGCCGGTCGAACGGACCACACCACCGGGGAAACGAGCTCAGCGCTTCAGTGCCACCTTGCCGATGGCCGCGGTGGCCAGCGCGGTCACGCCGTCCTTGACCGGCGCGCCGTCGGTCTGGTTGGTGTAGTCGACGTGGTACACGACATTGCGGTACCGCGCCGTGACCGCCACCGAGTGGCCGCGTTTTCCCTGCTCTACGAGCAAAGCCTCGTCTGCGTCCGTCACGTTCACCGCGACCCCGTTGCGGACCCGGCGTTTCAGGTGTTCGGTCGCGGCGTCCACTCCGGACTTCGTGCGGGTGGCGCGGTAGACGTAGCTGGTGACGATCACGTGCGCCGCCCGGACCTTGTCCTTGATGAAGGTGTCGGTGTTGTTCCAGACGCACTGCCCCTGCTCCAGGGAGTCCGACGTCGTGTTGCCCGAACCCGCCTTGAAATCCGTCCGGCCGGGAATGTAGCGGGCCACCTCGCTCTTGTCGAAGACGGCACAACCGATCGGTGCCTTCGCCAGATCCTGTGAGGCGTCCACGCGCGGTCGTGCGTCGGAGTCGTCTTCCCGGACGAAGAACCAGTACCCGCCGAAAGCCAGCCCCAGCACCATGACCGTGCCCAGCGCCAGCAGCACGATCAGCAGCCCGGTCTTCTTCTTGCGAGGCGGCTGTGGGTGGTACTGCCACCCCGGTCGCGGCACGGGATAGGTCCCTGGCGGGCCGGGCTGGCTCATCGAACTCCCTCGGGCGTCTTCCTGGAAGCGGTGCCGCGGGCATCCGGTCCCCTCGATACCGGATGCCCGCGGCGCCCCCTGCTCCGGTGACGCTAGACCGAGCGCGGCTCCCGGGATGTCCGGTGAACGCCCTACATCGAGGCCTCGTTGAGCTCGGCTAGCGTGATGACACCGTCGTCGAGCGCGCGGGTGACGAGCTGGCTCTTGGTGCGGGCGTCGCGTCCGACTCCCGCGTACTTCACGCGCACCCGGGCGATATGCGTGTCGACGGTCTTGACGGTGATGTGGAGTTTCGCGGCGACGAGTTCCTTGGAGGAGGCGGCGAACCATGCCCGCAGTACCTCGATTTCCCGCGGGGACAGGCGAGGCCTGCCCGGGGAGTCGTCCGCGGCGAGCGCGCCGGACAGCGACGGCGCCGTGTACGCCTGCCCTCCGGCCACGGCCCTGATGGCGGGTACGAGGTGCTCCGGTCCCTCCCGTTTGGTCAGATACGCGAGCGCGCCGAGATCGATGCACTTGATCGCGGTGGCGTTGTCCGCGTGCTGGGAGTACACGACCACGCGGCGTCCGCTCTCGACCAGGCGGCGGAGTTCGCCGAAGCCCGGTTTGCGGGGCACCAGCTCGAGATCGAAGATCACCACGTCCGCGTCCGCGCCGGGGCCGGTCCACACGTCGGCGAGGCGCTCTCCCGCGTCGACGAGACCGATCGGCGGATCCGCCTGTTCACACCAGTACCGCACCCCCGCCGCGATCGCCGCGTGATCGTCCACGATCACCGCCGTGATCAGCTCTCCATCGGCTGCCACCGGGCCTCCATCCACACTGTTCCGTCACCGTCGAAGATCTCGATCCGCACATCCGGGGTGCCCGGCGTGGCCGCGATCGGCTCGGCGCAGTCCGCGACCACGTTGACCGACACCAGCCCGGGGCTGCCGACCACGGTGACCCGCGCCCAGGATCCGGCCGTCGCCAAGGCGGTGAGCGCGGCGTCGGTGAGGTCGCGCCGGACCGCCACGGGCGGCACGGGCCAGTGGCCACGCACGTCCAGGTCGACCTCGACACCTTTGCGGTCGGCGATGTCCGCGCAGTGCCTCAGCTCGTGCAGCAGCGGGTTCTCCACCACGTCGGTTTCGGCGAAGAGCCGCCGCATCCGCGCCGCTTCGATCGCGCATCCTCGCTGTACCAAGGGATCCGAGGACGCGAGGGAACCGTCCGCCAGTCCTGTCAGCAACGGCACGGTCGTATCGGCGAGCTCGGCGAGCCGCTGCTTGCGACGACTGTGCGCGCCGTCCGCGACCGCTTCCGCGGTGCGCAAGCGTTCCAGTTCCCGCGTGGCCTCGGCCGCCCGGGCGCCGATCCGGCCGAGGACGGCCGCGACCACGGCGACACACAGCGGAAGGCCGATCACCGTCACCGAACCGGTGACGAACCGGGCCAGCACGTTCCGGCTCACGTCCTGGAACAGCAGCAGGTTCGCCAAGGCGAGCGACTCGTGTGCCAGCAGGAAGGCCAGCATCGTCCGCAAAGGACGGTCGAGCAGGACGACGACGCCGACCCAGTTGGCCGCGCCGAACAACCAGTCCACCGTGGTCGCCGTCTTGCCGTCCGGCAGGGTCAGGTACGCCAGTGCGGACGCGGCCAGCACGACGGCGACGGCAGGCCACCGCGCCACGCCCCACGGCCGCCGCCGGACGACCAGCACCAGTTCGACGGCCAGCACCGCGGTCAGCGCGGCCAGCGCGGCGAACTGGACGGCGGGCAGTTCGTGGGATTTCAAGCCCCGCATCAGATTGCTCAAGCCGAGGACGTCCACGGTCAGGATCGCGACGAGCAAGACGGCGATCCGAAGCCCGCGCCTCAACTGCTCCTGGGTCGCTTCGCCGCCGCTCATGCCGGCCATTCCAGCCGGACCGTCGTGCCGACACCTTCGGCGGAAGTGATCGTCGCCGTGCCACCGACCCGGTCCATCCTGCCGTGCACGGATTCCCGCAGCCCGCGTCGCGCCATCGCCCGGTCCTCGACGGCGAATCCCTTGCCCTCATCGGAAATCTCGACCGAGAGCGCTTGGGCGTCGCCGCGCAGCCGGACTCTTCCCCGGTCCGTCCCGGCATGGCGGCGCACGTTGTTGAGCGCCTCCCGGACGGCTCCGGCGATCGCACCGGCCACATCGGACGGAAGCGACAGCCGCGGTGGTACGTCGAGCTCGACGGTCAGGTGGCCGGTGCCGAGGTCCGCGCGGAGCAGTTCGACGAGGTCGGCCTCCGGCGCGGTCCGCCCGTCGTCGAGGCGCGCGTCGTCGAGGAAACGCAGCCGGGCAAGATCGCGGTGTGCCTGCGGGGCCAGCCAATCCGCGTCCGGGGGCACCTGCCCGAGGCCGACCATCAGCAGGGTGGTGGCCGCGGTGTCGTGCAGCGAGTTCGCGAACTCACGTTCCTCGGCCCGGACGGCTGCCGCCACGGCGGCTTCCCTGCGCACCCGCTCGGCCTCGGCCGCCATCCGATCGGCGCGCTCCGCGGCGCGGGTGACGAGCACCCAGGCCGCCCTGGACATCGCGGCCATCGCCAGCACCCACACCTGCGACACGCTCAGGGCGAGCCCGGCCGCGGCGAAGACGACGAGCATCCCGCCACCGGCGATCAGCGCCGCGAGGGCACCGGTCAGCGGCGGAGTGTGCCACTGCCAGGTGACGCACGCGAAGACGACCAGGAGCCGGAGCCAGCCCGTGTTGCCGTCCGCCTCGGCGTCGGTCCAGAAGACGGTGAGGCACAAGCCCAGCAGCACCGCCACGTCCACGGCGATCGGGGCCCGCGACCACCATCCCCGCGCACAGGTCCAGACCACGGCCGCGGCGACCACCACCGCCGTGGCCGCGAACTCGGCGGGCGAACTTCTGAGCAGGCCGATCGCCGCGATGGGCGGCAAGGTCGCGATCCGCACGACGACGGCATAGCGGTGCCCGAAACCGGTCAGCAGCCGCCCGGCCTCCCCCGCCACCCGTTACCTCGCCCACCGTCGAACCCGGCATACCTCGCGCGGGTGACCATACCGGCCGCCGACGTCGGGTTGTGCCGATTCCGGGGGTCCGGGGCCATGACTCCTCCCCGGTGAATTTCCACCGCCACCGCGCCACGGAACGGCGATCTCCACCGGGCCCCGATATCGTCGAGATCACGTTCAGAAGGAGGAAGCCATGGCCGAAACGACCATCGAGCCCAGCCCCGAGCTCCGGGCACTCGACCGGCTGGTCGGCACCTGGAAGGTGACCGGCGGAGCCGAGGGCACCGTGCGGTACGAATGGATGCCAGGCGGATTCTTCCTGCTGCAGCACGTCGAGCTCAGCCAGTTCGAAGAGCGGATCACCGGGCTGGAGGTCATCGGCAACCTGCGCCCGTTCGGCGAACCTCCCGGCGAGGACGTGGTCTCCCGGTTCTACGACTCGGCCGGGAACACCCTCGACTACGCCTACGAACTCACCGGCGACACCTTGACCATCTGGGCCGGAGAGAAAGGCAGCCCCGCCTATTTCCAGGGCACCTTCGACGCCGAGGGCACCTCCATGACCGGCGACTGGGTTTACCCGGACGGAGGCGGCTACACCTCCACCATGACCCGGATCTGATTTCGCACACCGATCAGGCTCGGCTCACAGGAGACTGACGCCATGCGAAAACTGACCTTCGGCATGAACGTGACCCTGGACGGCTACATCGCCGCCCCCGGCGACGACCTCGGCTGGAGTGGGGGTGACGGACCGGATTCGTCGCCGAACGACGAGTTGTTCGGGTGGTGGTCCGACCGGGTGGCCGCGACGGGCCTGTCGCTCTACGGGCGCAAGCTGTGGGAGGCGATGAGTCCCCACTGGCCGACCGCCGACCAGCGGCCCGGCGCCACCGCGGCGGAGATCGAGTACGCCCGCCGCTGGCGGGACATGCCGAAGGTGGTGTTCTCCTCGACGATCGGCACGGTCGATTGGAACACCCGGCTGGTCACCGGCGACGCGGTCACCGAGATCACCCGGCTCAAGGCCGAGGACGGCGGCCCGATGGACATCGGCGGCGCGACGCTCGCCGGGGCTGCCATGCGGGCAGGGCTGATCGACGAATACGTGCTGGTCACCGTGCCGGTCCTGGTGGGCGGCGGCACGCCGTTCTTCACCGCGCTGGACAGCTGGGTGCGGCTGAACCTCGTGGAGACGCGGACGTTTCCCGGCGGCGTGCTGCTGACCCGATACGAGACGAGGCGCCACACGTTATGAGACGACCCGCGCGCCCAGGCCGGCGCATGCTGGGCTCCGACGAGCTGACGTCGACGGTCGAAGGAGCGCCATGTCTCGCTGGGGCAGGAAAGTCGTATCCGCGCTGGTTTCGGTGGTGGCGGCCGTGGGGTTGACGACCGTCGCGGCGTCGCCCGCGGCAGCCGACACGGTCACTGCCAGGTACTACGCCTACTTGGGGACCGGGGGCCTGTGGTACATCGATCCGCAGTTGACCGTCACGGCCCCGGCCACGGCGAAGGTCGGCGCGACCGAGTCGATCGAGGCGAGTTTCAGCATGTTGTGGCCGCCCCGGTTCAACGAGGTTCCGGCCAACGAGCTCGGCAACGCCTGGATGTCGCTCCAGCTGGAAGGTGCCGAAAGCAAGACGTTGTCCGTCCGCAAGATGACGCATCCCAGGCTGGTGCCGGGTGAGTGGGTGACCTTTTCCGGTAGCGCCGAGTATCCGTACGGCACTGCGGGAACCGTGACCTTCCGACCAGCCTGTTTTTCTCTGAACTCGAGCATCGTCTTCTGCCCGGTCGGCGGCCAAAGCGTGCCGATCGCGGACACCACACAGGTTTCCTAGCAGCCGTTCGCACCGGTGGTCCGGACACGAAAAAGCCCAGGCCTCGTGGCCTGGGCTTTCGTGAAGGAACTCTGTGCTCCCCCGCTTGGACTCGAACCAAGAACCCTCCGGTTAACAGCCGAATGCTCTGCCAGTTGAGCTACAGGGGATTGTGCTCCGTACCGGCCGGATCGCTCCGACCGATGAGAGAACTTTAGCCCATGGCCCCGGCGGCCGCGCACCCACCCCCCACTTTGGGGATCACCTCGTCAAGCTCGCGTTTTGAGGGACAATGACAGCTGGAGCAAGATCGAACGGAGGCGTGGACTCGGATGAAGATGTTCCTGCTGGGCGCGGCCGCGGGCTACGTACTGGGCGCGAAGGCCGGCCGGGGGCGGTACGAGCAGATCGTGCGGACCTACCGCAAGATCGCTGACCACCCCATGGTGCAGGGCGCCGCCGGGGTCGCTCGCGCCAAGGTCGGTGAGCGGTTCGGGCGGTCTCAGCGCTGACCGTGCCCGAGACGGACCGAAGGGCCCTTCGCCGGCGGCGGAGGGCCCTTTTCACGGCACGACGGCGACCACGAAGACGCGCCGGAACTCGAACCAGGTGGTCCCGTCGGGGCGCGGCGGGTACGCCTCGTCCAGTTTCCGGGCGATCTGAGCGCGGAAGTGGTCCCAGTCCTCGCCCGGCAAGGCGTCCTTGACCGGCCGCAGCGAGGTGCCGGTGATCCATTCGAGCACGGCGTCCTCCCCGGTCAGCCGCTGCAGATACGTCGTCTCCCAGGCGTCGACGGCGCATCCCTCGTCGGCCAGCAGGGTTCCGTAGCCGAGCGGGCTGTCGACGGCCTCGTTCTCCCGCAGGACGACGTCGGCGAGGCGCGGGGCCCACTCCTCGGTCCGCGCGAGGGCGCGGACGAGGGCGTGCGACGGGGCATCGAAGTTGCCGGGGACCTGGAACGCGAGCGTCGCCCCGGACGGCAGGAGCCCCACCCAGCGGCGGAGCAGGTCACGGTGCTCCGGGACCCACTGGAGCACGGCGTTCGAGACGACCACGTCGGTGTCCGGTTCGGGCACCCAATCGTTGACGTCGAGCACTCGCGCGTCGACACCTCGCGAGCGGGCGGCTTCGACCATTTCGGGTGAGCTGTCGCTCGCTTCGATGATCGCGCCGGGCCAGCGTTCCGCCAGGCCGGCGGTCAGGTTTCCGGGCCCGCAGCCGAGGTCGGCGACCCGGCGGGGCCCGACGGCGGGGATCCGCGCCACCAGGTCGTGGAACGGCCTGGCCCGCAGGTCGGCGTAGTCGAGGTACTTGACCGGATCCCACATGGCGCCTCCCAGCGATACAGTACGAGTGTACTGCTAGGCCAGCTTCCTGGCCGCTTCCTCGGCGATCGCCTTGACGACGTCGACGTCGGTGCCCGGATCGGGGCGCACCTGCAGCACCGTGCCGTCCTGACCGGGGACCTTGCGCTCGACGAACCACGCTCCGCCGGTCTCGAGGTCCTTGCGGTGCCGTCCCCGGACCGAGCCGTCGACCCGCTGCCGTACCAGGATCGGGACCTTTCCGGGCCTGGGCAGCCGGAACCGGACGGGGGTCTTGTCGGCCAGGAGCACGGCGTTCCCCGCCGTCCCGGTCTCCTCGGATTCGGTCAGGGTCAGCACCCCGTCGGACCACGCCGCCTTGCCGACCAGATGCCAGCCGACCCGGCGCGGCCCCGGGATCCACAGTCCGAGCGCCGTGACCAGCAAATATCCGCCGCCCTCGACCGCCGCGCCGCCGACGACGTGTTCGCCGTCGTCGAGCGTTCCGTCGAAATCCGCCGGGACACGGTCACCCAGCAGGTGACGCAGCCAGCCCATGCTCAGTCCAATCCGCCGATGGCCTGTTCCTTCAGCGCCTTCCGGTACTGCTCGAGCGCGACGAGGTCGCCGAACAGGGCGCGGTAGTCGTCCGGCGCCTCGACCGGGGAAAGCCGCTGGAGCTTCGACTTGATCTCGTTGATCTGGCGGCCGACGAGGCTCTCCTGCACCGCCGCGAGTTGCGCGGAGATGTAGCGCGAGTCGACCTCACCCTTGGCGCGCAACGGTTCCACCGAAAGCTCGCTGAGCACTCGCCGCACCGTGCCCTGCGGGCAGTGCGGGGCGGCGGCGTCGAGCAGGGCGGGCCCGGTCAGCCCGGAACCCGCTCCCCCGGCGGCCAGCAACGCCTTGTGGATGGTGACGTAAACCGGATGGGTGAAAGCGTCTTCGGGGAGCGCGTCGTACTCGGCCCCGGCGAGCATCGGCTGCTGCAGCGCCGCTTTGAGCGCTTCACGCTGCGCGATGAACCGCGGGTCGCCGGGAGCGGGCCTGGGCAGGTCCTCTTCGGCCGCGGCCGCCGCCGAAGAGGGAGCGGGCCGCCGGACCTCGACGGTGGCGGAGCGTTTCGCCGCCGCACCCGCGCTGCCGCGCACCCGGTTCACCACCTGGGCCGCGTCCTGCCAGCCGACCCACCACGCGAGTTTCGACGCGTAGCCGTCGCGGCTGGCGCGGTCCCTGATCCCCGCGACCATCGGGACGGTCTTCTGCAGCGCCGCCACCTGACCGTCGACCGAGTCGAGGTCGAACGCCTTGAGCATGCTCTTGATCGCGAATTCGAACAGCGGGATCCGCCGCGCGACCAGGTCGCGCACCGCGGCGTCGCCCTTGGCGAGCCGCAGCTCGCAGGGGTCCATGCCGTCGGGGGCGACCGCGATGTAAGTCTGCCCCGCGAAGGTCTGATCGCCCTCGAACGCCTTCAGCGCCGCCTTCTGGCCCGCTTCGTCACCGTCGAAGGTGAAGATCACCTCGCCGCGGAAGGCGTCGTCGTCCATCATCAGCCGCCGGAGGACCTTCATGTGGTCCTCGCCGAACGCCGTCCCCGACGACGCGACGGCCGTCGGGACACCGGCGGCGTGCATCGCCATCACGTCGGTGTAGCCCTCGACGACGACGACCTGGTGCCGCTTCGCGATCTCGCGTTTGGCCAGGTCGAGGCCGAACATCACCTGCGACTTCTTGTAGATCGGCGATTCCGCCGTGTTCAGGTACTTCGCCGAGACGCGGTCGTCGTCGTACAGGCGCCGCGCGCCGAACCCGACCACCTCGTTGCCGACGTCGCGGATCGGCCAGAGCAGCCGCCGGTTGAACCGGTCCATCGGCCCGCGCTGCCCCTCCTTGGCCAGCCCGGCCGTGAGCAGTTCCTTGACCTCGAACCCGCGGTTGAGCAGATGCTTCGTGAGCTTGTCCCAGCCCGCCGGCGCGTACCCGCAGCCGAACGTCTGCGCGGCGGCCGCGTCGAAACCGCGTTCGGACAGGAAGTCCCGCGCCGCCCGCGCGTCCGGGGTGAGCAACTGCTCGGCGTAGAACTCCTGCGCCGCGCGGTGCGCCTCGATCAGCCGGGCGCGGGTGCCGCGATCACGCTGGACGCTTCCGCCGCCGCCTTCGTAGGTCAGCCGGAACCCCACGCGATCCGCGAGGCGCTCGACGGCTTCCACGAACGAGATCAGGTCCATCTTCTGGATGAACTTGATCACGTCACCGCCTTCGCCACAGCCGAAGCAGTGGAAGGTGCCGTGGGTGGGGCGCACATTGAACGACGGGGTCTTCTCGTTGTGGAACGGGCAAAGCCCTTTCAGGCTGCCGCCGCCGGCGTTGCGGAGGGCCACGTAGTCGCCGATGACCTCGTCGATCCGGTTGCGCTCGCGCACCTCCGCGATGTCGCTCTCCCGAATCCGTCCTGCCACGCTCATCACTCTAGTTCCCGCTCTCCGGGCGCTGTGCGGCACACTCGGGGAATGAGCACCGCCCTGGACGAACTCGCCGGGAATTTCGCCGCGCTGCGCCCCCATCTGGTGTCGGTCGCCTACCGGCTGACCGGCACGCTGTCCGACGCCGAGGACGCGGTCCAAGAGTCGTGGCTGCGCCTGAGCGGCCTGGACGAACGACGCCGCTCGGCCATCGAAGACCACAAAGGCTGGCTGACCACCGTCGTCAGCCGGATCTGCCTCGACCGGCTGCGCTCCGCGGTGGTGCGCCGCGAACGGTACGTCGGCGAATGGCTGCCCGAACCCGTCCTCGGCCCCCTGGGCACGCCGTCGTCGGAGGATCCGCTGAGCGTCGCCGTCCGCGACGACGGGATGCGCATGGCGGCGATGGTCGTCCTCGACCGGCTGACGCCGGAACAGCGCGTCGCGTTCGTCCTGCACGACGCGTTTTCGGTGCCGTTCGGGGAGATCGCCGAGATCCTGGGCTGCACGCCGGAAGCCGCGCGCCAGCACGGTTCCCGCGGCCGCCGCGCGGTCGCCGACGCCGATCCGCCGCCCCGGACGGCGCTCGCCGAGCAGCAGCAGATCATCGAGAAGTTCATGACCGCGATGCTCACCGGCGACATCCAGGCCGTGGCCGAGGTCCTGCATCCCGACGTCGTCCTCGTCGGCGACGGCGGCGGCAAGGCGCGCACGGCGGTGCACACGGTCGCCGGATTCGACAAGGTCACCCGGCTGTTCCAGGGCCTCATGCGCATGTACGACCCGGCGGGCATCGAACAGGCGAGGCCCGCGCTGGTCAACGGCGACCTCGGGCTTTACATCCCGCCGCAGGCGGCCTCGGCCGGGTACCGGGCGCTCGACGAGCACGTCGACGCGTTCGTCATCCGCGACGGGAAGATCGTCGCGATCTACGACATGGCGAACCCGGACAAGCTCACCACCGCGCGGGCCCGCGTCGGCCCCTGACCGCGTTTAGTCCTCTGAATGCGCCCTGGGCGCATTCAGAGGACTAAACGCGGGAGTTTCAGGGAAGCGGGATCTTGCAGGCGTCGCCCGAGGTGAAGCCCTGCGCGGTGATGTCGAGCGCGCTGTTCATCCGGGCACGCATGTTCTCGAGGCCGATCTGGTAGGTCAGCTCGATGACGCCCTTGCGGCCGAACTCGCGTTCCAGCTCGGCGACGTGGGCGTCGGTGACGGTCACCGGGCTCGCGGTCATCGCGTCGGCGTACGCGAGCGCGAGCCGTTCCTGGTCGGTGAAGGCGGGCGACTTCGCGTAGTCGTCGATGTTCTTCAGCCGTTCGATGTCGAGGCCCTCGTGCAGTTGCAGCATGGTCCCGAAGTCGATGCACCACGAGCAGCCGAGCTGGGTCGCGACGCGGTACACGGCAAGCTCGCGCACGTTCGACGGCAGCGTCTTGCTGGCCTTCTCCGCCATCATCTCGTGCATGCCGTTCGCCCGGAGCAGCGCCGGGTGGTGCGCGTAGACGGCCATCGGCTCGGGCACGGCGCCGAAGCGCTTGCCGGCGAACTTGTAGAACAGCTTCAGCAGGAAGCCTGCTTCGGCGGTCTTCACGGCGGGAATACGCGGCATGGTGTCCTCCTCGTGCGGTTGCGATCACCGAATGGACGAGACGGCCCGCTCGGATGTGACGGTAACGCCGGTGACGCGCGCCACGCGACCGGAAGCGGCTCGATTTAGCCTTTTCGCCGGAACCCCGAGTCGATCATCGAAGGTAGGCTGGTGAGTCGGCCCTTTCCCCTCCCCGAGGAGGATCGATGCTCGCCGTCGAGGATCCCGCCACCGGACAACGGATCACGGCCGTCCCCGACTGCGGGCCCGCCGAAGTCGACAAAGCGGTACGCGCCGCCGCCGAGGCATGGACTGCTTGGCACGTCTCGGATCGGCACGCGGCGCTGACGTCGTGCGCGGTCGTGGTCGAGGAGGCCGCGCCCGTGCTGGCCCCGGTGCTCTCCGAGGAGCAGGGGAAACCGCTTCACGAGGCCGAAGCCGAGTTCGCCGGGGCGGCGTCGCGGTTCCGGTACTTCGCCGGGCTGCGGCCCGGACCGCGAGCCGACGCCGACGGACCGGTCGCCGCGATCACGTCGTCGAACTTCCCCGTGCAGTCGGCCGTCGCGAAACTCGCGCCGGCGTTCGCCGCCGGGAACACGGTGGTGCTCAAGCCGTCGCCGCGCACCCCGCTCACCACGCTGCACCTCGGCCGGATGCTGGCGCAGGTCCTGCCGCCGGGCGTGCTGACCGTGCTCACCGGACACGACCCCCTCGGCGAGCACCTGGTCGCCCATCCCGGGATCCGGCGGGTCGACTTCACCGGATCGGCCGGCACCGGGAAACGACTGGCCGCCGCGTCCGTGCCGGAATGGCGGCGGCTGACCCTGGAACTGGGCGGCAACGATCCCGCGATCGTCCTCCCCGGCACGGATCCGGCCGCCATCGCGGAACGGCTCTTCTGGAGCGCCTTCGCCAACTGCGGCCAGATCGGCGTGGCGGTCGAGCGGGTCTACGCCGTCGGATCCGTCCACGACGGCATCGTCGAGGCGCTGGCGGCCGTGGCGGCGCGGGTCGTGGTCGGCGACGGACGGATCCCCGGGACCCAGCTCGGCCCGGTGAACAACCGGCCGCGGTACGACCGTGTCACCGGTCTCACCGACGAGGCGCGGGCGGACGGCGCGCGGATCGTGACCGGCGGGCCGCTCGACGGGCCCGGGTACTTCTTCGCCCCGGCGATCCTCGCCGACGCGCACGACGGCATGCGAGTCGTGTCCGAGGAACAGTTCGGCCCGGTGCTGCCGGTCGTCCGATGCTCCACAGTGGACGAAGCGGTCGGGCTGGCGAACGCCACGGCGGGCGGCTTGTGCGGTTCGGTGTGGGGCGCGGACGAGGAGTACGCCGCCGAAGTCGCGGCACGGCTCGGCAGCGGCACGGTCCGGGTCAACGCGCATCTGGCGATGTCCGTCGACGGGCCGTTCGCGGGCTCGCGGTGGGCCGCCCTCAGGGAGTGATCGTCCGGACGTCCCACACCCAGACGCCGTCGACGAACTCGGCGGGCTTCCGCAGCAGCAAGTCCACCGTGGCCCGGAAGGCGTCCTGATGTTCGCGCGGGATCAGGACGAGCACGTCGGCGTTCCAGTACCGCAGATCCTCCAGCGCCTGCACCCGCTGCGACTCGGTGATCGTCGCCGGCACGCCGGTCTGCTTGATCTGGTCGAAGATGACCGACGTCGGCCGCTGGATGGCGCCGTAGCGGCCGCGTTTGTCGTCGGGACCGCTCGGCCCGACGAAGTAGCCCTCCGGCATCGAATAGCCGAGGCCCGCGTCGATCTGCCAGTGCAGTGGTTCGGATTCGCCGGAACTCGGCAACGGCACGGGCACCACGGTCCCGCCGGGCGCGACGTAGCTCCGCCAGGTGCCGTCGGCGAGGAACCGCGGTGTCGGCGGCCGGTCCTTCACGATCAGCTGTGTCGGCGCGATCGGCAGCAGGACCGCGACGACGACGCCGATCCACAGCAGCCGCAACGGGAATCGCCGCTCCCCCGGCACTTCGGGGAGTTTCGAGGCGACCGCGTAGACGCGTTCGGTCGCCAGTGCCAGCAGAGCGCCGATCAGCGGGATGCAGCCCATCGCGAGCCGCGATTCCAGCAGCGACTCGAACAGCGGCAGTTCCGAGAAGAGCTTCCACGGTCCCGGGATCCCGGTTTCCTCGTGCACCACGATGATCTGCACACCGAGCGAGAGCCAGGCCATCACGAACATCGAGATCGCCAGCGCCCGCGCGAACACCTCGCGCCACAGCCACACGGTGATGACCACCATCAGCACGATCAGCGGCCAGCCGAAGAAGGCGTTCTCCTCGGTGCGGTTCATCGACACGTCCGCGGCGGCCTGCGGCTGCCCGGCGACCGACTGCGTCGCGAACCGGGTGAACGCGGCCGTGTCGTTCCCGACCGGGCCGTGCTCGATCGCCTGATAGCTCTGCGGACCGAAGAACTGCCACCACAGCGGGAAAGCGCACAGCACGAGCGCCACGAGGACTCCGATGCCGACGCCGATCCCCAGCGGTTTCGCCATCGGCGGGAACTCGCGGTGGTTCGTCGCGAAGTAGGCGATGGCGAAGATCGCGAACGCCATCGCGAAGATCAGCAGCGGTTCCTCGCCGAGGAAGATCTGGTACGCCGCCAGCAGGCCGAGGAAGATCCCGTTGCGGACGGGGCGTTCGCCGCGGGCGATCTTGAAGACCAGCAGCGCGATGAACGGCAGGACGAACCACGCGACGAAGTTCGGGTGCGCGTTGCCGTGCGAGATCATCGGCGGGGCGAAGCCGACGAACGCGCCGCCGATGGCCGCGCCGACCCGGTGGGTGACCAGATGGCGCGAGAAGACCCAGTACCAGGCCGCCGCGGTGCCGGCGAGACCGCCGGTGAGCGCGATGGCCCAGGTGACCGTCGGGCCGAAGGTGAGCGTGACCGGCGAAAGCGGGATGCCGATGCCGAGCATGGCCGTGTTGGCCATCAGGTTCACGCCGAGCGGATGGTTCTGGAAATGCGTGCTGAGCGGATTCCTCAGGTGCAGCACGTTGTCCGCGGTGACGGAGAAGAACCACTCCCACAGGTTCTGGTCCGACGCGCTGTTCCAGAGATAGCCCTCTTTGAGGTCGAGCCAGAGCCCGTTGTAGAGCAGGAAGGCGAACAGCAGGAAACCGCCCATGATGGCGGCGTCGGCGGCGGCGAACCGGCGGGGTCTCGTGGGAGTCTTCCCGGCCTCCACCTCCGCCGCCTCAGCCTGGAAAAGACTCACTGACCATCCTCACGGCTCGACAACGCGGGCGAGAAAGTAGATCACACCCGTCGAGGCATGCCTGACGAGCAGAAGGAAGGGACGGTCGACGGCGACTTCCAGGGGTTCGTCGACGATGAGCGACGTCAGCCGCATCAGCACCGCCGTCGCGGCGGCGCCTTCGAGGCCTTGCTCGTCGATGCGGAGCACGGACTGGTGCAGGACCTCGGACACTTCGAGCCGGTCGTCGTCGGCGAGCCCGGTGAGGTCGGCGTCGGCGGTGAACATCGTCCGCACCCCGAGATCCCGGAGTTTCGCCGTCAGCGGGCTGTCGACGTCGAGGTCGAGTTTCGGCAGTGACAGGGCGATGGTCTTGGACCGCGTGTTCTCCAGCAGCCGCGCCAGCTTGCCCGCGTCGAGTCCGGTGTCGTCGAGATCGCCGTCCGGCAGCAGGACGATCGCCTCCACCCCGCCCTCCGCGCCGAGGCGGACGACCTGCCAGCCGTCCTCGTGGGTGTGGTCGAGCTGCTTTTCGAGCCACATCGTCGGCACCGTACGGGTGCCGGACGGCGCGTGGAAGTCCGCGGGCGCGGTGTTGTCACTCGAGAACGGGTTGGTCCAGGCGGTTTTGAGATACAGGGCGTTGACGATCGCGGCGACGGTGTCGGGCGCGACGGTCCCCGGCTTCAGCAGTTCGGGGATCAGCTCGCGGGTGGCCTGGGCGACGTCGGCGTTGATCAGCCGCCGCGCGGCCTCCGGATCGTCGCCGAACGGGGCGCTCTCGACCTTGCCGCCCGGCCAGGTGGCGAGTTCGGCGCGGAAGGAATCCTCGAGCGGGAGCCCGTCCCAGGCCCAGAGCGTGTTCGCGACCGCGAGTTCCGGGCCGTCGTCGAGCAGTGACGAGGCCTTGCCCAGCAGGTCGGCCAGCTCGTCCGGGTCGCCGAGCAGGGCGATCAGCTCTTCTCTGGTCTTTCCCTTGGCGGCCTGCGTCACCAGGCCGAGCGCGCTCGCGATCGAGTACGGCGAGAAGCACGCGTTCTCCGTGCGGCTCGCCAGCACCCGATAGAGGTCCAGACCAAACCGGAGGTGGCTTTCGACAGCGCCCATGCCGCAGACCGTACCGTGGACGGGCCCGCCCGTCTCCTGTCCGAAAGTTCCGCCTTGTCCGAGGGGCGGCGCCGAGGTGGCATGTCGCGAAAGCCACTTTCGGGACACCAGACGTCGCGAAAGTGGCTTTCGCGACATGTTCGGCCAGGCGAGATGAGCAGGCGGCCCGTGAGTAGCTCAGCCGTGCCGGCCCGTATGCCAGGCGTGCCACGCGTACGCCTGCGCGTCCGTGAGCGACGCCACCTGGTCGACGACCACGCGCAGGCGGGCCGCGTCGTCCGAGGCGGCCTCCCACGCGGGCAGGAACAGGCCGTCCAGCGCGTCGGGCGCGCGGCGGCACAGCGCGACGACCAGTTCGGCGAGCATCTGGCGCTGGCCGTCCTGCATCGCGAGACGCCGCTTGTCGCTCATCACGTACCGCAGCGCGAGCGCCTTGAGCAACGCGACCTCGGCCGCGACCTGCTCCGGAATGACCAGCTTCGCGGCGTAGCGGCTCAGCGGCCCTTCGCCGTACACCTCCCGTGTCGCGCCGACGACCGCCGTCGCGAACCGGCCGACCAGTTCGCTCGTCAGCCGTTTCAACGCGACCTGCGCCTTGAGCGATCCGTCGGGCCCCGGTTCGCTGAGCTCGGCGACCACCGGCAGGTCGAGCAGTTCCTTCGCCGCACCCTCCAAAGTGGACTGCGACTGCCGCGAGAACCTTCGCGCCGCCTCGGCCACCGCCGCGCGTTCCTCCGCGTCGGCCAATACCCGCAACGAGATCCGGCCCGCCAGGACCCCGTCTTCGACGTCGTGCACGGAATACGCGACGTCGTCGGACCAGTCCATGATCTGGGCTTCCAGGCAGGTGCGGCGCTCCGGCGCGCCGGCCCGGACCCACGCGAACACCTCGGCGTCGTCGGCGTAGACGCCGTATTTCGGATTGTCTTCTTCCCGTCGCCACGGGTACTTCGTCGAGGCGTCGAGACAGGCGCGGGTGAGGTTCAGCCCGCCGACGACCCCGCCTTCGAGCAGGACCTTGGGCTCCAGCCTGGTCAGGATCCGCAGCGTCTGCGCGTTGCCCTCGAAACCACCGCACGGCTGCGCGACCTCGTTCAGCGCGCGCTCGCCGTTGTGCCCGAACGGCGGATGCCCGATGTCGTGCGCGAGGCCGGCGGTGTCCACCAGATCCGGATCCGCGCCCAGCTCGTCCGCGATGCCCCTGCCGATCTGGGCGACCTCGAGCGAATGCGTCAGCCGCGTGCGAGGCACACCGCTGACCTCGGCCCCTTCACCCGGGCCGACCACCTGGGTCTTGCCCGCCAGCCGGCGCAGAGCGGCCGAGTGCAGCACTCGGGCGCGATCACGGGCGAAGGCGCTCCGCCCGTCCGCGGCGCCTTCCAACGCCGCGCCCTTGGGCCGCTCGGGCAGCAGGCGCGCCCTGTCGGCCTCGGTGTAGGTGTCCACTCGACCAGACTAAACGTGCTCACCGACACTTATCGGGCGTCAGACCTCGCCGGTACCGAACAGACTGTCCGCCGGCGACTTCGTGAGGCGGTAGTACAGCAGCGCGCCGGTCTCGCGGACGATGTAGCGCGCCTGCGTCTCGCGGGTCTGCACGATCGGGCCGCGATGGGTGGGCGACGTCCAGGTGTCGAGCCCGAGGTCGTCGGCCATCACCCGGGCGCGGAAGGAGTGCCACGGGTCGCTAACCAGCACCGCGGTCTTCCAACCCCGTTTCTGCACCTGCTCGGCGACGGCGCGGAGGCTCCGCAGGGTGTCGCTGCCCTCACCGACCGGCAGCGTCGCCGACGGGGGCACGCCGCGTTTGCGCAGCCACTGCGCGCCCGCGTGCGCCTCGGTGTAGTTGTCGTCCGCCTTCTTGCCGCCCGCGGTGACGATCACCTTCGCCACGCCCTGGTCGTACAGCGTCTTCGCCTTGGCCAACCGGGCCTGGAAGATCTCCGACGGCCTGCCGTTGTACTGGGCCGCGCCGAGCACCACGATGACGTCGGCCCGGTCGCGCACGTCCTCCCGCGCGACCTGCCAGACCCGGAACGCCGTTCCGCCGATCACCGCGACGACGACCAGCAGGAACCCCGCCACGATCCGGCGCACCCAGTTCGCGCGAGTCGGCTTCGTCCGTTCGGCGGTACTCACGCGGGTGATTCTCGCAGAGCGGGCAGTCGATCTCAGAGCCAGCCGTGCTCTTCCGCGAGCCGCACCGCCTCGGCCCGGGTCCTCGCCCCGGTCTTGCCCATCGCGGCCGAAAGATGGTTGCGCACGGTGCCTTCGGAAAGGTGCAGGGCACGGGCGATGTCGGCCACCGTGCTGCCGTCCTTCGCGGCACGGAGGACGTCGTGTTCGCGCCCGGTGAGCGGGCTCGCGCCGGTGGCGAGCGATTCGGCGGCGAGCGCGGGATCGACCACCCGGAGCCCGCCGTGGACCCTGCGGACGGCGTCCACGAGCTGCTCCGGCGGGGCGTCCTTGACGACGAATCCCGCGGCGCCCGCGGCCATCGCCCGCGAGAGATAACCGGGCCTGCCGAAGGTGGTGCAGATGATGATCCGGCACAGCGGAAGCGCGCCGTGCAGTTCGGCGGCGGCTTCGAGACCGTCCTTGCCCGGCATCTGGACGTCGAGCAGCGCGACGTCCGGGGCGGTCTCCTTCGCCCGCTGGAGCACTTCGTCGCCCGAGCCGACCTGGGCGACCACCTCGATGTCGGCTTCGAGGCCGAGCACGGTGGCCAACGCCCCGCGCACCATCGCCTGGTCGTCGGCGAGCAGGACCCGGATCACGCGCAGCCTCCAGCGGGTTCGGAGAGTGGCGCGAGCGCGCCGCTCCGCAAGGCGGACTCGGGTACCTCCGCCCGGACGAGCCATCCTCCCGCAGATGGCGTGGTGGCGGTCAAGGTCCCGCCGACCGCGTCCAGCCGTTCGGCGAGCCCGCGCAGGCCGTTCCCCGCGGCCGCGTCGCCGCCTTCACCGTCGTCCTCGACTTCCAGCCAGGTCTTGCCGAAGCGGACTTTCACCCGCTTCGCCCCGGAATGCCGGATCACGTTGGTGACCGCTTCCCGCAGCACGTAGCCGAAAGTGCGCTGCAGGGCGGGATCGACGTTGTCCACCGCGTGCGGCAGATCCGGGTCGATCTCGGCCGCCCGCAACGCCGCCCGCGCCCCGGCGACCTCCGCCGACAGCGACACCTCGCGGTACTCGGAGACGGTGGCCCGGATGTCCGAGAGCGCGCTGCGGGTCAGCCCCTCGACCTCGCGGATCTCCTGCAGCGCGCGGGAGTCGTCCTTGCCGCTCTCCAGGATCCGGCGGGCGAGCCCGGCCTTGACCGTGATGGTGGTGAGACTGTGGCCGAGGATGTCGTGCAGATCCCGCGCCAGGCGCTCGCGTTCGCCCGCCACCGCGAGTGTCGCGATCTCCCGGTTGGCCTCCTCCAGTTTCCGCACCGCACGGGCCAGGTTCGCCATGAAGAACATCGCCGCCGTGATCGCCGCGACCGCCACCAGGTCACCGAAATCGTCCTTCCCGGCGACCAGGTGGACGGCCAGCACCAGCAGCAGGGCGCCGCCGTCCAGGATCACCGCCCACGCGGGCGGCAGCGTGAAGGCCAGCACCACCGTCGCGTAGATCAGGATGTACGGGTTGTTGTCGTGCAGGAAGACCAGGATGAGGCCGAGGAGCAGCATCACCACCGAGAAGACGTAGCTCGTCTTCCGCTTGGCAGGTCGCAGGGCGAGCGGGAACAGCAGATAACAGGCGCCGTAGGCGAGCAGGAAACCGGCGATCACCAGCTCTTCCACGGTGATCCCGTCGGTGGTCAGCTCGACCACCGTGGGAATGAAACTCGGCAGGATGAAGGCGAGCCCGAGCACTGCCCACTTCACCGGATGAGGCCCACTGCCGGTCCGCGGCGGCATGTCCGCCCACCAGTTCTCCCGGCTGTTCAAGCCCGTCTCGACCCTGCCCGGGTAGTCGTTCACCGGTTCACCCTTTTCTCAGACCCGCGCACTGTCCTTACGGTAACGCCTGATCACGAGCGCCCCGAGGACCGCGGTCCACGCCGCCAGCACGCCGAGCGCGGCCGGGAGGCTCACCGTGAGCTGGTCGGTGACGACCGGGCGGACCAGCTGGATCAGCCAGTACGTCGGCGTCACCTGGGCGATGTCGGCCATCCACGACGGCATCCCGTCGATGGGGATCCACAGGCCGCCGAGGAAGCCCATCCCCATCATGACGATCATGTTCAGCGGCTGCATCGACTCCGGCGTGCCGAACTGGCCCAGCAGCAGGCCGAGCAGCACCAGCGGGATCGCGCCGAGCCAGATACCCGCCACGAGCCGCAGCCAGCCGGCGGCATCGAGGTGGACGCCTTGGAAGAGGACGCCGACCAGCGGGACGACGAGCAGCGACGGAAGGGCGACGAGCATCGCCGAGAGCGCCTTGCCGCCGAGGTAACCGGCTCCGGTCAGCGGGGTCAGCCGCAGCTGGCGCTGCCAGCCGGTGGACCGCTCGATGGCGAGCTTCGCGCCGCTCGTCATCGCGGCGGAGAAGGCCCCGAAGGCCATCATGTTGACCATGATCACGCCGGCGAAGTTCCCGTTTCCGGCGGCGAAAACGTTGGTCTGCAACAGGAACATCAGCACCGGGAAGGCGACGGCGAAGAGCACGAACCTGGTCGATCGGAAGGTGCGGACGATCTCGGTCTTGAGGTAGGTCGGGTTCATCGGACGGCTTCCTCGCTGGTGGTCAGGGACAGGAACGCGCCTTCGAGGCCGACGGCGCTGATCTCGATGTCGTGCGCTCCGGGCACGTGGGTCAGCAGCGCCCGTAGCGTCGCGTCGGAATCGGAACTGGAGATCGCCACGCGGCCGGCGCGGAGTTCGCACCCGGTGACCGCGGGCAGCGCCGCGATCACCGGCTCCGCCGCGGCGGGCACCACCGCGCGGATCGTGCGTCCCCCGGCCAGCGCACGGACCTGCGCGACCGAACCGTCCGCGACGATCCGCCCCGACCGCATCAGCACGACACGGTCGGCGAATTCTTCGGCCTCTTCGAGATAGTGGGTCGCGAACAGGACCGTGCGGCCCGAGTTCGTGTACTCGTACATGGACTTCCAGAACTCGCGGCGCGTGCCGACGTCCATCGCGGCGGTCGGCTCGTCGAGGATCAGCAGATCGGGGTCGCTCACGAGCGCGACGGCGAACCGCACGCGCTGCTTCTGCCCACCGGAAAGCTTGGTGGAGCGCCGGTTCGCGATGTCCTCGATCCCGGCGCGGCGCAACGCCTCGCGCACGGGCATCGGCTCGCGGTGCAGCGCCGCGACCATGCCGACGGTCTCGGCGACCGTGAGATCCTCGACGAGCGCGCCGCCCTGCAGCATCGCGCCGATCATCCCGTCGCCGACGGCGTCCCCCGGCTCACGCCCGAAGACGGTCACGGAGCCGCTGTCGGGCACGCTCAGGCCCAGGATCATGTCGACCGTGGTGGATTTGCCCGCGCCGTTGGGGCCGAGGAGCGCGACCACCTCGCCCGGCGCGATCGTCAGGTCCACGCCGTCGACGGCGCGGACGTCGCCATAGTGCTTACGCAGGCCGGAAAGCCGGACCGCCGCCCCCGCGGTGATGTCTTGTTCTCGCATGCCTCAAGCCTGTCGCGAGCGGGCGGCCTGGGCGTGGGCCGCGCGTCACGACCTGAGGGTGACACTTGTCAGGGGTGGGGTCTCGGCGCCGGTGGCGACGTTGCGAAAGCCACTTTCGCAACGTTGAAGGTTGCGAAAGTGGCTTTCGCAACGTCGGCGAAGCCGGGCGGTTCGGCGCGCTCAAAGGGACGCCATGCGAAAGCAAGTACATGAAGGCCCCCTTCACTGCGCCTAACGCAATGAAGGGGGCCTTCACGTACTTCCGAGGGCGTCAGGCGCCGATCAGACGCCCCGCCAGATAAGACTCCAGCTTGTCGATCGCGACCCGCTCCTGCGCCATGGTGTCGCGCTCCCGCACGGTCACCGCGTGGTCGTTGAGCGAATCGAAGTCGACGGTGACGCAGTACGGCGTCCCGATCTCGTCCTGGCGCCGGTAACGTCGGCCGATCGCGCCGGCGTCGTCGAAGTCGACGTTCCAGTGCTTGCGCAGCGCCGCGGCGACGTCGCGCGCCTTCGGCGTGAGGTCGGCGTTGCGCGACAACGGGAGGACGGCGACCTTGAACGGCGCGAGCCGGTAGTCCAGCTTGAGCACCGCGCGGGTGTCGGTGCTGCCCTTGGCGTTCGGCACCTCTTCCTCGTGGTAGGCGTCGACGAGGAACGCCATCATCGACCGGCCGACCCCGGCCGCGGGCTCGATGACGAACGGGCGGAACCGCTGCTTCGTGGCCTGGTCGAAGAACGACAGGTCGACGCCGGAGTGGTTCGAGTGCGTCGTGAGGTCGAAGTCGGTGCGGTTCGCGATGCCTTCGAGCTCGCCCCATTCCTGGCCCGCGTTGAACGCGAAGCGGTACTCGATGTCGACGGTGCGCTTCGAGTAGTGGGAGAGCTTTTCCTTCGGGTGCTCGTAGAGGCGGAGGTTGTCCGCCTTGATCCCGAGGTCCTTGTACCACTCGGTGCGCGCGTCGATCCAGTACTGGTGCCAGGTCTCGTCCTCGCCCGGCTCGACGAAGAACTCCATCTCCATCTGCTCGAACTCGCGCGTGCGGAAGATGAAGTTGCCCGGCGTGATCTCGTTCCGGAACGACTTGCCGATCTGGCCGATGCCGAACGGCGGCTTCTTGCGCGCCGCGGTCTGCACGTTGAGGAAGTTGATGAAGATGCCCTGCGCGGTCTCCGGGCGGAGGTAGTGCACGCCTTCCTCGGACTCGACCGGGCCGAGGTAGGTCTTGAGCATCATGTTGAAGTCACGCGGCGCGGTGTACTGCCCGCGGGTGCCGCAGTTCGGGCACGGCACCTCGGACAGGTCGTCCTCGGACACCTCCTTGCCCGAGCGGGCGGAGAAGTCCTCGGCCAGCTGGTCGGCGCGGAAACGCTTGTGGCAGGACAGACATTCGATCAGCGGGTCGGTGAAGACGTCGAGGTGACCCGACGCGACCCACACCTGGCGCGGCAGGATCACCGAGGAGTCGAGGCCGACGACGTCGTCGCGGCTCTGCACGACGGTCTTCCACCACTGGCGCTTGATGTTGTCCTTGAGTTCGACACCGAGGGGCCCGTAGTCCCACGCCGACTTGGTACCGCCGTAGATCTCTCCACACGGGAAAACGAAGCCTCGACGCTTGCACAGGCTGACGACGGTCTCAATGGTGTTGGCGGGCACTCCACGCTCCGAAGCATGCGGGGACGGGTATGGACTAGAAGGACAAGACTAACCGCCCGTCCCCGCACGACCTCCGGCGAGGTCGGACCGCTCAGGGCCCGCTGACCAAGGAGGCGGTGACGATGCGGTTGTCCTCGTAACCGTCGGTCCCGCCGACGTACTCGCCGCCGCAGGTGACCAGCACCAGCCGGTGCGGCCCGTCCGGCCCGAACAGCTTCTCCGCCTGCTCGGCCAGCTTCGTCTTGTGCACGGTGACGACTTCGCCGATCTTGTAGACCCATTTGCCGCCGTCGGTGTCGACGACGTCGACCTGCTGGCCGGTCTTGAGCCGCCACAATTCGTCGAACGGGCCCTTCTTGCCCTTCCAGTTCACATGCCCGGAAAGCAGGGACGCGCCCTGGTCGGCGCCCAGTTTCGCGCCCCACCAGGTGGCTTCGTCGAGGCCCTCGGGGATGGGGAGGGTCCCGTCCGCGGTCAGTTCCTTGCGGATCAGTTTCGCCGTGCCGCCGCCGGGGAGCCTGACCGTGCCGGGCGCCTGTCCCGGGTCGGCCGGAGCCTGCGCGGTCTCTCCCGTGGACGTGTTCGCCTGGTCCTGGGCGGCCGCGACGACGGGATCACTCTTTCCAGTGAACCCAAGCCCGGTGAAAACCAGTACCGCGACCACGGCCGCCACCACGAAGATCGCGGCGCCGGCGAGGATCAGCCCCAGGCCGGGGCGCTTCTTCGGCCGCTCCTCGCTCGCCGCGTTGTCGTCGAACTGTCCCACCATCGGGTATTACTCCTTGCTCGCGTCAAGCCGCCGGAGCGGCCGGTGTCGCTAGACACGCGACGCGAGCCGAAAGAGGTTGCACCGATTTCAGGCGGGCGGCCCGGAAACGGGGGTCGCGACGATGACCCGGTTGTCCCGGTAGCCGTCCGTTCCCCCGAGGTAGTCGCCGCCGCAGGTGACCAGCACCAGCCGGTGCGGCCCGCTCTGCGCGAACAGCTTCGCCGCCTGCGCGGGCAGGTCGTTCTTGTGCACGGTGACGGCCTCGCGCACGCGATAGACCCAGATGCCGCCCGCCGCGTCGCTGACGGCCACCTCTTGGCCTTCACGCATCCGCCACAGCTCGTCGAACGGCCCTTTGACGCCGCCCCAGTTGACGTGCCCGGAGATCAGCGACGTACCCGCTTCGGCGCCGAGCCGCGCACCCCACCACGCCGCGTCGCCGAGTCCGCGCGGGATCGGGAGGACGCCGTGGGAGGTGACCTCAGAGCGGACGAGTTTCGCCGATCCGCCTTCGGGCAGGCGGACGGTGCCGGGCCGTTGCCCTCGTTTCGAACTGTCGGCGGGCAACGCCAAGGGAGCGCCGTCCTCACCAGGCATGACCGCGGGTTCCGCGACCGGGACGGCCGCCGGTTCCGGCGGGATCCAAGTCAGGACGATCACGCCCGCTGAGATGGCGAGCGCGGTGACCACGGCGGACAGTCCCGCCAGCCAGGACCGCACGGGGCCGCTACTTCTCCCGCACCGGCACGGGCTTGCGACGGCGGAGCAGCACCATGGCCGCGGCGCCGATCACGATGCCGCCGCCCAGCAGCCCGAGCCCGACCACGGTCCGCGTCGAGTCCGCGGTCTGCGGCGGGATACCGCCCGCGGGCACCGTCCCCGGCACCGCGGGCTGCGCGGGCGCCGCGCCCGGTCCCGTACCGCCGGCGGGCTTCGCCACGAAGTTCCTCGGGATCCCGCAGCTCACGCCGCCGAGCACGATCGTCGTGCGGGCCTCGCGCAGATCCTTGCCCTCCTCGTCGCGCACGTGCGTGACGATGTCCACCTTCCAGCCCGCGACCGCGGTCACGTCACCGGCGCGCCAGCCGTCCTGCCGGATGAGCTGGTCGAAGGCGGTCACGCGCGTCACGGTCAGGTCGGAGGTCGTCTTGTCCTTGCTGAGGCTCTCGTTCTTGACCATCGACGGCGGGCCGAGCTTGAGGCCCTTGACGTCGATACCCGAAGCGCCGGACGGCTTCAGGTCACCGTTCTGGTCCCGCACCCAGATCTTGCCCACGCTCGTCGACGACGTCGCCTTGCTCGGCGAGGAGCAGTCGACGGAGCTCTTCGCGCCTTCGAGAACCAGCACGGTGTTGTCGATCGGCTTCGCGCCGCCGCGCCCGTTGTCGATCAGGGCGTAGTTGCTCTCCGCGACCGCCGTCGGGACCGTGGTCTGCTGCAGCGCGGCGATCACGTTGTGGTCGCGGCTGGCGATCCCGGCCGGGAACGGGCTCGGCGCGCCGTAGCGGCCGAGGTTGATGCTCCACTTGTCACCGAGGGTGCTCTGCTCGCCGGCGTCACGCGGGACGACGGTGCGGTCCGGGGAGAGTTTCGACTGGCCGGGGGTCAACGGCGAACGCTGGGTCTCGGTGATCAGCGATCCCGGGTTCCCGATGCGCACCGACGCCACGTTCGCGAACGACACGGGGCCGGTCTTCTCATCGACGGCCTGCGTCGTCTGCGCCGAGGCGAGCCCCGGAACCGACGCCAAAGCGAAGGCCGCCGTCGCGGCCGCCAGCTTCGTCACGAAACGAGTCATGTCTCCCCACTGCCTCTCCGGGCTTTCCGAGCGCGGTCGTCAGCGAGAAGCGACGAAACGCTCCGCGACAACCTTGCACCGTTGGCGACGACATGCGAAGTGGAATGGTCATTTCTTCGCGAAGTCACCCGAATGGAGCAGTAGTGCCGCCGCCGAGTGGTCGCCCGGTCGGCGAACAGACCGCCCGGGGGCGGGAACACTAAGATGGACAGGACTGTTACTGGCAATGACTTCGAAAATCATGATGGACATGGAGGCGGCGATGGCTACGGTGACCCCGGACTCGGCCGCCCCTGGTCTCACGGAAGACCCCGGACCGCATTCGTCGGCCCGGCCCCCCGCCGAGCCCGCCGTGTCGGCCTCGCCCGCCGTCCTCGCGGACGCCGGCGACCTGCTCCGGGCACTCGCCGCCCCCGTGCGCATCGCCATCGTGCTGCAGCTGCGTAACGCGGACCGGTGCGTCCACGAACTGGTGGACACGCTCGATGTCGCGCAGCCGCTGATCAGCCAGCACCTGCGGGTGCTGAAGACCGCGGGTGTCGTACAGGGTGAGCGACGCGGCCGTGAGGTGGTGTACCGGCTGGTCGACGATCACCTTGCGCATATCGTGGTGGACGCCGTAGCCCACGTTCAGGAGGGGAAGTGAGCATGAGTCCGACGACGGCCAACAGTTCCGCGCCGGTGCCGGGACGCCGGTCGACGAAACAGCGGGCCGCCGTGGTCGAGCTGCTCAAGGAGATCGACGACTTCCGTTCCGCCCAGGAACTGCACGACGAGCTGCGCAAACGCGGCGACGGGATCGGGCTCACCACCGTGTACCGGACGCTGCAGTCGCTCTCGGAGGCGGGCGAGATCGACGTCCTGCGCACCGACACCGGCGAGGCCATCTACCGGCGCTGCTCGTCGCACCACCATCATCACCTGGTGTGCCGGATCTGCGGCAGCACCGTCGAGGTCGAGGGACCGGCCGTGGAGCGGTGGGCCGAGAAGATCGCCTCGGAGCACGGCTTCTCCGACATCAGCCACACCGTGGAGATCGTCGGGACCTGCTCCAACCACTGACGCCCGCGCCATGAACGGTCAGTACTCGTAGGGGTCCTTCGGCGCCGGCACCTGCCGCACCGAGGTGAGCGTGAAGTCCGGCATGTAGCTGTTCTCCCGCACCGCGGTGCCCGGCACGACCGTCCCGGTGACCTCCAGCCAGGTGTCGTTGCCGAATCCCGACACGCCTTCGCCCACCATCCGCACCGTGATCGGGAAGGCGTCGGCGGCGCAGCAGCCGATCACCATCCTGGCCAGCATCGTGTTGCCCTCGTTGTGCACCACGAACCCGGACAGCCGCACCGTCCGCCCGTTCAGGCTCCCGCTCTTGTCCCAGCCCGCCCGGCTGACGAACTCGTTGACCTCCAGCGGGACCACGTCCCCGGCGGGCAGGGGCGGGAAGGCGGCCGCGTTGCTCGCCGAAGCGCTTTGCGGCGCCCTGGCCTCGGTGCGCGTCACCGAATCGGCGCCCAGCGCGGGCGGTGCGACCAGGAACACGGCCAGCACCGGCACCATCAGCAGCCAGGCCGACCGGGTGTTGTGGTCGTGCGCGTGGACGTCCCCGGACACGACGGCGGCGGCCCGCGCGGCCAGCAGGTCCCGGATGATCGCGACCGCGCCCAGCGCGACCATCACCGCGCCGCCGGCAATGATCCACGGCTGCTGCGCGGGTTTGACGTACCGCAGGTAGTCGCCGTTGATCGTGATCTTGAGCAGCGCCCCGCCGAGGAGGATCAGCAGGATGTTCTGGGTCTCGCGTTTCACACGCCACCTCCGAGGATCAGCGTGCCCGAGACGACCGCGCAGCTGAGCGCGACGACGAACGTCACGGGCGCGAACCGCAGCGCGAACGATTTGCCGAAGGTGCCGGTCTGCAGCGCGAACAGCTTCACGTCGATCGCGGGCCCGACCACCAGGAACACCAGTTTCGGCAGCAGCGGCATCGCGGTCAGCGACGCGGCGACGAAGGCGTCGGCCTCACTGCACAGCGCCAGCACGACGGCGAGCACGGCCATCACCAGCACCCCGAGCACGATCTGCTCCCCCAGCACCCCGAACCACTTGGCGGGTACCAGGACGTTCATCGCGGCGGCGATCATCGCGCCGAGCACGAGGAAACCGCCCGCCTCGACCAGGTCGCCCCGCGCGGTCTCGGCGAAGGTCTTCCAGCGCGAACCGTGCTGGACCTCGGGAAGACGCCGCAGAGCGCGCTCCGCGATCCAGTCGAGCTTGCCCCACTTCGCCCACAGCCAGCCCATCACCATCGCCGTGGCGAGCGAACCGGCGAACCGGGCGAACACCATCTCCGGGTTCCCGGGGAACGCCACCGCGGTGGCGACCAGCACCACCGGGTTCACCGCGGGCGCGGCCAGCAGGAACGTCAGCGCGGCCGCGGGCGCGACACCCTGGCCGATCAGCCGCCGCGCGACGGGCACCGACGCGCACTCACAACCCGGCAGGGCGACCCCGGCCAGCCCGGCGACACCGACGGCCGCACCGGCCCGGCGAGGGAGCACCTTCTCCAGCACCCGCGCGGGCACGAACGCCGCGATCGCGCCGCTGATCAGGACCCCGAGCACCAGGAACGGCAACGCCTGCACGCAGACCGCGACGAACACCGTCGAGCCGGTCCGCAGCGCGGGCACGTCGAACACCTGCTGGAGCCAGCTCTGCCCGAGGATCGCGATCAGCAGGATCGCGCAGAGCACCTCGATCGAGGTGATCTTGAACCGCCGGGCGGGCTTCCGCTCCGGGGCGCTCCTGGAAATGGTTTCCATGCGCGCGATGATGCCAGGTGACCCTGCGTTCCGGCGGTCACTCCCCGGGAGCGGTCCCCAGCAGGTCCGAACGCAGCTGCGACGCCGTCGAGACGACCAGCATGAGCAGCGTTCCGAGCGGCGACGGATCCATGCCCTCCGCCGGGAACGCGTACCTCAGCGTGATGTCGATGCCCTTCTCCGAGCGCACGACACCGAGCGTCCCGAACAGGCCCTGCCCGGCCCGTTCCGCCGCCGAGGCCGCGATCGCCGGGTCGTCCGGCAGGTCCCAGGCGACGACGCAGGTCAGGCTCAGCACGGTCAGCCCTTCGGCCAGCCGGGTCGCCTGGATGACGCACGGGACGTCCGCGTGCGAGAAGGTCAGCGCGCCGTCGTCGTCGACGTGGACTTCGAGATAGCGCTCGAGGGCCTCCCGGGCGGAGGTGAGCAGGGCCGCCGTGTCCGCCGCCTCGGTGGTCATGAGGTTCCTTCCGAAGCCTTGTCGATGGCCCCGCCGAAGCGGCGGTCCCGTTTCGCGAACTCGAGGCAGGCCCGCCACAGGTGGGTGCGGTCGAAGTCCGGGAAGAGCGTGTCCTGGTAGACCATCTCGGCGTAGGCCGACTGCCAGAGCAGGAAGTTCGACGTGCGCTGCTCCCCCGACGGCCGCAGGAACAGGTCCACGTCCGGCATGTCGGGCTGGTACAGGTACTTCCCGATGGTCTTCTCGGTGACCTTGTCCGGGTTCAGCTTCCCGTCGGCGACGTCCTGGGCGATCCGCCGCATGGCGTCACCCAGCTCGGCACGGCCGCCGTAGTTGACGCACATGGTCATGTTCAGTGCCGTGTTGTGCTTGGTCTTCTCCTCGGCGACCTGCAGTTCCTTGATGACGCTCGCCCACAGCTTGGGGCGGCGGCCCGCCCAGCGGATGCGGACGCCGATCGAACCGAGGTAGTCGACCTGGCGGCGGATGGTGTCGCGGTTGAAGCCCATCAGGAACCGGACCTCCTCCGGGCTCCGCTTCCAGTTCTCGGTGGAGAACGCGTACACCGACAGCCATTTGACGCCCAGCTCCACAGCACCGCTGGCGACGTCGATCATCACCGCTTCGCCGCGTTTGTGGCCTTCGATCCGCGGCAGTCCCCGCTGGTTGGCCCAGCGGCCGTTGCCGTCCATCACCAGCGCCACATGCTTCGGGAGGAGTTCCTTGGGGATCTCCGGCGGCCGGGCACCGGACGGATGCGGCTCCGGCGCGCGAAGTTCGAATTGTGACGCCTTGTTCTCGCGTCCCCTGCGCAGCACCTTCGAGCCTCCCGATCGAGCGAACCTGTGCCTGCGACCCTACTGCGCCTGCGTGCTGGTCTCCCGCGCACGCCTCTCCACCAGCGGCAGTGACCGCAGCTGGCGCTCCAGATGCCACTGCAGATGGGCCGCGACCAGGCCGGACGCGTCCCGCCGCGGCACCGGCTGCGAAGCCTCGGCCACCGGCCACTCGCCGTGCAGCAGCGCCGCGAGCAGGGTCAGCACCTCCGGGGAGGGATGGACGCAGCCGGGGACCCGGCAATCCGGGCACATCGAGCCGCCTGCGGACACGCTGAACGCCTTGTGCGGCCCCGGCAGGCCGCAGCGGGCGCATTCGGTGATCGCGGGCGCCCAACCTGCGTACGCCATGGCCCGCAGGAAGAAGGCGTCGAGGATGAGGGAACTGTCCCGTTCCCCGCCCGCGAGCGCGCGAAGGGCTCCGACGACGAGCATGTAGAGCTTGAGCACCGGCTCGCCCTCTTCGGCGGACAACCGGTCCGCCGTCTCGGCGATGGCGCTCGCCGCGGTGTAGCGCTGGTAATCGGCCACCAGGGGCAGCGCGAAGGCGTCGACCGTCTCGACCTGGGTGATCACGTCGAGGGAGCGGCCGGTGTAGAACTGGACGTCGACGTGCCCGAACGGCTCCAATCGGGCCCCGAAGCGCGATGACGTCCGACGCACGCCCTTCGCGACCGCACGGACCTTGCCGTGCCGCCGCGTGAGCAGGGTGACGATCCGGTCGGCCTCACCCAGCTTGTGCGTCCGCAACACCACTCCGGTGTCGCGATAGAGGTTCACCACCCCGACATCGTCCCACCCGGGACCGACATCGGGGTGGTGCGCCCCGGAATCAGCAGTAGCGGCCGTAGCAGCTCGGCACGGACGCGGCCGCGACGATCGAGATGATGATCATCACGATGGCGAACACGCAGCCGAGGCCGCCGATGATCGACGCGATCATGCACATCGTCCGCGTCGACCGCGACGCGTCCGCGGCGGCGGCGTAGTTGCCCTGCATCTTGTAGGTGTTGACCTCGTTGGACTTCATGATCGCGAAGATCGCGATGATCCAGCAGAGGAAGATGCAGCCGATCGCCCAGCCCTTGTAGTCCTTGATGGCGTTGATGTCGCCACCGCCGCCCGGCATTCCGCCCGGAGCGCCGTAAGGGGAAGGCTGGCCGTACGGGGCGGGCTGACCGTAGGGAGCGGGCATGCCACCGGAGGGCGGCCCATAGCCAGGCTGCTGCTGTCCGTAGGGCTGCTGCTGGCCGTAGGGGTTGGTCATGAAAGTGGTCCTCGTTGTTCTTTCGGCTACGGGTCGGGCTAGATGCTCGCGGCGACCAGGACGATCCAGAGAATGGAGAACAGGCAGCCGACCCCGCCGATGATCGAGGCGATCATGCACATGGTCTTCGTCGACTTCGACGCGTCCATGGCGGCGGCGTAGTTGCCCTGCATCTTGTAGGTGTTGACCTCGTTGGACTTCATGATCGCGAAGATCGCGATGATCCAGCAGAGGAAGATGCACCCGATGGCCCAGCCCTTGTAGTCCGGGATCGAGTTGATGTCGCCGCCACCGGGCATACCGCCGGGCATACCGCCCGGAGCGCCGTAGGGGGCGGGCTGACCGTACGGCGCGGGCTGGCCATACGGAGCCGGCTGGCCGTACGGCATCGGGTTCGCGCCGGAAGGCTGGCCGTACGGCGCGGGCGTGGCGCCGGACGGGGGTCCGTATCCGGGCTGAGGCTGCTGGCCATAGGGCTGCTGGCCGGGGCCGGGCTGCTGGCCGTACGGGTTCGTCATCGGGTTCCCCACTTGTGTCGTGCTTCCCGACGGGTGGATCCCGCCGGTCGTTCCTTACTGCTGCGGTGTTCCGGGCCCGTTCGGCCCATCCGCTCCGGGCAGCTGCTGCCTCAGCTGTTCCGGGGTGATCTTCTGCGTCGGTTCGGCTTCGTCGAACCCGGACGGCGCCTGCTGAGGCTGCCCCGGGCGAAGGACCTGAGTCGGCTCGGCCTCGCCCAGGGCCGGTCCCGGCTGGGACTCCGGGGACGGCGCCGCGGTTCCCTGCGGCCGGCCGAACGGCTGGGACGGCTGCTGCCCGAACGGCTGCGGCTGCTGAGGCTGCTGCGGCGCGCCGAACGGCTGCTGCTGCGGCTGCTGGCCGAACGGCGAGGGCGGCGCGGGGAACGACGGCGAAGCCGGCTGCGGCGGCTCGGGGAATCCCGGCGTCTGGCCGAAGGGCGCCGACGCGGGCGCGGCGGCGGCTTCACCCGGCACGACGACGGTGCTGAGGATCTTGTCGGCGAACGTCTGCTTCTTCTCGTCCCACAGCGGCCAGAGGTAACCGAGACCGCAGACCCAGCCGTCCAGGTTGTGGCACAGGTCCCGGACGAAGGCCATCAGCGGGCCGATCGGCTGCCCGTCGCTTTCGCGGACGAGCTTGATCTTGAGGATCTTCTTGCCGAGCGACTGGCCGGTGGTGCCCATCTTGATCCACCGGTTGTAGACGGTCCAGGCGAACCCGGCGAGATAACCGAGACCGGCGATGAACAGGCCGACCGTGCGCAGGCCCGTCGCCGAAATGATCGCGCCGATGATCGGGAGCACGACGATCGGGCCGAAGTCGATGAGCGTCGCGCCCGCGCGCTGGCCCCAGTGGGCATAGTCGGTCTGGGGGCCGAACTGAGCGGCCTGGCCGAACGGCGAGGGCTGCCCTTGCTGCCCGAAGGGGGAAGGCTGCCCCGGCTGCTGGCCGAACGGGGACTGCGGCTGCGCGCCGAACGGCTGCGACTGCTGCTGTCCGAAGGGCGAAGACTGGCCACTTTGCTGCGGCTGCTGAGGCTGTTGCCCGAACGGCGAAGGCTGGCTCTGCTGCTGCCCGAACGGCGAGGGCTGTTCTCCCGACGGCTGCTGTCCGAACGGCTGCTGCGGCTGCGGTGACTGCTGGCCGTCCCCCGGCGGGGGCCCGGACCCGGGCGGCGGCTGCTGTCCCGGCGGCTGCTGGCCGTAGGGAGTGGTCATCGAAATCCCCTCGCTGGTTCCTCGCCCCTGGCGCACGGGGCCTCGTGCGGCGACCCGGGCTGAATGTACGGCATGGGTACACGCCGAGCAGACCGGTGCGCGGGAG
Organism: Amycolatopsis sp. WAC 04182; assembly: GCF_003947465.1. Classification (NCBI taxonomy): domain Bacteria; kingdom Bacillati; phylum Actinomycetota; class Actinomycetes; order Pseudonocardiales; family Pseudonocardiaceae; genus Amycolatopsis; species Amycolatopsis sp. WAC 04182. The sequence continues at coordinate 1,110,528 of NZ_QHJJ01000002.1, forward strand.
CGTACTCGGTACCACCGACGATCCGGGCCTCGGCCCGGCACTCACACGGAGAGCGAGGTGAACGGGGCGAAGGGCAGGTTACGGATGACGAACCAGACGACGAACACGACACCGAACGCGAGCGGCGTCCAGCGCCAGTGCAGCCAGCTGTTCACCGCGCGGCCACGGAGTCTTCCGACCGCCCAGGCGACGGTGCTCCAGACGAGCAGCAGAACGACCACAAAGGACACCGCGTTGTAGTGCAGCGCGGCGGGGATGTCCCCGTGCAGCGCGCTGTAGACCATGCGCATGCCGCCACAGCCCGGACAGGCGATACCGAGCAGGGTCTTGGTGGGACAGACCGGAAGCGGCCCGCCCGGAGTGGTGGGATCACCCAGCCAGAGGACGACGCAGCCGAGCCCCGCGCCGGCGGCGATGGCCAGGGGTGGCCCCAGCGCGCGGGCCTTCGCCTTGAACCCGCGCGCCGGGAATCCCGTGTAGACGGACGACGTCACGGCGTGAAGCTTCCCGCCGACGCGCCGATGATGACCATCACCACGATGAAGATGATGTACAGCAGGAAAAGAACGCCGGTGGAGATCGCTCCCCACATGGACCACTTCTTCGCGTCGTCGGCGGCTTTCTGGGCTTCGGCGTGGAAGCCCTGCGACCACAACGTCTGCACCTGGCTCGACTTCACGATCGCCACGATACCCAGCGGCAAGCAGCACAACACCGTGCAGAGAATGGCCCACACCAGGTTGTTGTCCGGCGGCGGGCCGTAGTTCGGCATGCCGCCGTAATACGGCTGCTGCGGCGGTGGCCCGCCCGGAGGCGGGTAGTTCGGGTACTGGTCGGTCATGAGGTCTCCCCCTCGATCGCCTCGATCAGCGGTAGGTGTTCGGGTCGACCGAGGTCGCGAAGACGCCGAGGACGACGAAGAACACGACGTAGAGGATGGCGAGCACGACACCGACGATCGCGGCGATGATCGACCACTTCTTGGCCGCGTCGGCCGCTTCCTGCGCCGCGGCGGGCTGGCCCTGCGCCCAGAGGGTGTTCACCTGGTTCGCCTTGACGATGGCGACGATACCGAAGGGCAGGCAGCACAGGATCGTGGTGAGGATCGCCCACACCAGGTTGTTGTTGGGCGGCGGGCCGGGGTTGTTGAAGCCTCCACCGCCCTGAGGGTCGCCGGAGTAGTTGGGCAGGCCCTGGTTGTCGGTCATTTACCGCTTTCCCTTCACGAATGAGATGTCGAACTGCGACCCGGGCGCGCCGCCCGATCAGCGATCACCGGAGTCAAGGGTTGAGACTCTAAGGTCACCCGTCCGGTTCCACACCATCAACCGGTCTCCGCGACCGAATCGAGACATTCCGTTCAGTCAGAAGCCCAGCCGTCGCAACTGACGGGGGTCGCGCTGCCACTCTTTGGCGACCTTGATGTGCAGGTCGAGGTAGACCTTCGAGCCGAGGAGCCCCTCGATCTGCTGCCGGGCGCGGGCGCCGACGTCCTTGAGCCGCTCACCCTTGTGCCCGAGGATGATGCCCTTCTGGCTCGGTCGTTCCACATAAAGGAACGCGTGCACGTCGATCATGTCGTCCCTGCCCTCGTGGGGCAGCATTTCCTCGACGGTGACGGCGATCGAATGCGGGAGTTCGTCCCGGACACCCTCCAGCGCGGCCTCGCGGATCAGCTCGGCGACGAGGGTCTGCTCGGGCTCGTCGGTGAGTTCGCCGCCCGGGTACAGCTGCGGGCCTTCGGGAAGGTGCCGCACCAGCAGGTCCGAGAGCGCGCCGACCTGGAAACCGTCCACAGCGGACACCGGGATCAGCTCGGCGAACTCCATGACCTCCTGCAGGGCGAGCAACTGCTCGGCGACCTGTTCGGGCTTCACGAGATCCGTCTTGGTGACAACACCGACGACGGGGGTCCGCTTGGCGATCTTCTTCAGTTCGGCGGCGATGAACCGGTCACCGGGACCGACTTTTTCGTTGGCGGGCACGCAAAGCCCGACGACGTCCACTTCGGACCATGTCGAGTGGACGATGTCGTTGAGCCGCTCGCCGAGCAGGGTCCTCGGCCGGTGCAGCCCCGGCGTGTCGATGAGCACCAGCTGGGCGTCGTCGCGGTGGACGATGCCGCGGATGGCGTGGCGGGTGGTCTGCGGTTTGCTGGAGGTGATCGCCACCTTGCTGCCGACGAGCGCGTTGGTCAGCGTCGACTTGCCGGCGTTGGGCCGTCCGACGAAACAGGCGAACCCGGAACGATGCGGCTCGGCCATCAGTTGAGCACCTTGCCGCTGGGATCCGCGAGATGGACCGGGGCGTCTTCGGAGATGTCCCGCACCGCCTGCAGCGAGGCGCCGTTCAGGAGGGCGTCACCGCTGACGACGACGGCGGCCTCGATTCCTTCGGCTCCGCTCGAAACGGCGGCGGCGACGGCGGCCTGCAGCGCGGTGAGCTTGAACGACGGCTGGTCGACCGTGCTCGCCGCGTAGGTGCGGCCGTCGGTGTCGCGGAGTGCGGCGCCCTCGGCGGCCTGGGTGCGGGCTCGCGCGGACCTGGCCAGGGTCACCAGCTTCTGGTCTTCGGCGTCCAGCTCAGGCATGTTCGACACTCCTGTCACTTTCATCGGGCTGCGGGACCCGGGTCCGGCGCCTGCCCTGGGCAGGGTCGGTCACCGCGTCCGCGTCGGCGGGGTGGACGACCACCGTGGTGATCCGCATCCGCCCGCGCCGGTCCTTACCGCCTTCGGCGAACAGCCGAAGTCCGGCGACCTCGGCTTCGGCCCCCGGCAGCGGGACCCTACCCAGTCGCTCGGCGAGCAGCCCGCCCACGGTCTCCACGTCGTGGTCTTCGAGGTCGATCCCGAACAGTTCGCCCAGGTCGTCGATCGAGAGCCGGGACGAGACGCGGACCGCGCCGTTTTCGAGTTCTTCGACCTCGGGACGTTCGTCGGTGTCGGATTCGTCGGTGATCTCGCCGACGATCTCCTCGAGGATGTCCTCGATGGTGAGCAGGCCGGCGGTGCCGCCGTACTCGTCGACGGCGATCGCCATGTGGTTGTGGGAGACCTGCATCTCCTTGAGCAGGTCGTCGAGCCGCTTCGAGTCCGGCACGAAGCTCGCCGGGTTCATCAGCTCCTCGACCTGACGCTGCGAGCCGCCCTCGGCCATGTACGCGGGCATGAGGTCCTTGATGTTGACCACGCCCACCACGTCGTCGACGGAGTCGCCGATCACCGGCAGCCGGGTGAACCCGGTCCGCAAAGCCAGCGCGAGCGCCTGGCGGACGGTCTTGTCGTGCTCGATCCAGACGATCTCCGTCCGCGGCACCATGACCTCGCGCGCGACGGTGTCACCGAGCTCGAACACCGAGTGGATCATCTCGCGTTCGGATTCCTCGACGACGCCGCGTTCCTGGGCGAGGTCGACCAGCTCACGCAGCTCGACTTCGGAGGTGAACGGGCCTTCGCGGAAGCCGCGGCCGGGGGTGATGGCGTTACCGAGGACGATCAGCAGCCTGCTGAGCGGGCCGAGGATCGAGCCGAGGACGCGGACGGGACCCGCGACGACCAGGCCGATCCGGTACGGGTGCTGGCGGCCGAGGGTGCGCGGGCCGACGCCGATGAGCACGTAGCTCACCACGACCATCACGCCGGCGGCGACGACCACGGCGAGCCACAGCGGCCGGATCCAGCCCAGGACGTCCACGGTGACCAGCACGGTGGCGGTCAGCTCGCAGGTCATCCGCAGCAGCAGGATCAGGTTGATGTGACGGCGGCGTTCGGCGATGACCAGCGAAAGCTGGCGCGCGCCGGGACGCCCGAGCCGGACGAGACCGTCGGCGCGGGCCTTGGAGACCGTGCTGACCGCCGCGTCGGCGGCCGCGAACACCCCGGCGAGCAGGATCAGCGCGATGGCGATGACCAGCAGGGCCGCGGGACTACCCATTCCGGCGCCGCCTAGGCCGGCGGTTCGTCGGCGGGCACGGCGTCGAGGCCGGCGGTCCCGAGGAGCCTGTCGTCCGCGGACCGCTGCGCGTCGCGCTTGTTGAGCGCGGCCACGGCCGCCTGGAACTCGCCGAGGATCCGCTTCTGCAGGCCGAACATCTCGCGTTCCTCGGCCGGTTCGGCGTGGTCGTAGCCGAGCAGGTGCAGCACGCCGTGCGTGGTGAGCAGATGCAGCTCGTCGATCAACGAGTGACCCGCCGTCTTGGCCTGGTCCTTCGCGAACGCCGGGCACAGCACGATGTCGCCGAGCAACGCGGGCGAGGCGTCCGGCGCGTCGGGGCGGCGCGACGAGTCGAGCTCGTCCATCGGGAAGGCCATCACGTCGGTGGGACCGGGCAGGTCCATCCACCGCTCGTGCAGGTCCTCCATCACCTCGAGGGTGACGAGCAGGATGGACAGCTCCGCGAGCGGGCTGACCTCCATCTTGTCGAGCGCGAAGCGGGCCGCCGACACGATCGAGGTCTCGTCGACGTTCACGCCCGATTCATTGGCGATCTCGATGCTCATGAACGACGCTGACCCTTCCAGCCGTTGCTCTTGTCCTGGCTGTCCTGCAGCGCCTGCCACTTCTCGTACGCGTCGACGATGTCGCCGACGAGCTTGTGCCGCACCACGTCCTGGCTGGTGAGCTGGGCGAAGTGCAGGTCCTCGACACCTTCGAGGATGTCGCGGACCACCCGCAGGCCGCTCTTCTGGCCGGTGGGGAGGTCGACCTGCGTGACGTCGCCGGTGACGACGATCTTGGCGCCGAACCCGAGCCGGGTGAGGAACATCTTCATCTGTTCCGGCGTGGTGTTCTGCGCTTCGTCGAGGATGATGAAGGCGTCGTTGAGCGTGCGGCCGCGCATGTACGCCAGCGGCGCGATCTCGATGGTGCCCGCCTGCATCAGCCGCGGGATCGACTCGGGCTCGACCATGTCGTGCAGCGCGTCGTAGAGCGGGCGCAGGTACGGGTCGATCTTCTCGTTGAGCGTGCCCGGCAGGTAGCCGAGGCGCTCACCGGCTTCGACCGCCGGACGGGTCAGCACGATGCGCGTGACCTGCTTCGCCTGCAGTGCCTGGACGGCCTTCGCCATGGCGAGGTACGTCTTGCCGGTACCGGCGGGGCCGATGCCGAAGACGATCGTGTGCTTGTCGATGGCGTCGACGTAGCGCTTCTGGTTGAGCGTCTTGGGCCGGATCGTCTTGCCGCGCCGGGAGATGATGTTCATGCTCAGCACTTCGGCCGGTGACTCGTGGTCACCGGTGGAGAGCATGCCGACGGTGCGGCGGACGGTGGCCGGGTCGACCTGCTGGCCGCGGCCGGCGAGCGTCACGAGTTCGGCGAAGACACGCTCCGCGAAGGCGACGTCGGCGGGGGCGCCGGTCAGGGTGACCTCGTTGCCCCGGACGTGGACGTCGGCGGCGAGGAGTTCCTCGGCGACGCGGAGGTTCTCGTCCCTCGAGCCGAGCAGGCTGAGCGCGGCGGCGTCGGGGATGGGGAATCGGGACTGGGCCGCCTCGGTGATCGCGGCCTCGTCGGTCTTCGTCGGGATGACGTCCGCGGGAACGTCGGGTCGGGCGGCTTCACCCGGTACGGTTCCGGCCACGTGGCCTCGGGCCTACTTCCTGCGCTTACGCTGCGATTTTCAACGACAGTGACAAGTTCGATGTTACTGGTTGCGGGTGTCGGCACGCAGTCCGGTTTCCGGAGGGCGCGCGCCTCAGCGTCCGAAATGCCCCAGCTGCTCGCCGCCGAGCACGTGCGCGTGCACGTGGAAGACGGTCTGCCCGGCGTCACCGTCGGTGTTGAACACCACCCGGTACCCGGACTCGGCGATCCCCTCGATCTCCGCCACCTTACGGGCGGTGAGCGCGACATCGGCGAGAAGTTGCGGGTCGCCGGAAGCCAGCTCGGCCAGATTGCGATACCGCTTCTTCGGCACCACGAGCACATGCACCCGAGCCTGCGGCGCTATGTCCCGAAACGCATACGTCGTCTCGTCCTCGTACACCTTCTCGGACGGGATCTCCCCCGCGATGATCCGCTCGAACAACGTCTCCGCGTCACTCATCCCCCCACCCTATCCCCCATCCGCCGCAGCCTGACGCACGCGCTCAAAGACGCATCTCACGTGACCAGAGGCGTATCTCGCGTGCTCGAAGACGTAACTCGCGTGATCAGAGGCGCATCTCGCGACTCACGCCTTTGCTGCTCCGCCCGCCGACCCCGCCGCGGCGCGAATTCGGGGCGGAGCCTGCGAAGGCCGGAAATGAAGACGCCGCGGCGCGGTGGACCCTGGGGGTCGGCCCACCGCCGCCGCGGCTCCGCCGGACCGAGGGGGGAGGTGCCCGGCGGGGATTCACGCGCGCGACTGGGCTTCATCCCCAGTGGCGCGCCGAAACCGTGTGTTGCGCGTCAGTTAACGAGAGTAACGGCTGTTTGCGTGATCGCGCCATAACTCGCCGCAAATTAGTGGGGTGTTTTTTCACTTCCAGCGTTCTGTGAGAACCCCTAGCGCGCCGAGGGCCACGGCGGCGGCGGTGGAAGTGCGCAAAACGGTGGGGCCCAACCGAATGGCGGTCGCGCCGGCGTCGGTGAGGGTACTCAGTTCTTCGTCGGTGATGCCGCCTTCGGGACCGACGACGAGGAGGATGTCGCCTTGTGCCGGGAGTTCGATCTCGGTGAGGCGGGTGGTGATACCGGATTCGAGGACCAGTGCGCGGGAAACGGTCTGGGCGAGTTCGGCGAGTTCGCCGGTGGTGACGGGTTCGGCGACTTCGGGGACGTGGGCGCGGCGGGCCTGTTTGGCGGCGGCGCGGGCGGTGGTGCGCCAGCGGGTGAGGGCTTTGTCGCCGCGGGTTCCCTCTTCCCAGCGGGCGACGCTGCGCGCGGCACGCCACGGGACGATGGCGTCGGCGCCGGCCTCGGTGGCGAGTTCGACGGCGAGTTCGCCGCGGTCGCCCTTCGCGAGCGCCTGGGCGACGATGACACGCAGGGCGGGCGGTTCCTCGGTCCAGTGTTCTTCGATGGCGAGGGTGAGCGCCGCGTCGCGGCCCGCCTGGACGGCTTCGACGACGCAGCGCGCCATGCCGCCTTCGCCGTCGGAGAGCACGAGACGTTCGCCGACGCGCAGGCGGCGGACGGTGGCGGCGTGCCGGGCTTCCTCACCGTCGAGCGTGGTGCGCCCGGAGCCGGGCAGCGCGGCGGTGAGGAAGACCGGCAGTGTCGTCTCGGGCACGGGTTACCGGTGGTTCTTGGTGCGCAGCTTGGAGAACAGCCCGCCGGGCTTGGAGCCGTTCGAGGCGAGCGACGGTACGTCCTCGCCGCGCTGCTGGGCGAGTTCGACGAGGAGGTCGCGCTGGGCGTCGTCGAGTTTGGTCGGCACGACGACGTCGATGTGGACGTGCAGGTCGCCGCGGCCGTCGACGCGGCCGGAGGACCGCAGCCGCGGCATGCCCTTGGCGGTGAGCACGAGCTCGGTGGCGGGCTGGGTGCCCGGTTCGATGTCGAGTTCGTAGTCGCCGTCGATGAGCGTCTCGATGGGCACCGTGGCGCCGAGGGCGGCGGTGGTCATCGGGATGCGGAAGTTGCAGTGCAGGTCGTTGCCCTGGCGGACGAACACCTCGTGCGGCGCCTCGTCGATTTCGACGTACAGGTCGCCCGCGGGGCCGCCGCCGGGGCCGACCTCGCCCTGGCCGGAGAGGCGGATGCGCATGCCGTCGCCGACGCCCGGCGGGATCTTGGCGGTGACGTTGCGGCGGGCGCGGACCCGGCCGTCGCCGCCGCACTGGCGGCAGGGGTCGGGGATGACCTCGCCGAAGCCGCGGCAGACCGGGCACGGACGGGCCGTGACGACCTGGCCGAGGAAGGACCGCTGCACGGACTGGACCTCGCCCGCGCCGCCGCAGGTGTCGCAGGTCTTGGTGCCGGTGCCTTCGGCCGCGCCGGCGCCGCGGCACAGGTCGCAGACGATGGCGGTGTCGACGGTGATCTCGCGGTCGACGCCGGTGGCGCATTCCTCGAGGGTGAGGCCGAGGCGGATGAGTGCGTCGGAGCCGGGCTGCACGCGGCTGCGCGGGCCACGGCCGCGGCCGCCGCCACCTCCGGCGGCGCCGAAGAAGGCGTCCATGATGTCGCCGAGGCCGCCGAAGCCCGAGAACGGGTCTCCCCCGCCGCCGCGGGCGCCGCCGTCCATCGGGTCGCCGCCGAGGTCGACGACCTTGCGCTTCTGCGGATCGGACAGCACCTCGTACGCGGTGGTCACCTCGCCGAAGCGGTGCTGAGCGTCTTCCGACGGGTTGACGTCGGGGTGCAGTTCACGGGCCAGTTTGCGGTACGCGCGCTTGATCTCCTGATCCGTCGCGTTCTTCGCAACCCCGAGAATGCCGTAATAGTCCCTCGCCACCGTCTTCGCCTTCTCCTTCTGACTTCGACCTCACCGCCGCGTTCAGCGACCGGCGAGGATCTGCCCCACGTAGTTCGCCACCGCGCGCACCGCGGCGATGGTGTTCGGGTAGTCCATCCTGGTCGGCCCGACGACGCCCATCCCGCCCAGCAGCATGTCGTCCATCCCGTAGCCGATGGACACCACCGAGGTGCTGCGCATCTGCTCGTCCTCATTTTCCTCACCGATGCGCACGCTGATCGCACCGGGGTTGCGGGCGGCCGCCAGCAGCTTGAGCACGATGACCTGCTCCTCGAGCGCCTCCAGCACCTGCCGCAGCGATCCGGGGAAGTCCGAGACGTTGCGGGTGAGGTTGGCCGTGCCGCCGAGCACCAGCCGCTCTTCTGGGTGCTCGACCAGCGATTCCACCAGCACGGTACAGACGCGGGTCAGGTTGTCGCGCAGCTCACCCGGCGACTTCTCGGGCAGTTCGGCGACCGACGCCGCGGCGTCGGTGAGACGGCGGCCCGCCAGCGCCCCGTTGAGCACCGTGCGCAGCCTGGCGACGTTCTCCTCGGTGATGACGTCCCCGAGGTCGACGGTGCGCTGGTCGACGCGGCCGGAATCGGTGATCAGCACCAGCATCAGCCGCGCGGGGGTGAGCGGCACCACTTCGAGGTGGCGGACGGCGGAGTTGGTCATCATCGGGTATTGGATGACCGCGACCTGCCTGGTCAGCTGCGCGAGCAGCCGGACGGAGCGGCGCAGGACGTCGTCGACGTCGGTGCCGCTGTCGAGGAAGGCCGTGATGGCCCGGCGTTCGGCCGCGCTGAGCGGTTTGACCTCGGCGATCCGGTCGACGAACAGGCGGTATCCCTTGTCGGTGGGGATCCGGCCCGCGCTGGTGTGGGGCTGTGTGATGTAGCCCTCTTCCTCCAGCGCCGCCATGTCGTTGCGCACCGTGGCGCTCGACACCCCGAGGTTGTGTCTGTCGACGATCGCCTTGGACCCGACGGGCTCCTGGTTGGAGACGTAATCGGCGACGATCGCACGCAGCACTTCGAATCGGCGTTCTTCCGCGTTGGCCACCCGCACCTCCCTCGGCTCGTCCTCACAACGAGTTTACGGAAGGCGAAGTGCCCGGGGAGCCACCGGACTTCTTTGGGGCCGTCAGCCGCGCCCGCGAAGGGAGCGCCGGCGGGGCTCCACGGGCCTTCGGATCACTTTCACCGACCCCCACCAGGCGAAACCCGTGACGCGCAGCACCGGCGCGCCCGGCGCCGGCCGCCGTCGCCCCGTCCTGCGGCCGGTGCCGAAGCCGCCCATCAGGCCGATGCCCCGGACATCGAGGGCGAAATCCTCGGGCACGACGATCTTGACCCCGCCCATGACTGCCACCGCCCTGATCGTGCAAGATCCGGCCGCGATCCTGGCCTGCCGCAGATCGAGGCGCACGCTGCCCCAGAACGCACGGCTGACATGGTTCGACGGCAGCGGTCCGGCGAACCGCCGCGTGGTGGCGGACATGACGGCGAACGAGCGCCGTCCACCTTGCTCCTCGTCGCCGTCGTGGGACAGCGCGAGCGGGCCGCCGGAGGAAAGATCCGCGACGACGGGTTCGAATTCCGCGAAAGTCCTGGCCGCGTAGACGGCGTCCAGCCTCGTTTCCAGTTCGGCGGCGGTGATCCGTCCCGCCCCCATGGCTTCGCACAACAGTCGCGCGACGTTTTCGCGATCGGAATCGGCCACTCGCATCGCCGACCGCTTCGATTCCGGCATGACGGCGATGCTAACCGGAATCGGCGATCTCTCCGGCGATTCCCGGCGACCGGACGAAAAGCCATGACCGCCATGAGCTGATTCGGTTTCGCCGCACTGCCGGTGATGACAAAACCATTTCCGCCGACTGCGCGGGCCCGGGAAGGCTTCCATCCAAGCATTTCTTCCACCGGGCCCCCCTCGACATGGGCGACGTGACCAGTGGGCGCTGGCGCGTGCGCGCACGACGCGAAGGGGACTTTCCCCGCGCACGATGCGGGGAAAGCTCCCTTCACACCGGCCCGTCCGTTCCTCCAGGGCCCGAAGTCCGTGAAGGCCTCCTTCCCTCGGCTCAGCCGAAGAAACTCGACCTTCACACCTTCCCAAGTACATGAAGGCCCCCTTCCTTGCGCCTGGCGTAAGGAAGGGGGCCTTCATGTACTCAGCGAGAGCGCTGCCCGTGAAGTCCGTCAGCTGTTGCGCGGGAACCCGAGGTTCACCCCGCCCTGCGACGGGTCCGGCCACCGCGACGTGACGACCTTCGTCCGCGTGAAGAAGTGGAACCCCTCCGGCCCGTACGCGTGGCTGTCGCCGAACAGCGAGTCCTTCCACCCGCCGAACGAGTAGTAGCCGACCGGCACCGGGATCGGCACGTTCACGCCGACCATCCCGACCTCGACCTCGTTCTGGAACCGCCGCGCGGCCCGCCCGTCGTTGGTGAAGATCGCGGTGCCGTTGCCGTAGGGGTTGCCGTTGATCAGTTCCAGCGCCGCGTCGTACCCCTCGGCCCGCGCGACCGCCAGCACCGGCCCGAAGATCTCGTCGGTGTAGATCGACATCTCCGGCGTGACGTGGTCGAACAGGGTCGGGCCGAGCCAGAAGCCGCCGTCCTCGCCGTCGACCTCGACGCCGCGGCCGTCGACGACGAGCCGGGCGCCCGCGTCGACCCCCGCCCCGACGTAGGACTCGACGCGTTCGTGATGGGCGGCCGTGACGAGCGGCCCCATCTCGGAGGTGGGCCGCATGCCGTCGCCGACGCGCAGCCGCTTGATCCGCTCGGCGATCTTCGCGACCAGTTCGTCGCCGACCGGGTCGACCGCGACCACGACCGACACCGCCATGCACCGCTCCCCCGCCGAGCCGAAGCCCGCCGAGACGGCCGCGTCGGCGGCGAGGTCGAGGTCCGCGTCGGGGAGCACGACCATGTGGTTCTTCGCGCCGCCGAGCGCCTGCACGCGTTTCCCGTGCCTGGTCCCGGTTTCGTAGACGTACTTCGCGATCGGCGTCGATCCGACGAACGAGATCGCCTTGACGTCGCGGTGTTCCAGCAGCCCGTCGACGGCCACCTTGTCGCCGTGCAGGACGTTGAGGACGCCGTCGGGCAGGCCCGCTTCGGCGAACAGTTCCGCGATGAACACGGCCGCGGACGGGTCCTTCTCGCTCGGCTTGAGCACGACGGTGTTGCCGCAGGCGAGCGCGTTCGGGACGAACCACAGCGGGACCATCGCCGGGAAGTTGAACGGCGAGATCACGCCGACCACGCCCAGCGGCTGCGAGATCGAGTAGACGTCGACGCCGGTGGAGGCGTTCTCGCTGAACCCGCCCTTGAGCAGCTGCGCGGCGCCGCACGCGTACTCGACGTTCTCGATCGCGCGCGCGACTTCGCCCGCCGCGTCGGATTCGACCTTGCCGTGCTCGCTCGTGACGATCTTCGCCAGCTCGTGACGCCGCGCCGAAAGCAGCTCACGGAAGGCGAACAGCACCCGCGTCCGCCCGGCCAGCGACGTACCGCGCCAGCCCGGCAGCGCCTGGGACGCGGCCGCGACGGCGGCGTCGACGTCGTCCTGCGCGGCGAAGGCGACCTTCGCCCGCACCTGGCCGGTGGCCGGATCGAACACGTCCCCGGATCGGTCGCTCACGCCTTCGCACGGTTTGCCGTCTATCCAATGGGTGATGCGGTCGGTCACGGGTTCCGCCCTTCTGATCGCCGGGTGCCTGCCCGGTCGAGTCTGGGCGCGTGCGCCACACCGACGCCATCGGCAACGTGTACGGACTCCCGGTCCCGGCCGTACAGTCTGTCTCCAGCGTTGCCGAACCAGGTGGGAGGCCGATGTACCCGACCGTCGCCGAGGTGCTCGCGCTGCCGGTGCTGCGTGAGGGCAGGCCCCATGTGGTGGCGGGGGCGGCGGGGCTGGACGCGCCGGTCCGCTGGGCACACGTCGCCGAGGTCGCGGACATCGCCCCGTTGCTGCGCGGCGGGGAACTCGTGCTCACCACCGGGGTCGCGCTGCCCGACGACGGCGCCGCGCTCGCCAGGTACGTCGCCGATCTGGCCGGGGTCGGAGTGGCCGGGATCGTCGTCGAACTGGTCCGGCATTGGAGCGAGAAGCTGCCGCCCGCGCTGGTCGACGCCGCGGACCGGCACGGTGTCCCGCTGATCACCCTTTCGCGCGAGACGCGCTTCGTGTCGGTCACCGAGGCGGTGAACGGGCTGATCGTCGACGCCCAGGTCGACGAACTCCGCGCGGCGGAGCGGGTCCACGAGACCTTCACCGCGCTGACGGTCGCGGGCGCCGAGCCGGGCGACATCCTGCGCGAGGTCGCGAGGCTCACCGAACATCCCGTCGTGCTGGAGACGCTCGCGCACGAAGTCCTCGCCTACGACACGGCGGGGACCGAACCCGGCGAACTGCTGCCCGGCTGGCCGTCCCGGTCGCGGCCGGTGCAGGTCGGCGAGCGGACCGGGTACCACCCGGGCGCGGGCTGGCTGATCACCGTGGTCGGCGCGCGCGGGCACGACTGGGGGCGGCTGGTCGTCGTCTGCGGGGATCCGCCGCCGCACCGGCACGTCGTGGTCGCCGAACGCGCGGCGTCCGCGCTCGCGGTGCACCGGCTGGTCGCCAAGGACACCGACTCCCTCGAACGCCAGGCGCACCGCGCGATCCTGACCGAACTGCTGGCGAACCCGGTGCCGCCCGCCGAACTGACCGCGCGGGCCTCGGCGCTGGGTGTCCCGCTGACGGGACGGCTGCTCGTCGGGGTCTCCGTGCGGCCGCGGATCACCGTGACCGCCAAGACCGCGCAGTCGACTCCGGTGCTGCTGCGGGAACTCGCCGAGGCGACCGTGCTCGCCGCCCGGCACGCCAAGGTGTCCGCGCTGGTGGCCACCGACGACACACAGGTGCGCGCGCTGCTCGCGCTGTCGCCCGAGGCCGGGGTCGACGCGGTGCTGAAGCGGCTGGCGACCGACGTCCACGAGGCTCGCGCCGGTGCGCCCGCCGTGGTCGCGGTCGGGACGACGGGTGGCGGGCCCGCCGACGCGCGCCGGACGCTCGTCGAAGCCGCGCAGGTGGCCGCCGCGGCGCTCACCGAGAACGTCGAACGGGTGGTCCACCGGCTCGACGACGTCCGGTTGCGCGGGCTGCTGCATCTGCTGGCGGGCGACGAACGGATCACCGCGTTCGCCGCGCGGGAGCTCGGCCCGCTGCTGAACCGGGACGCCGCGCAGGGCAGCAGACTCGTCCAGGCGTTGAGGCATTACTGCGAGCACGGTGGCAACAAGTCGGCGGCGGCCTCCGCCGCGCACACCTCTCGCACCGCCTACTACCAGCAGCTGGCCAGGATCGAGCAGGTCCTCGGGGTACGGCTCGAAGATCCGGAGTCGATGCTCTCGCTTTATGTCGCTTTGCTCGCCCACGACATCCGAAAAGCGGACGACCACACGTCCGAGTGAGCAAATCTCACCCGAGCGTGGAACACAGTGACCGGGTCACGTCAGCCGATAGGGTTGATATGGCTTTCTTCGAACCGATCGGCGCCTGCGTGCTCGCGCTGGCCTGTATGGCCCCCGCGCAACCCGCCGAATCCACGTTTCAGCTGACCAGCCACGACACCAGAGGCAGGGTCGGCACCGTCTCGCTCACCTGCGAACCCACCGGGGGCTCGCACCCGGGACGCGGCGGCGCCTGCGCCAAACTGTCCGAAGTGGACGGGGAGTTCGACCGGCTCCGCCCGGAACCGCGGGCCTGCACCTTGGAATACGCCCCGGTGGACGTCTCCGCGGTCGGCAAGTGGCGCGGCGAACCGGTCACCTACCGCACCTCGTACGCCAACCGTTGCGTCGCCGACGCCGAGTCGGCAGGCGTCTTCACCTTCTGACCGCTCCCAGGGAGTTGCGAAAGCCACTTTCGCAACACAGCCGCGCCGGGCCTCCCCCTCGGTGGCCCGGCGGCGCCGTTCACCGCGGCCTTGATCGCCCTCACCCCCACGAGGGCGATCAAGGCCGTGGTGTGACGACTCAAGAACGGGGCAGGTACCGGCACCCGATCCCGTCCTTCGCGGCAACGGGGGTCTGACGCGCGAGGGACCGGCTCAGGTTCCATTCGCGCCAATCATCTTCCGAAATTCCCTTGAGGACCGGCCTGAGCACGCAGGACCGCAGCGGCTCCGGAAGCCGGTCGACCGACGGCACGACGTCGGCGGAAAACCTTGAGAGGTAACCGGTGTCGAGCGTCTTGCCGTGCGCGAGCCGGTCGATGTTGCGGTCGGCGATGAACCGTTCCGGATCGAGGACGGCCAGCCCGAGCAGCGCCGCGACGGCGGCTCCGATGGCCGCGCGCGGCAGCCAGGCCGACCGCAGCGGGATCAGGGATACGAGCACCAGCACGAAGATCAGCCCGATCCAGAGTTCGCAGACCTCGACCAGCAGCCGCAGCACGGTGAACCCGTACGCCTGCTGATATGTCCACATGCGACTCAACGCCGACGCGACCAGCACCAGGCTGAGCACGCTCAACGCGCCGAGCAGCCCGCGCTGCCAGGCACGGTCGGCCGCCGACGACTTCGGCGCCCACCGCAGCGCGGCGGCGACCAGCAGCAGGGTCAGCACGGTGATGGCGGAGAGCTGCCAGAACCCGCTCCTGGCGTATTCGGCCGCGGTCAGGCCGCTCGTGGCCAGCAGGTATTCGGTGCCGCCGAACAACACGACCAGGCGGACCACGACGAAACTGGTGAACAGCGCGACCAGCACCCCCAGCGGCAACGTCCATTCGAGCCGGTGCGCCAGGCGTTTGCGCGGCGCGTCGTCGTCCGCCGGCAGTGGGGGCGCCGCCAGCAGGTAACACGCCCCGGTCACGGCGAAGGCGGCCACGACGAAGAAGAATCCCCAGCGCACGAACGTTCCCGGGTTCAGTTCGGGGATCACCGCGTCGACGACGTTCGCGAACGCGGCGTCCGCGCCCCGCAGCAGCGGCACGAACACCAGCAGCAGCAAGGCGCTGGTCAAGACCGGCACCAGGAACCTCGGCCTCGCGTGGCCTTCCTGTTTCTTGCCGAGCTTCGCGAGCCCGCGCCCGATCCACGGGAGCGAAAGCAGCGCTTCGATCGGGACCGCGAAGACGTCGTAGATGATCGTGTTCACCGTGCGTTTCCCGACCACGGCCAGGGATCCGGCGACGAGGGCGGCCAGCACGCACAACACGTTCAGCCACACCGACGCGCGGACCATGCCGACCGCGAGCAGTCCCAGCGCGGCCGCCGCCCATACCGCGTTGACCAGGCGGAAATGCGGTTCGGCGTCGCCGCGGGCGCGTTTGTCGGCGAAGTAGACGGCCACCGCGAAGGCGAGCCCGGCCACGAACCAGCCCGCTCCGGGCTCGTCCGGCATGGCGAAGGCGGCGATCAGCCCGGCCGCGGCCGCCGCGGGCAGGACGGAGCCGGGCAACGGGACGATCGCCGACTTGGGCGGCACGCGGGGCCGCATCAGCACCGGGATCGGCGGCGCGGGCGGCAACGTGGCGGTCACCGAAGGGGGCGACGCGTGCGCCTGCCGGTCTTCTTGGTCTTCGCTCATCGAATCCTCCAGTTTGCGAAAGCACATATCGAGGTGCGAGGGGGCTGAAGGGCCCCTTCACCTCATCTCATGCGGTGAAGGACGCTTTCGCCCCATCACATGCGGGGAAAGTCCCCTTCAGCCCCTACGGAACGGGGATCACGACGCGGATGACACAGCCCGGCCGCTGCTCGGGCGTGACGACGGCGATGCTGCCGTCGTGGAGGTCGACCACCCACCGTGCGATCGCGAGCCCCAGGCCGGTGCCCCCGCCGCCGGCCCGCTCGCCGCGGGTGAACCGCTCGAACACGCTGTCCCGCTCCCCCGGCGGGATCCCGGGGCCTTCGTCCTCGACCTCGATGACGACGTCGGCCTCGCGGGCCTGCGCCCGCACCCGGACCTCTCCCCCGGCCGGGCCGTGCCGGACGGCGTTGTCGAGCAGGTTGACCACGACCTGGTAGAGCCGGCCGCGGTCGGCGACGGCCGTCGCGCCGGGCGGCTGGACGTCGACGGCGAACCGCACGCCACGGCCGGTCGCGGAAGCGGTCACCCCGGCTTCGGCGGCGACCTCCTCCAGCAGCAGTTCGAGGTCGAACTCCTCCAGCTGCAACGGGAACGCGCCCGCGTCGATCCGCGAAAGATCGAGCAGTTCCGAGACGAGCCTGCCGAGCCGTTCCGTCTGCTGCAGCGCGGTCTTCAACGTCGCCGGATCGGGTTTGGCGACGCCATCGACGAGGTTCTCCAGCACCCCGTTCAGCGCGGTGATCGGCGTGCGGAGTTCGTGGGAGACGTTCGCGATCAGCTCGCGGCGGCGCTGATCCGAGGCGTCGAGGTCGGCGGCCATCTGATTGAAGGCGTGGGACAGCTCCCCGACCTCGTCGCGAGCGGTCGCGCGGACCCGCCGGGTGTAGTCGCCCTTGGCCATCGCGCGGGCGGCGGCGGTCATCTCGCGCAGCGGCCTGGTCATCCCGTGCGCCAGGATCTGCGAGGTGACCACGGCGAGCACCATCGCGGCGATCGTGGTCCGCGGCGGCAGCCAGCCGATCTGCCAGTTGAAGAAGGCGAACGCGATACCGCCCGAGGACACCAGCAGGATCGCGAGCTTGAGCTTGATGGACCGCACCGGGTCGAGCGGTCTCGGGAGCGCGTCGACGATCCGGCCGAGCAGCGGGCGGAGCTTCACGATCCCACCTCCAGGGCGTAGCCGACGCCGTGCACGGTGCGGATGAGATCCGCGCCCAGTTTCCGGCGCAGCGCCTTGATGTGGCTGTCGACCGCGCGGGTACCCGAACCGGTGCCCGCGACGTCCCAGTCCCAGACCTCGCTCAGCAGGCGTTCCCTCGGCTGCACCGCCCTCGGGCGCTTCGCGAAGTGGACGAGGAGGTCGAACTCGATCGGCGTCAGCTGGGCCTGGTTGCCCGCGCGGGTGACGCGCCGCTGGTCGACGTCGATTTCGAGGTCGCCGAGGACGATCTTCGTACCGGCGTCGCTCACGTCGGTCCTGGCCGCTCGTTCGACGCGCCGCAGCAGCGCGTGCACCCGCGCCGAGAGCACCCGCATGGAGAACGGCTTGGTGAGGTAGTCGTCCGCGCCGACGCCGAGACCGATCAGCATGTCCGTCTCGTCCGACCGGGCGGTCAGCATCAGCACCGGGACCGGGCGGCGGGCCTGGATCCGGCGGCAGACCTCGAGCCCGTCGAACCCCGGCAGCATCACGTCGAGCACCACCAGGTCCGGCTCGCGCTCGGCGTCGGTCTCGACGCCGGACGGGCCGTCGTGCGCCAGGTCCACGGTGAATCCCTCGGCCCGCAGCCGCGCGGCGATGCTCTCGGCGATGGTCACGTCGTCCTCGACGACCAGCACCCGGCGTCCTCCCAGTTCCATGGGGATGACTGTAAGCACCGGCCGTGGAGACCATCCGGGTGAGCTGTGGAGATCCTGTGGAGATGTTTCGGCCGGTTTGCCGGATTACTACGTCCGTGTGTGTGACGCAGGTCATGCACCGCGAGCCCTCGAGCGCAATCGACAGTCTGCGCTCCGACGCCCTCAACAGTGAACAGTCTGCCAGTCCCACCCGCGCGGCGCGGGCGAGCACGATTCCGCAATGGAGCCGACGGCACGCGGTACGCAGCACGTGCATCCTGATGGCCGGGTGGAACTCGGCGAGGTCGAGTCCTTGAAGGACAGCCGCTTCTACAACGAAGAACTCGCCCCGGTCCCGGTCGAAAAGCGGACCTGGACCACGTACACCTACTTCGCGCTGTGGATGGGCATGGCGCACAACATCCCCTCCTACGCGCTCGCGGCTTCGCTGATCGCGCTCGGGATGAACTGGGTTCAGGCTCTGCTCACGATCACGATCGGCAACCTGATCGTGCTGATCCCGATGCTGCTCAACAGCCACGCCGGGACGAAGTACGGCATCCCGTTCCCGGTGTTCGCCCGCGCCTTCTTCGGGATGCGCGGCGCGAATCTGGCGGCGCTGCTGCGGGCGTTCATCGCGTGCGGCTGGTTCGGCATCCAGACCTGGGTCGGCGGCGAGGCGATCTACATCATCGTCGGCAGGCTCGCGGGCCCCGGCTGGAAGAACTCCGCCGTCGTCCTCGGCCAGCACTGGACGCTCTGGCTTTCGTTCGCGGTGTTCTGGCTGGTGCAGATGCTCATCATCTGGCGCGGCATGGAAGCGGTCCGGAAGTTCGAGAACTGGACGGCGCCGCTGGTGTCGGTCGGCTTCCTGATCCTGCTGGGCTACGTGCTGGTCAAGGCGGGCGGCTTCGGCCCGATCCTGGCCGAGCCCGGGAAACTCGGCTGGGGGCCGGACTTCTGGAAGGTGTTCGCCCCGTCGCTGATGGCGATGATCGCGTTCTGGTCGACGCTTTCACTGAACATGCCGGACTTCACCCGCTTCGGCGGCAGCCAGGGCAAACAGGTCCGCGGCCAGATCCTCGGCCTGCCGACCACGATGACGTTCATCGCGATCGTGGCCATCCTGACCACCTCGGGCGGCAGTGTCCTCTACGGCGAGCAGATCTGGGACCCGGCGAAACTGGCCGACCGGTTCGATTCCCCGGTCGTCGTGGTGGTCGCGCTGATCGCGCTGGTGCTGGCGACGGTGTCGGCGAACCTCGCGGCGAACGTGGTCAGCCCGTCCTACGACTTCTCCAACGCTTTCCCGAAGAAGATCACCTTCGCCGTCGGCGGACTGATCACCGGCATCATCGGCATCCTCATCCAGCCGTGGCGCCTCTACTCCGACCCGAACATCTACATCTTCGCCTGGCTCGGTTTCTACGGCGGTCTGCTCGGCGCGGTCGCCGGAGTGCTCGTCGCCGGCTACTGGGTGGTCAACCGCACGCGCCTCAACCTGCGGGATCTCTACACCGAACGCGGCGTCTACTGGTTCAACGGCGGCTGGAACTGGCGGGCGCTGGTCGCGACGCTGGTCGGTGCCGTGCTCGCGGTCGGCGGCGCGTACGGCGGGCCGTTCCCCGAAGACGGCCTGATCCCGCTGCTGAAACCGCTCTACGACTACAACTGGGTCGTCGGCCTGGCAGGCGCTTTCGTCGTCTACCTGCTGCTGTCCCTGTCCGAACGCAAGCGCACCACCTATATCGAGGAGGACGCAAGTGAGCGACCTGGTCCGAGCCGGATTGATCCAGCAGCGGTGGACGGGTGACAAGGAGTCGATGATCAGAGGCGCGGTCGAAGCCATCGGCAAGGCCGCTTCGCAGGGCGCGCAGGTCGTCTGCCTGCAGGAGTTGTTCTACGGCCCGTATTTCTGCCAGGTGCAGGACACCGACTACTACTCCTACACCGAAGGCATCCCCGACGGGCCGACGACGAAGCTCATGCAGGAGGTCGCCGAACGCCACGGTGTCGTGCTGGTCGTCCCGATGTACGAGGTCGAGCAGCCCGGCGTGTACTACAACACCGCCGCGGTGATCGACGCCGACGGCACCTACCTCGGCAAGCACCGCAAGAACCACATCCCGCAGGTCAAGGGCTTCTGGGAGAAGTTCTACTTCCGGCCCGGGAACCTGGGCTACCCGGTGTTCGACACCGCCGTCGGCCGCATCGGCGTCTACATCTGTTACGAGCGGCACTTCCCGGAGGGCTGGCGCGCGCTGGGCCTGGCGGGCGCGAAGATCGTGTTCAACCCGTCAGCGACCAGCCGGGGCCTGTCGGAGTACCTGTGGCGACTGGAGCAGCCCGCGGCCGCCGTCGCGAACGAGTACTACGTCGGCACGATCAACCGCGTCGGCGTGGAACCCTTGGGCGACAACGACTTCTACGGCCAGTCGTATTTCGCGGATCCCCGCGGCCAGCTCGTCGGCGACGCCGCGTCCGACACCGAAGAGGAGATCGTCGTCCGCGACCTCGACATGGCGAAACTGACCGAAGTCCGGGATCTCTGGGCCTTCTACCGAGACCGGCGTCCCGACAGCTACGGACCCCTCGCGGAGGCGTGATGACCACCCTCATCAGCGGCGGGCAGGTGCTGTCCACGGCGGGCGCTTCGGCGGCGGACGTCCTCGTCGACGGCGAGACGATCTCGGCCGTCGGCGCCCCCGGAACGCTGGGGCCCGCCGACTCGGTCATCGACGCCACCGGGAAGTACGTGCTGCCCGGCGGGATCGACGCGCACACCCATATGGAGATGCCGTTCGGCGGAACGCATTCCGTCGACACCTTCGGCACCGGGACGACGGCGGCGGCGTGGGGCGGCACGACCACGATCATCGATTTCGCCGTCCAGGCCAAGGGCACCTCCCTGCTGTCCACTATGGACAAATGGCACGAGAAGGCCGACGGCAACTGCGCCATCGACTACGGCTTCCACATGATCGTCTCCGACGTCAACGATTCGTCGTTGAAGGAGATGCAGGCCTGCGTCGACGGCGGGGTCGGCAGTTTCAAGATGTTCATGGCGTATCCGGGGGTGTTCTACTCCACGGACGGCGAGATCCTGCTGGCGATGCAGAAGGCGCGCGAGATCGGCGCGACGATCATGATGCACGCGGAGAACGGCATCGCGATCGACCAGCTGGCCGCGCAGGCGTTCGACGCCGGGAAGATCGACCCGGTGCAGCACGGGCTCACCCGGCCACCTGAGCTGGAGGGCGAGGCGACCTCGCGCGCGATCCAGCTGGCCAAGGTGACCGGGGCGCCGCTGTACATCGTGCACCTCTCGGCGTCGCAGGCGCTGGCCGCGGTCGCGGAAGCGCGCGACAACGGGCAGAACGTCTTCGCGGAGACCTGTCCTCAGTATCTCTATCTGTCCATTGAGGACCTGGCGAAACCGGATTTCGAGGGCTCCAAGTACGTCGCCTCTCCCCCGTTGCGCGAGAAGTCGCATCAGGCCGATCTGTGGCGAGGGCTGCGGACCAACGATCTCTCGGTGGTGTCCACGGATCACTGTCCCTTCTGTTTCAAGGACCAGAAGGAACTCGGCCGCGGCGACTTCCGTGCGATCCCCAACGGGATCCCCGGCGTCGAGCACCGGATGGACCTGCTGCATCAGGGTGTCGTGGCGGGCGAGCTCACCCTCGGCCGTTGGGTCGAGACCTGCTCGACCACCCCGGCGCGGATGTTCGGGCTGTACCCGCGCAAGGGTGTCATCGCGGCGGGTTCGGACGCGGACATCGTCGTCTACGACCCGAAAGCGACGCAGACCTTGTCGGTCGAGACGCACCACATGAACGTGGACTACTCGGCCTACGAAGGGATGGAAATCACCGGCAAGGTCGAGACGGTGCTCTCGCGCGGCCGCGTGGTCGTGTCGCCGTCCGGCTTCTCGGGCAGTACGACGCACGGGAAATTCCTCTCGCGCGACCTGAACCAGTATCTGAACTGAGGCGGTGGCCGTGGACTTCGGGATTGTGCTCCAGACCGACCCGCCCGCACGCGACCTCGTGCGGCTGATGAAGGCCGCCGAGGACCAGGGTTTCCGCTACGGCTGGACGTTCGACTCGTGCGTGCTGTGGCAGGAACCGTTCGTCATCTACTCGCAGATCCTCGCGGCGACGTCGTCGATGATCGTGGGCCCGATGGTGACCAGCCCGGCCACCCGGGACTGGTCGGTGATGGCGTCGACCTTCGCCACGCTCAACGACATGTACGGCAACCGGACGGTCTGCGGGATCGGCCGCGGCGACTCGGCGCACCGGGTGGTCGGCATGCCACCGTCCACTTTGGCCACCGTGCGCGACTGCATGCACGTGGTCAAGGAACTCGCCGAAGGCCGCGAAGTCCTGTTGCGGGACAAGCCGGTGCAGATCCCGTGGATCCGCAACGGCAGACTCGAAATGTGGATGGCGGGATACGGGCCGAAGGCGCTGAAGACGGTCGGCGAGCACGCCGACGGCTTCATCCTCCAGTGCGCCGATCCCGCGATCGCCCGGTGGACCATCGGCTCGGTCCGGGAGGCGGCGCGCGCGGCGGGTCGGGATCCAGCGGGGATCACGATCTGCCTCGCGGCCCCGGCGTACGTCGGCGACGACCTGGCGCACCAGCGGGAACAGTTGCGCTGGTTCGGCGGGATGGTCGGCAACCACGTCGCGGATCTCGTGGCGCGGTACGGCGATTCCGGGCCGGTGCCGCACGAACTGACCGACTACATCCGCGAGCGGCAGGGCTACGACTACTCGCACCACGGGCGGGCGGGCAATCCGTCGACCGATTTCGTCCCCGACGAGATCGTGGACCGGTTCTGCCTCCTCGGGCCGTCTTCGGCGCACGTGGAACGTCTGGAGGAGCTGGCTTCGCTCGGTGTCGACCAGTTCTCGCTGTACCTGATGCACGACCAGCGCGAGGAGACCCTGAAGCGCTACGGCTCGGAGGTCATCAACCGCTGACGACGACCCGCATTTCGTCCTCTGAATGCGTTCTCACCGCATTCAGAGGACGAAATGCGTGGGGGTCAGCCGAACCAGGCGGCGAGTGCCTCGCGCAGGCCGTCCGCGTCGTCGCCCGCCCAGGCGACGTAGCCGTCGGGACGGATCAGGAGGACGTCGGCGGGCCGGTCCTCGGCCTTCGCGGTGTGGACGTCCACGCGCCCCTGTGCGAGTTCACGGAGGTCCGGTCGCCCGGCGAGATCCAGCAGGACCGGCCGCGCCGGGCGCAGCAGTTCGGCGACGCTGGTCGCGCCCTCGTCGGTCTCCAGCGCCAGATCCGGGACGAACGTACCGGCGAGCGCGTGCCCGGAGCCCGGCATCGGGTAACGCGTGTCGGTCCCGGCGACGTGGGAGGCCAGCCGTCGCGCCGCCTGCTCGTCGTCCAGCAGTTCCTGGAAGACCGCGCGGAGCGCTTCGGCGGCTTCGTCGTGCCCGCGCCGCAACGCGACCTGCGCCCGGGACTGCAGGAGCGCACGCGCACCGGCGGCGTGCCGTTCCGCGTGATAGGTGTCCAGCAGTCCTTCCGGCGCCCGGCCTTGGACCTCGGCGGCCAGCTTCCACGCCAGGTTGACCGAGTCGGACATGCCGACGTTGATCGCCGTGCCGGTGGACGGCAACAGGTGGGCCGCGTCGCCCGCCAGCAGGATCCGCCCCTCGCGGTAACGCTCCGCCTGGCGGGCGGAGAACTGGTAGCGCGAGAGCCGGACCGGGTCGCCCAGCGGCACGTCCCCGCCGAGCACCCGCCGGATGCTGTCCCCGAGTTCCGCGAGGGTCATCGGCACGTCGTCGTCGACCTCGCCGGGATCGTCCTCGGTGGTCTGGATGAACAGGATCCCCGGTGTCAGCGAACCGAGCGCGAACACACCGGCGTCGGTACGGGTGAAGCCCGCCTTGATCCGGCCCAGTTCCGGCGTCTCGATGTCGTCGTTCTCGTGGACGGTCAGGCCGTCGGGGATCTTGACCTGTCCGATCCGGTTGACCTCGGGATAGGTGGTGCCGGGAAAGCCGATCCCGGCCATCGAGCGGACCGGGCTGCGCCCGCCGTCGCAGCCCACCAGGTACGGGGCGGTGACCTCGTACGCTCCGTCCGGTCCGCGTACCTCGGCGGTCACCGACTCGTCGTCCTGGCGCAGGCCGACGACTTCGTGCCCGCGACGCACTTCCGTGCCGAGCTCGATGGCGTGCTCCTCCAGCAGCCGCTCCAACGACTGCTGCCGTACCGAAAGCGCCTTCAGTGGCGGCTCCTCGAATCGGGTGAGGTCGACGTGCACCCCACCGAACGGGAAACGATGCGGCGGGACGGGGTCGGTGACGAGTCCCCGCACCCGCTCCAGCAGGCCGCGATAGTGCAGCAGGTCCAGGATCTGCCCGCTGAGGCCGTGGGCCTTCGGAGTCTTCCCCTGTTCCGGCCGCCGTTCCAGGACCAGCGGGCGCGCACCGGCCAGCCGCAGTTCGGCGGCCAGCATCAGACCGGTCGGGCCGGCACCCACGATGATCACGTCGACGTCCGTCAAAACTTCACTCCTGTTCGGCCTGTTCTCGCTACGGCCGAGGATTCTGCGGCACCACCGGGGTCTTGCCGCAAGCCCCGCGGTGCGCTATATGTTGAACATGGAGGGGCGTACCCCACCATTTTTCCGGGTGCGAGCACCAGGGAACGTGCGCCCGCGAGGCGAGACGCTGGCCGGGTGACCAGATTCCGCATCGCCACTGTGCTCACTCTCACCGCACTCGCCGCCGTCACGATCACGCCCGCGGTCTCGGCCGCGCCGAAGGGTCTCGCCTGGGGTCCCTGCCCATCCGGGTCGCCACCGGGTTACGACTGCGCCGAGATCGAGGTCCCGTTGTCCTATCAGGACCCGGGCGGACCTCGGATCACCATCGCGCTCGGCCGCCTCCCCGCGACGGACCAGAAGCACAAACGCGGCACCCTCTTCACCAACCCCGGCGGCCCGGGGAATCAGGGTCGCTTCAGCAGATTCCAGACCCCGTCCCTGCACCGGCAGTTCGACATCGTCGGCTTCGACCCCCGCGGCATCGGCGCCAGCACACCGGTGCGCTGCTTCGCCGGCGAGGAGGAAACCGAGCCGCTCAAACGGGTTCTGGGGAACTTCCCGATCACCGCGGAGCAGGAGACCCGGCATTTCGCCGACGTCCGCGAGGTCGCCGCCTCCTGCGGCCGCAACGCCGGGCCGCTACTGGGGCACCTGTCGACCGCGAACGTCGCCAGGGACCTCGACAGGATGCGCCAAGCCGTCGGCGAGCCCCGCCTGCGCTACTACGGGCTTTCCTACGGCACCTACGTCGGCGAGGTGTACGCCAACCTGTTCCCGCATCGGGTCGGCGCGCTGGCACTGGACGCCGTCAACGATCCGATCGCCTGGTCCACCGGACACCGCCCGGAGGACGCGAACGTCCCGTTCAGCACCAGGCTCGGCGGCTTCCGGGACGCGGACCGCGCGCTGCAGGCGTTCCTCGACGCGTGCGCGGCCGACACGCGGTGCGCGTTCCGCGAGCCGGGGAAGGATCTGCGGGCCAAATACGACGCCCTCCTCGACCGGCTCGAAGCCACCCCGGGGCCGATCACCTATCAGGAGGTCATCCGGCGTACCCACAACGCGCTGACCGACGAAGCCCGCTCCCCCGCGCTGGCGGAATTCCTTCAGTCCGCGACGAAACCCGTTGCGGCGAAGGCCATCCCGACACCGTTCGATTCCGCGATGGGTGGCGGCGGGACGATCTGCGCGGACACCGCGAACCCGCGCGATCCGGCCGCGTGGCCTCGCGCGGCCCGCGCGGCCGACCGGGAAAGCCGCGGTTTCGGTTCGTACGACACGTACCTCTCCCTGCCGTGCGCCTTCTGGCCCGCCTCCGATCCGGCGCGGTACACGGGACCGTGGAACCGGCCGACCACGCCGATCCTGTTGCTGGCCAACGGAAAGGGTGACCCGGAAACGCCGTACGCCGGGGCGAAGCGGGCCGAACGCATCCTCGGCAACGCGCGGCTCCTCACGCTGGACGCCTGGGGGCACGGCGCGCTGAACCGCAGTGCCTGTGTCGACGCGGCCGTCGACGCCTATCTGTCCCACGGACGCCTTCCGGCGCGCGGCACCGTGTGCGCCCCGGATCACGCGCCGTTCGACGCGAGGTAAGACCGGGCGATGGGCTTTCCCTCAGTCGACCAAGGCCTGATACACCAGGTTCCTCAATTCGACGCGGATCGGGTAGGTCGACGACGGCAGCAACTGGGTGAAGAACAGAACCGTGATGTCCTCGTCCGGATCGACCCAGAACGCGGTGCTCGCCGCGCCGCCCCAGGCGAATTCCCCGGCGCTGGCGAGGGTTTTGGCCTTCACCGGGTCGTCGAGCACCGAAAAGCCCAGCCCGAAGCCGAAACCGTCGTACGGTGCTTCGGAGAACCCGGTCCGTCCGCAGGTCTCCAGGTCCACACCGCCGGGCAGGTGGTTGGTCGCCATGAGCCGCACCGTGCGCGGGCCGAGCAGCCGGACGCCGTCGAGTTCGCCGCCGCGCACCAGCATCTGGGCGAACCGGTGGAAGTCACCCGCCGTGGAGACCAGCCCTCCGCCGCCCGAGAAGCACGAGGGCGCGACGCGGCCGACGTTGCCCAGCTCGTCGTGACGGAACGGCTCCTTGGTGACCGGATGCGGCACGTAGAGCGCCGCCAGCCGATCGAGATCGCCGGCTGCGGCCTGGAACCCCGTCTCGTGCATGCCGAGCGGGGTGAAGATCCGCTCGGCGAAGAAGACGTCGAGCGGCTGACCGGAGACGACCTCGATGAGCCTGCCGAGGATGTCCGTCGCGACCGAGTAGTTCCATTCCGAACCCGGCTGGAACAGCAACGGCAGCCGCGCGATCGCCTCGGAGACACCCGCCAGATCGAGCCCGGGCGCGGTGCCGAGGTCGAACCCCGCCTCACGGTAGAGCGCGTCGACCGGATGCGTGCGGTGGAATCCGTAGGTCAGGCCCGCGGTGTGGGTGAGCAGATGCCAGAGGCGGATCGGTTCGGCCGCGGGCACGGTCGCCGGTTTCACCGACGAGCCCCCGGCGAAGACCCGCGGTTCCGAGAACTCCGGCAGCCAGCGGGAGATCGGGTCCTTGAGGTCGATGAGCCCCGCTTCGACGAGCATCATCGCGGCGACCGAGGTGACCGGCTTGGTCATCGAGTAGACGCGCCAGATCGTGTCGGTCTCGACCGGCAGCCCGGCCTCGATGTCACGCTGCCCGTTCGACGCGAGATGCGCGACCTTCCCGTTCCTGGTCACCACGGCCAGATACCCGGGGAGCCGCTTTCGCTCCAGATACCCGTCGAAGTGCTTGTCGATCCGGCGCAGCCGCTCCGCGTCGAAACCCACCTCGGCCGGGTCGACGTCCACCTTCAGCTCGATCATGCGACCGAGGCTACGCGTTCCGCTCGGCCTGTTTCTCCAGTCGCCACGCCTCGTCGGTCTTCCCGATCCGCCAGTATCCGGAGATCGACAGCAGGTCACGCCGCATGCCCCGGTCGTCCAGCAGATGACGCCGCAGGTCCCGGACGAATCCCGCCTCGCCGTGGACGAACGCCTGCACGACACCTTCACGCCAGTCGAGCGCGCGGACGGCGGCCGCGAGGTCGTCGCCCCGGCTCCGGTGCAGCCAGGTGATCCGCGCGTCGCCCTTGGTGGTCAACGACTGCTCTTCAGCGGCGTCCTCCACGAGGATGAACGCGTGCACGGGCACACCCGCCGGCATCGCCTCGAGCGAAGCGGCGATCGCGGGCAAGGCACTCTCGTCCCCGGCGAGCAGATGCCAATCGGCCTCCTCACCCGGCGCGTACGCCCCACCGGGTCCGGAAATAAGCAGTTCGTCGCCCGGTTTCGCGGCGGCGGCCCACGGCCCGGCGACGCCCTCGTCACCGTGGTGGACGAAGTCGAGCACCAGCTCGCCGAGGTTCGGGTCGAAGGCCCGGACGGTGTACGAGCGCATCCGCGGCCACTGCTCGCGTGGCAGCTCTTCGCGGACGCGGGCCAGGTCGAACGGTTCGGGATAGGTGACGCCGGGCACCCGGAAGTGCACCTTGACGTAGGCGTCGGTGAATTCGTTGGGCTGGAAGGAGGCGATCCCTTCGCCCCCGGCGACGATCCGGACCATGTGCGGGGTGATCCGCTCGGTGCGCAGCACCCGCAGCCGGGTCGCCGACACCGCTCTCCGCGCCTCGGCCATGCACACTTCCTTTCCTGGGTTAGGTGAACCTAACCGAGCGTACGCCTCTCGCCGCCGGGCGGGGCGAGGTCTCCCAGCATCCGATCAAAGCCGTCTCGGACCCGTTCCGCGAATCCGACGAAGAACCGGTTCGCCAACGGAACCGCCCAGCGGCTCCAGGTGGCGACGTCGTACTCACCGCGATACCACCAGCCACCCTGCTGGGCGAGGAAATGACGCTCGGTATCGATCTCGGAGCCGGGGTTGTACGGCCGCGCCCGCAGTGTGTCCGCGAGCCGGGTGAAGACCTCGGCGACCGGCGCTGGGGCCACCCCGGACACCTCGACCAGGAGCTTCACGAAGCCCTCGCGGCCGGATCGCTCACCCGGGTGTTCTGGAACGACGCGACGCGCCAGCCATCTGGCTCCTCCACGAGGACGTAGGTCAGCGTCGACTCGCGGCCCGGCTCCGGTTTGCCGTCCGACAGCGACGACCCGCCGGCGGACACGACGATCGCGACGTCCGGCCGGAGGAACCGGACCTTGGGCTCGCCACCGCCCGCCACCAGCTTCGATCCCTTGAGCGGCCCCTCGAACAGGGACCGGTGCGCGCTTTCGATCATCGCGCGGCCGGGCATGTTCATCCCGAAGAAGGTCACGTAATCGGCGTCTTCGGTGAAGAGCGACGCGTACGCGGCCGCGTCGCCGTCGCCCCACGCATCGGCGAGCTTGCCCAGCACGGCCAGGACTTCGGCCTGTCGTTCGGTCATGGTTTCCTCCAGTTAGACGAACGGTGTTCGTTTGACGAACACCGTTCTACAGGCGAACGGCGTTCGCGTCAAGTAGAGTTCCCGGCGAACCCCGGATCAGGAGGCGAACGAAGTGAGCAGGCCCCGGCGTCGCGCCGAGAAACCCGTGCTGTCCCAGGAGCTCGTGGTGAAGACGGCACTGGACCTCCTCGCCGCCGAGGGGTTGGAGGCGGTGAGCATGCGGCGGGTGGCCCAGGCGCTGGAGACCGGCCCGGCGTCGCTCTACGCCCATGTCGCGAACAAGGAAGAGCTCCACGAGCTGATGGTCGACCACGTCCTCGCCTTCGGCCCGTTCCCGGAGCCCGATCCGCGGCGATGGGTCGAACAGGCGAAAGAGCTGCTGCGCGACAACGTGCGCGCGCTGACGTCGGTCCCCGGGATCGCCAAGATCGCGTGGGCCATCCCCGTCCCGGTCGGCGCGAACGCCCTGCAGCAGGCCGAAGCGATGCTCTCGGTGCTGCGCGCGGGCGGCCTCGACCTCAAGCGGGCCCTGTTCGCCGCCGACGCGTTATGGCTCTACGCCAAGGCTTTCGCGTACGAAGGCGCCGGCTGGCAACACGGCGACATCGACCTGGCCGACCAGGAGGAACGCGGCAAGCGAATGGTCGAGTACATGGCGTCGTTCCCGCCCGGCGCCTTTCCGAACCTGCTGGCTTCGGGTGAGTACTTCACCGCGGAGACCGCGCAGGAACGCTTCGAGTTCGCCATCGATCTCTTCTTGCGCGGCTTGGCCTCCACCGCCCCGTGATCCGACGCAGCGGCCGGACAAGCTCAGAGCAGCGCCACCGCGGCCGCGTACTGCGGCACCAGATGCGCCCCCAGCGAAGCTTTCATCTCCGACATCTTCTTCCCGAACACCACCCGCGGCCGCCCGGTTTCCACCGCCCACCGCACCGTTTCACCGTAGAAGTGGAAGTACAGGTCGGGCCGCCCGCCGAGTTCCAGCGGCAGTGCCGCCCAGTGCCGGGCGATCGGCAGCGTCGGGTGGTCGAGAAGGGTCGCGACGGCGATCGCCCGGCCCGTGGCCGTCTCGCGGTACTCGATGACGTGCACGTCCGGCTGCCGCAGGAGGGCGCCCACGTACCCCACGAACGCCGGGAGCGGCACGATCGGCACATCGTGGTGTTTGGATTCGTTGTGCCGCAAGAGTTCAGCGATCTCGACCGGATCGGCCTCGGCACCCGGCCGCACGCGCACCCCGATCGACGGGTCGGCATCGAAGGTCCGGAAGATCTTGCGCAGGTTCTGTTTGCGTTTCCTGGCCAGCGAGTACATCCAGTCGTCCCGGCTCGAGAACGGCGAGACGTCGAGGACCGCCACGTCCTCGGTCCGGCGCACCATCTTCAGCCTGCCGCGGACACTGTCCACACCGGACTCACCGACCTGGCGTACCAGCAGTGCACGCAGGCCGAGGCCGAGTTCCGCGCGCATGGCCGGGACGAACGAGTCCAGCAGCAGGCCGACGCCGCCGTCGTCGTCCGCGCCGTCGAACCACCAGCCCGGCATCGCCCCTGAGCCGGGGGAACGGACGTCGAGCCCGCCGATTCGTCCGCGTCCCCTCGGGCGGGCGAACCGGTGCCGCCGGGTGAGTCCGGTGACCCAAGCGGAGCTGACCACGCCACGTGGTTCCCCGTCTTCGAGCAGGACCGTGACCGGCTGCTCGGTGCGCGCCGCCCACGCCTGGGTGGTGAGCACCTCCCAGCTCCAGTCCGCGCGCAGACCGGCCTTGGCCCGCAACGGTTTCCAGTAGGCGGGCTCCGGATCACGCCGGGGGTCCAGCACTTCGATCACCATCGCGTCACCGGTCTCGGCACGATGACCCCGAGCAGCGGGACCGGCTGGAAACCGAGGGTCGCCTTGAGATCGGTCAGCCCCCGCCCCATCGACAGGGACTTCCGGTTGCCTTCGACCATGTAGCGCACATTCCGGACGACGGCCTCGAAGTAGAGGTGCTTCGGCCGTCCCTCTTCCGGGGCCAGCGCGGCCCAATGCTGGTGCAGCGGCGCGACCGGGTGATCGAGCACGTTGGTGAACGCGAGCAGCCTGCCCTCGCCGTCGTGGTAGGTCGAGGTGATCACGTCGGGTCTGCGCACGAGTTCGCCGAGGTATTCGGCGGTGACCGGACCGCGCCGGTCGAACTTCACCGGCCCCATCCGCGCACGGTGCTCCCGCAACAGGGTGGCCAGTTCGAGGGCGTCGAGGTCGGTGCGGGCGGCCTCGGTGCGAATGATCACGTCCGGGTCGGCGGCGATCTTCTTCGACTGGCTGCGCAGGCTCAGCCGCCTGCTGCGGCGCAGGGACGCCAGCCACCCGTCGACGTCGACGAACCTGTTCTCCAGGACCGACGTCGGCATCGTGTCGCGCACGGGCCTGCCCCGTCCGGTCAGCATGTCGAGCGTTTCCGGCTCGACGGTCCGGTAAAGGACGCCGAGACAACCGGGCCCGGTGTAGCGGCCGACGGCGCGCTCGAACCGGCGCATGATCTCGCGCCGGTCGGCGGCGTCGGCACCGTCCACGAACAGCCACGGCGGGTATCCGGAAAGCCACGCGTGCTGCACCTCGACCCAGCGCGGCCCGAGCCTCGCCAAGCCGCGCACGGCGCCGGGGCGGTCCGGCGAGACCGGGGCGCACAGCATCGCCAGTACCGCGGCGACGATCTCGCCTCCGTCACTGATCACCGTGAGCACGGTGGGGCTGCGGGAAAAGCGCGACTCCACCCGCAGCAACCCGTAGTCCCACGGAACCGGGGCCTGCTGCGCGGCGAGGAATCCCGCCCAGCCCTCGGGTTCCGGATCGGTCCGCGGGTCGAGCACCCGCACGTCCCAGGTCATCGGCCCAGCACCGGTCTCGGCACGGCGACCGACACCAGGGACCTGGTGCCGAAGCCGAGCGGGGTCTTGTTCTCGAGCATCGCCCGGCCGGCGGTCAGCTCGGGGCGCCGATACGTGATCATGTGCTCCACAGCCCTGGCGTAGAAGTCGACATAGAGCCCTTTCCGTCCGCCGCCCGCGCTCGGCAGCGCGGCCCACTGGTGCAGCGCGCAGCCGTCTTCGGCGTCGAACACCGTGCCGAATCCCAGCAGCCGCCCGGATCCGTCGCGGTAGGTACGAGTGATGACGTCCGGACGGCGGACGAGCGCGTCCAGATAGGACGGGGCGATCGGGCTGCGCGTGTCCATGTGCAGCCCACCGAACCGCGACCGCTGTCCCCCGGCCCAGGCGCGGTCGTCCTGCCTGGACCGGTGGGCGTTGAGCATGACGGCGAGTTCGTGGCAGTCCAGGTCCCGGCGGGACGGCGCCGCCTCGGTGCACAGGTCCCCGTCTTCACGCAGTTCGTGCAGCGTCTTCCGGGCCCCGTCGTCGAGCGCCCGTTCCCATTCGTCCACAGTGGAGTACTCGTTGGCCAGCACAGCGGCCGGGTCGATCTCGCGAGACATCCGGCCGCGGCCGTCCAGCGCCGGGAGGAGTTCCGGGTTCATCGCGCGGTAGATCAGGCCCAGCAGTCCCGGGCCGAGGTGGGCGCACAGTGCTCGCTCGAACCGGCGGACCAGTTCACGCCGCTCGGCCTCGTCCAGCCGCTCGTCGAGCACCCCGGCGGGATACCCGCTGAGCTGCCAGAGGTAGGCCTCCGCCCAGCGCGGGCGGAACCGTCCACCCAGGACGGACAGCGGCGCGAAGTCACCCGCCCGCCAGCTCCGGCACACCATCACGGTGAACGCGCCGACGATCGTCCCGTTCCGGCGGAGCACCGCGAGCACCGCCGGGTTCTTCGCCATCCAGGCTTCCCGGCGCAGGACCTCGTACTCCCACACCGGCCACAGCCTCGCCCGCCGCAGGAAAGCACTCCAGCCCTCGGGTTCGGCCGCGCTTCTCGGATCGAGCACCTCGACCTCGAACGCGGTGCTCCGTGCCGCCACCTTCGTCGTCGCCGTCACGTGAGCACGACCGGTGTCCCGTGTCGCGGGCACGGCGCGATCTCACCACGGACGCCGCCCGCCGGGAGCACGTCCACGAACCGCGGGGAATCCTGGCGCAGCAGCGTGAACGCGAGACCGCCCGTCGTCGGGCGCGCGTAGACGCGAGGCCAGTCGAGGTGCCACCGGCCGCATTCCTCGATCGCGCCCAGGTAGCCCAGCGCCGGATCGTGGAGCACCCCGTACGGGCCGGAGTCCATTGTGTCCAGCTCTCGTCGCGGTACGGATTCGACCCGGTACGCACGGTCGTCGGGCAACGCCGCCGCGAAGACGGCGAGCTGCTTGTCGTCACCGATCGCGAGCACGCGACGACCGCGGCGGAGCTCGGCCGACAGTTCCGCCAGCGCACTCGGCGCCGGCACGTCGGGATCCACCACGCAGCAACGAACTCCACGCGGCAGGTCCACCGGCGCACGCACCTCGTCCCCGCCGAGCACGACCACCAGTGCGTCCCCGGTCACCGCACGTGCCTTGCGCAGCACGGGACCCAGCCCGCGGCTCGGCTCGATCCGTTGCGTGCCACCGGCGAGCGGTACCAGGTCGACGATCTTGTGCACGGCCTCGGCCAGCGGCGCCGCGCCGGCGTTCGTCCCGGTGCGACCGGGCACCAGCACGGGATCCGTCCTGCCATCGAGTGCCCAGCGCTCGCGGTAGAACGGCACCGTCGCGAAGGCCGACCGCACCGACCGCCGATAGGCGGCCCGCCAGGCAGCACTCACCCCCACTGTCCACATGGCGCGCAAGCTTGCGTCATCGACGCCGGTTTGGGAATACCCCGCGCCTGGTTCATCCGGTTTCCGGCCGACTTCCCACCTTTTCGACTGAGCTGAAAGGACGAACTTTCGGTATGTGCTGGCGGGAACAAAGCGAGTCTGCCTATAACACGGGAACTTTCGAGCAGGCACGACCTGCCTGCCGCCTGGGGCCAAGGGGACTCATGAACCGTGAAATCACGACGAGTGACGCTGCGAACACGATAGCGCACTCACCGCAGGGATTCGACAGATGAGCTGGTCGATACCCGGACCTGTGCAGAGTGGACTCACCGTAGTCGTCCCGTGCTTCAACGAAGTCGACAACGTCGAGCCCTCCTATCAGGAGATCGTCGCCGAGTTGGGAAATCTCCCCCTCGAACTGCTCTATGTGGACGATGGGAGTACCGACGGGACGCTGGACGTCATCCG
The DNA here is from genome assembly GCF_003947465.1 of Amycolatopsis sp. WAC 04182. Taxonomy (NCBI): domain Bacteria; kingdom Bacillati; phylum Actinomycetota; class Actinomycetes; order Pseudonocardiales; family Pseudonocardiaceae; genus Amycolatopsis; species Amycolatopsis sp. WAC 04182. Next base: position 1,144,534 of record NZ_QHJJ01000002.1, read on the forward strand.
CGCGCTCGCGCACACCGACCCCCGGGTGCGGTACGTGTCCTTCACCCGGAACTTCGGTTTCGAAGCGGCCTTTTCCGCCGGCTATCGCTACGCGGGGAAACCCTGGCTCCTGCACATCGACGCCGACCAGCAGTTTCCGGCTTCCGAAGCGGGGAAATTGATCACCGCGGCCGAGGCGGGCAACGACGCCGTTTTCGGTGTCCGCACCAATAGGCAAGACCCCTTACTAAGGCGCTGGGGCACCGCCGCCTTCCATTTCCTCGGCCGTCGCGTGCTGCGCATCGAAATCCCTCCCGGCGCGACGGCGTTCCGCCTGGTGCGCACGGAGCTCGCGCGCAAGATCGTCGATCTCCGGCTGGGCACCCCGTACTTCCTCGCCACCGTGCCGAGGCTGACCAGCCGCTACACCACCGTCCAGGTGGCACACCGGGCCCGTGAACGCGGCGAGTCCAAGGTCGGCTTCGGTTTCCTTTCCTCGCACGCCATCGAGTTGTTCGTCGGCTTCACCCGGCGGCTGACGACGGTGGCTTCGGGCACGGCGATGCTGACCGCCGGTGTCTCGGTACTCGCCGGGATCGCGGCCGCCACCGGGCTCCTCGGCTTGACCGCCGCGTCGGCGCTGACGTTCGTCCTGTTCTCCGTGTTGCTCACGGTGCTCGCGTTGACCGTCCGCTACCTGGTCGTGGTCGGCGCGGGACAGCCGCGGCCACGGCAGTTCTACATCAGGGAAGCCAACTTCCCGGTCGACGAGGACGACCGGCTCTACGCCTCGGCCATGGCCGAGATCCATCCTGGGGAAAGGCAAGCGGGAGTGAAGAAAACCGAAGACACGGCGGCCGCGCGGAGCCTGGTGATCCTGGGCGGTGCCGACGGTTCGGTCAGCACGTACCACCGGGCGCGGGATCTGGGTTTCCGCACCATCTGCGTGGACGTCCGCGCGAGCGCGCCCGCCGTGGCGCTGGCCGACGAGTTCGTCCAGGTCAGCGTCCGCGCGCCGGAGCAGATCGCGGCGGCACTCGAAGGACGGGACGACATCGCCGGGGTGCTCTGTCCCGCCAGCGACGTCGGGTTGCCCGCGCTCGCTTGGCTCACCCGCCACTGGGGCCTGCCGGACCCGTTGCCCGAGGCCGCCGTCGCCGCTTCGGTCGACAAGTCCGTCTTCCGCGAACTCTGCGACCGGCTACGCCTGCCGACCTACCGCAGTGTCGGCGGGAAGCCGGGGCCGGATCTCGCGCTCGCCGCACAGCAGCTGCGGTTCCCCACGCTGGTGAAACCGGTCGACTCGTCCGGCAGCCGCGGTGTCGTCTCGTGTGCGAGCCCCGGCGGTCTGACCACGGCTTTCTCCGACTCGCTCGCGTTCTCACCGTCCGGAAAGCTGGTCGTCGAGGAACATCTCGACGGCTCGCACTACACGATCGAAGCGCTCGTGGTCGACGGCCGGATCGTGTTCCACGCGGTCACCCGCCGCACGCTGACCCCGCCGCCGTTCTTCGTGACGGCGTCCCACCTGCTGCCCGCCGGGCTGCCGCCGGTGGTCGACCGCGCGCTGCCGGTGATGCTGACCGCGCTGTGCGGGGAACTCGGCTACCGCACCGGACCGCTCACGCTCGACGCGGTTTTGGGCCGGGACGGGAAGTTCTACCTGATCGAGATGGGCGCCCGGATGGGCGGGAACGGCCTGGCCGAGGCGATCGAGCACAGCACCGGCGTCGATCTGATCGCCGCCGGGATCGCCGCCGCGACCGGTGGTGAGGTCGTGCTCTCGCCGCGCGACCCGCGACCGACGCTCATCCACATCCTCGCCTCCGACCGCGGCGGCCGGATCGTGCGCATCGAAGGCGTCGACGAGGTCCGCGCCATGCCCGCGGTCCACAACCTGGAACTGTTCGCGGAGCAGGACTCCTACGTCAAACCGTACGAGCAGGCCGGCTACAAGATGGGGTACGCCGTGCTTTCGGCGCCGACCGTGCCCGAGGTGCTCGCGGCGGAGGACGAGTTGCGTGGCACGCTGAAGTTCCTGCTCGACGAGCAGGGGATGGCGGTACCGCTCCCTTGACCGGAACCTCGCTCACCGGTGCCGCGTCGATCACGGCGCCGAAGCCGTCGATGGTGCTCCGGCTGCTCGCCGGGCGCGGCGTCTTCCGGCTGGCGATCCAGGCGATGGGCCTGGTGCTGGTCACCGCGTGGGGTGCGCACGACTACGGCCGGTTCGCCACCGCGCTGGGGCTGATGACCTGGCTCAACTTCGTGCCGTCGGCGGCGGAGAAGTCGGCGTTGAAATGCCTGCCCCGGCTGCGGATGACGCGGGACGCGGTCGCGGCGCTGGCCGTCCGCGTCGCCGTCGTCCCGGTACTGGCGGTCCTGGCGGCGATGGCGGTCGCGCTGATCGTCGCGCCGGACTCGGACGCCGCGCTGTACCTGACGGCCGCGGGCTGGTCGATCTCCGGTGGCCTGCTGATGACGGTCTCCGGCCTGCACCGCTTCACCGGCCGGTCCACTTTGGACGCCCTGGCGTTCACCGCGGGCGCGCTGGTGGTCGGCGCGGTGACGGTGGGCACCTGGTTCGTCCGCTGGTCGCCGTTGACGCACCTCGGCCTGCTGCTGGCCGGGATCCTGCTCATCCTCGGCTTCTCCGCGGCACTGCTGCCGAGGAAGTGGCTGCGGGTACGGAGGATCGAGGGACACCGGCTCCTGCCCGCCTTCGGCCGGACCACCGTGCTGCTCGGGATGACCGAGGTGCTCGACGTCCTCGCGACGTCGACGGTGTTCGGGGTGCTGGCGCTGGCGGGGCGAACCGTCGACAGTGGACCGTTCTACGTCGCCTTGCTGGCCAGCAGCGCGTTCTGCTCGCTGCTGTTCTATCAGCTCCGGGTGCACCAGCCGTCGATTTCGGCGCGGCTGCGCGGAAGCGGGGCGGCGGCGGGCCGGGCCCGCGCGGTCGAACTGCTGAAGCTGGTCGAACGGGGCTCGCTCGCGTTCCTCGTCCTGGTGGGCATCGCCCTCGTGATCCCGGCGGCCCGCGCGGTGCTGACCGCTGAAGACACCGTCGGCGCGTACGTGGTCCTCGGTGTCTTCGTCCTGGTCGAAACGGTGCTGTTCGCCGTCCGGCTCTACGCGGGCTTCCTGATCGAGAACACCAACAGCAAGGTCCTCACGCTCACCGCGTCGGCGTCGATCGCCGGTCTGGTCGCCACCCCGCTGGCCGCCGCCGCGCTCGTCCCGGCGATGGGACCGGTCGGCGGGTTCGCCGCCCTCGTCTTCGCGATCGGCGCGCGGTCGACCGTCCTCCGGCGGTTGCTGCGCCGCCACCACCCCGAACTCTGAACGTCGCACTGGAGAAGGAAATGTACGTACTGGGAATCAGCAGGGTCCACGACTCGGCGGCCGCGCTCGTGCGCGACGGCGAGATCATCGCGTTCGCCGAAGAAGAACGCTTCACCCGGAAGAAGCACGACGGGGACTTCCCCGCGGAGGCGATCAAGTTCTGCCTGGAGCGCGGCGGGATCACCCTCGCCGACGTCGACCACGTCGCCTACTACTGGCAGCGCTGGCGCGAAGGCATCCACGCGGCGAAGGTGTTCGCGAAGTACTTCCCGGCGACACTGGAGGTGTTCCGCAACCAGAACGGCGACGAGGGCGGCTCCTCGGCGGGAATGGTGGAGACGTTCAAGACCGGTGGCGGCAAAGGCGTCGACGACTACCACGTCGGCGGCGCGGTGCTCGCGCACATCAAGCGGTCCTTCACCCTCGAACGCGATGTGAAGGAGGCCGTGGGCTGGACCGGCCCGACGAAGTTCAAGACGCATCTGGTCGACCACCACAAGGCGCACGCCGCCAGCGGGTACTTCATCTCGCCGTGGGAAGAGTCGGCGGTGCTCACCTTCGACGGGATCGGCAGCGACGGCACCGCGACCTATCTGGGACACGGCAAGGGAAACCGGATCATCGACATCCGGCGGATCAAGTTCCCGCACTCGCTCGGCGCGATGTACGCCGGTGTCACCGGCTATCTCGGCTTCTACCCCACCCGTGACGAAGGCAAGATCATGGGGCTGGCTCCGCTCGGCGACGACACCTACGTCGACGCGTTCAAACAGCTGATCCACCTCGACGACGACGGCGGATACGAGCTCGACCTGAGCTTCTTCGGCCACCACCGCACCGGCAAGCACGTGATGTCGAAGAAGTTCACCGACCTGTTCGGCCCGGCGCGGCCCAAGACCAGGGTCACCGCGGAGAACCCGGTGCCGCAGCACTACTGCGACGTCGCCTACGCGTTGCAGGTCACCTTGGAGGAGGCCGGGCTGCACATCGCGCGCTGGCTGCAGCGGGAAACCGGATCGCGCCGGCTGTGCGTCGCGGGCGGTGTCGCGCTGAACAGCGTGATGAACGGGCGGATCCTGCTGGAAACGCCGTTCGAGGACTTCTTCGCCCAGCCCGCGGCCGCCGACGACGGCTGCGCGCTCGGTTCGGCGCTGGAGGTGTCGGTCGGCAAATACGGCAAGCCGCGTCCTCGTGACGGCTACACCTACACCGGCCCGGACTACACCGAGGCGGAGATGGAACTGGCGCTGCAGGACGCCGGGGTCCGCTACACCAAGGTCGACGACATCGCCGCGCACACGGCGAAGAAGATCTCCGAGGGCAAGATCATCGGCTGGGTGCAGGGCCGGATGGAATGCGGGCCGCGCGCGCTCGGCAACCGCTCGCTGGTCGCCGACCCGCGCGATCCCGATTCCAAGACGCGGATGAACGAGAAGGTCAAGCACCGCGAGGCGTTCCGGCCGTTCGCGCCGTCGTGCCTGGCGGAACGCGCGGGCGACTGGTTCGTCAGCGACTACCCGTCGCCGGTCATGCTGCTGGTGTTCGATGTCCTGCCGGACAAACGCGACGAGGTCCCGGCCATCACCCACGTCGACGGGACGGCCCGCGTGCAGACGGTGACCGAGTCGGACAACCCGCTGTACTACCGGATGATCAGCGAGTTCGAGAAGCTCACCGGGGTGCCGATGGTGGTCAACACCTCGTTCAACGACAACAACGAACCGATCGTCGCCAGCCCGGCCGACGCGGTGGCCTGCTACCTGAAGACCGACGTCGACGCGCTCGCCCTCGGGCCGTTCTGGGCAGAGAAGGACGACCTGTGACCGCGACGCTTCCCGACACCGACGGCTGGATTCCCGCGCTCTACCGGCGGCGGAAATGGCTGTGGCTGGTACCCGCCGTCCCGGCCGTGGTGACCACGCTGCTGATCATGGTGATCCTGCCGCCGGACCAGACGCTGGACAACGTCGTCGACTGGGCCTTCAAACTGTGCCCGTTCGTGTTCGCGGTCGCCACCGTGGCGCTCTTCCCGCGGACCAAAGGGGGTCCGGCGCTGATCGTGCTCGCAGTGTTCCTCTACATGTCCTATTTGGACACCGAGCTGATCATGCGGATCCAGGCGTTCGCCAGGAACGCCGCCACCGACGAGAACGCCTTCCAGCCGGTGTACCAGTTCGAACTGTTCATCGTGACGTTCATCGTCCTGTTCGGGCTGATGGCGTACCGGCTGGGCGGCGGCCGGACGGCGAACGTGCTCAAGACCGGGATCGCGGCGATCCTCGTGGTGATCTCGGGCGCGAACGACCTGACGTTCTGGGCGCTCAACGACGTCTGGGCGGCCGGGACGAAACCGACCGAGCTGAAGTGGGCGTCGCATATGATCGTGTTCCTCGGCGGCCCGCCGAGCGTTCCGGTCGCGGTGATGTTCATGCTGGTGCACCTGGTGCTGGCGGCGATCGTGGTGGCGCTGCCGGTGGGCCGGTGGGTGGACCGGGCACTGGGGCTCAGGTGAGCCTGCGCACCAGACCGTCGGCCAGCAACCGCCCGCGGTCGGTCAGCACCGCGCGTCCCTGACCGTCCAAAGCGGACTGATCCAGCAACCCTTCGGCGGCGGCGGCGCGGGCTTCGGCCCGGCCGTCGTCGTCGAGGGCGTCGAGCGGCAGCCCTTCGGACAGCCGGAGTTCCAGCATCACGCGTTCCAGATGCCGATCCTCGTCGGTCAGCAGTTCGCGGCCCGCGGCGGGCGATTCCCCGGCCGCGAGGGACGCGGCGTAGCGGGCCGGGTGTTTGACGTTCCACCAGCGGACGCCGCCGACGTGGCTGTGCGCGCCGGGCCCGGCGCCCCACCAGTCGCCGCCGCGCCAGTAGCCGATGTTGTGCCGGCAGCGGGCGTCCTCCGAGGTCGCCCAGTTGGACACCTCGTACCAGCGCAACCCCGCCGAGGCGAGGACGCGGTCGATCATCTCGTAGTCGGCGGCCAGCACGTCGTCGTCCGGCGCGGGCAGTTCGCCGCGGCGGATACGGCGGGCGAGCGCGGTGCCCTCTTCGACGATCAGCGCGTACGCCGAGACGTGGTCGACCCCGGCGGCCAGCACCGCGTCCAGCGAAGCCTGGAGATCTTCGGTCCGCTCCCCCGGCGTGCCGTAGATGACGTCGAGGTTGACGTGCTCGAACCCGGCGGCGCGGGCCTCCTCGGCGGCCGCGACCGGGCGGCCCGGGGTGTGCACGCGGTCGAGGATCTTCAGCACGTGCTGTGCGGCCGACTGCATCCCGAGCGAGATCCGGTTGTACCCGGCGTCACGGATGCCCGCGAAGAACTCGGGCGAGGTGGACTCGGGGTTGGACTCCGTCGTCACCTCGGCGTCCGGCGCGAGCCCGAAGGTGTCACGGACAGCGTCGAGAACGCTTCGGAGCCCGTCGGCACCGAGCAGGGACGGGGTGCCGCCGCCGACGAAGACGGTGTCGACCGCGGGCGGCTTTCCCAGTACGCGCGCGGCGAGGTCGAACTCGCGCTTGAGGCCTTCGAGCCAGGACTGCGGCGACGAACCGCTGTCCAGTTCTCCGGCGGTGTAGGTGTTGAAGTCGCAGTAGCCGCAGCGAGTCGCGCAGAAGGGGACGTGCACGTAGACACCGAACGGTCGCGTGCCGAGCCCTTCCAGCGCGCTCTCGGGGAGCGCGGACTCGACGGGCGTGGTGGTTTCGGGCAGCAACGCGGGCACACCCCAGTGTCCCCCACGCCGTGAAGGCCTCCTTCCCCGGGGAAAGAGGCCTTCACGAGACGTGCCGTAGCGGTACTAGGCCAACCCGTTCGCGGCCAGCCATTCCGGCGACGGCGGGATCACCTCGATGATGTCGATCAGGAAGCCGTTCAGGTCCTCGATGTAGAAGTGCCGCTGGCCGAACTCCTCGTCCACGAGTTCGGTGACGATCTTGACCCCCTCCTGGCGCAGCCGCTCGTATTCGGCCGCCGCGTCGTCGACCATGAAGCCGACCATGGAGCCGGCCGCTTCCTGCGCCCGCCACGGCTCCGGCGTGGCCTTGTGACCACGCTTGGCGAAGCTCATCTCGTAGCCGGGGACGCCGACGTTGAGGCTGGAGAACCAGTCGAGCTCGATCGTCACCGTCAACTGCATGTGCCGCTTCCACCAGGCGGTGGTCTCGGCGATGTCGTCGACGAGCACACAGGCACCGAAACCGCTGAGTTGCATCTGGTGTTTCCTCCCAGTTCTAAACCACTTGATGCGTAGTACTATAGGCATAGTGGTTTGACTGAGGCAAGGAGAATGTTCCGATGCGACAGAATCCAGAGCGCCGGACCGCGCTCACCGACGCCGCGATCACCGTCCTCGCCCGCGAAGGCGCACGCGGCCTCACCTACCGCGCCGTGGACGTCGAAGCGGACGTCCCGCCGGGGACCACGTCCAACTACTTCCGCAACCGGGACCAGCTGCTCGGCGAGGTCGGCGTCCGCGTGCACGAGCGGCTGTCGGCCCCGGCGGACGTGATGGCGAACCCGCAGGCGGAGTCGCCCTCCCACGACCGGGTCGGCGTCCTGCTCGGCGAGCTCATGGGGCGGCTGACCGCCCACCGCGAGCCCTACCTCGCCCTCCTCGAACTCCGGCTCGAAGCCACCCGTCGCCCGGATCTTTCGGCCGAGCTGACCAAGACCATCCGCGAGGGCATCGACATGAGCGTCGACTGGCATATCGCGGCGGGCATGCCGGGCGGGCGCCCCGAGGTCCTGCTGATGTACCTCGCACTGACCGGGCTCACCGTCGAACGGCTGACCCTGCCGGAGGTACTCGCGGACGTCACCGACGAAGAGGTCATCCGGATCATCGTGGACCGCGTTCTCCCGTCGTGAGGAGCGCGCGTTCTGCGTCACAATGCCCGGCCGCGAACCCGGACTTGACCTTCCGGACAGGCCCTTGACCAGCCAAAACAACTGAATTCGGGCGACGTTCCCAGCATTCGGACCGGCCTGGACCACATAGTGGGCGCGTGGCACGCTGAATCAATGACCCGCGCCGGAATCACCCTCGTGGCACGCCGCCACGTGGATCTCCGTCGTGTGGCGAGCGCGCTCTGTGCGACGAACCGCTGACTCCCCGCCACCACCACGATCTGCCGGAGGACTCCCATGTCGTCGCCCACGCGCGAGACCCCTGCCCGTACGCCCCGGGTGAAACAGAAACGGGGTGAGGGACAATGGGCTTTGGGGTATCGCGAACCCCTGAACCCCAACGAGCGGTCCAAAAAGGACGACAACCCGCTCAACGTCCGTGCGCGGATCGAGAACATCTACGCCCGCGGCGGCTTCGATTCGATCGACCCGGGTGACCTCCGCGGCCGGTTCCGCTGGTTCGGTCTCTACACCCAGCGCAAGCCGGGGATCGACGGCGGCCGCACCGCGACGCTGGAACCCGAAGAGCTCGACGACCGCTACTTCATGCTGCGGGTGCGGCTCGACGGCGGAGCGCTGACCACCGACCAGCTCGCCGTGCTCGCCGAGATCTCGCAGACCCACGCGCGCGACACCGCCGACATCACCGACCGGCAGAACATCCAGTACCACTGGATCCAGATCGAAGACGTCCCGACGATCTGGGCGAAGCTCGAAAAGGCCGGGATGACCACGCTGGAGGCGTGCGGCGACAGCCCGCGCGTGATCCTCGGCTCCCCCGTCGCGGGTATCGCCGCCGACGAGATCATCGACGGCACCCCCGCGATCGACGAGATCAAACGCCGCTACATCGGTGACCCGCGCTACTCGAACCTGCCGCGCAAGTTCAAGACCGCGGTCTCCGGGCAGCAGGACGTCGCGCACGAGATCAACGACGTCGCCTTCGTCGGCGTGAACCACCCCGAACACGGCCCCGGCTTCGACGTCTGGGTCGGCGGCGGCCTGTCCACCAACCCGATGATCGGGCAGCGGCTGGGCGCCTGGGTCTCGCTCGACGAGGTCCCCGACGTGTGGGAAGGCGTGATCAGCGTCTTCCGCGACTACGGCTACCGGCGGCTCCGCGCCCGCGCCCGGATCAAGTTCCTGGTGAAGGACTGGGGCGCCGCGAAATTCCGCCAGGTACTGGAAGACGAGTACCTCGAGCGCAAGCTGACCGACGGCCCGGCGCCCGAGGTGCCCGCCGCCCAGATCGACCACGTCGGCGTGCACCCGCAGATCGACGGGAAGTTCTACGTCGGCGCCGCGCCGGTCGCGGGCCGCGTGTCCGGCGCCATCCTGCTGGCCGTCGCGAAGGCCGCCGAGCGGGCCGGGTCGAACCGTGTCCGCCTGACGCCGCACCAGAAACTCGTGGTCCTCGACGTCCCCGAGGCCGAGGTGAACGGGCTGAAGAGCGAGCTGGCCGAGCTCGGCTTGGAGACCGAGCCGTCGCCTTGGCGCCGTGGGGTCATGGCGTGCACCGGCCTGGAATTCTGCAAACTCGCGATCGTCGAGACCAAGGCCCGCGCGATCGAACTGGTCACCGAACTGGAAAAACGCCTCGCCGACATCCAGGCCGAGATCGAGAACCCGGTGACCGTGCACCTCAACGGCTGCCCCAACTCGTGCGCCCGCGTCCAGACCGCCGACATCGGGCTCAAGGGCCAGATCGTCACCGACGAGGACGGCAAGCAGGTCGAGGGCTTCCAGGTGCACCTCGGCGGCGGGCTCGGCCTGGACGCCGGTTTCGGCCGGAAACTGCGCGGGCACAAGGTGACCGCGTCGGAGCTGACCGCGTACGTCGAACGGATCGTGCGGGCGTACATCGCCGGCCGCGAACCCGGCGAGCGGTTCGCCCAGTGGGTCCTGCGGGCCGACGAGAGCGTCTTGCAATGACCGAACGCGCGACCCCGTACTACTGCCCTTTCTGTGGCGATGAAGACCTGCGGCCCGAGGAGGGCGGCTCGTGGCTGTGCTCGGGCTGCCGCCGGGTCTTCACCGTGAAGTTCCTCGGACTGTCCTTTCCGGAGGTGTCGCAAGGATGACCGCCACTGCCGACTACAAGACGCTCGCCGAACGGGCTTCGAAGGAGCTCGCGGAAGCGACCGCGACCGAAGCCCTGCGCTGGACCGCGGAGACCTTCGGCGACGACTTCATCGTCGCCTCGAACATGCAGGACGCCGTCCTCATCGATCTGGCCACCCAGGTCAAACCCGACGTCGACGTGCTGTTCCTGCAGACCGGCTACCACTTCCCGGAGACCATCGGCACCCGTGACGCGGTGCAGGCGGTGTACCCGGGCGTGCGGATCGTCAACGCCGAGGCCGCGCAGAGCGTCGCCGAACAGGACGCCGAGTACGGCCCGAAGCTGCACGAGCGCGATCCGAACCAGTGCTGCCACCTGCGCAAGGTCGTGCCGCTGCGTGACACGCTCGCGAAGTACTCGGCGTGGGTGACCGGCGTCCGCCGCGTCGACGCGCCGACCCGCGCGAACACCCCCATCGTCACCTGGGACGACCGCAACGGACTGGTGAAGATCAACCCGATCGCGCCGTGGTCCGACGACGAGTTCAGGGACTACATCGACGAGCACGGGATCCTCGAGAACCCGTTGGTGTCCATCGGTTATCTGTCGATCGGCTGCGCGCCGTGCACCGCCAAGGTCGCTCCGGGCCAGGACCCGCGCAGCGGCCGGTGGGCCGGGCAGGGCAAGACCGAATGCGGCCTCCACGGGTGAGAAGGGACGACATGACCACGCTCGAACCAGTCGCCGCCGCGGCACAGGACAACCTGGCGGCCTTGGAATCCGAGGCCATCCACATCTTCCGCGAGGTGGCGGGCGAGTTCGACCGGCCGGTGATCCTGTTCTCCGGCGGCAAGGACTCGACACTCCTGCTGCACCTGGCGATCAAGGCGTTCTGGCCCGCTCCGGTGCCGTTCCCGCTGCTGCACGTGGACACCGGGCACAACTTCGACGAGGTCATCGACTTCCGCGACCGCGTCGTCGAGCAGCACGGGCTGCGGCTGGTGGTGGCGAAGGTCCAGGACTGGATCGACGACGGCAGGCTCGAAGAGCGCGCCGACGGCATGCGCAATCCGTTGCAGACCACGCCGCTGCTCGACACGATCGCCGAGAACAAGTTCGACGCGGTCTTCGGTGGCGGGCGCCGTGACGAGGAGCGCGCTCGTGCCAAGGAACGGATCTTCAGTCTGCGCAACGCTTTCGGCCAGTGGGAGCCGCGACGCCAGCGCCCCGAACTGTGGAACCTCTACAACGGCCGTCACCGCCCCGGCGAGCAGGTCCGCGTCTTCCCGCTGTCCAACTGGACCGAGGCGGACGTCTGGAACTACATCGCGCGGGAGAAGGTCGAGTTGCCGTCGATCTACTACGCGCACCGGCGCGAGGTCTACCAGCGCGACGGCATGTGGCTGGCCGAAGGCCCGTGGGGCGGGCCGAGGCCGGACGAGGTCGTCAAGGAACTGACCGTGCGCTACCGGACCGTCGGCGACGGTTCGTGCACGGGCGCCATCGAATCGACCGCCGCCACGGTGGACGAGGTCATCGCCGAGGTCTCGGCCTCCCGGCTCACCGAACGCGGCGCCACCCGCGCCGACGACCGGATGTCGGAGGCGGCGATGGAAGACCGCAAGCGGGAAGGGTACTTCTGATGTCCAGCCTCCTCAGGCTCGCGACCGCGGGCAGCGTGGACGACGGGAAGTCGACCCTGGTCGGGCGGCTCCTGTACGACACCAAATCCGTCCTCGCCGACCAGCTGGACGCGGTCACCCGCGCCAGCGTCGACAAAGGACTGTCCACTCCGGACCTCTCCCTGCTCGTGGACGGCCTGCGCTCGGAACGCGAGCAGGGCATCACGATCGACGTGGCGTACCGGTACTTCGCGACGCCCAGGCGCAGTTTCGTGCTCGCGGACACACCGGGCCACGTGCAGTACACCCGGAACACGGTGACCGGGGCGTCCACCGCGCAACTGGCCGTGCTGCTGGTCGACGCGCGCAAGGGCGTCATCGAGCAGACCCGCCGTCACGCCGCGGTGCTCGCGCTGCTGGGCGTCCCGAACCTGGTGCTGGCGGTCAACAAGATCGACCTCGTCGGCTACGACGAAGCGACGTTCACCGTCATCGCCGAGGAGTTCGCCGAGCACGCCGCGTCACTGGGCTACGAACGGGGTTCCGTGCTCGCGGTGCCGGTTTCGGCGCTCGTGGGCGACAACGTGGCGGAGAAGTCGGACAAGACCCCGTGGTACTCCGGCCCGACACTGCTGGAGCACCTGGAAACCGTGCCGGTGGCGCCGGATCCGCACGATTCGGCGTTCCGCTTCCCGGTGCAGTACGTGATCCGGCCGCGCACGGCCGACCACCCCGACTACCGCGGGTACGCGGGGCAGATCGCGGCGGGCACGGTCCGGCCGGGCGACGAGATCGTCGTGCTCCCGCAAGGAATCCGCAGCCGGGTGGAGGCCATCGACACCGCCGACGGGCCGCTCGCCGAAGCCGGCGCCGGTACCTCGGTGACCCTGTTGCTCACGGACGACGTCGACATCTCGCGAGGTGACCTGATCGCCGCCGCCGACCGGCAGCCGACGGTGACCGACGAGATCACCGCGACCCTGTGCTGGCTCTCGGCCAAGGCGCTCAAGCCGGGCGCGCGGGTGCTGGTGAAGCACGGGACGCGGACGGTGCAGGCACTCGTCGGCGAACTCCACGCGCGGTTCGACGAGCAGACCTTGTCCAGTGTGGACGATCCGGGCACGTTGGAACTCAACGACATCGGCCGGGTCACGCTCCGGCTGGCCGAGGAGATCGGCGTCGACGACTACGGCGTCAGCCCGCGGACGGGCGCTTTCCTGGTCATCGACCCGAAGGACGGCGATACACTGGCCGCCGGACTCGTCGGCGAAAGGTTCGCATGACCCCACCCCTCCTGGCCGTCGCCCACGGCAGCCGCGATCCGCGGTCCGCCGCGACCATCCGCGCCCTGCTCGACGTCTCCCGCGGGCTGGCACCGGATCTCGACATCCGCGAGTCCTTTTTGGACCTTTCGGAGCCGCTGCTCACCGACGCCCTGCGCGGCCTCTACGCCGAGGGACATCGCGAGGTCGTCGTGGTGCCCCTGCTGCTCGGCGTGGCGTACCACGCCCGGGTCGACCTGCCCGCGCTCGTCGCCGAGGTGACCGCGGACTGCCCGGGTCTCGACGTGCGGGTTTCCGGGGTGCTGGGCATCGACCCGCTCATCGAGACGGTCGCATTGGACCGGCTCGCCGAGGCGGGCGCCGACCTGGACGATCCCAAGCTCGGGGTCCTGCTGGCCGGCGTCGGTTCGTCGAACGTCGCCGCCAACGACGCGGTCGCCGGGATCACCACCCGCTGGCACCTGCGTCGCGGATTGCTCGCGACCCCCGCCTTCGCCAGCGCCGCGCAGCCGGACGTGCCCGCCGCCATCGCGCGGCTGCGGCTCAACGGCGCACAACGGCTCGCGGTCGCGGGCTGGTTCCTCGCGCCCGGGCTACTGCCGGACCGGATCGCGCGGCTGGCCAGGGAAGCCGACCCGTCGGTGATCGTCGCCGGGCCGCTGGGGCCGGATCCGCGGATCGCCGGGCTCGTCCTGGACCGCTACGACGTCGCCGCCGCCCGGCTCGCCGCCTGAGCATTCCTCGGCACAGTCGTTCATCGGCACAGTAGAGCGCCCGCCTCCCGTTCGGGCGCTTGATACCGATTTTCGGAGGGTCTCGTTCCCAGTTCCGTCACGCCTCGCGTATGGGAACGGAGATTTCTTGACGAGTTACTTAACTTGCCGGTAACTCTCTAAACGCTGCGCAGCTCCCTCTCTCCCCATCGAACCCCCAGGTAGGTGGAACATGAAGGCTGCCCTCCGTGCCCTGGTCTGTGCCTCGGCCGTGCTCGTCCCGCTCGTCGGTCTCGCCGCACCGGCTTCCGCGGCGACCACCGTCGTCTTCGACTGCGAGGCGAAACCGCCGCTCGTCGGCAACAAGTACCTCAAACTGAACCAGGACGCCGACGTCACCGCTCCGGCCACGGTCGCCCCCGGCGCCGCGCTCGACGTCGTCATCGACCCGGCGCCGAACACCGTCCCGGCCGAGGTCAGCGGCTACCAGGTCAAGAACATCAAGGACTTCTCCCTGAAGATCCCGATCCCGGCGAACTCGACCTGGGTGGGCGCCGACCTCGCCGGCGGCTCCGGCATCGGCTCGACCCCGCCGAAGATCACCGTCTCCGGCAGCGTCGCGACGCTGAGCTTCCCCGGCCCGATCGCGGGCGGCTCGACGTTCGAACTGCCGACCGTGACCGCGCACCTGACCGCGGGTTCTTCCGGCACCATCGAGACGAAACTGGGCGGTTCCAGCTACAGCGACCCGGGGCTGACGTTCACCGCCGTGGTCAGCGCCGGCTTCGACGTCTCCGCCCCGACCGCCTGTTTCCCGAACCCGAGCCCGACCTTCACCACGACGACGATCGGCTGACCCGTGCCTGCGCCACCATCCTGCGATGGTGGCGCAGGCCACTGCCCGGCCCGACTTCGCCCATGCGAAGGTGGGGCATGGCTGACGAACTGGTGCACTACGACGTGGTGGGCGGCACCGCCACGATCACCTTGGACTCCCCGCACAACCGCAACGCGCTCTCCGCCCAGCTGCGGCGTGAACTGAGCGAGTCACTGGACAAGGCACAGGCGGACGACGCGGTGCGAGTCATCGTGCTCACCCACACCGGTCCGGTGTTCTGCGCGGGCATGGATCTCAAGGAGGCCCGCGGCGCCGGTGCGGGCGCCCAGGGCGTCAACGAGTTCCCGAAGATCCTCGAGCAGCTGTGGACCAGCCCCAAACCCGTCGTGGCGAGGCTCGCGGGCCCCGCGCGGGCAGGCGGTATCGGCATGGTGGCCGCGACCGACATCGCCGTCGCCGTGCCCGAAGCGACCTTCGCCTTCTCCGAGGTGCGGATCGGCGTCGTGCCCGCCGTCATCTCGCTCACCGTGCTGCCGCGGCTCAACGCCCGCGCCGCGCACGAGCTCTTCCTGACCGGTGACACCTTCGACGCGAAGCGCGCCGTCGAGATCGGCCTGCTGAACTCCACCGTTCCCGCCGACGAACTCGACGACGAGGTCGCCCGCTACGTCAAGGCGCTCGCCCTCGGCGGGCCGAAAGCGCTCGCGGCCACGAAGGAACTGCTCAGCAAGCCGCGTCCGGCGACACCGTCCGAAGGCTTCGAGGCCATGAACAAGCTGTCCGCCGGGTTCTTCGCGAGCGAAGAAGGCCAGGAGGGCATCACGGCCTTCGCGCAGAAGCGCAAGCCGAACTGGGTCCCGGAGGCCTAATCGGGCAAGACGACGGTGAGGCGCCGGGAGTCCTTCCGGTCACCGGAAGGCCCCAGCGCCCGCTGCGCGTCGGAAAGCACGCTGCGAACGGCCAGGTACGCCTTGGGATCGCGCTCCCGGAGACCCGAGGAACCGGACCAGATCAGCACGTGCTCGCCGGCCGGGAGCCACGACAGGTCGGTGAGGCAGTCGTAGAGCGCGTCGAGGTTCTTCCCGAAGTAATCGGGGAACGACAACGCCTCCGCGATCGCGTCGAGCGTCGTGTCCTTGTCGACCGTCCGCACGCCGTCGATCAGATGCGGGTACGCGCCGCGGGCGAACGCCTTGTCCGCCGCTTCCTTGCCCGCGCTCATCGGCTGGGATCCACTACGACGAAGGACTTGTAGTGGTCCTCGGTGTAGTACAGCTCCTTGCCGCTACCGGTCACCAGCCGCCTGGCCCCGCGATCAGGGCTGCCCGGCGTCTTGACCGTGTACTCCCGGTAGTAGCCGGAACCCTTGGCGGGCAGGACCTTCTCCCGGTTCTGGAAGGTGACGTCGTCGTTGCGCGGGTACGGGTACGGCCCGCCCGCCTGGATGAGCTTCCAGGTGTCGGACGCCTGCGAGGGAAGCCCGGTGAGCGGTTTGACCGGGAGACCGGACTCCGCGCCCGCGACCTTGCCCTTCGCCTGGCTCGCCGCGGCGTCGCCCGACGGCGCGGCCGAAGCGGACGAACTCGCCGGAGCGCTCTTCGTGTCGTCACCGCTGATGCCGTCCTTGACGAACCAGCCTGCGAGCACCAGCACGATCAGGCCGATCAGGGCGGCGGTGATCCGCCTACGGTTGAACATGGTGTGCCAGCTTAGGACGGCCGGTCGGAGTCGTTCGCATCGCGGGCCGTGCCGAAGATCCGGGCGACCTTGCCGAACACCGAGTCGAGCACCCAGGCCGCGACCAGGCACAGCGGTACGACGACCGCCATGACCAGCACGAACTGCACGGGAAACGGGGCCTGCGCGAGCCACAGCTCGACGCCGTCCCACCAGTCTGCAAGCCCGTTGAACACGATGTGAGCCTACGCTCGCAGGCACTGCCCCCGCCGGTCAGGCCAGGTAGGTTGCTGACATGTTCGCCGTCTACGCATCCGAACCCAACGCCGAAAAGCCGCTGGACTCGCTCGTGATCGGCAAGCGACCCGAGCCCGACGTGCCCGAAGGCTGGGTGCGGGTCCACGTCAAGGCCGCCAGCCTCAACATGCACGACCTGTGGACGCTGCGCGGCGTCGGCATCAAACCCGAGCAGTTCCCGATGATCCTGGGCTGCGACGGCGCGGGCACTCTCGACGACGGCACCGAGGTCGTCGTCCACTCGGTGATCAACGCCCCTGGCTGGCAGGGCGACGACACTCTCGACCCGAAGCGCACCTTGCTGACCGAGAAGCACCAAGGCACCTTCGCCGAGCAGGTCGTGGTTCCGGCGCGCAACGTCGTGCCGAAGCCGTCGAGCCTGACCTTCGCGGAAGCGGCGACCATGGGCACGGCGTGGCTGACCGCGTACCGGATGCTGTTCGTGAAGTCCGGGCTGCGACCGGGACAGACGATGCTCGTGCAGGGCGCCTCCGGCGGCGTCTCGACCGCCCTCGTCCAGCTCGGGCGTGCGGCCGGATTCCGGGTCTGGGTGACCGGGCGTAGCGAGGAAAAGCGTGCGCTGGCCGAGAGCCTGGGCGCACATCAGACCTTTGAGTCCGGCGCGCGGCTGCCGGAGCGGGTCGACGCCGTCTTCGAAACCGTCGGGAAGGCGACCTGGTCGCACTCGGTGAAGTCGCTCAAACCGGGCGGGATCATCGTCGTTTCGGGCTCGACCAGCGGACCGGATGCTCACGCGGAGTTGCAGCGCGTGTTCTTTCTGCAACTGCGTATCGCGGGTTCGACCATGGGGACCAGGGACGAACTGAACGATCTCCTCGCCTACCTGGAACTCACGGGGGTCCGGCCGCAGATCGGCGCCGAGCTGCCGCTCACCGAAGCCGAAACCGGGTTTAAGAACATGCTCGACGGGGAAACTTCCGGCAAGGTGGTCTTCACCCATTCATCGGAGGGGTGAGCTCTCTCTTTCGCCGGAGCGAAGCGCGCACATAAGCGCACGCCCGCGCGTTCCGCCCAGGTCAAGCAGTCATTTCGCAGTCTTGTCAAGTGTCAAGAACGTTATGACTCGGGGAGCTTTTCACGACCAAAGTTCGACCAAAATCCGACCTCTCGCGGTTAGCCTTGAAGGATGACCGCATCGCAGCGGCCCGAACCGGCGGACCCCGGGGGCCGGACCAGCACCGACGCCGACCCGATCCGCGTCTCGTTCCGGCGCTACGCCGGTGTCCGCACCAGAGTGCTCGAAGTCGGGCCGCAGCCGGTGGAGTCCACCGACCGCGCACCCCGCCGGGTGCTCGGCAAGCGGGCCACCGCGCGCGGACAGGTCAAGCCGACGGCGCCGAGGCTGGTGCTGCTGCACGGCTATTGCGACAGCGCCGACACCTGGCGCCCGGTTCTGGAGTTGCTCGCGGCCGCCGGTGTTCCGGCGGTCGCGGTCGATCTGCCCGGATTCGGTGACGCTCAGCCCTTGCGGCCGGGCCCGATGCTCCCGCAGCTGGACGCGTTCACCGCGGCCGTGGTCAAGGAACAGGCCGTACTCGGCACGGTGGTGCTCGCCGGCAACTCGCTCGGCGGCACGATGAGCCTCCGGGCCGCCGAGAACCACCGGCTGCCGGTCGCGGGCGTGGTGTCGATCGCCGCGCCCGGTTTCGTGGACAGCTGGCTCATCCGCACCGTGGCCCGGTACCCGCTGCCGCTCCGCATGTACTCGGCCCTGCCGCTGCCGATCCCCGGTTTCCTCGTGCGCGCCGTCGCCGAGCAGGTCGTCCCCCGCCTGCTGTACGCCGATTCCTCCGCCGCGGACGCCGACCAGGTCCGCCGGTTCACCTCGCTCTTCCCGGACTACCGGTCCACGACCACCCGGCTCGACCAGGCGAGGCAACTCGTCGAGGAGCTGGCGAACGCGTATCGGCTGGAGGAGATCCGCGTTCCGCTCCTGGTGGTCGTCTGCGGCAAGGACAAGCTGGTCAGCGCCGCCTCCGGGCGCCAGCTGCACGCGCTGGTCCCGCACAGCAGGCTGATGGTGCGCGAGGACTGGGGCCACTGCCCGCAACTGGACGACCCCGTCGAGATCTCCGAGTTGCTGACCTACTTCTCGGCCGGCGCGTCCAGGCCGTCGAAGATCGCCGCTCGCGTGGCCGCCGAAGTGAGCGAGGACACCGTCGCCGGATAGGTGCGATGTCCGGTCTCCCGCTACGGTGCCCTTCGGACTGTGACCCAGTTCGAAAGTCACAACCTGTTGGGAGACGACGATGTCCGCACCGCGCAGCCTGGGCTCGGGATCCGGGATTTTCCGCCGTAAACCGATCGATCAGATCGAAGAACTCAGTGGGGGCGGAGGTCTCCAACGCACGCTCGGCCTGCGGCAGCTGACCGCGATCGGCGTCGGCGGCATCATCGGCGCGGGGATCTTCTCCCTGGCCGGCGCGGTCGCGAACAAGACGGCCGGACCCGCCGTGCTCATCTCGTTCCTCATCGCGGGTATCGCCAGCGCCGCCGCCGCGTTCTCCTACGCCGAGTTCGCAGGGTTGATCCCCCGCGCCGGGTCGGCCTACACCTACGGCTACACCGTGCTGGGCGAGATCGTCGGCTGGTTCATCGGCTGGGACCTGCTGCTGGAGTACACCGCGATCGTGGCGGTGGTCGCGATCGGCATCTCCGGCTACTTCAACGAACTCCTGGGCTATCTCAACATCGAACTCCCGACGTGGATGCTGGGCGCTCCAGGCACCGAAAAGGCCGGGGTCGAACCGGGGTCCTACAAGATCAACCTGTTCGCCGTGCTGCTGTGCCTGCTGATCGCCTTCATCCTCAACCAGGGCATGAAGAACGCGGCCCGGTTCGAAACGCTGCTGGTCTATCTGAAGGTCGGCCTGGTCCTGCTGGTCATCGTTGTCGGCGTCTTCCACATCAACACCGACAACTACTCGAACTTCTTCCCGTTCGGCCTCAGCGGCGCCTTCACCGGCGCGGCGACCGTGTTCTTCGCGGTCTTCGGATACGACGCCATGTCCACTGCGGCCGAGGAATCGACCGACTCCCAGAAGCACATGCCGAAGGCGATCATCTACTCGCTCGCCATCTCGATGGTGCTCTACGTGCTGGCCTGCCTGGTCCTGACCGGGATGGTCAACTACAAGGACATCGACAGCGAGGCCGCCTTCTCCAGCGCCTTCGACGGCCTGGGCATGAAGTGGCTCGGCCTGATCATCGCCGTCGGCGCGATCATCGGGATCACCACCGTGCTGTTCACCTTCCTCATGGGCGCGAGCCGGGTCGGCTACTCGATGAGCCGCGACGGCCTGCTGCCCAAGTGGTTCGGCAAGACCCACCCGGTGCGCAAGGTGCCGAGCCGGATGACCTGGGTGCTCGGCATCGCGTCGGCGGTCATCGCCGGGCTGCTGCCCATCGGTGAGGCCGCGGAACTGACGAACATCGGCATCCTGCTCGCGTTCGTCGTCGTCTGCATCGCGGTGATCGTGCTGCGCTACAAGCAGCCCGACCTGCCCCGCACGTTCAAGACGCCGGGTATGCCGATCGTGCCGATCATCGGCGTCGTCTTCTCGATCTGGCTGATCACGTTCCTGAACCCGGAGACCTGGCTGCGGTTCGCGGCCTGGTTCGGCGTCGGCCTGATCATCTACTTCGCCTACAGCCGCCGTCACTCCGCGATGAACGCGGACAACGGCGACGCGAAGCAGGTCAGCGGAGACGACTCAAACGCGTAGCGGCTTCGCGGGCTTCGGTCTGGAGGCGTTCGACGATCGACGCCGCCGGGCCGGAGCCCGCGAGTTCGTAGGTCTGCCCCGCGTAGAGGGACATGATCTCGGGGTCGCCCGCCTTGCCCGCCGCCGCACGGATCGGTTTGGTCAGGTTGTTGACCTCCGGATACGCCGACGGCGCCGTCGCCGAGAAATCCGCGACCACGCGGTTGACCAGCGACCGGGCGGGACGTCCGCTGAACGCCCTGGTGAACGCCGTCGGCCTTCCTCCGTCCGCGAGCGCCTGCCGGTGCGCGGGCTGCGTCCCGGCCTCGTCCGCCCGCAGGAAAGCGGTGCCCAGTTGTGCCGCGACGGCCCCCGCCGCCAGCACCGCCGCGATATCGGCGCCGTGCACGAGGCCGCCCGTCGCGACAAGCGGCAAAGCCGTCCGCGCCGAGACCAGGCGAAGCAGGCTGAGGACGCCGTACTGCGCGCCGCCACCTTCGGCTCCCGGCTCGTCAGCGAAGAGCCCTCGATGTGCTCCGGCCTCGAATCCCTGGACCACGAGGGCGTCCGCGCCGACGGCCACGGCCTGATCGGCTTCCGCCGGGCCGGTCACGGTGACCACCACGCTGCTCCCGTTGGCGTGCAAGCGTTCGACGTCCTCGGGTGAAGGTGTCCCGAAGGTGAACGAAACGACCGGCACCTTCCGCTCCAGGACGACGTCGAGCTTCGCGGCATAGGCGTCGTCGTCCCAGCGTGGCTCGCCGGGCTCGACACCGTGGCGTTCGGCCTCGGCGCGCCAGCGCTCGATGTGCGCGCCGAGGTCCGCCTCGGCGGCGCCGCCCGGGACGAAGAGGTTCACGCCGAACGGCTCGCCGGTCAGCTCGGCCGTCTTCGCGATCCGGTCTGAGAGGGTATCGGCGCTCAGATAGCCCCCGGCCAGGAAGCCGAATCCTCCCGCCGCGGTCACCGCGGCCACGAGCTCGGGAGTGGTCGGCCCGCCCGCCATCGGGGCCGCGATCACGGGAAAACGCAGATCTTCGAACACGTTTCCGACGATAGTCCCCTCGTGGCGACACGGAATGTGACGTTCGAGTCACTCCAAGGTTCCCCCTTGGTGGTCTAGACCTTTAACGCCGAAAATGCGACGATCGGACCGCGCGTGACGTGCGTCACGCCCCTGTCCCCTGGAGGCATCCGGTGAAGACCTTGAAAGCGCGGTTGGGCCGCGCCTTCGTCGGGGTGGCGCTGCTCGCCGGCGCCACCACCGCAGCCGCCCCCGTCGCCGACGCGGCCACCCCGCCACTGCAGGCGATCGTCCCGGTCCCGGTCTCGGTCCGAGCGGTCACCGGTTCCGACCACACCCTGACCGCGAACACCAAGATCTACACCCAGGCCGGTTCGGCACCGGCCAAGGCCGTCGGTGACTACCTCGCCGGGATCTTCCGCGCCTCCACCGGCTTCCCCCTGCCCGTCTCCGACGCGCCACCGGGCACCCCGGCCGACGGGATCTCACTCCTGCTGTCCGGAGCCGACTCCCGTGTCGGCGACCAGGGCTACCAGCTCAACTCGACATCCGCTTCTGTCGTCCTGCGCGCGACGACCGCGCAAGGTCTCTTCGGCGGCGTACAGACGCTGCGACAACTGCTGCCAGGCAAGATCGAAAGCACCACGGTCCAGCAGGGTCCGTGGACGATCCCGGGTGCCGACATCCTGGACTATCCGCGATTCGGCTACCGAGGCGCGATGCTCGACGTCGCCCGGCATTTCCATCCGGTCGCCACCGTCAAGCGGTACATCGACCAGCTGGCGCAGTACAAGATCAACAACCTGC
This sequence comes from Amycolatopsis sp. WAC 04182, assembly GCF_003947465.1. NCBI lineage: Bacteria > Bacillati > Actinomycetota > Actinomycetes > Pseudonocardiales > Pseudonocardiaceae > Amycolatopsis > Amycolatopsis sp. WAC 04182. The sequence continues at coordinate 1,166,809 of NZ_QHJJ01000002.1, forward strand.
ACCTGCACCTCGCCGACGACCAGGGCTGGCGCATCCAGATCGACAGCTGGCCGCGACTGACCACCTACGGCGGCAGCACCCAGGTCGGCGGTGGCGCCGGCGGCTACTACACCAAGGCGCAGTACACGGAGATCGTGAACTACGCGGCCTCGCGGTTCATCACGGTCATCCCGGAGATCGACATGCCCGGGCACACCAACGCCGCACTGGCCTCCTATGCCGAGCTGAACTGCAACAACACCGCTCCCCCGCTGCGCACCGACACCGCAGTCGGCTACAGCTCGCTCTGCATCTCGAAGGAGATCACCTACACCTTCGTCAACGACGTCATCCGCGAGGTCGCCGCGCTGACGCCCGGGCCGTACTTCCATCTCGGCGGCGACGAGGCCCAGGCCACCAGCGACGCGGACTACCGCACGTTCATGAACCGGGTGCTGCCGATGGTGGCCGCCGCGGGCAAACAGGTCGTCGGCTGGCACGAGATCGGCAAGGCCACCCTGCCGGCCACGGCGACTCCGCAGTTCTGGGGCACGACGACGTCCAGCACGGAGGTCTCGAACGCCGTCGCCCGCGGCAGCAAGGTGATCCTGTCGCCGGCCAACAAGGCCTACCTGGACATGAAGTACAACTCCAGCACCCCGATCGGGCTCTCGTGGGCCGGCTACATCGAGGTCCAGGACGCCTACAACTGGAACCCGGGCGCCTACCTGTCCGGTGTGCCCGAATCCGCCGTCCGCGGCGTCGAATCGCCGCTGTGGACCGAAACCGTGGTCACTCCGGCGAACATCGACTACCTCGCCTTCCCCCGGCTCCCCGCGCACGCCGAACTCGGCTGGTCACCGTGGTCGACCCACGATTGGAACACCTTCCGAGTACGCCTCGGCGCTCAAGCCCCGCGGTGGCAGGCCCAGGGCCTCGACTACTACAAGTCGAGCCAGGTGCCTTGGGAAACCGGATCCGGAAACCCGGGCACCTGCTCGCTTCCGGCCTGGGACCGCGCTTCGGTCTACACCGGTGGAGCGACCGTTTCCCACAACGGGCACAAGTGGACGGCGCAGTGGTGGACGCAAGGTGAGGAACCCGGCGCAGGCGGCCAATGGGGTGTCTGGCGCGACAACGGCACCTGCTGACCCCTCCGGCGGTCCGCTCGGCCCTCCTCCCGGGGCCGGGCGGGCTACGGTGGTCCCATGGCCGCAGACCTCGAACTCGTCCGCACACTTTCCTTGCGCGAAAACGGACTCGCGACCGTTTCGACGGTCCGCGCGGACGGCACCGTCCACTCCTCGGTGGTCAACGCCGGCGTTTTCGAAGACCCGGTCACCAAGGCACCGGGTGTCGCCTTCGTGGCGATGGGCGGAGTAAAGAAACTCGACCTGTTCCGCCGGGCGGGCCACGCCACGGTCACCTTCCGGCGCGGCTGGGAGTGGGCGGCGGTCCAGGGAAACACGCACCTGATCGGACCGGACGACCCGGATCCGGCTTTCGACCCGGCCGGCCTTCCCCGGTTGCTGCGCGAGGTCTTCATCGCGGCGACGGGGACCCATGACGACTGGGACGAGTACGACCGCGTGATGGCCGCCGAACGCCGGGTCGCCGTCTTCGTCACGGCGAACCGCATCAGCGGGAATCGCTGACGCGAAAAAGGGCCGCCCGGATGGTGATCCGGGCGGCCCTTTTCGTCTGCCGTCACTGCTTCTTCTTGCCTGAGTCCTCTGTGGACAGAGCGGCGACGAAGGCCTCCTGCGGGACCTCGACCCGGCCGACGGTCTTCATCCGCTTCTTGCCTTCCTTCTGCTTTTCCAGCAGCTTGCGCTTACGCGAGATGTCACCGCCGTAGCACTTCGCGAGCACGTCCTTGCGGATCGCGCGAATGGTCTCGCGGGCGATGATGCGGGCGCCGATGGCGGCCTGGATCGGCACCTCGAAGTTCTGCCGTGGGATCAGCTCGCGAAGCCGGTTCACCATGCGGTTGCCGTAGTTGTAGGCGTCGTCCTTGTGCACGATCGCGGAGAACGCGTCGACGCCCTCGCCCTGAAGCAGGATGTCCACCTTGACCAGGTCCGCCGCCTGCGCGCCGGCCTCTTCGTAGTCCAGTGACGCGTAACCGCGCGTCCGCGACTTCAGCGTGTCGAAGAAGTCGAAGATGATCTCGCCCAGCGGCAGGTTGTACCGCAGTTCGACCCGGTCCTCGGACAGGTAGTCCATGCCGAGCAGCGTGCCGCGCTTGTTCTGGCACAGCTCCATGATCGTGCCGATGAACTCCGACGGCGCCAGGATGCTCACCTTGCTGACCGGTTCGAGCACCTTGTCGATCTTGTTCCCGGTCGGCCAGTCCGACGGGTTGGTGACGTGGATCTCCTTGCCGTCGTCCAGCACCACGTCGTAGACCACGTTCGGCGCCGTGGAGATCAGGTCGAGGCCGAACTCGCGCTCCAGCCGGTCGCGGGTGATCTCCAGGTGCAGCAGGCCGAGGAAGCCGCAGCGGAAGCCGAAGCCGAGCGCCACCGACGTCTCGGGCTCGTAGTCCAGCGCGGCGTCGTTGAGCTGGAGCTTGTCCAAGGCCTCGCGCAGGTCCGGATAGTCCGAACCGTCCACCGGGTACAGGCCGGAGTAGACCATCGGCTTCGGCTCGCGGTAGCCGGCGAGCGGCTCCTTCGCGCCCTGGCGTTCGGAGGTGACGGTGTCACCGACCTTCGACTGCCGGACGTCCTTCACCCCGGTGATGAGGTAGCCCACCTCACCGACCCCCAGTCCCTTGCTGGCCTTGGGCTCCGGCGAGATGATCCCGACCTCGAGGAGTTCGTGGGTGGCGCCGGTGGACATCATCTTGATCCGCTCGCGCGGCGTGATCTTGCCGTCGACGACCCTGATGTAGGTCACGACGCCCCGGTAGGTGTCGTACACCGAGTCGAAGATCATCGCCCGTGCCGGGGCGTCGGCGTCACCCTGCGGCGCGGGCACCTGCTTCACCACCGCGTCGAGCAGGTCACCGACACCGACACCGGTCTTGGCGGACACGCGCAGCACGTCCGAGGGCTCGCAGCCGATGATGTGCGCGATCTCGGCGGCGTACTTGTCCGGATCCGCCGACGGCAGGTCGATCTTGTTGAGCACCGGGATGATCTGGAGGTTGTTCTCCAGCGCGAGGTACAGGTTGGCGAGCGTCTGCGCCTCGATCCCCTGCGCGGCGTCGACCAGCAGCACGGCGCCTTCACACGCCTCGAGCGCGCGAGAGACCTCGTAGGTGAAGTCGACGTGGCCAGGGGTGTCGATCATGTGCAGGACGTGGTCCTGCCCGTCGACCTTCCAGGGCAGGCGCACGTTCTGCGCCTTGATGGTGATGCCGCGTTCCCGCTCGATGTCCATTCGATCGAGGTACTGAGCCCGCATGGCCCGTTCCTCGACCACGCCGGTGAGCTGCAGCATCCGGTCGGCCAGGGTCGACTTGCCGTGGTCGATGTGCGCGATGATGCAGAAGTTCCGGATGAGCTCCGGGGGCGTGAAGGTCGTGTCGGCGAACGTCGTCAACGGGTTTCCTCGCGAAGGTCGGGGTGTGCCACCTCTATGGTCCCATGCCGCTCCGGGTGCGAGTGGGGGTCATCCCCGATGCGGCCCGTGATGAGCTGTGGTGCCCTCGAAGTATGAGTACTTCACTCTCCCAGATACTCGACCGAACGTTCGGCCATCCCCGGGGACTGCTCGGCCGGTTCGGCGGCCGGGCGATGGCGCACGGCAACGCCGCCACCGAGCTTCGCGTCGTCGAGCTGGCGTCGATCGAGTCCGGCGAAACCGCCCTGGTCGTGGGCCCTGGCCCGGGCATCGGTCTCCAAGCCACGGCCGCGCGCGCGGCCCGCGCCATCGGCGTCGACCCCTCCCAGGAGATGCTCGCTCGCTCGCGCCGCCGCTGCGGCGACGAGGTGGAGCTACGGCACGGCACCGCGGACTCCACAGGCCAGCCGGACGAGAGCGTCGACGTGGTCCTGAGCGTCAACAACGTGCAGTTGTGGGAGGACCGGGAGGCCGGGTTCGCCGAACTGTTCCGCGTGTTGCGGCCCGGCGGGCGGCTGCTGCTGTCGTCGCACGAGAAGTGGCTGCCGGTGTCCCGGCACGAGCTGGCCGACGAAGTGGCCGCCGCCGGCTTCACCGATCTGCAGACCTGGACGTGGGATCCGCCGGGCTTCGGCGCCTCGCTCGCCGCTCAGCTGCGCGCGATCAAGCCTTCGGCCTAGCGCGGATCAGTGCGCAACGGGTGCTCACGCGGCACCTCGACCAGCACGATCCTGGTGCCGTCCGGGTCGGCGATCCACGCTTCGTCCAGACCCCAGGGTTCACGTCGTGCCCCACGGACGGGCTCCAGACCCTTCTCCGCGAGTTCCTCGAGAGCCGCGGGCAGATCCCGGACCTGGAGCCAGAAGGCGACGTCCGGGGTCGGGCCGGTCTTCCCGGTTCCGACGATCTCGATCGACCCGTTCCCCGCGAAGAACACCGTCCCGCCGGGGAACTCCTTGTCGATGGCCAGGCCCAGGGTGTCCCGATAGAACGCCGTCGACACGTCGAGGTCCTTCGGGTGGATCAGCACCCTGCTGCTCAGCACGTCCATGGCTCAATCCCTACCGGATGGGTTCAGGCCATCGCAATCGCGGTGATCCCCGCCAGCACCACCATCGACCCGGCCAGCCTGCGGACGGCGTTCGCCTCGCCCAGGACCAGCCAGGCGGCGAGGCCACCCAGGACGATGCTCAGCTCCCTCGCCGGTGCGACGAGGCTCACCGGAGCGATCTGGAGGGCGTAGAGCACCAACAGGTAGGCGATCGGCGAGAGCACGCCGACGACGAGCACCTCACGCTTGTGTTCGCGCCAGAGCCACGAGACCTCTTCGCGGTCCTTCAGCGCGTACGGCGTCATGAGGAGGCTTTGCACGATCGCGCCGGTTCCGAAGTAGACGATCGGCGGGACCCCGAGGCCCGTGACCGAATGGGCGTCCCACAGTGTGTAGGCGGCGATCGTGAGACCGGTCAGCAGTCCGTACACCAGGCCTTTGCGGCGAGCGACACGATCGGCGGCGTCGGCGTGCGCCGGTGCCCGCCCGGTGCCGATCACCAGCACCCCGGCGACCACGAGGAACGCGCCCACCAGACCGAGCACTCCTGGCCGCTCGCCGAGCAGGACCACGGCCGCGAGCACCGAGATCAGCGGCCCGGTACCGCGGGCGACGGGATAGACGACCGAAAGGTCGCCGACGGCGTAGCCCCGCTGAAGGACGATCCCGTAGGTGACGTGGAACACCGCCGTGACCACCGCGGCGAACAACCAGGTCCACTGTGGACGTTGCTGCTCCACGACCAGCGAGACGGCCATGACAGGGACGAGCAGGATCGCGGAGAGGCTGTAGTAAGCCCAGACGAACCGGGCTCCGCCTCGACGGATCCGCTTGGCCGCGAGATTCCAGCCCGCGTGGATGACGGCGGCGATGACGACGAAGGACAGGGCGGTGGCGTTCACGGCGGACCTTTCACGTTTTCCGCGCACGCGGAAAACACCGGTCCTCCAGGCTTTTGTCCCGTCAGATGAACGGCGGCGCTTCCGGCCCCGCCGATGGTGCCGCTCGGACCTGTCCCGTCTGCCCTGATTGTGTGTTTCGCTGAGCGGGCAGGCGGCGGAACCCTAGGCACTACGCTTCGCACCGTACCTCAAGCACCCGTCCCGAGGTGGCCGCGAGCCGGCCCCGGACGGCTGTTAAGCTTGCCCTTCACCGTCGTGTGGCATTCCGTCATGGAGGAAACCCGCGCGCTCTCACGAGCAGCAGGGCCGGTCACAGCGCGGCGGTGAAACCACCGAGAGATTCAAGAGGAGCGCCCCCGTGGCCAACATCAAGTCGCAGATCAAGCGCATCACCACCAACGAGAAGGCGCGTCAGCGCAACCAGGCGATCCGGTCCTCGGTGAAGACCGCGATCCGCAAGTTCCGCGAGGCCGCCGACGCCGGCGACAAGGCCAAGGCCCTGGAGCTGCAGAAGGACGCGGCCAAGAAGCTGGACAAGGCCGTGACCAAGGGCGTTCTCCACGCCAACCAGGCCGCCAACAAGAAGTCCGCGCTGGCGAAGCGCGCGAACTCTCTCTGATCGGCTTCGAAGGGCCCCGGCGACGCGAGTCGCCGGGGCCCTTCGCCGTTTCAGCGGCTTGTGCCGTGGGCGTCGACGACCTCCAGGACGGCACGCTCCAGCGCGTACTCCGGGTTGGCCGCGACCCCCTTGACCTCGGCGTTGAGCCGGGCGACCACCCGCATCGCGGTGGCGAGCCCGTCCTGGCCCCAGCCGCGGGCCTGCCCTTGTGCCTTGCGCACCTTCCACGGCGGCATCCCCAGCTCACCCGCCATCTGGTTCGGGTTCCCGCGACCGGCCCCGGAGACCCGCGCGATCGTCCGGACGGCGTCGGCTAGGGCGTCCGCGACCAGCACGTGCGGCACGCCCAGCTGCATCGCCCAGCGCAACGACTCCAGCGCGGCGGCCTTGTCACCGGCGACGGCCTTCTCCGCGACGGCGAACCCGTTCACGTCGGCGCGGCCCCGGTGGTAGCGCCGGACCGCCTGCTCGTCGACCGTTCCGCCGGCGTCCGCGACCAGCTGGGTCGCGGCCGACGACAGTTCACGCAGATCCGAGCCGACCGCGTCGATCAGCGCGAGCACGGCCGCGCCGTCGATCTTCCCGCCGACGCGGCGGACCTCGTTGCGGACAAAGGATTCCCGCTCAGCGGCTTTGGTCAGTTTCGGGCATTCGACGACCTCCGCACCGGCCTTCTTCAAGGCGGCGGGGAGCCCCTTCGCGGCCTTGCTCCGGCCACCTCCGCTGTGCACGACGACGAGCACGATGCCGTCGGCGGGCGCCTTGACGTAGGCCATCACCCCGTCCGCGAGCTCCTGCGAGATGTCGTGCGCGGATTCGAGGACGATGACCCTGCCCTCGGCGAACAGCGAGGGGCTGACCATCTCCGCGAGTGCCGGGACTGTGAGGTCCGACACCCGGATCCGGGTGAGATCCGCCGTCGGGTCGGCCGCCTTGGCCGCGTCCGAGGCGCTGCGGACCGCTCGTTCGATCAGCAGCTCTTCCTCACCGAGAACCAGGACCAGCGGCGATGGGGCGGAAGCTTGCGTCGTCACGGTGACGATCCTCCCACTCCTCCTCTCGTGTGCTTTGTCCGGTGATGTGTAGCGGGCACTGTGGCCCCACGTGAGCCTCATGTCGTACGGTGTTGGCGAGGCGACGCGATCACACGCGTGCCGACAATCGAATACCGCTCATCCAGAGGGGCAGAGGGAACGGCCCGATGAAGCCCCGGCAACCGGCGTCAGCCTGTCATTCCGCGATCGCGGGATAGCTGACGAACACGGTGCCAATTCCGGCCCGCCATGGCGGGGCAGATGAGGAAAGGAACCTCGCGATGACCGCAACCCTCGGCACGACCTCCACCACCAAGACCCCGGATCTCGGACCGGCCGTCGAACTGGTGTCGAAGGAAGAGGGACACCGGCAGCCGCTCGCCCCCGAATTCGTTTCCGCCGAGGACTTCTCGCCGCTCGAAGTCGCCTACGACTTCGGCCGCGTGCGCCGCGAGGACATCGAAGCCGGACCGAAGAACATCTGGCGCTACAAGAAACTCCTTCCCGTTCCCTCGAACGTCGAAGAGATCCCCAACACCGAACCCGGCGCCACCCGCCTCATCCAGGCCGACAGGCTCGCGAAGGCCTTGGGCGTCAAGAAGGTCTGGGTCAAGGACGACACCGGCAACCCCACGCACTCGTTCAAGGACCGCGTGGTCGCCGTCGCTTTGGCCGCCGCCCGCGAGTTCGGGTTCGACGTGCTCGCCTGTCCCTCGACCGGCAACCTGGCCAACGCCGTCGCCGCCGCGGCGGCCCGGGCAGGCTGGCGGTCGGTCGTGCTGATCCCGAAGACCCTGGAACGCGCCAAGATCCTCACCACCGCCGTGTACGACGGTGACCTGATCGCGGTCGACGGCAACTACGACGACGTGAACCGGCTCGCCACCCAGCTCGCCGCCGAGCAGGAGAGCTGGGCGTTCGTCAACGTGAACGTCCGGCCCTACTACTCGGAAGGCTCCAAGACGCTGGCCTTCGAGGTCGCCGAACAGCTCGGCTGGCGGCTTCCCTCCCAGATCGTGGTGCCGATCGCCTCCGGTTCGCAGCTCACCAAGGTGGACAAGGGTTTCCGCGAGTTCGGGCAGCTCGGCCTCGTCGACGAGACGCCGTACAAGGTGTTCGGCGCGCAGGCCACCGGCTGCTCCCCCGTCTCGGCGGCCTTCCGTGCGGGGCACGACGTCGTCCAGCCGGTCAAGCCGGACACGATCGCCCGGTCGCTGGCGATCGGGAACCCGGCCGACGGCCCCTACGTCCTCGACGTGGTCAACCGCACTGGTGGCGCGATCGAAGACGTCAGCGACGAAGAGGTCGTCGAAGGCATCCGGCTGCTCGCCCGCACCGAGGGCATCTTCACCGAGACCGCCGGCGGCGTCACGGTCGCGACGGCCAAGAAGCTCATCAAGACCGGCAAGCTCGACCCGGACGAGGAGATCGTCCTGCTGATCACCGGTGACGGCCTCAAGACCCTCGACGCCGTCGAGGACAAGATCGGCCCCAAGGCCACCGTCAGCGCCTCGGCCGACGCGGTCCGCGAGGCTCTGGGCATCTGAGTTCCCGGCGGCCCGTCTCAAGAACGAGGCGGGCCGCGGGGCTCACCCCGGCGTACCAGGGCGAGACCTCGCGCGTCGGCGAGGACCGCGGTGTCGCCGTCCGTGTCGGTCCTGGCGACCGACGCGCCAACGGCCACCAGATTGTCCAAAGTGGACTTATTTGGATGCCCATAGGTGTTCCCGGCGCCGACGCTCACCAACGCCGCCCGCGGCGCGACGGCGTTGAGGAAATCCGGTGCCGTGTAACGGCTTCCGTGGTGCGGGACCTTCAGGACCTCGGCACGCAGTTCGGCGCCCTCGGCCATCAGGTCGGCCTGCGCGGCGAGCTCGATGTCGCCCGTCAGCAGCACTCGGCCCGCAGGAGTCCCGGCACGCAGGACGACGGAACCGTTGTTGATCACCGTGCCGTCCTGTTCGCGGGCCGATCGGCTGGTGACGTACCGCGGACCCAGTACGTCCAGTGACAACCCCGGCCAGTCCAGCCGTTGCCCGATCTCCAGCTCCAGCAAGGGAATCCCGCGGCGCGCGGTCTCGTCCGCGACCTGCTGCCACGCCCAGGCGGGAGCCCGGCCGGGGCCGACGGCGACCGCCCCGACCGATCTGCCCTCGAAGACGGATTCGAGGCCGCCGATGTGGTCGGCGTGCAGATGACTCAGCACGATCAGCGGCACCCGGTCGACGCCGAGCCTGCTCAGGCATTCGTCGACCGGCCCCGGTTCCGGCCCGGTGTCGACCAGGACCGCCCGTCCTTGCTCGCCCGTGGCGAGGACGACGGCATCACCCTGCCCGACGTCGCAGGCGACGGCACTCCACGACGCCGGCGGCCACGCCGGAGCCAGCACCCGCACCGGTACGAAGACGAGCAGCCCGGCGGCCAACGCGACCGCAAGGAGGATCCTGGCGTGCCGCAGCCGGATGGCGGCGAGCAGGACGACAAGCAGTCCGGCTGCCAGAAGCCCGCCCCACCAGCCATCCGGCCAGTCCATGACCGCTCCCGGTGCACGGGCGCCGTGGCGGGCCACGGTGATGAGCCAGCTCGCCTCGGGTTCGGTCAGGCGGACCAGCAGCCTTCCCGCCGACGGCCACCAAGGGCCGACGACAGTGGCGAGCACGCCGAACACGGTGGCCGGGGCGACCACCGGCGCGGCGAGCACGTTGGTCACCACCGAGACGAGACTGACCGATCCCGCCATGCCCGCGATGACCGGGGTCGTCACCACGAACGCGGCCAACGGGATGGTCAGCCCCTCGGCGTAGCCGGCCGGGACACCGCGTCCGACCAGCCATTCCGCCCACCTCGGCGCCAGCAGTACCAGACCGGCCGTGGCCAGCACCGAAAGCGCGAACCCGAAGTCGACGGCCATCGCGGGGTCGGCCACGACGAGCCCCGCCACCGCGAACGCCAGCGCGGGCAGCGCCGAACCCCGGCGCCCCAGTGCCAGCGCCAGCAGCCCGACCGCCCCCATCACCCCGGCGCGGAGCACGCTGGGCGCGGGCCCGGCGAGGACCACGAACCCGGCGAGCCCCGCGGCGGCCGCGGCGGCGGAAGTCCGCGGCCCGACCCGGAGCACCCTCAGCAGGAGAAGGATCGAGCCGCAGACGATCGCCACGTTCCCACCGCTCACGGCCATCAGGTGGGACATGCCGGAATCCGTGAACTCGCGTTCGACCCTCGGGGACAGTGTGCTCGTGTCCCCCACGACCAGCCCGGGCACGAGACCGGCCTGCTCCTCCGGGAGGACGGCACACAGCTCCCGGAGCCCGGCGCGCAGCGATTCCGCGGCTCGCTGCCACCAAGGCGCCGGCCCGAGGGCCGACGGCGGGCCCCGCACCGAGAGGACCGCGACCGTCAGTTCGGCCCCCTTCGACGGCGCGAGCCGCCCTGAGGCGGTGACCTGCTGCCCGGGCAATAGGTCCGTCCACCCCTCGGCAGGAGCGAGCAGGAGGATCCGGCCGGACGAATCCACCACCCGCTCACCCGTCACCGCGGTGTCCACCGTCGCGGCGATGACCACCAGGCGGGTGCCTGCCCGGCGATCGGCGTATCCGGCACCGCGGACCGGACGTGGCCGTTCGGTGACCACCACCCTCGCGGCGACGTCACTCCCCCGTGCGGCGGCGGCACGGAGGTCGTCATGCTCGGCGGCCCGGATCCGCAGCGCCACCGGACCGGCGGTGAGCACGCCGAGGACCGCCAGAGCACCCAGGCCCGCCACCCACCGGGACGCCGTCCGGCGGGCACGGACACCGGCGGCGATCGCGAGCACCACGGCGGCCGCACCGCAGAGCATCGTGATCCACCAGCCGCCCAGCAGCCCGGAAAGAGTGCCGAGCCAGGCAGTCGCCGCGGCCGGTATCAGCCGCAGGTCCTGCCCTCGCCACGACGCGGTGTCCACTTCGGACGGATCGGCGGACGGGTTCATCCGACGGACACCAATTCCCGGACCTTCTTGAACTTGCTTTCGCCGATCCCTTCTACGTCACGGAGTTGCTCGACCGTGGTGAACCCGCCGTGCCCGGACCGCCAGTCGACGATGCGTTTCGCCATCACTTCGCCGACCCCGGGCAGGGTGTCGAGTTGCTCGGCCGTGGCCGAGTTCAGGTCGAGCTTCCCCGGCGGTGCCGCCGTCCCGGCCGCGGCCGGGACGGCGATGCCGACGGCCACCTGCTCGCCGTCGGTGAGCCGCCGGGCCAGATTCACTCCGGTCAGATCCGTTCCGGGCTGTGCCCCACCGGCCGCCGAGAGGGCATCGGCGACCCGTGCGCCCGGAGGAACCGTGACCAGGCCGGGTTTGAGGACCCGGCCGACGACGCTGATCACCAGGGGCGCCTTGCCCGCCGCGGCGGGGACGTCTCCGGCGGCCTTCGCCGACGGCAGGGGCGGCGGGGTCTCCGCCCCCGGCCGGTGTCCGAACAAGGCGATCGCGCCGGTCACGATCACGGCCACCGCGATCAGCACGGCCACCACGGCGAGCCACCGCCGGTTCACCGGAATCCCGTCCGCCGTGAACCGGGCGGGCACCCAGCGGCGGACGAGCCTGCCCGCGGGCGGGCCCTGGGTGGGCGACGACAGCTGCGCTGTCAGCCACGCCAGCCTGGCGTTGACGGAGGGTCCCGATGGACGGGCGGTTTGGTCGAACACGTGAACGACGCTACGGAGCGGGAGGGACGGGCGGCAGTGGTGAATCCCGATGCTGTGGACAAGTGGGGTGTTGTGGACAACCCGGCCCCGGCCGAGACCGGATCACCGGTTTCCGTCGGCGTCTTATGGGACGATGGACGGTTTCCTCAACCCGCTCGCTGGATCACGACACCGAGCACGCCGGGGCCGGTGTGGGCCCCGATGACGGCGCCGATCTCCGAGACCACGCACCCGTCCGGGCAGTTGATGGACTCCTCGAGCCGGTTGGCCAGCTCGACGGCACGCTCGGGTGAAGCGAGATGGTGGACGGCGATGTCGGCGAGCCCGCCTTCCGCCGCTTTCACGGCGAGTTCGACCAGCCGCGCCACCGCGCGATTCATCGTCCGCACCTTCTCCAACGGCTGGATCCGGCCTTCGGACATGTGGAGCACCGGTTTCACCGCGAGCGCCGTGCCGAGCAGGGCGGCCGCCGGGCCGATCCGCCCGCCGCGGCGCAGGTATTCGAGGGTTTCGACGGCGAACAGGGTCTCCGAGCGGCCCACCGCGTCGACCGCGGCGGCCTCCACCTCGGCGGGGTCTGCCCCGTCCGCGGCGGCACTCGCCGCGCGCAGAGTGGCGAAGCCGAGCCCCATCGCGGTGCTGCGCGAATCGACCACGCGCACCTTGTCCGGTCCGACCTCCTGGGCCGCGAGCACCGCGGCCTCCCAGGTCCCGGACAACTCCCGGGACAGGTGCACCGACACGACGGCGTCCGCGCCCTCGGCCAGCGCCGCCCGGAACTCCTTGACGAATTCGGCGGGTGTCGGCCGGGACGTCGTCACCAGTCTGCGTTTGCCGAGTGCCTCGGCCAGCGCGGCGGGGCCCATTTCGACGCCGTCGAGGAAGACGACACCGTCCACGAGGACGTGCAGCGGGACCACCCGGATCCCGTTCCGTTCGGCGAAGCCTTCCGGCAGGTGGGCGGTGGAATCCGTGACTACGGCGACCGACACGGCAGTCAGCCTACGTTGCCGCGGGGCGGAGCACCGGGGCCATCAGGCTGGCCATTTCCGCGCCGACGGCGGCGTGTCCCTCCCACCCCCAGTGCATCCCGTCCGGATTGCCGCGCCCGCTCAGCACGTGGTCACCGACGACGGCTTCGAGATCCAGCAGCGGCACGTCCGCGCGCCGCCCCCAGGCGGCGAGGGCCGCGGCGGCACCGGCGCGAGCGGTGTGGACGCGGCCGTACGAGTCGGATCGGTGCACGGAGGGCAGCATGCCGAAGATCGGCAGCTCCGGTCGCAGCGTGCGCAGAGCTCCGACAGCGGTGTCGAGATACTGGACGGTGAGCTTCGACGGCAAGACCACCGGACGTCCTCGGAGAGCGATCGCGAGCCGCGGCTGAGCGGCCAGATACGCCTTGCGCACCACGCGCCGCAGCGGGTCGGGCCGCAGATAGCGGAGACCGGTGCGCAGGTAGGTGGGCAGCGGCGAGGGCAGGGTGTCCATGCTCCCGACGGCCAGCACGACGGCGTCGACGTGATGGAGATCGGCCCAGACACGCGGATCACCGATCAACGACCACCAGGCGTCACGGGCGGTCCAGCCGAATCCGGCGACGAGGTCCGCGTCGCCGCCGAGTGCTTCGGCGGCGATGTTGGGCCACAGACGCGCGTCGTCGGCGGCGTGCGGGCCGTCCGGGCCGTGGAAGCTGAGGGAATCGCCGAACACCAGCAGGCGCGGGCCCATGGATCAGCCGGTGATGCCCGCGTTGTAGGCGGCCAGGCGCCAGTCGCCGTCACGCCTGGTCAGCTCGACCCAATGACAGTTCGCGATCCCGCCCAGCGACGGCCAGGACGCGACCGGCAGGCCGAGCAGTTTCGCGGTCAGCGCGATGATCAGGCCGCCGTGCGTGGCCAGCAGAACCGCGTCGCCGACGTCGGAATTGGGCTGGTCGAGGTCCGCGACGACCTCCATCGCGCGTTCGGCGACGTCGACCCGCGACTCACCGCCGGGCGGTGCCCAGGTGGCGTCGACGCGCCAGCGTGCGCGTTCCCCGGGGTACGTCTCGTCGACCTGCTGGCCGGTGAAGCCCTGCCATTCACCCAGATGGGTTTCCCGGAGACGCTTGTCGATCCGCAGCGGGACGCCGATGGCCTCGGTGAGCACGGTGGCCGTGTCGGTCGCGCGGCGCAGATCCGAGGCGATCACCAGATCCGGTGAGAACCGGGCGAGCGCGGGCACGGCGAACCTGGCCTGGTTCCAGCCGACCGGGGTCAACGCGGAGTCCAGATGCCCCTGCATCCGGCCCGCCGCGTTGTAGTCGGTCTCGCCGTGGCGCCAGAGCACCAGCCGCCGCGGGCTCACGAGGCGCCTTGCGCGTCGGCGGGGTCCTCCTCGGCTGGGTCCTGATGATCCGGCACTGCCAGACCGGCGACCTCGATCCGCGGGCAGTCCTTCCAGAGCCGCTCGAGACCGTAGAAGGAGCGTTCCTCCTGGTGCTGAACGTGGATGACGACGTCGACGTAGTCCAGCAGGACCCAGCGGCCCTCGCGGGCGCCCTCACGGCGGACGGGCTTGTGCCCGCCGAGCCGGAGCTGCTCCTCGACGTTGTCGACGATGGCGCCGACCTGGCGCTCGTTGGGCGCGGACGCGATGACGAAGGCGTCGGTGATCACCAGCTGGTCGGACACGTCCAGCACGACCACGTCGCTCGCCTTCTTGTCCGCCGCCGCATGGGCGGCCGCTACGGCCAGCTCTCGTGCCTCGGACGTGGCTGTCACAGTTCTCCTCAAACAGATGGCTTTACTCTCGGGTGCGCCCGACGAGAGTACCCGGTCAGGCACCCCGGTCTTTCCGATAGAGGTCCTTTTTGGCGATGTAGCGCACCACACCGTCGGGGACGAGGTACCAGACGGGTTCCCCGCCTTCGACGCGCTCGCGGCACGCGGTGGACGAGATCGCCATCGCGGTCACCTCGACCAGGCTCACCTTCCCACTCGGCAGATGCTGCGAATTGAGGCGGTAACCGGGCCTGGTGACGCCGATGAAATGCGCCAGGTCGAACAGCTCGTCGGCGTTGCGCCAGGTGAGGATCTGTTCGAGCGCGTCCGCGCCGGTGATGAAGAACAGCTGGTCGTCCGGATACTCGGCACGCAGGTCGCGCAGCGTGTCGACGGTGTAGGTCTGCCCGACGCGGTCGATGTCGACGCGGCTGACCGAGAACACCGGGTTGGACGCCGTCGCGATCACCGTCATCAGGTAGCGGTCCTCGGCGCGGGTGACCACCCTGTCGGACTTCTGCCACGGCTGACCGGTGGGCACGAAGATGACCTCGTCGAGCGCGAACCGCGCCTGGACCTCACTGGCCGCGACGAGGTGCCCGTGGTGAATGGGGTCGAACGTGCCGCCCATGACCCCGATCCTGCGTGGTGACATGGGTCGTGAGCCTATACAGCGCCCGAGGCTCCACGCTCGGGTCGCCGGACCCACCGACCGGTGGTGATCTGGATCACATTACAGTCCGTTCCATGGATGAACGGTCCGTTCACGACATGCCGATCGCGACTTCGTCGGTGGCATGGGGTAGAGGTGGGGACGTGGACACATCGACTCTCCGGGATCGCGCCGAGACCCTCCTCCAGTCGTTGGCGGGCGAAGGCGCCCGCCTGCGTGACGACCAGTGGACGGCCATCGAGGCGCTGGTCGCGCACAGCCGTCGCGCGCTCGTCGTGCAGCGCACCGGCTGGGGGAAGTCCGCGGTGTACTTCCTGGCCACCGCGTTGCTGCGGGAGCGCGGCAACGGCCCGACGGTGATCATCTCGCCGCTGCTCGCGCTGATGCGCAACCAGATCTCCGCGGCGGCGAGGGCGGGTATCCACGCGGTGACGATGAACTCCGCGAACCCGCAGGAGTGGGATCAGGTCCAGGCGGCGATCGCGGCCGGTGAGGTGGATGTCCTCCTGGTCAGCCCGGAGCGGCTCAACAACCCGGACTTCCGCGACACCGTCCTCCCCAAGCTGACCGCGACAGCCGGCCTGCTCGTGGTCGACGAGGCGCACTGCATCTCGGACTGGGGCCACGACTTCCGTCCGGACTACCGACGGCTGCGCACACTGCTGAAGGACCTGCCCGACGGCGTCCCGGTACTCGCCACCACCGCGACCGCGAACGACCGCGTGGCGACCGACGTCGCCGAGCAGCTCGGCATCGGCAACGGGGGCGACACCCTCGTCCTGCGCGGCAGCCTGGACCGCGAAAGCCTGCATCTGTCGGTGGCCAAGCTGCCGACGTCGCAGGCCCGGCTCGCCTGGCTGGCCGAACACCTGGCGGAGTTGCCGGGCTCCGGGATCATCTACACGCTCACCGTCGCCGCCGCGCACGACGTCGCGGGGTTGCTGACCGAGCGCGGCTACCCGGTCGCCGCCTACACCGGGAAGACCGACCCGGCCGACCGGCAGGCGGCCGAAGACGACCTGCTGAACAACAACGTCAAGGCGCTGGTGGCCACCTCGGCACTGGGCATGGGATTCGACAAGCCGGACCTGGGCTTCGTGGTCCATCTCGGCGCCCCGTCCTCGCCGATCGCGTACTACCAGCAGGTCGGCCGTGCCGGGCGCGGCGTCGACCGCGCCGAAGTGATCCTGTTGCCGGGCCACGAGGACAAGGACATCTGGGCGTACTTCGGTTCGCTGGCGTTCCCGGACGAACTCCGGGTGACCCAGGTGCTGAACGCGCTGGCATACGCGGACCGTCCACTCTCGACACCGGCGCTCGAACCGTTCGTCGAGCTTTCCCGTTCCCGGCTGGAGATGGTCCTGAAGGTGCTGGACGTCGACGGCGCCGTCCGCCGGGTGAAGGGCGGCTGGGAAGGCACCGGCGAAGAGTGGCGCTACGACAAGGAACGCTACGCGCGAGTAAGCGCGGCGCGGACCAACGAACAGAACGCCATGCTGGCGTACCTGGAGACCGCCGGCTGCCGCATGGAGTTCCTGCGGAAACAGCTGGACGATCCCGAAGCCACACCCTGCGGACGTTGTGACAACTGCACCGGAAAGCATTGGGACACCACGATTTCCGACGACGTCGTCGACGCCACCCGGCAACGGCTGCGCCGCCCCGGCGTCGAGGTCGCGCCGCGGAAGATGTGGCCGACCGGGATGGCCGGGCTGGACGTCCCGCTCTCCGGGCGGCTGCCGGCGGGCGAGCAGGCCGAAACCGGCCAGGTCGTCGGCCGGGTGACCGACGTCGGATGGGGCACGCGGCTGCGCGAACTCGTCGGCCCGTCCGCGGCGGACACCGAACTACCCGACGCCGTCTTCCAAGCCTGTATCGAAGTACTCAAAGGCTGGCAGTGGACGGAGCGCCCCGTGGCAGTGGTGGAAGTGCCCTCCGCCACGCGACCTCAGCTCGTCCACAGCCTGGCGACGAAGCTGGCCTCGATCGGACGCCTGGAGTACCTGGGCGCTGTCGCCTCGGCGGGGCCGCCCCCACGTCAGGCGAACAGCGCGCAACGACTGGCCGATCTGTGGAAACGTCTCAGCCTCCCCGAGGACCTGTCGGCGCGAGTGGCCGCGGCCGAAGGCCCGATCCTCCTGGTCGACGACCTCATCGACACCGGATGGACGATGACGCTGTCCGCGCGTCTGCTCCGCCAGGCCGGAGCCCGTGCGGTGCTGCCGTTCGCTCTCGCCAGCACCTCGTAACCGGGAAGCCCGATCCCGACATTCGACAGGTTCTTTCCCGCGCGGGAACTTTCTGGCAAGGTTCCGTCCACGCGCGAGTACGGAGGTGCCGATGGCGGACTCAACGACGGAGCGGCTGGGACATCGGCTCCCGGTGAAGAAGTTGTTCGCCGCCAGTGTCGGCAACGCGCTGGAATGGTTCGACTGGACCATCTACGCGACCTTCAGCATCTACTTCGCCAGTGAGTTCTTCCCGAAGGGCAACGAAGCACTGGCGTTGATCAACACCTTCGCCACCTACGCGTTGGCGTTCTTCTTCCGCCCGCTCGGCGGGATGTTGCTCGGCCGGTTCGCCGACGTCAGGGGCCGGAAGCCGGCGATGATCCTGACCATCGTGCTGATGGCGGGCGGTTCGGTGGCCATCGGTCTCCTGCCGACGTTCGACCAGGTCGGCTGGCTGGCCCCGATCCTGTTGCTGCTGGCCAGGGTGGCGCAAGGACTGTCGCTCGGCGGCGAGGTCTCCAACGCTTCGGCGTACCTCGGCGAGATCGCGCCGCCCAGCCGCCGCGGCCGGTACTCCGCCTTCTTCTACATCTCGACCGGTTCCGCCGTCCTGCTCGCCTCGATCCTCGGATTCGTGCTCGCGCGGACGATGTCCAAGGCGGATCTGACCGCGTACGGCTGGCGGATCCCGTTCCTGCTCGGCGGCGTCCTCGGCATCATCGGCCTGTGGCTCCGGCGCAGTCTCGCCGAGACCGAGATCTTCGAGGAGAAGAAGTCAACGGCGCGCCGGGTCGAACGGCCGCTGCGCACCACCCTCCGCGAGCACCCGCGGGCCGTCGTGCAGCTCGTGGGCTTCTCGATGCTGTCGACCCTTTGCTACTACACGTTCTTCAGCGCGCTGACCTCCTTCGCGGTCAAGACCCGCAAGGCCGACGACGTCGACGTGTTCCTCGCGTTGTCGATCGCGACGGCTTTGTTCGTCGCGCTTCAATACCCGATGGGTGCCTTGTCGGATCGCTTCGGCCGCAAGCCACAGCTGCTCGTCTGGGCGGCGGCGACAGCCGTCCTCATCGTCCCGCTGTCCACTTTGGTCCGGCCGGGGCTGCCGGGCCTGATGGTCGTGTTCTGCGTCGGGCTCTGCCTGTACACGGCGATGACGTCGATCGCGCCCGCGATCATGAGCGAGCTGTTCCCCACCGAACTGCGCGGTCTCGGCATCGGCGCCTGGTACAACCTGACCGTCGCGTTGTTCGGCGGGACCGCTCCCCTGGTGCTCACCGCCTTGTCCGACGCGGGGTTGTCGACGCTGTTCTTCTGGTACGTGGCCGCCGGAGCGGTGGTCGCGTTCTTCGTCATCCGCACCTTGCCGGAGACCAAGGGCAGCGACCTGCGCTGAAAACTCCGTCGCCGGTGACGGGGCGAGGTGGCTACCCTCGCGCTCCTACGACGAGCGCGAAGGAGGGACACCGTGTTGTTCGGCGATGTAAGCGAGGAATTGGCGCGACGCGTGGTGGATGCCCTTCGCCACGTCACCGACTTCGAACCTCCGTCCGCGCTGGTGCGGGTCTCCGCCCAGGCCGGCGTCGACTACCAGTGCGATCTCGCGATGAGTCTGGGCAAGCGGCTCGGCAGGCCACCGAAGGAGATCGCCGCCGGCATCGTGGCGCGGCTCGACGTCGCCGACCTCACCGAACCACCCGAGGTCGCGGGTCCGGGCTTCCTGAACTTCACGCTGCGCTCGTCCTGGCTGGCAGAGCGGACGACGGCGCTCAACGGTGACCCACGCCTGGGTGTCGCGGTGACGCCACGGCCGCGGCGGATCGCCATCGACTACAGCAGTCCGAACGTGGCGAAGGAAATGCACGCCGGGCACCTCCGGTCGACCGTCATCGGTGACGCGATCACACGGCTCGCGCGGTTCGCCGGGCACGAGGTCATCCCGCACAACCATCTCGGCGACTGGGGTACGCCGTTCGGCATGCTGATCGAGCATCTGCTCGACGAGCGCCCGTCGGGTCCGTACACGATCGGCGATCTCAACGGCTTTTACCGGGCCGCCCGGACGAAGTTCGAAAGCGACGACGACTTCGCGGGCCGGTCACGGAACCGTGTGGTGCTCTTGCAAAGCGGTGACGACGAGACTTTGTCGCTGTGGCGGCGCCTGGTCGACGAGTCGACACGGCATTTCACTCAGGTCTACGAACTCCTCGGCATCGACCTGACCGGTCAGGACATCTACGGCGAGAGCTTCTACAACCCGTTTCTCGCCGACGTCGTGGACGATCTGACCGCCGCCGGGCTGACCGAGATCAGCGATGGCGCGATCTGCGTCTTTCCCGACGGTTTCCGCAACCGGGAAGGCGATCCGCTGCCGCTCATCGTGCGGAAGCGGGACGGTGGATACGGCTACGCGGCCACCGATCTCGCGACCTTGCGGTACTGGACGGAGCAACGCGATGTCACGGACCTGCTCTATGTCGTCGGTGCGCCGCAAGCGCAGCACTTCGCGATGGTGTTCGCCGTGTGTCGGGCCGCCGGGTGGCTCCGCGACGCGCATCGGGCGGAGCACATCGGGTTCGGTTCGGTGCTCGGTGAAGACGGCCGTGCCATGAAGACCCGGGCGGGCGAGTCGGTCCGGCTTTCCGACCTGCTCACCGAGGCGGTCTCCCACGCCGCCGAAGTGATCGACGGCCGGGGCGACCTCTCCCCCGACGTGCGGGAAGAGGTCGCCAAGGCGATCGGGATCGGCGCGCTCAAGTACGCCGACCTCTCCGGCGATCGCGAGCGTGACTACGTCTTCTCCTGGGACCGGATGCTCTCCAAGACCGGGAACACGTCGGTCTACCTCCAGTACGCCAACGCGCGGATCCGTTCCGTACTGGCGAAGGCGGACCAGGACCTCACCGGCGTGCGGATCCTGCTCGGCCATCCCGAGGAACGGGCGCTGGCACTCGCGCTGGCCCGCTTCCCCGAGGCGGTCGGCGCGGCGACCGCCGGGCATCTCCCCCACAAGCTGTGCACCTACCTGTACGAAACCGCCGTCGTGTTCTCGCGGTTCTACGAACAGTGCCCGGTGCTGGGCGCGGAAGGTGCCGGTGTCCGCGACTCTCGGCTGCTGCTGGCCGAGCTCACCTCGAAGACGCTGACGCTGGGTTTGTCCCTGCTCGGCATCTCCACCCCTGCCCGGCTATGAGTCGCCGTGGTCGCTGAAGACCTTGCGCTTCAACGGAGGGACCGCTTGGAAGAAGCGGAACATCCCTCGTGCCATCGTGCGGCCCGTCCGGTTCTCCGACACGAACTGCCGGGCGCTGCGTTCCGAGTCGCGCACCGCCGCGAAACCGTAGTCCCGCATCCGCTGCTCGTAGTCGGCGACCGCGGAGCGCACCGCGCCGGTCTTCCGTGCTTCGACGAGGTTGCGGCACAACAGTTGCGCGTCCCGGAGGGCGGTGTTCGCCCCGATGCCGCGGAACGGGGTCATGCTGTGGATCGCGTCGCCGATCAGGGTGACGTTGCTCGTCGGCCAGGGAGCGACGGGCTTCGACGTGAAGATCGGCAGCCGCGACACCGACCCTTCAGGTGAGCCGGCGACCAGTTCCTTGAACGCGGGAGCCCAGCCGTCGATCAGGTCCAGCACCAGGGAGCGCAGAGCCGACCCGGTCAAGGACGACAGGTCGTCCGGATAGCGCCGGCTGTCCGCCGCGAACGCCCACATGACGTAACTCGAGGTGTTGTCGAACAGGACAGGGTCGTATTCGGCGGTCTCATCGTCGACCGACGAGGCGCCGCTCAGCTCGTGTGGCGCGCTGAACAGGCCCGCGCCGGTGCGTGGCATCACCATGCTCGGGCCGTCGGTGAGCCGGGACGGCAAACGCTTACGGGTCTCGCCGGTCAAGGGATGCTTGCCCGCGATCGCGATGATCCCGGTGTCGACGCGGTCGGCTTCGGGCAAGAACTGTTCGCGCACCCGGGAATTGGCCCCGTCGGCGCCGACGACGAGGTCGGCCTCGACGCTGCTGCCGTCGGCGAACTCGCAGACGACCACCTCGCCCTCACGCCGGTAGCCGACGAACTCCTTGCCGTGGTGCAGAACTCCGTCGAGCCCGTCGGACAGCACCTGATGGAGGCTGATCCGGCTGACCGAGTGGTGGTTCGACGCGGGATCCGGGCTCGACGTCAGCTCGCTGTCGATCACCATCAGGTCCCGCAACTGCTCGGTGACGAAGGTGAACGGTCCGCTCGTGGTGCCCGTGGTGTCCAAAAAGCGTTGCCAGAGCTCAGGCGGCAGGCATTCGTGCAGTGCGGCCGAACCGTGTGGATTGATGTGCACGCGATAGCCCTGCAGGCGTTCGGTCCGCGTGCGGCTGCGCTCGTGGACGGACACGTCGATCCCCGCCTTGCGCAGCCCCTGCGCCAAGCAGAGCCCGCCCGTTCCGCCGCCGATGATCGCGATTCTCGTGGTCACGGGTTTCTCCTCTCTCCGCCGACAACTATCAACCAGACGGATAATAAAGTCAACCATACGTTTGAAAGAGTCAGCGGCTAAGCTGAACCCATGTCCGAAGCCGCCCCACGCAGCCCTCGCCGCGCCCCCGTCGAACGCCAGCGCGATCCCGAGCGCACGAAGAAACAGCTCTTGGAGGCGGCGAAGGACGAGTTCGGCGCGAAGGGGTACGCCGCGGCACGCGTCAGCGAGATCGCCGCGAAAGCGGGCGTGAACAAGCAGCTGATCTCGTACTACTTCGGCGGCAAGGAAGGGCTGTACAACGCGCTGACCGCGACGATGTACGACGACTACGCCGCGGCCTCCGACCACGACAAGCCGTTCGCGGAGGTCGTCCGGTACTTCGTCCGATCGGGGGTCCGGGATCACGCTCTCGCCAAGCTGTTCGTCTGGGAGAACCTGACCGACGGCGCTCCCGACGCGGTGGGCGTCGAGGGCCAGCGCGGATTCCTCCAGCGGCAGGTGGAGTACGTCCGGGCCCGGCAGGCCGCGGGCGACTTCCCCGCCGACCTCGACCCGGCCTTCCTGCTGGTGATCTTCATGGCCGCGTCCAGCGCCGCGCTGACGCTGCCTCGCGTCGTACGGGCCGTCTCGGGCCAGGACCCCGCGTCGTCCGAGTTCGCCGAGGCCTACGGCGAACAACTGGCACGACTCGTCGGTCACCTCGCCGATCCTGGGAAGCGGTAGCAAAGGTCCCCCGCTGCCGCTTGAACCTTTCGGGCCCCCGCCGGACTAGAGAGGGCACGAGGAAGAGGGGGTGGCCGGTGGGACAAGCGAGAGACGCCGACTTCAGCGAGTACTTCGCTGCCCGTGTGCAGCGGTTCCGGCGGCTGGCGTTCGGCATGTGCGGCGACTGGCACGGCGCCGAGGATCTGGTGCAGGCCACGTTCGTCCAGTTGTACCGGCGTTGGCGGCGGGTGCGGCCGGACACGGTCGACGCCTACGCGCGGCGGATCCTGCTCAACCTGTTCCTCGGCCGGAAGCGAAAACACCGCCGGGAGCTGGTGACGTCGACGCCTCCGGACCGGGCCGCGCCCCCGGGCTACGACAGCCACGATCGGATCGATCTCGAGCGGGTGCTCAGCGGCCTGACGCCGCGTCAGCGCGCGATGGTCGTTCTCCGCTTCCTCGAAGACCTCTCGGTCGCCGAAGTGGCGTCGCTGCTCGGCGTCGCCGAAGGCACCGTAAAGAGCCAGACCGCCCGGGGGATCGAAGCACTGCGCGCCGTCCTGCCCTCCCCGACGAGCAAGGAGTAGTCATGGAAGACCAGGACGTCCGCTCCGCGCTGAAGGAGTACGTGACCGAAGCGGAGCCACCCGTCGGGCTCACCGGCGACGGCGTGCTCGCCGCGGGCCGCCGGTCACGACGGCGCCGCCTGACGACGGTGGTCGCGGCGGTCGCCTTGGCCGTGGCGGGTTTTCCGGCGGGAACCGCGATCATCGCGCTTCCCGATCGGGACGACCCGGCCGCGGCTTCACCCTGCGGCGCGAAATCGCCTGAGGAAACGACTGAAGCGGTGAAGGCCCGGCTCACTTGCGTGCTCGAGGCGGCGGTCCGGGCCCGGGTCACGCTCGGCTCGGACACCCCGTTCGAGCTGAAAGCCATCCCGATCGGCCAGGGGAACGGCTACCACCTGGTGTATCCGGTTCGCGACGGATCGCTGTCCGTGACCGTGCTGCCCAACAACGGAACGCTGCTCTCCACGGGGATGGCCTGCCGCGGGCTGGATCCGGCCCCGGCCACCTGCTCGGCGAGCCTGATCGACGGAGGGACCTTGGTCGAGACGACGACCAAAGAGAACGACGGTCACCTCACCTACGGGGCGGCCTACCAAATCGAGACGGCGATCGTGGAGGTCTCCACCGACGGCGGCGACAACGCGCGGCCGCCCCTGAGCGAGGCCCAGGTCCGCGAAATCGCTCTGACCCCGGGCCTGGTGCCCTAGCGGCGCAGCGGGACGAGGTCGTCCGCGTGGACGACCTCACGGCGTTGTTCCGCGGGGAGGTCGTGGCTGGAACGGCCGATGAGGTCGGGCAGTTCGCCCGCGTCGAAGGCCACGACCCCGCGCGCCACGGTCCGCTGCCGAAGATCGACCAGGTCGACGACGTCGCCCGCCTGGAAGTCACCGTCGACGCCGGTGATCCCGGCGGCCAGCAGCGAACGGCGGCGGCGGACGACGGCCGCGACCGCGCCGTCGTCGAGGTGCAGTTTCCCGGACGCGCCCGCGGCGTAGCCCAGCCAGAACCGGCGGGCCGACAGCCGGGAGTCGGCGGCGGCGAAGGCCGTCCCGACCTCGGCGGTGGTGAGGGCGCGCGCTGCCTCGGAAGCCGCGGCGAGCAGGACCGGGATCCCGGCGCCGGCGGCGGTGCGGGCAGCGGCGAGCTTCGAGACCATGCCGCCGGTGCCGAGCCCGGAGCTCGACATGCCGACGGTAATGCCGTCCACATCGGACTCCCCGGCGACTTCGGCGATCTTGCGGGTCGCGCCGTCACGGGGATCCCCGTCGTACAGACCGTCCACATCGGACAGCAGGACGAGCGCGTCGGCGCCGATCAGATGGGCAACCAGCGCCGCCAGCCGGTCGTTGTCGCCGAAGCGGATCTCTTCGGTGGCCACGGTGTCGTTCTCGTTGACCACGGGAACGGCACCGAGGGCCAGCAGCCGGGTGAACGTGTTCTGCGCGTTGCGGTAGTGCGCACGACGCACGACGTCGTCCGACGTCAGCAGAACCTGGCCCACCGTAAGGGAGAACCGGCCGAACGACTCGGCGTAGGCATGGGCCAGCGCGAGCTGGCCGACGCTGGCCGCGGCCTGCTGGGTGGCGAGGTCACGCGGCCGTTTGCCGAGCGAGAGCGGCGCGAGTCCCGCGCCGATCGCCCCCGAGGACACCAGCACGATCTGCGTGCCGCGGGAGACCCGCTCGGCGATCGCGTCCACCAGTGCGTCCAGCCTGGCCACGTCGAGGCCGTCGCCGGCGGTGGTCAGCGCGGAGGAACCGACCTTGACGACCACGCGCTTCGCGCCGGCGATCGCCACCCGGGTTGAGCTCACTCGTCGTCCATCTCGTCTTCGTCTTCGACGCCGTCCGGACCGTCGCGGCGGATCCGGCGGGCTTCCTTGCGCTCGGCGGCACCGATCCGGCTGGTGTTCTCCAGCCGTACGTCCGTGCCCCGGCCCGACAGGTGCACCGCGACCCCGGCCGGGGTCGACGGCTCCCATTCGAACTGGACGTCGCCGATGGTTACGGGGCTGCCGGGTACGGCGCCCTTGCGAGCCAGCGCCTCCTCGACGCCGAGCCGCTGCAACCGGTCCGCGAGGTAGCCGACGGCCTCGTCGTTGCCGAAGCTCGTCTGGCGGATCCACCGCTCGGGACGGACACCCCGGACGATGAAGGCGCCTTCCTCCTCAGGGTCGTGCTCGACGGTGAAGCCCGCGTCGTCGACGGCCATCGGGCGCAGCACGACCTTCGCCGGCTCCGGGGCGGGCTGGTCGGCGCGGTACTTCTCGACCACGGCGGCGAGCGCGTAGGTCAATTCCTTGAGTCCCTGTCGCGTCGCCGTGGAGATCTCGAACACACTGAGTCCGCGGGCTTCCAGGTCGGGGCGCACGAACTCCGCGAGTTCGGCGGCCTCCGGGACGTCGATCTTGTTGAGCACCACCACGCGGGGCCGGTCGGCGAGGTCGCCGCCGAGACTCGGCGTGTAGCGGGCGAGTTCCTCTTCGAGGGCGTCCATATCGGACAGAGGGTCGCGTCCGGGCTCCAAGGTCGCGCAGTCGATGACGTGCACCAGCACCGCGCAGCGTTCGATGTGACGCAGGAAGTCGAGGCCGAGGCCCTTGCCCTCGCTCGCGCCGGGGATCAGCCCCGGGACGTCGGCCATGGTGAACACGGTCGAACCGGCGGTGATCACGCCCAGGTTCGGCACCAGCGTGGTGAACGGGTAGTCGGCGATCTTCGGCTTGGCTGCCGACAGCACCGAGATCAGCGACGATTTGCCCGCGGACGGGAAGCCGAGGAGACCGACGTCGGCGACCGAGCGCAGCTCCAGGACGAGGTCACGGGACTCCCCCGGCTCGCCCAGCAGCGCGAATCCGGGCGCCCGGCGGGCCTTGGAGGCCAGCGCGGCGTTGCCGAGACCACCGCGGCCGCCCTGCGCGGCGACGAAGGTGGTGCCGGGGCCGACCAGGTCGGCCAGGATCTCGCCGTCCTCGGTCATCACGACGGTGCCGGACGGGACGCGCATCTCCAGCGTCTCCCCCGCCGCACCGGCGCGGTTGCCGCCCTGGCCCAGCTTGCCGTTGCCGGCACGGGCGTGCGGGCGGAAGTGGAAGTCGAGCAGCGTGTGGACGTTGGGATCGACGACCAGCAGCACGTCGCCGCCGTTGCCGCCGTTGCCGCCGTCCGGGCCGCCGAGGGGCTTGAACTTTTCGCGGTGCACCGAGGCGCAGCCGTTCCCACCGTCACCGGCGGCCAGATGGATCACCGCTCGGTCCACGAACCGGGACGCCATGACTTGCCTCTATTCACTCGCGAAAGAAAAGGGGGATATATAGAACAAACGAGGGGTGGGCCCGGATATTCCGGCCCCACCCCTCGTCAGAGGTTCTAGCTCGAAGCCGAAATTCAGGCTTCGGACGGCACGATGTTGACCGTCTTGCGGCCACGCTTCTCGCCGAACTGGACCGCACCGGCGGCCAGCGCGAACAGCGTGTCGTCGCCGCCACGGCCGACGTTCACGCCGGGGTGGAACTTGGTGCCACGCTGGCGGATCAAGATCTCGCCCGCGTTGACTTCCTGGCCGCCGTAGCGCTTGACGCCCAGTCGCTGCGCGTTCGAATCGCGACCGTTGCGGGAGCTGGACGCACCCTTCTTGTGAGCCATGGCTCAATCCTCTTTCTGACGAAGATCCGGAGAAGTCCTACTTGGAGATGCCGGTGACCTCGACGCGGGTCAGCTTCTGCCGGTGACCCTGGCGCTTGTGGTAGCCGGTCTTGTTCTTGAACTTGTGGATCCGGATCTTCGGACCCTTGGTCTGCTCGACGACCTTGCCGGTGACCGAGACCTTCGCCAGCGCGTCGGCGTCCGTGGTGACGTCGCCACCGTCCACAAAAAGGACTGCGGGGAAGGTGTGCTCGGTACCCGGCTCGCCTTCGAGCTTCTCGACCTCGACGACGTCGCCGACGGCCACCTTGTACTGCTTGCCGCCAGTCTTGACGATCGCGTACGCCGACACGGAAGTCTCCTGCTTACTCGACAACGGGTGGGGGCTTGCGTGACCCGGCCCATCAAGAAGTCTTGGTGGGCAGATTCTGCGCAAGGTGCCCGCCGCTAAGTGGCGGGCCGCTCTATAGGTTACGTGGGGCTCCCCGGTGCGATCACACCGGGGTGCCTCACGGTGTTCACTAGCTCTTTTCCGACGCCTTGACCGGCGGACCGGCAGGCCGCGAGGCCGCCCGCCGCGGACGACGGCGGGTCGTGGAACGCACGGCCGGGGCCGGGACGTCCACCTCGGGCTCGGTCTCCTCCTTGGCCGCCGGGGCCTCGGGTTCGGAAACCTCTTCCGTCACAACGGTCTCAGCGGTCACCGGAACCTCGGGTGCCTCGGGCTCCGGGCCGGATTCCGCGACGACGGCGATCTCTTCTTCACGCACGGCCGGGGCCTCGTCGTCCGAGGTCGTCACCGGCTCACCGGCGAGTTCGGTCGCCGGTGCTTCGGTGACCTGCTCCGGAACCGGCTCGGAAGCCGCCTCGGCCGCCTGTTCGACCGTCGCGTCGGCGACGGGCTCCGAAACCGCCGTCACCGGCTCAGCGGGCTCCTCAGCCGCCTGCGGGGCGTGGCCGTTGAGCGCGGCGCCCTCGACGTTCTCGGTGGCCTCGTGCGAGTGCTCGCCCTTGGCCGCCTTGGTGGCGTTGGCCACGGCCTGGACCGCCGAAACCACCGATTCGCGCTGAGCGGGCGCCGGCGGCGCCTCGACCTTGGCCGCGGCGGGCTCGTTCTGGCCCTGGTCCTCGCCCTTGCCCCGGCCGCGGGACCGGCGGGAGCCCTGCTCCTTGCCGCCACCGCCACCGCCGCCGCCGTGGTTGTGCCCGTTGCCGCCGCCACCGGTGCGCTGCGGCTCGGTCGAGACGACCACGCCGCGGCCCTTGCAGTGCTCACACGGCGTCGAGAACGCCTCGAGCAGCCCGGTGCCGATCTTCTT
Source organism: Amycolatopsis sp. WAC 04182 (assembly GCF_003947465.1). Taxonomy (NCBI): domain Bacteria; kingdom Bacillati; phylum Actinomycetota; class Actinomycetes; order Pseudonocardiales; family Pseudonocardiaceae; genus Amycolatopsis; species Amycolatopsis sp. WAC 04182. The sequence goes on from NZ_QHJJ01000002.1 coordinate 1,195,021, forward strand.
GCGGGTCATCTGCACCAGGCCGAGTGAGGTGACCTCGGCGACCTGGTGACGCGTGCGGTCGCGGCCGAGGCATTCGGTCAGCCGGCGCAGCACGAGCTCACGGTTGGATTCGAGCACCATGTCGATGAAGTCGATGACGATGATGCCGCCGATGTCCCGGAGCCGGAGCTGGCGGACGATCTCCTCCGCCGACTCCAGGTTGTTCCTGGTCACCGTCTCTTCGAGGTTGCCACCCGATCCGGTGAACTTGCCGGTGTTGACGTCGATGACCGTCATCGCTTCGGTGCGGTCGATGACGAGGTAACCGCCCGAGGGCAGCCAGACCTTGCGGTCCAGCGCCTTGGTGATCTGCTCGTCGATCCGGTGGTCGGCGAAGGCCGAACCGGTGCCCGTGTACCGCTTGACGCGATCCGCCAGGTCCGGCGCCACGTGCTGGACGTAGTTGTAGATGGTGTCCCAGGCCTTGTCGCCCTGGATCTCCAGCTTGGCGAAGTCCTCGGTGAACAGGTCGCGCACGACCTTGACCAGCAGGTCCGGCTCTTCGTAGAGCATGACCGGCGCGCTGTTCTTCTTGCCGCCGTTGCCCGCTTCGGCCTTCTCCTTGATGACGTCCCACTGCGCCTTGAGGCGGCGGACGTCGCGGTCCAGCTCCTCCTCGCTGATGCCTTCGGACGCGGTGCGGATGATCACACCGGCGTCCTCGGGGACGATGCGCTTGAGGATGTCCTTCAGACGGCGGCGCTCGTTCTCCGGGAGCTTCCGGGAGATGCCGGTGGCGCCGCCCGCGGGCACGTAGACCAGGAAGCGGCCCGGCAGCGAGATCTGTGTGGTCAGCCGGGCGCCCTTGTGCCCGACCGGGTCCTTGGTGACCTGGACCAGCACGGAGTCGCCGGTGGAGAGCGCCTGCTCGATCTTGCGGGCCTTGCCCTCGAGACCGGCGGCGTCCCAGTCGACCTCACCGGCGTACAGCACGGCGTTGCGGCCGCGGCCGATGTCGATGAAGGCGGCCTCCATCGACGGCAGCACGTTCTGCACGCGGCCGAGGTACACGTTGCCGACGATCGAACCGGTGCCCGACGAGGTCACGAAGTGCTCGCACAGGACGCCGTCCTCGAGCACGCCGATCTGCGTGGAGTCACCCTTCTCGGCGACGACCATGGTGCGCTCGACCGACTCGCGGCGGGCGAGGAACTCGGCCTCGGACAGGATCGGCGCCCGACGGCGGCCGGCCTCGCGGCCGTCCCGGCGGCGCTGGCGCTTGGCCTCGAGCCGGGTCGACCCGCGCACGCTGCGGACCTCGTCCCTGGCGGGACGCTCGGTCTCGGCGGCCTTGGCCTGGCGCACGTGGACGACCGTGTTGGGCGGGTCGTCGCTGGTGGTCTCGGCGTTGTCGTCGTCCCCGCCCTTGCGACGGCGGCGACGGCGGCGACGCTTGCTGCCACCGTCCGAATCGCCGTCGTTGTCCGAATCGGCCTCGGTGGACGCCTCTTCGGCGGTCTCGCCCGCGGCCTCTTCGGTCTCGGCGGCCTTGTCCTTCGCGCGCTGCTGACGGTTACGCGGGGCTTCGGGCTGCTCGTCTTCGTTCTCGGACTCGGCCGAGTCCGAGCTCTCGTCGCCGCCCTTGCCCCGGCCGCGACCACGACGTCCACGACGACGGCGGCGACGGCCGTTGGCGTCGTCACCGTCCTCGTCGGTGCCGTGACCTTCGGCCTGCTCGGTCTGGGTCTCGTCCTCGTCGGAGGCGGTTTCGTCGGTCTGGGTGAAGGCCGGCTCCGGCTTGCGGGCGGGCTTCGCCGCGACGGGCTCCGGCGGCAGGAACACCGGTGACGGCGCGGCGAACACCGGGACGTGCACGGCGGCCTTCGCGGGCCTGGTCGACGGCTGCGGCGGCTCCGGCGTCACCGGGGCGGCGAGCGCGGGCGGGACACGCCGCGAAGGGGCCTCCACCTGCGGAGCGGGCTCCGGCTCGGCCTCGGGCTTCACCTCGGCCTTGACCTCGGGCTCGGGAGCCGGGGTCTCGGCGACGGGTGTCGTTTCGGGCTCGTCTCCGCCGGCGAGGGCTTCGGCGAGCTTGTGCGCCACCTCACGGGTGACGCTGGACTGCGCGCTCCGGACGGTTTCGCCGAGCTCACCGAGCTTGGCCATCAGTTCACGGCTGTTGGATCCCAGCAGCTTCGCCAGCGCGTGCACCCGGATCCGGGGAGGCAGTTCGCCCAGCCGGCCTGCGGTGGGTGTGGCGGTATTCCCGCCGGTGACGGCGGGTGTGTCCGCGTTCGACATATATCTCCTCCGCCCCCGGGCGCGTCGGCTGGCTCTCACCGGCTCGACGCGGCCGCGCAGGGGCCCCTTTCTGTTCGTTCCGCCGTGGTGGTCACCAGCAGCGGGAATCCTTGCCCGGCACCGCGACGGCGCCGGGGTTGTCCGGGCGCCGCGTACGGCTGAAGGTCTGCTCGGCGGAGCGCTGGCCACGTTCGCGACATCGGGCCGCCCGCCACGTCGTCGAGCCGCATACAGCGGCGACGCGTGTGGAGGATGTGCAGCACACCACCGGGCCACGAGACCGCGAGCGCCACCTCTCACGTGTGCCCGTCGGCCAGCGGCCACCGCGAGTATCCCACACACCGGCCCCACTCCGGTGTACTCGGTGCCACAGAGCCTGCTCCCGGGCGCGCCGCGGGCACCGGCCGAGCGAACTTCGCGGAAGAGCTTGTCGACCCGGCCGAGGGTGGCTAGCGTGCCGCTCGGGGGGTATCGAAGCCCAGGCGGCGGTGGCCCCCGTAGTCCTCATGTTCTCCGGTGGGAGGTCCGGTGTCCCTGCTGGGGCTGTCCCTGCGAGCGGCCGTGTGCGCCTTGGTGGCGCTCTGCGGCTCGGTCGCCGCTGTGGCGACGGCGGAGGCCGAGCCCTCGTGTCATCCCCAGGGACGGGCGCTGCGTTACGTCGTCGCCTTCGACAAGGGCACTTCCGAGTCCGAGGCCAGGGCCGCCATCGCCGACGGCTGCGGCAGCACGACGACCTACTATCCGCAGATCGCGGTGGCCGTGGCGACCTCCGCCGACCATGCCTTCGCCGGCCTGGTCCGGCCCGCCGCCGCGTTCAGCGCGCAGGCGGAACGGCTGGCGGTGCAGCGGGCCAACGGCACGTCACCGGCCAGGTCCGCACCCGCTCGCGCCGAACTCCAGCCGACGGATCCGGCGAAGGTCCCCTCGGCCGACCGCACCGGCGAGCAATGGGACATGCGCGCGATCGGCGCCGACAGGGCCCGCGTGATCGAGCCCGGCGACCGGGACGTCGTCGTCGGCGTCCTCGACTCCGGCGTCGACCCCGCCCATCCCGAACTGGCGAGCGCACTCGACCCCGAGAAGTCCGCGGGCTGCCTGACCGGCGTGCCCGACCGCAACTGGGCCGCGACGACGTCGGTGCACGGCACCCACGTCGCGGGGATCATCGCCGCGGCCGACGACGGCAAAGGCGTCACCGGGGTGGCGCCCGGCGTCCGGATCGCCTCGGTGAAGGTGATCGACGACCGCGGGTACGCCGACCCCGAAGCCGCCGTCTGCGGGCTGATGTGGGCCGCCTCACAGGGCATGGCGGTGACGAACAGCAGCTACTTCGTCGATCCGTGGTCGCTCTCGTGCGCCCACAACGACGAACGGGGCGTGGTCAACGAGGTCATGGCCCGCGCCGTCGAGTACGCGACCTCGGCGGGCACCCTCAGCATCGCGGCGGCGACCAACGAGGCCGCCGAGCTGGTGCCGTCACCGCGCTCGGGCGCCCGGTCCGGCTCCGACGGCTGCCAGGCGCTGCCCGCGGGCCTGCGTGACGTCGTCGCGGTGTCGTCCGTGAGCGAAGAGCGGGTCAAGGCCGGATACAGCTCGTACGGGCTGGGCGTGATCGACGTGACCGCTCCCGGCGGCGAGGCCGGGCAGTGCGTGCTCTCGACCGTTCCCGGCGGGTACGCGCCGCTGTGCGGGACGTCGATGGCGGCGCCGCACGTCGCCGGTGTCGCGGCGTTGCTCGCTTCGAAACACCCCGGCTACAGCGCCCGTCAGCTGAGGCGGACGCTGGACGCCCAGGCCACCCCGATCGCGTGTCCGGCCGACTACGACCTGACCGGTGACGGCTCGCAGGACGCGTACTGCACCGGCTACGCGGGGTTCAACGGCTTCTACGGGCACGGGATGGTCGACGCGCTGGCCGCGGTGGCACCCCGGCGGACCGGCGCGAACCCGGCCCGCTGACCGGTCAGCGCAGCAGGAGCTTGCCGAACCGCTTCGAGGACGCGTAGATCCCGACCGCCGCCAGCGCCACCAGATACGCCACGTTCCCGGCCATGCTCCACGACAGGACGCCTGCCGAGAGGCCGCGCATCAGCTCGATCCCGTGGTACAGCGGGAAGACCTGCACGATCCACTGGATCCCCGCCGGGTACACCGACAGCGGGTAGAACGTCGTGGAGAACAGGAACAGCGGCATCAGCACGAGGTTGATGTAGTCGAACTGCGACACCGACCGCAGGAAGGTCACCAGCACGATGCCGACGGCCGAGAACGCCATCGCGATCAGCAGCGCCGCCGGGATCATCAGCAGGGCCCACCACGACCCGGGCAGCCCCATCACGGTCATCACGCCGAGGAAGGTCGCCGAGTAGATCCCGCCGCGCAGCACCGACCAGCCGACCTCGCCGAGCGCGATGTCCAGCGGCCCGATCGGGGTGGCGAGCATGGCGTCGTACAGCTTGGCGTATTTCAGCTTGAAGAACAGGTTGTACGTCGAGTCGAGGATCGCGCCGTTCATCGCCGACGCCGCGAGCAGGCCGGGCGCGACGAAGGCGACGTAGCTCATCGCCTGCCCGCCGGGCCCGACGACCTCGCCGACCAGCTTGCCGAAGCCGAGCTGGAAGGCCATCAGGTAGAACAGCGGCTCGAAGACGCCGGACACGAACAGCATCCAGGCGTGCGAGTACGTCAGGAAGGTGCGCTCCAGCACCGCCGTCGACCGGCCGCTGTACAGCGCGGACGGCAGGATGCGCAGCAGCACCCCACGCCGCGGGGCTTCGGTGAGGACCGCCATTTCAGACCACCAGCCGTCGGTAGAAGTACTTGTGCGCCAGCGCCCAGCCCACCCCGGCCAGCACGACCAGCAAGGCGAGGTGGCCCAGCGTGGCGAGCGGGCCGACGGTGCCGAGACTGACCGCCCTGGCCGCCTCGTTGCCGTGCCACAGCGGGGAGATCCAGGCGATCCACATCAGCGGGGCCGGCAGTTCGGTGATGGGGAAGAACGTGCCGGAGAACAACGTCATCGGGATCAGGACGAACCGGAACACCAGGCCGAACCGGGTGCCTTCGTCGTAGGTGGTCGCGGCCAGCGCCATCACCGGGGTGCCGCACGCGATCCCGGTGAGCGTCCCGATCAGGATGACGGCGAGTACGCCGAAGCTCGTCCAGGAGCCGAAGAGCGCCGCGATGACCGCGTAGATCGTGCCGGCCAGGGTCAACCGCAGGCTCACCCACATGATCTGGCTGCCGAGCACCTGCCCCGGCGTGATCGGGGTGGCGGTGACGGCGATGTAGTCCTGCTGCCACTTGAACCCCGAAAGCACCGGGTAACTCGACTCCCCCACCGCCAGCTGCGCGGCGCCCGCCACGAGCAGCGCGGGGGCGACGTACTCCAGATACGAGAACCCGCCCGTGGCCGCACCGGCTTGGACCTGCGAACCGAACCCGAGGCCCATCGCGGCCAGGAAGAGCACCGGCTGCAGGCCCGTCGAGTACAAAGTGGACACCCAGTACCGGCGATACCACATCCAATGGCCCTCGACCCGCAGCCAGGCTCCCGCCCAGCGCGAGACCACGCGGCCCGTCGACGCCTTCGTCTGCGCTGTGGTCATCAGTCCACCAGCGTCCGGCCGGTGAGACGAAGGAAGACGTCCTCCAGTGAACTGCGGCGGACCAGGCTCGACAGCGGACGCAGCCCGCGCGCGTGCGCCTGCTCGAGGGTGGCCTCACCGGTCATCGTGTAGAGCAGGACACGGTCCGGCAGCACCTCGACGCGTTCGGCGAGACCCTCGATCTGCTTCGCGGCCGACTCCTGCTCGCCGTTCGGGAAGCGCAGCTCCACGACCTCGCGGGTGGAGTACCGGCTGATCAGGTCCGCGGGCGAGCCTTCGGCGGCGATCCGGCCGTTGTCCATCACGACCAGCCTGTCGCAGAGCTGCTCCGCCTCGTCCATGTAGTGCGTGGTGATGATGAGCGTGGTCCCGCCCGCCTTGAGCCGGAACAGCCTGTCCCACAACAGGTGACGGGCCTGCGGGTCGAGCCCCGTGGTCGGCTCGTCGAGCAGGAGCAGCTCCGGGTCGTTGACCAGGGACCGCGCGATGGTCAGCCGCCGCTTCATCCCGCCGGAGAGCGAATCGACCTCCGCGTTCGCGCGGTCGGTGAGCTGGGCGAACTCCATCAGCTCCTCGGCCTTGCTCCGCACGTGCGACCGGGACAGCCCGAAGTAGCGGCCGTAGATCTGCAGGTTCTGCCGGACGGTGAGCTCGGTGTCCAGGTTGTCCTGCTGCGGCACCACCCCCAGCCGGGCGCGGATCTTCGGCCCTTCGACGTCCGGATCCATGCCGAGGACCCGCAGGTCGCCGTCGGTGCGCGGGGAGACGCTCGCGATCATCCGCATGGTGGAGGACTTGCCCGCGCCGTTGGGCCCGAGGAAGCCGAACGCCTCCCCCGGGCGGACCTCGACGTCGATCCCGCGGACGGCCTCGAAATCGCCGAACCGCTTGACCAACGCCTTCGCCTGCACCATCGCCGGTTCGTGCTCTGAGTCACCCACGGTAGGCACCCTAGGACCTGCCACCGACAAAACTCGACCGGTTTATCCGGCCCCTTGTCGGCCGTTGCCCGCTCGTCGATACTCACCGTCCATGAGTCTCAAGCCCAGAATCGCCCTGTTGTCCGTTTTCGTCAGCGCCGGGCTCCTGGTGGCGCCTGCCGCCCAAGCGGCCGAGACCGGTGCGGCCACTGTGGACCCGCGGCCGTCCACCACCAAGCTGGCCTTCGAACTGCACAAGCTGGCGGCGCTCAGCCACGGCAAGATCCGCGTGGACAGGATCGGCCGCAGCAACGAGGGCCGACCGGTGTGGGCGGCCAGGGTCGGCCACGGCAAGACGCGGATCCAGTACGTCACCCAGCAGCACGGCGACGAGCCGCTCGGCACCCCCGCCGCGCTCGAATTCCTGCGCAAGGTCGGGGTCGGGCACAGCCCGTGGGCGCAGAAGCTGCTGTCGAAGGTGACCGTCGACATCGTCGTGCGCGCCAACCCCGACGGGCACGAGCGCGACTGGCGCTACAACTACGACCCCGACGCCACTCCCGAATACGGTGAGAAGGGCAAGGGGTACGACATCAACCGCTACCACGACCCGGCCGTGGCGCCGAAGGACAACCCGGCCACCGAAGCCGGCCTGATCCAGCGGCGGAACGCGTCGTTCAAGCCGGACATCATGGTCGACTACCACATGCAGGGCCGTTACCAGGACGCCGACGGCAGGGAGATCACCGCTTCCACGCTGTGGCCGACGAATCCGGGCGTGAAACCGTCCGATGTGGACTTCGCGAAGCAGATCGCGGTCGTGGTGCAGCGGTCGATCGACGCCAACGGCGGCTATGTCTCGCAGTACCCCGGCGGTTCGTACCAGGGCATCGCGCGCAACGGCTACGGGCTGCTCGGCAACGGCAGCGTGCTGATCGAACTGAGCCTCATCCCGGAACGCGAGCAGCAGCAGATCCAGGACGCGCTCGCCTCGATGCTCGCGATCGCGCAGTCCGCGGCCGACGGTTCGGTGCGGAAGGTGGACCCGGCCGACGCCGAGGCGATCCCGCCGCGGGGTCCGGCGCTGCCGGGCACGGTCGAAGAGGCGCACGAAGCCGCCTGACGCGTGGGCTGAAGGGGCCCTTCACCGCATGCGATGCGGTGAAGGGCCCTTTCGTTGCGTCTGACGCGGTGAAGGACGCTTTCAGCCCACTAGCGGACGGTGACCGAGAGGCTCTTCGTCACCCCGTTGACGGTGACCGACAGGTTCGCCGTCCCGGGCCGCAGCGCGGTCAGCACCCCGGTCGCCGGATCGAACGACGCGACGTCCCACGGCATCGCGGGCAGGAACCCGCCGGCGACATGCGTACCCCAGCCGCCCTTCCAGTCCGCGCTGACCGGATACGAAACCGGCACCTGGCGCGCTCCCTGCGTCACCACGGCCCGGATGTCCGCCTTCTCCCCGCGTGCCAGCGAAGAGGGCCCGGACAGCATCAGCGCGTCGACGTTCGGTCGCGTCTCGAACCGCACCGGCTGCGCCTTGTCCCCGGGTTCGAACCGGACCATCGTCCAGCCGACGAACCCGCCGTCACCCGGCGCCGCGGCGGGCGACTTCCCGGAGTTGCCGTTCACCAGATACGGCACGCCGTCGACCCGGGAGAGAGTGAAAACGCCCGCGTGCGAAGCGATCGCGGCCACCTGTTTCCCGGATTCGCGTTCGAAGGCGGTCAGCCAGCCGGTCAGCATGGCGGCTTCCTTGCGGTCGGCCAGCTGTGAGTTCCCGGCGGGGCTGGGGTCCTTGACCGGATGGTGCATCGCGACGACCACGCCGCGGATCCGCCTGTCCGCCTTCGCGCCGTCCAGCGCCTCGCGCAGCATCCGGATCTGGTCGAACCCGCCCGCGCGCAGCGAACCGCGCGAGGAATCCATCAGCACCAGCCTGATCCCGGCGACGTCGGCGACGCGATGGGTCGCCCCGAACGCCGCCTGGAACTCCGTGAGCCCGTGCCCGCCGTCGGCTTCGTGGTTGCCCGGCACGTAGTACCACGGCGCCTTGCCGACGAGTTCCTCGTCGATGACCGACTTCGCCAGCACGAAATCGGCGGCCGTGCCGCGGTCGACGAAGTCGCCGTTGATCAGCACGAGATCCGGTTTCGCCGCCACCGCCTCGCGCAGCGCGCGCCGGGCCTGGGCGACCAGCGGGCCGTCGGGCTGGTCGGCGGTGAACTGCGCGTCGCTGACCACGGCGATCCGCAGGCCGCCGGTCGCGGCGCCGTCGGTGATCAGCGCCGGGTCACGCGGTGCCGGATCGGCGGGGACGGCGGCCGCGGGCGCGACCTCGAAGGTGAGGTCGTCGAAGACCAACCGTCCCTCGTACTGCTGAGCCGGGACGTTCTCGACGGCGTAGAACTTCGTCAGCCGCTGCCCGTCGGGAAGCCCGGCCGGGATGGCCGCGCGAACGTAGCGCCAGCCCGACCAATCGACGCTCAGCGACAGATCCACGACGGACGGGACGTTGGCGGCGTCACGGAGTTCCGCCCTCAGCCAGGCGCCCTTCGCGTCGCCGTTGACCCACAGGCCGACACGCTGGGTGCCGGGCGGCAACGCGACCGATGCCGCCGAGTTGACGTAGGCCGCACGCGTGGCGTTGGTCCCGTTCAGCCGGTAGTCCAGCGCGAGACCGCGTCCGCCGTCACGACCCGGGGCCTCGGAAAGCGCGGCGCCGACGACGGCGGGGAAGACACTGGCGGTCCAGCCGGCCGGGCCGTCCAACGGTGCCGCCACCCGGGATTCCGTGCCGACGGACGCCGCCAGATGCGTCACCTTCCCGCCGGCGGTGGCGGTGATCGCCGAAGCACCCGAGGCCTTCAGCGCGGTGACCGCGAATCCGTCCCCGGACGGCTCGATCTTCACCACCGCGGGGTCGTAGTCGAGTTTGACGTCGTCGGGCTCGATCCACGTGCCGTAACCGTCGGCGTCGTAGCCGAACACCTTGAACGTGCTCTTCGCGCCTTCGCCGGACAACGCGACCTGCTCGGTGCTCGTGCCGAGGCGGACCGGTGAACCGAGAACGTTCAGCGTCGTCTTGCCCCTGACGCCGCCGCGTTTCGCGTAGACGTCGACGTCCGCGGGCGCGTCCGGCCGGAGCCGGTCGGCGTGCGCGGTGAACACGCCGTCGGTCACGGTGCCGCGGAAGGGATTGGTACTGAGCCACTGAACCTTGCCGTCGACGGCGGCGCCGGTCTCGTCGTGACCGCCGGCGGCGAGTTTCCGCGTCAGCCCGGAGAGCACGCGCGTCGCGTCGGCGGTGTCCTGCGCGGGACGGGGCGCGAATCCGGTCAGGCGTCCGCTTCCCGGCGTGGTCGCGACGCCGATCCCGTTGGGCACCAGGCGTTCCCCGCCGTCCGACGGCGAATTGCGGATCAGCGGCGCCTTCTCGCCCTCCTCGCGGGCGAGCATGGTCGACGAGCCGCCGCCGTCGAGGTTGAGGGCGTCGTCCGCGCCGAGCGACTTCATGTGCCGGGCGAGTTCCAGTTCCGTCATGCCGCGGCTGTCCGCCTGGCGGCCGTCGACCGTCGCCAGCCACATCTTCGCGCCGTCGGCCGAGAACCCGACCGCGGTCCGCGGGTGCATCGCGACGTTGTCGACCGGCTGGATCGCGCCGTCGCGCAGCAGGACCTTGTTGCCGCCGATCGCGACGGACAGCTTGCCCGCGTCGCTCTTCGGCGCGTACGTGACTCCCACCCGGTCACCGGTCTTCAAGGCGGACAACGTGTCCACGCCACCATCACGGGCGAGCAGGACCGTCGCACCGGCCGCGATCGGGCCGTCGGCGGGCTGCGGCCGCACCTGAGTGACGACGCCGTCGGAGACCTCGACCTCGATGACGCGCTGGGCGCCCGCGACCGAGGTCCGCCGCGAGGACGCGCCCCACAACGGGGTGTAGACGCCGATCGCGTCACCGCTCAGCACGGGGCTGTTGAAGTTCGACGCGGGCACGACCCGGCCGTCGGGCAAGGTGACCGACGCGTCGAGGAACACCTCCGCGAGCCGGGCCTTGCCTTCCTCGGTGATCGACGCGGTCAGGTTGTGGCCCCGCGCGGGCGCCGTCTGGAGCTTCCCTGCGTCGATGCCGACGCCGATCGGCGCTCCGCTGGCGTTGATGTCGAAGAAATCCCCGTTGACCCCGGCGACCGCACCGGACCTGGTGACCTGCTGCGAAAGCGGTGTCCGCGCGGAAACGGTGCCAGGGCTGAGGTACGTCGGCTTGAGGGTCTTGCTGGTGAGGTCTACGGCGAGGGTGTCGCCGCGGATCCAGCCCGCCGGGTCGTAGCGGTCGAACTCGGTGAGGCTCAGCCCCGGTGCCACGCGCGAAGTCGCGCTGGTGGTGACGAGGCCGTCGTCGGGCGCGGCCACGGCGTACGCGGACGGCCCCTCCTTCGCCGAGGACGCCGCGGGCGCGGCTTCGATGGGCGCCGGACCGAGTGGAGCGGCCAAGGGATCGGCGTGCGCCGGTGCGGCGACGAACAATCCGGGCAGCAGGGCAGCGAGCAGCAATAAGCGTGAATTTCTCACGAGATACCCCACGATCGAGTGACAGGCAGCACCGCTCAGCACAGCGGACGCGGACCGCCAGGAGAAGACCCCGAGGTGAACGTGAACCGAACGGCGTAGGGCGCGAAGGTCAGGGCGTGAGCGGCCCGGCGAGGAAGGTCTTCGCCGCCGTGGCGTCACCGGTGATTTCGATGCCTGCCCCGTCGAGCTCGATCCGTTGCCACAGCAGGAGATCCAGCGCTTCCGCGGGCCCTTCGACGACGGCGCCGACCGCTTCGGCGGGGTCCGCCTGCCGCGAGCCGGGGACGTCGGTTTCGCCCGGCAGTGTGATCAACCAGGCGTGTCCGGTGTCGGAGGTCTTCAGCAGCACCGGAACGGTGACCACCGGCGGGGTGTGCCAGCGTTTCACCTTCGGCAGCATGCCGAGGAGGACCTCGTCCACGCCGTCGGCGGCGAGGGACGGATCCAGGGTGTATTCGGTCCCTGCCGCGCGGTGCGCGTCGAGCAGGTGCACCGCGGTCTCGTGGACCTGGCGGCGGAACCAGAAGTCCTTGGTCTTGGCGGCGGCGGTGAAGTTCCAGGCGCCGTCGTGCGGGGAGGCTTCGCGCAACGCCTCGATGAGTTCGTCCGCGCTTTCGCGGTACCAGGCGACGAGGTCCCCGCCCGGTTCGGCTTCGAGGTCCTGCGTCGCCGGGTTTCCGGTGCGCACGATCTCCGCGGCCCAGCGGTGGACGTTGCCGAGATGGACGACCAGGTCACGCAGGCGCCAGTCCCCGCAGCACGGCACGGGCGCGGCGTGGTCCCCGGTGCTCACGACCCGCGCGAAACCGGCGGTGAGTTCCCGCAGGCGCTCCAGGTACTCGTCCGGCGTCATCGGCAAACCCCCGGGTCCGTGGACGGCGCGGCGATCCCGCGCCGCCCACGAGTGTGTCAGACCTCGGGGAACCAGAGCTTGAGCTCGCGCTCGGCCGACTCCGGGGAGTCCGAACCGTGCACCAGGTTGTACTGGGTCTCCAGCGCGAAGTCGCCGCGCAGGGTACCCGGGGTGGCCTTCTCGACCGGGTCGGTGCCGCCGGCGAGCTGACGGAACGCGGCGATGGCGCGCGGGCCCTCGACGGCGATCGCGACCAGCGGGCCCGAGGTGATGAACTCGAGGAGGTCGCCGAAGAACGGGCGCTCCTTGTGCTCGGCGTAGTGCTCCTCGGCGACCGAGCGCTCGACGGTGCGCAGTTCGAGGGCGGCGAGCTTCAGGCCCTTGCGCTCGATGCGAGCGATGACCTCGCCGACGAGGCCGCGCGCGACGCCATCGGGCTTGACGAGGACCAGCGTGCGTTCAGTCACGGCGGTATTTCTCCTTGGGTGGGATTCGTGCTATTCGCCCGGAGCCTACTGGGTGCTTCGCCGCTCACTTCACTTCGGACCAGGGAATGGCCTCGATACGTTCGAGGTGCTCCTCGCCCCACTCCCCGAGCGCGGCCATCGCGGTGTTGAGGGATTCCCCGAATGCGGTCAGCGAGTACTCCACCTTGGGCGGAACCTGGTGGTACACCTCGCGATGCAGCAGTCCGGTGGTCTCCATCTCGCGCAGTTGCAGGATCAGCACCCGCTCGCTGATGCCGGGCACCGCGCGCCGCAGCTCCCCGAAACGCAGCGGCCCGTCCTGGAGCGCGAACAGGATGAGGCCTTTCCATTTGCCGCCCATGACGGCGATCGCGGCGTCGAGGCCGCAGGTGAACGTGCGGTTCTTGATCATTGTTCACATACCTTTTTGTCAGTACCCGGTAAAATAGTAGGTACTTGATCCAATGTACGCGACCGCCCAGCATGGAGTCATCTCGAAGATTTCCTTTGACTGGAGCGAAAATGCCAAAGACGCCGGTGACCGTCGTGGGCCTCGGTTCGATGGGCTCGGCCCTGGCGGACGCCTTCCTCGCGGCCGGGCATCCGACCACCGTGTGGAACAGGACGGCCTCGAAGGCCGACCCCCTTGTCGCACGGGGAGCGACCCTGGCCGCGACGGCCGGGGACGCGGTGCGGGCGAGCCCGTTGACCATCGCCTGCCTGACGACTTACGAAGACACGCGCGCGGCCTTGGAGCCCGCCTCCCTGGCCGGACGTGCTCTGGTCACGCTGAACAGCGGCTCACCGGCGGGAGCGCGCCGGATGGCCGAATGGGCGAAGGAGCACGGCGCGCGCTACCTCGACGGTGCGATCAAGAACGTGCCGTCGGCCGTGGGAGCGCCGGACACGCTGCTGTACTACGGCGGCGACAAGGCCGTCTTCGACGAACACCTGGACACGTTGCGGGTGCTGGGCGGCGACACCGTCCACCTCGGTGAGGACACCGACCTCGCGGCGCTGTACGAAACGGCCGTCGGCGGCACCCTGCTGCCCGCGCTGGTCGGGTTCTTCCAGGGTGCCGCCGCGCTGCGGTCGCGCGGGCTCGAAGCCGCCACGCTCCTGCCGTACGCCACCAAGTGGTTCGAGATGATCATCTCGGTGCTTCCGATGTACGCCAAGGAAATCGACAGCGGCGACTACTCGGATCCCGCGGCCTCGGTGGACGTCTTCCACGCCGGCGCCGCCGCCGACCTCGAACTGGCCGAGGAAGGCGTCGACGTCGGCTGGCAGTCACCGATGCACGACCTCGTGCGGCGGGCCGCCGAGGCCGGGCACGGCGACCGCAGCATCGCGGTCCTGACGGAACTGCTCAGCGTTGGGGCTGAAGGGTCTTCGACCACAGAGAAGCGCCCGTAGCGTCTCTCAGGTCGACCGTCAGCACGCCGCTCCGTCCGTCGATGTTCACCTCGCCGAAGTGCTGGAAACCGTCGGCGGGCGAGGTGTTCGCCGCGGGCGGGGCGTGCACGAACACCGCTTCCGGCCCGAAGGTCGGGTCGAGCTTGTTCGGGCCGAACGCGCCGGCGTTGAGCGGGCCGGACACGAACTCCCAGAACGGGTCGAAATCGGTGAAGGAAGCGCGATCCGGCGAGTAGTGGTGCGCCGCGGTGTAGTGCACGTCGGCGGTCAGCCAGACGACGTTGCGCACCCGGCGCCGCGAGATCTCCCGCAGCACCCAGGCGAGTTCGGTCTCGCGGCCGCCGGGCGCGCCGGGCAGGCCGTTGGCGACGCCCTCGATGGCCTTGCCGTCCGGGACGGTGAGGCCGATCGGGAGGTCGGCCTGGATGATCTTCCACGTGGCGGTGCTGCGGTCGAGCGCGTCGACGAGCCAGCGGGCCTGACGGTCGCCGAGGATCCGGCCGGGCTTGGTCTGGTCCGAAGTGTTGGCGTCCTTATAGGTCCGCATGTCGAGCACGAAGACCTCGGCGCGCGAACCGTGCCGGAAGTTGCGGTAGACACGGCCGTCGACGGCCTGGCGCCGGTCGATCGGGTGCCATTCGTGGAACGCCTGGAACGCGCGGGCGGCGAGCACGTCGACACGCTTCTCGGTGTATTCGGGGCGGTCGTCGAGGATCTCCCCGGGATACCAGTTGTTCACGACTTCGTGGTCGTCCCACTGGACATAGGCGGGCACGTTCGCGGTGAAACGCTTGAGGTTCTCGTCGAGGAGGTTGTAGGCGAACTGGCCGCGGTACTCGTCGAGCGTCTCGGCGACCTTCGCCTTCTCCGGGGTGACGATGTTGCGCCACACGCGCCCGCCGGGCAGCGCGACGGTCTCGGTGAGCGGCCCGTCGGCGTAGACCGTGTCTCCACAGTGGAGGAACAGATCGGGACGGCGATCGGCCATCGCGCGGTAGATCGTCATCCCGCCGAGTTCGGGGTTGATGCCCCAGTTCTGCCCGGCGACGTCGCCGGACCACAGCAGCCGGACGTCCGAGCGGCCGACCGGGGCGGTGGTGAAGCGGCCGGTGACGGCCTCGCTGCGAGCGCGGCCGTCGAGGTCTTCGGCGGTGACGCGGTAGTGGACCTCGGTCCCCGGCATGAGGCCGGCGACGCGGACCTTGCCGGTGCCGCCGGTCTCGGGGCTCATCACCGGGCCGAGGACGCGGCGCGCGTGCCGGAACGACGGATCCCTGGAAACCTCCACGATCAGCCGCGAAGGCCGGTCGGCGCGCGACCAGACGATGCCGGAACCGGTGGTGACGTCGCCGGACTGGACACCGTGGGTGAGCACCGGACGGTCACGGCGGAGCAGCGGGACGGGATTCGCGATCGCGCTCGCGGTTCCGGGGAGGAGCAGGCCGCCCGCGACGGCTCCGGCGCCGGTGAGACCGGCTTTGAGCAGCGTGCGGCGGTTGTGGTGGGAAGCGGTCATGGCGCGGTTCTATCCCGCGGCCACGGCCGGTGGGCCAACGGCGGTTGACCTGGTGATGAACGAACGGACGGTAGCCGGCTCAACCGTTCGGTCGATGCCTCCCCGTGTCGGCGCCGGTACTTTCGATCACGGGGATGGTCGATCCGGATGGGGGAACGATGCGAAGATTCCAGCGTGGGCTCGTGCTGCTCACGGCCGCTTTGGCGATAGCGAGCCTGACGACGGGGGTTTCGTCCGCGGACGAGCTCGGCCGGTCGCGGGCGGTGATCAGGTACACCGAGTACGGCATCCCGCATATCGCGGCGAAGAACTTCGACGGCCTCGGCTACGGCTACGGGTTCGCCGCGGCCAAGGACAACATCTGCGAACTCGCGAACACCTATCTGACGGTGTCCGCGCGGCGCTCCGCGTACTTCGGCGCCGGCGGTCAGGGCAATCCGGCGATGAGCGAGGCGGAGAACAACCTCGACAGCGACCTGCACTTTCAGCGGATCAACGACTCCGGGGTGATCGAGCGGCTACTCGCACGGCCCGCGCCGCACGGCCCGCGGACCGAGGTGCGGGAGCTGGCGTCCGGATACGTCGAGGGGTACAACGCGTACCTGAAGCAGACCGGCGTCCAGCGGATCACCGATCCGGTGTGCCGCGGCGCGGACTGGGTCCGGCCGATCACCGAACTCGACTTCTACCGGCACTTCTACGCCGTCTCCTCGGTGGGCGGGCAGGGCCTGCTCGCGGCCGACCTCGTCCGTACGCAGCCTCCGTCCACAAAGGACGCTCCGGCCGCGGGGCCGGAGTCGGCGCCGAAGATCGCCGACGGCCTCCGCGAGACGATGAAGACCGGAGAGCTCGGCAGCAACGGCATCGCCGTCGGCGGCGACGGAACGAAGTCCGGCGGTGGCCTGCTGCTCGGGAACCCGCACTATCCATGGCAGGGCGGGCGCCGGTTCTGGCAGTCGCAGCTGACCATTCCCGGCCGGTTCGACGTCGCGGGCGGGAGCCTGCTGGGGCTCCCGTTGCCGCAGATCGGCCACAACGCCGACGTCGCGTGGACGCATACGGTGTCGACGGCGATCACGTTCGGCCTCTTCGAAGTACCGCTGGCCCCCGGCGACCCGACGACGTACCTCGTCGACGGGAAACCGGAGAAGATGACCGCGCACGAGGTGAAGGTGGAAGTCCGGGAGCCGGACGGCGAGCGGCGGCAGGTCGCCCGCACCTTCTACAGAACACGGTACGGCCAGGTCCTCGGTTCGGCGTTCGGCGTGCCCACGCCGTGGACGACGAAGTCCGCGCACGCGCTGCGGGACGGGAACGCCGGAAACCTGCGCGGCCTCAACACCTGGTTCGAGCTGGCCGGATCACGCGGCACCACGGACGTCGCCAACGCCCTCGCGCGCACCCAAGGCGTCCCGTGGGTCAACACCATCGCCACGGACAGGTCGGGCAACGCGCTGTACAGCGACATCCAGGTCGTGCCGCACGTCACCGACGAGCGGGCGGTGACATGCGGGACCCCGCTGGGCCGGGCGCTCTTCCCCGGCACCGGACTCTCCACTTTGGATGGTTCGAAGTCGTCGTGCGACTGGGGTTCCGACCCGGGCTCCTTGGAACCGGGCCTGTTCGCGCCGTCCCGGCTGCCGTTGCAGCAACGACGTGACTACGAACTCAACGCCAACGACAGCGCCTGGCTCTCCAACGCCCACGCGCCCATCGCACCGCTCCCCCGGATCGTCGGCTCGACCGGGACCCAGCGGTCGGACCGCACGCGGGAAGCGTTGATCGCCACCGAAGAAGGCTTGTCGGGCAAGGGATTCACGCCGTCGTCGATGAAGGACATGCTGTACCGCGGCCGAAGCCGCACCGCGGAACTCGCCGCCGCGGACACGGCGAAGATGTGCGCGGCCTTCCCAGAAGGACAGGCTCCGTCCACGTCGGGCCCGGTGCCCGTCGGCACCGCCTGCACGACACTGGCGTCCTGGGACCGCACGTTCCGGCTCGACAGCCGCGGCGCGCTCTTCTTCGAGCGGTTCGTGGACCGGATCGGCGGGCTGCGGGGCATCTGGCAGGTCCCGTTCGACCCGAAGCAGCCGGTCATCACGCCGAACACCCTCGCGACCGGGAATCCCGACGTGCAGAAGGCCTTCGGTGACACGCTCGCGGAATTCCGCGCCAACGGCATCCCGGTCGACGGCAGGCTCGCCGACCACCAGACGGTGACCCGGGCCGGACAACGGATCCCGATCCACGGCGGACCGGGCGACCTCGGCGTGCTGAACGTGATCACGGCGCTGTGGGATCCGGCCAAGGGCAACCACGAGGTCGTCCACGGATCCAGCTACGTCCAGGTGGTCGGGTTCGACGGAAAGGCCTGCCCGGACGTCTCGACGATCATGACGTACTCGCAGTCGACCGACGTCACGTCACCGCATTTCGCCGACCAAACGCGGCTGTACTCGCGGGGTGGCTGGGTGCGGGGACGGTTCTGCGCCGCGGACATCGCGAGGTCACCGGAGCTGAAGGTGGTGCGACTGCGCTGACCGCGTGATCGAAGGCGTAACTCGCGTGATCAGAGCCCGCACTCGCGTGATCGGGGACGTAACTCGCGTGTCTGGAGCCACCACACCCGAGTGCGGTGTCCAGACACGTGAGTCACGCCTCTGATCACGTGAGTCACGCCTCTGATCACGTGAGTCACGCCTCTGATCACGTGAGTCACGCCTCTGATCACGCGAGTGACGCCTTAGCTCCGAACCCGGAGGAGCTACTGCGGTTGCTGCTGCTGACTGGGCAGGGTCCCGGCCGCCATCCGCCGCGCGACGTCGCGGCGCAGCCACAGCAGCCACAGCCAGATCCCGAGGAAGATCACCCCGAGGATGGCCACGGCGGGCAGCGCGACGAAGAAGGCGATCAGCGCGACCTGCAGCACCAGCACCGCGGGCACCGCCCAGGGCTTCTTCAAGAAACCGCAGAGCACGATCAGCGCGACCGCGATGACGATCACCGACCAGCCGGTGAGCGAACCGACGCCGCCGCCGAGTTTCGCCACCACCGGCAGCGCGAGCGCGACGGTGATGCCCTCCATGATCAGGGAGCCGGCCATCACACCGCGGAAGGACTTCATCGGGTCCTTGGCCGGCGGCTTCGGGGTTTCGTCGGTCACGCCGGCTCCTTACCGAACAGGGTCCTCGCCTCGCCCGCGGTGACGACCGAGCCGGTGACCAGCACACCGCCGCCCGCCAGGGGCTCCTCGGGGTCGTCGCTCTGCTCGACGAGGCCGATGGCGGTCTCGATCGCGGCGTCCAGGCTGGGCTCGGCCACGACACGGTCTTCGCCGAAGATCGAGATGGCGATGTCGTTGAGCTCGTCGAGCGGCATCGCGCGCGGCGACGAGTTCTTGGTGATGACGATCTCGGAGACGACGGGTTCGAGGGCGTCCAGGATGCCGCGGGCGTCCTTCTCCGCCATCACGCCGACCACGGCGGCGAGACGGCGGAAGGCGAACTCTTCGGCGACGGTGGTCGCGAGTGCCTTGGCGCCGTGCGGGTTGTGGGCGGCGTCGAGCAGCACGGTCGGTGCGGCGCGGACGCGCTCCAGCCTGCCGGGGGTCTCGACCTCGGCGAAGGCCTCGCGGACGGCTTCGATGACCAGTTGCTTGTCCTTGCCCGCGCCGAAGAACGCTTCGACGGCGGCCAGCGCGAGCGCGGCGTTGGCGGCCTGGTGCGCGCCGTGCAGCGGCAGGAAGACCTCGTCGTAGACCCCGCCGAGGCCCTGCAGTTTCAGCATCTGACCGCCGACGGCGATCTCGCGTTCCAGCACACCGAACTCGCTGCCCGCGCGGGCGACGCTCGCGTCGACCTCGACGGCGCGTTCCAGCAGGATCTTCTGCACTTCGGGGTCCTGCTCGGCGATGACCGCGACGCTGCCGGGCTTGATGATCCCGGCCTTCTCCACCGCGGCTTTGGCAGGCGAGCCGCCGAAGTACTCGACGTGGTCGACACCGATCGGGGTGATGACGGCGACGTCGCCGTCCACGACGTTGGTGGCGTCCCAGGAACCGCCGAGCCCGGTTTCGACGACCGCGGCTTCGACGGGCGCGTCGGCGAAGGCCGCGAACGCCATGCCGGTGAGCACCTCGAACTTGCTCATCGGCACCGCGTCGGGCCCGCCCGCGTTGTCCACCATGGTCACGTACGGCGCGACGTCGCGATACAGATCGACGTACGCGGCGGCGGAGATGGGGGCGCCGTCGAGCGCGATCCGCTCGGTGACCAGTTGCAGGTGCGGGCTCGTGTACCGGCCGACGCGCAGGCCCATCCGGGTCAGCAACGCGTCGATCATCCGGACGGTCGAGCCCTTGCCGTTGGTCCCGGCGACGTGCAGCACCGGGTAGCCGCGGTGCGGTTCACCCATGAGGTTGACCAGGGCCGCGATCCGGGCGAGGGACGGCTCGATCTTGGTCTCGGGCCAGCGCTGGTTCAGCTCGGCCTCGACGGCGAGCAGTTCACGGCGCGCCTGCTGCCCGTTGGGGTCGGCCGGGGCGAAGTCGTCGCCCTGGTCGTCCAGTTCGTGCAGCTCCACGTCCTCCGGGGCGACGAGGTCCGGCACCGGGCCGAGCGCGAGGTTGTCCCCCAGCTGCCCGATTCCGCCGATCCCGCCGCCGGCTCCGCCACCCGCCTGGTACGCGGCGTCGGGTGCGTCCAGATCCGGGTCGGTGTCGTCGGACGGATCGTGGGCGCGTGCCCCCAATTCGTCGACACCGGCGAAACTGTCCAGATCTGCCAGGTCCGGGGATTCCCTGAAATCTTCGGAATCCCGGCCGTCACCTCGCGGCACGAACTCTCCTCTTACCCTTGCTGCCTGTCGGACCGAGTCTACGTGCGGCTTTTCCTGGCACTCTCGACGCATGGGGTTCAACCACAACGACCACTACCACCCGCTGCTGCTCGACCAGCTGCCTCCCGGTCCCGGCGTGGCGCTGGACGTGGGCTGCGGCAGCGGGCGGTTCGCGCGGCGGCTCGCGGCGACCGGGATGCACGTCGAGGCGATCGACCGGTCCGGCCCGATGATCGAGCTCGCCGGTGCCGCCGGTTCGCCGGGGCCGGGCACGATCTCGTACCGGCAGGCCGACGTGGCCACCGAAAAGCTGCCGGAGGAGGCGTACGACTTCATCTCCTGCCTCGCGTCGCTCCACCATGTGCCGTTCGACACGGTCACGAAGTTGCGGGACGCGCTGGTCCCGGGCGGTGTGCTGGCCGTGCTCGGCCTCGGCAGGCCCAGCACGTTCGCCGATTACGCGCGGGCCCTCGTGGCCTCTCCGGTCAACGCCGTGGCCAGGGCGGTCGTGTACGCGGGCGAGCGGCTCAACGGCGGGGCCGATCCGCTGCCGACGGCGCCGATCGTGGAGACCTACCCGCCGATGAACCGGATCCGGCGCGACGCGGACAGGCTGCTGCCCGGGAGCAAGGTCCGGAACCTGCTCTTCTACCGCTATCTCCTCGTCTACCGCAGGCCGGAAGACGATCACCCGATGTGACACCCCAAGCGGGTGAAACCGGCGCCCGACCACCCGATCGGCGGGCCCGACCCGGCCGGATCCGGTTCATTTTTGAGAGGCCATCCAGTCCGGAGATCGGGGTCCTCATGCGCTTCAGACGCGTCCTGTTCGCGGCCGTCTCGACCGTCGTCCTGCTGATCGCCTCCACCACGGCGGCCACCGCCGCCACGCGGTCCTACCGGAATTACGTCGCGCTGGGTGATTCCTACACCTCCGGACCGCTCATCCCGCTCCCCCGCCTCGACCCGCTCTTCTGCGGCAAGTCGACGCAGAACTACCCGTCGATCCTCGCCTCGGCGCTGCGTGTCCGCTCCTTCACCGACATCAGCTGCGGCGGCGCCGACACCACCGACATGACGCAGCGGCAGAACGTGACCCTCGGCAGCAACCCGCCTCAGTTCAACGCCCTGCGCGCGAACACCGACCTGGTCACGGTCGGGATCGGCGGCAACGACTACGGCGTCTTCGGCACGCTCGTCGGCACTTGCCCGTCACTGCGCGCGAGCGATCCCACGGGGAATCCGTGCCAGGACCGGTTCACCGTCGGCGGTGTCGACACCATCAAGGCCAAGATCGCCGACACCGGCAAGAACGTCGAAAAGGTGCTGGCCGGGATCCACGCCCGCTCGCCGCGCGCCGACGTGCTCGTCGTCGGCTACCCGCGGATCGCGCCGGAACGCGGCTACTGCCCGAAGATCCTGCCCTTCGCCGAGGGCGACTACGCCTGGCTCAACGACGTCGAGAAGGCGTTGAACTCGGCGATCGAGAAGGCCGTCGCCGCCGACGGCAAGTCGACCTTCGTGGACACGTTCGGTCCGTCCGCCGGGCACGACGCCTGCGCGCCGAACGGGGCCGCGTGGATCAACGGGCAGCACACGAAACTGCTCGCCGCGGCTGCCTATCACCCCTATCGCACCGGGATGGTGGGGGTGGCCGGAGTGGTCCTCCGTCACCTCCGCTGAGCCACCCCACGCGCAATGAAGGGGCCTTTCATCGCAAAATTTGCGATGAAAGGCCCCTTCATTGCAGTCGTCAGGAGGCGGGCAGCGTCGCCAACCGGGCGTTGATGCGCTCGATGTCGGCCACCGCGGTCTCCTTGCGGGCCCGGATCTTGCCGATCACCGGCTCCGGCGCCTTGTCGATGAAGGCCTGGTTGCCGAGCTTGGCCTCGGCCTGCGCCAGTTCCTTCTCCGCCGCGCCGAGGTCCTTCTGCAGGCGCTTGCGCTCGGCGGCGACGTCGATCGTGCCGGACAGGTCCAGTTCGACGGTGACGACACCGGCCGACAGGCCGACCTCGAGCGACGCGCTCGGCGCGAAGCCGTCTTCGGGCTGCGTGAGCCGGACCAGCGCGCGGATCGGCTCGTCGTGTCCGGTGATCTCGGCGAACCCGTCGCCGGACAGCCGCGCGGCCACCTTCTGGCTGGGCTTGAGGCCCTGGTCCGCGCGGAACCGGCGGACCTCGGTGACCAGCTTCTGCACGTCCGCGATCCGCTTGTCCGCCACGGCGTCGGCGTACGAGGCGTCGGCCACCGGCCACGGGGCGATCACCAGCGATTCGCGGCCGGTCAGCGCCGTCCACAGCTTCTCGGTGATGAACGGGATGAACGGGTGCAGCAGCTTCAGCACCGTGTCGAACACGTGCCCCAGCACCGCGCGCGTCGCCGTCACGCGGGCCTCGTCGCCCTGGAAGACCTGGACCTTCGACAGCTCCAGGTACCAGTCGCACAGCTCCGTCCAGGTGAACTGGTAGAGCGTGTCGGTGGCCTTCGCGAACTGGTAGTCCGCCAGGTAGCCGGTCACCTCGTCGACGACGCTGCCGAGCCTGCCGAGGATCCAGCGGTCGGCCTCGGTGAGCTCGGCGGCCGGGGGCAGCGGGGCGTTCGCGTCCGCGCCGTTCATCATCGCGAACTTGGTGGCGTTCCAGAGCTTCGTGGTGAAGTTCCGGGACCCGGCGACCCATTCTTCGCCGATCGGCACGTCGGTGCCCGGGTTGGCGCCCCGCGTGAGGGTGAAACGCAACGCGTCGGTGCCGTAGCGGTCCATCCACTCGATGGGGTCGACACCGTTGCCCGCGGTCTTCGACATCTTCTTGCCGAACTGGTCGCGGACCATGCCGTGCAGCGCGATGGTCTTGAACGGCGCCTCGCCGGTGGCGTAGAGGCCGAACATCATCATCCGCACGACCCAGAAGAACAGGATGTCGTAGCCGGTGACCAGCACCGACGTCGGATAGAACTTGTTCAGGTCCGGCGTCTTCTCCGGCCAGCCGAGGGTGGAGAACGGCCACAGGCCCGACGAGAACCAGGTGTCGAGGACGTCGGGGTCCTGGGTCCAGCCCTCACCCGAAGGCGGCTCCTCGTCCGGTCCGACGCAGACGACCTCGTCGTTCGGGCCATACCAGACCGGGATGCGGTGGCCCCACCACAGCTGACGCGAGATGCACCAGTCGTGCAGGTTGTCGACCCAGTCGAAGTAGCGCTTCTCCATCTCCGGCGGGTGGACGTTCACCCGGCCGTCGCGCACCGCGTCGCCGGCGGCCTTCGCGAGCGGGCCGACCTTGACGAACCACTGCAGCGAAAGCCGCGGCTCGATCGGCTCCTTGGACCGCTCGGAGTGCCCGACGCTGTGCAGGTACGGACGCTTCTCCGCGACGATGCGGCCCTGCTCGCGCAGCTTCTCCCGCACCGCGACACGGGCTTCGAAGCGGTCCATGCCGTCGAACTCGGTGCCGGTGCCGTCGATGCGGCCCTGCTCGTCCATGATCGTGATCATCGGCAGGTCGTGCCGCTGGCCGATCTCGAAGTCGTTCGGGTCGTGCGCGGGGGTCACCTTGACCGCACCGGTGCCGAACTCCGGGTCCACGTGCTTGTCCGCGACGATCGGGATCTTGCGCCCGGTCAGCGGCAACTCGACCTCGGTGCCGATGAGGTGCGTGTAGCGCTCGTCGTCCGGGTGGACCGCGACGGCGGTGTCGCCGAGCATCGTCTCCATCCGGGTGGTGGCCACGACGATCGCGTTCTCGCCGTCGCCGTAGCGCATCGAGACGAGTTCGCCTTCGACCTCTTCGTGCTTCACCTCGGCGTCGGACAGCACCGACCGCAGCTCCGGCGACCAGTTGACCAGCCGCTCGGCGCGGTAGATCAGGCCGTCGTCGTAGAGCTTCTTGAAGATCGTGTTGACGGCCTTGGACAGGCCGTCGTCCATGGTGAACCGCTCACGGGTCCAGTCGACGCCCTCGCCGAGGCGCTTCATCTGGGCGAGGATCTTGCCGCCGTGCTCGTTCTTCCACTGCCAGACGCGCTCCACGAAGGCCTCACGGCCGAGTTCGCGGCGGCTGGTGCCCTCGGCGCGGAGCTGCTTCTCGACCAGCGCGTGGACCGCGATGCTCGCGTGGTCCATGCCCGGCAGGTACAGCGTCTCGTCGCCGAGCATGCGGTGGTAGCGGGTGATGGCGTCGATCAGGGTGTGCTCGAACGCGTGCCCGATGTGCAGCGAACCGGTCACGTTCGGGGGCGGGATGACTACCGTGAACGGCGGCTTGTCCGACGTGGGGTCGGCCGTGAAGTAGCCGGCGTCTACCCAACGCTGGTAGAGCGAGGCTTCTTCGTCGGCCGGGTTCCAGGTACCCGGAAGGTCGGTCTGCTGCTGCTGGGCGTTCTCGGTCACAGTTGACAAGTCTACGAACCCCCTCTAACGAGTTCCTCACCGGCCGTAACGCCCGCCGTTCCCAGCCGATGAGGGGATGTCGTGACGCACTGGGGAGGGGCGGGCTCTTGGAAGACCGGCGGTTGGAGACGCATCCGGATCTGATGGATCCGGACTGGCGCAAGCACGCGGAAGTGGACGCCTGGCTCGGCGCGAAGAAGGACATCAAGAAGCGGCGGAAGCAGGCGTCGCGCCGCGGTTTCCGGGTGTCCGGCGGTCCCGTCCTGGTCCTGGCGTTGATCGTGCTCGTGGTCGCGGCGGTCGTCGTGCACCGGGTACAGGGACGCGGCGTCAACGACGTCCCCGGCTTCGGGCAGCCGCCGAAGGCCGCTCCGGTGTCCGGCGGGGTCGACCTGAACCGGCCTTATGACCGCACCCCCGCCGCGTACTGGCGCGAAGGCATCGCGGGGATCGTCGTGCCGCCGGGGAAGGCCGTCGGCGATTTCACCGCCGAGGAGGTCGATGCGGCGTACCGGACCGTGACGCAGGCCGTCACGGCCGCCCGGCTGGGTTCTAGGGCGCTGCAGCACGCGGACGGCTCGGAGCTGCTCCGGTTGCTGGCCCCGAACGAGCGCGTCCGGCTCGAACCGGCGCTCACCAGCGCGCTCACCGTCGAAAAAGGCAAGTACCTGACCCTCGTCGGCCCGAACCGCCTGCTGCAGGTGCTTCCGCGCATGACCGGCTTCCTCACGGCGAAACCCGGCGACAAGGGCGAGCTGGTCGTCCACGCGAGCTACACGACCGCCTACGCCTTCGACGCGCATCCGGGCGAGGCCCGGTCGCCGTCGGACATCGTCCCGTTCGTCCGCGACGAACAGGACTACGTGATCCGCAAGGCGCCGCCGTTCGAAAAGGCCGACGCCGGGCTCAGTTTCGGCGAAGGCGCGGGCTACCACTCGCACATGGCGTGCGACGCGATCAAGACCGGCATCCTCGCGCCCCAGTACGCTGACAAGAGCAAACCCGTCGACGGCGCGATCGCGGTCGACGAAGCCGACACGTACGACCCGACGAAACCCCTGCCCTCGACGGGCAACTGCGAGTAGCCGAACCCGGGGGAAGAGGACGAGATGGACGAAGAGGACCGGCGGATCGAGACCCACCCGGACCTGGTCGACCCGAACTGGCAGAAGCACGCCGAGCTGGACGCCTGGCTGGGTGCGAAGAAGGAGCTCAAGAAGAAGCGCCGCAAGGAGCGCAAGGCGGCCTCCGGTGGCGGCTACTCCGCTCCGGGGACGAGCCGGTGGCCGGGCGTGGCCGCGCTCGTCGGCCTGATCGTGCTGGTCGTGGCCGCGGTGACGGTGAACGCGGTGCAGGAACGCGGCGTCAACGAGACACCCTGGTTCCCGCTGGACGACACGCAGATCGCCCGGCTCGTCACCGACGCCTGACCCCTCGGTCGCGCGCGGGAGCGGCAAGGCGCACGATGGGGTCATGACCCGCGAAGCACCCGCGAACGACGTTGACGAGACACAGCTCGAGGTCGGGAAACCGAAGAGCTGGGCGGCCGGGATCCCCGGGGTCGCCGTCTCCCTGATGCGCGGCATGGAACAGATGGGCGCCGCGCGCACGGTGAAGACGCTGCGCCTGCTGAACCAGCGCGACGGCTTCGACTGCCCAGGTTGCGCCTGGCCGGAGCCGCGCGAGGTCGACGGTGAGCACCGCAAACTCGCCGAGTTCTGCGAGAACGGCGCGAAGGCCGTCGCCGAGGAGGCGACGAAGCGCCGCGTCGGCCGCGAGTTCTTCGCCGCGCACTCGATTCAAGAACTGGCCGAGAAGACGGACTACTGGCTCGGCCAGCAGGGCCGCATCACCGAGCCGTTCGTGCTGCGCGAAGGCGCGACGCATTACGAGCCGATCTCCTGGGACGACGCGTTCACGCTGGTCGCGGACGAGCTTCGCGCGCTGCGGGATCCGAACGAGGCGATCTTCTACACCTCCGGCCGCACCAGCAACGAGGCCGCGTTCCTCTACCAGCTGCTCGTGCGCTCCTACGGCACCAACAACCTTCCCGACTGCTCCAACATGTGCCACGAGTCGTCCGGCGCGGCGCTCGCGGCCACGACCGGGATCGGCAAGGGTTCGGTGTCGCTCGCCGACATCCACAAGGCGGACCTGATCGTGGTGGTCGGCCAGAACCCGGGCACCAACCACCCGCGCATGCTGTCCGCGCTGGAGGAGGCCAAGGGCAACGGCGCGAAGATCATGGCGGTCAACCCGCTGCCCGAAGCCGGGCTGATGCGGTTCAAGAACCCGCAGAACGTCCGCGGTGTGGTCGGCAAGGGCACCCCGCTGGCCGACGAGTTCGCGCAGATCCGGCTCGGCGGCGACCTCGCGCTGTTCCAGGCGATCGGTCATCTGCTGCTGAAGTGGGAAGAGGAGACTCCCGGCACGATCGTCGACCGCGCGTTCGTCGAGTCGTCCACCGAGGGGTTCGAGGACTACTCGAAACATCTGCGGGAGATCGACTGGACCGAGGTCGGCGCCGCGACCGGGCTGCCGCGAGAGCAGATCGAGCGGCTGGCGCGGATGATCGCGACGTCGAAGCGGACCATCTACTGCTGGGCGATGGGCCTGACCCAGCACAAGCACGCGGTGCAGACGATCTCCGAGATCGCGAACCTGGCGCTGGTGCGCGGCATGATCGGCGAACCGGGTGCGGGCCTGTGCCCGGTGCGCGGGCACTCCAACGTGCAGGGCGACCGGACGATGGGCATCTGGGAGAAGATGCCGGAGTCCTTTATGGACAGTCTCGACGCGGAGTTCGGCATCAAGGTGCCGCGGGAGCACGGCCACGACACCGTCGCCGCGATCCGCGCGATGCGGGACGGCAAGGGCAAGGTCTTCTTCGCCGTCGGCGGCAACTTCGCCTCCGCCACCCCGGACACGGAGCTGACCGAGAAGGCGCTCAAGTCGTGCTCGCTGACCGCGCACGTGTCGACGAAGCTCAACCGCTCGCACGTCGTCCCCGGCCGGACCGCGCTGATCCTGCCCACCCTCGGCCGCACGGAACGCGACGTCCAGGCGGGCGGCGAACAGTTCGTCACCGTCGAAGACTCGATGTCGCAGGTGCACACCTCACGCGGCAGGCTGGCCCCGGCCAGTGAGCACCTGCTCTCCGAGGTCGCCATCGTCTGTCATCTCGCGGAGGCCCTGTTCGGTGCCGGGCACGCCGTGCCGTGGCGGGACTTCCACGCCGACTACGACCTCATCCGCGACCGGATCGCCCGCGTCGTCCCCGGCTGCCACGACTACAACGCCCGGGTGCGCGAGCCCGACGGGTTCGTCCTGCCGCACGCGCCGCGCGATTCCCGGCAGTTCAACGGGACCGCCAACGGCAAGGCGAACTTCACCGTCTCCGAACTCGAGTATCCCGAGGTGCCCGAAGGCAGGCTGCTGCTGCAGACGATGCGCAGCCACGACCAGTACAACACCACGATCTACGGCCTTTCCGACCGTTACCGCGGGATCGAGGACGCGCGGCGCGTGGTGCTGGTGAACCCCGACGACCTGGTCTCGCTCGGGCTCGCCGACGGCGCGATGGTCGACCTGGTCTCGGAATGGCGGGACGGCGACCGCCGGGCCCCGCGGTTCCGGGTGGTCTCCTATCCGACGGCGAAGGGCTGCGCGGCCGCGTACTTCCCCGAGGCGAACGCGTTGGTGCCGCTGGATTCGGTGGCGGACAAGTCGAACACCCCGGTGTCGAAGGCGATCGTGGTGCGGCTGGAGCCGGCGACCGCACCTTAGGCTGCCCGGTCGGCGGTGTCGGCCGGGCTCGGCAGGGGTCCACCGTGAAGTGACCGACCCACTTCGCGGAAAGGCCTTGCCATGTCACGAAGATCGACTCTGCGCTGCTTCGCCGCCCTGGCCTCGCTCCTGCTCGTCGCGGTACTGCCCGGCGCGGCCACCGCCGCTCCGGGCGCACCACCGCCGCTGCCCTTCGTCTCCCAGCTGGACCTGTCCTGCTACCGGACCGAGGGCTACAAACCGCCGCCGACCGAGCTCACCCTCAGGCATCTCAACCCCGTCCTCGCGAAACTGCCGTCGGAGACGGTCAAGCTGGGGGAACGTCAGCAGCTCTGCGTGCCGGTCGCGAAGAACGGCGCCGTCCCGCCGCCGGGGATCCTCGACTACGTCCGCTGGGTGGATCTGTCCTGCTACCGGATCGAAGGCCGCTCGGTGGACTTCCCGCTGACGCTGAGCCACCTGAACCCCGTCGTGCGGAAGCTGGGGATCCAGGACTCGCACGTGACCATGTTGTCGCCGGAGCAGTTGTGCGTCCCGGTCGCGAAGAACGGGAAGCTGCCGCCGCCGGAGATCCTGTCGTTCGTGCGGCACATCGATCTCGAGTGCTACGCGCTACGCGTCCTCGGGATCCCCACCATCCCGTTCCCGCTGACGCTGGGCCACCTCAACCCGGTGCTGGCCGACCGGCCGAAGGTGGACGTCAAGGTCGGCAACGCGCGGCAGTTGTGCGTCCCGGTGGCCAAACGCGGTGACGAGATCCCGCCGGAGGTGCTCGGCACCGTCCAGTGGCTGGATCTGGCGAAGGCGGACGTCAGCACCGCCCCGAGCGTCGTCGGGCCGGTCACGCTGAAACTGACCCACCTGAACCCGGTGCTGGCGCGGCTTCCCGGCGAAGAGGTCGCCATCACCGAACCGGTCCAGCTGGGCCTTCCGGTGGCCAAGAACGGCAAGGTCCCACCGGGCTGAGGATCAGTCGATGCAGCCGGCGGTGTCCGGGGTGATCGGCTGGTCGCCCTGGGCGGGCGCTCCTCCGCCCGCGGACACGCCCGGTCCTTTGTAGACCTGACCGAGGACGACCTCGATCTGGCCCGCGGCGACCGAATCGGCTTTCTGGACGTCCAGTCCACCGAGCAGTTTCGCGATCTCCGCCGCGGGCCCGGCCGCGTCGCTGTACCGGACGACCGAGGTACGCCGCCCGGCTTCGGCCTTCGTGTCGCCCTTGCCGAATCCCTTCCCCGCCAACAGGTCCGAGACGCGGGCGGCGAGGCCGTCCTTGCCGCTCGCGTTGACGACGTCGACCTTGGGGCCGGCGGGCGCCTGCGGTGTCGTGGGCTGGGCGCCGATCAGCGAGGCGGCGAACGCGCGCACCTGGGCGGGGTCCACCTGCACCGCGGTCCAGGTCGGGTGCCGGGGGTCGTAGCGGTAGTCGGGGTTGACCACCGGGATCGTCTCGAAGGCGATGCCACCGCCGGAGACCCCGCGCATCTGCCGGACGAAGTCGAGCAGATCCCACGAACCGTCGAGGACGACCGAGCGCTTCACGGCGTCGATCAGATCGGACACCCGCGCCGGGTTGGCGAGGGTTCCGCCGGACAGCACCTTCTGCGCCAGTCCGGCGAGGAACACCTGTTGACGGCGCACGCGGTCGAGGTCGCTGCGGGGCAGGTTCTTGCGCTGGCGGACGAAGGCGAGCGCGTCGGCACCCTGGATCGTCTGCCGTCCGGCCGGGAAGTCCGCGCCCGAATCCCGGTCCTTGGTGGCCTTGTTCAGGCACACCTCGACCCCGCCGACGGCCTTGCTGATCTCGTAGAAGCTCAGCAGGTTGACCTCGGCGAAGTGATCGATCTTGACGCCGCTGAGCTCCTCGACCGCTTTCAGGGTCGCCTTCCGCGCGGCGGTGATCGCCTGCTTGTTGATCTCGGCCTTGTCGGTCTTGCCCGCCGCGCGCTGCTCGTTCGCCGAGGCGAACTTGGTTCGGCCGAAGATCTCGTTGATCTTGCTCTTGTCCTTCGTGCCCGGCTGCGCGACCCACGAGTCACGCGGGATCGAGAAGGCCTTCACGGCCTGCTGCCCGTTGGGGATGCGGAGCACGATGAGCGTGTCGGTCAGGTCGTCGCCGTTCGCCCCGGCCCGCAGTTCGCGCAGGATCTCCGGCGGTAGCGGCCGGTCCTGGTTGTCGGTCCGCGCGTCGCGACCGACCAGGAGGATGTCCAGCGAGCCATCGGCGGGCTGTTCTCCCGGGTCCGGCGCCTCGATCACGTCTTCACGGGTGACGCCTTCGAGCGACTCCAGCGTCGTGTATCCGTACGCGGTCCCGCCGAACACCGCCACCGCCAGCGCGGCGACCAGGACCTTCCCCAGCTTGTGCACGATCTTTAGACGCGCGGGAGGCCGTCAGTGCTGCATAGGTGATCCAGTTCACATGCGCAGATGCGACGCGCCGTTCAGGTCGAGGATC
The DNA here is from genome assembly GCF_003947465.1 of Amycolatopsis sp. WAC 04182. Classification (NCBI taxonomy): domain Bacteria; kingdom Bacillati; phylum Actinomycetota; class Actinomycetes; order Pseudonocardiales; family Pseudonocardiaceae; genus Amycolatopsis; species Amycolatopsis sp. WAC 04182. Next base: position 1,226,123 of record NZ_QHJJ01000002.1, read on the forward strand.
GCGCCGGACGCCCACGTGGCCTCGGCGGAAGCGAGGTAGACCACCGCCGCCGCGACCTCCTCCGCCGTGCCGACCCGGCCGAACGGGCTCTCCCCGCTCGCGCCTTCGACCTTCGCCGCGACCCGGTCCGTCGCGGTGAAACCGGGCGCGACCGAGGTCACCGCGATCCCGTGCGGGGCGAGGGCGACGGCGAGCGACTGCCCGAGCGAGTGCAGCGCGGCCTTGCTCGCGCCGTACGCCGGGAACTCGGGCTCGCCCTTGAAGGCGCCCCGCGAACCGATGTTGACCACGCGGCCTGCCGCGCCGCGCTCGATCATGTGCCGGGTCACGCAGTAGGTCACGTTCGCGGTGCCGAGCACGTTGACGTCGAGCATCCGCCGCCAGACGCGCTGCCAGTCCGCATAGGACACTTCCGCGAGGGAATGCGCGACCGCCGCGGACGGGGCGAGGGCGGCGTTGTTCACCAGGACGTCGACGCCGCCCACCAGCGCTTCGGCCTCGTCGGCGACCCGCTGCGCCACCTCGGGATCCGACAGGTCGCCCTGGATCAGCCCGTGCCCGGAACCGGGCAAGTCGCCGAGTGTCCGCTCGGCGTCCTCCCGCTTCGAGGCGTAGTGGACGGCGACTCGGTCGCCCTTTTCCGCGAAGGCCCGCGCGATCGCCCGGCCGATACCGCGCGACGCCCCGGTCACCAAAACTCCCACGGCCAGACCCTAGCCGGTGTTCCGCAGGCCCGCATTCCAGTGTCCACAAAGGACGCTTTCTGAGCCGCAGGGCGAAGGTGCCCGAAAGCGTCGGCACAGGTGGTCGTGAGTGCCGCGCCGAGACAACACAGGACACAGTTGGCTGCTCAGTCGGTGCCCCCAATGTCACATTGGGGACACCGGAAGCCACTCACGAGAGGGGTGGGTGCCGCTCGAAGCCCGCGCCCACGATCGATCCCCACCCGGCCGGCCACCCATCCCACCGACGTTGCGAAAGCCACTTTCACAACCTTCAGCGTTGCGAAAGTGGCTTTCGCAACACTCCACCTTTGCCTTACCCCTCAGACGAACCCGAAACGCCACTCACGACCCTGGCGACCGGAGGCGAAGGCGCCTTTCACTGCATCAGACGCGGCGAAGGGAGTCTTCAGCCCACGGCCTAGCCGCCGAAGAGCTGGACGACCTTCCGGAACAGTTCGTAGACGCCGTAGGCGAACGGGAGCGCGACCCACAGCCAGGCGAAGACCATCAGCCCGGTGCGGCGGCGAACGGGAGCTTGTTCGGTCATCGGGCCTCACTCCTCGCGGGCTCGCCGGACGACGCCGGCTCGTGGTACTTCGGGTTGACCGGGCGCACCAGTTCGTTGGCGACGAACCCGACGACCAGCAGGCCGATCATGATGAACAGCGACGTCGTGTAGAGGTCGGGGCCGACCTTGCCCGCCGCCTTCTGGCTGTCGGAGATGGCGTTGACGATGAGCGGCCCGAGCACGCCCGCCATCGACCACGCGGTCAGCAGCCTGCCGTGAATCGCGCCCACCTGGTAGGTGCCGAAGAGATCCTTCAGGTACGCGGGCACGGTCGCGAAGCCACCGCCGTAGAACGACAGGATCAGCATGGCGCACAGGACGAACACGAGCTTCGACGCGTTGGTGGTCAGCGCGATCACCAGGTACAGCAGGGCGCCGACACCGAGGTACAGGCGGTAGATGTTCTTGCGCCCCACCAGGTCCGAAGTGGACGACCAGACGAACCGGCCGAGCATGTTGGTCAGCGAGAGCAACGCGACGAACCCGGCGGCCGCGGCGGTGCCGACCGGTGTCGAGGTCTCGCGGAAGAAGTCCGCGATCATCGGCGACGCCTTCTCCAGGATGCCGATGCCCGCGGTCACGTTGAAGCACAGGACCACCCAGAGCAGCCAGAACTGCGGCGTCTTGATGGCGTTGCGCGCCGACACGTTCGCGGTGGTGATCATCGCGGTGCCGTGGTCGGTCTTCGGTTCCCAGCCCGCGGGCTTCCAGCCGTCGGCGGGCACCCGGACCAGCAGGATGCCGAGGGTCATGAAGACCGCGTAGACCAGGCCGTGCACGAGGAAGGCCGTCGCGACGGTCCCGATCGACCACGGCGCCGCGCCCAGCATCTGCGAAGACCACGGGGAGGCGATCAGCGCGCCGCCGCCGAAGCCCATGATCGCGATCCCGGTGGCCATCCCCGGCCGGTCCGGGAACCATTTGATCAGCGTCGACACCGGCGAGATGTAGCCGATGCCGAGCCCGATGCCGCCGATCCCGCCCCAGCCGAGGACGACGAGCCAGTACTGCGACGTCGCCACGCCGAGCGCGGAAAGCAGGAAGCCCGAGCTGAAACAGACCATCGAGACGAACATCGCCCAGCGCGGCCCGTTGCGTTCGACCAGCGTCCCGCCGAACGCCGCCGACAGCCCGAGCATCACTATGCCGAGCTGGAACGGCAGGGCGCTCTCCGTACCGCTGAGCCCGAGGGTCTTCTCCAGCGGCGGTTTGAACACGCTCCACGCGTACGCCTGACCGATCGACAGGTGGACGGCCAGCGCGGCGGGCGGCACCAGCCAGCGGCTCCAGCCCGGTGCTGCGACGATGCGGGAACGGTCCAGGAAGCCGACAGCCATCCGGCGCCTCCGTACTCTGAGGATGTGCACTGGGAATGTATTACTTAATTCCCGACGTTGCAGTACTCAGGTGTTGAATGTTTCGGCGTCGAATAATCGGTCGGAAGGGTGGACCACACGTGGGCAGGGTGACGGTGCGGCGTCCGGTGCGGAAGATCTCCGCGACGAAGGACGTGCGGCGGCCCGACGCGCTCGCGGCCGAAGAACCGCTGGAGATCCGCGTCGGCGGCAAGGCACTCGCGGTCACCATGCGGACACCCGGCAACGACGTGGAACTGGCGCACGGGTTCCTGCTGTCGGAGGGCGTGCTCACCTCACGCGAGGACGTCGCGGTCGCGCGGTACTGCGACGGCGTCGACGACCAGGGCCGCAACACCTACAACGTCCTGGACATCGCACTGGCCGAAGGGGTGGCTCCGCCGGAGACGGGTGTCGAGCGGAACTTCTACACCACGTCCTCGTGCGGCGTCTGCGGCAAGGCCGCGCTCGACGCAGTGAAACTGAAAAGCCGGTTTTCTCCGGAGAAGTCCGAGTTCGCGGTGAGCACCGCCGTACTGTCGAAGCTCCCGGACACGCTCCGCGCCCACCAGAAGGTGTTCTCCAGCACCGGCGGGCTGCACGCGGCCGCCCTGTTCGACGGCGACGGGAACCTCGCCGTCGTCCGCGAAGACGTCGGCAGGCACAACGCCGTCGACAAGGTCCTCGGCTGGGCGCTGCAGGAGGGCCGGATCCCGGCGGCGGACGTCGGCCTGTTGGTGTCCGGCCGCGCCTCGTTCGAACTGGTGCAGAAGGCCGCCATGGCCGGGATCGGCCTGCTGGCGGCGGTTTCCGCACCGTCGTCGCTGGCCGCGGAACTGGCCGACGAGAACGGCATGACCCTCATCGGTTTCCTGCGCGGCGACAGCATGAACCTCTACAGCGGCGAACAGCGGGTGCTCGGCCTCGGGAGCTGAAGGACGCTTTCACCGCGTCTCACGAGACGAAAGCGTCCTTCACCGCGTGGCATGCGGTGAAGGACGCTTTCAACCCTCAGGCGCCCACCCAGTTGCCGTGGAAACCGTTCGGCACCCGGTCCGGCAGGTGCACGGCGCCGACGGTCTCCAGCGTCCCCGCGTCCAAAATGGTCAGATCGCTCTTCTGCGTCGCGGCGTCGTAGACGAAGCCCATCAGCACACCCTCGTCCTCTCCCGCGTCCATAGAGGACGGAACGAAGACGAACTCCCCCACCTGACTGCCCGCACCGAATTCCCTCGACGCGACCGACCGGTTCCACAGATCGTGCTTCAGCAGCGCACCCGAGGACGCCGACCCGTCCCTTGTGGACACTGAATAGCCGAAGCGGTGCCGCCGCCCGACCAGGCGCTCGTCGACGCGCGGGAACTCCTGCCCTTGGTCGTCGAGGCGTTCTTCGACGACCTTGCCGACGGTCAGGTCGATGGTCCAGCGGTCCAGGGTCGGCGGCCCCTCGGCCGGCCCGAGCAGTTCCGTGTCGAACATCTTCGGGTGCCGGACGACGTCCAGCACGATGTCGTCGCCGTCGTCGTAGGCGTTCATCGGGTGGAAGACGTAGCACGGCTCGATCTCGAACCAGCGGACGTCGCCGTTGCCGCCCTCCCGCGGCATGACCCCGATCCGCGCCGGGTACTTCGGGTTCCAGCGGTACGGCAGGCCCGCGTTGCCCGAGATCCGCTGACGCAGTTTCGCGCCGAAGGGATCCGGCACCTTCACCTTGCCCACCAACGCGGACATCACGAGCCGCGCGGGCGTGCGCAGGATCGACGGCACGGACGCGGTGACGGCCTGGTCGCTGTCGAAGGTGACCGGGAGGTCGTAGAACACGACGTGCTTCTCGGTCAGGGAGAAGTCGTGCATCATCGGCGAACCGGTGACCTCGACGTCGACCGTGCGGCGCGCCCGGCCTTGGGCATCGATCACCGAGTACTGGACCTTGTTGCCCGAGCCGAAGAAGTACGACACGGCGTGCAGTTCGCCGGTCTCCGGATCACGCTTCGGATGGGCGGTGTAGCCGCCGGGAAGGGTGCCGTCGAAGTCGCAGGCACCGACGGTGTCGAGCTCGTCGGTCAGCTCGAAGCTGGTCGCGCCGCCCTCGATCAGCGCCAGGGTCTTGCCCGCGTGGCCGATCACGTTCGTGTTGGCCCCCAGGCCGGCGGCCGCACCGCCTTCCCAGCGCTCGCCCAGCTCCCCGGACAGGCGCGGGTTGCGCACCCAGCGGTTGCGGTACCACTCGGCGCGGCCGTCCCGCAGCCGGACGCCGTGCACCATGCCGTCGCCCATGAACCAGTGGTAGGTCGCCGGGTCCACTTCGGACAGCGGGTTCGGCCCGTTCCGCAGATAGCGCCCGTCGAGGTACTCCGGGATGTGCCCGGTGACGGGCAGTTCGGTGATCGTGTGCTCACGGCTGACCGGGGCGAAGTTGCCCTCGAGGAACTTGTTGCCCATCACTGGCCCCCTACCGGCGGAATAACGATGTTATGCACTCATTTATAACAGGGTTATGGGACACTGGCAAGCATGGCATCGAAACCCTCCGCCGCCGAGGTCAAGGCCAAGCTGATCGAGGCGGCGATCCGATTGCTCTCCGACGGCGGCCCCGAGGCGCTCCAGGCCCGCAAGCTGGCGGCTGAAATCGGCGCCTCGACCATGGCCGTGTACACCCACTTCGGCGGGATGGGCGCCTTGGTGAACGAGGTCGCCCGCGAAGGCTTCCGGCGGCTGTCGGCGAATTTGGGCGAAGTCGAAGAAACCGACGACCCGGTCGCCGACATCCTCACCCTGGCGCTGGCGTACCGGCGGACCGTGGTGGAAAACCCGCAGCTCTACGCGGTGACCTTCGGGCAGAGCCAGCCCAGCGGGCAGAAGGCCGCCCTGGGCGACATGACCAAAGAGGAGACCCGCCAGAACGCCAGCGAAGAGGGCATCGAGGCGTTCGGCTACCTCGTCCGCGCCGCGAAGCGGGTGATCGACGCCGGCCGGTTCCGTCCCACCCCGGAATTCGAAGTCGCCGCCCAGCTCTGGAGCGCCGTGCACGGCTACATCACGCTGGAGGTCGCCGGTCACTTCGGCGACGGCGAGAATGGTGTGGACCACATCCTGATTCCCCTGGCCACCGCCCTGGGCGTGGGTCTCGGCGACACTTACGAGGCCGCGACGCGGTCCGCGCGGATCTCGATCGAGGCCTGGCGCGCGAAAGAGGGAAACATCGGCACCTGATCCGGCGATACCCCGGTCACAGGTCGGTGAATCGTGCAACCTTCGAGCGGAAACGCACGTCTGACCTGGTGGAAGCTCACGGGGGAACGGGGATCGGTGAACGAGGACGACCAGGGGCACACGACGCTGCCGGGGGTGGACGGCGCCCGCCGGTGGCTGAGCCGTCGTTCCGTGCTGATCGCCGGCGCCTCCGGTCTCGGAGTCGCCGGGCTCGCGGCCGGAACGGCCACCGGAGCCCTCCCGTTCAGCGAAGCGCTCCAGCGGGCTCTCGGCGTCGCGTCGCCGACGCCGGCCACCCAGCTGGGCAAGCCCCGCGTCGAACGCGTCTACTCCGAAGCCCGCGGCCGCGAGGTCGATCTGGTGCTCATGCTGCCGACCAAGGCCCCGCCCAAGGGCCTGCCGATGTCACTGATGCTGCACGGTCTCCACGGCACCGCACGCCACGCGGCTCCGACCGGGCTGCTCAAGCAGCTCAGCAGCGACGTCGCCCGCAAGGCGGTGCCGGCGTTCGGGTTCGTCGCCGTCGACGGCGGTGACCACTACTGGCACGAGAACCAGCCCGGCGACAACCCGATGGCGATGCTGCTCGAAGAGGTCCCCCGCTGGCTGACCGCCCGCGGCCTCGGCGGCCGGGACGGGCAGCCGTTCGCCGCCACCGGGCTTTCGATGGGCGGCTTCGGCGCGCTGCTGTACACCCGGCGCCGTCTGGAACGCCGTCGTCCGCCCGCCGCGGTCGCGGCGCTCGCGCCCGCGCTGATCACGTCGTGGGCCGAGATGAGCAAACGGCGCGCGTTCCGTGACGCCGCCGACTGGGGCTCGCTGGATCCGTTGCGCCACATCGATGTCACCAAGAGCGTGCCGACCGGGATCTGGTGCGGAACCGAAGACCCGTTCATCGGCGGGGTGCGGAAGTTCATCTCCGAAGCGCGGCCCCTGGTCGCGCACACCGCGCGTGGCAAACACGGAGACACCTTCAACCGCACGGTCGTGCCGAGCCTGATCGCGTTCCTCGGCAAGCACGTCCCGAAGAACGCCTGAATTCAGACGCGGAAGTAGATCCTGGTCACGGTCGACCCCGGTCTGAGGTACTGCCGGACCAGGTCGGCGACCTGGTTCACCAGCACCAGGCCACGGCCGCCGAGCTGTCCCGGCGAAGCGGGACGGCGGCCGGCCAGCGGATCGCTCAAGGTGCCTTCGTCGATGACCTCGCAGAGCACGTGGCCCTCGTCCCGCCAGACCCGGACGACACCGTTGCCCGAACCGTGCAGCACGCTGTTGGCGGACAGTTCCGCCACGGCGAGCACGAGATCCTCCACCCGGTCCTGGGCCAGCCCGCTCTCTTCGGCCCGCGTCTGCGCGAACCGGCGCACCGCGGAGAGCCTGCCGAGGTCGAAGCGGAACGCGTCGGCCGACCGCGGCTCGGGCAGCGGCAGGTTGTACTTCTCGACGACCGCGTCGGGCGCGTAGCCCGCGCTCGGGCGATCGCCGTCGGCACCGGCGAGGATCGGATGGGTCCGCTCGGCGTCGGCGAGGACGTCGTCTCCGAGCCGGGTCCGGTCGTACGGGCACAGGATGCTGAGGTCGCGGTCCCCGAAGGCGAAGTTGATCAACGCTTCGTGCTGCGCGCACGCCGGGTACTCGACGGCCGAGCGGCCCGCCCAGATCGGCTCGCCGATGATCCGGACCGGCCCCGGCCGGTTGTCCGCGAACGCGAGCAGCACACCGGGAAGGATGCGGCCCGGATTCCGGCCCGCTTCGCTCATGTCGATGAGTTCGACCTCCGCGGCGGAATCCCCCAAGGCCGCTTCGATCAGGGTCAGATTCCGGCCCGGCACGGCCACCGCGACGGGCTCGTCGTGCTTCAAGCCCTCCAGGATGTACGGGATCGTACCGTCCAGGTACTCGGAGTCACCGGAGTAGAGCAAGCCCACATGGGTGAAGGGGCCCGCGGTGACTGTCACGGACTCGTCTTACCCCGTTCGGGCGTTTCTGAAACCCCGCTAACGGAGGGAAGTTCGCAAAAAGATGCCCGGCCGATCAGCCGAGCCAGCGTCCCGCCATCGAGATCAGCCAGAATCCGGCGAGCGTCGCAGCGGTGAACAGTCCGGTCCAGGCGACGAGGGACTGATTCGCTTCCGCGCTTCGCGCCGCCTTGATCCGGATGAGCGCGTACGCGGAAACGGCGAAGAACGGCAACGGGATCAGCGGCAGCGGCGACAGGCGGACGACCCCGGCCACCAGGCAGGTCGCCACCAGTACGCCCAGCGCGATCGTCAGCGCGCGCGGGATCCACGGATGCCCGCGGTAGGCCCCGACGACGATGCGTTCGGTGAGCTCGACGAGCCCCCTGACCTCGCGTGGACTCGCGGCTGCCAGCTCGGGAGCCTCGTTCTCGTCCTTCGTGGAAGTCAAGGGCACCACCGCATCCTATCCCGGACCGGTCACCGGCCGGACCGGGCCGGAGAAACCGATGCCCCGGCCGGAAGGATCCGGCCGGGGCATCGGTGACGAAGAGGCGTTCTCTAGGCGGACTTCTCGCCGCGCTCGCTGCTGCGACGGCGTGACGGCTGACGCGCCACGATCGTCGGGTTCACGTTCTCGCGGACGGTCTGCTCGGTGATGACGACCTTCGCGACGTCGTCGCGGCTGGGGATGTCGTACATGACCGGCTGCAGGACCTCTTCCATGATCGCGCGCAGGCCGCGGGCGCCGGTGCCGCGGAGCACGGCCTGGTCGGCGATGGCCTCGAGCGCGGTCTTGGTGAACTCCAGCTCGACGTTGTCCATCTCGAAGAGCTTCTTGTACTGCTTCACCAGCGCGTTGCGCGGCGTGGTCAGGATGCTGACCAGCGAGTCCTTGTCGAGGTGGGTCACCGTCGCGACGACCGGGAGACGCCCGATGAACTCCGGGATCAACCCGAACTTGATCAGGTCCTCCGGCATGGTGTCGGAGAAGATGTCGCTCTCGTCGATCTCGGCCTTGGTGCGGATCTCCGCGCCGAAACCGAGGCCGCGCTTGCCGACCCGCTCGTTGATGATCTTCTCCAGCCCGGCGAACGCGCCGGCCACGATGAACAGCACGTTCGTCGTGTCGATCTGGATGAACTCCTGGTGCGGGTGCTTACGGCCGCCCTGCGGCGGCACCGAAGCGGTGGTGCCCTCGAGGATCTTCAGCAGCGCCTGCTGCACGCCCTCACCGGACACGTCGCGGGTGATCGACGGGTTCTCCGACTTCCGGGCGATCTTGTCGACCTCGTCGATGTAGATGATGCCCGTCTCGGCCCGCTTGACGTCGTAGTCCGCCGCCTGGATCAGCTTGAGCAGGATGTTCTCGACGTCCTCGCCCACGTACCCGGCTTCGGTGAGCGCCGTGGCGTCCGCGATCGCGAACGGGACGTTCAGCATCTTCGCCAGGGTCTGGGCCAAATAGGTCTTGCCGCACCCCGTCGGCCCCAGCATCAGGATGTTGGACTTCGCCAGTTCGACGGTCTCGTCCTTGGAATCCTTCGGCCCGGCCTTGTCGTCGGACTGCACGCGCTTGTAGTGGTTGTACACCGCAACGGCCAGCGAACGCTTCGCGTCGTCCTGGCCGATGATGTACTGCTCGAGGAACTCGTGGATCTCGGCGGGTTTGGGCAGCTCGTCGAGCTTGACCTCACCGGCCTCGGCCAGTTCCTCTTCGATGATCTCGTTGCAGAGATCGATGCACTCATCGCAGATGTAGACCCCGGGGCCGGCAATGAGCTTCTTCACCTGCTTTTGGCTCTTGCCGCAGAAAGAACATTTCAGCAGGTCGCCGCCGTCACCGATCCGTGCCATGGCCGTTGACCTCGTCCCCTCCGGCGCGATGTACGCGCCTGACTGTCTTACCGCCCCGGTCACGGATGACCGCTCGGAGCCTCACACACTGCCACTGACGGTACCCGCCCGATGCCGTCGGCGGGAGAACCAACGCCACATCTGAGCACGCCAGAAGCTGACCATAGACCAGGGATCCGGTGCGTGTCGTCTCCCGACACGCACCGGTCCCTCCCGCGATCAGCTGCTCGAAGCCTTGCGGTACTCGAGCACCTCGTCGACGATCCCGTACGCCTTGGCCTCGTCGGCCGTCAGGATCTTGTCGCGCTCGATGTCCTTCTTGACCTCGTCGGCGTCCTTGTTGGTGTGCTTCGCCAGGATGACCTCCATCTGGCGCCGCACCCGCTGGATCTCGTTGGCCTGGATCTCCAGGTCCGACACCTGGCCGTACGTGCCCTCGGTGGCGGGCTGGTGGATCAGCACGCGCGAGTTCGGCAGGGTGAACCGCTTGCCGGGGGTGCCGGCGGCCAGCAGCACCGCGGCGGCCGAGGCGGCCTGGCCGATGCACATGGTGACGATGTCGGGGCGGACGTACTGCATCGTGTCGTAGATCGCCATCAGCGCGGTGAACGAGCCACCGGGCGAGTTGATCAGGATCATGATGTCGCGGTCCGGGTCCTCGTGCTCGAGGTGCAGCAGCTGGACCATGACGTCGTTCGCCGACGCGTCGTCGATCTGCACGCCGAGCATGATCTGACGCTCTTCGTACAGCTTGTTGTACGGGTTCGATTCCTTGATGCCGTAGCTCGTGCGCTCGACGTACGAGGGCAGGACGTACCGCGACTGCGGCAGCTGGAGCCGCGACTGCATCCCAGGCGCCTGCGACCCGATCGGAAGCTGGAAGTTGCTCATTGAAAATTCTCCTGTGTGCCGGAGCGGATCAGCTGTTGGGAAGCGGGTTCTCGCGCGTGAGGACCTGGTCCACGAAGCCGTAGTCCTTCGCCTCCTGCGCGGTGAACCAGCGGTCGCGGTCACCGTCCTTGACGATCTGCTCGACGGTCTGGCCGGTCTGCTCGGCCGTGATCTTGGCCAGCTCCTGCTTCCACTTGCCGAACACCTCGGCTTGGATGGCGATGTCGGAGGCCGTGCCGCCGACACCCGCCGAGGGCTGGTGCATGAGGATGCGCGCGTGCTGCAGCGCGTACCGCTTGCCGGGCGTGCCGGAGGAGAGCAGGAACTGCCCCATCGACGCGGCCAGGCCCATCGCGTAGGTCGCGACGTCCGGGCGGATCAGCTGCATGGTGTCGTAGATCGCGAAACCCGCGGTGACCGAGCCACCGGGCGAGTTGATGTAGAAGCGGATGTCCGACTCGGAGTCGTCTGCGTCGAGCAGCAACAACTGGGCGGTGATCCGGTTGGCGACCTCGTCGTTGACCTCGGAGCCGAGGACGACGATGCGCTCCTGGAGCAACCGCTCGAAGACCGAGTCGGTGAGGTTGAGCCCTGCGGTACCGGTCCGCGCCTGGGGCGTGTGCTGCGTCACGTCATGCCTGCCTTTTCGCCGACGGCGGCGGGTGGAACGTTCGCCGCCGCGTATGTCCAGATGCTTGAGGATCTTGCAACCGACCCTAACGAACTTGGGCGGTGCAGAATGCCTGACACCGCCCAAGTTCGCTTACAGCTTTACGGTCCGTTCCGAGCGGACCGGATATTCCCTACTCGGCCGCAGTCTTCGCGGGTTCCTCGGTGACCTGCGTCTCCTCGGCTGCGGGGCCGAAGAGCTCTTCGAGGTCGACCGTGGCGCCGGAGGCGTCGGTCACGGTGGTCTTGCGGACCACCGAGGCCAGCGCCTTGCCGCGGCGGACGTCGGCGTAGATCGCGGTCAGCTGACCGGACTGCTGCGCCCGCTGGACGTACTCGTCCGGGCTGACGCCGAAGCGCTGCGCCTGGTAGATGATGCGCTCGGTGAGCTCGCCGTCGTTGACCGACGTCTGCTCGGCGTCGGCGATGCTGTCCAGCAGCAGCTGCGTGCGGACCGCCTTCTCCGACTCCTCGCGGACCTCGGTGTCGAACTCCTCGATCGTGCGGCCTTCGGCCTCGAGCGCCTTCGCGAACTGCGCCTCGTCGTGGTCGAAGGGGTGGATCGCATCGTGCTTGCGGTTCTCGATCTCGGCCTCGAGGACCTTCTCCGGGATCGCGACCTCGGTGCGCTCGAGCAGTTCCTCGAGGACCTTGTCGCGGGCCTGGACGCCCTGCTGCATCTTCTTGACGCGGCCGAGCCGCTCGCGAAGGTCGGCCTTCAGCTCGTCGATCGTGTCGAACTCGCTCGCCATCTGGGCGAACTCGTCGTCCGCCTCGGGCAGCTCGCGCTGCTTGATGGTCTGCACGGTGACGGTGACGTCGGCGTCCTTGCCGGTGTGCTCGCCGGCGACCAGCTTCGTGGTGAAGGTCTTGGTCTCGCCCGCGTTCGCGCCGATGATCGCCTCGTCGATGCCGTCGACGAGCTGGCCGGAGCCGATCTCGTAGGACAGGCCGGTGGTCGAGGCCTCCTCGACCTCCTGTCCGTCGACGGTGGCCGCGAGGTCGATCGAGACGAAGTCGCCGTTCTCGGCCGGGCGGTCGACACCGGTGAGCGTGCCGAACCGGGCGCGCAGCTCGTCGAGCTGCTCGTCGACCTCCGCGTCGGTCAGTTCGACGTCGTCGACGCTGACCGAGAAGCCTTCGAGGTCGGGCAGCGAGATCTCCGGGCGGATGTCGACTTCGGCGGTGAACTCGAGGACCTCACGGTCCTCCAGCTTGGTCACCTCGAACTCGGGCTGGCCCAGCGTGCGGACCTCGCCCGCGCGCACGGCTTCCATGTACTTGGCCGGAATGACCTCGTTGACGACCTCGTCGAGCACCGGGGCTCGCCCGATCCGGCTTTCCAGCACGCGAGCCGGCGCCTTGCCCGGGCGGAAGCCGGGGATGCGCACCTGCTGGGCGATCTTGCGGTAGGCGCGGTCGAAGTTCGGCTTGAGCTCGTCGAACGGCACCTCGACATTGATCTTGACTCGCGTCGGGCTGAGCTGCTCGACGGTGCTCTTCAACGTATTCTCCTCGAGCGGTAAACGATGTGTTTGAGCATCCGCATGTCTTCGACGGCGGATGTGCCCTGGTCACCTTGCAGACCGGGCCGTCCGAGTCTAGGCCGTGTCGCTCACCGGCCCGGGCCCGGGGCCACCAGCCCGCCCTCGCCCGCCGGTCGCGGGTTTCGAACAACGTCGGACCAACCGGCTTCCGACCACCCGATCGGACCAGTTTTCGGTTCTTCTCTGTTACGAACCGGCCCTTTCCTGGACACGGATGCGTGCCACGCTTCACCATCGGGCGCCATGACGAGGCGTTTCGGCGATCGGATGAAGTTTACAAACCAATACTAATTGTCTACGGTGTGACAGCTTGTCCCGGTAGCATCGACCGAGGGGAACGATCGATGACCGTCGCCGTAACCCGGTCCGAGGACACGGGGGAATCACCCGAGAGAAGACCGAGACGCGGTGTGCCCAACCCCCGTCTCCCGCTGCCGGTGGTCTCGATTCCGACAGTGCTGTTGTTCGTCGGCGGCGTCATGGTCTGGACGGGCGCCACCTGGCTGGTCGTCAACGAGGCCGCGCCGCTCTGGGTGACCATTCCCCTGCACGCGCTCGTCACCTTCACCATGTTCACCGTGCTGCACGAGTCGACGCACCACGCGGCCGGACAGCTCACCTGGGTCAACGAACTGCTCGGCAGGATCGCGATGCCGTTCGTTGCGGCCTACGGCTCCTTCCCCCTGGTGCGCTACATCCATCTGGAGCACCACCGCAACACCAACGAGGACGCCCACACCGATCCCGACGCCTGGACCGCGCACGGCCCCTGGTGGCAGTTGCCGCTGCGCTGGCTGACCATCGACTTCTGGTACGCCCGCTTCTACGTGGCACGGCAGCGCACGCGTCCGCCGTCGGAGCGGGCCGAGACCGGGGCTGTCCTCACACTGAGCCTCGCCGCGTTCGCCTGGCTGACCGTGAGCGGCCACGGCTGGGAACTGCTGATGGTCTACCTGATCCCGCAACGTGTCGGGCTGGCCGTGCTGGCCTGGTGGTTCGACTGGCTGCCGCATCACGACCTCGGCGCGCAGCGGCAGAACCGGTTCGGTGCCACGCGCGTCCGCGTCGGGCTCGAATGGCTGATGACGCCGATCATGCTGTGCCAGAACTACCACCTGGTGCACCATCTCCACCCGGCGATCCCGTTCTACCGGTACCTGCGCACGTGGAAGGACAACCGCGACGCGTACCTCGCGAGGGACGTGCCGATCGCGACGCCGTGGGGCCGCGAGCTGACGTCGTCGGAGTATCGCGAATGGCGTCAGCTCACCGGCTCGTTCGACGAGGAACCGCCCGCACCGCAGCCCCGGCAGCCGAGCCGGTTCCATTCGCTGCGGGTCGCCGAGGTCCGGCCGCTGTGCGAAGGGGCCGTCACCGTGACGTTCGACGTGCCGGACCGGCTGCGGGAGACCTTCCGGTTCAGCCCCGGCCAGCACCTGGTCATCCGCGCCGAGGTCGACGGGGAAGAGGTGCGGCGCGCCTACTCGATCTGCTCGACGCCGGACTCGGGTGTCCTGCGGATCGCGATCAAGCATCAGCTCGGCGGCGCGTTCTCGACATTCGCCACCACGGAACTCGCGGCGGGCGACGCACTGGACGTCCTGCCGCCGGCCGGGGAGTTCACGCTGACCCCGGCGCGGGGCCGCGCCGGGCGGTACGTCGCGCTCGCCGCGGGCAGCGGGATCACGCCGATCCTCTCGATCCTGACCGCGACCTTGCAGGACGAGCCGAACAGCAAGGCGACCCTGCTCTACATCAACACCTCCGGTGCCAGCACGATGTTCGCCGACGAACTCGGCGCCCTCGCCACACGGCTGGGCGGGCGGCTGCACGTCGTGCACTACCGCACCGACGAACGCGACCCCGATCTGCGCACGCACCGGCTCGAAAGGCCGTTCGACATCGTCGGCGAGGCGCTCGCCATCTCGCACGAGCGCTACCAGCGCGGCCGCCTCGACGACACCCGTCTCCGCGCGCTGCTGCAGGCGCGGCTGCACCCGGCGAAGGTCGACGAGTGGTTCCTGTGCGGCCCGCGCGACCTCGTCGACATGGCCCGCCGGACCCTCGCGGACCGGGACGTCCCCGACGAGAACGTCCACTTCGAACTGTTCCAGGGCGCGCTGCCCGTCCGGCCCTCGCGGCGGCCGGGCCCGACGCTGACGGTGACCGCGGGCGGCAAGACCGCCGAAATCCCCGCGACGGTGGGCGAAACCGTGCTCAGCGCCGCGCTCCGGCACGGCGTCGACGCGCCGTACGCGTGCGTCGGCGGGGCCTGCGGCACCTGCCGGGCGACCGTGGTGCGGGGCAGCGCGCGGATGGACGTGCACTACGCGCTCGGGGACGACGAGGTCGCGGCGGGCCGGATCCTGACCTGCCGGGCGGTGGCCACTTCGCCCGAGCTGGGCGTCGACTACGACCGCTGACGCGGCCCCGCGGCCTTCACACCTTCCCTAGTACATGAAGGGGTCCTTCATTGCGCCTAGCGCTGTGAAGGGGGCCTTCATGTACTTCCGACAGGCAAAAGGCACGCCCCAGGCACACAGCGGGCTCACAGGCGGGACACAACGCGCGCATACGACCGCGGCGCACCCTCGGGTCATGGCAACCGGCTCGGCCCCGACCACCGGCCCGCGCCGATGGACCCGGCCCGGGCGGCTTTCCCTGCGCGCCAAGCTGACCGGCTCGATGGTGCTGCTGCTCACCTTCGTCTGCCTGGTGATCGGCGTCGCCAGCGAGATCGCCCTTCGGTCGTTTCTCACCCGCCAGATCGACGACCAGCTCTCGGCCGCCTCGGCCCGCGCCCACGACTTCGCGAGCCGTCCACCGGAGGACGGCTTCGGCCCCGACCCACTCAACGCGCCGGGCCAGGCCTCCGGGACGCTCAGCGTGCGCCTGTCCGGCGACCGGGTGTTGTACGCGGGAATCCTTACCGTGCAAGGACTTCCCCAGGGCCTGTCGGCCGAGCAGGAGTCCGGCCTGTTCCTGATCCCGGCGGACCGCCCGCCGCTGACGCTGGCGCTCGGCGGTCTTGGCGACTACCGCGTGCAGGCCGTCTCGATCCCGGGCGGCGTGGTCGTCACCGGGCTCCCGCTCGCGCCGATGCAGGACACCTTGACCACCGTCCGGTGGATCCTGTCCGGGGTCGCGGCGGCGGGGGTCGCCGGCGCCGGATTCCTCGGCGCGTTCGCGGTCCGGCGCACGCTGCGGCCGCTCGACCGGGTCGCCGCGACCGCGGGCCGGGTGTCGGCCATGCGGCTCGACCGCGGTCAGGTCGCGCTTTCCGTGCGGGTGCCCGAGATCGACACCGATCCGCGCACCGAGGTCGGCCAGGTCGGTTCGGCGCTGAACCTCATGCTCGGGCATATCGCGCGGGCGCTGGAAGCACGGCACGCCAGCGAAACCCGGGTCCGCCGGTTCGTCGCCGACGCGAGCCACGAGCTCCGCACCCCGCTCGCGGCGATCAGCGGGTACGCCGAACTCGCCGGCCGCGGCAGTGCGCTGGCGCCGCCGGAGGTCGCCCGCTCGATGTCCCGGATCCAGTCCGAGGCCGCGCGGATGACCACCTTGGTCGAGGACCTGCTCCTGCTGGCGAGACTCGACGCGGGACGGCCACTCGGAGCGGGCGACGTCGACCTCACCCGGCTGGCCGCGGACGCGGTCGGCGACGCGTATGTCGCCGGCCCGGAGCACCGCTGGGAACTGCGGCTCCCGCCGGTCCCCGTGCTCGTCCGCGGCGACGTCCAGCGCCTGCACCAGGTGCTGGCGAACCTGCTGTCCAACGCGCGCACGCACACTCCGCCGGGCACCACGGTGATCACCGCGCTGACCCGCTCGTCCAGCGGGGCTGCGGTGCTCACCGTCACCGACGACGGCCCCGGTATCGCCCCCGAACTCCTGCCGAGCGTGTTCGAACGGTTCGCCCGCGGCGACTCCTCCCGGTCCCGGACCGCGGGCAGTACCGGGCTCGGGATGGCGATCGCGTCGGCCATCGTCGTGGCCCATCACGGCTCGATCGAGGTGCACAGCCGTCCGGGGCGCACGGAGTTCGCCGTCCGCCTGCCGGTGATCGGATCCTCACAGCGGGTGCACAGCTTCGGCACAACCACGCCCCAGGTCGGCCCCCGACGCTGAGGCCATGACCCTCCTCGCCTCCCGCGACGAAGCCGATCGAACCGCTCCCCCCGCCCGAGGCGCACCGGCCGATCCGCGCTGGGTCCGGCCGTCCGTGGCCACGCTCCTGCTCGCGACCGCCGTCCTCTATCTCTGGAACCTCGGGGAATCCGGCTGGGCCAACGCTTTCTACTCCGCGGCCGCGCAGGCCGGATCGGTGAGCTGGAAGGCGTTGTTCTTCGGTTCCAGCGACGCGGCGAACGCGATCACGGTCGACAAGACACCGGCCGCGCTGTGGGTGATGAGCCTTTCCGCTCGCCTGTTCGGCGTCGGTTCGTGGAGCGTCCTGGTACCTCAGGCGCTGATGGGCGTCGGTTCGGTGGCGTTGCTGTTCGCCGCGGTGCGCCGGACTTCCGGTCCGGCCGCGGGTCTGCTGGCGGGCACGGTCCTCGCGCTCACCCCGGCCGCCGCGCTGATGTTCCGGTTCAACAATCCCGACGCGCTGCTCGTCCTGCTCCTGACCGCGGGCGCCTACTGCGTCGTCCGCGCGCTGGAGAAGGCGAGCCCGCGCTGGCTGGCGCTGGCCGGGGTCGCCGTCGGTTTCGGTTTCCTCGCCAAGATGCTGCAGGCGTTCCTGGTGCTGCCCGCGTTCGGGCTCGCCTACCTGATCGCCGCGCCGACGTCGGTGGGCCGCCGCCTGCTGCACCTCATCGGAGCGTTGGGCGCGACCCTCCTGTCGGCCGGTTGGTATCTCGCCGTCGTCGCGTCGTGGCCCGCCGCCGACCGGCCGTACATCGGCGGCTCGCAGGAGAACAGCCTGTGGGAACTGGCTTTCGGCTACAACGGGCTCGGTCGCATCACCGGCGACGAGGTCGGCAGTGTCGGCGGAAACCCCAACGGCGGCTGGGGCGGCACGGGCTGGGACCGGTTGTTCGGCAGTGAGATGGCCGGCGGGATCGCGTGGCTGCTTCCGGCCGCCGTCGTCGCGCTGGCCGCCGGGCTGTGGTTCACCCGCCACGCCCCGCGCACCGATCGCGGACGCGCGGCGCTGATCGTCTGGGGTGGCTGGTTCCTGGTGACCGCCATGGTGTTCAGCTACATGGGCGGAATCATCCACGCGTACTACACGATCGCGCTCGCCCCGGCGGTCGCCGCGCTCGTCGGCATCGCGAGCACGCAGTTGTGGCGCGCACGGGGGAATCCGGCTGCCGCGGGTACGTTGAGCGCCGGGATCGGCTTGACCGCGTTGACGGCGTACCTCCTGCTGTCACGGCAACCCGAATGGCTTCCCGGGCTGTCGATCGCGATCCTCGTGGCCGGTCTCCTGTGCGCGTTCCTGGCGTTCTTCGTCTCACGCTTGCCCGACGTGGCAAGACGCCTGGTCACCGTCGGCGCACTCGTCACCGTTCTCGCGGGCACCGGTGCGTACACGGTCGCGACGGCCGCGACCCCGCATTCCGGCGCACTTCCTTCCGCCGGGCCGGAAATCGACCGCGGCGGGCTGCGGATGGGCGGCGGCGGGCTGCTCGGGACGAGCCTGCCCGGTGACGACCTCGCCGCCCTGATCCGCCAGGACAGTGCGAAGTACACGTGGGCGGCGGCCACCGTGGGCTCCAACAACGCGGCGGGCTATCAGCTCGGCAGCGGCGCTCCGGTGATGGCCGTCGGCGGCTTCAACGGCACAGACCCGGCTCCCACGCTGGAGCGGTTCCAGGAGTACGTCCGAAATGGACAGATCCACTACTTCCTCGGCGAAGGCATGATGATGCGCGGGGAGACCGGCAGCGACGCCGCCGAGCGGATCGCCGGCTGGGTCGCGGAAACCTATCGGCCGGCCACTGTGGACGGTGTCACCGTCTACGACCTGACCCGGTGAATCCCGTGACAGGACACAGCGACAGCACAGCTCGGACACAAGGCGACCTCAGCGCGACGACCGAGATTGACACCATGACCACCGCGACCCTCTCCGGCGCCGACAGCGGCCGCCGCCCCGCCATCGCCCCGGACGGCTCCCCCGTCCTCGACGTCGTCGTCCCCGTCTACAACGAGGAAACCGACCTCGAACCCTGTGTCCGGCGGCTGCACGCGCATCTCGTGGAGCAGTTCCCGTACCCGTTCCGGATCACCGTCGCGGACAACGCCAGCACCGACGGCACCCTGCGGGTCGCCGAACGGCTGAGCCGAGAATTCGACGACGTCGAAGTCCGCCACCTCGAAGAAAAAGGCCGCGGCCGCGCGCTCCGCTCGGTATGGTCCACTTCGGACGCTCCGGTACTCGCGTACATGGACGTCGACCTCTCGACCGACCTGGCCGCACTCGGACCGCTCGTCGCGCCACTGCTGTCCGGCCACTCCGACCTCGCCATCGGCAGCAGGCTCGCCCGCGGCGCGAGGGTGGTGCGCGGGCCGAAGCGGGAGTTCATTTCCCGCTGCTACAACCTGATCCTGCGCGGCACGCTGGCGGCGAGGTTCAGCGACGCGCAATGCGGTTTCAAGGCCATCCGCGCCGATGTCGCCGAACGGCTGCTCCCCCACATCCAGGACACCGGCTGGTTCTTCGACACCGAACTGCTCGTCTTGGCGCAGAAGGCCGGGCTGCGGATCCACGAGGTCCCGGTGGACTGGGTGGACGACCCGGACTCGTCGGTGAACATCATCGCCACCGCGACCGCCGATCTCAAAGGGATCGCGCGGCTGACCAAGGCGACCATGACCGGGCAGATCC
Source organism: Amycolatopsis sp. WAC 04182 (assembly GCF_003947465.1). Classification (NCBI taxonomy): domain Bacteria; kingdom Bacillati; phylum Actinomycetota; class Actinomycetes; order Pseudonocardiales; family Pseudonocardiaceae; genus Amycolatopsis; species Amycolatopsis sp. WAC 04182. The sequence continues at coordinate 1,245,747 of NZ_QHJJ01000002.1, forward strand.
CGATCAGCGGACTTCGCGAGCAGCTGGGCCGCGCGCCGATCCAGGTGCGAGCGCCGGGCGTGGCACCGAGCCTGGTGCGGCAGCTGGTGCGGTTCGCCGCCGTCGGTGTCGCCAGCACCATCGCGTACCTCGTGCTTTTCCTGCTGCTGCGGACGTTCACCGGCGCGCAGGCGGCGAACCTCGTCGCGTTGCTGGTGACGGCGATCGGCAACACCGCGCTCAACCGGCGCCTCACCTTCGGCATCCGCGGCCGGGAAGGCGCCGGGCTGCACCAGTTCCAGGGCCTCATCGTGTTCGGCCTCGGGCTCGCGCTCACCAGTGGCGCGCTGGCGCTGCTGCACACGATGACGGCGCCCGGCCTGCCGCTGGAGATCACCGCGCTCGTGCTCGCGAACCTCGCGGCCACCGTCCTGCGTTTCCTGCTGCTGCGCGGCTGGGTGTTCCGCCGCCGCCCCGCCACCGAGAGGGAGAGCTGACCCATGACCACCGCACTCGTTTCCCGCGCGGAACCCGGCCACGCCGGGGAAGACGCCACGAAACCGCCCGGCCGATGGGTCCGGCCCGCCGTCTTCGGGCTGCTCGCCGCCACCGCGCTGCTGTACTTCTGGAACCTGACCGCCTCCGGCTACGGCAACTCGTTCTACGCAGCGGCGGTCCAATCCGGCACACAGGACTGGAAAGCGTGGCTGTTCGGGTCGCTCGACGCCGGGAACGTGCTCACCGTCGACAAACCCCCGGCCGCGCTCTGGGCGACGACGGCGTTCGCCCGGGTCTTCGGTTTCTCCAGTTTCACCGTGCTGGCCCCGCAAGCACTGATGGGAGTCGCCTCCGTCGGCCTCCTGTACCTGACGGTGAAGCGGACCTCCGGCCCCGTCGCCGGTCTGTTCGCCGGGGCGGCGTTCGCGGTCACGCCGGTCGCCGCGCTCATGTTCAAGTTCAACAACCCCGACGCGCTGCTGACGCTGCTGCTGGTCGCCGGCGGGTACTGCACGATCCGCGCGATCGAAAAGGCGAGCCCGCGCTGGCTGGCCTTCGCCGGCGTCGCCGTCGGGTTCGGCTTCCTCACCAAGATGATGCAGGCCTTCCTGGTGCTGCCCGCGTTCGGCCTCGCCTACCTGATCGCGGCGCCGACCACACTGGGCAAACGCTTGCTTCACCTGTTCGGCGCGGTGATCGCCGTGGTCGTCTCCGCCGGCTGGTTCATCGCGCTGGTCGATCTGTGGCCGACCGAGTCCCGGCCGTACATCGGCGGTTCGGACGGCGACAGCCTGCTCGAACTGGCGCTGGGCTACAACGGCCTCGGCCGGATCTTCGGCATGGGCGGCGGCGTGATGGTCGGCGGTCCTGGCGGGGTCGTGAGCGGCTCGGCCGGCGGGAACGTCGGCTTCGGCGGCGAGAGCGGCGTGACCCGGATGTTCGGCGCGAGCTTCGGCGGCGAGGTGTCGTGGCTGCTGCCCGCGGCGCTGATCGGGCTGGTCGCGGGCCTGTGGTTCACCAGGCGGGCCGCCGGTACCGACCGGACGAGGGCCGCGCTGATCCTGTGGGGTGGCTGGATGCTCGTCACCTCGCTGGTGTTCAGCTTCATGAGCGGGATCGTGCACCCGTACTACGCCGTCGCGCTGGCACCGTCGATCGCCGCCGTCGTGGCGATCTCCGGGACCTCGCTGTGGCGCGGCCGGGCGCATCTCGCGCCACGCGTGTTCCTGTCGCTGATGATCGCGGCCGGCGCCGTCTGGTCGTACATCCTCCTGGACCGCAACGTCGACTGGCTGCCGGCGCTGCGCTGGACCATCGCCGGGCTCGGCCTGGTGACCGCGACCATCGTGCTGGTGGGTGTCCCGCCGATGCGGAAAGTCGTCACCGTCGTCGCGACGGCCGCGGTGCTGACCGTCGGCCTCGGCACCACCGCGTTCAGCGTCGAAACCGCTTCGCAGGCGCATTCCGGCTCGATCCCGATCTCCGGCCCGGCCGTGGACGACTCCCCCGGGATGGGCAGGGGAATGGAGGAACCCACATCGGCGGAGATCGGCGCTGTTCTCGCCGCGACCACGACGAAATGGGCGGCCGCGACGTCCAGTTCGCAAGCGGCGGCGAGCCTGGAACTCGCGAGCGGGAAGTCGGTGATCGGCATCGGCGGCTGGAGCGGCTCGGACCCGGCTCCGACGCTGGCGGAATTCCGGCAGTACGTGGCGAACGGTGACATCACCTACTACGTCGAAGGCGGCCGGGGCGGCGGTCCCGGTGGCGGCTCGAACGAAATCGCCGAATGGGTCGCCGGGAACTTCACCGCCACCACGGTCGGCGAGCAGACGGTGTACCGCCTGCTCCCCTGAAAAATACGTCGACAAACGTTGGGGCGCACGGGAATCCTGGACCGCGTGAATCGGCCGTACCGCTGGGATCTCGTGCGCCCCGACCAGCTCGGGACGCTACTGGAGCGCGCCGAAAAGCCATCGCTGTGGTTTCTGGACGAGCTGATCGAATGCGCCGCGAAGGTGATCGCCCGCGCCGGCGACGCGGATCTGTACTTCGTCGGGCGTTCCGCGGACAGCGTGTACGACCTCCTGAGCGGAACCCCTTGGCGGGAAAGGATCCACCAGCTGCCGCTGTCGTTCGCAGGCACCTGGGACGGCCTGACGGAGTCCGATGTGGACACTCTTCGCGGGTATCTCGCCTCGGCGGGCCTGAGCCCGCACGACCTGGCGCGCGGGCGGCCGAAGGTGTTCGTCGACCTCGTCTACACAGGACAGACGTTCACCGGGCTCTACGGGCTGCTGCGGACGTGGATCGACGACGAACGCGAGGCCTGGAGCATCATCCGCGGGCGGCTCCGGTTCCTCGGGATCACCATCCGCGAGGACACGAGCCCGTCGGCGTTCCGCTGGCAGCGGCAGTTCACCTGGCCCGCCGACCTGCCGTCGCACGCCGTGCGGAACATCTCGCTCGACGAGCCGGTCTGGCTCTACTTCGGGAACACCCAGCCCAAGCTCACGGCGTCGTTCCCGCGGCCGCGCTGGTCGGACGAGAACGGCCGCGCGCCGGAGCATTCGGAGAAGCGGCTGCGGGGACTGGCCGAGGCGGTCGCGATCGTCGAGGCGGGGCGCTCGAAGGCCGGGCGGGACCTGCTGGTGCGGCATCTGCGGAAGGAACCGGCGATGGCGGAGAGCTGGCTGCGGACGCTGATCACGCGGTTGCGCTGACCGCCAAGGCGTAACTCGCGTGCTTGAAGGCGTGACTCGCGTGATCGGAGGCGTAACTCGCGTGTGACGCCTCCAAGCACGCGAGTTACGTCTCTGATCACGTGAGTTACGCCTCCGGGCACGCGAGCGGGTCGACAGCCGCCCGACACCGAACCCTCAGGTCGCCCACAGGAAACAGGCGGATCCTGGAAGTGGGCAGGGAATCACCCAGGGGTGAGGAGAAGACCATGAGGGAGCTTCCGCACTGGCACACGGCGAGCGCACAGGGCCCGCGCGAGCACAACGCGGACGCCGTCGCGGCGTACGCGGCCCCGGACGGCCGGGGGATCGTGTTCGCACTGGCCGATGGAGTCGGAGATCACCCGAACGCGGCACGCGCGGCGCGGACGGCGGCTTCGGCGGCGGCCAGGACACCGGTCGAGCAGGGGCCGGTCGGGGCCGTTCTCGCTGCTCAGCGGGCCGTGCTCGCCCTCGGCGAGGCCGGCGACTGCGTCCTCGTCGTCGCCGTGCGGACCGGCGAGGGGTATGGCATCGCGTGGGTCGGAGACGCACGGGCGTACGCTTGGGACGGTTACACCGTGCGGCAGGTGACGAAGGACCATACGCTCGCGCAGTACTTCCGCGACCACGGACAACCCGTGACACCGCGGATGGAACACGTCGTCACCACCAGCGTCCGCACGGCCGGTGCGCACGAGATCGGCACGGCCACCGTCACGACCGGCGGGCTTCTGCTCACCAGCGACGGTGTGCACAAGACGCTCAGCGGGCCGACCATGCTCGACATCCTCGCGATGCCGGACAGGGCGGCCACCGAGCTGGTGCGGACGGCGATCTCGCTCGGTGGCTCCGACAACGCCACCGCGCTCGTGGTGGATCCGCCCGGCGCGGAGGTCACCACGGAAAAGTTTCGCGTCGCGGCCTGAACCGGGCGGTCAGGCCGCGACGCGATCCCGTTCGAACTGCCGCCGCGCGCAGCCGCCATCACCGGAACAGGCGGTCCCGGCAGGCCGGGCACCGTTCGTGCCGCGCGGTCCGCCCGGAGAGGTCCCTGCCGTAGAAGGGAAAGCACGGCGCACCGCAGACGGCGAGGTAGATCCGCCCGCACCGCAGCGGCCGCTCGCCGACATGGTGGGCCACGGCCAGCGCCCGGTGGTGCGCGCCCGCTTCGGGTAGCCAGCCGTTGTCGGGCAGCTTCGCGAGCACCTCGGCGTTGACGTCTTCCGAGCGACGCAGCAGGGCCGTGCCCAGGTCGGTGAGCCGTTCGCCGAGATCACGGAGGACGTCGGCACGCGGCACGTCGTCTTCCACCATCCGGGTGACGAAGCTGATGTCGGTGCTCAGGGAGCCGTGGAGGTCCCGGAGCCGGTCGAGCAGGCGGTGATCCATGCCCTTCCATTAGGGAGTTGCGCGCGGGAAAGGAAAGACTCAGGACGCGTAGGTGATCCGCCCGTCCATGACCGTGGCGGTGACGGGGATGCCGCGCAGCCCGGCCGGGGACAGCCGCGCCGGATCCACCGCGGTGACGACCAGATCCGCGACGTCCCCGACGGCCACCCCGGTCCGGCCACCGGACGACGCCGCGAGCGCGGCCTCCAGCGGCATGGCCTGCTCGGGATGCCACGGCGGACGCTCGTCGTCGGTGCGGCTGACCGCCGACGCGATCGCGTCCCACGGGTCCAGCGGCGCGACCGGCGCGTCCGAGCCGAACTCCAGCGTCACCCCGGAGCGGTGCAAGGCGCCGTACGGGAAGGCCCGATCGGTCCAGCCGTGCCAGTGCCGGTCGGCGACGTCGCGGTCGTCCGGCTGATGGGCGGGCTGCACACTCGCCACGACATCCAGCTCGGCGAACCGCGCGACGTCCTCGGCGCACAGCAGCTGCGCGTGCTCGATGCGGCCCGCGCAGCCGACGTTCGCGAAGGCGTCGAGCGCGATCTTGTTGGCGTGGTCGCCGATCGCGTGCACCGCGGGCGAAAGGCCGTGCCGGGACGCCTTGCGCATCAACGGTTCGAGCTCCTCGGGCGGCAGTTCGAGCAGCCCGTGGGAGTCGGTTCCGGCATAGTGACCCACGCAGTAGGCGGTGCGCGTGTTCAGCGAACCGTCGACGAACAGCTTGAACGGGCCGACCGTGAGCAGTCCGCCGCTGTCCTCCAGGACGTCCCCGGACCGATGGCCGCGTTCGATGGCGGTGTCGAGCAGGTACTTCGCGATCACGCAGGAAACCCGGACCGGCAGGGGTTTCCGTGCCTGCCGTCGCCGCCAGTCGGTGACCGTGTCGGCGTATTCGTAGTCGACGATCCGGGTGACGCCGCGGGCGGCCGCCGCGTCGAGGGCGTCGGCCACCCAGCCGTCGACGACGTCCTCGGGCGCGATCGGGAGTTCGGCCGTCGCGCTCATGCAGTCGTTTTCCAGCAGCACCCCGGTCGGATGCTCGCGGCCGATGAGCTTCAGCGCGGCCGGGCTGAGCCACAACGTGTGGAGGTCGGCGCTGAACAGCGCGACCGGATGACCGGGCAGCGCCTTCTGCAGCAGATCCTTGTGCGGGGCGTCGGGCCAGAGCCCGTCGCGGAACCCGGCGCCGAGCACGAGCTCGCCGGGCGGCGCGGGATTCGCCAGCAGATGTGCCAGTACGAGCTCGACCGTGTGCGCGGCGGAAGTCGCCTCCCCCAGCGGGATCCGGCGGCGCGCGGCCGACCACTGGGCGGTGTGCACGTGCGCGTCGACCAGGCCGGGCAGCAGGGTGCCGCCGTGCCCGTCCAGGATCTCCGACGCCTCACCCGCCTGCCCCGGCCCCGCGATGGCCGCGATCCGGCCGCCCTCGATCCGCACGTCCGACAGGGAACCCGCCAAGCCGACCCGGACCCGGCGCAACAGAAGATCGTCCACGCCCTCACCTTGCCAGCCGGTGCCGCGATTCGGCACCTGCTTGCGGGGATCAGGAGCGGGCGAAGGTGAGCTTTCCGAGCGCGGCGACCAAGGGCGCGAGTTCGGGGAGTTCTTCGGCCGCGGCGAGGGCCTCGGTGAGGACGGTGTCGTGCGTCGGCCGCGCGGCCGCCAGCAGTTCGTGCCCGGCAGGCGTGACCTCCGTGTAGATCCCGCGCCGGTCGTCCGGGCACAGGTACCGCTGCAGCAGTCCCCGGTCCTCCAGCCGCGACACCAGCCGGGTCGTCGCCGACTGGCTGAGCACGACGGCGTTCGACAGCTGGTTCATCCGCAGGTGGAAACCGTCCTGACGGGCGAGCACGTCCAGCACGGTGTACTCGCTGACGGACAGCGAGTGCTCCTGTGCCAGCGCGCGCTCCAGCGCGTCCTCGATCCGCGCGTGCAGTGCGGCCAGGGTCCGCCAGCCCTGCGCGCGTGCCTCCACGGCGTCGTCGGCCAGTGACACGGTTCACCTCTTCCCCGGTTGCCCGAGCTTCGTTGCGTGCTGCATCATCAAGCGTGTGCAATATACGGCGCGTGCAACTATTTCGGACGCCTGTAGTTGCCAACGCCAGACAACACCACTCTACGGGAAGAAGTGAGCCTCCAATGCCTGCCGCTCTGCTCGCACTGGCGATCAGTGCCTTCGGTATCGGCACCACCGAGTTCGTGATCATGGGCCTGCTGCCCGAGGTCGCGGGCGACTTCGGCGTCTCGATCCCCTCCGCCGGACTGCTGATCTCCGGATACGCGCTGGGCGTCGTGGTCGGCGCCCCGCTGCTGACCGCGCTCGCGTCGCGGGTGCCGCGCAAGACGGTCCTGGTCGGCCTGATGGTCCTGTTCATCGCGGGCAACGTCGTTTCCGCACTGGCCCCGACCTACGGCCTGCTGATGACCGGCCGCGTGGTCGCCGCGCTGTCGCACGGCGCGTTCTTCGGCGTCGGCGCGGTCGTCGCCGCCTCGCTGGTCGCGCCGACCAAGCAGGCGGGCGCCATCGCGATGATGTTCACCGGGCTGACCGTCGCCAACGTCCTCGGCGTCCCCGCCGGGACCGCGCTCGGGCAGGCACTGGGCTGGCGTTCGACGTTCTGGGCGGTCAGCGCGCTCGGCGTGATCGGCCTGATCGGGATCCTCGCGCTGGTTCCCGCGCAGGCGACGACGAAGAGTGCCGGGCTGCGCAGCGAACTCGCCGTGTTCCGTCGCCCGCAGGTATGGCTCGCGCTGGCGATGACCGCGCTCGGCTTCGCCGGGGTGTTCGCGTCCTTCACCTACATCGCCCCGATGATGACCGAGGTCGCCGGCTTCTCCCCCGGCGCGGTGACCTGGCTGCTGGTGCTGTTCGGCGGCGGCCTGTTCGTCGGCAACCTGCTCGGCGGCAAGGCGGCCGACCGGTCGCTGATGCCCAGCCTGTACGTCATCCTCGCCGTGCTCGCGGCCGTGCTGGTCGTGTTCGTCTTCACCGCGCATTCCCAGCTCCCCGCCGCGATCACCATCGCGGTCTTCGGCGCCGCCGGTTTCGCGACCGTCGCGCCGCTGCAGGCCCGTGTCATGAACAAGGCCGAAGGCGCGCCGGCGCTGGCTTCGGCGGCCAACATCGCCGCGTTCAACCTCGGCAACGCCGGGGGCGCGTGGCTCGGCGGCAAGGCCATCGACGCCGGTCTCGGCTACACCGCGCCCAACTGGATCGGCGCCGCGCTCGCGCTCGCCGGACTGCTGGTCGCGGTCATCTCGGGCATGCTCGACCACGGGCGGCGAAAGGCTCGTCGCGCCGAACTGGCCCCCGCCGCCTGACCCGCAAGTACCCACGAAAGGAACGCAAGTGACCGACATTCCCACCGTCGAGCTCACCAACGGGGTGGAGATGCCGCAGCTCGGGTTCGGCGTCTTCCAGGTGCCGGACGAGGAGACCACCGCCGCGGTCAAGGCCGCGCTGGACGCGGGCTACCGCAGCATCGACACCGCCGCCATCTACGGCAACGAAGCGGGCGTCGGCAAGGCGCTCGCCGAGTCCGGGATCGCCCGTGACGAGCTGTTCATCACCACCAAACTGTGGAACAGCGAACAGGGCTACGACGCCACGCTGAAGGCGTTCGACGCCAGCATGGCCAAGCTGGGTCTCGAGCAGCTGGACCTCTATCTCATCCACTGGCCGACGCCGGAGCGCGATCTCTACCGCGACACGTGGAAGGCCTTCGAGAAGCTCTACGCCGACGGCCGGGTACGCGCGATCGGCGTGTCCAACTTCCAGCCCGCGCACCTCGAACGGCTTCTCGACGCGGGCTCGGTGACCCCGGCGGTCAACCAGGTCGAGGTGCACCCGTACCTGCAGCAGGCCGCGGTGCGCGAATTCGACGCGAAACACGGCATCGCGACCGAGGCGTGGAGCCCGCTGGCCAAGGGCGGCGACCTGCTGAGCGAGGGCGCGATCACCGCACTGGCTTCGAAACACGGCCGCACGCCGGCGCAGATCGTCCTGCGGTGGCACCTGCAGCTGGGCAACGTCGTCATCCCGAAGTCCGTGACCCCGTCGCGGATCAAGGAGAACCTCGACGTCTTCGGGTTCACGCTGTCGGAGGAGGACATCGCTTCGCTGTCCGTGCTGGACCGCGGTGAGCGGACCGGGCCGGATCCCGACACCTTCAACGTCGCCTGAGCTCGATCCACTGTCCGTGAAGGCCTCCTTGAGGGACCCAGGGTCCCTCAAGGAGGCCTTCACGGACTTCGCAGGTCGCGGGCGTAGCTCGTTGTTCCGGCACGAGCCCGCTGTGTAGCCGGTTACTATTCGGCCGCACAGACGGCACTTGTGCGAAAAGAGGTAACCGGACGATGCAGGCCCGAGGACGCGCCGTCCTCGCGACACTTCTGCTCGTGGCGTTCCCAGTGGTGGTCGTCGCGGTGGGTGTCGCCAGTGTGGTGGCGGGCCTGCGGATCCAGGGCAAGATCGGCACCTACGTCATGCTCGGCGGGCTCGCGATCATGATCGCGCTCGGCTTCGGGCTGGTGAGCGCGCTGCGGGCCCGGCGACCCCCGATCGAGGGGCCGCGGCTGGATCGCGAAGCGCATCCCGCGCTGTGGGAGATGATCGACGACCTCGCCGCCCAGGTGAAGACGCGGCCGCCGGACGAGATCGTGCTGATCGGCGAGATCAACGCCGCGGTCAGCGAGGACGCCCGGTTCCTCGGTCTGCGTCCGGGCCGCCGCACGATGCTGATCGGGCTGCCGCTGCTGGCCGCGCTGAGCGTGAGCGAGCTGCGCGCGGTGCTCGCGCACGAACTCGGCCACTACAGCGGCGGCCACACCCGCCTGCTCGCGTTGACCTACCGCGGCACCCAGACACTCGCCTTCACCGTCGACAGACTGGACGGTGGCCCGGCCAGGGCCTTGCTCTCCGCGTACTCGAAGCTGTACCTCCTGGTCGCGCGGTCGGCGAACCGGCGGCAGGAACTGCAGGCCGACGAGGCGTCCGTGCTCGCGGCGGGCAGCCGGACGGCGGCCGCGGCGCTGCGGAAGATCGCGACGCTGAGCCCGCTGTGGAAGGACTACTCCGAGCGTTATCTCTCGCTCGGCGCGGCGGCGCGGCGCACTCCCGCCGTTCTGCTGGGGTTCCGGTCGTACCTCAACCACCCCGTCCAGCGCGACTGGGTGACCGAGTACGCCGACGACATCATCGACGGCGAAGAGCTGTCGAAGTACGACAGCCATCCGCCCACGAAGCGGCGGATCGCCGCGCTGGCGGGCGTGCCGGACAACCCGGTGAAGCCGGACGCGCGACCGGGCTGGTCGCTCCTGGGCGCGCCGAAGATCGACGTGCCCGCGGCGGAGCTGGACGTGCTGGTCCGCGACGTCGGGCCGCGCGCGGACTGGGACGAGGTCGTCAAACGCGCGGGCCGCGCGTCGGTGGCGGAGGGCGCGCGAATGCTGACCTCCGCCGGGCTCGAGAGCAGGCTGGCGCCGCGCGGCACGATCGGCGAGGTCGTGCGGGTGCTGCGCGACGGAGACGCCGACGCGCTCGCCAAACCCCTGCGGGCACCGTCGCGCGAGGAGGGTCTCGAACTGCTCACCGAGCTGTTCGCCGACACCGTCACCGCCGCGATGATCGACAACGGCGTCGCCGCGCACCGCCTGAACTGGGGCGGCGGCTGGGAACTGTGCCTCGGCGACGGCGAGCCGTTCGACGTCGCCGAACTGGTCGGCCCGGCGGTGCGGAGCCCGCGCGCGGTCGACGAACTGGTCCACAACCTGCAACTGCTGAGCGTGCCCGCCGGGTACTTCTGCAAGCAGGAACCCCAGCCGGAACCGGATCCCGCCGAAGCACGGATGCTCGGCATGTTCACCGCGCTCAAGGCCAAGCGGAAGCTCTACGACCTGATCGTCTGCGACACCGAAGTGGTGCTGCTGCCGATGGCGCGTTCGGTGCTGATCCGGCGCGGCCTCGCCGGCCTGATCGGGGCGCGCGGCGTGTCGGACCGCAAGCGGATCCGGAAGCTGCGCGAGCGCGGCCTCGACGATCTGCGCGCCGAACCGGGCGCCCGGCGGATCCCGTTCACGGACATCGTCGCGGGCGGTTTCCCCCGCCGGAAGCTCACCACGTACCTGACGCTGGAGCTGTCCGACGGCGAGACGCTGGAACTGGCCTTCACCGGCAACACCGAGGACTTCGGGACCGCGCACGACGAACTGACGGCGTTCTTCAGCTCGCTGAAGGTGCTCTAGGGCTTGATCCCCACGCCGCCGAGGCTCAGGTGGTTCAGCTCGGTCAGCGGAGCGAGCCGCGGGCCTTCCGGCCACCATTCGTGCAGGTGGACGACGCCGGGTTCGAGGATGTCCAGCCCGTCGAACAGCGACTCGATCTCGTCTCGGCCGCGGTGCACGGTGCGGTTCCCGGTGCCGGCCATGAGGTCGTCGAGTTTTCGGGCGAGCGCGCCGCGAGCGCCCTCGCCGGGGGTGAAGTCGTGGGTGATCAGCACGTAGGAGCCGGGGGCAATCGCGTCGACGTAGCCGCGGACGACGGCCTGTGCCTGGCCGAGGTCTTCGATGTGGTGCAGCACCGAGTTCAGGATCACCGCGACCGGGCGGTCGAACTCGATGTGCTCGGCGACGACCGGATCGGCGAGGGTCTGCCCGGGATCGGTCAGATCCGCGCCGCTCACGTGGACCAGGAGATCCTCCAGCAACGCCAGCCCGTGTGCCTGGACGACCGGGTCGTGGTCGACGTACACGACCAGCGCGTCCGGGTTGTACCGCTGCGCCGCCTGATGGGTGTTCTCCGAGGTGGGCAGGCCGGAACCCAGGTCGAGGAACTGGTCGATGCCGCGGGCGCCGGCGAGGAAGCGGACCACCCGGTTCGCCCAGGAGCGGAACTCCTTGGCCATGGCGGCGGCGTCGGGGGCCACGGCGAGCAGGTCTTCGACCGCCTGCCTGTCGACCTCGTAATGGTCGTGCCCGCCGAGAAGGACGTCCTTCATCCGGGCGAGGTTGGGCTTGCTGTAGTCGAGGGGAAGCGGGCGCCTCGGCACAGACCGGACCTCGTCCGAAGTCATGGACACGTTCCACCCTTCAGCCGCGCACGGGCCGCGCGAACGCGCCCACGGCTCCCTCGACATCGACGGACCGTACACAGATTACGACATGGCGTGCATCCAAGTGAACCTCCCCAAGGGCCTTGGCTACCTGCGACGATCACCCGAAGACGATCTCGCGCCAGGTGACTCCGCCATCCGTGGTGCGGTACACGGCGGACCCGCCTTCGGCATCGGGCAGGCCGTCCACGACCACCCCGACCCGCTCGTCCGGGAAGTCCAGGTCGTTGAGGCAGACACCGCGGCCGCTGAGCACGGTCGTCGTCCAGGTCGTTCCGCCGTCGGCGGTGCTGTGCAGGAATCCGGTGCCGCCGCCTTCCGCCGCGACGGTCGCCGCCGCGGGCGAAGCCGCGCTGAAACTCTGGTTGATCCCGAGGGTGGGCGCCTGCGCCGTCCCGGTGAAGTGGCCGCCGAGCTTCGGCGCGCGCCACAGCCGACGGACGGTCGCCCCCGGCTGCGGCGTCCCCGGTCCCCCGCTGCACAGCGCCAGCACCTGCCCTCGCCGGACTCCGCTCAGCGAAGCCGAGCTGTCCGCCGGACAAGGCGGTGGCGCGGCCGCGAAGGTCAGGCCGTCCGGCGACGTCCAGTACTTCCGGACGCGGTGGTCCGCCCCCATCGAGACCTGGATCCCGCCGCTGGTGGCGATGTCGCCGTACGTCGAGGATCCGGTGACGGTGAATCCCGGGACCGGCAGGAGGAGCCGCGTTCCGGAGATCCCGGCGTACAGCGTCGTCGTCGACGGGGTGCCGAATCCGGTGACCATCGCGAACACCCGCGGTCCTGATTCGGCGATCTTCGAAATATAGAAGGGTTCCCGCACCCCGGCGAGCCGGACCTCGGACCACTTGGCGCCGCCGTCGCGGCTGGCGAGCAGCCGGGTGCCGTCGGAGAGGAACGCGTCTCGCTCGTCGATCACCGTGAGTTTGACCTGATTGTGGTTGTCCGGCAACGAGATCGGCGGTTCGCCGACGCGGCGCCACCGCTTCCCGCCATCGTTCGTCGACAGCAGGGACGCGCACCATCCCGGTTTCCCGCAAGGGGAAAAGCCGAGGACGAAGCCGCGCAGCGGCCCGGTCCAGCTCGTCGAAGCGGGGGCGAATCCCTGGGGCACAGCCGAATCGGCGGCGGCGGGCGGAGTGAAGACGGCCAGGGCGGTCAGTGCGGTGGCGGCGAGCGCGGCCCACCGGTTCGGCTTCATGACCACGAGACGTCCGGCCCCCGCCCGGGTTGCCCGCCGTTCGGGGTGAACCCCCAGATCATCTCCGGTACGCTCGCAGACCTTGTTTCGCCCGGGGCCGGACCGGGTATACGGCGTTCGGCCGGTGAGACGGAGGTAGCACCGATGGACGACGCGGCTTCGCGTGCTGGCGGTGATGAGGAGGACCCCGGGACCACTCAGCGCCGGTTCAGCCTGAACGTCCACGACCCGGACCATCTGCCGCGCAAACTCGCCGGCCGGTACGAGGTCGGGGAGCTGCTCGGCCGCGGCGCGACCGCACGCGTCTTCCGCGCCTGGGACCTGCGCGAAGGCCGCGAGGTTGCACTGAAACTGTTTCACGCGGACACGATGGTCAGGGACGAGCGCCGCCGGGAGCAGGAGATCCAGACCCTCAGCTCGGTCCGCCATCCCGGGCTCGTCCCGCTGTACGACGCGGGCTCCGACGACGGCTACACCTACCTCACGATGCGCCTGGTCGAAGGCCCGAACCTGGCCCAGCGCCTGCGGTCCGGCCCGCTCCCCCAGGACGAGGTCGTCGAGCTGGCCGCCCGGCTGACCGACGCGCTCGCCCACGTCCACGCGCACGGCATCACCCACCGTGACCTGAAACCGGCGAACATCCTGATCGCCGACGATGGCCCGCTGATCGGCGACTTCGGCGTGGCGCACGCCTTCGACGCGACGAGGGTGACCGAAACCGGCGGCGTCGTCGGCACGGCGGCGTACATGGCGCCCGAACAGGTCCGCGGCGAGAACGTCGGCCCGCCCGCCGACGTCTATTCGCTCGGCCTCGTCCTGCTGGAATGCCTGTCCGGCGAGCGGGAGTACACCGGGACGCCGGTCGAGGCCGCGGTCGGGCGGCTGCACCGGCCGCCCCGGATCCCCGGCGGGCTGTCGGTGACCATGACGACGTTGTTGCGCGGCATGACCGCGCGCAAACCGTCGCAGCGCCCGACGGCGGCGGCGATCTCGCGGATCCTGCTGGAGGATTCCACCGGGACGAAGGTCGTCCATCTCGCACCGGCCACCCGCAAACGGGCGGCGGTGGTCGCCGCCATCAGCGCGCCCGCCGCCGCGATCACCATCGGTGTCCTGCTGGCGGCCAACCAGACCGGGGCGAACCCGCCCACAAGGCCGGACGGGATCCTTCCCCCGGCGGTGACCGGCTCGTCCGGCCCGGTGGCGGGCCAAGGCGCGCAATCCTCCGAGGCCGTCGAGGTGCCCACCCACGGCGCGAAGGCGAGCAACGGCACCGTCGTGGTCACCGAAGCGGTCCCGGCGTCCGGCGCGGATCCGACCGGCACCACCGAAAGCACCGAGGCCACCTCGGCACCGAGGGACACGACCGCCGCCGGCGACCGGCAGAGCACCTCGGGCAAGCCGAGCAAGACCCGGCCCGGCCCGCCGACGAAGAGCAGCAGGCCCGGGCCGCCCGGCTGAGCGACCCGCGCAGCACGGTGTCCACTGTGGACGATGATGGGAGACGGCGATGACCTACATCAACGACCCGCGAGAGCCGCAGGAAGAGATCGTCGAACAGACACCCGCCAGGATCCGCGTCGTGCGCGTCGTCAACGCCCTCGTCCACGCGGTGTGCTGGATCTTCGCGCTCGTGCTGATCGTGCACATCCTGCTGGTGTTCGGCGAAGCCAATCCGGGGAACGGGTTCGCGCAGCTGATCGACCAGTGGTCGCGCGCCGTCTCGCTCGGACTGCGGAACCTGTTCACCCCGGACGGCCTCAAACTCCGCACCCTGTTCAACGACGGTCTCGCCGCGCTGCTGTGGCTGATCATCGGCGGCGTGGTGACCGACCTGGTCTCGCGGATCGGCCTCCCCGGCCCGAAACGGGTCTGGTACCGGCGCCCGCTCAGTTGAGCGAGCCCGGTTCCCCCTGCGGGGCGTCACCCGCCTGGGCCTGCTCGGCCTGGGCGTCGGCGACTTCCGGGGCGGCCGTGGCCTCCGCGGGCCGCGGGTGTTCCGGCTCGTGCTCGGTGTCGAAATGCTCACGGCACCAACGGCCGTAGCGTCTGGCATGCACGGTCATCGCGGCACCTCCTTCCCCGCCACCCACGATCCCTCAGTTCTGTGACGCGCGCCACTCGTTTACCCGGCGAATCCGGCAACGATCGCGGCGCAGAACGCGGGCAGGTCGTCCGGATTGCGGCTCGAGACCAGGTTGCCGTCGGTGACGACCTCCTGGTCGACGACGGTTCCGCCGGCGTTGCGGATGTCGGTGCGCACGCTGGGGTACGACGTGAGCGTGCGGCCGCGGACGACGTCGGCCTCGACCAGCGTCCACGGCCCGTGACAGATCACCCCGACGGGTTTGCCACTGTTCACGAAGTCGCGCACGAAGCGGACCGCGTTCTCGTCCGCGCGCAGATTGTCCGGATTCATCGTGCCGCCGGGCAGCACGAGCGCGTCGAAGTCGTCGACCGTGACGTCCTTGACCACCCGGTCCACGGTGAACTTGTCCGCCTTGTCGATGTCGCCGTTCATGGCCTGGATCTCGCCGGGCTCCAGCGAGACGACTTCGGCCGTCGCCCCGGCGTCGGTGACCGCCTTGCGCGGTTCGACCAGTTCGACCTGTTCCACGCCGTCCGCGGCGAGGATGGCCACGCGGCGTCCGTTCAGCGATGTCGCCATCGGATTTCCCTCCTGAGGTCGTCGTCCGCTCTCGGACTACCCCGGACCGCGCCCCCCGAACCATGGGCATGAACCCGCCTCGCGGCGGGTATCAGCCCCCATGCGACTTCGGCGAGCGGACCTCGGGTCCCCCGGTATCCGGAGGCGGCGCAGAGGTCGTGGTTTCGGCTACCTGACCCCGGACGGCGAGCCGCTGAAGGACCGGGAAACGATCGAGCGGATCACCGCGCTGGCGATCCCGCCCGCGTGGCGGCGCGTGTGGATCTCCCCGGACGAGAACACGCACATCCAGGCGGTCGGGATCGACGACGCCGGGCGGAAGCAGTACCTCTACCACCCCGAATGGCGACGGGCGAGGGACGAGGAGAAACACGAGCGTGTCCTCGCGCTGGCGCGAAAGCTGCCCAAGCTGCGCGAAACGGTCCGAGAGGACCTCGACTCCCGTGGTCTGAAACGGGAACGCGTGCTCGCCGGCGCCCTGCGGATGATCGACCTCGGGGTCTTCCGCACCGGCGGCGAGAGCTACGCCGACGAACACGGCACCCACGGGGTGGCGACGTTGCTGTGCGAGCACGTCGAACTCCGCGGCGAATGCCTGGTGTGCGACTATCCCGCGAAGCACGGAATCCAGCGGAAGGTCCGGCTGCGGGACGAGTCACTGGCGCGGCTGGTCCGGTCCCTCCGTCGGGTGAGGGGCGGCGATGTGCGCCTGCTCGCCTACCGCAATGGTGACGGCTGGCACGAGGTGAAGGCCGACGACATCAACGACCGGCTCCGGGAAATCGTCGGCGACGGTTTCACCGCCAAGGATCTGCGCACCTGGAACGCCACCGTCCTGGCCGCGTCCGCCTTCGCGGACACGGAAAAGCCCGCCAGCGAACGAGGGTTGAAGCGGGTCGAGAAGGCGGTGATGACGGAAGTCGCCGAAGGGCTCGGGAACACACCGGCCGTGGCGCGACGGTCCTATGTGGACCCGCGGGTGGTCGAGGCGTACCGGCGGGACCGGACCGTCGAACGCGCGGTACGGCGAGCCGCGAAAGCGGCCGATCCCGATGAAGCCCGCGACATCGTGGAGCGGGCGGTGGTGCGGCTACTGAACGGGTCGTGAGGCTTCGATGGCGAGGACGGCGATGTCGTCGTGTGTCCCGCTGCCGAGCCATTCCCGCACCGCGGAACGGATCCGGGCGACGACCTCGCGGCCGGACAGCCCCCGGCACCCGGCCAGCAGGTCGCGCAGCCGTTCGTCCCCGAACAGGTCCGACGGCCGCTCGTGGTGCCGCGCTTCGGTGATCCCGTCGGTGTAGAGCAGGCAGACGTCGCCCTCGGCCAGCCGGATGGCCGTCTCGGCGAACCGGGCCTGCGGGGAGATCCCGACCAGTGTGCCGGGCAGGGTGATCTCGTCGACCCCGCCGCGGCGGCGCACCACCAGCGGCGCCGGATGCCCGCCGGAGGCCAAGGTGACGCCGAGATCGTCTTCGCCCGCCAGCACCGAACCGAGCACCAGCGTGGCGAACCGGCCGCTGCCGCCGGTGATGAGCAGGGAGTTCAGCAGGCTCAGCAACGTCGTGTTGTCGTGCTCGACGAGGTCGAGCGCGGCGAGGGTCTGCCGGACGCGGCCGGTGAGCGCGGCCGCCTCGGCACCCTTGCCGCAGACGTCACCGAGGACGAACATCGCGCTGCCGTCCTCGCGCGGCAGGACGTCGTAGAAATCGCCGCCGACGTCGAGCAGCCCGCTCGACGGCTCGTACCAGACGTCGAACTTCACGCCGTGCACGTCCGGCGGCGGTGTCGGGCGCAGCGTGGTCTCCAGACCGCGCGTGGCCTCTTCCTGGCGGGCGTAGCGATGCGCGTTCGCCAGTGCCGTCCCGGCCGCGCGGGCGAACTCGGTCACCGCTCGCGGGTGGTCCTCGCCGAACGCGGGCGCGCCGCGCCTGCCGAGCACCACCGCGCCGGTGACCCCGGCTCCGCCGTCGAAGCCCAGTGAGACCACGGTCACCGACGAATGGACGGCGAGCCGTTCCGCGACGATCGCGGGCAGGGTCGCGATCTCCTCTTCCGGAACCGCCTTGGCCTCGAGTTCGTCCGTGGAGGCGAAGGTGCCGGCGAGCACCGGCGCCAGTTGGGCGGGGACGCGCCTGATCCGGCCGTGCCCGTGGGTGGTGCGGTGATCGCAGCTCCACCACTCCCACCGGCCGCGAGTGGTCGGCAGCAGCACGAAGACGCAGTCGGCGAGTTCGGCCGCGGCGACCTCGGCGATCACCTTCGCCGTCCCGTGCCTGCCCCGCGCGGAGGCCAGGCGGGGAGCCGAAGCGGCGAGGAAGCCGTCCACGCGCGGGCCGTCGGCCGCGACCGCCGAGGTCACCGTCCAGGCGTGCCAGCCGCCGGGCAACGTCCGGATCCGCGCCGGGAACCGGCGGCCGGTGTGCTCGACATGCCCGACTTCCGGACCTTCCGCGGTCAGCACCGGGCGGCCGCCGCCGAACAGCTCACGGGCGGCGGGATTCGACCAGCGCAGCGCGCCGCCGACGTCCTGCACGAGCACCGCGTCACGGACGTCTTCGAGCAGCTCACGCCAGAACCGCCCGGATTCGGGCAGGGCTCCCTCGCTCGTCGGTGGCGACGACTCCGAGGGGAGCGACGTCGAGGCCGGGGCGGGCCGTGACACCATTCCCGGACCTCCTCCTGCCTTGCGGGTAGCGCAGTGTGAGCGGGCGGACTGGCTCGAAGTGTAGGTCGAATCATGGCACGCTGATGCGACGACCATGGCTTGGCATGCGTGGTGGAGAGGGTCGACACAGATGACACAGCACTCCCAAAGGGACCGGATCCCCGTGGAAGGTGGTGGCGGCCAGGTGGACGAAGCGACCCTGGAACGCCTGCTCGCGGCGGCTCGTGACCTCGGGGACGGCAACTTCCGGCGGCGGCTCGTGGCGCACGGGGACGGGCTCGCGGCCCAGCTCGCGGGCGCCTTCAACGACATCGCCGAACGGAACCAGCGACTGGTGACCGAACTCCTGCGCGTCCGCGAGGCGGTCGGCAAGGAAGGCAGGCTGACCGAGCGGGTGGCGGCCGAGATCGGCCCCGGCGGCTGGGCCACCGCGGTCGACGTCGTCAACGGGCTGATCGAGGACGTGAGCAGGCCCACGGCCGAGCTCAACCGCGTCCTCGGGGCGGTCGCCGAGGGCGATCTGTCCGAGCCGATGCCCCTGGAAGTCGGCGGGCGGCCGCTGCAGGGTCAGTTCGCCGAGGTCGCGAAGACGGTCAACGGCCTGATCAAGCAGCTTTCGCGGTTCGCGACCGAGGTCACCAGAGTGGCCCGCGAGATCGCCACCGAGGGACGGCTCGGCGGCCAGGCCGAGGTCCCGGGCGTGGCGGGCACCTGGCGTGATCTCACCGACAACGTCAACGTCATGGCCAGCAACCTGACCGACCAGGTCCGCAACATCGCCCAGGTGACCACCGCGGTGGCGCGGGGCGACCTGACCCAGAAGATCAACGTCGACGCGCGCGGCGAGATCCTGGAGCTCAAGAACACCGTCAACATCATGGTCGACCAGCTCTCGGCGTTCGCCGACGAAGTGACCCGGGTGTCCCGCGAGGTCGGCAGCGAAGGCCGTCTCGGCGGTCAGGCGCAGGTGCCCGGCGCGGCGGGCACGTGGCGCGACCTCACCGACTCGGTGAACCTGATGGCGGACAACCTGACCGACCAGGTCCGCAACATCGCCCAGGTGGCCACCGCGGTCGCCCAGGGCGACCTCTCGCAGAAGATCAACGTCGACGCCAAGGGCGAGATCCTCGAACTCAAGAACACGCTGAACACGATGGTCGACCAGCTGTCGTCGTTCGCGGACGAGGTCACGCGGGTGGCGCGCGAGGTCGGCAGCGAAGGCCGTCTCGGCGGCCAGGCGACCGTGCCGGGCGTGGCGGGCACCTGGCGCGGGCTCACCGACTCGGTGAACCAGATGGCGGACAACCTGACCGACCAGGTCCGCAACATCGCCCAGGTCACCACGGCGGTGGCGAAGGGCGACCTGACGCAGAAGATCACGGTCGACGCGCGCGGCGAGATCCTCGAACTGAAGACGACCGTCAACACGATGGTCGACCAGCTCTCGTCGTTCGCCGACGAGGTCACGCGTGTCGCCCGCGAGGTCGGCACGGAAGGTCAGCTCGGCGGTCAGGCGCAGGTGCCGGGTGTCGCCGGGACGTGGCGCGACCTCACCGGGTCGGTCAACTTCATGGCGAACAACCTCACCGCGCAGGTCCGGAACATCGCCCAGGTGGCGACGGCGGTGGCGAAGGGCGACCTCTCGCAGAAGATCGCCGTCGACGCCAAGGGCGAGATCCTCGAACTCAAGAACACGTTGAACACGATGGTGGATCAGCTGTCCGCGTTCGCCGACGAGGTCACCCGCGTCGCCCGCGAGGTCGGCAGCGACGGGCGGCTCGGCGGCCAGGCTCAGGTGCCCGGCGTGGCCGGGACCTGGAAGGACCTGACCGACAACGTCAACTTCATGGCGAAGAACCTGACCGACCAGGTCCGGAACATCGCCCAGGTCACCACCGCCGTCGCGAAGGGCGACCTGACGCAGAAGATCATCGTCGACGCGCGCGGCGAGATCCTGGAGCTCAAGAACACCGTCAACATCATGGTCGACCAGCTCTCGGCCTTCGCCGACGAAGTCACCCGGGTGTCCCGCGAGGTCGGCACGGAGGGCAAGCTCGGCGGCCAGGCGCAGGTGCGCGGCGTCGCCGGGACCTGGAAGGACCTCACCGACAACGTCAACGTCATGGCCACCAACCTCACCGACCAGGTGCGGAGCATCGCGACGGTGACCACGGCGGTCGCGAACGGCGACCTGTCGAAGAAGATCTCGATCGACGCGCAGGGCGAGGTCGCGGTCCTCGCCGAGACGATCAACAGCATGGTCGAGACGCTGCGCGCGTTCGCCGACGAGGTCACCCGCGTCGCCCGCGAGGTGGGTACGGAAGGCATCCTCGGCGGCCAGGCCCGCGTGCCGAACGTGGCGGGCACGTGGAAGGCGTTGACGGACAACGTGAACGTCATGGCCGACAACCTGACCGGCCAGGTGCGGAGCATCGCGACGGTGACCACCGCGGTGGCGCAGGGCGATCTGTCGAAGAAGATCGACATCGACGCGCGCGGCGAGATCCTCGAACTCAAGACCACCATCAACACGATGGTCGACCAGCTCTCGGCCTTCGCCTCCGAAGTCACCCGCGTCGCCCGCGAGGTCGGCACGGACGGCACGCTCGGCGGCCAGGCGGAGGTGCCCGGTGTCGCGGGCACGTGGTCGCGGCTGACCGAAAGCGTGAACCAGCTGGCCGGGAACCTGACCACCCAGGTGCGGGCGATCGCGCAGGTGGCCACCGCGGTGACCGCCGGCGATCTGACCCGGCACATCACCGTCGACGCGTCCGGGGAGGTGGCCGAACTCAAGGACAACATCAACCAGATGATCGCGAACCTGAAGGAGACCACCCGGGCGAACCGCGAGCAGGACTGGCTCAAGACCAACCTGGCCAGGCTGTCCGCGCTCATGCAGGGGCACCGGGACCTCGCGTCCGTGGCGTCGCTGATCCTGTCCGAACTGACCCCGCTCGTGTCCGCGCAGCAGGGCGCGTTCTTCCTCGCCCGCGAAGACGAGCAGGAAGAGGTGGTCCTGGAGAGCATCGCCACCTACGGGCTGGCGAAATCCCAGACGGGGCTGCGGTTCTCCCCCGGCGAGTCGCTCATCGGGCAGGCCGCCGTCGACCGCCGCACGATACTGGTCCACGAGGCCCCGCCGGAGTACGCGCTCATCTCCTCGGGACTGGGTTCGGCCGCGCCGGTCAACGTGATCGTGCTGCCGGTGCTGTTCCAGGGCGAGGTCCTCGGGGTGCTGGAACTGGCGACCATCAACGCCTTCAGCACCGTCCACATCGACCTGCTGGAGCAGCTGAAGGAGACCATCGCGGTCAACGTCAGCACCATCCAGTCCAACTCGCGCACCGAGGCGCTGCTGACCGAATCCCAGCGCCTGGCACAGGAACTGCGCGCCCGGTCCGAGCAGTTGCAGGCGCAGCAACGGGAACTGCGCCGCTCCAACACGGACCTCGCGGAGAAGGCGGCACTGCTGGCCCAGCAGAACCGCGACATCGAGGTCAAGAACAGCGAGATCGAGCAGGCGCGGCAGGAACTCGAAGAGCGCGCCGGCCAGTTGACCATGGCGTCGCAGTACAAGTCCGAGTTCATGGCGAACATGTCGCACGAACTGCGGACGCCGCTCAACAGCGCGCTGATCCTCGCGAAACTCCTGTCGGAGAACCCGGACGGGAACCTGTCGGAGAAGCAGGTCCAGTTCGCGCGGACGATCTACTCGGCGGGCAGCGACCTGCAACAGCTGATCAACGACATCCTCGACATGGCCAAGGTCGAGGCCGGTCACCTGGACCTGCAGATGTCCGACGTCACGCTGCCCGAACTGGTCGAGTACGTCGAATCGATCTGCCGTCCGCTCACTTCGGACAAGGGCCTGGAGTTCGCCGTCCTCATCGACCCGCCGGTGCCGTCGTCGATCCACACCGACGAACACCGTTTGCAGCAGGTGCTGCGGAACCTGCTGTCCAACGCGGCGAAGTTCACCGACGAGGGCGGCGTGCGCCTGCACATCCGGATGGCCGATCAGGGCGAGGTCGAAGCCGACTCGCTCCGCAACGCCCCCGGCGTCCTCGCGTTCGCCGTCGAGGACACCGGGATCGGGATCGCGCCGGACAAACTCGCGATCATCTTCGACGCGTTCCGCCAGGCCGACGGCACCACCAGCCGCAAGTACGGCGGCACCGGGCTGGGCCTGTCGATCAGCCAGCAGCTGACGGAACTGCTCGGCGGCGAACTGCGCGTCCGCAGCGAACCCGGCAAGGGCAGCACGTTCACGCTGTATCTGCCGGTGAGCGCCGCGAACCTGGTCGTCCCGACCACCGCCGCGGCCGGCGGGGTCCCGCTGATCATGGCGGTGCCCCAAGTGACCCCCTCCGCGCCGTCACAGCGGTTCCACGGCGAGAAGATCCTCATCGTCGACGACGACCTCCGGAACGTCTTCGCGCTGGCCGCCGTGCTGGAACGCAACGGCCTGGAGGTCATCTACGCCGAGACCGGCGTCGCGGGCATCCGGGCGCTGGAACGCCACGAGGACACCGCGCTCGTCCTGATGGACGTGATGATGCCCGAACTGGACGGCAACGCCACGATCACCGCGATCCGCGCCGAGGCCGCGCACGAAGACCTGCCGGTGATCGCCGTCACGGCGAAGGCGACCGCGGAGGACAAGGCACGGACGCTCGCTTCGGGCGCGGACGACTACGTCACCAAGCCCGTCGACACGGACAAGCTGCTGGACCTGATCGCCGCACACCTCGAGGCGGATGCCGCGTCCAGTGGCCTCTCGCAGGCCGTGGCGCCGTCGGACTCCTCGGACGTCGGCGCGGACTGAGCCCTCGAACCCCTCCGACCGCATGCCCTGAAGGCCTCCTTTGAGACGTTGAACGTCTCAAAGGAGGCCTTCGGGGCATCTCTGTGCGGCTCCGACAACGAAAGAACCCGCAGGCCAGGCGCCTGCGGGTTCGGATGTGGAGCTGTGGAGCGGGTGACGGGAATCGAACCCGCGTAGCTAGTTTGGAAGACTAGGGCTCTACCATTGAGCTACACCCGCGTGCCCCCGGAGTACCGGGTGCGAAAACAGCTTAGCGTGACCCGCTAGGCTGTGCGCACACCCCCCGGGAGATCGGGGAAGTCACGGGATGTGGCGCAGCTTGGTAGCGCATCCGCTTTGGGAGCGGAGGGTCGCAGGTTCAAATCCTGTCATCCCGACTCAAGGTCTTTGACCTGCGAGTTCACCGGCGTTTCGGCTTGGCCGTGCGATGGGCCTGTTCAAGGTCAGCGGCCGACCCCTCCGCTTTAATGGCGATCATGGAGATCCGCCACGCCCTCAGCACCGACGCTCCCGCCGTGACCGCCCTCCTCACCGAGCTGGGTTACCCGGACAACGACGTTGAGGACGTGCGCGGCCGCCTCGAACGGTGGGCCCGCCATCCCGAGGGGGCCGCGTTCGTCGCCGAGGCGGACGGCACGGTGGTCGGTGTCGTCGCGGTGGTCGCGATCCCGCTTCTCGAGCGGCCGGGTTCCGGTGGGCGAATCGTGGCCCTGGTGGTGGACGAGACCCGGCGCGGTTCGGGCATCGGACGCGAGTTGGTCGCGGCGGCCGAAGCGGAGGCGCTGCGTTTGGGCTGCGACACCATGGAGGTCACCAGTTCCCGCCATCGGACGGCCGCGCACGCCTTCTACCGCGCGCGGGGCTACGAGGACCGCTGCGAACACAGCGCACGATTCCTCCGAAGGCTGAGCACTCCCGGATGCTGAGAGCCCTAGGCCCACCGGCACCCGCTTGCGAACATCTGCACCGTGACCGGCAGGCGGAGCGCCAGTGCCAGCGCGGTGCTCCGCGTGGTGCTCCGCGTGGTGCTGGACGAAGGGGCGATCGCGCGCAGCACCATCGCGCGCCGCACCGGACTGAGCGCCGCGGCCGTCACGGGGCATGTGGCGGAGCTGATGCGCCGCGGCTTCCTCATCGAGCTGCCCGAGGTCGCCGGCGCGGTCGGCAGGCCGTTCGTGCCGGTGGACCTCGACACGGAACGGTTCGTGGTGTGCGGGGCGCATGTCGCGGTCGAGCATCTCACCGTCGGGTTGCTGGATCTGCGCGGGAAAGTGCTGGCGCAGCAGGAAGCCCCGCATCACGGAGCCGAACCCGCCGTGCAGGTCGCGCAGATCGCGGAGCTGCTCGACGACCTCCTCATCGGACACGCGCCGGATCGGACGCCACTCGGGTTGGGAGTGGCGACCGGCGGCTGGGTCGACGAGGCGTCCGGGACGGTGGTGGAGCACGGTCTGCTCGGCTGGAGCGGGGTCCCGTTGCGCGCTCTGCTCACCGAGGTCACCGGTCTCGACGTCCGTGTCGACGGGCATTCGCGGGCGCTCATCCACGCCGAACGCCTGCTGGGACAACCGAGAGCACGCCGCAGTGTCGTGCAGTTGTTCACGGGCAACGTGGTCGACGCCGCCTTCGCCACCGGTGACACCGTCCATCATGGACCGCGGTCGGCGGCGGGCGCGGTCGCGCATTTGCGGGTCGACGACAGCGAGGAGCCTTGCCGCTGTGGACGAACCGGCTGTCTCGAAGCCACCGTTTCCGAGCGCACGATAGCGCGCAGAGCCGCCGAGGCGGGGCTCGTCGAAGAACCGATTTTCGCCGACGTGCTCCATTTGGCGGCATCGGGGAACAAAAGCGCCGTCACCCTTTTTCACGAGCGCGCGCGAATTGTCGGGCAGGCCGCCGCGTTACTCTTCGACGTCCTCAATCCGGAAATCCTCATCGTGCTCGACCAGAGTGTACGCGACGTCGAAGGCTGCCTTTCCACGATCCGGGACGAGGTCGCCCAGCGGTCTTGGATCTGCCAGGACGCCACCAAAAACGTTGTGGCATCAAGCTTTCCAGGCACCGAGCTGGCGACCGCGGGCGGAGCGGTCATGCTGAACGCCCTCTACGAGGATCCGCTTTTCACGAACCTTGCCAACGCCTCCTGAGTTACTTCACTAAATCGCAAAATTGACGCTGCCGGCCGGGCCTGCGAAGAATCTTCTTCGACGACGCATACCCGAACGAAAGAGCCCACCGTGAAGAAACCAGTGCCCTTGATCGCCGCGCTCCTCGCCGGATTGGCGCTGTCGGGCTGCGGCGCCTCCGCGACTCCGGCGGGCGTGGCCGGGCAGCCCGAGAAACTCGAACTCCGCTACCAGGGATCGGCGAACAACGTCACGTTCCCCGAACTCGCCGAGGATCTCGGGTACTTCGGCCCGGTCAAGCTCAAATGGGTCGGCAACACGATCAGCGGACCGCAGGACATCCAGTCCGCCGCGACCGACCAGACCGACTTCGGCGGCGCCTTCACCGGCGCGGTCGCCAAACTCGTCGACGCCGGCGCGCCGATCAAGGCCGTCGTCAACTACTACGGCTCCGACGAGAAGACCTTTTTGGGCTTCTACGTCAAGGAAGACAGCCCGATCCGCACCCCGCGCGACCTCATCGGCAAGAAGGTCGGCGTCAACACCGTCGGCGCGAACCTGGAGGCCGCCCTCGACACCTGGCTCAAGCGCAGCGGCCTCTCCGACGCGGAGATCGACCAGGTGCAACTGGTCGTCCTGCCGCCGATCAACACCGAACAGGCCTTGCGCAACGGCCAGATCGACGTCGCCGCGCTCAACGGCGTCCTTCAGGATCGCGCCGTCGCCGGGGGCGGCGTGCGCCCCATCGTGAAGGACGTCGAAGCGTTCGGCCCCTACAACGGCGGGCCGTACGTGCTGCGGACCGACTTCATCAAGAAATACCCGGAGACCACGAAGACCTTCGTCACCGGCGTGGCCAAGGCGATCGAATGGGCGCGCACCACACCTCGCGACGAGGTCATCGCCCGGTTCACCAAGATCATCCAGAACCGCGGCCGCAACGAGAACACCGACACGCTCAAGTACTGGAAGAGCACCGGCGTCACCAAGGGCGGGCTGATCTCGGACCACGACTACACGCTCTGGACGGACTGGCTCAAGCAGTCCGGGTTCATCAAGAAGGACCAGGTCGACCTCAAGAAGATCTACACCAACGAGTTCAACCCGTACCGCGAAGGCGGTGGCGCGTGACCGCCAAGATCAGCCTCCGCTCGGTCACCAAGACCTTCGACACGCTGACCGCGCTGGACGACGTCTCCCTCGACATCGAGGACGGCACGTTCCTCTCGCTGGTCGGGCCGAGCGGTTCCGGCAAGTCCACGCTGCTCGATCTGCTCGGCGGGCTCGCGAAACCCACCTCCGGTGAGGTCCTGATCGACGGGAAACCCGTAACCGGACCGGGTTTGGATCGCGGGGTCGTGTTCCAGCAGTACGCGCTGTTCCCCTGGCGCACCGCACGCGCCAACGTCGAGTTCGGCCTCGAAGGCGGCACGCTGACCAAACGGCAGCGCGCGGACAGGGCAAGGGAATTCCTCGACCTGGTCGGGCTTTCCGGTTTCGAGGAGCATCTCCCCCACCAGCTTTCCGGTGGGATGAAGCAACGCGTCGCGATCGCGAGAAGCCTCGCCTACGACCCGGACGTGCTGCTGATGGACGAGCCGTACGCCGCGCTGGACTCCCAGACCCGCGAACTGCTGCAGGAGGAACTGCGGCGGATCTGGCAGCGCACCGGCAAGACCATCGTCTTCATCACCCACAGCATCGAAGAAGCCGTCTACCTGGGACAGAAGGTCGCGGTGCTCACGTCGCGGCCGGGCAGGCTCAAGGACGTCGTCGACATCGACCTCGGCGACCGCTCGAACGACGACCTGCGCTCGGCGCCCGCGTTCGTGGCCCATCGCCACCGCCTGTGGGAACTCCTGCACGACGAGATCCGGAGGGCCGCCTGATGACCGCCACCCTCGAGGCGTCGACAGTCCACACAGGACCGAAGGCGGCCGCGAAACCCCGCAAGAAGAAGAACCGGCTCAGTAAGGCCTTTCGCAGTTCGGCGGCGATCCTGCTCTTCCTCGCCGTCTGGGAGTTCGCTCCCCAATACCTTCTCGACGAAAGCACGAGGACCTTCCTTCCGCCGCTGTCGGAAGACCTCGCCGCGCTCTGGGAGCTGATCCTCAACGGGCAGCTGGCCGACCATCTCCTGGCGAGCCTCGGCCGGTCCGCCGCCGGATTCGTGATCGCGGTGGCCGTTTCGGTGCCGCTCGGCCTGCTGATCGCCTGGTACCGGCCGCTCGCGGAGTTCCTGAACCCCTTGCTGGAGCTGGCCCGCAACACCGCCGCGCTGGCCCTGCTGCCGGTGTTCACCCTCCTGCTCGGCATCGGCGAGGTGTCCAAGATCGCGCTGATCGTCTACGCCTGCGTCTGGCCGGTGCTGCTCAACACGATCGCAGGGGTGAACACCGTGGATCCCTTGCTGGTCAAGGCCGCGCGCTCGCTCGGACTGTCGAGCCCGAGCCTGTTCCGGAAGGTGATCCTGCCGTCTGCGGTGCCGACCATCTTCACCGGTATCCGGATGGCGGCGGCGTACTCGATCCTCATCCTGATCGCCGCCGAAATGGTCGGCGCCAAGGCCGGGCTCGGCTATCTGATCAACAACTCGCAGGTCAACTTCCAGATCCAGCAGATGTACGCCGCGATCATCACGGTTTCGGTGCTGGGCCTGGCCATCAACGCGGGCTTCGTCGCACTGGAGCGGCGGTTCTCCACCTGGCGTGTCAAGGAGAAGGCGTGAAGCACTTACACCTCAACGCGTTCGTGATGCCGAACGGTCATCACGAGGCGGCCTGGCGGCATCCGAGCACGGATCCGCGCCGCGCCGCGACACTGAAACACTACGTCGACATCGCCCGCACGGCGGAGCGCGGCAAGCTGGATTCGCTGTTCCTCGCCGACGGCGTCGCCTTGTGGGGCAACGTCCGCTACAACTCGCACACCCTGTTCGAGCCGCTGACGCTGCTTTCGGCGCTGGCCGGGGCCACCGAACACATCGGCCTGATCGCCACCGCGTCGACGACCTACAACGAGCCGTACCACCTGGCGCGGAAGTTCGCGTCGCTCGACCATCTCAGCGGCGGCCGCGCGGGCTGGAACATCGTGACGTCGGCGGGTGAGGACGAGGCCCGCAACTTCAACCGCGACGCCCGGCCGTCGCACGCGCTGCGCTACGAACGCGCCACCGAATTCGTCGAAGTCGCCAAAAAGCTTTGGGACAGCTGGGACGACGAAGCGGCCGTCATCGACAAGGCGACCGGGGTCTACGCCGACACCGACCGGATCCGGCCGATCGACCACGACGGCCCGCATTTCCAGGTGCGCGGGCCGCTGAACATCCCGCGTCCGGTGCAGGGGCATCCGTTGCTGGTCCAAGCGGGTTCCTCGGAGACGGGCAAGGAGTACGCGGCCAGGTTCGCCGAGGCGGTGTTCACCGCGCAGCAGACTTTCGCCGAGGGCAAGGCTTTCTACGACGACGTCAAGGGCAGGCTCGCGAAGTACGGCCGCTCGCCGGAGGAGATCAAGATCCTGCCGGGGATCAGCCCGATCCTGGGCCGCACCGAGGCCGAGGCGAAGGAACGAGAGGCCGAACTCAACGCCCTCATCACGCCCGCGTATGGCGTGCGGCAGCTGTCGACCATGCTCGACCACGACCTGACGCCGTATCCGCTCGACGGTCCGCTGCCCGACGTCGGCACGTTCACCGAAGGCGCGCAGAGCCGGTTCGAGCTGGTCACCGGTCTGGCGCGGCGCGAGAACCTGACGATCCGCCAGCTCATCGAGCGGCTCGCGGGCGGCCGCGGGCACCGTGTGTTCGCCGGCACCGCCGCGCAGGTGGCCGACCAGTTGGAGCACTGGTTCACCGAAGGCGCCGCGGACGGCTTCAACGTCATGCCGCCCACGCTTCCGGGCGGCCTGGAGGACTTCGTCGACCTCGTCGTCCCGGAACTCCAGCGGCGCGGGTTGTTCCGCACCGAGTACACCGCCACGACCTTGCGCGGCCACTACGGCCTCGCCCGCCCCGTCACCCGCACCCGAGTAAAGGAGCACGCCGCATGACCGCCCTCAACACCCAGGTCGAGGTTCGCAAGATCACCGGCAGGATCGGCGCGCAGGTCGTCGGCGTGGACCCGGCGAAGGACCTCGACGCCGCGACCGTCGCGTTCGTCACCGAGGCCCTGCACGAGCACAAGGCCCTCGTCTTCCGCGACGTCGACCTCGATGACGCGGGCCAGCAGCGGTTCGCCGAGCACTTCGGCGAGCTGACCAAGGCACATCCGACCGTCCCGTCGGTGGACGGCGAGCCCGCCATCCTGCCGGTCGACAGCGAGCAGGGCCGGGCGAACCAGTGGCACACCGACGTCACCTTCGTGCACAACCCGCCGAAGGCCAGCACGCTGCGCAGCCTGGTCGTCCCTCCATACGGTGGTGAAACGCTGATCGCGAACTCGGCAGCGGCCTACCGGGACCTGCCGGAGCCGCTCCGGGCGTTCGCGGACACGCTGCGCGCCGAGCACACCAACGACTACGACTACGCGAAGGCGCCGGAAACCCTCGACGAGGCGGAGCGGGAACGCCGGAAGGTGTTCGTCTCGCAGAAGTTCCGCACGGTCCACCCGGTGGTGCGGGTGCATCCGGTGACCGGGGAGCGCGGGCTGTACATCGGCGGGTTCGCGCAGCGGATCGTCGGGCTGTCCAAGGGCGAGTCGCGGGACATCCTGCGGCTGCTGCAGTCCTACGTGACGCGGCCGGAGAACGTCGTGCGGGTGAGCTGGGAGCCGAACCAGCTGGTGCTGTTCGACAACCGCATCACCCAGCACTACGCCGTCGACAACTACGACGACCTGCCCCGCCGCCTGCACCGGGTGACCGTGGCGGGCGACGTCCCGGTGGGCATCGACGGGGTGCCGAGCGAATCCCTCGAAGGCGACGCTTCGCACTACTCCCCCGTCGCCTGACGGCTCGTATGGGGTAAGACTGGCGTCGTGAAGGACGATTGTCAGGTGGAAGCGCTCCTGCGGGAGCTGGCCCCGCAGGTCATCGGGTTGCTGGTGCGCAAGCATGGGCAGTTCGACGCCTGTGAGGACGCCGTCCAGGAAGCCCTGCTCTCGGCCGCGCAGCAATGGCCGGAGCAGGGCATCCCGGACAGTCCGAAATCCTGGCTCGCGACGGTCGCCTCCCGGCGGCTGGTGGACGAGTGGCGCAGCGAGAGCGCGCGACGGCGGCGCGAGGAGAACGACGCGCTGATGGCCCCCGCTCCAGCCGCTGTGTCCGATTCGGACGACACGCTCACCGTTCTTTTCCTGTGCTGCCACCCATCCCTGTCCCCGCCGTCGCAACTCGCGCTCACCCTGCGCGCCGTCGGCGGCCTGACCACGGGCGAGATCGCGAACGCCTTCCTCGTCCCGGAATCGACGCTGGCCCAGCGGATCAGCCGGGCGAAACAGACCATCAAGAAGGCGGGCGCCGAGTTCGTCCTGCCGCCCGCCGGGGAGCTGACCGAACGGCTCCGGGTCGTCCTCCAGGTCCTGTACCTGATCTTCAACGAGGGCTACACGACCAGCGGCGGCCCCGACTTGCACCGCGCCGACCTGACCGCCGAGGCGATCCGGCTGACCAGGCTGCTCCGGCGGCTCATGCCGGACGAGGACGAGGTCACCGGCCTGCTCGCGCTCATGCTGCTGACCGACGCCCGCCGCGCCGCCCGCGCCGGTGAGGACGGCTCGCTCGTCCCCCTCGCCGAGCAGGACCGCTCGCGCTGGAACGCGGAAATGATCGCCGAAGGCGTGTCGCTGGTCAGCGAGGCCTTGGCGGCGGGCCCGGTCGGGCCGTACCAGGTGCAGGCCGCGATCGCCGCCGTCCACAGTGAGGCGCCCACCGCGGCCGACACGGACTGGTCGCAGATCCTCGCGCTCTACGACGTGCTCGAGAAGGTATCGCCCGGCCCGGTCGTCACGCTCAACCGCGCCGTCGCGGTCGCCGAGGTCAACGGGCCGGAAGCGGGCCTCGAACTGCTGGCCACGCTCGACGACGACAGCCGGATGAGCCAGACCCACCGGCTCGATTCCGTCCGCGGGCACCTGCTGGAGCTGGCCGGGGACACCGGCGCCGCGCGCGAGGCCTATCTCCGGGCCGCGGGCAAAACCGCGAGCGAACCCGAGAAGCAGTACCTGACGCGGCGCGCGGAGCGGCTCGGCTAAGCCGTGTCCTCGGCCTTTCGGGCCGTGGCCATGGCACGCTCGGTTTCCCAGAACGCGCGCATCGACACGATCAGCCCGTCTTCGCGCACCCGGTAGACGAACACGCCGTCGGTGTCGACGCGGTAGCCGCCGGGCAGATACGTCGTGATCGTGCCGACGTTCGCGACCTCGTCACCGGCCGCGTGCGAGTCGCGGATCGTGAACCGGAAGCGCTCGACGTTCGCGATCGTCTTGTCCCAGAAGGCACTGATGCCGTCCTGCCCGTGATGGCCTTTGCCTTCCTCGTCGAACATCGAGGGACCGATGGGGTCTTCGACCACGGCGTCTCCGGCGAAGAGCGCGAGCCAGGCGGCCTTGTCCCCGGCGGTGACGGCGGTCATCGAGCGGAACGCGGCCTGGCGCGCGGGCGGCTGCTCAGTGGCCGGATCCCAGCAGACGTCGACACCCATGGTTCAGTCTCCGATCTTCGCGATGATCTCGTCGCCGAACTTCTTGATGGAATCCAGCTTCGGGCCGACTTCGGCGTCGAAACCGAGGCCGTCGAACACCCACGGCATGGTGATGATGTCGGTGACGCCGATGTCGCCCTGCTCGCGGTAGCCGTCGAGACCGAACTTGTCGATGCAGACGGCCTGGTACTCGAAGGGATCGCCGTCACGGCCCTGGTCGGCCAGCAGCCCGCGCAGTTTGGCGATCGTGTCGCGGAGGTCGTCGAACTTCATCATCGCCGACGACCAGCCGTCGGCGACGCGCGCGGCCCGGCGCAGCGCGACGTCGGTGTGCCCGCCGATGTAGAACGGCACCCGCGACGGCGGCGTCGGGCTCATCCGGAGCTTGTCGAAGTCGAAGAACTCGCCGTGGAATTCGACCATCCCGCCGTCGAGGATCAGGCGCAGCACCTCGATGGCCTCGTCCACGCGTTTGCCGCGCTTTTCGTACGGCGCGCCGCACCAGCGGAACTCCTCCGGCGACCAGCCGACGCCGAGCCCGAGCCCGAAGCGGCCACCGGTCAGCGCCGCGACCGAGTTGACCTGGCGCGCGAGGAGGACGGGATTGCGGGAGCCCAGTTTGAGCACGGAGGTGTAGAAGGTGAGCCGTTCGGTGACCGCGCCCATCGACGCCGCCGCGATCAGCGGATCGGCCCAGGGCGTCTCCTCGGTCCAGAAGCGGCTGCCGTCGGGCGTGTACGGATAGTCGGCCGAGACCGTTTCGGAATAGAACAGGGAATCCGGGAGCGCGATCGAGGAGAAACCCGCTTCTTCGGCCGCGCGGGCGAGCTCGCCCAGCTGATCGAGCGGGTTCATCGCGATCGACAGGGTGAACTTCATGGAGCCGAACTATAACGTGTTCTAGTTTCTCCCGCCAGTGCGCGCGGGAACCACCGGCGGGCCCGCCGCGTTGATCGGAGCAAAGGCCGAACGATTCCTGGAGTGAACCCATGGGCACCGCGATCTTCCTGATCGTGCTCCTCGTCGTCGTGGTCGGCGGCGGCATCTACTTCGCGAAAGCCCAGGCGGCGGCCAAGAAGCGCCAGCTGGACGACGCGAAGGCCGACGCACGGCGCCTCGTCGAGCGGCTCGGCGGTCAGGTCATGAACCTCACCGGCACGGACACCGCCTCCCAGCAGGCGATGGCGGACGCGTCCGAACGTTTCACCGCGGCGGGCTCCCAGATGGAGCAGGCACAGACCGTCGAACAGGCCCGGCTGGTGCGCGAGACCGCCATCGAAGGGCTCTACTACGTCCGCGCGGCCCGCCTCGCGATGGGCATGGACCCCGGTCCGGAACTGCCCGGCAGCGAAGAGCGCGATCGGGCGGGCAAGGTCACCGAGTACCGCTCGGTCGACGTCGAGGGCGAGCACTACGAGGCTTCGCCGGACCCGAGCCAGCGGACGCCGCACTACTACCCCGGCGGCCGCGTGGCGGGCCGTCCGGTGCCGCAGGGCTGGTACAGCGAGCCGTGGTGGAAGCCCGCGCTCGTCGCCGGCGCGTGGGGTCTCGGTTCGATGCTGCTGTTCAGCGCGATGTTCTCCGGCATGGCGGGTATCGCGAGCGCGTCGGCCTGGGAATCGGGCTATGACGCGGGCCAGGAGGACGCCGGCGCCGGTGATGCCGGCGGCGACGCGGGCGGGGACGCAGGCGGAGATGCCGGCGGGTTCGACGGCGGCGGCTTCGATGGGGGCGGCTTCGACGGCGGAGGCTTCGACTTCTAGCGCCGCTGTGGCGCTCCCGGGCGTGCAATGAAGGGGCCTTTCATAGCAAATTTTGCTATGAAAGGCCCCTTCATTGCATCCGGCACCGAGGCTCGTCAGGCGGGCTGGCAGCTTGGGCGGGGGTCGCGAGTGGCGATGTCACATGATCGACTGGACGACACGCGTGCTCCGGCGGACGACACGCGTGCCTAGATGGACGACACGCGCACTGGGACTCTCTTCCTTGTGCCCGGCTGAAGTCCACTTAGGTACCTGACCCACCCCTGGTTCTAATCCGAATCACCTCACGACCAGCGTGACTCCCGGCTTGGCGCGGAGGCATCCTTCGAGGCGCCTGCACTCGCCGAGACGGGGCCCATAGATGTCGCGAAAGCCACTTTCGAGACGTCAGACGTCCCGAAAGTGGCTTTCGCGACGCATCACAGGGCCCTTCACCCGGCTCGTCAGGCGGCCTGGCAGGTCGGGCACCAGAAGAGGTTCCGCGCCGCCAGATCGCTCCGCAGCACCGCCGTCCCGCACACGAGACAAGGCATCCCCTCGCGCCGGTAGACGTAGACCTCGCCCCCGTGCCGGTCCTGCCGCGGCGCGCGGCCCGTGACCTCGGGCAGGTGTTCCGGCGCGACCGTGTCGATCCGTCCCACCCGGACACCGTGCCGCATGAGCGTCACAAGATCCGCCCACATGTCGTCCCACAGCCCGCGGTCGAGCGCGCGGCCGGGGACGAGCGGGGCGACACCGTGCCGGAACAGGACTTCGGCGCGATACACGTTGCCGACGCCCGCCAGCACCGACTGGTCCATCAGCAGTGCCGCGATCGACGTCTTCGATCGCGAGATCCGCTCCCACGCCTTGTCCGGCTTCGCGTCACGGCGCAGTGGATCCGGGCCCAGCCGCGCCTTGATCGCGTCGACCTGGGGTCCGTCCAGGAGTTCACACCGGGTCGGGCCGCGCAGGTCGGCGAAATGTGTCGGACCGGCCAGTCGCATCCGCACCTGCCCCACCGGTTCCAGCGCGGGCAGCGGCACGTCGGAAAACGTGCCGTAGAGGCCGAGGTGGACGTGCACCGTCCCGTGTGGACCGTAGTCGTGGAACAGGTGTTTCCCGTACGCCTCGGCCTTCACCAGCATCCGGCCGTCCAAACGGGACGCTTCGGCGGCGAAGCGCCCTTGCGGGCTGCTCACCTCGACCGGGTGACCGGCGAACCGGCGTTTGTGCAGACGTGCCAGGCGATGGAGCGTATGCCCCTCGGGCATGTCAGTGCTCGGGCAGCGGCGGCGGCCAGCCGGTGTTCTCGTAGTCCAGGATCTGCTGGACGCGGCGGCCGTGGCGCTCGTCCGGGCTCGGCGGGGTCGCGAGGAACGCCTCGACGATCTCCGTGGCCTCTTCGGTGGTGTGCATCCGCGCGCCGACGCCGATCAGCTGGGCGTGGTTGTGCTCGCGGGTGAGCTTCGCGGTCTCGACGCTCCACGCGAGGCCGGCGCGGGCGCCCTTCACCTTGTTGGCCGCGATCTGCTCGCCGTTGCCGGAGCCGCCGACGACGATGCCGAGGCTGCCCTCGTCCGCGACGACACGGCGGGCCGCCTCGATGCAGAAAGCGGGGTAGTCGTCGGCCGCGTCGTAGACGAAGGGGCCGACGTCCTCGACGTCGTGGCCCTGCTCCTTGAGGTGGGCCACGAGGTGGTTCTTCAGTTCGAAACCGGCATGGTCGGAGCCAAGGTAAACACGCACAGCGCGGAGTCTGCCATCACGTTCCGCGGCGAGCATGCTGTGGGGGTGGACATCGGACTCGAATGGGGAAGCGAGGGCGTCGCCGCCCTGGGTGCGGACTGCGCCGTACTCGTCATCGTCGACGTGCTTTCCTTCTGCACCACAACGGATCTCGTGCTCGGCAACGGCGGCCGGGTGCTGCCGGTCCGCTGGCGCGATCAGCGCCGTGGGGAGGCCGCGAAAGCGCAAGGCGCCATCCTCGCGGGTGAAAAACACTGGTCCTTGCGACCTTCGTCTGTGACGGAAATCCCTTCCGGCACACTTCTCGCGCTCCCCTCCCCCAATGGCGCCACGCTCTGCGACGCGGCCGCCACGACCGGTGCCGTCGTCCTGGCGGGATGCCTGCGCAACGCGACCGCCGTCGCCGCCCGCGCGGCGGAGCTGGCGAACGGGCGCCCGATCGGTGTCGTCCCGGCCGGGGAACGCTGGGGTATCGACATCCGCTCCGAAACCAAGACGTTCGGACCGCTCAGGCCGTGTGTCGAGGACCAGCTCGGCGCGGGGGCGATCGTCGCGGCGCTGGACGGCTACGGCCGCCTGTCGGCCGAAGCCCGTCTCGCGGCCGTCGCGGCAAAAGCGATCGACATCGCCGAAGCACTGACAGAGTGTTCTTCAGGACGCGAGCTCGCCGCGGCCGGACACGCGAACGACGTGGAACTCGCCGCGATGCGAGACACCAGCGGCACGGTTCCGGTGCTGCGCAACGGAATTCTGGAGGATTCGTGACTTGGCTCGAACTCGCGGACGGCGTGTACGCCCGCCGTTACGAGGAGCTGGACCTGACCGTCGGCCTCGTCGTGGGCAGTGAGCGCTGCCTGGTCGTCGACGTCCGCGGCGACGTCGACCAGGGCGCCGAACTGGCCGCGGCGGTACGGGAGATCACGCCGCTGCCGTGGTCGGTCGTCTACACCCACGCCCATTTCGACCACGCCTTCGGCACGACGGCGTTCCTGCCGTGCGACGTCTGGGCGCACGAAGGGTGCGTGGCCGAGCTGACCACCTACGGCGAAGGCGCGCGGGACAAGTGGATCCAGCACTATCTCGGCGAAAACCGGCCCGAGATGGCGGAGGCACTGAAGCGCACCGAGATCACCCTGCCGGACAAGCCAGTCACCGACAGCGCCGAGATCGACCTCGGCGGCCGCACCGTCGTGCTGCGCTTCCTCGGCCGGGCGCACACCGATCACGACCTGTTCGTGCACGTGCCCGACGCGGGAGTCGTCTACGCGGGCGACGCCGTCGAGAACGCCGAAGCGGGCTTCAGCGCGTTCTCGTTCAACGACGGCAGTTTCGTGGCCGAATGGCCCGGCGTGATGGACGCGATCCTCGCGCTGGAGCCGAAGATCATCGTGGCCGGGCACGGGGACCCCGTCGACACCGCGTTCATCGAGAAGCACCGCGACGGGCTGCGCGAACTCGTCGCGCTCAAGACCCGGATCGCGGCGGGAGACCTCACGACGGACGAAGCCGTCGCGAGGTCGTCCTACCCCGACGATGTCACCAGGGCCGCACTGGCGACGCCTTAGTCGAAGTTCAGCTCACCGGACCGGGTGCGCTTCAGCTCGAAGAAGTCCGGGTAGCTCGCCAGCGCGCGGGCGCCGTCGAAGACCTTGACGGCGTCCTCGCCGCGCGGGATCGAGCTGAGCACCGGGCCGAAGAAGGCGACGCCGTCGATGTGGATGGTCGGGGTGCCGACGTCCATTCCGACCGGATTCATACCTTCGTAGTGACTCTTTTTCAGCGCTTCGTCGTACTCGGCCGACTCCGCGGCCTCGGCCAGCTCGGCCGGCGCGCCGATGGCTTCGAGGGTCTCCTTGATGACCTTCGGGATGTCCTTGTCGCCCTGGTTGTGGTGGCGCGTGCCGAACTCCGTGTAGAAGTCGCGCAGCGCCTCCTCGCCGTTCTTCTGCGCCAGCGCGGTGGCGACGCGGACCGGGCCCCAGCCGCGCTCCAAGAGCTCCTTGTACTGCTCAGGCAGGTCCTCGCGGCCGCTGTTGAGCTCGGACAGGCTCATGATCCGGAACCTCAGGTCGAGGTCGCGGTGCTTCTCCACTTCGAGGATCCAGCGCGAGCTGATCCAGGCGAAGGGGCAGATCGGATCGAAGTAGAAGTCGACCTTGGTCTTCTCGGACGGGGCGGTCATCAGGTTCTCCCAGTGCCATCGTCTTGGGGTGGGCCGGTGCGCACACCGGTGCTACACAGCGAGCCAACATCGCGGCCGTCGGCGTTGTTCCCGTCGTCAGCACGGGCCTCGACATGATTGGATGCCTGTAGTTGGAAACCAAAACCGATACCGATGACCAGAGGTGCCAGTGCCCGCCCCCAACCTGACCCGAGACCAAGCCAAGCTGCGCGCGGAGCTGCTCGACGTCGAGTCCTACGACATCGAGCTGGATCTGACCGACGGCCGCGGCGGTCCCGGTGAAAAGACCTTCACGTCGAAGACGACGATCAAGTTCGCCAGCGCCAGAAGCGGCGAAGCGTCGTGGGTCGACATCGTCGCCGAGGGGATCGAGTCGGCCGTCCTCAACGGGACGGAACTCGACGTCAGCGGGTACGTCGAGGACAAGGGCGTCGAGCTGCCCGCGCTCGCCGAGTCGAACGAGCTCGTCGTGGACGCGGTCTGCCGCTACATGAACACCGGCGAGGGCCTGCACCGGTTCGTCGACCCGGTCGACGACGGCGTCTACCTCTACACGCAGTTCGAGACCGCGGACGCGAAGCGTATGTTCGCCTGCTTCGACCAGCCCGACCTCAAGTCGGTGTACCGGCTCACCGTGCTCGCGCCGAAGGACTGGAAGGTCATTTCGAACGCGCTGGTCGAGTCGGCCGAGGAGACCCCGGATGGGGCCGTCCGCACCGTGTTCAAGGTGTCCGAGCGGATCTCGACCTACCTGGTCGCGCTGATCGCGGGCCCGTACAGCGAGTGGCGCGACGAATTCACCGACGAGCACCGCACCATCCCGCTGGGGATCTACTGCCGCGCCTCGCTCGCCGAGCACATGGACGCGGACAAGCTCTTCACCGAGACCAAGCAGGGTTTCGCCTTCTACCACGAGAAGTTCGCCACCCCGTACCCGTTCTCCAAGTACGACCAGCTGTTCGTGCCGGAGTTCAACGCGGGCGCGATGGAGAACGCCGGCGCGGTCACCTTCCTGGAGGACTACGTCTTCCGCAGCCGCGTCACCCGCTACGCCTACGAGCGCCGCGCCGAGACGCTGCTGCACGAGATGGCGCACATGTGGTTCGGCGACCTGGTCACCATGCGCTGGTGGGACGACCTGTGGCTGAACGAGTCGTTCGCGACCTTCG
Organism: Amycolatopsis sp. WAC 04182; assembly: GCF_003947465.1. Lineage (NCBI taxonomy): Bacteria > Bacillati > Actinomycetota > Actinomycetes > Pseudonocardiales > Pseudonocardiaceae > Amycolatopsis > Amycolatopsis sp. WAC 04182. The sequence continues at coordinate 1,284,412 of NZ_QHJJ01000002.1, forward strand.
CGAGCGTGCTGGCCCAGGCCGAGGCCACCGAGTACAAGAACGCGTGGACCAGCTTCGCGAACATCGAGAAGTCGTGGGCGTACCGGCAGGACCAGCTGCCCTCGACGCATCCGATCGCCGCGGACATCGTCGACCTGCACGCGGTCGAGGTGAACTTCGACGGCATCACCTACGCCAAGGGCGCGAGCGTGCTCAAGCAGCTCGTCGCCTACGTCGGGCTCGAGTACTTCCTCGAAGGCCTCAAGGTCTACTTCGGCAAGCACGCCTGGGGCAACGCGACCCTGGCGGACCTGCTGGGCGCGCTGGAAGAGGCCTCGGGCCGCGACCTGTCGTGGTGGAGCGCGCAGTGGCTGGAGACCACCGGTCTCAACTCGCTGAGCCCGCGCTACGAGGTCGGCGCCGACGGCACGTACACCTCGTTCGCCGTCACCCAGACCGGTGCCAAGCCGGGTGCCGGCGAGCTGCGGACGCACCGGGTCGCGGTCGGCGTCTACGACGAGGACGAGAACGGCAAGATCGTGCGCAAGCACCGCGTCGAACTCGACGTCGACGGCGAGCGCACCGAGGTGCCGGGGCTGGTCGGTCTCCCGGCGGGCAAGCTCGTGCTGGTCAACGACGACGACCTGACCTACTGCACGATGCGGCTCGACCCGGCGTCGCTGACCACGCTGATCGACCGCATCGCCGACATCACCGACCCGCTGCCCCGCACGCTGTGCTGGTCGGCGGCGTGGGAGATGACGCGCGAGGCCGAGCTCAAGGCCCGCGACTTCGTCACCCTGGTGCAGCGCGGCGTGCACACCGAGACCGAAGTCGGTGTGGTGCAGCGGCTGCTGCTGCAGGCGCAGACGGCGCTGAACTCGTACGCGAACCCGGCGTGGGCGGCGGACAAGGGCTGGCCGGAGTTCTCTTCGCGGCTGCTGGAGCTGGCGCAGGGCGCCGAGGCCGGTTCGGACCACCAGCTGGCGTTCGTGAACTCGCTCGCCGGCTGCGTGCTCGACGACAAGACGCTGGCGATCATCGCGGGCTGGCTCGACGGCACGGCTCCGCTCGAGGGCCTGACCGTCGACACCGACCTGCGCTGGCGCCTGCTGCACGCGCTGGTCGCGCACGGCAAGGCGGAGAACCCCGAGATCGACGCGGAACTCACCAAGGACGACACCGCCGCCGGACGGCGTCAGGCGGAGCGTTCGCGGGCGCTGCGGCCGACCGAGGACGCGAAGGCCGACGCGTGGCAGCGGGCCGTGTACGACGACGAGCTGCCGAACGCGGTCAGCGACTCGCTCATCACCGGTTTCTCCCACCCGGGCCAGAAGCACCTGCTCGGCGGCTACGTGACGCGCTACTTCGAGGTCATCGACGAGGTGTGGCAGCGGCGCTCCAGCGAGCGGGCGCAGCCGACCGTCGTCGGGCTGTACCCGTCGTGGGCCGTCGAGCCGTCGACGGTGGAGGCGTCGGACGCGTGGCTGGCCGGGGAGCACCCGGCGGCGCTGCGCCGTCTCGTGTCGGAAGGCCGGGCCGGGATCGTGCGGGCGCTGGCCGCCCGTGAGTTCGACTCGCAGGCCGGGGTCTAGAAAGAGCTGAAGGGGCCCTTCACCGCATGCGATGCGGTGAAGGGCCCCTTTGCTGCGTCTTATGCGGGGAAAGTCCCCTTCAGCTCCGTCAGTGCTGCGGAGCGCCCGCCTGGTCGCTCAGCATGCGGAGGGCGTTCACGAGGCCACCGATGAGGTCGCCCTCCTTGAAGGAGGCGACCATGCTCGCCACGGCGAGCTTCGCGCCGCGGTCGGGCAGCCGGTACCGGGCCTGCGAGCCCGTCACGATCTCGATGACGCGCTGGCCGGGCGACACGGCGACGATCACGCCGTCGGCCGGGTTGTCGGTCGAGCTCAGCAGGCCTTCGGCGGTGACGCGGGTGTCCTCGCCGAGGTCACCGAGGTACACGCTGAAGTCCAGGCCGGTCTCACGGCTGGCCAGCGTCAGCGCCTCGTCCAGCCGGGCAAGCTGCTGGGTCGTGAATGGGCTGTTCGGACCAGCCGGTTCGTACATCTTGGCGGCGGAAATCCGGCCGCTGGACGTAACGGCGGCGCCGTAACCGGGCTCTTCGTCAACAGCGGTGGACGAATGGGTCAGTTCACCAGTTGCCACGAGCGCCTCCCGTCACCGAAGCTCCGTCCGCCGCACCGACGGCGGTCGCGCCGCCCGCGTGCGAATGCCTGGCGCCGACACCGTCGGGGTTGGCGCTCCACCACATGGCCGGGTACTCCCACGGCTGCCCCGGCCGGTACCGGGCGACGCCCGCGCCCTTCGACCGCAGCGTGGCCACCCCGCAAAGCGCGTAGATGGCCAAGGGGATCACCGCGAAGACCAGGATCGTCTCGACAAGGTTCACGCGCGTGAGCGTATCCGATGGCGTGTGACCACACCCGCTCGCACGGCATCTACCGCTCGTCGCCCGGAGGGCTCCGTCCGCCGCTTGCCGCGAAAGCGCTCCCACGTTGGGGCGAAGCCCTCAAGGCCGAAAGGTTGCAACTCAACGTACGGGCGGCCGCACCCGGCGCTGTCGTCTTGTCGCGGCCTTGAAATCCTCGTAGCTTTTTCACCTGTACGGGCCTTGCGCCCAGCTCCCCCACCCCAGCAGGTAACGCACCGGTCGCAGGAGGATATGTCATGCAGAGCACCCAGACACCCGGCCAGGCGATCATCGACGACATTTCGTCACTCTTCGAAATTGAATTCGTGCCCGGTACGCGTGTGACGGCGGGCACACGGGTTACGCGCGGTACTCGTGTCACTCGCGGTACGCGGGTCACCGCCGGCACCCGGGTGACCCGTGGCACCCGCGTCACGCGAGGCACCCGCGTCACCGCCGGAACCCGCGTCACGCGTGGCACCCGGGTCACTCGCGGCACCCGCGTGACCGCTGGAACCCGCGTCACCTGTGGCACGCGTGTCACCCGGGGCACCCGCGTCACCCGTGGCACCCGCGTCACCTGCCAGAACGACTTCTCGCTCGCCGCCTGAGTTCGAGCACGACCGGTCAAGTAGGGGACGGCGTACTCGTAACGAGCTTCACCACGGCATCATCGGCCCGCCCCGGCCGCCGCGAGGCAGCCGGGGCGCCGACGTGTTCAGAGGCCCGGTCAGGATGCGATCAGGCCGCGGTTCCCAGGTACGGCCGCCACAACGGGTCGGCCTCCTTCGAATGCGCGAGCAACCGCCAGTGCGGCCCGTGCGGGGCCCTCGGCACGACGCGCAGGCGCCAGCCGATCTCGGAAAGCAGCTTGTCCGCCTTCCGGTGGTTGCACTTGGCGCAGCAGGCCACGCAGTTCGTCCAGCTGTGGGGGCCACCACGACTGCGCGGGACGACGTGGTCGATCGTCTCGGCCCGCCCTCCGCAGTAGGCGCAGCGGTACCGATCGCGGTGCATCAGCCCGGCCCGGGTCAGCGGCACCTGCGCGCGGTAGGGCACGCGCACGTAGGTGCTCAGGCGGATCACCGAAGGCACGGGCAGCGAGACCGTGGCGGCGTGCAGTTCGAGACCCGCCGGGTCGCCGTGCACCACCTCGGCTTTGCCGCACATCACGAGGACCACCGCCCGCCGCAACGGCAGCGCCGTGAGCGGTTCGAACGTGGCGTTCAACAGCAATACCCGTCTGCGGCCCCACGAATTCGTGGTGGGTGCCGCCGTGGTCGACGGGTCCCGCCCTCTACGCTGTCCGGGCGGGCGGGCAACACCCCCTGGCCGCGTTCCCGGCCCGCCCGGTGGAGCCCCGTGCGAGGGGGCCCCTCCCGGATGGGCGCGCAACACGACCTCCGGCGCCTGTCCGGCCAAGGCTTGGCTCGGGACGCCGAGGGGGATGGGTTGTCGGTCTGGCACTCGACCACCTCCACCGGTGCAGGCATAGTCGACCACAGATCAGCCCCAAAGTGCACGTGTGTTACTGGACGTGTCACATGCGCGCGACCCGGCGGCCACTTGAAGTTGGGTGTCCCGCCTCCGCCGGGGCCGAGCGGCGTGACCGATCCCCGCCGAGTACGAAAGGACATTTCCTCTCCGTGAACCTGCTGCCCACCGAACCCCCGGCCTGTACCCGCGAGGCCGGCAGCCTGTGCTACCAGGTGTTCCAGGTCACAAAGAACGAATGGCTCTCCGCCTCCGCGGGCTGGCTTCTGACGAAGCCGCTCAGGATCCTGATGATCGTCGCCGTGGCGTTCCTGCTGCGGTACCTGGTGCGACGCCTGATCAACCGCGTGACGCGGATGCCCGGCGGCGGCTCCTCGAAGAAGCTGCCCGCCCTGTTGAGACCGCTGCGGGAGAGGGCTCCCGAGGTGCTCGGGTCCGCGGTGATGGAACGGCGCCGTCAGCGCGCCGCCACCATCGGCTCGGTGCTCAAGTCGATGGCGACGTTCCTGATCTACGGCCTCGCGTTCATCCTGGTACTGGGCGAACTGGGCATCGACCTGGCGCCGATCATCGCTTCGGCGGGCATCGTCGGTGTCGCGCTCGGTTTCGGCGCGCAGAACCTGGTCAAGGACTTCCTGTCCGGCATGTTCATGATGATCGAGGACCAGTACGGCGTCGGTGACGTCGTCGACGTCGGCGAGGCGTCCGGCACCGTCGAGGCCGTCGGCCTCCGGATCACCACCTTGCGTGACATCAACGGCACCGTCTGGTACGTCCGCAACGGCGAGGTGCTGCGGGTCGGCAACTCGAGCCAGGGCTTCGCGGTCGCCGTCGTCGACGTCCCGCTCAGCTACTCCGCCGACGTCGAGAAGGCCACCGAACTGATGGCCGAGAAGGCGAAGACGCTCCTGGAGAGCGAGGGGCTCGCACCGAACGTGCTGGAGCCGCCGGAGATGCTCGGTGTGGAGACCGTCACCCCCGAGAGCATCAAGCTCCGCCTGACGGTGAAGGTCCGGCCGGGCAAGCAGTGGGCCGTGCAGCGCGCGCTGCGGGCGCATCTGCTCGCCGCGTTCGACGAAGCCGGCTTCGAGCCACCTCTGGGGCGCTTTATGTCCTCCGGCCCCGCCCCGCAGTAGGACAAGGGCAGAATGGAGCTGTGTCCGTGACCGAACCTGACCCCACCACCTTGTACGAAGCGATCGGCGGCGAACCCGTCTTCACCCGGATCGTCGCTCGGTTCTACGCCGAAGTGGCGGTCGACGAGGTGCTTCGCCCGCTGTACCCCGAGGAGGACCTCGGCCCGGCCGAGGAGCGTTTCCGGCTGTTCCTCATGCAGTACTGGGGCGGCCCGCACACCTACTCGGACCAGCGCGGTCACCCTCGGCTGCGGATGCGGCACGCTCCGTTCAAAATCGGCCCGATCGAACGCGACGCCTGGCTGCGCTGCATCAAGATCGCGGTCGACGAGGAGAACATCGAGGAGCCCTACCGCTCACAGCTGTGGGCGTACCTGGAGATGGCCGCCAACAGCATGATGAACAGCTTCGTGTGATGGAACGCGACGTGGCTTGGTGGGCCCAGGCGGTCTTCTACCAGGTCTACGTACGCTCGTTCGCCGATTCGGACGGGGACGGCGTCGGTGACCTCGAAGGCATCCGCGGCAAGCTCGGGTACCTGGAGCTGCTCGGGGTCGACGCGCTGTGGCTGACGCCGTTCTACCGGTCCCCCATGGCCGACCACGGCTACGACATCGCCGACCCGCGCGACGTCGACCCGATGTTCGGCACCCTCGGCGATTTCGACGTCCTGCTGACCGAGGCGCACAAACGCGGCATCAAGGTCACCGTCGACGTCGTCCCCAACCACACCAGCAACACCCACGCCTGGTTCAAATCGGCGATGGCGGCGCCGCCGGGCAGCCCGGAACGGGATCGCTACATCTTCCGTGACGGGCTCGGCCCGCGCGGCGACCAGCCGCCGAACAACTGGGTCAGCGCGTTCGGCGGCCCGGCGTGGACGCGCGTCCCGGACGGCCAGTGGTACCTGCACCTGTTCTCGCCGCAGCAGCCTGATCTGAACTGGACCAACCACGAGGTCGCCGCCGATCTGGAACGGACCCTGCGGTTCTGGCTGGACCACGGCGTGGACGGTTTCCGCGTCGACGTCGCGCACGGCATGGCGAAACCGCCCGGCCTGCCGGACATGGATCCGCGGGTGAACGCGCTCGGGCCGAGCGAGTTCTACGATCCGCGGTTCGACAACGACCGCGTCCACGAGATCCACCAGATGATCCGCAAGGTGCTCGACGAGTACCCGGGCACCATGGCCGTCGGCGAGATCTGGGTGACCGACGAGGAACGTCTCGCGCGCTACCTGCGGCCCGACGAGCTGCACCTGGCGTTCAACTTCCGGCTCGTGCTCACGCATTTCGACGCGGACGCGTTGCGGACGGCCATCGAGCGGTCGCTGGCGGTGCCGAAGTCCGCCGGCGCGCCCGCCACCTGGACGTTGAGCAACCACGACGTCTGGCGGCAGGTCAGCCGGTACGGCGACGGGGAACGCGGCGTCCGGCGCGCGCGGGCGATGGCGCTCGTCGAGCTCGCGCTGCCCGGGGCGGTCTATCTGTACAACGGCGAAGAACTGGGGCTCGGCAACGTCGACCTCCCGCCGGAAGCGCTCGCGGACCCGCGGGCCAAGACCTCCGGCGCCGAGTTCGGCCGGGACGCGTCACGCGTGCCGCTGCCGTGGGAAGGCGACCTGCCGCCGTTCGGGTTCTCGCGCAATCCGCGCACGTGGCTGCCGATGCCCGCTTCGTGGGCGTCGGTGACCGTGGAAGCGCAGCTGGAGGATCCGGCGTCGACGCTGTCGCTGTACCGGCGGGCGATCGAGATCCGTAAGTCGCACAAGGCTTTCCGCGGCGACGACCTCGAATGGTACGGCGCGCCCGCGGGGTGTTTCGCGTTCCGGCGGCGCGGCGGCGGGCTGGTGTGCGCGCTGAACACGTCGGCGAGCCCGATCGCGCTGCCGCCGGGTGAGGTGCTGCTGTCGAGCGTTCCGCTGGTGAACGGGAAACTGCCGCCGGACGCGGCCGCCTGGCTCGTGTGATCCCGGTCGGGAGATCAGACGAGCCAGTGCGACTCAGTTCACCACGATGTAATAGTCGCGGCTGCCCTCCGACCGGGTGCCGTCCGCGGTCCGGCTGTAGGCCTTGACGGAGTACCAACCCGAAGCGGCAGGTGTGAAGGTGAAGCTCGCCGTGCCGTCGGCCGCGGCCGGGACCACCGTCGGCTTGCTCCAGTCCTCGTCGAAGTAGTAGGTGTACTCGACAACACCCGGCGTACGAGGGGTCAGGGTGAAGACGCCGGAGATGCCGGGACCACCACTGCCCTGGGAGTCCGGGTAGTCGGTGCTCGCCACCAGCGGGGCGTCACTGGCCGTGTAAGGCCTGTTGGCGATGCCGGACTTCAATCCCGCGCCGCTCGTGCTCCACACGTAAAGCCGGTGAAACCCCTTGCTCGCCGTGACGACGTTCGCCGTCGTGGTGGCGCCTGCCGAGGCCGCGACGGTGGTCTCGGGCCCGTCGTCGATCCGGTACGTGTAGGAGACGACGTCGGCCATACCGGGCGTGAACTGGAACTCGGCGGGCAAGCCGACGCCGGTTTCCCTCGGTCCCCTGATCGAGGGCTCTGTCGACTTCACAGAGAAGTGGTGGACGTGCTGAGGCGACCGGTTGCCCGCGCTGTCGACGCTAGCAACGTAGAGATCGTTCGGGCCGGAAGTCTGCGGGATGTAGGAAACGGTCGCCGTCCCGCCAGGGTGGTCGGCCGCCACGAAAGTGCCGGCCGGATCGGTGTTCCCGTAATAGAACCCGATGACCGCGTCATCACCGTTGGCGTTGAAGGTGAACGAACCCGGCATTCCGGCGCCGGGGTGCCAGGCACCGTCGTCCGGGTACTCGGCCGATGTCACCGTGGGCTCGGCGATCAGGGATGTGGCGCTCGCCTGGGCCGGTGCGGCGCTGAATGCCACCACCCCGATGGCCAGGAGCGCGGTGAATCTACGACGAAGCTTCATCTCGAAAACCCCCAGATAGATCATGCTGTCAGCGACAGCTAAGCACAGATCCATCCGGGCACAGACGCAATAAACGGGCCGTTCCTTGCGAAATTCACAAGGAACGGCCCGTTCATAGCGCTACCGGACTACTTGTTGAAGCCCGGGTGCAGCTTGTACTGCGTCTGGGCGTTGAACTCGTTCTGCCGGACGAGCTTCGCCGGGAAGGTCCGCCAGTCGTTGAGGGCCAGGACGTCCAGGCCCTTCACGATGTCGGACGAGTAGATGTGGCCGTTGTACCAGTACGCCGACCACGTCCCACCGCCGACGAGCTTCTCGTTCGAGAGCGGGCCACGCTCCCAGAACGCGATCTCCTTCGGGTTCTTCGCGTCGGTGAAGTCCCACACCGAGACGCCGCCCTGGTACCAGGACTGGACCATGATGTCCTTGCCCTGCACGGGGATCAGCGAACCGTTGTGCGCCACACAGTTCTCGGTCTCGGACTGGAGACGCGGGATCTTGTAGTAGCTGACGAACTCCAGCTTGCGGTCGTCGCCGCGGCCGGTGATCTGGTAGATGCCGTTGGCGCCGCGGGTGGAGCCGAACTTCTCCAGGCAGGTCGCCATCCCACCGCCGCCGAGCTCGTCGGTGAAGACGATCTTGGTGGCGTCGTTGTTGAAGGTGGCGCTGTGCCAGAACGCGAAGTTCACGTTGTCCTGCACGCGGTGGATGACCCGCGGCTTGAGCCGGTCGGAGATGTCGAGCAGGACGCCGTCACCCATGCAGGCACCGGCCATCAGGTCCTTCTCCGGCAGCGCCGTCAGGTCGTGGCAGCCGGTGGTCGGCGAGCGGCGGGTGCCGTCGGGGTTGGTGCCGCCGGGGTTGCCGCCGCCGTCCTCCGCCGGGAACAGCACCGGCGTCGCGACGAGCGAAGCCTTCGCCGGGTCCTTCACTGGGACCTTGATGATCGACAGCTTGTCGTGCGGCGGCTGGCAGTCGGGCAGGTTGGCCGCCGGCGCGTACGACGAGACGTAGATGTAGACGTCCTTGCCGCGCTTGTCCGGCACCAGGGTGTTGGTGTGCGAACCGCAGTCCGTCTCGATCGCCGCGACGTACTTGGGCGCCGCGAGGTTCGAGATGTCGAAGATCTTGATGCCCTCCCACGACGTCTTGTCCGAGGCGGGCTTCGAGACGCTGGTGCACGAGTTGTCGCTGCGCGACGCGTCGGTCGAGAGGAAGAGCAGGTCACCGGAGACCGACACGTCGTTCTGCCCGCCGGGGCACAGGACCTGGCTGACGATCTTCGGGCGGTACGGGTTGCGGACGTCGAAGACGTTGAAACCGTCGTAGGTGCCGACGATCGCGTGTCCCTTGGTGAACGCGATGTCGGTGCCGGTCGAGTCCTTGGTGAACGGTCCCTGCTGCGGGACGTTCGCGATCGACCGGAGGTTGGGGCTGTGGACGATCTCGTCCACGCCCGGAATCGCGGTCGCCGACGGTTCGGCGATGACGGCCGGCGCGGCGAGCGCGCTGGAGGCCCCGAGGGCGGCGACTGCGGCCGCCGACACGAAGACCCTGGTCAAGCGGCGTTTCAGCCCAGGCTGCAGCACGATATGGCTCTCCTTCCACCCAGCTTTACGCGCACCTTATTCCTTATTTAGGCTCAACAGATACCGACCAACGGAGGAACTCCCGGGATGAGAAAAAGTTTGACATCGGCCCTGGTCGCCGCTGCTTTCGTAGTCTCGGGCTGCACCGGCGACGAAACCCCGGCGCAACCGGCCCAAAGTGCTCCGGTGATCGTGCCCGGGAAGCCCGGAGAGCAGGCGGGCACCGGCACCCCCGGCCCGGTGAACCGCGATCAGCCCAACGAGGCCGACGTCGAGTACATGACGATGATGATCCCCCACCACCAGCAGGCGAAGGTGATGACCGACCTGGTGCCGGGCAAGACCGCGAACGAGCAGATCCGGGCGATCGCCGGGCGGATCTCGGTCGCGCAGGACGGCGAGGTCACGATGATGAAGACCTGGCTGTCCGACCGCGGCAAGCCGGTGCCGGGCGACGGGCACGCGGGCCACGGTGGGCACGGTGGCGGGCACGATCACGCGCTCATGCCGGGCATGGCGACCGAGGCCCAGCTGGCGGATCTGCGCGCGGCGAACGGGGTGGCGTTCGAAAAGCTGTTCCTCGACCTGATGATCGCGCACCACCAGGGCGCGCTGACCATGGCCGAAACCCAGCTCGGCAAGGGCGTGGAGATCAAGGCGCAGGAGATGGCGCAGGAGGTCATCACCGGCCAGTCCGCCGAGATCGAGCGCATGAAGACCATGTTGTCTGCCATGCGCTGACGCAAACATTTCGCAGGGCAGAACCGCGAACACGTCACTCTGAGCCCGAAAGTGCCCTGCAAAACGTTTCCGTGGCCTTCGGCCAAAGAGGGCGCATGGCGTGAAGTCTCCGTCGGGCGCAGAGCGCCCTTGGGGAGACGCGCTCGAAGCTCTAGGCGTCGCCGGAGGAGCCCATATCGAAACCGGTGTCGTCGGAGTCGTCGAGAGTGCCCGAGACGATCCAGGTCGCCAGCGCGGCGGCCTGGACGTAGGGCGCCGCCTTCGCCGCGGCCCGGCCGGCGGATTTGGCGCGCCCCCACTTCTCCGGGCGTTCGGCGCGTTCCGGCGCCTCCTCACCCGGCGGGCGCTCGGTCCGCCACGGGGTCTCCTCCGGCCGGACCTCGGCGAGGAAGTCCGCGGTCGGGTCCTCCCCGTCCTTGCCGGCGTCCTTGTCGCTCATGGGGACAGCCTGACACCGCGGGCGGCGGGAAGCCACCCGCGGCGTGAAGCGTAAGGACTCTGTCAGAACAGCAGCGGCAGGAGCGCGTGACGGCGCTTGAGCACCGCGCCGTACCGCGCGTCGATGCGCATCCACGAATCCGTCGCGGTCACCCGGACGACGTCGCCGTCGATCGACGAGTCCACGAAACCCATCCCCGACAACGCGAACAGGCACCGCATCTGGACCTTGATCTCCTGCTCGTTGCCCGAAACGGTGAGCACCGTCTGGTCCATCAGCGAGGCGGGCGGGTTGCCGTGCGGGCCGACGTTGTCGCGGGCCAGTGTGACGCCCCGATCGGCCAGCTCCGAGATCACCGTCGCCGGCAGTTCGTCCACCAGCTGCCAGCGGCCGGGGGCGGGCAGCTCGGAATGCCACATCAGGTCACGGGCCGGGCCCGGATCCATCCGCTCACCGCCGGCGACGGTCAGCGCGGCGAGCAGCTCGTTCCCGGACACGGTGACGTCCGACGGCGTGATGTCGCCGGCGACCGCCCTGGTGGCGAGGACCTCGAACGGGGTCGTGCTCCACGCCTCGACGACACCGTCACCGCGCTGCCGCAACCGCACCAGCGTGTTCTGGTCGAGCCGGACCGCCCTGGCCACGAACGCGCCGAGCGTTTCGCGGTCACCCGCGTCCGGGATGACGAGTTCAGGCATCCGCGAACCCCTTCTCCAGGAAGGCACGTTCGTCCTCGGTCAGCCGCCGGGGCCGTTCCGACGCGGTGTCGAACGGCGCGAGCACCGTCTCGGCGGTGACCGCGACCTTGTCGGCCTCGGCCGGGCCGGCGTGCACCCGGTAACCGAGGGTGAAGCTGGCGTGCTTCAAGTCCTTCAACGAGATCTCCACCCGGATGTCCTGATCGGACACCACGATCGGCGAACGGTAATGGACGGCCAGCTTCACCACCACGATGCCCTTGGGCAGTTCGGTGAGCCCCGCGCGGACGGCGTCCCCGAACAGCAGGGGGATCCGTGCCTCTTCGAGCAGGGTCACCAGATTCGCGTGGTTGACGTGCCCGTAGACGTCCATATCCGACCAGCGCGGCCGGATCAGGGAAATGTAGCTCACTACCTCACCGTGCTCCGGATCTGCCTCGCCGCCACCGACAGTGTCGCCAGGTCGAGCTTGCCGGACTGGCTGATCTCGTCCAGCGCGACGCGGGCCCGCTGCAACCGCGAAGCGTTCGTCTTCTCCCAGTGGGCGATCTTCTCGTCCGGGTCGGTGCCCGAATCGCTGTGCCGCAAGGCGTCCAGCGTGATCGTCCGCAAGGAACCGTAGACGTCGTCCCGCAGCGCCAGCCGCGCGAGCGCGTGCCAGCGGTTGCCGCGTTCGAGACCGCTGATCGACGTCAGCATCTTGTCGATGCCGAGGTGATCGGAAAGCGCGTAGTACAGGCCCGCGGTCTCCGCCGGGGTGTGGACCGCGTCGATCCCCACCTGCTGCTCGGCCAGCTCCGCGACGTCGGTGACGTCGAGCAGGCCGTAGGTGTGCAGCAGCAGCGCCACCCGTCCGGCGAGTTCCGCCGGGACACCCTTCTCGATCAGCCGCTCGGTGTTCGCGTCCACCGAAGCGCACTCGACACCGCGAAGCAGTTCGTGCGCCCGCGGGGCCAGCTCGCCGACGACGCGGCCGAACCGGTTGATCTCGGCGAGCGGGGCCAGCGGCTGCGGCCGGTTGGTGAGGAACCAGCGGGCGGCCCGATCGAGCAGCCTGCGGGTCTCCAGCATCATCTCGTCCGCGACCTCGGTCGGCACGACATTGTCCAGCGCGTCGATCTGGGCCCACAGCGACGGCAGGTCGTACACGTGGGTGACCACGGCGTACGCGCGGACGGCGTCGGTCGCGGTCGCGTTCATCTCCTCCATCAGGCGGAAGACGTACGAGATCCCGGCGCCGTCGACGACCTCGTTGGCCACCATCGTCGTGATGATCTCGCGCTTCAGCGGGTGCTGGAAGATCGCGTCGCCGAAGCGCTCCCGAAGCGGCTTCGGGAAGTACTCGGGCAGACGACGCGAGAACACCTCGGAGTCCGGCAGCTCGCTCGCCAGCAGCTCGTCCTTCAGGTCGAGCTTGACGTGCGCGAGCAGCGTCGCCAGCTCCGGCGAGGTGAGGCCTTCGCCCGCCTTCTCCAGCGCGCGGAACTCCGCCGAACTCGGCAGCGCTTCGAGCTTGCGGTCGAAAGCGCCCTTCGCGACCAGCGCCGCGACGAGCCGCTGGTGCACCGAGACCATCGGGCCGGCGTGCGCCCGGCTGACCCCGAGCACGGCGTTCTGCCGGTAGTTGTCGGCCAGCACCAGCTCGCCGACCTCGTCGGTCATCTGCTCCAGCAGTTCGTTGCGCTGCTCGGCGTCCAGCGATCCGGTCGAGATCAGGTGGTCCAGCAGGATCTTGATGTTGACCTCGTGGTCGGAGCAGTCGACGCCGGCCGAGTTGTCGAGCGCGTCGGTGTTGATCTTGCCGCCCGCGCGGGCGAACTCGATCCGGCCGAGCTGTGTCAGGCCCAGGTTCCCGCCCTCGCCGACGACCTTGACGCGAAGCTGGTTCCCGTTGACGCGCAGGGCGTCGTTGGCCTTGTCGCCCGCGTCCGCGTGGGACTCGTTCTCGGCCTTGACGTAGGTGCCGATGCCGCCGTTCCACAGCAGCTCGACCGGGGCCAGCAGGATCGCCTGCATGAGGTCGTTCGGCGCCAGCTTCGTGACGTCCTCGCCGAGGCCGAGCGCCTCGCGGACCTGCGGGCTGATCGGGATCGTCTTCGCCGAGCGCGAGTAGACCCCGCCGCCCTCGCTGATCAGCGAGCGGTCGTAGTCCTCCCACGACGACCGCGGCAGGTCGAACAGCCTGCGCCGCTCGGCGAACGAGGTCGCCGAATCCGGGTTCGGGTCGAGGAAGATGTGCATGTGGTTGAAGGCGGCCACGAGCCGGATGTGCTCCGAGAGCAGCATGCCGTTGCCGAAGACGTCACCCATCATGTCGCCGATGCCGACGACGGTGAAGTCCTCGGTCTGGGTGTCCTTGCCCAGCTCGCGGAAGTTGCGCTTGACGCTCTCCCAAGCGCCCTTCGCGGTGATGCCCATGGCCTTGTGGTCGTACCCGACCGAGCCACCGGACGCGAAGGCGTCGCCGAGCCAGAACCCGTAGTTCGCCGAGACCTCGTTCGCGATGTCGGAGAACTTCGCGGTCCCCTTGTCCGCCGCGACCACGAGGTAGCTGTCGTCGCCGTCGTGGCGGACCACCCGCGGCGCCGGGACGGTCTTGCCCTCGACCCGGTTGTCGGTCACGTCCAGCAGGCCGGAGATGAACATCCGGTAGCAGGCGATGCCCTCGTTCAGCTGGGCGTCGCGGTCCAGACCCGGGTCACCGGTCGCCGTCGGCGGGCGCTTCACGACGAAGCCGCCCTTCGCGCCGACAGGCACGATGACCGCGTTCTTGACCGCCTGCGCCTTGACCAGGCCGAGGATCTCTGTGCGGAAGTCCTCCCGGCGGTCGGACCACCGCAGGCCACCGCGCGCGACGTCGCCGAAGCGCAGGTGCACACCCTCGATCCGGGGCGAGTACACGAAGATCTCGTACTTCGGCCGCGGCTCGGGCAGCTCGGGCACCGCGCTCGGGTCGAGCTTGAGCGCGAGGTACTGGCGGGAGTTCCCGTCCTCGTCGGTGACGTGGTAGTTCGTGCGCAGCGTGGCGAGGATGACCGACATCAGCCGTCGCAGGATGCGGTCCTCGTCGAGGCTCGTCACCTCGTCGACCAGCTTGCCGATCTCGGTGGTGAGCTGGTCGGCCTGGGACGCACGGGCCTCGTCGCCGAGCGCGAGATCGAAGCGGGTCTCGAACAGCCGCACCAGCGCGGTGGCGATGTCGGTGTGGGCGAGGACGGTGTTCTCGATGTACTCCTGCGAGAACGGGATCTTCGTCTGGCGCAGGTACCGCGAATAGGCCCGCAGGATGGCCGCCTGGCGCCAGGTGAGCCCGGCGCGCAGGACGAGGCCGTTGAAGCCGTCGACCTCGCAGTCGCCGCGCCAGGCGGCGTGGAAGGCGTCCTGGAAACGGGTGCGGAGGTCGCTGTCCGCGTGGTCGAGGACCTGCGGGTCGATCCGCAGGCCGAAGTCGTAGATCCACGACCGGCCGCCGTCCTCGCGGCGCAGTTCGTACGGCCGTTCGTCGACGACCTCGACGCCCATCCGCTGCAGGACCGGGAGCACCTGGGAGAGGGTGACGCCCTCGCCGCGCAGGTACAGCTTGAAGCGCCGTTCCCCCGCCTCCGCGTCTGCGGGCAGGTAGAACGACATCGACAGGTCGCCCTCGTCGGTCAGCGACTCCAGGGCACGGAGGTCCGCGAGCGCTTCGAGCGCGGTGAAGTCCTCCTTGTAGCCCTCGGGGAACACCGCGGCGAACCGCTGCCCCTGCTCACCGGCGGACTCCTCGCCCACCAGGCCGATCGCGGCGCCGCTGTCCCCGACACGCCCGCGGCGCTCGGCGAGGATCGCCTCGACCATCCGGTCGTCCCAGCTGCGCACGGCTTCGTTGAGCCGTTCCTGGATGCGCAGGGTGTCCGGTTCGGACCGCTGCGACGGATCGGTGTGCACGATGAAGTGCACCTGCGCGAGCACGGTCTCGCCGATACGCGCGCTGTACTCCAGTTGCGTGCCTTCGAGTTCTTCGAGCAGGACCTCCTGCATCGCGAGCCGCGAACGGGTCGTGTAGCGGTCACGCGGGAGGTACACGAGGCAGGAGTAGAAACGGCCGTACGGGTCACGGCGCAGGAACAGGCGCAGCCGTCTGCGATCCGAAAGCGTGATCGCGCCCGTCGTCGTCGAGTACAGCGAGTCGGTGTCGGCCGAGAACAGGTCCGCGCGCGGCCAGTTCTGCAGCACTTCGAGCATCCGCTGGCCGGAGAAGGACTCCATCGGGAAGCCCGCGCGGTGGATGACCTCGCGGACCCGGTTGCAGACCACCGGGATGTCGAGGACGTTCTCGTGCAGCGCGGTGGTGGTGAACATGCCGAGGAACCGGTGCTCGCCGGTGACGTTCCCGTTGCCGTCGAAGGTTTTCACGCCGACGTAGTACGGATACACCGGACGGTGCACCGTGGACGGCGCACTCGCCTGGGTCAGCACCAGCAGCGTCGGCGCGAGCGCGGACGCCGCCGTGTCCGGACCGGCGGTGAGGCTGCGCGCGGCCAGGCTGTCCTGGCGCAGCACGCCCAGCCCGGTGGCGAGCACCGCGCGCAGGGCAGGTTCGTCGCTGTCCGGGTGGGGGTTGTCGATCAGCTCGTAGCGGCGGTAACCGAGGAAGGTGAAGTGGCCGTCGGCGAGCCAGCGCAGCAGCCGGGCACCCTCCGCGACCTCGTGCGGCGAGAGCTGGGGCGGATTCGCGTCCAGCTCGTCGGCGAGGCGGCGCGCCTGTTCCGCCATCTTGTCGGTGTCCTC
The DNA here is from genome assembly GCF_003947465.1 of Amycolatopsis sp. WAC 04182. Classification (NCBI taxonomy): domain Bacteria; kingdom Bacillati; phylum Actinomycetota; class Actinomycetes; order Pseudonocardiales; family Pseudonocardiaceae; genus Amycolatopsis; species Amycolatopsis sp. WAC 04182. Next base: position 1,300,627 of record NZ_QHJJ01000002.1, read on the forward strand.
GACGACCTCGCGGACATCACCCAGCACCGACGACAGCCGGTTGTCCAGCTCGCGGGCGCGGTTCGGGTCCGTCACCAGGTCGATCTCGATGTACATCCACGACTCGGCCGCCGAATTCGCCGGCGGCTCCGCCGGGTCGGCGTCCGGGTGGACCTCCAGCAGCTCACCGGTCAGATCCCGGCTCACCACGACGATCGGGTGCACGATGCGCTGCACCTGCACCCCGTCGCGCGCGAACTCGGCCGCGACGGAATCCACCAGGTACGGCATGTCGTCCGTGACGACCTGCACGACGGTCGCCTCACGCGTCCAGCCGTCTTCGGGGCCCGTCGGGTTCAGCAACCGCACCGCGGGACGGCCGGGCATCCGGTCCTTCGCGAGCTGCAGATGCGAACGGACGGCGCCGACGAGGTCGACCGGGTCGTCACCGAGAATCTCTTCGGCCGGGATGTGCCGGTAGTACAGGCGGATCAGGTCGCCGATCTCCGGGGCGTATGCCGCGGCGGCGTCGATCAGGTCGTCCCGGATCTGCTCCGGGTTCGCCGACCGGCGCCGGGCGCCATCCTCGGTGCCGACATCTTTTCCGGGCAGGGACGAGACTCCCGTCGAGCTCATTTGAGGCAACTCTCCACTGTAGCGAGATTGACACCGCGACCGGCACGACTCTGTACTGGCCCAGACCCAACCTACAGCTCCGGACAGTCGGCTCCACAAGGCCGGGTCCTTCCCGGCCGTCGAAGATTTCCCTGCTCAGATACCGGAATCGCCGTGATCGGTTCAGCTACTGGCGGGTCACATCGGCGGTCTGTCCGGACGTCGCCGCGCCCTGCCGCACCGGGGTGACCAGCACCCATTGCCGCGCGGTGCCGGTTCGGGCGATCTCGCCCGGCCGACTGAATCGTTCAAGTCGATCACGGCTCCCACCGAGGTGGGAGCAAGGGACCTTTGCTACCGCCCGGGGTCAGTCGCTGCCGTTGGCGCGGTGCCGGTCGTGGCCGTTGACGGGACGCTTTCCCGAGTCCTGGGAGCCGAGCTGCTTCACGAGGGCGGCGGCGCTGGCGGTGCCCGCCTGGTGCTCCGCGAGCGCGCGGGCGAGCAGGTCGGCGAGACCGGCGTCCGGCGGCGGCTCGTCCTCGGCGATCGCGCGGGCGTAGCTCTCCGGGAACGGCGTGATCGGACGCCAGGAGCCGGTGTCGGTCAGCGGGTCCAACGCCGGCGGCATCCGCAACCGCGGCAGCCACGGATCCGCGACCTCTTCCTTCGCGCCCGGGCGAGGGCCTTCCCCTGCCCCGCTTCCCGGCGACGGCGCCGGGTCCTCCCGAGGCGGCGGCGCGAGCGGGACTGCGGGCTCGCTGTACTCGACCGGAGGTTGCTCCCGGCGGGCACGGCCAGTGTCGGCGCGTTCTTCGGCGACGGGTTCGGGGTGCACGGGATCCGCGGCGGCGTCCGCGCGACGACGGCCACCGCCCTGCCCGCCCGTGCTCGAGATCCCGAGCCGGTCCAGTACCGATTTCGCCGCCACGGAACCGTGTTCGGCGTCGTGCCTGGTCTTGCGCGAGACCGGCGCCGAGGACCGGCGCGCCCGCTCTTCGGCGGCCCACTCGTCGCTCTCCCACAACGGCGCGGCGGTGCCCGGCGGCCGGGTCTCCGCCGCCACGCGCGGCCGTGGTTCGGCGGCGGGCTCGGGAGCGAGAAGCAGTTCCGGCAGGACGGGTTCCGGCGCCGCGACGGGCATCGGCTCCTCGGCCCGGCGCCGCGTGACCGGAGCCGGGGTTTCCGGCCGGGCGATCGCCGGTTCGGGAGCGACGGTCTCGCGACCCGCGGGCTCCTCCTGACGGCGACGGCGCACGGGTTCCGGTTCCGGGCGCGACACCGGCTCGGGGCGCGAGACCGGTTCTGGCCGCGGCGCGGGCTCCGGCTTCGGCGGCGGCATCAGTTTCGGCGCGACGGGTTCGGCCTTGGGCTCGAACCTGATCGACGGCTTGACCTTCTTCGGCACCCGACGGCGCCAGTCGCTGTCGGACGCCACCGCTTCCTTGGCGGGCTCGGGGCGAGCCGGTGGTTTCAGCACCGGCGTTTCGCTCTTTTCTGCGACCGGAGCCGCGACCGGAGCCACGGGAGGCTCCACCGGGCGTTCCACGGCGGGGCGCGGAGGCTCGACCGGCTTGTGCCGCGCCGGCGCGGGTTCCGCATGCCTGCTCTGCCGCGCGGGCTGCGAGGGCTCACGGCGAACCGGCGGCTCGGCCGCGGCCCGCTTCGGGGGCGCGGCGTCGATCGCCGGGATCACCGCGGTCACTTCGGCCGGTTCCGGCGCGGGAACGGGGGCCACGGCGGCGGACGGCCGCGCGGCGACGGCCCTCAGGACGTCGTCGAGGTCGACGGCGGCGTTCTCGGCCGCGCCGAATTCGCCGACCAGGACGTTGCACGCCTGCCTGCGCGCACGGGCGTGCAGATGCTCGGCGGCGCGCGAACGGTGCAGGCAGCCGATGGCCTCCTCGGGCCGGCCGAGCCGTTCCTCGATCTGCGCGAGTTCCAGCCACAGCCGTGCCGTGACGGCGTGCAGGTTGTGGTCCTCGGCCCCCGCGACCGCCTCACGGACGAGCATTCCCGCGGCTTCACCGGATCCCGCGGGCAGCAGGACACGAGTGGCCACCGCCAGCCGCAGCCACGCGGCCGGCGCGATCCCGGCGGCCCGGACGGGCGCGGCGAGGATCGGCTGCGCGACCTCCAGCGCCATCTCCGTGTCGCCCCGGTCCAGCAACGTGCAGGCGAGTTGCAGGATCAGCCTGATCCGGACGAGACCTCCGTCGTCGTCGGGATTCCCGAGCTTTTCGAGCATGCCGAGCCCGGTCCGCGCGGCGTCGGCGGCCGCCGTCAGGTCACCGTGCCGCCGTCGGTGCGCCGACACCCCGACCCGCAGCAGCGCGCGGATCAGCAACTGGGAATCCGCCGTCATCGAGCCGTCGCCGAGCACGAGCTTGTCCGCCTCGGCGAGCACCCGGTCCAGTTCCGCCTTGCGGCCGAACTGCGCCAGGCAGCCCACCAGGTGACACAACGCCTCCGCCCGGTGCGACGCCGAAACCGCCGGATCGGCCAGCAACGGACGCAGTACCGCCAGGCCCGTCAGCGGGATGCCCACGCTGCGCGCGCAGACCGCCAGGTCGATCCTCAGCCGGGCGGCGATGTCGCCGTAGCCCGCGTGTTCCGCGGCGCGCAGGGCGGCCACGGCCCGGCCGACCGTCCGGGGACGGCCACCGAGCCGAACCCGGGCGCTCACCACCAGGCTCTCCGCGCGGATCCACTGCTCGTCGGCACCGGCGGCCTCGGCGAGCGCGGCCGCGCGCTCCCCGAGGACCAGTGCGAGCTCGGGCGCCCTCAGGTGCAGGGCGTCCGCGCGTTCGATCAACCTGCCGACAGCGGACAGGGTTCCCCCGGTGGCAGCCGTCCGCCCACCCACCATGGTGGTGGGCGAGCCCGGCCGTTGGCGCTTGCTGGCTTCCACGGGGAACCCCCGGCCCTCAGTCGCGGGTCAGCTTGCGATGGGTGACGCGGTGCGGACGAGCCGCCTCGGCACCGAGACGTTCGACCTTGTTCTTCTCGTAGCCCTCGAAGTTACCTTCGAACCAGAACCATTGCGAGGGGTTCTCGTCCGTGCCTTCCCAGGCGAGGATGTGCGTCGCGACCCGGTCGAGGAACCACCGGTCGTGCGAGATGACCACGGCGCAGCCGGGGAACTGCTCGAGAGCGTTCTCCAGCGAGCCCAGGGTCTCGACGTCCAGGTCGTTCGTCGGCTCGTCGAGCAGGATCAGGTTCCCGCCCTGCTTGAGGGTCAGCGCCAGGTTCAGCCGGTTGCGCTCGCCACCGGAGAGCACGCCCGCCGGCTTCTGCTGGTCCGGCCCCTTGAAACCGAACGCGCTGACGTAGGCACGCGAGGGCATTTCGGTCTGCCCGACGTGGATGTAGTCCAGCTTGTCCGAAACCACCTCCCATACCGTCTTCTTCGGGTCGATCCCGCCGCGGTTCTGGTCCACATAGGACAGTTTGACCGTCTCGCCGATCTTGACCCGGCCGTCGTCCGGCTCTTCGAGCCCGACGATCGTCTTGAACAGGGTCGTCTTACCGACACCGTTCGGCCCGATCACGCCGACGATGCCGTTGCGCGGCAGATCGAACGACAGCCCGTCGATCAGCACGCGGTCGTCGAAACCCTTGCGCAGCTTCTCGACCTCGACGACCACGCTGCCCAGCCGGGGCCCCGGCGGGATCTGGATCTCTTCGAAGTCGAGCTTGCGGTGCTTGTCCGCCTCCGCGGCCATCTCCTCGTAGCGGTCGAGCCGGGACCGCGACTTGGTCTGGCGCGCCTTGGCGTTGGACCGGACCCATTCGAGCTCGGACTTCAGCCGCTTGGCGAGCTTGGCGTCCTTCTTGCCCTGGACCTCGAGGCGCTCGCGCTTCTTCTCCAGGTACGTCGAGTAGTTGCCCTCGTAGCCGACGACGCGGCCGCGGTCGAGCTCCATGATCCACTCGGCGACGTTGTCCAGGAAGTACCGGTCGTGGGTGACGGCGAGGACGGCGCCGGCGTAGTTCGCCAGGAACTGTTCCAGCCACAGCACGCTTTCGGCGTCCAAATGGTTGGTGGGCTCGTCGAGGAGCAGCAGGTCGGGCGCGGACAGGAGCAGCTTGCACAGCGCGACCCGGCGACGCTCACCACCGGAGAGGTGGGTGACCGGCTCGTCCGGCGGCGGGCAGCGGAGCGCGTCCATGGCCTGCTCGACCGTGGAGTCGATCTCCCACGCGTCGGCGTGGTCGAGCTCCTCCTGGAGCTTGCCCATCTCCTCCATCAGCTCGTCGCTGTAGTCGGTCGCCATGAGCTCGGCGACCTCGTTGAAGCGGTTGAGCTTGACCTTGATGTCGCCAAGGCCCTCTTCGACGTTTTCGCGGACGGTCTTTTCCTCGTTGAGCTCCGGCTCCTGCATGAGGATGCCGACGCTGGCGCCAGGCTGGAGGAAGGCTTCGCCGTTGCTGGCCTGCTCGATCCCCGCCATGATCTTCAGAACGGTGGACTTACCCGCGCCGTTCGGCCCCACCACGCCGATCTTGGCGCCGGGGTAGAACGCGGTGCTGACGTCGTCGAGGATGACCTTGTCCCCAACGGTCTTGCGCACCTTCTTCATGGTGTAGATGAACTCGGCCATGCAAACGATCGTAGAGCGAGGCGATCGCGGCCTTGACGGCGGTCACCACCGAGCTACCGACAGTCAGCCCGATATCACTGAGTGAGCATCGGAACCTCACCCCACGGGCGCCTCCTCCAGCGCGGTGACCATGGGATTCCCGACGGGCGGCGCTACCGGCGGGATCGCTCTCGGCCGGTCGCGTCCCAACCGGTGGATCTCGGCCGAGCAACGCGCCAGGTTGGGCCCGATGGAGAAGGCCTCAAGCTCAGGTAGACCCAGAGGCGCCGGGATCTCCTCCGCGGTCTCGGCACCGCGCAGCCGCCCGGCCACGATCACCGGGTCGCCCTTGCTCAGGCAGGAGAACGCCGCCATCGCCAGCTTGCGCCAGCAGGTGACCTTGACCGCGAGCTGCCGCCCCTCGCCCCACTCCCCTCTTTCCTTGTCGTACCGGCGTTCGACACTCCGCAGGCCGAACGACACGACGTCGTGCCCGTGCACCCGCTCCGGATGGTGGACCGGTTCGCTGGTCAGGTTGCCGATCATGGTCACCCACGTTTCGCCCATCGCCATCACACTCGCCCTTCTCCTCGTTCCGGGACCTTCCCGGCGTTTCCCTTGACCACAGATTGCCTCGGACTCGAGGGCGGAAAGGGACGAAAACCGGATCTGTGGACAACTCCGGGCGATGGGGGCTTCCTGTGGACAACTCGGGCTGGACGACGGCCGCGGCCGCGGAGCTGTGGTAGGAGACCTACCGGTCCGGCGTCAGGTCGTACGTCATGAAATCGAGGATCAGCCGATCGCCTTGGACTTCGACGAAGAGCGAGAGCGGTGGCGGCGGTTTCCGCAGGTACGCGATCGCGGACTCGGTGAAGCGGACCTTGCCGTCGCCGAGCAGGGTGATGCCCGCGGGTTCCTCGAGGGTGCCGAGCCATTCGGCGTGCCCCGGATCCACCACGGCGGTGTAGGTCTTCGCGACGCCGCCCGAAGACCGTTCGACGGCCCGCAGGATGTCGCTGTACCGAGCGTGGTCGAGCACGGCGCGGACGGCTTCGTCGCACGTCGTCAACCCGAGGGCCACCTGGGCGCTGCCGAAGTAGTCGCCTTGCGGCACCCGCGCGTAGGCGAGCCACACCCCTCCGGCCTTCCCGATGACATGGCCGACCGGCAAGCCGCCCGGCGCCCCGTCGTCGACGCACACGTACACGATCTTTTCGCGACCGTCATGTTCCGTTTTGAGAAAGAGGTTCCGTTGCTCCAGAAGCTTGCGGACGGCTGCTCCGACGTCTGCCACTGCGCTCTCCCCACGCTGGTGAACCTGCCACTGAATCCCAGGTTCCCACCGTGGCGGGCGCCGCGGCCCGGTTGTCCTGTTGCGGCCAACGGCGCTACGAGCCGGAATTCGGCCCCCGCCCCTGATCGGCGAGTTTCTTCAGCATCGCGTTGTAGGCGTTCAGATCCGCGTCCCCGGAGGCCTCCTCGCGGCGGTCCCGGCGCCGCGCCTCCCGCTCGTCCTGCCGCGCCCACTGCACCAGCAGCGCGACGAGCACCAGCAGCACCGGCAGCTCACCGGACGCCCACGCGATCCCGCCGCCGAGCCGCTGGTCGGTGAGGAGGTCGGTGACCCACGGCAGTTTCAGCCCGCGGTAGAAGTCCTGCCCGAGCACGGTCTGCATGCTCATCAGCGCGATCCCGAAGAACGCGTGGAACGGCATGGCCGCGAACATCATCCCCAGCCGTCCGAGCGGCGGGAGCCGTCGCGGCGCCGGGTCGACCCCGATCACCGGCCAGTAGAAGACGTACCCGGCGAGCAGGAAGTGCGCGTTCATCGCCAGATGCGCCCAGTGGTAGTTCAGCGCCGAATCGAACAGGCCAGAGAAGTACAGGCCGTAGAAGGAACCGACGAACAGCAGCAGCGCGACGATCGGATGCGTCAGGAACCGCGAAAGCGGCGAGTGCACGAAGGCGAGCAGCCATTCACGCGGTCCGGGCGGGGCGTCCTTGCCCGCCGTGGGCAGCGCGCGCAGCGCGAGCGTCACGGGCCCGCCGAGCACGAACAGCACCGGCGCCACCATGGACAGCAACATGTGGTTGCCCATGTGCACGCTGAACATCGCGGGCGCGTACCGGCCGATCCCGGACGACGTCGCGATCAGCAGCACGAAACAACCGCCGAGCCACGCGACCGTCCGGCCGGTGGCCCAGGTGTCGCCGCGGCGCCGCAGCCGCCGGACCCCGGCGAGGTACAGCCCGGCGAGAACGAGCGCGAGAGTGCCGTAGACGAGGTCGAACCGCCAGTCGGTGAGCAGCCGGAAGACCGTCGGCGGACCGTAGAGGTCGTACCCGATCAGCAGTTCCGTGGTCGACGGCTGGGTCAGCGATTCCTGCGGCGGCGGTGTCTTCGCGAGCCCGGTGGCGATGCCGATCGTGACGAACATGATCAGCACCTCGACCGCGGCGAGCCGCAGCAGCTGACCGCCGCCCGCGCCGTTCACCAGCCCGGCGACCCCCTTCTGCCGCTGCTGGTGACCGAAGACGCCGAGCAGCAGCAACGCGACGACCTTTGCGACCACCAGCAGGCCGTAGTCGGTGGTGAACAGGTCGGCGATCCTGATCCGCACCAGCGCGTTCACGATTCCGGAGACCGCCATCACGATCCAGCACACCAGCGCCAGCTTCGAAAACCGCGTCGCGGCGAGCTTGAGGTTCTGGCCGCGGCGCCAGCCGAGCGCCAGCAGCGCCACCAGACCGCCGACCCACAACGCCGCGGCGACCAGGTGGTACAGCAGGCTGTTGGTCGCCATGTCGTGCGAGCCGCCGCTCGCGGAATGCCCGGTGACCGCGACCGGGACCAGGCCGCCGACGGACAGGAAGAAGACCACCGTCGTCCAGCCCCAGGTCAGCGCGAGACGGCAGCCGAGCGCGACCAGCAACGCGATCAACGCGGTGAACAGCCAGGCCTTCGGCTGCTCGATGGCGTCGACGAGATCGACCAGCACCTGCGGCGAGAGCACCTCGGTGAACGGGCGGCCCGCGCCGTCGGCCGCGGAGAAGAAGATCGACGCGGCGGCCGCGAAGAACCAGACCCACGCCGCGGCGCCGGCGACGCGGATGGCCGCGTAACCGTCGGCCGCGAGCGTGCCGGATTTCTGCGGCGGGACGAGGAACGCGGCGAGCAGCAGCGAACCCACGCACAGCACCGAAGCCGCCTCGGCCAGCACCCGGACGACGGTGATGCCGTAGCGGGTCACCAGGCCCGGGTCCGGGAGTCCGGCGATGACGTAACCGGCGCCACCGGTCAGCGCGACCAGGCCGACGGCCACCACCGCGGCCAGGAGCGCCCCGATCGACACCAGCGGCAGGACACCGGCCTTCCGCGCGGGTGGGGCCGGTTTCGTCTCGGGGTCTGAAGGCACGTCACGAGGGTATGCCGGACGCGCAACCGGCAAGATGGCGGCGTGCGGATCATCCTGCTGAGGCACGCCGAGTCGCTCGGCAACGTCGACGAGCTCGCCTACACCCGGATCCCCGACCACGCCCTGCCGCTGACCGACGCCGGTCGTGAGCAGGCGAAGCTGGCGGGCCCGGAGATCGCGGAGGTCCTCGGCGGGCAGCGGACGGCGGTCTACGTCAGCCCGTATCTGCGGACGCGGGAAACGTTGCGGCTGCTGGACATCGGGGAGGTCTGCGAGCGGATCGTGCCGGAACCGAGGCTGCGGGAACAGGACTGGGGCAACCTCCAGGACCCGCTGGAGCAGGAGGTCCAGAAACTCCGGCGCCACGAGTTCGGCCACTTCTTCTACCGGCTTCCGTTCGGCGAGTCCGGGGCGGACGTCGACGACCGGGTCGCGGCGTTCCTCAGCGAGCTGGCGGCGTGCGGCGAAGATCACCCCGAAACCGTGCTGGTCGTCTCACACGGGCTCACCATCCGTTTGCTGTGCCGACGGCTCTTCGGCTGGAGCATCGAGCTCTTCGAGTCCCTGTCCAACCCGAAGACCTGCGAATTCCGCGTCGTGGAGCGGGTGGACGGCAAGTGGACGCTGGACCGTCCGTTCCGCCAATGGCGCGACTCACCCGACGGGGAGACTCAGGACTGAGGGAGCGAGGAGCACCACCCTCGTTCCCAGTCCCGGGCTGGATTCGATCCGCGCGAATCCGCCGATCTCCGCCATCCGCGCGATGATCGAGTTCTCGAGGCCGAAGCCGCGCCTGCGCGCGCCGACGTCGAAACCGGCGCCGTGATCACGCACCGTCAAGGAGACTCCGCCACCGATCTCTTCGATGCTCACGACGGCGCGCCTGGTCCCGGAGTGCTTCACCACGTTGCGCAGGGCTTCCCTGGCGGAGTCGTGCAGCGCCAGGGAAGCCTCCTCCGAAAGCTCCGGCGCGGCGTCGTCCTGAACGACGACCTCGACGCGCAGGCCCTCCGCGGCCATCTCGGCGGCGAGCAGCCGCAGGCGCTGGTGCAGCCCGATCCCTGCGGCGGATTCGTGTTCGAGGCTGATCCGGATGCGCATCGCCTGGGCGCGAGCGGTCCGGCGGACGCGGTCGAGGCTGGCCGCCGGGTCGAGTTCGTCGGCGGGCGCGGGGATCGCGAACGACTCCATCACCTGCAGGACGGTGTCGTGGACGTCGCGGCGGTGCCGTTCGCGTTCCGCCGCCCTGCCCTGCTGCTCCCCGAACCCGACCGCGAACCGCATCGACGCGCCGACCAGGCCGGCGACCGCGAGCGACACCACCAGCGCGGTTCCGAGCGTGAGGAGGAGACCGAGCGAGGAAGCCGGGTCCAGCAGGGTGTGTGTCAGCACCGCGGCGCCGACGGCCAGCGCCCCGGCCGTCGCGCCGCGCAGCAGGGTCCAGACCATCACCGTGCCCATCAGATGGGTCCAGGTGATCGACGTGATCGCGGTGTCCTGCGCGAACGGCGCGGCCCCGAGGACGAAGAGCACGGCGAACACGCTGTCCACCAACGGAACCAGCCTCGCCCCGGCCGCGGACCAGCGGAAGATCCAGACGGCCGCGACGACGTTGGGCACCAGATGCAGCGCCACGAACGTCCACAGCAGCGACGACCCCAGGCCCGCCACCCACAGCGCCTGCACCAGCATGGCCAGCCGGAACGCCACCGGGACCAGGACCAGCCAGGGCATCGTGGTCCGCACCAGTCGCGCCGGGATACCTCCGCCACCCCCGAGCATCAGCACCCTCCCGGATTAGCCTCACTGAAACAGCGACCGAAGCGCATTCATCTCAGTTTACCGGGATGTCAACGGGCGACGGGTTCGGCGACCTCCTCCCGTTTCCGCGCCCGCGCCGCCGCCACCGCGGACGGCACGATCAGCGCGGCGGTCAGCCCGACGAACAGGAACGACACCGAAAGCGACGTCACCTGCGCGATCCCGCCGATCAGCGGTGGCCCCGCGAGGAAGCCGGTGTAGGCGATCGCCGTGACGAAGGCCAGTTCGCGCTCACCTCCGGTTCCGTCGGCGCGTTTGCCGGACGCGCCCGCGAGGCTCAACGCGATCGGGAAGGCCGCGGCGAGCCCGGCCCCCGCCAGCGCGAAGCCGACGAATCCGAACACCGGGACGTGGGCCAGCGCGGCGAGCACGAGCCCCGCCGCGGCGATCCCGGCACCCACGGCCAGCGCGCGTGTCGCGCCGAAACGGTTCTGAAGCCAGGCGCCCGCGAGCCTGGCGAGCGCCATGGCCAGGGCGAACCCCGAGTACGCGAAGGCGGCGGCGCCGTCGCCGACCCCGTGCACGGACGTCATCAGCAGGGCGGACCAGTCCGAACTCGCCCCCTCCGCGATCGCCGAGAACAGCGCGATGGCGGCGAGGAGCCAGAGGACGGGACGTTTGATCGGCGCCACTCGCGGCTTCTCGACGGGTTCGGTGTGCACGGGCCGCGCGCCGGGCACGGCGGCGATGACGAAGGCGAGCACCACCAGGGCGGCCAGCGCGGCGACCGTCAGATGCCTCCCCGGCGACCACTGGTGCGACGCGGCGAACCCGGCGGCGACGGAGCCCGCCAGCGCGCCGAAGCTGAATCCGGCGTGCAAGATCGGCATGATCGCGCGTCCGGACCCGCGCTCCACCTCGACTCCGGCGACGTTCATCGCCACGTCGAGCGCGCCGACGCTCGCCCCGAGGACGAACAACGCCCCGGCGAGCAGGGCGACCGACGTCGAGAAGCCGATCATCGGCAACGCCGCGCAGGCGACGACCGTGCTGCCCGCGACCACCGCGCGGGCGCCGTACCGCTCGATCAGCCGCCCCGAAACCGACGCCGCGATCAGCATGCCGACGCTGGCGCCCAGCAGGGCCAGCCCGAACACCCCCGGAGACGCGTCCACCCTTTCCGACAACGCCGGTGTCCGCGGCGCCCAGGAGCCGAGCGCGGCCCCGTTGAGCGCGAACACGACGAAAACGGCCGTACGGTCACGCATAGACCCCAGTCTCCTTTCGATTCCCCTTCCCCCAGAATGACTTAAGCGCTTCAGAAAGTCCACCGGCCCCTGCCGGGACTAGACTGCCGCGGTGACCAGCACCCGACGGCGAAGGCCGACGTTGGACGATGTCGCCGACGCCGTCGGAGTGTCGCGCGCGACCGTCTCCAACGCCTACAACCGGCCCGATCAGCTGTCCGCCCAGCTGCGGGAAGAGGTGCTTCGCGCGGCAAAGAAGATCGGGTACGCGGGACCGAACCCGACCGCCCGCAGTCTCGCCACCAGCCGCACCGGCGCGATCGCCGTCCTGCTCGACACGAACCTTTCGACGGCGTTCTCGGATCCCGCGCTGTCGGTCACCCTCGACGCGCTCTCGACCGTCGTCGATCCCGAGGGCCACGCCCTGCTGCTGCTTCCCGGCGACGGCGAGAGCGGCGGGCCGCGCGCGGAGCGGATCCTGACCGCGCAGGCCGACATCGCGGTGGCGTATTCGCTGGCCGACGGCGCGCCGGCGCTGACCGCGGTCCGGGACCGGGGCCTGCCGCTGGTGGTCATCGACCAGCCCCATATCCGCGGTTCGGCGAGGATCGGCGTCGCGGACCGGGCCGGCGCGGCCGCCGCCGCCCGGCATCTGGTGGAGCTCGGGCACCGCCGGATCGGGATCTTCTCGGCGCAGTGCCTCTCGGCGCCGCGCGGGGGCGAACTGAGCGTGGCCGAGGCCGGGAACAGCCGGTTCCACGACAACCGCGAACGGATGGCCGGCTACCTGGAGACGCTGGCCGAGGCGGGGATCCCGGCGGCGGACGTGCCGATCTGGGAGGCGTCCGGGCTGTCGGTCGAAGGAGCCCTCCCGAGCGCTTTCGGCCTGCTGGACCGGCGACCACGGCCGACGGCGCTGCTGTGCATGTCGGATCTCCTGGCACTGGCGGCGATTTCGGCCGCCAGGCAGCTCGGCCTGTCGGTCCCGGGCGACCTTTCGGTCGTGGGCTACGACGACGTCCCGCCCGCCCGGTGGTCCGAACCACCGCTGACGACGGTCCGGCAGGACCTCTCCGCCAAGGGACGGGCGGCCGGCGAACTGGTGCTGGGCCTGCTGCGCGGGGAGAAGGTCCCCGCGCCGGCCGAGGTACCCGCCGAACTGGTCGTCCGGGACTCCACCGCGCCCGCGTAGCACCCGCTTTCGGCACGCGCAAGGCGGCCCCGGCGATATGTGGACAACTCGCCCCGATCGAGCGGCGCACTACTACTTATCCACAGAAGTAGAAATGCGGGCAGACAAACCCTTCCCCGCGCGCCATCGTGGAATCACACATTCACCGACGGCGGTCGAGCCGCCGATTCACGGGGGAGAACCACCATGCAACGACGTTTGACGAACCTGCGCGCCCGCCTCCCGCACGTGCTCCTGCTGGCCGTGTTCGGCCTGCTGACCAGCACCGGAGTCGCGAGCGCCACCACGGCGCCGCCCGAACCCGCCTGCCAGAAGGGCGAGTTCTGCGTCTGGGGCGAAGATTCGTACGGCGGCGCGGTGCACAAATTCGACCTGCGCACCTCCAATCCCGACGAATGCATTCCCTTACCCGAAGGCTTCGACGGGCATTCGTTCGTCAACCGGCTGAGCCGGGACGTGACGATTTACCAGAGCGAGGAATGCACCACAGAGGGAGATTTCATCACCTATCCGGGTGGCGGCACCTACGTGCCCCAGGGACCGTTCGTGATCCGCGCCCTCAAGATCTGGGACTGACCACCCCGGCGGTTCGCGCCGGTCGCTCGCGAAAGAGTCGACTCGCGACCTGCGCGAACCCAGGGGCCGCTCCCCCGAAGCGGCCCCGGCCCGTGAGCGCGTCACCCCGCGTCGTGACGCGCTCACGGGCGTTCCAAAAAAGGGTGGGCTCGACCTGAAACGATCTGGCGGTGTCGAACGATCGACAGGTTGGCGACGGCTAAGCTGCCGATGCTGGGCGACACCCAACGTCGCCGACGTCGGCCCTCGTAGCTCAGCTGGATAGAGCAAGAGCCTTCTAATCTCTAGGTCGCAGGTTCAAGTCCTGCCGGGGGCACGCCGCCAGAGGGAAACCCCTGGTCACGCAAGTGGCCAGGGGCCCCTCAGCTCTACGACGTCGAGTACGTCGATGACGTAGCGCCGCCGGTCGTGGGCGCGGTCCTTCGGAAGGGCGTTCCGGACGGTCTCTTGGCGCAGTTCTGACCGATCAACCCGGCTCCGGTGACCCGGATCACGGTGTCGTGGATCCAGCTGATTCCCTGGTCAAAGTCCGCCGAGGAGTGCCAGTCCAGCGGCAGTAATTCACCGGTGTGGCTTCAGAGGCTCCCTTCCTCGGAAGCTTCGGGTGCCAGAGCGGCCAGCTGCCGTGCGACACCCTCCACCGTCGGAGCGGTGAACAACGTCCGCAGCGGCAGGACGACGTCGTACCGCTTGCGCACCGTTTCCAGCATCCGGGTCGCGCGCAGGCTGTCCCCGCCGAGGGTGAAGAAGTTCTGCCGCCGTCCGACGGTCTCCACCGCCAGCAGTTCCCGCCACAGCGCGGCCACCGCGAGCTCCCACTCCCCCCGCGGTGGCTCCATGACCTCGACGCGTGCCGGGGCCGCCAGCGCGGCGACCGCCACCCGGTCGAGCTTCCCGTTGGCGCTCAACGGGATCCGGTCCACGGTCACGAGCCGCTCCGGGACCATGTGCGCGGGAAGCCTGGTCGCGACGTCGGTGAGCGTACTGTCCACATCGGACGCTCCGGTGATCACCGCGACCAGCCGCCGGTCCGCTCCCGTGCCGTGGACGGCGGCGGCGGCCTGCGTGACGTGCGGGGCCTCGAGCAGCGCCACCTCGACCTCACCCAGCTCGATCCGGTAGCCGCGGATCTTCACCTGCTGGTCCCGCCGTCCCAGGAACTCCAGGGTGCCGTCCGGCCAGTACCGCCCGAGGTCACCGGTCCGGTACCAGCGTCCGCCGTCGAACTCGACGAACCGGTCGGCGGTCAGGTCCGGAGCGCCGCGGTAGCCGCGGGCGACCCCGGCGCCGCCAATCCACAACTCGCCGGGCACCCAGTCCGGGCAGTCCCGGCCGAGGTCGTCGACCACCCGGAAGGCCTGATTGCGCAACGGTTTCCCGTACGGGATGGAGCGCCACGCCAGGTCCAACCCGGTCACCTCGGTGAAGTTCGACCAGATCGACGCCTCGGTCGCCCCGCCGAGCGCGACGAACCGGAGGTCACCTGCCCGCTCGGGGAGGTCGAGGCCGACCCAGTCACCGGAGACGAGCACGAGCCGAAGCGAAGGCACGGAAGGAGCCACGACCAGCAACATGTCCAGGAGCGCGGGCACGGTGTTCCAGATCGTCACCCCGTGCCGGGTCACCAGTTCCTGCCAGCGCCGTGCGTCACGGCGGTCGTCCTCGTCGATCGTGACGAGAGCGCCGCCGGCCGACAGCAGGCCGAAGATGTCGTACACCGAGAGGTCGAAGTCCAGCGCGGACACCGCGAGCACCCGGTCGTCCGGGCCGACCTCGAACCGTGCGTTGATGTCGTCGATGGTGTTCATCGCCGCCCGATGGGTGATTTCGACGCCCTTCGGCTCGCCGGTCGAGCCGGACGTGAAGATCACGTACGCCAGCTCGTCGGGATCGGGATTCACCGCGGCGGGAAGCGGAGAGCAGGACATCGCGGTACTCGGCAGGACGGCGACGGCGGTACCTGCCCGGGACGTGTCATCGGTGATCGCCAGCCGGGCACCGGCCAGTTTCAGGATGCGGTTACGCCTCGCGGCCGGCTGGTCGACGCCGATCGGCACGTACGCGCAGCCCGCGGCGAGCACCCCGAGCACGGCGACCACCTGGTCCGGCCCCTTCGGCAGGACGACCGCGATCCGGTCGCCGGGTTCCGCTCCCTGGGCGATCAACGCGGACGCCATCCGCAGCGACCGCTCGGCGAGTTCGCCGTACGTCATGCTGCCCACGACGGCGACCCTGCCGGGGTCCGCCGCGGCCAGCCGGAAGAAGTCGGCGTGCAGGGCGCGCTCCGGCAGCGGGCCTTCGGTGGCGTTGACCTCCGCCCGGACGGACGCCTGCGCGGCGGGCAGCAGATCGGCCACCGGGGCACGCCAATCCTCGGTCGCCACCAGGTCGACCAGCTTGAGGTACGCCTCGAACATCGCGTCGAGCAGTCCCGGCGGGAACAAGTCGTCGACGGCGTCCCAGTTGATCGCGATCCCGCCGTCGACCTCGGTGACCTGGTGGTCGAGCCACACCTGCGGCGTCTGCGAGACACCCCAGACCTGCTCGGCGAACAAACCGTCGCCGTCGGCCGAGGCGAAGCCGAGTGCGCTGGTGAACACCACCGGCATGACGACCTCGGGATCGCCCGACGCCCTCGCGAGTTCCCGGCGCAGATGCACGGCCGAAACGTCGCGGTGGTCCAGCGCCGCCCACAACTCCTCCTGCGCACGGCGGACGCGATCCAGCCAGCCGTCGCCGGGCCGGGGCCGGTAGCCGACGAGCAGCAGCGACGTGAAATCGCCCATCACCCGGCCGATATCCGGATGCACCTCCCGGCGGTCGAACAGCGTGAGGTTCAGGGTGAGGTCGGGGCTGGCGCTCCATCGGCCGATCACCTCGGAGAACGCGCTGAGCAGCACCGCCGACGGGGTCACCCCGTGCTCACGAGCCAGATCGGTGATCCTCGTCCACCGGGCGGCCTCGATGACGGCGGCACGGCGGCTGAAGCGGGGGACACCGACCTCGGCCGGTTCCTTGGCGAGCGGCAACTGTGGCGCGGGCGGCAAGGTCGGCAGCTGCTCACTCCAGTACCTTTCCGCCTCCTCCGACGGCGGCGGGGTGGAGAGCACGTAGTCGCGGAACGAGACCTCCACCGGCGGCAGCTCGGCGTCCGGGTTCTCGTACAGGGCGGCGAGTTCGGCGTAGAAGGTGAGGATGCTCAACGCGTCGAGCACCAGGTTGTCCATACCGACCGCGAGCCGCGTCCGGGTGCCCTGCCGCACCCCGCGAAGCGAGAAGAGCGGCCAGGACGACGGGTCGAACACCTGGTGCGACATGGACTCCCGCAGTGTTTCGGGGGTCTCGTCGGTCACCTCCACCGGAAGCCAAGGCACTTCCGGCAGGATCCGCTGGTCGCCCTGCTCGTCGAAGACCGCCCGCAGCATCTCGTGCCGCCGGATCAGCTTGTTCAGCGCGACTTCCAACCGCGACACGTCGAGGGCTTCGACGTCGTACTCGCGATAGAAGTGACAGCCGGTCCCGCCGAGCGTGAACCCGCTGTCCCGGCCGAGCCAGTACGCGCGTTGCACCGGCGTCGGCGGGAACGGCTCGTGCCGGTTCTCCGGGTCGGCCACCAGCACCCCGGAATCCACAATGGACTGGTCGAGTTCGAGCGCGGCCGCGAACGCCGCCAGCGTCGGGGCGCCGAACAGCGCGCTCAGCGAGACACCGGTCAGACCGTCGGACCGGAGCCTGCCGATCAGGCGGGTGGCCAGCAGCGAATCCCCGCCCAGCGCGAAGAAGTCGTGCTCGCGGCCGACCTCGGGCACCCGCAGGATCTCGGCCCACGCGGCGGCGACCAGGTGTTCGACCTCCCCCTCCGGAGCCGTGACGACTCGCTCGTCACGGTGGCCCGTCAGCGTCCGGCGCAGAGCGGCGCGGTCGATTTTCCCGTTGGCCGTCAGCGGTAGCGCGTCCAGCGCGACGACGACGTCGGGCATCATCGGCGCGGGCAGCCGTTGTGCGAGGAAGTCCGTGAGCCCTTCCGCCGAACCGACCAGGGCGACGGCCAGCCGCCGGTCCTCGGTCACCACCGCGACGGCTTGGGAGACCTCCGGATGTTCGGTCGCCGCGGCTTCGATCTCCCCCGGTTCGATCCGGTGCCCACGAAGCTTGACCTGGTGATCCGCCCGGCCGAGGAAGTCCAGCGTGCCGTCCGGCAGGTACCGGGCGAGGTCGCCCGTGCGATACCAACGCGTGCCGTCGACTTCGACGAACCGGTCCGCCGTCCGCTCGAGATCGCCGCGGTAGCCGAGGGCGACGCCTGCGCCGCCGATCCACAACTCACCGGGGACCCAGTCCGGCCGGTCCCGGCCAAGGCCGTCCACCACGCGGCAGACGACGTTGCCCAGCGGTGTCCCGTACGGCACACAAGTCCATTGTGGATCCACGGTGGCGACTTCGAAGACCGTCGAGTGGATCGCGGTCTCCGTCGTGCCGCCGAGGCCGGCGAACCGGCAGCCCGGTGCGCGGGCGGCGAGCCTGCCGGGAAGGTCCGTGGTGACGCGGTCCCCGCCGAGCAGCACCACGCGCAGCGGCAGTTCGTCGGTCACCAGCATCAGCATGTCCAGCAGCGCGGGAACGCAGTTGAGCACGGTCGCGTGGTGCCGGCCGGCCAGGTCCGCCCACACGGTCGCGTCCCGGCGCCCGGTGTCCCGCGGGCAGATCACCGCGCCACCCACCGACAGCGGGCCGAAGATGTCGTACACGGAGAGGTCGAATTCCAGCGCGGACAACGCCAGCGTCCGGTCTTCCGCGCCGATTCCGAAGCGGGCGTTGAGGTCGTCGACCGTGTTCGCGGCGGCGCCGTGCGAGATCTCGACGCCCTTGGGTTCCCCGGTCGAACCGGAGGTGTAGATGACGTACGCGAGTCCCGCGCCGAACTCGGGCCTCGCCAAGGGGTCCCCGGACGGCGGGAGCGTGTCCAGCACGAACCGGACACCCGCCGACGAGAGGATGCGTTCGCGGCGCGCGGGCGGTTGGTCGACGCCGATCGGCACGTAGGCGCAGCCCGCGGCGAGCACCCCGAGCACCGCGACGACCTGCTCCGGCCCCTTGGGCAGGGACACCGCCACGAGGTCGCCGGACTCGACGCCCCGCGAGCGCAGATATCCCGCGACCTTCAGCGCCCGCGCCGCGAGCTCGCCGTAACTCAGGACGCCGTCGATCTCCCAGAGCACCGCTGTCGCCTCGGGATTCGCTTCGGCCAGCGAGAAGAACGGCTCGTGCAGCGCGTGCGGAGGCCGGTGGACCGCGGTGTCGTTGGCGACCGCGCGTACCTCGGTCTGGGACCGCGGCAGCAACGGCGGCACCGGCTCCGACCAGGCCTCGGAACCGGCGAGCAGCCGGTCGAGCAACCGGCCGTAGGCGGCGAACATCGCTTGGGGCACCCCGGGGACGAACGCGTCCTCGCGAACGTCCCAGTTCATCAGCAGCCCACCGTCGAGTTCGGTGACCTGCGCGTCCAACCAGACCTGCGGGCCCTGCGAGATGATCCAGACGGCGTCGCCGAAACACTCGCGGACCTCGCGGGAGAACAACTCCCCCAGTCCGAGCGCGCTCGTGTAGACCACCGGCGCCAGCATCTGTTCCCCGTGCGCGCGGGAGAGGTCGCGCAGCACCTCGACGCCCGAGTACCCGGTGTAGGCGACATCGGTGTGGAACCGGTCCTGCAGGCGCCGCGCGCGTTCGGCGAAGGTGCCCGGAACGCTCCCGTCCCATTCGAGCAGGACCGACGACGTGAAGTCGCCGACGAGGGCGTCGACGTCCGCGTGCAGCGGATCGCGGTCGAACAGCGGCAGGTTGAGCAGGAACGCGGGCTCGGCGCTCCACGCGGTCAGTGTCTCGGCGAAGACCGCGGCCAACGCCATCGCGGTGGTCAGGCCGTGACGGCGAGCGCCGTTCTCCAGCGTCCGGACGTCGTCCGCGGTGAGCTTCCGGTGGTGCCGGGTCACCCGGGCGGCCTCGCCGAGTTGCCCGGCGACCGGCAACCGCGGGGCGCCCGGCAGACTCGCCAGCCGGTCCTGCCAGTACGCCGCCCCGGCTCCGGCCCGGCGGCGTTCGGCCAGATAGCGCGGATAGCTGTAGTCCAGCGGCGGCAACGGTTCACCCTGGTAGGCCCGGGCCAGATCGGCCAGCAGGACCCGCAGGCTCAGCGCGTCGGCCGCGACCATGTCGAGGTTGACGTGCGTCCGAGTGCGCCCGCCGGGAAGCAGCGACAGCTGGACGTCGAAGACCTCGCCCGCGCCGATGTCCATCTGACGGTGGGAAAGCCGATCCCGCAGAGCGTCCGAACCGGACAGGTCTGCGGCCTCGCGGAAGTCGTGGACCCGCAACCCCGGCCACCCGCCCGGCTCGGCGATGCGCTGGGTGCCGTCGTCGTTGATCACCACGCGCAGCATCCCGTGCCTCGCGAGCACGGCGCGCACCGCCGGTTCCAGTCGCTCCGGCCGGACGCCGACGCCGTCGAACTCGTGGTAGAAGTGCGCCGCCACACCGCCGAGCCGCTGCCCCGGTTCGCGGCCGACCCAGTAGGCGTGCTGCATCAGCGCGAGCGGGAAGGTACCCGACTCGTCCACTGTGGACTGCGGTGCCGGTTCGGGTTCGGGAGTCCCGTCGGCGAGGAGTTTCTCCCACGCCGAGAGGGTCGGCGTGGTCACCAGATCGGCGAACTTGACGTTCGCCCCGGCCTTCCGCCAGTTTCCGGCCAGCCGCATCATCGTGATCGAGTCCATGCCCAGCTCGATCAGATTGTCGTCGGCGCCGATCTCGTCCAGTTCGAGCAGTTCGGCGACATGCCCGTGCAGATCTTCGACAGACAAGGAGAAGTCCTTTCTCACCAGGTGACGAGCATGCTCAGCGGCCCGCGGAAGAACGTCGCGGTCTTCCATTCGATCTCGCCGGCCTGCCGGAGCCCGGGCAGCCGGGTCAGCAGGGCCCGCAGGGCTTCCTGCAGTTCGACGCGGCCGAGCGGCGCGCCGACGCAGTGGTGGATCCCGTAGCCGAACGCCAGATGACCCTGGGCGTTCCGATCCAGGTCGAGCGCTTCCGGTTCTCCGAACCGCGTGGCGTCCCGGTTGGCCGATCCGATCGACACGAGCACCGGTTCTCCCCGGCGTACCAGCGTTTCCCCGACTTCGACATCCTCGGACGGGTAGTGCGCGAACATGGCGCTCGACGCCAGCGGCACGAACCTCAGCAGCTCCTCCACCGCGTTCGGGATCAGCTGCGGTTCGGCGCGCAGACGCGCGAGCTGCGCCGGATTCCGGAGCAGGACATGGAGGAAGTTCGGGATCTGCGACGCCGTCGCCTCGTACCCGGCGACGAGCAGCGCGACGCAAAGGAGTACGAGGTCCTTTTCGGACAGTTCGTCGTCGGCGTCGCACGCCTCGACCAGAGCCGAGATCAGGTCCTCGGCCGGCTCGTCCCGGCGCGCCGCGATGAGCCGCGAGAAATAGCCTGCCAGCTCACCGAGGTTGCGTTGCACCTCCTCCGGTGCGAGGTCGGTGGCGAGGAGCGCGTCGTTCCACAGCCGGAACCGTTCGTGGTCGCGCGAAGGCACTCCGAGCATCTCGCAGATCACCGAAATCGGGATGGGCAGGGAGAAGTCCTTGACCAGATCGGCGGGCGCGCCGACGTCCACCATCAAATCGATCAGCTCGTTCGCCAGCCGCCGGACATGCGGCCGCAGCCGTTCGACCCGTTGGGGCGTGAAGGTCTTCACCGCCAGCCCGCGGATCCGCGTCAGTTCCGGCGGGTCCATGGTCACGATCCCGCCGGGGATCCGGGACAGCGCACGCGGCGCGTCACGCCGGTGGGCCTCCGCCCGGCTGAAGCGACGGTCGGCGAGGACCTGTTTGGCCTCCTCGTACCGGGTCACCAGCCAGGCGGGTTCGCCGAGCGGCAGCTTCACCCTGGTCAGACCGGGACGGTGGCGGGCGTCGTCGTAGCCGTCCGCGAGTTCGAGCCCGGTGAAGGAGTTGAAGGGATATTCGAACACCGTCATGAGCGGACCTCCGGTCCGAGCGCGCCGCGATCGACCTTGCCGAGACCGGTCCGCGGGAAGGACTCCACGACGCGGACCTTGTCGGGGATCTTGAACGCGGCCACACCGAGCCCGGTGAGATGTGCGACGAGGTCACGCCTGGTCGGCGGTGGGCCTTTCGGGATCACGAAGGCGCAGGTGCGTTCGCCCATCACCTCGTCGGGGACGCCGACGATCGCGACGTCGTGCACGCCGGGATGGGTCAGCAGCAGGTTTTCGACCTCCTCGACCGGGACCTTGTCGCCGCCGCGGTTGATCACGTCCTTGCCGCGTCCTTCGACGACGAGTTCACCGCCGGGCAACCGCCGGACGAGATCGCCGGAGCGATAGAAGCCGTCCGCGGTGAACGACTTCTTGTTGTGCTCCCCGGCCCGGTAGTAGCCGCGGATCGTGTACGGCCCCCGGACCAGCAACTCCCCGACCTCGCCGTCGGCGACCGGATTCCCGTCCCGATCGACCACGAGGACCTCGTCGTCCGGGCTGAGCGGACGCCCCTGGGTGCCGGTGATCAGCTCGTCGGGATCGTCGAGACCGGTGTAGTTGAGCAGCCCTTCGGCCATCCCGTACACCTGCTGGAGCGCGCAGCCCAGGCCAGGACGGACCCGGCGCGCGGCCTCGTCCTTGAGCCGGGCGCCGCCCGCCTGCACCAGCCGCAGGCTGCTCAGATCCGCGTGGCTCTCTTCCGCCGCGTCCAGCCAGACCAGGACCAGCGGCGGCACCAGCGCGGTGGCGGTGATCTTCTCGCGTTCGATCAGGCCGAACGCCGTCTCGGGGTCGGCCGACGTCGTCATCGTGACCGTGCCTCCCGCCCAGAGCGTGCCGAGCACACCGGGGCAGGCGAAGGCGAAGTTGTGGGCGGCGGGCAGCGCGGCGAGATATCGGGTCTCGCCGTCGAATCCGGCCGCTTCGGCACTGGCCCGCAGGTTGTAGTGGTAGTCGTCGTGGGTCCGCGGGATCAGCTTCGGCAGCCCGGTGGTCCCGCCGGAGAGCAGCAGGACCGCCACCTCACCGGGGTCCGGCTCGGGAATGTCCACAGTGGCCTCTTGGGCCAGCTCCCGGAACGGCGTGAACTCCTGCGCCTCCCCGACGATGACCACGTGCTCGACCCCGGTCAGCTTCCGCGCGAGCTCGCGGTGGTCGAAGCCGCCGTGGACGTCCGGCGCGACATACGCGACCGCTTCGGAGAGTTCGGCCAGGTGCGTGATCTCGGTTTCCCGGTGCGGGGGCAGAGCCAGCACCGGGACGGCCCCGACCCGGAACAGGCCGAAGACCAGCGCCACGAACTCGGCGAGGTTCGGCAGGTGGACCAGGACCCGGTCGCCCCGGCCGATTCCCCTGGCCTGAAGCCCGGCGGCCACGCTGCCGGACCAGTCGGCCAACTGCCGATAGGTCCACACGCGGTCGCCGTCGACCAGCGCGACCCGGTCCGGCCATTTCGCGGCGCCGTCGGTGAGGATCGTGCCGAGCGGGCGGCCCTGCCAGTACCCCTTGGCGCGGTAGCGGTCGGCGAATTCCGCGGGCCAGCCGGTGAAACCTTCCATGAGGGCGGTCCTTTCAGCGAGGTGGGGCCGGCTTGCGTGCGGCGAACACCCGATGGCCCAGTGGTTCGAGCGGGTGACCGGCGGCGGGCAGACCGTCCGCGCGGAGCAGGCCGGCGCGGTCGAGGACGGCGTTCCACTGCGGCAGCGTCAGGAAGCTGGCGCGGTTCCCGGCGCGGTCGTCGGCGGCGTCGGCCATCAGGAACGCCTGCGACGTCAGGATCCAGAACTCTTCGACGGTCGGTTCGGTGAGCAGCAGCCAGCCGCCGGGGACCAGGAGTTCGGTCAGCCGGGCGACGGACGCGTCGGTGTCCTGCGCCGCGTTGAGCACTCCGCCGCCGATGACGAGGTCGAACGACTCCGGGGAAAACCCCTGGTCCGCGATCGGGAGATCGATGTCGAACCGTCCGAAGTGGACACGTGGGTCTCCGCCCAGCCGCTCTTTCGCCTGGTCCAGGAAGTACGCCGAAACGTCGGTGTACAGGTACTCGGCGTCGGCCAGCGCCGGGAGCACGTGGTCGGTGGTGGCGCCGGTGCCCGCACCGACCTCGAGGATCCGCACCCGCCGTCCGGCGGCGATCCCGGCGGCCAGCGCGCTGACCGCGTGGTGCTGGTAGCGGCCGGTCACGTTCTCGCGGTAGAGCGCCGCGGCGAGGTCGGTCCGGCCCTGGGGGAACAGGAGGTTCACCGCCTGCTCGCGGCCGGCCAGCAGCTCGGGCAGCTTCCGCGCGTTGGCGATGGCGTAGTCGATGGTGCCCGCCGATCCGACCGTGTCCAGCCAAGCCCGCCGCGCCCGTTGCCAGGCCTTCTCCAGCGCCTCGTCCGAGTACTCGGCCGGATCCGGCACGGGGCGGTGGTCGGCGGTCAGCAGGCCCTCGGCCTTCAGGACGTCGAGCCAGCGTTCGAGCAGCCGCCGATGCCCGGGGGTGATGGCGAGGATGTCGTCCTCCGCACGACCCAGCACCGGGCGGAGCACGTTGACCATCGACAGCAACGCCGTCCGCCCGAGCCCTTCGACGGCCTCGACCGCCGCGGGGAGGTCGATGTGCGCCAGTGCCCGGTCAGCGGCGGCTCCCGCCGCGGCGACGTCGACCCGCGCCTCCACCGCGGTGTGCCGGACGACCTCGACACCGAACGCGTCCCGCACCGCTTCCGTCTCCGCGTCGGTGAGCCATCCGGAGCTCTCGATCCGGCGCAGCCGCGGCAGATCCGCGAGCAGCGCGGCCGGATGCTCCGGGAGCCGCCGGAGCGTCGAGGCGGGCAGCACGGCGTGTTCGGCACCCGTCCGTTCGAGGTGCGCGAGCACCTTCGCGGGACTCCACTCGGCCGGGATCTCGTCGGTGGCCACGGCGACGAACAGGCGTTGACCCGCGACCGCGAGCGGGGAGTCCGGTTCGGGCAGGACCGAGCGCAGGGTGAACCCGGCCGCCGCGAGTTCGGCCCGCCAGCCGGGTTCGTCGAGGAACGGCGAGCCCGCCCGGCGATCCGCCGTCCCTGGCCGCGCCTTCCCGTCCGGAGCGGAAAGCAGGAAGGCCATGGACGTCAGGAGGGCGTGGTTCTCGTGGCTGGACTCGGTGAACACCAGCTTTCCGCCGGGTTCGAGCAGGCCGCGGATCCGCCGCAGGGTCCGGCCGAGATGCGCGGCGTTGTGCACCGCGTTCCCAGCGAACACCGCGGCCGCGGCCGTGATCCCCTGCTCGCCGAAGTCCTGGTCCATGTCGAGCACCGCGGTGACGAACCCTTCGCGGTCGCGGTAGCGCTCGGCCGCGGCGACGGTGAAGACGCGGGACACGTCGGTGAACAGGTACTTCCCCGTCACGGCGGGAAGAATCGTCGCGGTCGCGAGACCTTCGCCGCCGCCGATCTCGAGGACGTCACGGGTGCCGCCGAGTACATGCGCGGCGGCCGCGTTGAGGAACCGGGTGAACACGTTGTCCTGGTAGGCGGCGAGCTCCGCGGCGCCGAACAGGTCCGGCAGCGTCACCCGGTCGGCCAGCAGATCCCGCAGCCTTCCCAGCGTGACCCGGTGGAGCGCGGCCATCGCGGGTGGGAAACCCAGCGCGGCATAGGCTTTCTCGAACTCGGGGCCGGGTTCGACGGCTTCGGGGGTGACGTCTTCGGCCGACAACGCCGCACGCCATCGTTCGGCGAGCCATTCGTGCCGGGGCGCCGGAACGCACGACGGCAGGGCGGCGGCCATCGCCCGCAGGCTGATCTCCTCGATCACCCGCAACGCCTTGGGGATGTCTTCGCCGTTCACAGCACACCCTCCTCTTCCAGCACGAGACGGCTCAGCGGCCGGTCGAAGAGGGCGACGTCGGCGACGCCCAGGCCGGTCAGACCGTCCACAAGGGACTTCGGACTGAGGACGTCACCCGCGAAATAGGAGCCTGGCGGGATTTCGCCGCGTTCGACCGCGGACACGGCCAGCGCGACGACGGCACCGGTCACCGCGCCGTTTCCCTTCGCGCGGAGCACAGCGGTGCGGCCGTCGGCTTCGGCGATCAGCACGACCCGCGGCTCCCGTCCGGCGAGGTCGAGGCGGCTCGCCCGGCACAGGTCCGCCACCGCTTCTTCGCGGCCGAGCCCGTGGACCCGGTCGAAGGCCCGGCCGACGTGCTCGCCGGACAGCACCGTGTACCAGTCGCCACGGGCGATCCGGAGCGCTCGCGCGAGCCGTTCGGACTCGGGCGTGAGGTACGGCAACAGGTTCACCGGCTCCGGGAAGAACGGGAGCGTGACCCCGGACTCGCGGGTCGACGCCTTCGAACGCCGTCCGCCCCGCCAGGCAGCCAGCGCCTCGCCGTGACCGGCGGCGGCCGCGTGCAGGTAGTCCTCGGCGGCGCAGCGGCTGAACAGATCCGACACGCCGAGCCAGACCTTGAGGTCGTGGACTTCGGCGTCACGGGCCAGCCACCGGGGCAGGATCGCGGTGAGCCCGGGCTGGAGACCGGCGGACAGTAACGCCGTCCGTCCATTATGGACTTCCACGGGGTCGTCCCCGGACGCGTCGACGTAGTGCGCCCCCGCCCGGCGGGCGGCTTCGGCGACCCTGTCCCCCACGGCGTGCGCGGGTCCGGCGCAGTTGACCAGCACCTCGCAGCCGGCGGCGAACCGATCCAGCGAGGCCGGGTCCCGGAAGTCCGCGACGGCGGAGCCGCCCGCGCGCACCGGGCCGATCCCGAGCCGCTCCAGGAAGCCGGCCGCGTGACGGCCGACGTCGCCGGTCGCCCCCAGGACCCCGATCACGCGCCACCCACCAGACGCCAGCCCCGCGCTTCCCGGCGTTCCCGCCAGAAATCCAGGTACCGGCCGCCCGCCGCCAGCAGTTCTTCATGTGTCCCGGATTCGGCGATCTCTCCCCCGTCGAGCACGAGGATCTGGTCGGCCGCCATCACCGTGGGCAGCTTGTGCGCGATGACCAGCAACGTCGACCGGTCCTTCAGCGACCGCAGCGCGTTCTGGACGAACCGCTCGTTCTCCGGGTCGAGCGCCGCGGTCGCCTCGTCGAGCAGCACGATCGGCGCGGCCTTGAGCAGTGCCCTGGCGATCGAGACCCGCTGGCGCTCACCACCGGACAACGAGGTGCCGCCCTCGCCGACCTTGCTCTGCCAGCCGCCGGGCAGCCGTTCGACGATCTCGTCGACCCCGGCCAGCCTCGCCGCCTCGCGCACGTCCTCGTCGGAAGCGTCCGGCCTGCCGAGCCGGATGTTGGCCTCCAGGGTGTCGTCGAAGAGGTAGACGTCCTGCATCACCACCGACAGCTGCGCCATGAGATCCACAGTGGACAGATCGCGGACGTCCGCGCCGCCGACCGAGACCACGCCTTCGTCGACGTCGAAGAACCGCATGACCAGTCGCGTGATGGTGGTCTTGCCCGAACCGGAGGCGCCGACGATCGCGGTCATCGTGCCCGGCGGGATCCGCAGCGACACGTCGCGCAGTACCGGTTCGCCCGGCCGGTAGCCGAAAGTGACCCCGTCCAGCGCGATCTCACCGGGTACCGGTCCCGGCTTCGATTCGGCCGGTTCCGCCAACGGTTTCTCGTCGAAGATCGCGGCGAGGCGGCGCAGGTCGTTGGCCGCCATGCGCAGCATCCCGCTCTGCCCGGCCAGTTCGCCGAGCGGGCCGGTGAACCTCGCCGCGAGCGCGAGCAGCGCCACCAGCACCACCGGATCGATGGACCCGCTCGCGGCGAGCGAGACCCCGACCGCGATCAACGCGGCGAACGCCAGTTGCGCGGCGAGACCGCTCGCGAGCAGCCGGGGCGCGGTCCTGGCGAGCATGCCGCCCCATTCCTTGCGCTGTGTTTCGATGGCGTCGTCGAGCGGCGCGTAGCCGTCGGTCGTCCGGCCGAAGGCCCGCAACGCCTGCTGGGTGCGGGCGAATTCCACGACCCGGCTGCTGGCCACGCTGCTCGCCGCGTCGGTCCGCTCCTCGGACCGGCCGACCGAGGACGCCGCCCAGCGATGGACGAGGTACAGCACCGGCGCGCACAGGACCGTGGCCACGGCCAGGCGCCAGTCGAAGAAGAACATCGTGATCGCGACGGTCGCCGGCGTGAGGGTCCCGGTGGCGACGGGGGTGAGCAGATGCGCGGTGACGCTGGTGACCATCAGCGTGCCGCCGGTGGCACTGCGGGAAAGCCTGCCGACCTTCTCCGAGGAGAACCAGCCGAGCGGAAGGCTCGCGACGTGGTCGCCGAGCCGGGTGTGCAGGCTGGTCAGCGTGACCAGCGACAGCGCGAATCCCTTCATCGCCTGCTGGTAGTGCGCGACGCAGGCGAGGACGACGATCACCGCGGTCACCAGCAGCGGGCTCCACGCGTCACCGGGTGTCCCACCCAGCAGCGCCCGCAGCACCGGGACGAGCGACGCCATCGCGAGCCCTTGCAGCACGGCGTATCCGGCCAGCCACACGAAATAGACACGGAGCGATCGGCGGTGTTCGGGCCCCATGATCGCCAGCAGATCCCTGATCATCGGACGCCCTCCTCGGCACCGGCGTGCGCGTGCCACATGCGGGCGTAGCGCCCGTCTTCGGCCAGTAGTTCTTCGTGGGTGCCGGATTCGGCGATCTTCCCGCCGTCGAGCACCGCGATCCGGTCGGCTCCGGCGATGGTGGCCAGCCGGTGCGCGATCACCAGTACCGTGCGGCCGCGGGCGAGGGTGGACAGCGCCTGCTGGATCCGTGCTTCGGATTCCGCGTCGGCGTAGGCGGTCGCCTCGTCGAGGACGAGCACCGGGGTGTCGGCGAGCAGGGCGCGCGCGATCGAGATCCGCTGTGCCTCGCCACCGGAGAAGACCGCGTCCTCCCCGACGACCGACTCGTAACCCCTTGGCAGCGCGAGGATCCGGTCGTGGATCCGCGCGGCGTCCGCGGCGGCTTCGACTTCGGCGTCCGTCGCTTGTGGACGGCCGAGGCGCAGGTTGTCGGCGACGGTGCCGTGCAGCAGCTGGACGTCCTGCAGCACGAATCCGACCTTGCGGTACAGCACCTCCGGCGCGATCCGCCGGACGTCGACCCCGCCGAGCTTCACCGCTCCGCCGGTGACGTCGTAGAACCGGGGCACCAGTTTCGCCAGCGTCGACTTCCCCGCTCCCGAACTGCCGACCAGCGCGGTCACCGTGCCGGGACGGCAGACCAGGCTGACGTCGGCCAGCACGGTCCCGCCCTCGTCGTAGCCGAACGAAACGCGGTCGAACTCGACCAGATGCCCCTGCGGCTCCTCGGGTTCCGCCGCGACCGGCAGCACCGGGGTGGCCAGCAGCGCCGTGATCCGTTCCGCGGCGGCCTCCGCCTTGCGCTGCGCGGTGAATCCGCTGTTGAGGGTGAGCAAGGTGGACGGGATGATCATCGCCACCAGCACTTCGGCGAGGACGTCGACCGGGCTCACCCAGCCCTGGGAGACGAACCAGGTCCCGCCGGCCAGGCTCACCAGCGCGATCACCGGCGCGGAAAGGGCCAGCGACGTCAGCGCTTCGAGTTTGAGGATCGGCCGGACCCAGCCGGCGTACCGCTCGCCGTAGTCCACGACGGCCTGCCGGTAGCCGCGGTGCGCCCGTCCCGCCTGGCCGAACGCCTTGACCACGGTGATCCCGTGCACGAACTCGACGATCGCGGCGCTCACCTTCGCGAATCCCGAGTCGAGTTGCCGCATCTTGTCGGCGAACCCGCGCATCATCGAGACATAGGCGAACAGGTAGATGGGCAAGGTGACGATCGCCAGGAGCGCGAGCCGCCAGTCCAGCCAGGCGAGGTACGCGATCCCGCCGAGCGGCAGCACGATCGCGCCGGTCGTCTCGACGTCGTGATGCGCCAGGAGGTGGTGCATTTCCTCGACGTCGTCCTGCGCGGCCTTGCGTACCCGGCCCGACGTGACATCGGTGTACCAGCCGAGCGGGACCGCGCCGAGCCGGTCCACCATGCGGCGGCGCAGGATCGCCTGTAGCCGCGCGTCCGCGACATGGGTCAGCCCCAGCGCGAGCATGTTCAGCAGGGCCCCCGTGATCAGCGCGGCCACGATGACGACCGCGACCGTGGTGAGCCTGCCGGTGTCGAGCGGGCCGTCCTCCAGCAGCACTCGCCCGAACTCGGCGAGCCCGGCGAACGGGACGAGGGTGGTCAGTGACCCGGCGGCGCCGACGATCACGCCGAGCCGGGTCAACCCGGCGACGGGTTCGCGCAGTTCCTTCAGTGGGGTCACGCGGTCACTCCCGGGGTGAGGGCGGCACCGAGGTGGGCGACGACGACGTCGACGTTCGGCGGTTCGATGACGCTGAAGTGGTTGCCGGGGACGTCGACCACGGTGAACTCGCCGAGGCAGGTCCGCTCCCAGAACGGCGCCGCGAGATGCCCGACCCCGGCGGTGACGCCGAACGACTGCTGTTCGCTCGCCCGCAGGAAGGTCATGTCGCCGACGTACGGCTCGGGGTCGTACCGGGCCGCGCGCATGCTGTGACGGCAGACCCGGAACAGCGCGGGGACCAGTTCGGGGTCGACCGGGATCCCGGCCTGCTTCGAGGCCGCTTCGGCGTACTGCGCGAGCCGGGTCTCCTGGTCCACTTCGTGCCGCCGTCGGACGGCGGCCGCGACCGCTTCCAGGCCGGGGTCGCCCGTCAGCGCGCCCATCGCCCCGGCGGGGACGTTCCGGTCGTGGTCGGTCATGAGTTTCTCGATCGCCCGGTAGACGTCCGCACTGTCCACTTCGGAGCCGAAGACGGCGGCGACCGGATCGAGGTTGAGGTTCGGCACGAAGATCGCCTCGAAGGCCAGCTCTTCCCCGGTCTCCAGGAACATCGGGATGCTGTCGACGAGGGTGAGGTCGTCGACCGGCACGCCGCGTTCCAGCAGCCGCCGGGCGACCTCGGTGGCGAGCAGCCCGCCGAGGCAGTAGCCGATCAGCTGGAACCGGGTGTGCCCGGCGGCGAGCAGGCGGTCGGCGTAGTCGTCGGCGACCCGGCCGATCAGCCGTTTCGGGTCGATCTCGCAGTAGGCCTCCTGGTCGGCGACGGCGACGCCGATCACCGGCCCGAGTTCCTGCGCCGCCAAGGCCTTCCCGAGTGACTGGAAGTAGTCGAGGGTGCCGAGCGCCGCGTGGAACAACACTCGCGCCGGACCTTCCTCCCCGCCACCGAAGGAAACCAGGAGCGCGTTGCCCTGCTTGTCGTGGTCCTCCACCGGGGTGGACAGCGGTTGTGCGCGCAAGGCTCCGGCCAGTGCGGAAACCGTCGGCTCGTTGAGCATTTGACGCAGCAGCGTGTCGTAGGTGAACGGACCGGCCTCCGGGATCTCTTCGCGCAGCCGCCCCGCGACCCGGGCGAGGACGAGCGAATCGGCGCCGCGGTCGTAGAAGTTGTCGTCGCGGCCGATCCGCGGCAGGCCGAGCGCTCCCGCCCACAACGCGGTGAGTCTGCCCTCCAGTTCGTCCGGCGGGCCGTCCTCGGCGGCGAGGTCGTCGTCGGCGACGGACGGCCGCCAGCCCGCCAGGGTTTTGCGATCGACCTTGCCGTTCCCGGTGAGCGGCAGTTCGTCGACGACCTGGACGTGCGCGGGGACCATATGCGCGGGGAGGCGTTCGGCGAGGAACGCGGTGAGACCGTCCGCGGTGACGTGGCGCCGGTCGGTCTTGACCCGGGTCGCGAACAGCCGCATCCCCTGCGCCGCTTGGGGATGGCCGTCGGCGGGGAGGACGACGCCGGCGTCGACCAGGCCGAGCCAGTCCTCAGTGGACAGAAGCGGGGTCGCGCCGGTCCGGTGGTCACCGCCTACGGGTTCCATCATGAAACCCTGGGTCAGCAGGATATGCGGATGTTCCGCGGTCGGTTCGGTGAACACGAGCCAGCCGCCGGGTGCCAGCAGTTCGGTCGCCGCGGCGATGGCGGCGCTCGGGTCTCGCGTGCTGTTCAGCACTCCCGCACAGAGGACGACGTCGAACGAGTTCGGTGCGTAGCCCTGCGGCCGGAAGTCCTGGTCGAGGTCGAACAGGCCGAAGCGGGCGCGAGGGAACTCCTCGCAGGCGGGAGTGAGGAAGAACGGCGTGAGATCGGTGAAGAGGTAGTCGACGTCGAAACCTTCGAGCATCGGCAGGACCGCCGACGTCGTCGCGCCGGTGCCCGCGCCCACCTCCAGCACCCGCAACGGCCGGTCGCCCGCCGCCGCGAGCCGGTTCAGCAGCGCGGCGGCGCCGTGGTTGAGGTAGCGGGTGATCGTGTCGTCGCGGTAGATGGCCCGCGCGGTGTCCAGCCGTCCCTCGGGGAACAGGAGCTCGAACGGGTTCTGGTCGCCGTCCAGCAGGGCGTGGATGTGCTCGACGTGGAGTTCGTGGTAACGCACGAATTCAGTGGTCGCGAGCCCCCGCTCGACCCGCCGCCAGGCTTCGGCGACCAGGTCCGGAGTGGCGTCGGCGACCCGGGTGTAGCGGCCGTCGAAGGCGAGTTTTCCGGCGTCGGTGAGGAGAACGAGCCAGCGCCGCACCAGCCAGTGGTGCTGCTCGTGGATCCTCGACGCTTCCAGCACGCCGTCGGCGTCCTGTGGCTGCTCGAACGCACCGCGTTCGGTCAACGCGGCGAGCATGGACAGCAGCGCGGCTTCGTGCAGATTCTCGACGTGTTCGGTGACTTGGCCTTCATCGATGCCGTCGACTTGGCGGGCGGCGAACTTGCGGACGGTTTCGGCCAGTCGTGGCGGGACTTCGTCCTTTTCGGACCGCCGGGCGGGCTCGGCGAAACCGAGCAGCGCGCGCTCGCCGTGTCGCTCGCCGGTGAGCACGACCGCGGCCGCCCCGACGTCCTCGTGTGCCAGCAACGCGGCTTCGACCTCGCCGAGTTCGATCCGGTGACCACGCAGTTTGACCTGATCGTCCTCGCGGCCCAGGAATTCGATCTCACCGCCGGGCAGATACCGGCCGAGGTCGCCGGTGCGGTACAGGCGGATCCCCTCATGGGTGAAGAACCTCGACGCGGTCAGTTCTTCGTCGCCGAAGTACCCGAGAGCGAGTCCGTCCCCAGTGATGTACAGGTCTCCCGGAGTCCACACAGGACAGTCTTGATAAGACTCGTCGAGGATACGGAAGCCCTGGTTGGCCAGCGGTTTCCCGTACGGGATGCTCACCCACTCCGGATCGACTCGAGTGATGGGATGGCAGATGGACCAGATCGCCGCTTCGGTGGCACCACCGAGGCTGACCAGTTCGACGTCCGACTGCTTCGCGATCTGCGCGGGCAACGTGACCGGGATCCAGTCCCCGGACAGCAGCGCCAGGCGCAGGCTCGGAATCGCCACCGGCTCGGACTCGAGATAATTCGCCAGCATCTGGAGCTGGGCGGGCACCGAGTTCCACACGGTGACGTCGTGGTCGGCGACCAGCCGCGCCCAGTGCGACGGGTCGCCGGGCCGTCCCGCGTCCGGCAGGACGAGACTCGCGCCGACCGAAAGCGGGCCGAAGATGTCGTACACCGACAGGTCGAACCCGAGGTGCGCGAGCCCGAGCACGCGATCCTCTCCGGTGAGGCCGAAGCGGCGGACGATGTCCTCGATGGTGTTCAGCGCCGCGCGATGCGTGATCATCACGCCCTTCGGCTCGCCCGTCGAACCGGACGTGTAGATCACGTACGCCAGCGTGTCCGGCTCACCCGGCGTCGCGACGGGGATCGAGCCAGCCGGTTCGAGCGTGTCGACATCGATGACCTCGACGCCGTCCGGACGTCCGACCCAGGACTGGCTGAGCGCGACACGGACCCCGGCCGACGCAAGGACCTTTTCGCGGCGCAGCGCGGGCTGCGTCGTGTCCACTGGCAGGTACGCGCCGCCGGCCAGCAGCACGCCGAGTACGGCCGCGATCTGCTCCGGCCCCTTGTCCATCAGCACGGCGACGCGACCGAGTTCCTTGCCGCGCAACGCTTCCGCGACCGCTCCCGCTCGGCGGGCCAGTTCCCCGTAGGTCAGGGTCCCGGCGGGCCCGGTGACCGCGACCGCGTCGGGATCGCGGGCGGCGCGGGCGAAGAAGTCCTCGTGCAGCAGCGTGTCGGGCAGCGGCGCGGCCGTGTCGTTCACCGCGGCGCGTTCGGCGATCTGCCACTCCGGCAGCGGGACCGGGGCGGTGCTCTCCCAGGCGTCACCGCCCGCGGCCAGCCCGCGCAGGCGGGTTTCGAAAGCGGTGAACATGTCAGCGACCAGCCCGTCCGGGAAGATCCCCTGCCGGACGTCCCAGCTGACCGAGAGCCCACCCGCGTCGTCGGTCACCTGGCAGTCCAGGAACACCTGCGGCGTCTGGGTGATGCCGTAACCCGCCTGACGGTCGCCCGATCCGAGCCCGATACCGCTGGTGAACACGACCGGCATCAGCGCGGCCTCCCGGCCGCGGCGGCGGGCGATCTCCCGCACCACCTCGACGCCGGAGAACAGCCGGTGGTCCAGGTCGGTGAACAGCTGTCCGGCGAGCCCGCGGGCGCGTTCGTGGAACGCCTGCCCCGCCTGGTCTTCCACCGCCAGCAGGGTCACGGAGGTGAAGTCGCCGACGAGCTTTCCGACCTGCGGATGCGATGGCCGCCGGTTGAGCAGCGTCAGGTTCAGCCCGAACCGAGGGCGTCGTGACCAGCGGCGGAGCACGTCCGTGTAGGCGGCGAGGACGACGTTCGACGGCGTGAGACCGTACTGTTTCGCCCGCTCGCACAACGCCGTCCAGTCCGCGGCGTCGAGCCGGGTGTGCCGCCGCTCGAACCGGACCGGACCGGTGCCGTCCTCCGGTTTCCGGGGTAGGTCCGGCGCGGCGGGCAGGTCGTCGACGCGTGCCAGCCAGTAGTCGCGATCGCGCCGATACTGATCGGTGTCGCGCAGGGCGCGGTCGGCCAGCAGGTGGTCGCGGAAGGTGATCTCGAGCGACGGGAGATCCGCGTGCGGGTCGGCGAGGAGCGTGTCGAGTTCACTGAGGAGGATCCCGGCGCTCGCCCAGTCCGCGATCAGCGAGTCCATCGAAATATGCAGCGTGCCGGGGGTGACGTGCAGGTCGAAGAGCGGCCAGCGCGTGGTCTCGTAGACGCGGTGCCCCAGTTCCGCGCGGACCGCGAGCGGATCGTCCGAGTGCCCGACGCGGAATCGCGGCACCTCGGGCAGGACGTGCTGGTAACCGTCGGGCTCGACGACCGCCCGGAGCATGTCGTGCCGGGTGATGAGGACGTTCCACGCGTCCTCGACCAGTTC
Source organism: Amycolatopsis sp. WAC 04182 (assembly GCF_003947465.1). Classification (NCBI taxonomy): domain Bacteria; kingdom Bacillati; phylum Actinomycetota; class Actinomycetes; order Pseudonocardiales; family Pseudonocardiaceae; genus Amycolatopsis; species Amycolatopsis sp. WAC 04182. The sequence goes on from NZ_QHJJ01000002.1 coordinate 1,335,317, forward strand.
GGGGTCCAGGCCGGGATAGGCGACTTCGAGATAGCCGTGGCACGCGACTCCGCCGTACCCGAACGGATCCTGCCTCCCCAGGAGGTACGCGGTCTGGACGTCGGTGAGCGGGAACGGCTCGTGGCGGGCTTCCTCGTCGTGGACGACGGCCTTCTCGTCTTCCTCCAGCAGGGCGAGGATCGTGGCCTTGTTCGCCTTGAGGGTCGCCTTGTGCGCGTCGGTCAGGACGCCGCGCGGGGCGCGGAACTTCAGCTGCCCCGACTCGGCCCACAACCGGACGCCCAAGACACGCAGCTCGTCGATGATCTGCTCGGTCATACCAGCGAAGCTCCTTGTTCGGTTCTGGACGGATCGGTCAGCAGGCCGGCGATCACGCGGTCCGGGTCGCTGCCTTCGGGCACCAGTTCGGCGGTCGGCGCGGTGAGCACGGTGCGGCCCGCGTGCAGCACCGTCACCCGGTCCGACGCGGACGCCGCGACTCCCGCGTCGTGGGTGATCAGGACGACCGCGAGTCCGCGTCGCGCGCGAAGTTCGTTCAGCAGGGCGAGAACCTCCGCCTGGGTGGCGGCGTCGAGTGCGGAGGTGACTTCATCGCAGATGAGGACTTCCGGGTCGGCGGCCAAGGCCCTGGCGAGCGCGACGCGTTGTCTCTGCCCACCGGACAGCTCTCCGGGGAGCCTTGGGGCCATCGTGGAGTCGAGGCCGACCGCTTCGAGCAGTTCGGCGACTTTCTCGTCCTGTTCCTCGCGGGACTTGATTCCCCGCAGCAGCCGCATCGGGCGGGTGAGCGCGGTGCGGACGGTCTGGCGCGGGTGCAGGGCCTCGGCCGGGTTCTGGGCGACGAGGGCGACGGCGGCCCTTTCCTTCGTGTCGCGGTCGCGGACGTCGGGTTTGAGCGGGTCGCCTTGGCGGGTGACGGTTCCGGCGTCCGGGCGGTGGAGTCCGGCGAGACAGCGGGCGAGGGTGCTCTTGCCCGCTCCGGAGACACCGAGGACGGCGAGACATTCGCCCCGGCCGACGCTGAGGCCCACCTCGGTGAGGACCGGGGCTCCCCGGTAGCCCGCGGTGAGCTTCTCGGCCCGCAGTACCTCGCTTCCGCGTGCCATGAACGGTCCGTTCCTGGCAAATTTCGCAAGGAACGGTCCGTTCATTGCGTCGGCGGGAGCGGAAAGGCGGCCGCCGTCGAGCACCACCGCCCGGTCGACCAGATCCCGCACCGCCGCCAGGTCGTGCGTGATCCACAGCAGTGAGACTCCTTCCTCCCGCAGCCGCCTGATCTCGGCGAGCACCTCCGCCTTGGCCAGGAGATCGAGGGCGGTCGTCGGTTCGTCCAGCACCAGCAGCCGCGGCGCGCGCGCCAGCGCGACGGCCAGCGCGACGCGTTGCTGCTGCCCGCCGGAAAGCTGGTGCGGGTAACGGCGCGCGAGGCTCGCGGGCAGGGCGACGCGGTCGAGCAGGGCGTCGACGAACTCGCGGGGCACCCGCCGCCCGGCGGCGGTCCGCAGGGTCGACGCGACCCGCGCGTACGGGTTCAGCAGCGAACCCGGGTCCTGCCCCAAATAGCCGACCGGCCCGCTGACCTCGACCGTTCCGCCGGTCCGGCGGACGCCGGGCCGCTGGTGCCCGAGCACCGCCAGCGCCAGGGAGGTCTTGCCCGCGCCCGACGGCCCGGCCAGCGCGACGGCCTCGCCCTCGCCGATCGTCAGGTCGACGCCGTCGAGGATCGCGGTGTCCCCGGCCAAAAGCCGGAGATCGGAGATACGCACCACGCTCATGTCAGTCGCTCCGCGGTCCGGTTGGCGGCCACGGCGAGGATCGCGATCCCGGCGACCGGGACGAGCAGCGCCCACGGTTGCAGCGCCGCGCCCGGCAGGGCTTCCACGATGAGCAGCCCCCAGTCCGAGTCCGAGGTGCCGAGCCCGAGGAAACCCGCCGCCGCGACGAGGTACACGGCCGTGACGAACCGGAGGCCGAGGTCGGCGGCGAGCGGCCCCGCCACCAGCGGCAGGATTTCGCGCCCCAGCAGCCAGGGCCACCGCTCGCCCCTGGCGATCGCGGCTTCGACGTGCGCGCGGCCGCGGACCTGTTCGGCGGCCGCCCGCGCCACCCGCGCCGACAGCGGGATGCTCGCCAGCGCGACCGCGAGGACCAGGCCCGCGCGGTTCGGCACGGCGGCCAGCACCAGCAGCGACACCAGGATCGGCGGGATGGCGGCGAGGGTGTCGAGCGGCCGCATGAGCACCGGCTCCACCCAGCGACGGCGGGCCAGCGTGGTGAACAGGCCGAGCGCGGCGCCGAGGCCCGCGCCCGCGAACGCGGACACGAGACTGGTCAGCAGCAGGGGCCTGCCGCCGTGGAGCACGCGGGAAAGGACGTCGCGGCCGAGGTGGTCGGTGCCGAAGATCCCGCCGGTCCCCGGCGGCGAGTAGGGCGGGGCGACCGGCGCGGTCGCGGAATGCGGCGCGAGCTCGGGTCCGAAAAGGACGATGCCGAGCAGCAGGACCCCCGCCGCGATCAGGACCCGGCGGATCATCGCGCGCCTCCCGTGCGCAGGCGCGGGGTCAGCAGGACGACGGCGAGGTCGGCGAGCAGCAACGCCAGCAGCATCAGCGCGCCGAGGACGAGCACGACGGCCTGCACCACCGGCAGATCACCGGTCTGTACCGAGGACACGAGCAGTTCACCGATTCCGGGGTAGCCGAACACCTTTTCCACCAGCACCGCGCCGCCGACGAGCGCGACACCGGTGACGAGCCAGACCTGGACCGCGACCGGCAGCACGGCGGGGACGACGAGCCGGCGCGCCAGCACCGGCCAGCGCACCCCGTTGAGCCGCAGGAACTCCGCCTGCGGCCCCGCAAGCGTTTGCGTCGCCGCGCCTCGGATGACGCGGACCGCGTAGGCGGAGCCGACCAGCACCAGGCTGGCCACCGGGAGGACGAGCACTTCGGGATGGGCGAGCGGGTTCGCGCCCGCGGGCAGCAGGGACACCGCGGGGAACCACCGCAGCGTCACCGCGAACAGCAGCACCAGCCCGCCCGCGACGACGAACTCCGGCACGGACGCCATCAGCAGCGCCCCCGCCGAGATCGTCTTGTCCGCGACCCGGCCGCGCCGCCAAGCCGCCCACAGTCCGAGCCCCAGCGAAAGCGGGGCCAGCAGCAGCACGGCCAGCCCGGCGAGCAACGCGGAGTTGCCGACGCGGTCCGAAAGCATCTCGGTCACCGGACGGCCGCTCACCGAGACACCGAGATTTCCGCTGAACAGGCCCGAGACCCACTCGGCGTAGCGCACCGGAAGCGGCCGGTCGAGACCGAGCCGAGCACGCAGCGCGGCGGCCTGCTCGGGGGTCGCGGAGATCCCGAGCCTGCTTGTGACCGGGTCGCCGGGCAGGAGGTCCACCCCGGCGTACACCAGGATCGACAACGCCGCCAGCATGCCGAGGCGGGTCAGGAGTTTGCGCGCGAAAGCCGTCACGCCATGCCGGCCTTCCCGAGGTACGGGTACTTGGCCTGATCCCGCACGGTGATCCCGGCGACGGCTTTGCGCGCGAGGCTCAACACGTCGGCCTGGCCCCAGACGATGGTGTTGCCGCGATCGAACATCACGTCCTGCACCTCGGCCCAGGCCTTGGCGCGCGTGCCCTCGTCCGTGCTGGCGATCGCGGTGCCGAACGCCGCCTTGAACCGCTCGTCCGGGAATGCCAGCCCGGGGAACCCGGCGAGCCTGCCGTACATCACCGCGAGCGGGACGGCGCCGCTGGAGAACGCCACCCCGTGCGCGGCGGCCACCGCTTCGGGCCGGAAGAACTCGGCGGGGCCGACGATCTGCGGCTTCACCACGAGGCCGATCGCCTTCAGCTGCTCGGCGAGCAACTGGGTGGAGGCGTTGTACCCGATCTCGTACTCCGCCGTCCGGATGGTCACTTCCGCGCCTTCGGCTCCCGCCTCGCGAACGAGTCCCCGCGCCTTGTCCAGGTCACGGGCGAGCGGTTCCTTGGTGGCGAAGTACTTCGCGCCGGCGCAGAGCAGATCGTTGCCCACGGCGCCGTAGCCGAGCAAGACGGTGTCGACCAGCGCCTGCCGGTCGATCGCCAGCCGGACGGCCTTGCGGACGCGGGGATCGTCGAACGGTTTCAGCGCCGGGTTGAGCACGAAACCGAAGGCGGTGCGATGGTCGTCCCCGGCCGTCCGGATTTCGAGATCACCGCTCGCGACCCCGGTTTTGGCCGTGGTGAAGGGAATGTCCCCGGCGAAGTCGGCCTGCCCGGTGACGACGGTGTTCACCTTCGCCTGCGGATCGGTGAGGCTGAGCAGGACGAGTTCGTCGGCGGGCGCGGGGCCGCCCCAGTACCCGTCGAACCTGGCGAGGCGGGCTTCGCGGCCGGCCTCGAACGCCGTCACCCGGTAGGCGCCGGTGCCGACGGTCGTCGCCGCGGTGAACGAGGTCGCGCCGTCCTTGACGATCTTCGCCGGGAAGGCGGCCAGGAACAGGGCGGGGTCGCCGAGTGCCTGCTTGGTGGGCACTTCCAGGGTCAAGGCGTCCCGGACCCGTACCGCCGCCGAGTCCACAAAGGACCCCAGCTGGCTCGGATACGCCCGCTCCGGCGCGTTCATGTAGCGGAAGCTGTACGCGACGTCCTGCGCGGTGAACGCCGTCCCGTCGTGCCAGCGGACGTCACCGCGCAGGCGCAGCACGAACGAACGGCCGTCCGGGGCGGGTTCGGCCGCCAACGCGAGCCCCGGCACGACCTCGGCCTTGTCCAAAGTGAACAGGGAATCGAAGAGGACGTCGTGGCGGACGAAGTCGATCGGCGATCCGCCGGTGTACGGGTCGAGGCTCTCCCCCGCGCCACCACCGGTGAACACGGCCTTCAGCACGCCGCCCCGCCTCGCGGCCGAGGCCCCCGCCCCGGCGACCGGCGCGCTCACCGGACCGGACGTACCGCAGGCGGCCAGCAGGAAGCCTGTTCCGGCGACTCCGGCCGTCCGGAACAGGTCGCGGCGAGTGAAGGGCATGGTCGTACTCCTGTGTTTTTCGGGTGGGTCAGCGGATTTCGGCGCCGTGCAGCAAAGCGGGATCAAGCGGCCCGGAGAGGCCTTCGAGTTCGATCGCACGCACTCGGGTGACGACGCCTTCGGTGACGGCGAAGACCGGGTCGTCGCCGGTGATCCGATCGAAAGCGGGCCGATCGGCCGCGGCGACGTCGATCAGGACGGTCCGCAGGCTCTTCGCGCCGTTCGGATGCTCGACCTTCGGCGGATATTGGGGCGGGTCGTAGGGACTCACCAGGAACGGCAGCCGATCCCGGCGGGGGTAGGCGAACTGGAACCGGGTCTGTGCGCCGTCCGGTTTGGTGCGGGTCCAGCGCACCGCCCGGCCCGCGGCGATTCCCTCCGCCCGCAAGGCTTTCAGCGGTCCGGTGAGGTCCGGCTCGTCGATCAGCACGGCGACGTCGCAGAATCCTTCGTTCGCGAGTGCCCACCGGGTCATCCGCACCCCGGAACCGCGCCCGAAGGCGAATTCGATCGGCCACTTCAGCCGGTGCGCTCCCGGCGGGGTGGTCAGCAGTTCGACGATCGGGCCGTCCTCGAACCAGATGTGCGCGTGCTTGGCCTTCTCCTCCGCGCTGGCGTAGTCGACGACGAACCCCAGCTCACGGAAGTCGCGGACGGCCTGGTGCAGATCGTCGACCTTCAGCAGCACGTGACTGCAACGGGCCATCATCACTCCTTTGTGGACAGTGTGGCCAGGGCGGACAGCGGGAGCTCTTGCGGGACACCGGGATCGATCAGCTCGGGCAGCCCGATCGCCGCGGTGAGATCGCGCCAGGCCGTCGAGACGCCGAGCGCCCATTGCCCGGACGCGGCACGGCGCGACGGTTCGCCGACGTCCCGGACCAGTTCCCGCAGGCTCTCGGCGACGGCGTCCGGCCAAAGATCGGCGAAAACGTCGTGGTAGGTGCCGGGTTCCTCGTCTCCCAGCGGAACGGTGGTCGTGACGCCGAGGCGTTCGGTCCCGGGCCCGGCCATCACCAGCCGTCCGGTCTCGTCGCGTCCGGCGTGCAATCTCGGGTTCCACAGGACGGGTCCGTGCGTGTCGGCGAGGGTGAGCACACCGCCCTCGCCGCCGAGCGAGATCCGGTGCAGCAGGAAGGAATGGTTGTCCGCGTCGTCCGGGTCGACCTGGTTCTGCACGCGCAGGGTCACCGGGACGCCGCCGACGACGGCGTGCAGCGTCCGGAACGGTTGCGGCGCGGCGAATCCGGCGAACGGGAACGGCTGGACCTCGCCGAACGCCCACGGCCGCAACCCGCCCGCGGCCCGGCCGAGGATGTCGAGCAGCGGATAGGCGACCTGACTGTTGCAGGCCGCGTCGATGAACGCGATCTCCTGCCGTTCGCGCAACGCCCGTGCCGCGGCCAGGAACCGCCGCACGGGGCGCAACCTCGGGTACAGGGTGTTGACCGAGTACGCGGTGCCACCGGCACGGGCGGTCCGCAGGCAGTCGGCGATCTCCTCGGCGTGCACCGGATGTTCTTGCAGCACCGGGATTCCGCGACGCAGGAAGGTCCGCGCCAGTTCCGATCCCGCTCCGCCGAGTGCCCCGGAACGGACGACGACACAGACGATGTCGACGTCCGGGACCTCGTCCGGCGAGGTGTACAACGGCACCCCGTACCGGCGCGCGCAGTCGGCGGAGTACGCGCTCCCGCTCGCGAGAATGCCCGCCAGCTCGAAGGATTCCGGGTCGGATCGGACGGCGTCGAGGTAGATCCGGCCGAACGCGGTCCCCGCCACCACGACCTTTCGCGGGGTCACGGCAGCGCCGCCGGCGTGAGCGCGGGCACCAGGAATCGCGAGACACTGCGCAGCTTCTCGCAGGTCTCCTCGAATTCCCGGTCCGGAGTGGACTGCTCGACGATTCCGGCGCCCGCCCGCAACCAGGTGCGGCCCTCGTAGCGGAACACGCTGCGCAGTACCAAAGCCGCGTCGAGGGAACCGTCCGCGTCGGCGGTCAGGACGGCACCGCTGTAGAGCCCGCGCGGGCCGGATTCCAGGCGCCCGATGGCTTCGCACGCCGCCGCCTTCGGGATCCCGGAGGCCGTGACGGCCGGGAACAACACGGTCAGCGCGTCCCAGGCGGTCTTGCCGGGCGCCAGCACCCCGGCCACGTCCGAGCCGAGATGCTGGACGCTGCCGCGTTCGCGGACCGACATGAACTCGCTGACCCCGACCGAATCCGGGACGCACACCTCGTCCAGTTCGGCCGCGGCGAGCCGCACCGAGATGGCGTGCTCGAACACTTCCTTGGCGTCACGGTAAAGCTCTTCACGGCGGAGGACGTCGAGCGCGTCACCGTCGAGTGCCCTGGTCCCGGCCAGCGGCTGGGTCCGGACGCGGCCGTCCGGGGTGACCCGCGCGACGATCTCCGGGCTGAACCCGGCCATCTCCCAGCCGCCGAGCCGCAGCAGGTAGGACCGCGCGGGATCGTTGCCGCGCCGCCCCGCGAGATAGGTCGCCGCGAGGTCGAGTTCGCCGTCGACCGGGACCGCCCGGGAGAGGATCACCTTGTCGGGCTCGCCCGCGCGGATGGCACCGACGGCGGCGGCGACCATGGCGCGATACGCGGCCGCGTCGTGGTCGAGGTCGACCACGACCCGCTCGTCTTCCGCCTGCCCAGGTGCGACGGCGACGGCCAGCCGCTCCGCCAGTTCGTCCACTTCGGACTCACTGGTGGCGCGAAGCAGCGCGCTCGTACCGTCGAGCCGGATCTCCTTGCGCGGGATCATCAGGCAGGCGAGCGGTCCGGCGACCGAGGCGGTTCCGTGCAGGACGTGCGCCAGTTCGAAGGCCGCCCAGCCGTAGGCTCGCCAGCCCGCGATCCCGGCCGCGGCGAGCGCCTCGCCCACGACGTCGAGCGGCTTTCCGGTGAACTCGGCTTCGCGGTCTTCGGTGATCAGCCGCGCGCCGCCGGCGTGGAGTTCGACCCTCGCCAATTCGTCTTCGCCCCAGGACACCGTCCCCCGGTTCTCGTAGCCGACCTGGGTACCGGACCGGTCACGCGCCAGCGCGGCGAGCGTGGTGACGGCGTCGGCGGCGAACGGGATCCGCCGTTCGGCATAGCGATATCGCGACAACACGGAACTCCTTGTCCGGACAAGAGGTCAGGCCGTGGCAGGGGTGGCGCAGGCCTCGACCAGGAGAGCCAGCACGGCCTTCTCCTGCGGTATCAGGTAAAAGTGGCCACCGGGCAGGACGTGCGCGGCGAACGTCTCGTTCGTCGTGCACTCGGCCCAGAGCCCGGCGCGACGGACGTCGACGTCGGCGTCCTCGTCGCCCATCACCACGGTGAGCGGGCAGGACGGCTCACGTCCGGGCAGCCTGCGGTACTTCTCCGCGAGCCGGAAGTCGGCGCGGATGGCGGGCAGGAAGACCGACCGGGCGTCCTCGCTCGCCAGCAGCGCGGGATCCGTTCCCCCGAGCCGGACCAGTTCGCCGACCAAGTCGTCGTCGGACAGCAGATGTTTCGCCCCGCCCGGCTCGTCCCCCGGCGCGCGGCGCCCGGACACGATCAGCTGCGCGGGCGGCACGCCGCGGCGGGTGAGTTCCCTGGCGACCTCATAGGCGACGAGCGCGCCGAGGCTGTGTCCGAAAAGGACGGTCGGCTTGCCGCCGTCCGGTTCGAGCGCGCCGGCGATCGCGTCGACCAGCACCGGCATCGACGTCAGCGGCGGTTCGGCCAGCCGGTCCGCGCGACCGGGATACCGCACGGCGGCGACGTCGATCTCCGTCGGCAGCTTCGTGCTCCACGGCGCGAAGAACGCGGCCGAGCCGCCGGCGTGCGGGAAACACACCAGCCGGGCACCGGCCCGCGACCCCGGTCTCCACCGGTGCAGCCAGACATCGCCCGTTCTCGCACTTTCTCCCCCAGACATCGCGTTCCTCCCTTACCCCCAGTGACGCTTCCCCTCAACCCCATCCCACGTTAGAGTAACGATAACGGTTTTCATAGTCGGATGAGTGAGATTCGTCAGTGATCCGCGACGCGATCAGTTAAGGTAGCCTTACCTAACTCGAAAGGGAGCCCGTGCGCAAGACCATGGCGCCACTACTGCTCGCGGTACTGGTCGTTTTCTCTGCACAGCAACTGATCACCCCGATCCTGGCGCCGCTTTCGCGGCGGCTGGACCTCACGGAAAGCCAGCTGGGACTGGTCATCACCACGGCCGCGGTCGCGCTGACCATCGCCAGCACGCTCTGGGGCCGGGCGCTGGATCGCATCGGCGTCCGCAAGGTGCTGCTGGCCGGTTTGGTGCTGGCCACGCTCGGATTGACCGGTTTCGCCGTGGCTTCGGCGCTCGGCCTCGCGGAGGTCCTGTCGTCGTCCTCGGTGCTCGCCGTGATGCTCGCGACCCGGAGCCTGTTGTTCGGCGCGGGGATCGCGGCGCTTCCGGTCGCGGCGCTCGCGGCGGCCGCCGCGGCGACGTCCGACGAAGCCGACCGGACGAAGGCCGTCGGCCTGGTCGGGGCGGTACAAGGGATCTCGCTCGTCCTCGGCCCCGCTTTGGGCGGCGCGCTCGCCGTCGTCTCGTTGACGCTGCCGCTCTACCTGGCCCCGGCGTTGACGGCGTTGCTCGCGATCTGGGTGTTCGCGACGGCGAGCCGCACCCCGCACGTCCGCCCCGACGGGCCGCGCGCGGCCGGGGTGAAGCCGTGGGAAGCGCGGCTGTGGCCGTTCTTCGCGATCGGCTTCCTGCTCTACCTGTCACTCGGGCTGGTGCAGGTGATCACCGGATTCCTCATCGCGGACCGGCTGCATCTCGCGCCGGAAGAGACTGCGGGTTCCGTCGGCGTCGCGCTGTTCGCGGCGGGCCTCGTCCTCGTGGCCGTGCAGGGCGCCGTGGTCCCGAAACTCGCCTGGCCTTCCGTACGGCTGATGCGCGTCGGCGCGCCGATCGCCGTCGCCGGGCTGCTCCTGCTCGCGATCGCGGGTCAGCTCTGGTCGATCACCGCCGCGTTCGCCGTGCTCGCGCTCGGCCTCGGCCTGGCACTCCCCGGTTTCGCCGCCGCGCCGACCCTGATGGTCGGGCCGGAGCAGCAGGGTTCCGTCGCCGGCCTGGTCAACGCGACGACCGGGGCGACGTTCATCGTCGGACCGCTGCTCGGCACGGCACTCTACGAAGCCGAACCCGTCGTGCCGATCTTCGCGGCCGCCGGCGCGGCGGGAGGCGCTCTGCTGCTGGCGCTGTTCTCGCCGGCGGCGCGGCGGCTGGGGTCGCGGGACGAGGTCGCCGCCGCGAACTAGCCTCTTTCCCGGCGAAGCGGCCCAACCACCTCGCCGGGCGCTATAGGTTGTCCGCATGCACGTGCCGCCGCAGCGCGAATCGCTTCCCACCGACGGTCCTCCCTGGTGGCTCGTCATCGGACCCGGGTTCGCCGCGCTCATCGGACTGTTCCTGCTCACCGTGATCTACCGGTTCGACGGTGAGTCCCCCTTGGGGATCGATCTGGGCATGTCGAGCCAGTCCCTGCTGCTGAACGGTCTCGTCGCGTACGTCGTCGCGGCCGCGATCGCGTTCCCGGCGGGGCTGGTGCTCGGCGCGCGCTTCCCGACGTCGGTGACCATGCCCGCGCTCGCCTTGATGTTCCTCGGCGTGCTGCTGGTCGCCTTCGTTCCCGGCAGCGGTCTGCTCCTGGTCGGACGGGTGCTCACCGGACTCGGCGCGGGCGCCGTCCTCGGCGTGACCGTCGCGCTGATCCGGCGGCTCCGCACCGGTCGCGGCGCCGCGACCGGAGTGGCTGCGGGCCTCGGCGTCCTCGCCTTGGTGGCCGCACCGGTGCTCGGCGGGTTGCTCTCGGAAGCCACCGGCTTTCGCGTGGTGTTCGTGGTGGCCGCGTTGTTCGTGCTCGTCGCGCTCGTCGTCGCCGGGGTCATCGGCATCGTCACGCTGGCCAAGCCGAAACACGCCTGACCTTCAGTCGCCGAGCCCCCGCAACGCCGCGAGCACTTCGTCCGGCACGGCGAGAAGGGCTTCGACCTCCGACACCTTCGCGGCCACGCGCCGGTGCGTCGCCCGGCCGCGGGCGCTGAGGTGGACGAGGACGCGGCGCCGGTCGGCGGCGTCGACCTCGCGGTAGGCCTGCGCGGTGGTCACCAGTTTGTCGACCACCCTGGTCAGCGTCGGGGCGGTGGCGAGCGTCCGGTCGGCGAGGTCGGCCATGGCGAGACCGCCCTTGCCGCTCAGCGTGTCCAGCACCAGCCATTGGTCCAGGGTGAGACCTTCCTTGGCGAGCACCTGCTCCACCCTGGCGGCGACGGCGCGGGCGGCGCGGGTGAGCGAGCCGGTGAGCGACGTTCCGGCGGTCGTGACGCCGCGTGTCCCCATATCCCGTCCCCTTGCCAAAACCGGACACCCTCGCGATACTTCCAGGTGAAAGCACTTTGACCTTACCGGGCCACCGCACGGAGCGCCATGCCCCCACGCCTCGCCACCCGGCCCCGCGACGACACCTGGCGTGTGGCCATGGTGGTCCCGTTGCAGGGGCCGGCCGGGCTGTTCGGCCCGTCGTGCGAGGCGATCACGGAACTGGCCGTCCACGAACTCAACGAATCCGGCGGCATCCTCGGGAGGCAGGTCGAGGCCGAGGTGGTCGACGGTGGCGGCACTCCCGCGCGAGTGGCCGAGGAAGTGCGGCGCCTGGTCGGCAGCGGACGGGTCGACGCGGTCAGCGGCTGGCACATCTCGTCGATCCGGCACGCGCTCGCGCCGGTCGTGGCGGACAGGGTGCCGTACGTGTACACCTCGCTCTACGAAGGCGGCGAGCGCCGCTCCGGCATCTTCTGCACGGGCGAGACGCCGCGCTGCCAGATCGAGCCCGCCCTGCGCTGGCTGCGCGATCATCTCGGCGCCCGGCGCTGGTTCGTCGTCGGCGACGACTACGTGTGGCCGCACCGGTCGACCCGCGCGATCCGCCAGTACGCCAAGGATCTCGATCTGCGCATCACCGGGGAGGCGTTCGTCGGGCTGGGCACGGGCGATATGTCCACAGTGGTCCGTCAGGTCGAACAGTCCACAAGCGACGGTGTGCTCATGTTGCTGGTCGGGCAGGACGCGGTGCGCTTCAACCGGGCCTTCGCCGCGCACGGGCTCAGCGACCGGCTGCTCCGGTTCAGCCCGCTGATGGAGGAGAACATGCTCCTCGCGAGCGGCGCGCACGCCACCGGCAACCTCTACGTCTCCGCCGCCTACTTCCGCTCGATGGTCACCGCCGACGCGATGGACCTCCTCGGCCGCTACGTCGACCGCAACGGCCCAGGCGCCCCGGCCTTGAACAACGCCGCCGAATCCTGTTACGAGGGGCTGCACACGCTGGCCGAACTCGTCGGCAGGGCGGGCACGTCGGAGCTTCCCGCGCTCAACGCCGCGATCGACGGCGTCGCTTATCACGGACCGCGCGGCACGATCGAATTCCGCGGACGGCAGGCCGATCAGCACGTCCATCTCGCGGTGGCCGACGGCTACGACTTCGAAGTCCTCACCCGGCTCTGAAAGCCACCCTCTTGACTCACTCCCGCACACCACATACTTTCATTTGAAATTATTCCAGGTGACGCACGTTCCACGGAGGTGAACATGGGCAACGTGGGCCTGCTCTACGTCGGCGCCGCCTTGATGATCAACGGCCTGATGTTGCTCGGCCGGGTACCGCCGCGTTCGGCGGCGGTGCTGAACCTGTTCGTCGGCGCGCTGCAGTGCGTCACCCCGACCGTGCTGATCGTCCAGGCGAACGGGAATCCGGACGCGATCCTCGCCGCGTCCGGGCTGTACCTGTTCGGGTTCACCTACCTGTACGTCGGCATCGCGAACCTCGCGGGGCTGGCACCCGAAGGCATCGGCTGGTTCTCGCTCTTCGTGGCGGGCGCCGCCGTGGTGTACGCGGGAATCGCCTTCTGGCACGACGACGACCCGGTGTTCGGCGTCATCTGGCTGTCCTGGGCGCTGCTGTGGGCCCTGTTCTTCTTGGTGCTCGGCCTCGGGAAAGAACAGCTGACCCGATTCACCGGCTGGACCGTCCTGCTGCTCAGCCAGCCGACCTGCACGGTGCCCGCCTTCCTCGGCCTCACCGGCGCCTACCGCAGCGACGGCGGCACCGCGCTGCTGGCGGCCGCGATCGCGGTGGCGCTCGTCGCGGCGGCCGGTTCCCTCGACGTCCTGAAAAACCGTTCGGAGAAAAGGAGTCTTCATGCGACACGGTGATATTTCCGCCAGCCCGGACACGGTCGGTGTCGCGGTGGTCAACTACAAGATGCCGCGGCTGCACACCAAGGCCGAAGTCCTCGACAACGCCCGCAAGATCGCCGAAATGGTGGTGGGCATGAAATCCGGGCTGCCCGGTATGGATCTCGTGGTGTTCCCCGAGTACTCGACGCAGGGCATCATGTACGACCCGAAGGAGATGTACGAGACCGCGGCGACGATCCCCGGCGAAGAGACCGAGATCTTCGCGGCCGCGTGCCGGGAAGCCCAGACCTGGGGCGTCTTCTCGATCACGGGTGAGCGGCACGAGGACCACCCGAACAAGCCTCCGTACAACACGCTCGTGCTCATCAACGACCGCGGCGAGATCGTCCAGAAGTACCGCAAGATCCTGCCGTGGTGCCCGATCGAAGGCTGGTATCCGGGCGAAGAGACCTACGTCAGCGACGGCCCGAAGGGCATGAAGATCTCGCTGATCATCTGCGACGACGGGAACTACCCGGAGATCTGGCGCGACTGCGCGATGAAGGGCGCCGAGCTGATCGTGCGCTGCCAGGGCTATATGTACCCGGCCAAGGAACAGCAGGTCCTGATGGCCAAGGCGATGGCGTGGGCCAACAACTGTTACGTGGCCGTCGCGAACGCCGCCGGTTTCGACGGCGTGTACTCGTACTTCGGCCATTCCGCGATCATCGGCTTCGACGGCCGCACGCTCGGCGAGACCGGCGAAGAGGAATACGGGATCCAGTACGCGCAGCTGTCGGTTTCGGCGATCCGCGACGCGCGCACCTACGACCAGTCGCAGAACCACATCTTCAAGCTGCTGCACCGCGGCTACACGGGCGTGCAGGACGCGGACGAAGGCGACAAGGGCGTGGCCGAGTGCCCGTTCGACTTCTACAAGCTCTGGGTCACCGACGCCAAGAAAGCGCAGGAAAAGGTCGAGTCGATCACCCGCGACACCATCACTCCACGGCACCCCTGACGAGGACAGTGCGCCCTAGACTCGGCGCCATGGACAGGATCGACAGCGGCAGCCGGACGATCGCCGCCCCGCCCGAGACCGTCTACCAGGCGCTCCTGGACCGGGAGTCGCTCGAAACCTGGCTGCCGCCCGAGGGGATGCGCGGCCGGATCGAGCACTGGGATCCGCGTCCCGGCGGCGGCTTCCGCATGATCCTCACCTACCTCGACGCGTCCGCCGCGCCCGGCAAAGCGTCGGACGCGACGGACGTGGTCGAGGTCGGGTTCGCCGAGCTGGTGCCCGCGGAACGCGTGGTGCACAAGGCCGTCTTCGAGTCCGGAGACCCGGCGTTCGCGGGCACCATGACGATGACCTGGCGCCTGGCCGCCGCGGGTGACGGCACCGAGGTGACCGTCACCGCGACGGACGTGCCGCCCGGCATCGGCCAGGCCGATCACGAGGCCGGGATCGCCTCTTCACTGGCCAACCTGGCTTCCTTCGCCGAAACGCGCTGACGGCCGGACGCGATCACGAGCGCCGCGAGGACGGCCATCACCAGCGGCACGACCAGCGCCGCCCGGAAACCGCCGAGCGCGGCCTCTCGCGAACCGTCGCCGAGCGCGGCGACGTTGACGGCGGTCACCGCGGACAGCCCGAGCGCCGCACCGAACTGGAACGCCGTGTACAGCAGCCCGCCCGCGAGGCCCTGTTCGTCCTCGGCGATCCCGTCGGTGGCGACGATCGTCAGCGGACCGTAGGCGAGCGCGAACCCGAGGCCCAGGATGATCATCGACGGGAACATCGCCGCGTACGTCCAGTCCAGGCCCAGCGGCAGGAAGAGCGCGTACGCCACGGCTGCGAGCACGAGTCCGCCGAAGATCAGCCGGGTGTTGCCGAACCTCGCCACCAGCCGCGGGGTCAGCGTCGGCGCGAGGATCGCGTCGATCCCGACGGCCAGCAGCGCCAGGCTCGTCTCCAACGTCGACCAGCCCCGGAGTTCCTGCAGGTACAGCGTGACGAGGAACTGGAACCCGAAGAACGAACCGGCGAACAGCAGCGCGCTGACGTTCGCCCGGACCAACGGCCCCGACCTCAGGATGCCCAGCCGCACCAGCGGCGCGGGCGAGCGGCGTTCGACGGCCACGAAGACCACCAGCGCCGCCACTCCCCCGGCGAACGACGCGAGGGTCCAGCCCCAGCCCCGTCCGGGGTGTTCCAGCCGGACGACCGCGTAGGCGATCAGCAACATCGCCGCGGTCACGGTGAGCGCACCGGGAAAGTCCAGGCGACGCGGCACGCGCTTCTCACCGACCGGTTCCTTGATGAGCCACAACGCGGCGAGCAGGATGACGGCCGACAGGATCACCGGCGTGAAGAACACCCAGCGCCAGTCGATCCTGGTCAGCAGACCGCCGATGACCAGGCCGAGCGAGAAGCCGCCCGCCCCGGTGCCGGCGTAGAACAACAGCGCCTTGTTGCGTTTCGGGCCTTCCTCGAAGCTCGTGGTGATGATGGACAGCCCGGCCGGGGTCATGAAGGCCGCGGCGACGCCGGTGACGAACCGGGCGAGCAGCAGCATCCAGCCTTCGGTGGCGAACCCGCCCAATCCGGAGAAGACGAGGAACACCACCAGCCAGGCGAGGAACATGCGCCGGCGGCCGTACATGTCGGCGGCTCGCCCGCCCAGCAGCATGAACCCGCCGTAGCCGAGCACGTAGGCGCTCACGACGCCGCTCAGCATCGCCGTCGACAGCCCGAGTTCGGCCCGGATGGACGGCAGCGCCACGTTCAGCATCGCGACGTCGATGCCCTCCAGGAAGATGGCGCCGCACAGCACCAGGAGCACGCCCCAGGCCCGCCCGCCCATCCGGTCGGCGCGCGGCGGCGTTCGTGTGTCGATCAAGATCCGCTCTCCCTCAGTGAACGGGAACCGACGGTTACTCATCAGCCGGTCGGTTCCCTCTTGTAACCAAGGGGATCTTCCGTCACTATCGATGACCATGGAAGAAGGCACTTTGAACTCACCCAGTCGTTGTGAACTCACCGAGGAGGACTACGAGGCCTTCCAGTGGGACACGCGCGAGGACTGCGAGGTCCGCCAGATCCTCGACCGGGTGGCGGACAAGTGGTCGCTACTGGTGATCGCGCTGCTCGACCGGAACACGCTGCGGTTCACCGAGCTCAAGTACAAGATCGACGGCATCAGCCAGCGCATGCTCACCACCACGCTGCGGCATCTGGAACGCGACGGGCTGGTGAGCCGGACCGTCTACCCGGTCGTGCCGCCGCGCGTCGAGTACGCGCTGACACCGCTGGGCATGACGCTGCACCAGACCATCCAGTCGCTGGTCACCTGGACCGAGGACCACCAGAGCGAGATCGCCCTCGCGCGCGCCCGGTACGACAAACGCGTCACCGTTTAGGGAGCCGCATGGCCAGACTGTCCGGAGGGGATCCGTCACTGCTGCGGCGGCTCAACGCCATCGCCGTCCTGCGGGCGCTGTACGCGGCCGAGGAGCTCACCCTCGCGGAACTGGTCAAGGCGAGCGAGGTCTCCCGTCCCACGGTCGAGGAGATCGCCGCCGACCTCGGCGAACAGGGTCTGGTCGAGGAGGTCCCGCTTCCGCCCGGCGCGCCGCGGCGGGTGGGAAGACCCGCCAAGCGGTACCGCTTCCGCCACGAGTCCGGGCACGTCGCGGGCCTCGAGATCGGCCCGCATCAGGCGTTGTGCCTGGTCGCCGACCTGCGGGGCGAGGTCGTCGGGCGGGCGAAGGCCCGGCTCACCCCGGATTCGGCCGCCGCGGACCGTCTCGGCACCGCGCGCCGGGTGCTCGCCGCGGCCGTCGAAGGCCACGTCAACCTGCGGGTGCTCGGTATCGGCACCACCGGGGTGGTGTCCGGCGGCAAGGTCCTCCGCGACGACCGGCTTCCCGGCTGGACCGGCGTCGACCTGCCCGCGGAGTTCGGCGGCTGCCCGGTGCTGGCCGGAAACGACACCCGGCTCGCGACACTGGCCGAACACTGGCGCGGCGCCGCGCGCGGGGTCGACGACGTCGTCTACGTGCGGGCCGGGCGCACCGTCTCGCTGGGCCTGTTGCTCAGCGGGAAGCTGCACGCGGGCCACCACGGCGCGGCGGGCGAGATCGGCGCCCTGCGGCCCGCCGGCGGGTTCGTCGAGCTGGTCGCCGCGACCGTGCTCGCCGTCGACCCGCGGCTGGTGGTGATCGGCGGCCCCGAAGATTCGCTGGCGACGACGCTGCGCGCCGAACTGGCCCGGCTGTGCCTGTTCCCGGTGCGCGTCGAGACGTCGGCGCTCGGCGAAGACTCGGTGGCGCTCGGCGCGGTCCGGCTGGCGCTCAGCCGGGTGGAACGCGACCTGTTCAGCGTCGCGGATGTCGCCTGAGCAGGCCGATCACCACGATCAGCACGGCCACCGCGCCACTGGTGAACAGCTGCGTCCGCGCGTCGGCGTCCGTCCACATGAGCATGAGCACGCCCGCCATCGCGATCAGCGCGACCCAGCTGAGCCACGGGAAACCCCACATCCGCACCGGCAGATCCGCGGCCGTGCCGTCGCGGTCGGCGGCCCGGCGCAGCTTGAGCTGGGAGATCGCGATGAAGATCCAGACCAGCAGGATGTTCGCGCCGATGGCGTTCAGCAGGAACGGCAGCACATGTTCGGGGGCCAGGAAGTTCAGCAGTACGGCCACGAAACCGAAGGCCACCGACGCGAGCACCGCAGTCCGCGGGACGCCCGCGGACGACAGCTTCAGCATCGCGCGCGGCGCTTCACCGCGGTCGGCCAGGGAGAACACCATCCGTGAGGCGCCGTAGAGGTTCGCGTTCAGCGCCGAGAGCAACGACGTCAGCACGACGAAACTCATCAGGAGCGCGGCCGACGGCACCCCGATCCGCTCCAGGATGGTCACGAACGGGCTGGTGTTGGCCGAAGCGGTCTCCCACGGCAGCAACAGCACCATCAGCGCCACGGAACCGACGTAGAACAGCAGCAGCCGCACGATGACCGTGCGGGTGGTGCGCCGGATCGAATCCGCCGGGTCGTCGGACTCCGCCGCGGCGATGGTGACCAGTTCCATGCCGCCGAAGGAGAACGCGACCGCGAGCAGACCGGTCAGCACGCCTTGGAGGCCGTTGGGCAGGAAACCGCCGTGCCCGGTGAGGTTGTCGAGGCCGACCGGCGACGTGCCCGGCAGGATCCCGAACACCGCCAGCGTGCCGAGGACGAGGAAGCCGACCACGGCGGTCACCTTGATCGCGCCGAACCAGAACTCGAACTCCCCGAACGAGCGCACGGCGAACAGGTTCACCACGGTCAGCACGGCCATGAACAACAGCACCCAGGTCCACTGTGGAATCTGCGGCAGCAGGCCGTTCGCGATCCCGGCCGCCGCGGTGGCCTCGGCCGCGACCACGACCACCAGCAGCGACCAGTACAGCCAGCCGACGGTGAACCCGGCCCAGCGACCGAGCGCCTTCTCCGCGTACACCGAGAACGAACCGCTGCTCGGCTCGGCGGCGGCCATCTCGCCCAGCATGCGCATCACGAGCACCATGAGCAGACCCGCGACCACGTACGACAGCAGGATGCCGGGGCCCGCGGTCTTGATCCCCGCGCCGGTACCGACGAACAGCCCGGCGCCGATCGCGCCGCTGATGGCCAGCATGGTGACGTGCCGCCGCCGGAACCCGGTCCCGAGCGACCGGGTTTCGATCGCGGTCACGGGTTCGGCGGGACCTGGTTCGGGCATGGCGGATCCATTCGTCTGCGGTGTACTGAGAAGCTCAACCGCGGGACAACTCTTCCAGCCGCTCGTGGAGCCGGTCGACGTGGTCCTCGCTTTCGGGCTTCATCAGCACGCTACGCAGGATCCGCGCGCCGTCCGCATCCGCGTCGACCCCGGTGTGACGCAGACCGAACTGCGGCTCGCTCACCCGCAGCGTGCTGAGGAACACCGGTTCCCGCGCCGCGGCCATGCCGTTGCGCAGGATCCGCGCGCTCGCCTGGTCGATGGTCGACAGCGAAAGCGGTTCCGTGCGCGGGAAGTAGGTGACGATGTCGAGTTCCGGTGGCTGGTACAGGTCGAACCGCTCGGAGTCCTCCAGCAGCTTCGCCCACCGCAACGCCGCGCGCCGCCCGGCCGCGAGCACCCGGCCCAGCCCGTCGGGGGTGGGCGGCAGCAGCCGGAAGGTGAGCCACAACGCGGCGGCGGCCGCACCCGCCCGGGAGCATTCGAGGCTGATCTCGCCGAGATGCAGGTCTTCCGAGGTGAAGTAGGTGTACGGCGAATCGTGCAGGTAGAACCGGCCCGCCGCGGGATCCTTGAACAGCACCGCGCCGCAACCGTAGGGCTGGAGGCCGTGCTTGTGCGGGTCGATGACGATCGAGTCGGCATCGGCGATGGCGCGCCACGGGGCTTCGGGCAGCCCCTCCGGACCGTCCAAACCGGACAGAAGCCGGAAGAACCCACCGTAGGCGGCGTCGACGTGCACCCGGACGCCGTAGCGTTCGCGCAGCGCCAGCGCCTCGTGGACCGGCTCCACCGTGCCGAGCGCGGTCGTGCCGGCGGTGAGCACCACGGTACCGATCTTCCCGGTGCGCAAGAGTTCTTCGAGCGCGTCGAGATCCATCGCGCCGCGCGCGTCGACGGGCACCGTATGCCCCTCGACGCCGAGCACGCCGCACATCCGGCCGTGCGTGTAGTGCGCCTCGGCGCTGTACGCGATCCCCTTGCCCGGATGCGTTTCCCGCGCGACGAACAGGGCCTCGAGATTGGCGACCGTGCCGCTGGTGGTCAGATGCCCCAGATGCTCCGTGTAGCCGAACATCGTGGCCAGCTGCCGGACGACCTCGCGTTCCATCTCGGCGGTCGCGGGGCCGCCGTCGAGCGCGTGGTTGTTGGGGTTGACCAGCATCGCGGCCAGGTAGCCGACCACCGCGGCCGGATGCGGCGGTTTGAGCATCTGGCCGGCGTAGGACGGGTGGAAGAACGGGTAGTTGTCCTTCAACCGCTCGGTGAGCTCTTCGAACGCGGCCTCGAACCGCCCGTCGGAGATCTCCAGCGACGGATGCGGCCGGAAGGAGCCGAATGTCTCCGCCCACGCCTCGTTCGACGTCAACGCCTGACCGAGCCAGTACCGGAAGTCCATCAAGCGCGCCCTTCGCTTCGTTCGGCTCCAAAAAACGTAGGAGTCGGCGGAGGTCTCGCGCAACCGTCTTCGGTAGGGGTCAGATCTTGCGGGTACGCCGCTCTTCGCCCTTCTCCTCCAACTGCCGGACGATCTCCCGCAGCGAAGCGGCCAGTTCGGTGCAGTCCGCGGGGCTGAGCCGTGCGGTGACGAACGCTTCCTCCTGGTTGAACTCCGGGAAGAGCTCCCGCATCAGCCGTTCCCCTTCCGGGGTCAGCGCCAGCAGCACCAAACGTCCGTCGACCGGATGTCTGCGCCGGGTGACCAGTCCGTGCGCCTCCAGGGTCTTCATGACCCCGGTGAGCGTCCCCTTGGTGATCCCGGACTCCGCGGCGACGTGCCTGGTTTCCTTCTCGCCGAAGATCCACACCACCCACAGCACCACGAACGCGGTCCAGGTGAGACCCGCGGTGCGCAGGACCGAATTCTCGAAATGCAGCCGGACGGCGGTCGCGGCGCGGTGGAGATTGGCCACCGCCTCCATCCGCTCCCACAGCAGCGGGATCCCGCCCAGCTTGGCCCGGACGGCGTTCTCGGTCTCGGCCAGTGTGTGATACCCGGTCAACAGCCACATCCTCACCGGCCCCGGAGGTACCAGCCGATGGGCACGCACCCCCGCGCACCCGCTCCGCAGATCGTATGCGGAACGGGCGGGAGTCCACAGTGGTCTTTCGGAGGCTAGGCCGCGGACGCCAGCGGCTCCAGGAGATCTTGTCCTGTTTCGGACAATTCGGCGGGTACCCGGCTGCCGGGAACGCCCCCGGCGGGCATCCGGATCAGCCCGGCGTGGGCGAGGCGGTGGGCCGTGCTCTGGTCGCTGCACGGCAGGCCGTCGACATAGAGATCCGGCTCCAGGCTGATGGTGATCTCAGCCCTGCCCTGAGCCACCGCTCGCAGCATGGCCAGGGCCCGGCATGACAGGCCTTCGGGGTCTTTCGCTCTCTCGTTCATTCGGGGTCACTCCTCTGACCTGGGAGTTTCCCGTCCAGCACGGTTCAAACATGACGACGGTCACCGTGGGGGAACGGCCGCGCGATGCTCGGCGATGTCGCCGAACAGATCGCCCAGCTCCTCGACGCGCTCGAGCACCTGCTCGGCGGTGAACAGCAGGTCCTCGGCCTTGCGGCAGGCTTCGACCTCCTCCCAGGTCACCGGCGTGGAGACGGTCGGGATGGCGCGGCCGCGCAGCGAGTACGGCGCGATGGTGGTCTTGGCGGTGTTGTTCTGGCTCCAGTCGATGAACACGCGCCCGGGGCGGATGGCCTTCGTCATCCTCGCGACCACGGTTTCCGGTGAGCGGCGCGCGAGTTCCTCCGCGACGGCCTTGGCGTACTCGGAGGTGCGTTCGTCGGACCGCGTGCGCACCGGGCAATACAGCTGCATTCCCTTGTTGCCGCTCGTCTTCGCGTACACCGTGAGCCCGTCTCCGACGAGCAGGTCGCTGAGGGTCTCGGCCACCCGGCAGCAGTCGACGACGTCCGCGGGCGGCCCGGGATCGAGATCGAACACCAGCAGATCGGGCGACTTCCGCGCGCCGCGCGGGCCGACCGTCCACTGTGGAATGTGCAGTTCCAGTGCGGCGAGATTGGCCGCCCACATCAAGGTCGGCAGGTCGCCGACGACCGGGTAGTCGAGCGTCTCGTCCCCGCCCCGGCGGCCGCGGTTGGTGAGCCGCGCCGTGCGCACCCAGTCGGGAGCGTGCCGGGAAACGTTCTTCTCGTAGAACGGTTCGCCGTCGACACCGTCGGGGAACCGGCGGAACGTGGCGGCGCGGTCGCGCAGATGGGGGAGCATGACGGGGGCTATCCGGCGGTAGTAGTCGAGGACCTCGCGTTTGGTGAAACCGTGCGCGGGGTAGAGCACCTTGTCCAGATTGGACAGGCCCAGCCGCCGCCCCTCGACCTCGACCGTTATCCGCTCCTCAGGCACCCTTCGACGATAGATCACCGGCGGGGTTTCCGGGGTACCGTGAGGCATGAGCACCGTGCCGGACGCGATCGCCCCGATGCTGGCGACCGACGGCGACCTGCCCACCGGCGGATGGGGCTACGAATACAAATGGGACGGCTACCGCTGCTGCCTGCGTGTCGCGCGGGACGGCGAGACGCGCCTGACCAGCCGCCGCGGCCTCGACGTCACGGCGACGTACCCGGATGTGACCGCCGAAGCGCTCAACGGCCGTGAAGCCGTCCTCGACGGCGAGATCGTCGTCCTCGACGACCAGGGACGGCCCAGCTTCCCGCTACTGCAAACGCGGCATCTGCGTACTCCGGACGCGTCGCTGCTGGAACGCAGCCCCGTGCACTTCTTCGCCTTCGACGTGCTGTTCCTCGATGGCGACACCCTGCTCGACGAGCCGTACGAGGCCCGGCGCGAGGTGCTGACGTCGTTGGGCGCCGGCGGCCGCATCGCCATCCCGCCGGGCTACACCGACGGCGACATCTCCCCCGATCAGCTGCTCGAAGTCGTCCGGCAACACGGGCTCGAAGGGCTGATCGCGAAGAAGCTCGACAGCCGCTACCACCCCGGCAAGCGGACACGGCAATGGGTCAAACGGGCGCTGTGGCACACCCGGGAGGTCGTGATCGGCGGCTGGCGCCCCGGCGACGGACGGCGCTCGGGGACACTCGGCGCGTTGTTGCTGGGCGCGCACGACGAATCCGGCGGCCTCCGGTACATCGGCGACGTCGGGACCGGCTTCAGCGACAAGGTCCTCGAAGACCTGCACGCCCGGCTCACCCCGCTGGAACGGAAGAAGCCACCGTTCACTTCGGAGGTCCCCCGCGACCGGGCACGGCGGGTGCACTGGGTCGAGCCCGAGCTCGTCGGGGAGGTCGTCCACCGGAACTGGACGCCGGACGGCCGTCTGCGGCACACGACCTGGCGAGGACTGCGGGCGGACAAGACCCCCGAGGACGTCACGATGCCGGAGTCGGCAGCCGATCCAGGATGAGCAGGGCCGCGCGTTCGACCTGACGACGACGGCGTTCGTCGGCGACGTCCTGGATGCTGAACGCCCAGTGCGCCTCGAACAGGCATGCCAACGCGTAGACCGTGCCCGCGACGTCGTCGGGGGAAGCACCGGGGCAGTGCGCGGCCAGCGTCGCCTCCAGTTCGGGCAGCCAAAGCCCGGTCCACAGCTCGCGCAGACGACGGCGCACCTCCACGTCACGCGCGCTCAAGGCCACCAGCTCGGTCCACACGACCAGATCCTCGTGAGACCGGTACGCCCCCGGCGCGAAGAGGGACAGCACCCGCTCACGAAGCGGCAGGCCGGGATCGCGGCGGAAGATCTCCGCTCCCAAGGCGCTGACGGCGTGCTCGATGAAGGCACCGAGCAACTCGTCCCGGGAGCCGAAGTAGTGCAACACCAGCGTGCGCTGCATCCCCGCTGCTTCGGCCACCTTCGCGAAGGTCACGCCCGCCAGCCCTTCACGCACCACCACTTCGGCGGTGGCTCGCAGGATCTCCGGGACCCGCTCACCGGCCTTGCTCGGCCTCCCGATTTGATTTACTGTCATGACAGTAAATATATCAAACGGGGGTGGTCGGCATGCGCGTTCTCGCGCTCGGAGGCGGCGGCGAGATGGGAGCGGCCGCGGCGGAGATCCTGGCCGCGGACGACTCGGTGACCGGGGTGGTGATCGCCGACCGGAACCTGTCACGCGCCACCGCGGTCGCGGATTCCTTGGGCGCCAAGGTGTCCGCCCGGCAGACGGACGCCACGGACCAAGCCGGGCTGGTCGCCCTGATGAGGCGGCATGACCTGGTCGTCACCACGGTGGGCCCGTTCTTCCGGTACGGCGAGCCGATCCTGAGGGCCGCCATCGACGCGGGCCGCGACTACGTCGACATCTGCGACGATCCGGAACCGACGTTGCGCATGCTCGAACTCGACGGGCGGGCCAAGGCCGCGGGGATCTGCGCCCTGATCGGGACCGGCGCCAGCCCCGGCGTCTCGAACATGCTCGCCGTCCGCGCGGCACGGGAACTGGACACCGTCGAAACCCTCGTCACCGGCTGGAACATCGCCGCGGCCCAACCGGAGACGTCGCGCGCCGGACCGGGACCCGGCGCGGCGGTCGTGCACATGATGGAGCAGATCAGCGGCACCATCCCTGTCCTGCGCGAAGGGCGGCTGGTGAACCGCCCGGCACTGGAGAAGCTGAGCTGGCACCACCCCGGGCTGGGCGTCCTGACCGGACGCACCGTCGGACATCCCGAGGCCGTGACCCTGCATCGAGCCTTCCCCACGCTGCGTTCCAGCACCAACGTCTGCGTCGGGGACAAGACGGCGCTCAGGCCGCTCGCGGGGCTGCGGCGCCTCATCGACGCCGGCGCGCTGAACCCCGAACGCGCCGCCGGCCTGCTCGAACGAGCCGAGAAGCTGTTGCCTTCGGGGACGAGCGGCATCTTCAGACGAGGCACTCCGCCTCCCCTGTTCGCCGTGGCCACAGGCCTTCG
This sequence comes from Amycolatopsis sp. WAC 04182, assembly GCF_003947465.1. Lineage (NCBI taxonomy): Bacteria > Bacillati > Actinomycetota > Actinomycetes > Pseudonocardiales > Pseudonocardiaceae > Amycolatopsis > Amycolatopsis sp. WAC 04182. Next base: position 1,360,213 of record NZ_QHJJ01000002.1, read on the forward strand.
CGAGGGCCGTCCCGGGGTGGCGGCCACGATCCTGGCCAACACCCCGGGATTCACCATGGCCGCGGCCACCGGCGTCCCGCTCGCCGTGGCGGCGCTGCTCGTCCCCGCCGCCCGCCGTCCCGGCGTGCACACCCAGGAAACCCTCATCGACGCGGACGACTTCTTCGCCGCGCTGGCCCCGCACTGCCTCGGGAACCCGCCGGCCGGGCGCATGACCGCCACCACGACGAGTTGGGCGTCCGAACAGGAGAACAAGCGGGCCTTCGAGACCTCCCCGCTGACCGCGCTGATGAACTGAGCTCCCGTGTCCCTGACGTGTCAGCGCCGTGGCGGTCCGGTGTCAGGACGGTCGGTGATCGTTGTTCTCACCACGAAAGATCACCACCACCAAGGAGTTCGAGATGTCCGTCTTCCCCACCCCGCAGCCGATCACCGCCACGCTGACCATCGCCGGCGCCCGAGTGCGCATCGCCGCGAGCGACCGCCCGGACACGGTGGTGCTGGTCGAGCCGATCGACGCCGCGAGCAAGTCGGACGCGAAGGTCGCCGCGAACACCAAGGTCGGCTTCGACGACGGGAAACTGTCGATCGAGACGAAGAAGGCGGGCGGCAAGGACGGCTCGGTCGCGATCACCGTCGAGGTGCCCACCGGTTCCCAGCTGGTGCTGAACGCGGCTTGGTCGGACGTGAGCGCCGAGGGGCAGTTCGGCGACTGCTCGCTGGAAATGTCGTCGGGCCGGGTCCTGATCGACCGCGTCACGGCGGTGCGCGGCGACCTCGCGGCCGGTGAGGTCGTGATCGGGCACGTCGCCGGGACCGTGGACGTCGAAGGCGGCTCGGCCGGAGTGCGGATCAGCGAGGCCGGCGGCGTCGTCAAGTACTCGGGTTCGACCGGAAAGGTCTGGATCGGGCACGCCCGGTCCGACGTCGACCTCGCCGGTTCGAGCGGCAGTTTCGACATCGACCGCGCCGACGGCGACGTCGTCGCCCAGGCCGCCAACTGCCCGATCCGCATCGGACGGCTGGCGCACGGTTCCGCCGAGCTGGCGAACGCGTCCGGCGGCATCGAAGTCGGCGTCGAAGCGGACGCCGCGTCGGTGGATGCCAAGAGCACCAAGGGATCCGTGCGCAACTCCGTCGCCGACGGCGAGGGCGGTGTCAAGGTCCACGCGCGCACGCGGCTGGACGACATCGTCATCCACCGCGCCGCGTGAGCCTCGGGCTGGGGTGGTGGTCGCAATTAGTCGGCTAATTGCGACCACCGCCGCGTTCGTGTTGGCTTGCTCCCGGCCGGGTGCAGCCGCCAGAACACGCTGACACCAGCGGTTGCGAGGATTCGCGACATCGAGTGTCTCGGTTGCCGAATGCGGACGTCTTTTGGCTTCTCTTCGCTCGCTTCGCACCCTTCGCGCACTTAAAGCTCCTTCGCGGCTGCCATTTTTTGGCAATTTCCTTTGTTGGGCCGTTTGGGCTAGTGCAGGTGTTCGATTCCGGGTACCTTCGAGGTCGTGGCCAGCGAATACATCTCCCCGACGACACCCACCGAGTGGTGGCGCGTCGACACCGCGACGCTGCATGCCCGCAAACAGGAATTGGAAGTCATCAAGCGCCAAGCGGATGCGGAGCAGAACGCGATACTCGCGGAAATCAATTCCCGCGGGATTCGTGGATGCAGCGGACATTCAACACTGGCGGCACTGATCTTCGAGGACTTCCTCGTGTCGGACAAGGAAGCCAGTGACCGCGCCGACCGGGTGCTGGCGTTGCATCCTGGTCCGGCCATCGGCGGGGACCCCGAGCCGCCTCTTGCGCCTCTCACGGCCGAGGCTGCGGCGGAGGGCGCGATCGGGGGTTCGCAGATCGACGCCATCATCAAGACTCTCGCGCGCATCCCCTCCACCGTTCCCGAGGAAGACGTGCGGGCCGGGGAGAAGATCCTGGTCGAACTGGCACGTCGCGCGGGGCCACGGCAGATCGCCCACGCCGGACGCCGCCTCCTGGACAAGCTCGACCCCGACGGCAAAGAACCCCGCAACGAAGACCCCAAAGACGCGCGCCCGGAGCTGCGGTTCGTCAAACACCGCGACGGCACCCTCGGCCTCAAAGCCCGACTCGACCTCGAAACCTACGCCCGCCTCAAATCCGACCTCGACCCGATGGCCAAACCGCACAAAGCCATCGACGGGGTCCGGGACTCCCGCAGCCAGGACGAACGCTACGGAGACGCCTTCACCGACTACGTCCGGTTGAAGACCACCAGCCGCAACCTGCCCGGCCAAGCCGGGGAAGCGACCCACATCCTGGTCACCATGTCCTACGACGACCTGATCAGCGACATCGGCGAAGCCCACCTGGACCTCGTCGGGCCGATCAGCGCCACCGACGCCCGCATCCTCGCCTGCGACGCCCGCGTCCGGCCGGGCGTTCTCGGCACCGCCGGAGAACCCCTGGACATCGGCCGCTCCAAACGGACCGTGTCCCTCGCCCAGAAGTACGCATTGACCCTCCGCGATAGCGGCTGCGCCTTTCCTGGCTGCGACATGCCCGTCCCCCGCTGCACCGCCCACCACATTGTCTTCTGGCGGCACCACGGCGAAACGAAGATCGACAACCTCGTGCTGCTATGTACCCGGCATCACCGGCTGATCCACCGCAGTGAATGGAAAGTCCAGATCGCCCAAGACGGCCTGCCGGAGTTCACCCCACCCACCTACCTCGACCCCACCGGCACACCGAGGCGGAACACCATGCACCTCAGGACATAGGCCGAACCCTGCGCAAAACCGTCTAAGCTCGACGACAACTCACCCCGGAGGCGGCTTGCCCTCGGCCGATGGCCGACGGGTCCGTTTCGGCGCGCTTTTCCGATCGGACGGCCATAACCGGTTGGCCACCAAAGGAATCGCGGCGGTCCGCAGCGCGGGGATCGGTCGCATACTGCCCGTTCGCCGAAGATCCCGTGTACCGCAACACTCCCCTGATCGCCGAACTCGCCGAACAAGGCACCACCATGCCGGACGCCTACCGGACCATGCTCGACGAAAACCAACGCCGGATCACCGACGTCTTCATTCAGCTGACTGACGCACCGCCCGGCCCGCTCGCGGTGCACTGCAACGCGGGCCGCGACCGGACGGGTGTGCTCGTGGCGCTCGCGCTGAGCGTCGCGGACGTACCGCCCGCTTCGATCGCCGAGGATTACGCGCTCACGGATGGTTGCAGCGGTGCCACGATCCTCCGACGCTGACTCATCTGAACGACCGTCACGGAGGCGTGCACACGTACCTGTTGAAGGGCGGAGCGAGCCATGCCCAGCCCAGACAGGTGCGCAACCGTCTGCTTTCGTGAGAGCCAGGGCAAAAGCCCCCACCGCCCTCAGACCGCGAACCGCTCCAACGCCGCCAGCTTCCACGCCAGCTTCACGTCACTCGAGCGATGTCCCGAGTCGTCGTCGATCAGCAACTCCGCTCCGGGCCAGGCGCGGGCGAGTTCCCAAGCCGTGTCCACCGGGCAGCTCAGATCCCGGCGGCCGTGGATCAGCACGCCGGGAATGTCCCGCAACAGGCCGGCGTCGCGGATCAGCTCGCCGGGTTCCAGCCAGCCCGCGTGGGAGTAGTAGTGCGTGACGAGGCGCGCGAACGCGAGTTCCCATTCGCCGATCGGACCATTGTGGACGGTCGCGCCGGGTTCCAGTGACAGCACGGTGTCCTCCCAGACGCACCAGGAGCGGGCGGCCTCGGTCCGCACCCGGGCGTCGGGGTCTTCCATGAGCCGCGCGTAGGCGGCGACCAGGTCGCCGGTGAGATCACCGCGGAAACGCGCCCATTCTTCGGGGAAGAACCTGCCGACGCCGTGATACAGCCAGTCGATCTCGGACGGCCGTGTCGTGCTGATGGAGCTGACGACGATCTCGGTGACCCGCTCCGGGAACCGCTCGGCGTAGGCGAGCGCGAGCGTCGTGCCCCACGAACCTCCGGTGACGAGCCAGCGGTCGATACCCAGATGTTTCCGCAGCCGTTCCATGTCGGCGACGAGATGATCCGTCGTGTTGTGCCGCGGGTCGGTCGCCGGGTCGCTCGCGTGCGGGGTGCTGCGGCCGCAGCCGCGCTGATCGAACAGCACCGCACGGTAGCGGGCCGGGTCGAACATCCGCCGCATGCCCGGCGTACAGCCCTGCCCGGGGCCGCCGTGCAGCATGACAGCCGGCTTTCCGGCCGGATTTCCGCAGGTCTCCCAGTAGACGGAGTTGCCGTCACCTACATCGAGCAGTCCGCTGTCGTACGGCTCGGCCGGTGGATACAGATCGATCATGAACCAAGGCTAGACCGTCAGTGAGGCCACGAAACACTTTCGCCGCAACGAAGTTCAGCACACCGGCCCTTTCCTCGACGCGCCGGAGGGGGCAGATTCAGTGACACCGGCGAAAACCACGGAACGGGGAACCATGTTCACCCTTGGTGTGGAAGAGGAGTTCGTCCTGCTCGACCCGGTGGACGGCTCGGTCGCGTTGCGCGCCCCCGCACTCCTCGACAGCCTCGCCCCCGGACCGGACGTCACCGGTGAGCTGATGCGGTTCCAGATCGAGACCGCGACCGGCGTCTGCCATGGCCTGGACGAGGTGCGCTCGGAACTGACACGGCTGCGGCAGATCGTCGCGACGGCGGCGCGGGACGACGGGTGCCTGATGGTGGCGACGGGAATCCCGCCCGGCGACCTGCGGGGAGACACGCTCACGCCCGAACCCCGGTACCGGCGGATGGCACAGGCGTTCCCGGACCTGATCCGCGAGGCGGGGACCTGCGCCTGCCATGTGCACGTCGGTGTCCCGTCGCGGGACCTCGGCGCGCGGGTTCTCGCCGGGCTGCGGCCGTGGCTCGCGCCGTTGCTGGCGCTCAGTGCCAACTCCCCGGTCGAAAACGGCGTCGATTCCGGCTGGTCGAGCAGGCGCTTCCCGCTCTGGGACCGGTGGCCGACGGCGCGACCACCCGACGAGTGGTCCGGCGCGGCCGCGTACGACCGGAGCATCGTGGAGGCCGTGCGGACCGGCGCCGCCCTCGACGCGGCGGGGGTGTACTTCTACGCCCGCCTCTCCCCGCGGTATCCCACGGTCGAGGTGCGGATCGCCGACGTCTGCCTGTCGGTCGACGACGCGGTGCTGCTCGCCGCGCTGGTGCGCGGTCTGGTCGCGACCTGCGCGGCGACGACGAGGCCGCCGCGTGCCCGCAGTACCCGGATCGGCACGGCGTTGACGGCGGCCGCGCGCCGGGGACTGGACGGGCCGGGCGTCGACGTCTTCACCGGCAGGGAGGCCGATCAACGCGATCTGCTCGGCGAGCTCGTCGAGTTCGTCCGGCCGGCACTCAGGGCCGCGGGCGACGAGGAGGACGTCGAGCGCGGGTTGGACGCGCTGTCCGGCCACGGCACCGGCGCGACCCGGCAACGCCGGTTGCTCGCGGAAGCGGCCTCCCCCGGCGAGTTCGCCGCGGAGCTCGCGCACGCCACGATGACTGTCCCGGCCAGGTGAGTCGGCCCCGCGTCACAGCCAGCCGGACTCCCTGGCGATCCGCACCGCGTCGACCCGGTTGCGGGCGCTGAGCTTCGAAACGATCGTCGTCAGGTAGTTCCGCACGGTACCGGCGGACAGGAACAGCTCGGCGGCGATCTCGGTCGGGTCGGAGCCGACCGACGCCAGCCGGAGCACCTCGATCTCGCGGGTGGTGAGCGGGCAATCCTCGCTGTCCCAGGCGGCGAGCGCCAGATCGCCGTCGACCACTCGCCGCCCGGCGGCGACCCCGCGGACAGCGTTCGCGAGCCTGTCGGCGGGCGCGTCCTTGCGGAGGAAGCCGTTGACCTTCGCGGCCAACGCCCGTCGCAGCGTGCCGGGGCTGCCGAGCGAAGTGAGGATCAGCGTGCGGACCCCGGGAAGCCGCTCGTGCAGCTCGGCGGCCGCGGTGAGCCCGTCCTTGCCCGGCAGGTCGATGTCGATGAGCGCGACGTCGGGGCGCGCGGACTGGGCGAGCGGGAGGATCTCGTCGCCGCTCGCGCATTCGGCGACGACCTCGATGTCGGGTTCCAGGCCGAGCAGCGCGACCAGGGCCCCCCGGACAATATGCATGTCCTCGGCCACCAGGACCTTGATCATCGACCCCATCTGCCTTTCCACCCGCGTCTCTCCCCCGAGCCGACGATACTATCCTCACACACCCGTTCCGCGAAATGGAAACCGGCCCTTGACCGCCGAGGGGGTGCGCGGTCGAGGGCCGGTTCTGTGTTGTCGCGGGAATACGTTCTTCGCACCACGCCAACACGGTCGGGGTGGTTCCGACGTGAATGCGCTACCAGGAATTCTGCGCCCGCCCGCCGCGGGGATCCAGTGCGCGCACCATTGCCGGACCGTGGTTTTCGCATGGTCCCGTCGTGGTGACGGCGACCGTGAAATTTTCATGTCGCCGCACACAGCAATTCATATCGGGCGATGAATCAAGCACTTCAGGAGTAGCGGTGGCGAACAGTAGTGTCGAAACCGCAAACATCCCAGAAATCCTCGAGCGAAAGGACGGCACAATGGATGACACTGTCCGGCGAGCCGTGGAGCGAGCCATTGGGGCCATGCACGAGAAACTGGGCGAAGAGCTCACTATCGACGACATCGCCCGGGCCGCGACCTTCAGTAAATTCCATTTCAGCAGGGTGTTCCAGCAGGCCACCGGCGTCTCTCCCGGCCGGTTCCTGTCCGCGCTGCGCCTCGACGAGGCCAAACGCCTGCTGCTGACGACTTCGATCTCGGTCGCCGACATCAGCCACCGCGTGGGCTACAACGGTGTCGGCACCTTCAGCACGCGGTTCAGCAACCGCGTGGGCCTGTCTCCCTCCGCGTACCGCCGGCAGGGTGGCTTCCAGCACCGCCTGGCGGGCGAACCCCTTCCCGGCGCGAAGCCGGCGATCGTCCGCGGTTTCGTGTCCGCGCCGCCGGAGATCTCGCCCGGTCTCGTGTTCGTCGGTCTCTTCCCGACCCGCATTCCCGAGGGCGCGCCCGTGCGGCACACGGTCATCGACGTCCCCGGCCCCTATCAGCTGACCGACGTCCCGGAAGGTACCTGGCACCTCGTCGCGCACTGCGTGACCGGGCCGCTCACGCGCCGCGGCACCGGGCTCACCGGGCACCACGGGCCGATCACCGTGGAGCCGGGTGTCACCGCGCGGCTGGCGGACCTGCGGGTGCGCCCCAAGCGCCTGTTCGACCCGCCGGTCCTGCTCGCGCTGCCCGATCTGCGGCACCGGCCGGAGCCGGTCAGGCGGGCGGCCTGACCCTCACCCGAGTGTCAGGAAAGGGTCGTTCAAGACGGGAAACGTCTTGAACGACCCTTTCCTGGCATCCGCGGGGCCTCAGGCGGACAGGCGGGCCGCCGAAGGGGCGAGACCGTCCCGGATGTTCTGCCGCCACAGCTCGTACGCGGGTGTCCCGTCCGCGGCGTCCTCGGTGACCTCGGTCGAGTCGGCCAGGTCGACGGCCTCCTCGATGCTCAGCCCGGCGAGCGTCCGCGCGGCGCGGTGGGTGTGCTGCGGGACGAACGACGAGAACGTCCTCGCCTTCACCGCGAACACGACGCCGAGACCGAGCTCGTCCTGGTGCTCCCCCGCCGACTCGCGCAGCCTCGCCAGCCCGGGCTCGTCGCAGCCGCCCGCGAAGGTCGAGGCCAGCCCGACGCCGCTCCACAGGTCCGGACGGCGTCCGGCGGGGAAGCGGTCCACCGCCTCGGCGACCTTCACCGGATCGCCTCCGTTGATGAACCACAACGCCCGCCCGATGCCCTGGTCACAGGCGCGCGGGAAGTAGGCGGGGGCGCCTGCCCACGGGTACGGCTTGGGGACGAACTGTTCGCCGACCCACTTGTCCGTGTCGAAGTAGGCACGGTCGAAGGCGTATCCGTCGACGGCCAGCCAGCTCATCGTCGGGTGGAACGGGACGCCGTCCAGGTCCGGCAGCACCTTCTTCCACAGCGGCCGGGGCAGCCGGGCCATCGCGAACCCGATGCCGATGTAGGTCAGGAACACGTGCGGGAGCCCGGGACCGCTCATCAGCTCGGCCGTGCGGTCCTTCCGCCCGCCGGGCATGACGTCGAGGATGGTGAACGCCATCGCCGCGCCCTCGTAGGCGAACCCGCGCATCTCCGGCTCGACCATGTCCAGCCGCCGTTCGGCCTCCCACAACGCCGGCGCGTCGATCCCCCATTCGAAGCCGCACACCACCGACTGCGGGATCGACTCCAGCCGGGCGGTCGCCGGAGTCGGCGGCACCCCGAATCCTCGCCCCTCGAAGCCGACCGAAGCCAGCGAAGGCGCGAACAACACCTTGCGCAGAGCACCCAGCAATGAGCTCATCACATACGTCCTTTGTGGATAGTGGCGAATTCGCGCGCGAAACCGGCTCGTGCCGAGGACACCACGCCGTGCTCTCCACCCGCTCGACGCCCGATCGAGATCGGCGCCGGTACCGCCGAACAGGCCATCCCCCGGCTTCCGGAAAGGGGCGGATTCACCCGTTCGCCGGGCGAATTCACCGGAATGGAAAGTACTCAACAGGGAATGAAATGCACCCCGGACACGCTTTTTACCCACCCCTTACATGACGGTGAGTAATCGATCGCTCGCAGTTTCACCACCCTCGAAGTCGCCGCATCGTCGCAGCTCACCAGGACTTGATCAAGCCGAAGCGACCCCCGGAAAAAGCGCAACCTTGTATCGTGCGAATCAGATTCACTCTTACGGGTTTGCTGGGTACACTGAGAGTTACCGCGTTTCTGGGGAAGAGGAGGTCGGAGTGATCCGAGTCCTGTTGGCCGAGGACATGCACATGGTCCGCGGTGCCTTGGTCGCCCTGCTGAACCTCGAACGCGACATCGAGGTCGTCGCGGAGGTCGGTTCCGGCGACAAGATCCTTCCGATGGCGGCGGAGTACCTGCCGGACGTCGCGATCATCGACATCGATCTACCGGCCAAAGACGGGCTCACGGCCGCTTCCGAGCTCTGCCAGCAACTTCCGAGTGTCCGCACCCTGATCCTCACGTCGCTCGGCCGTCCGGGCACCGTGCGCCGCGCGCTCGACGCGAAGGTCAACGGCTTCCTGCTCAAGGACGCGCCCGCCGACAAACTCGCCAACGCCGTCCGCTCGGTCGCCACCGGCCGCCGGGTCATCGACAGCGAACTCGCTTTGTCCGCATGGGAAACCGAGGACTGTCCGCTGACCCCACGGGAGGTGGAGATCCTCCGCCTCGCCGCGAACGGGCGCACGGTCGCCGACATCGCGGCGGAGCTGTTCCTGTCACCGGGAACGGTCCGGAACTATCTCGCCACGGTGGTCACGAAACTCAACGCCCGCAACCGGGTGGACGCCATCCGCATCGCCGCCGATTCGGACTGGCTCTGACCGAGTTCGCGTCTTCTCTTTTGCGACAACCTGTTCAGCACTCGAAGTCGTGACGATCGCATGCGGGGCAAAGAAAAAATCACGCCTCGCAGTGTGTTTCCGGCACTGTTCCGAAGGTTCCGCCTCTGTCACCGTCATTGAGGGGGAGTCCGGAGGGGCAGGGGATGTACGCGATGACGATCGAACCGGGTGACACGGCCGCCTCGGCCGGTGCGCCGCACACGGTGCGCGCGCGGCTCCTCGGCCCGCTCGAACTGCACATCGGCGACGTCGATCGCGCGCCCAGCACCCCGAAACTCCTGCAACTGCTGGCGATGCTGCTCATCCGCCCCGGCAGGACGGTCCACGTCGACTCCCTCGTCCACGAGCTGTGGAACGATGCCCCGCCGCGCAGCGTCCGCCGGACCCTGCACACCTACGTCCACCACCTCCGCCGTCACCTCGATCCCGGCGGAACCGGCGATCTGCTGGTCACCAGCCCGCCGGGATACCGGCTCGAGATCGACGCGGGCGTGGTCGACGTGTGGGAGTTCCAGCGGCTCCAGCGCCTCGGCCGCGAACTGCTCGAAGAAGGCGACGACGCGGCGGCCGCGCACGCGTTCCGTACCGCACTGGACCTGTGGTCCGGTCCCCCGCTGGCGAACATCCACTGTGGACCGACCTTGGCCGCCTACACCGTCTATCTGCTGGAGCACCGGCGCGAAGCCCGTGACCTGTGGATCGACGCCGAGATCCGCGCCGGCAGGCACCGGGAGATGCTCGGCGTGCTGCGGTCGCTGACCACCGCGGACCCGTTCGACGAAACCCTGCACGCCCACCTGATCCGCGCACTGGGGCTCAGCGGACGACGCAGTGACGCCCTGGCGTCCTACGAATGGCTGCGCACCAGGCTCGAGGACGAACTGGGGGTGAAACCCAGCGCCGAACTGCGAGAGCTGCACCGCGAACTGCTTTCCGAGGGACACCCGGTCCGCTGACCGAGCACCACCGCCACCACCTGATCAAGGACTATGAGGAGTCAAGCATGACCGCTCGCACCTATGGCCAGTTCTGCGGCCTCGCCCGCGCCCTCGAGATCATCGGGGAACGCTGGTCCCTGCTCGTGATCCGTGACCTGGTACTCGGCCCGAAACGCTTCGACGAGCTACAACACGGCCTGCCGAAGATCCCGATGAGCATCCTGTCGACCCGGCTCAACGAGCTGGAGCGGCACGGTGTCGTCCAGCGCCGGGTGCTCTCGCAGCTCGACGCCGGGGTGGTCTACGAGCTGACCGAATACGGCAACGACCTCGACCAGATCGTGCTGCAGCTGGGCCTGTGGGGCGCCCGTTCGCTCGGCGACCCGACGGCGGACGACCTGTTCACCCTCGACTCGGCCGTCCTGTCGCTGTACACCACGTTCCAGCCGGACGCGGCCCGCGGCGTCCACTGCGCGTTCGAGATGCACTACGGCGGCGAGATGGTCATCCACGCGGTGGTCGAGGACGGCGCGCTGACCGCGGGCGAGGGCCCGCACCCGGACCCGGACCTCGTCATCGAGCCGCGCGGCCCGGTCATGCTGAAGCTGCTGAACGGCGAGATGGACGCCGCGAGCGCGCTCACCAGCGGCGCCGTGGCCGTCAAGGGCGACCCGGACAAGCTGGAGCTGTTCACCCGCATGTTCCACATCCCCTCGGCGCCGACGAAGACCGAAGGGCTCGTCACGCACTGAGGACGGTCCGGCGGCGGGATCGGGACGCCGGTCCCGCCGTTCCTATTCGAACCGTGAGGTGTCGCCGGCGCCCCGCCGCACGATCTCCGGTTCCCCCGACGAGAAATCGATGACCGTGGTGGGTTCGACCCCGCATTCACCGGAGTCGATCACCGCGTCCACCACGTGCTCCAGCCGTTCCTTGATGTCCCAGCCCTGGGTCATCGGCTCCTCCTGGTCGGGCAGCAGCAGCGTGCTCGACAGCAGCGGTTCGCCGAGTTCGCCCAGCAGCGCCTGGGTGACCACGTGGTCCGGGATGCGCACGCCGACGGTCTTCTTCTTGGCGTGCAGCAGCCGGCGCGGAACCTCCTTGGTGGCCGGGAGGATGAACGTGTAGCTGCCGGGTGTGGACGCCTTGACCGCGCGGAAGACCGCGTTGTCCACGTGCACGAACTGGCCCAGCTGAGCGAAATCCTGGCACACCAGGGTGAAATGGTGGCGGTCGTCCAGCTTGCGGATGCTCCGGATGCGGTCGATGCCCTGCCGGTTCCCCAGCTGGCAGCCGAGCGCGAAGCAGGAGTCCGTCGGATACGCGATGAGCCCGTCTTCGCGCAGGATGTCGACGACCTGTCCGATCGCGCGCCGTTGCGGATTTTCCGGATGTACGTCGAAATACCTGGCCATGCGCAGAGCTTAAGGCCACCGGGCCGCGCCCGCCGCGAGAGGCCGCCCGGCGCCGCGTACACAGTGGATCTCCCCGGCGCCCTTCCCCGGCTCCGGCGTCTTCCATCGTGGCATGTTCCGCGACGAACCAGGTGGTGCGAACAGCCCACACCCGTGCGGGTGACCGGCCGAATTTCCCTGTCCCCAGCAGGGAAAGCGTCTCCCTGTTCGCCGTTCTTCCTTTGTCCGAAGGAAGCAACCCGGGTAACGAACATGCGTTATGATCCGAATCATAGCGATGGAAGGCCGTATCGCGGCCCGGGCCGTCGCGAGGGGGGAACGCGACCAGATCGAGCCGTCTTCTGTTATCACTGGGGTGCCTGTGCCGGACCAGCTCGCTGTGACCGCCGAACCTCTGGGAACCGCCGGCATCGACCGGCGGCCCCGCCGGGCGCTGTTCCTCGCCGGGCTGATCATCACCGTCGTCTTCGTCAACTCCTGTCTCGTCGGTCTCCTCGGGGTTCTGCTCCAGCCGGGCATGGACTTCTGGCACGGGCTGCTCGCGGTGCTGTACGTCGGCCCGGTGCTGGCGATCCAGCTGCTGTACTTCAGCCGTCCGGCGGTCCGCCTGGATACCAGGCGCGCGAAGGCGATGCTGGCGATCCAGGCCTGCCTCGCCTACTTGCCGACCCTGCACTTCGACGCGGCCCTGACCTCGCTGACCACCCTCGCGGCGGGCAGCGCGCTGCTGCTGTTCCGGCCGCGGACGGGGTGGACGGTGTTCGCCGTGCTCATGGCGGCCACGACCTGGATCCTGTGGACGTACGACGCCACCTGGCACGGAGCGGTGCTCGACAGCCTCACCGCGATCCTCTACGCCCTGGTCGTGTACCTGCTGACCTGGCTCGCGCGGCTGGTGACCGAACTACACCAGGCCAGGACCGAGCTGGCCAGGCGCGCGGTGGCCGAACAGCGGCTGGCCTTCGCGAGGGACCTGCACGACCTGCTCGGGCTCAGCCTGTCAGCGGTCGCGCTCAAGGGCGAGCTGGTGCTCCGGCTGCTGCGCAAGTCCCTGGACGGGGCGCGTGCGGAACTCGGCGAGATCACCGGGATCGCCCAGCGGACGCTGTCCGACGTGCGGTCGGTGGCCAGGGGTTACCGGGAGCTGTCGCTCGAGAAGGAGTCCCGGACCGCGGTGTCGCTGCTCTCGGCGTCCAACGTCGCCGTGCGGGCCGACCTCGAGCCCGTCGAGCTGCCGGTGAAGCTGCGCACCCTGCTGGCGAAGGTGCTGCGGGAGGGGATCACGAACGTGCTCCGCTACACCGGCGTCGAGCACTGCGAGATCTCCGTGCGCGAGCGCGAGGGCCGGGTCGTGCTGGAGATCGTCCACGACGGGACGGCGCACGAGGACCTCCCGGAAGAAACGGCGGAGAGCCTGCGCGAGGTGACCGAGGAGGTCGCCGGGCATGGCGGGGAGCTGAGGGCCGGCTCCGACGCGGCGGGCCGGTGGCGGCTGCATGCCGAGCTCCCGGTGCCCGACCAGGTCGAGCCCGCCGAGACGGTGCTGGCCGAGGCACCCGGCCATTGGTCCCGGATCGACGCCAGGAACGTCCAGTGGACGCTGACGGTGATCTTCGTCCTCTTCGGTATCTCGGCGATGACCCGGGCCTTCATGCTGACCGACGACATCTGGTCCATCGCGCTCATCGCCGGGTACCTCACCGCGTCGATCACGCTGCAGCTGTCGTATTTCGCCCGGCCGAACGTCCGGCTGCGCTCGCGGCAGAGCTACGCGCTGTTGTTCGTCCAGGGCTGTCTGATCTTCCTGCCGCTGATCCCGCTCGGGAACGCCTGGGTGAGCATGCCCAGCCTCTTCGCCGGCACCGCGCTGCTGGTGTTGCCGCCGCTGGCGGGCTGGACGGCCTTCGCCCTGACGGCCGCGGGCGTGGTGTGGATCCGGCTCGCGGCGGGTGCCGACTTCCTCGGCGGCTTCTACACCTTCGCGTCCATGCTGAACACGGGGCTGATGGTCTTCGGGCTCATCTGGCTGATCCGGCTGGTGACGGAACTGGGTGAGACCAGGAAACGCCTCGCCGAGGTCGCGGTCGCGGAGGAACGGCTGCGGTTCGCCCGCGACCTGCACGACCTGCTGGGGATGAGCCTGTCGGCGATCGCGCTGAAGAGCGAGCTGACCGGCCGGATCATGGACATCGACATCGACCGGGCCTCCGACGAGCTGCTGGAGATCCTCGGGCTGACCCGGCAGGCACTGACCGACGTCCGCTCGGTGGCCAGCGGCTACCGGGAACTGTCACTGGACCAGGAGTCCCGCTCGGCGCAGGCGGTGCTGACCGCCGCCGACGTCCAGGTCCGGCTGGAGGTCGAACACGAGGACCTGCCGCCGACGGTGCGGACGGTGCTGGCCGTGGTGCTGCGCGAGGGCGTGACGAACGTGTTGCGGCACAGCAAGGTCGAACGCTGTGAGATCGCCGTGCGGCGGACCGGCGACGGGGTCGCGCTCGACATCGTCAACGACGGCGTCCAGAACGGGCAGCCGCCGGACCAGGATCGGCCGAAGCGGGTCGAGGCCCCGGGCAGCGGGATCACCAACATGTCCGACCGGGTCGCCGGGCTCGGCGGGGAACTGACCGCCGGCGTCGAACCCGACGGCCGGTTCCGGTTGCGTGCGGTGGTGCCGGTCTAGATCCAGCCGGATTCCCTGGCGATCCGGATCGCGTCGACCCGGTTGCGCGCGTTGAGTTTCGCGACGATCGAGGTCAGGTAGTTGCGCACGGTCCCGGTGGAGAGAAACGCTTTCGCCGCGACCTCCAGCGTGTCGCGGCCTTCGGCGGTCAGCCGCAGGACGTCGATCTCCCGCGGCGTCAGCGGACATTCCACGGTGTCCCAGGCGGCGAGGGCGAGGTCACCGTCGACCATGCGCCTCCCTGCCGCCACCCCGCGCACGGCGTTGGCCAGTTTCTCCGCGGGCGCGTCCTTCAGCAGGAATCCGTTCACCTTGGCCGCCAGCGCCCGGCGGAGCGTGCCCGGCCTGCCGAGGCTGGTCAGGATGAGGGTTCTGACCTCGGGTAGCTGCTCGTGGATCTCGGTGGCCGCGGTGAGCCCGTCCTTACCGGGAAGGTCGATGTCGATGATCGCGACCTGGGTCCGCGAACTCCGCGCGGCGGCCAGGATCTCGTCGCCGGACGCCACTTCGGACACCACTTCGATGTCGGGCTCCAACCGCAGCAACGCCACGAGGGCCCCTCTGACGATGTGCATGTCTTCGGCCACGAGAACTCTGATCACCACTACGCCGCCCCCTTCGTGCGCACCCCCACGACCCAACATAAACACGCCGGTACGGAACGCGTTCCACCGTTCGAGTGATGCGCCCGATCCGTCCGTTTGGCGGCGCTACGCCGAATGAATCGCACGCTACGAATTCCGCGCCTCGCTCGGTGGCTTTCCGTCATCGTGCCGTGGCTCCACACACGAAACCGGCCGCCGCTCGCTTTCGGGACGCGAACGACGGCCGGAGAGTGCTGTCCTCAGCTGGCCTCGGCCAGCGGCGGAGCTGTGGTGCAGACGGTGGTGAAGCAGTTGAAAACCTTGCCGGACGGCTGGTTGCTCCAGTTGTCGAACCGGTCGATCACCAGCTCGACCTGGCGCTCGGCGGAAGCGGTGTCGATCCCCCGTACGGCGAAGAGCGAGCGGACGTTGTCGGTCACAGCGTTCTTCATCGAAAGGCTCCCAGGCTGGTCGGGTTTCTCGTTCACTGAGGAAATCGTGCCTGAGCGCCCGGTTCACAACCAGTGTCGTGCATCATCGCGGGAATGTGCTTTTTGCCTACTCCGGAAGCTTCTTCCGACTGCGCCATTCCCGCGATCAATACCATCGAATGGAGTAATACACACCGTCGCCGGCAACGGAATGCAGTGGAACGATTCCCCTGCGGGACCGTCACCGAGGGTCACGGGAATACCCCGAACAGACCAATCGATACGTCCACTGTGGACAGCGGATCAGGAGCCGAGCAGGGTCGCCAGGCCGGCGTATCCGCCCTCTTTCAGGCGCACGCCGGACGTCTTCGCGTACGCGGCGTCGGCGCGGATCCCGAGTCCCTCGACCATCCGGTTCATGAAGTTGAACAGGGCGCACACGAGCACCGCGTCGTGCAGCGCGGCCTCGTCCCAGCCCGCCGCGAAGACGGCTTCAGCGTCCTCTTCGGTCACCTGGGACGGCGTACGCGTCAGCTTGCCCACATAGGCCAGCACGGGCTTCATGCGCTCGTCCACCGGCGCGGAGCCGAGATCGTCCAGCGCGGCGGCCAGAAGTCCTTCCGGCACACCGAAAGCCTCCGCGGTGACGGTGTGGACCCCGTGGCAGTACCCGCAGTCGTTGACGCCGGAGACGTAGGCCGCGATCAGCTCCCGCTCCCCCGCGCCGAACGCCGACGGCGCCCGCATGATCAGCTCGTGCAGGTCCAGCAGCTTCGCCGCCGGAGCGGGAAACCGCTGGAACACCTGCAGCAACGTGGCGTCAGTCGGCAAAGACCCGAGATAGGACATCTTCTGCGCTCCCCTGTTCCGGCGACCGCCTGGTCGAGGCGGACTGGGCCGCGTCGTCGATGTCGTCGCGCCGCAGCCAGCAGGCCGCGAGGCAGGACACCGATGCCGGTCCCAGCCCGGTCACCGTGGCGGTGACCCGCGCGGTCGCGTGTTCCCATTCTCGGCGCAGGGAACCCGCCGACGTCGTCTCCGGACCTGCTTCGATCAGCGGGCGGACCGCGCGCCAGCGGCGGATCCCGGCCTCCACCAACGCTTCGGTGCTCAGGTCGAGCGCGTCGTGCCGGGCCTGGTCCACGGCGAGGGCGACCAGCGCGGGCTCGTCGGCGAGCCGGGCGAGCCCGACGCCGGCGAGCAGGCGTCCGGCGTCCAGTCCCATCAGGATCACCCCGGCCTCGGTCGAGGGAGCGTCGTCGATCGACGGCAGGGTGAAGCGGGAGTCGTAGGGCTCAGACACGGGCGACGTCCTTCGTGGCCGTCCGCAGCGGGAGGTCCCGGCGCAGGTTCTCGGCGACGGTGGCCGCGACCCGCGCGGTGGCGACGCGGTGACCGTCGATGTTGCGGGCGGCGGGCCCCAGCGCCATCCCCGCGGCCGCGCCGACGGCGAAGACCCGGGGCGCGCCGAGGTAGGCGAAGGTGCGTTCGTCCAGTTGCGGCCAGCCGCCGCGGTCGAGGACGGCCTCGCCGGGCATCAGGCCGTCCCCGATCGACGGCGCGGTGCCGAGCGCCAGTACGGCGTGGTCCACGGACACCCGCGAACCGTCTTCGAGCTGGAGGCCGACGCCGGGCGTCACCTTCGTGATCGCCCTGCCGCGATGCACGATCAGCCGTCCTTCGGCTTCGGCCGCTTCGAGCATCGGGCGGAACTCGAACATGATCGACGCGCGCCGGAACCGGCCCATCAGTTCGAGCCGGTCGGACCAGCTCACCCCATCGAAGCGAGCGCGGCCTTCCGGCCGGAAGAACGACGAGTTGACGTCGGCGCACTGGTAGCGTTCGCCCGCTTCACGGACCACCCAGTGCATCTCGCGGCCCTGGGCGAGCCCGTTGGAGATCAGGTGCGCGGCGGTGAGGCCCGCGCCGACGACGGCGAGGCGCCGTCCGTCGCCGGGAACGGGTTCGTCCCAGTAGCTCACGCCGCGCGGCGGATGACCGCCGCCCCACCAGGTGTCCGGGGCGGACCGGCGCTCCTCGCCGAGGCACAGCACGACATGGCGCGCGGCGACGGAGAACCGGTCGGCGCGCACGGTGACGGAATCAGTGGTCGGCAGGACCTCGCGGACCGAACCGCGCCAGGTCCGTTCGGTGACGTGGTGACTCGCCGCGAGATGACGGCAGTAGGCCTCGAAGACGTCGACGGGGACCACCGAGCGGTGCCCGGCCTGCGCCATGCGGATCTCCCGGCGTTCCACCGGCGTGAGCACCGACCAGTGCAGCCGGGCGAAGTCCAGGAGTTCGCAGTCGCGGTAACCCTCGACGCCGGGGTGGTGTTCGTACGGCGACCGCAGCACGCGCTGGCCGAGCAGATCGATGCGGTCGAAGAACCGGCCGCAGGGACGGCCGTCGCGGTCGACGACGACGAGGTCGCGGACTCCGTGGTGCCACAACGCGGAAGCGACCGCGAGCCCGGCCGGGCCCGCCCCGACGATGACCACGTCGGCGGCGGGCGGCGGTTCGGCGGTGGCCGCCGCCCGGGCGCCGGGAAGCATCGGCCACTCACGCCCGCGCGGCGATTCGAGGAGATGGGGTTCCGGGACGAAGGTGATCACCGGCGTACTCAGCCGATCACGGTCACCGGGACGATCAGCTCGATCACGGGACGCTGCTTCATCCCGTTGCTGATCATTTCGTCCAGTGTCTGCCGGGACTGCTCGGCGGTGTCCGTCGCGATCGGGCTGTAGCGGGAGTACGAGTAAGTCGGCTTCCGCCCGCCCGCGTCGAGCGAGTACACCTTGAGCACCGCTTCGCCGGGCCGGACTTCACCGTCGTAGAAGGTGAGGCGGCGCTGATCCGGCGTCATGAAGGATTTCGAGAACTGGCGGGAAAGGACGAGCGTCTCGGCGTCGTTGACGAAGGTGGAGTCCTCGTCGGTGACGACCTGCATCGCGACCCAGGTCTTGTCGGTCAGGTTGGTCTCGGACTTGATCACCTGCCAGCGGCCCGGTTCCGGGAGATTGACACTGACCGAGATGTCGTGTTCGGTGGTGTCGATCGCCCCGGAGATCATCAGCACCCGCCGCCGGACGTCGGCGACTCCGGCCATCTGAATGTCACGTGCGCGTACCCGAGTGGAAACATCCAATCCCGGGAATTCAGGTGATGACATCTTTCACGCCTCCAAGACCTTGATATCGCAATTCAGGCTTCGACGTAATATCCCCAGCCGCAAACACCGGAAGAATTTCACGCCCAACTGGACGATGTCAAGATGAGGAACACATGATCCACTGCCGCCCGGACTGGTCCGTTCGGCGGTACCGGGGTCAGGATTCGTCGGATTCCTCAGCCCAGGCCGCCGCGGGTGTGCCCTGCTCCAGCGCCCCGATGTAGACGATCTCGAACGAGGAATCGGCCCGATCGATCCCGATACGGAGGACGAGGTCGTGTTTCACCAGAAAGAGGAACTGATGCGGTTCCCGATTGTCTCCGAAAATGTCGTAGATGAGGAAGGCGGAACCGTCCGCCACCGCGAAAAGCGCTTCGTAGACGACATTGCGGTCGGCCTGCGGAGCATTGATCGCCCATTCTTCCAACACCTGCAAACCCGACGTGAGCTGGAGGCGCATAGCCATCCGGAGGCCTCCTCGTGGTCTGGCGGGTTCGCGGGCGAAACCTCATCGTCGCGCGCGCGATACCCGGCGGTCTTCTTCGTCCGTGCTGGGGTACTAGTTGTAACCGAGGATGATGTGCTCGGCCGGGAAATCGTTTTCACCGGACTGCCTCGGCTCCGGGATGGTCACCGCCGCGCCGGCCTCCGCGGCCGCGCGCGGGTCGAAATCATCGGTCACGACCCAAATTCGCACCTGTGCCGTCATGACGTTCCTCCCGGCCTTCGATGAACGACTCACTTGACAACCAAGGATGGACCCGTCCGATCGTGACGCGCTCGAGGACGGTCGGAGGTCTCGGTGAGCAAAGGAAAAGTCGCCGCCGGAGGGCCGCCGGTAGTGCCCTTGAGGTACCTCGACACCCAGGGAGCGCACCATGACCGAACGTCTCGACCCGTACGAGATCTACGCCGACGACGAAGTCGACGTCGATTTGCTGGGCCTGTCGTGGCCAGACCCGGCGGTCCCCGAGCAGCGGGATCGGCAATGAGCGCCGCGGCGCGGCAGCGGACCTGTGCGGCCTGCGGCGGGCCGTTCGCGCCTGGGGAGCGAACGGATCTGGAGGCCGTGCTCGACGGAGGGATCCTCTACGTCGCGGTGCACGCCGGCCACAGTACGTATCCGCCGCCGCGGGAGACCGAGGCCGCGCGGCGTCTCGCGTGAGTACGCGCGAGTCCGGGGAGCATCACGGACTCGCGCGTTTTCTAGCGCAGCGTCGAAGTGCGCCAGGTCTCCGGGGCGCGAGGCGACCAGGCGGAGCGGGACGGCACGACGGCCGGGGGCGCGGCGAAGGCCAACGCGGTGAAGACGGCAACGAGTGCCGCCAGTTCGGCGTCTTCCGGGTCTCCGCGCAGGACCCGGAAGACCGGCGCACTGTCCATTCCGGACGGTGACATGGTTCCCCCGTTCAGATCGGGTGGTTGCCGTGTTTGCGCTGGGGCGCCGCCTTCCGCTTGTCCTGCAGCATGTCCAGCGCCCTGGCGACGGCGGACCGGGTGTCCGCGGGGTCGATGATGTCGTCGACCAGCCCGCGTTCGGCCGAGTACTGCGGGTTCATGAACTCTTCGGTGTATTCGGCGACCAGGCGTGCGCGCAACGCGTCCGGATCGGACGCGGCGGCGAGATCCTTGCGGAACAGCACGTTGACCGCGCCCTCGGCGCCCATCACGGCGATCTGGTTGGTCGGCCACGCCAGCGAGAGGTCGGTCCCGATGGACCGCGAGTCCATCACGATGTACGCGCCGCCGTACGCCTTGCGCAGGATGACCTGGACGCGCGGCACGGTCGCCTCGCAGTAGGCGTGCAGCAGCTGGGCCCCGTGCCGGATGATCCCCGAGTGTTCCTGCTCGACCCCCGGCAGGAAGCCGGGGACGTCCACGAGCGTCACCAGCGGGATGCTGAACGCGTCGCAGAACCGCACGAACCGCGCCGCCTTCTGCGACGCCGGGCCGTCGAGCACGCCGGCGAACACCACCGGCTGGTTGCCGACCAGGCCGACCACCCGCCCGTCGATCCGCGCGAGCGCGCACAGCACGTTCCCCGCCCATCGCTCGTGCAGTTCGAAGAACTCGCCGTCGTCGGCCAGTTCCGCGAACACGTCGCGCATGTCGTACGGCTTGTTCGGCTCCACCGGGACGAGCTCGGCGAACCTGGGCCGCCGGTCCTTGCCCGCGTCCCGCGACGGCTCGCGGGGCGCGGACTCCAGGTAGTTCGACGGCAGCAGCGAGACCAGGTAGCGGACGTCGGCGAGGCAGCTCTCCTCGTCGTCGTGCACCACGGTCGCCACGCCGGACGACGCGCCGTGCACGTCCGCGCCCCCCAGTTCGTCGTGGCTGACCCGTTCCCCGGTCACGGTCTCGACGACGTCCGGCCCGGTCAGGTACATGCGGGCGGTGTCGCGCACCATGAAGACGAAATCCGCGAGCGCGGGCGAATACGCCGCCCCGCCCGCGCACGGCCCCAGCACCACGCTGATCTGCGGGATGACGCCGGACGCCTCGACCTGGCGGCGGAAGATTCCGCCGTAGCCGTCGAGCGCCATGACGCCTTCCTGGATCCGCGCTCCCCCGCTGTCGTTGAGCCCGATCAGCGGCGAGCCGGTGGCGATCGCCAGATCGATCACCTTGTGGATCTTCGCCGCGTGCGCCTCGCCGAGCGAACCGCCGAAGACGGTGAAGTCCTGCGCGTAGACGAACACCCGCCGTCCGTCGATGGTGCCCGAGCCGGCGATGACGCCGTCGGTGTACGGCCGGTTCTCCGCCAGCCCGAGCCCGCTCGCCTGATGCCGCCGGTACAGCTCGACCTCGGTGAAGGAATCCTCGTCCAGCAGCAGATCCAGCCGTTCCCGCGCGGTGTGCTTGCCGAGCGAGTGCTGCCGGCGGACGCCGTCGAGCCGTCCGTCGACGATGTGCTCACGCAGCTCGTCGCGCTGGGCGCGCAGCAACGGCATCGTCGGCTGCGGCGGGTGAACCGGTTCGGCGCCGCGGGCGAGGGGGATCACCTGCCCGTCGCCCGCCCTCGGGACCCGGGGACGCCGCCGCCGGTCCTCCGGCAGCGGCACCACCTCGGAGGCCTCCGTGCGCTGAGCGCCCGGATCACCCTGCAGGGTCACGCCGCCTCCCGCATACGGGCGTCACGCTCGAGTTCGTCGAGTTCGATCTCGCGCACGATGTCGCGCCAGCACACCCCCCGTCCGAGCCGGGGCATCGTGGTCACCACCGGCGGCCGCTCGGGCGTACGCGCCGGGGAGGGCGTCTCGTCCGATCGGTCTGCGGTGGCGGATTCGTTGATGGTCATGACCTTTCCTCTCTTCCGATGGTGACCACTTAGGCCGATGCCCGGATCCGGCCGTCGATCTGGTGGTAGCCGCCGCTGTAGAAGACCAGCGAGTCCTGCGCGGTGCCGCGGCTGGAGGCGACCACCTTGCCGAGGAAGATCGAGTGGTCACCGCCTTCGTAGACTTCGGCCAGCTCGCATTCCAGCCACGCCAGCGCGCCGTCGAGCAGCGGGGCGCCGGTCTGCGGACCGGCCGTCCAGTCCACCGAGTCGAACTGGGCGAGCCCGGCGGGACGGCGCCAGTCGGCGAAGTACTTCGCCAGTTCCTTCTGATCCGACGCCAGCACCGTGACCGCGTACGAACCCGCCGTCACGATCGCCTCGTGCATCCGGGCCGCGCGGGAAACGCAGCACAGCACCATCGGCGGCTCCAGCGACACGGAGGTGACGGCGTTGGCGGTCATCCCGTGGGCCCGTTCGCCCCCGGCGGTCAGCACGGTGACCCCGGTGGCGAACTGGCCCATCACCTCCCGCAACCCGGCCTGCGCGGACAACCGGCGGCGGGCGGCGGGCGACGGCAGGCGTTTCAGCACGGGCCGCGAAGGCTCGTCCAGCGTGCCCACTTCATTCCCCCTTGCCGTCGACCGCGTACGGGGCCAGCGCCTCACGCAGCTGCTCGGGCACCCTGCTGGGCACCGTGGCCGTGTTCGGGCCGCGCATGCAGGCGATCCGCTGCCGTCCGCGGGCCACCAGCCGCTCGCCCTCGTCGGTGAGGTGGACGTAGTCGAAGGCGAACTGGACCTGCGTCTGGGTCAGCTCCTCCAGCCGCAGCCGGATGGACAGCTCGTCGAACGCGGTGATCTCCGCGAAGAACTCGCACTCCACCTTGAGCGTGAAGAGCTTGAGGTCGGCGCGGACCTCTTCGAGTACCGCGGGCGCCTTCTCCTTCAGGAACATTTCACGGCACCGGCCCTGCCAGCGCACGTAGTTCACGTAGTAGACGTTGCCCACCAGGTTGGTCTCTTCGAACCCGACGGTATGCAGGATCTCGTAGTAGTCGGCCATGTCAGTTCTCCTCTCCCTGGAGCACCGCGAAGACGACGGGATCGGTCCGGTCGTTGACGGTCGTCACCCAGGTGGCGATGCGGGCGGCGCCGTGGGAAAGCACCGCCCAGCCGTCCGGGTCGACCCGGTGCACGGTGAGCGCCTGTGTCATGTCCCCGGTCTTGCGCACGCATTCCAGCGCGCTCCAGACCCTGGTGTGCGCGACCGAAAGCGGCTCGCGGGCGTCCGCGGCGAGCAGTTCGCCCACCGACAGCAGATCCTCACCGAGCAGCCCGGCCCAGTCCTCGGGCGTCCGCTCGATCGCGGTTTCGACGTCGCACGCGATCCGGCCGCTGCCCGCGATCGCGAGGGTGAGGTCGGAGCTGTGCGACGCGCTCACCTCGACCCCGTCGGCTTCCGGTTTCCCGTCCGGGCGGTAGCGGATCTCGAGCGGGGAATCGACGGCGCGGCCGGCGGCCAGCGCCGTCTGTGCCCGACGTTCCGGCGTGGTCTCCACCGAAACGCCCACCGGGTCCGGTTCGACGACGATCGCGCGGGACGAGCCGAGCAGCCGTTCCACGGAACGCTCCAAATAGGACCCGAGCATCGACGGGACCCAAGGTCCTTCGCCGTCACGCTTGCGGACCGCGCGCAGCTTCAGCCCTTCCCAGCGCTCGACCAGCTTCCCGTCGGGGTTGCGGACGTCGAGGTCGTAGAGGTAGCTGTCGCCGTCCTGCGAACGCTCACGGGCGTCGAGGAGCACGTACTCCGGGTCCTGCTCGCCGGGTTCGGCGAGGTACAGCCGCTCGATCCCTTGCGGCAGCAGGGTCGCGTCCGGGACACAGCACTGGATCGCGTGCATCATCGCGTCGCGGGTGCCCGGGTCGGCCAGCAGCTTCTCCTGCGGGAGGAACGGCGCGAACCAGTCGACCTCGGCGCCGGTCGCGATCTCCGCGACCGCGTGCCGCGCGCTGGCCCGCCGGTAGCCGGTGACCCGCTGGAATCGCTTGCCCTGGAACAGGACCGTGCCGTACAGCTCGGTCGTCGGGTCGACCGGGACGGGCGGCAGCGCGACGTCGCGGACGACGGTCTCGCCGAGCGGATCCGGCCGGGAGAACCGCAGCCGGGCCCGGAAGTGGTCGGCGCTGAACCCGGTCTCCCCGCTGCGCAGCACCACGTCCACCGTTTCGGCGTCCCTGGCCAGCGCGGCGAGCCGGATCGTGGTCGACCCGCCCGGCGAGACGATGATCGGGCGCAGGAACTCGACGTCGGAGAACACCGGCGCCGGCAGCGTTTCCGCGCCGAGAGCGGCTTTGGCGACCTGGGTCATCGCCTCCATGCCGATCACCGCCGGGAACAGCAGCTGACCGTCGAGCAGGTGGTCGGCCAGATACGGGTCGCTGCCCGCGGACAGGTCGGCCTCGGTGATCAGCTCGACACCGGGGTAGTGCACGACGGCCCGGTCGACGAAGCGGGTCAGCGGCAGTTCGCGCTTCTCCACCGGCAGGGTGACCAGGCCCGCGGTCCGGCCGCAGACGACCAGCACCGACGGGGCGGCCGGGTCGCCGACGACCTGGCGGAGGATCTCGATGCCCTCCTCGGTCGGGATGGGGGTGATGCCGTCGCGCATCAGAGCGCTGACGACACCGAGCTTTTCGCCCATGCCCGTCCCCGACCAGACCGACCATTCGAGGGCGATCGCCTTGGCCTGGGGGTGCTCCTGGCCGAAGCGCACGGTCAGTTCGGTCATCCAGTCGTTGGCCGTGGCGTAGTGCGCCTCACCGCGCAGGCCCGCCCGTCCGATGATGCTGCCGAAGGTCACCAGCAGCTTGATCTTGTCCTTGTCGACGGCGTCGAGGACGGCGTTGAGGCCGCCGATCTTCGGGGCCAGCGTCTTGCGGAAGCTCTCCTCGGTCAAGGAGAACAGCGCGGCGGGTTCGTTGCGGCCCGCGCCGTGCAGCACCGCGGTGACCGGGCCGAACTCGGCCTGCACGCGGCCGATCGCGTCGGCCACCTGCCGGGCGTCGGTGACGTCGGCGCGTTCGTAGCGGTAGGTGATGCCCGCCGCCGCCATCCGGCCGAGGTTCTCCGACAGTTCGGCGTCGTCGGCCGGGTCGCTCCGGCCGAGCAGCGCCAGTTTCGCGCCGGAGTCCTTGGCCAGCGCCAAGGCGCTCTCGGCGGTGATGCCCTTGCCGCCACCGGTGACGAGCAGGACGTCTTCGATCCCCAGCGGGGTCCCTTCGGCCTCGGCCGGGGTCAGGGCGGCGAGCTTCGGCACCGTGCGGATCCCGGCGGCGTCGTAGCGGACCTCGCTGAAGTCGTTGGTCGCGGCCACTTCGGCGACCACGGTGGACACCGCGGCTTCGACGGCCTCGGGGTCGACCGGGTCGACGTCGGCGAGATCGACGATCGTGGTGCGGGCCGACGGGTCCTCCAGCCGCAGCGTCTTCGCCAGGCCGGAGGCACCGAGGCCGTGCTGCACCACGACGAACCGCGTGCCGTTGGGCGCGGCCAGCACCGCGCGGCCCGCGTCGAGGAACAGGCCGACGTCGCCGGCATCGCTGTCCGCGTTCAGGCAGAGGAGGACACCGTCGCCGACACCCGAGGTGGCCAATGCCGCGCGCAGCGGCTCCGCCAGCGGATGGCCGTCCGGGGCGAACGCCGACCACTCGGCGGTGGACAGACCCGGCGTGAGATCGGGCGACGGCTTCGGCGCGACGACGTACTCGACCCCGAACGGCCGGACCCACGGTCCGACGCCGGCGACCTCGGCCTGGTTGCTGTCGGCGGGTTTGGCGGTCTGGGCGAGTTCGTCGATCATCTCGGCGAGTTCGCCGAGACAGACGGTCGCGAAGTTCGGCATGCCCTCCAGCGCGGGGCGGCCGAGCGCCCGGGTCACGTCGTTGACGAGCTGGCCGACCGTGATCGACGAAAGGTGCAGGTCGTCGAGCGGATGCGTGTCGGCGGTGACCGCTTCGAGCGGCAGTTCGACCCGCTCGGAAGCGAGTTTGCGCAGCAGGTCGAGGGTGCTGCTGCCCCCGCTTTCCGAAGCCGTTCCGGCCGGGGCCTCGGCGGGCGCGGCGGGGTCGGCGACCCGGTCGCGGGTCAGGTCGGCACCGATGGACGGCGCGGCCTCGCACGGGCTGGCGAGGAACGAGAACTTCCCGTCCACCGGCAGGGTCCGCACGATCCGGCCGTCGAACAGCGCCGAGGTCTCCAGCGCGGCGCCGAACGCGAACGCGGCGCCCGCGACCTTCAGCAGCGCGGCCAGTTTCGGGCTGTCGGTGTCGATCGCGAGCACCGGCGTACCGGGCGCGATCTCGCCGAACAGACCGGTGAGCACGTGACCGGGGCCGACCTCGATCACCAGGTCGCTGCGCTCGGCGACCTTCGCGGCCGCCTCACGGAAGCGGACCGGCAGGACCACCTGGTCCCGCAGCAGATCGCGCAGGTCCTCGGCGGCGTGCAGGACGTCACCGGTCACCGTCGAGACGACGGGCCGGTCGAGCCTGGCGAAGTCGAACGCGGCGAGTTCCTCGGTCATCGCCTCGGCGGCCGGGACGACCGCCGGCGAATGGAACGCGTGCGAGACATTGATGCGAGTGGCGGTGACACCCTCCGCGCGGGCACGGGCGACCACGCGGTCGATCGCGTCCGCCGGTCCGGAAAGGACGGTCTGCTCGGGCGCATTGTAGCCCGCGATGACGACCTCTTCGCCCTCGGCGAACCGCTCGGCGACCCCCGGCCCGGCGGCGATCCCCGCCATGGCACCGTTGCCGTCGCTCGCGGTCGCCATCACCTTGCCGCGGATCTTGGCCAGCTTGAGGACTTCGCGTTCGGTGAGCGCGCCACCCCAGTGCAGGGCGGTGAGTTCGCCGAGGCTGTGGCCGGCGACCGTCTGCGCCTCGATGCCGAGGCTCTTCAGGACGCGGAGCCCGGCGAGCGAACCAGTGACGATCCGCGGTTGCGCGACCTCTGTGGCGACCTGGTCGGCGCCGGTCGAAAGGCCCGCCGCGCGGTAGATGTCGTCGGCGTGCGCGAAACGCTTGCGCAGCGCGCCGACCGTGCCGCGCCCGGAACCCTGGCCGGGGAACAGGAAACCGATCTTCGGGTTCTTCGCGCGAGAGCCCGCGAAGATGCCGTCGCCGGTGGAGAAGACCTCCGGCTCCCCCTCGCCGAGAAGGTCGAGCAGCTTGGCCAGCTTGCGCTCGGCGTCCTCGGGATTGGTCGCGACGATCGCCGCGCGGACCGGTTTCCCGGACAGCTCCGCGGAAAGCGTGGCCGCGAGGTCGCCGAGCTCCGCCAGCGAGAGCTTCGGCACGACTTCCAGCAGACCGGTCAGCCTGCCGCGCAGCGAAGCAGCGTCGTCGGCGTCGAGGAGCAGCAGTTCGCTGTCCTGCCGTCCGGCGACCAGCGAGCGGGTCCGCTCGTCGAGTTCCTTGCGCCGGGCCGCGCCCGGCGCCTCGGTGACGGTGACGTGCGAGTTGATGCCACCGAAGCCCATCGCCGAGACACCCGCGCGGACCGGGTGGTCCGCGGGCCAGAGGGTGGCCTCGGCCGGGACGTACATCCGCGCGGAGTCGCCGACCAGCGACTCGTGCGGCTCGAAGTGGCCGGTCGCGGGCGGGATGACCTGGTGGTAGACCGCCAGCGTCGCCTTGATCAGCCCGGCGACCCCGGCCGCGGCCTTGGTGTGGCCGATGTTGCCCTTGATCGTGCTCAGCGCGGCGCGGTCGGCGAGCGGGTCGGCGTCGCGGCGGGCGGTGGAGAGCGCCTCGATCTCGGTGGCGTCGCCCAGCGCGGTCCCGGTGCCGTGACCCTCGAAGTAGGAAACGGTCTCGACGCCGTAGCCCGCCTTGTCGTAGGCCCGCTTGAGCGCGAGACGGTGGCCCGACGCCTCGGGGCGGGTGATGCCGCCCTTGCCGTCGGAGGAGACGCCCCAGCCGCCGATGCTGGCGTAGATCCGCTTGCCCTGCGCGATCGCGTCCTCCTCGCGCATCAGCACGAGCATGCCGGAGCCCTCACCGGGCCAGAACCCGTTGGAATCGGCGTCGTAGACCTTCATCTCCCGCTTGGCGAGCGCGCCGGTCTTGGCGAAACCGATCACCTCGAACGGGTCGATCGACAAGTCGACACCGCCCGCGATGGCGACGTCGAGGTCGCCCTCGGAAAGCGCGTTCGCCGCCGTGACCACGGAAAGCAGCGACGACGAGCAGGCGCCGTCCACGGTGAACCCGCCGCCGCCGAAGTCGAAGAAGTTGCAGACGCGGCCGGCGATCGTGTTCGCCAGCCCGCCCGCGAGCGAGTCCTCGTCGATCTCCGGGAACGGGGCCTTGTACTGCGCCTCGAGATCGTGGAGGAACGCGGCGGTGTCCCCCTCGGCCCAGCCGCGCTCGGCGAGCGCGGCCGCGATGGTGCGGCGCACGTACGGCCAGCGCAGCCGCATGATGTTGGCGCGCGAGAACTCACCGGTGAGGCTGTTGCCGATGACCACGCCGGTGGCGGCCCGCGGCAACCCCTCGCCCTCGGGGAACCCCGCGTCCGCCAGTGCCTGCGCGGCGACGTCGAGCGCCAGCCAGTGCGTGGTGTCGGTCGAACGGAACGTGCTGCCCGCGACCTTGTACTTGATCCGGTCGAATTCCCAGTCGCGGAGGACCGCGGCCTTCTGGGCGTAGAAACGGTCCGGCGCCTTGGGGTCGGGCGAGTAGTAGTCCTCGCGGTTCATCCGCTCGTCGGGCAGTCTCCGGAACGCCCTGCGGCCGGCGAGGACGTTCTCCCACAGTTCTTCCGGGGAACCGGCGTCCGGGTATCGGAGACCGATACCGACAATCGAAATCCGCTCAACGCTCATGCCACCGCACTCCCCTAGCTCTCAAGACTCAAGTCACGGAATCCGGTCCCGGCGCCGGGCTCTGTCCCCAGAACCGCGGCCGCCGTCCGTTCGCGCAGTCCGGTCAAGCATGAACCGGCGGCGGGCGCGAAGTCTTCTCTCTGGTTGTTGACCGGATCGGTCATCCGGCTCGGCGAAGGGTCGCGGACGTCGCGAAAGCCACTTTCGGGACATCTGACGTCCTGAAAGTGGCTTTCGCGACATGCCCGACAGCGCCCGCGCTAACCCCGAAGCGGCGCAACCGAAACAGCACGGGCGGCGGCAGCGAAACTCGCCCACCCCACCAACTCGACCAACTCTCGATCCCCCAGCCCCGCGGCAGCGACCAGAGCATCGTCGACCTGATAAGGCGCCCTCGCGACCACCAAGGCCAACCGGACCGAGGGATCGTCGAAGACGTCCACCCAAGACCGGCTCAGCCCAGGCGGCGTACCGTCCCAAGTGGACAGTTCCCGCTCCACGACCTCCCGAACCGCAGATGGCACCGCAAGGGCGCCGAAAGCCGCCGCGGCACGGGAGAACGCGTCGACGATCACCGGATTGCCCGCAGCCCAGCCGAAATCACCCGAGCCCGGAGGCAGCAGGTCCAACGACTCTCCCGGTGGAGCGCCCTCCACCGGACGAAGGAACCGCCCCAGCACCGCTTTGGCCTTGGCACGCGCCGAATCCGGCACGGACGAAGGCAACGGCGACGGCCCGAGGAACACGCTCACCACCCGGTTCAGGTAGTGGAACGCGAACGCGACCGCGGTCAGCTCCGCACGAGCACCCGACGAAAGGGTCCCCGCGCGAGGGTCTGCCACGGGCCGGCCCGAAGCGATCGCCGACGCCTCCGAAGAGCGCCCCAGCGAGTCCAGCGCCATCCCGTGGACCTCGACGCAGTACGGACACGAGTTCTCTCGCGACACCAGCGTCGCGACGATTTCGCGGTCCGCCCGGCTCGTTTCTCCCTTCGCCACCAGCGATTCCCGCAGCATCACCCAGCTCGCCGCGAGCACCGCCGGCGACGGCGAATGCAGCGCCACCGGCGGCGCCAGCATGCCGAAATCGCGTTCCAGCCGACCGTAGACGTCGCGCACGAGCCCGGTCGCCCGGCCGAACGGGACCGGCCGGACGTACCGGACTTCGCGCAACGCCCTCCGCAGCGCCAACCTCACCAGCGCGGGTGCCATGATCAGTTCCCGGCGACCAGCGACAGCTTGCTGACGGCGCGCCGCCCGGTGATGGAGCCGTCCGGGGCGGGAGCGCCGTAGGTGACGTCGACGCCGCGTGCCTGGAGCGCCCGCACGATACCCGGCACCGAACGCTCGGCCAGCGCCGCGATCGTCATCGCCGGGTTCACCGTCAGCGCGCCCGGCACGGAGGCGCTGTCGGTCACGAAGATCCCGGGGTGGTCGCGGAGTTCGTGGTTCGGGTGCAGCGCCGAGGTCTTCGGGTCGTCGCCGATCCGGCACGACGCCAGCGGGTGCACGGTGTACGCGCCGACGACGTCGTTCGTCCACGGCGACACCTTCGCCAGGCCGTCCTTCTCGAGGATCTCCTTGCACTCCGCGTCGGCCAGCGCCCAGCCGTGCCGGGTGTTCGGCGTCGGGTCGTACTTCAGCGGACCACGGCCGAGCATCTGCTGCGAGATGCGGTAGGCGTTGCCGGTGGGCGGCGGCGCGCCGAAGACGCCCTCGTTGTCGTCCTCGGTCATCAGGAAGATGGTCAGCCAGGAGGCCCACTTCTTGAGGATCTCCTTCTTCTGCGCCCCGAACCAACGCGGTTCGTCGCCGTCGGGCACCTGCGCCAGGATCGTGCCGAGCCCCGGCGGGAAGTACAGCTGCTCCAGCGAGTACCGCTCGTACTCCGGCAGCGAACCGTCGAGCTTGTCCCAGTTCGCCACGGTCGGGCCCTTGCCGATGTGGTTGGCCTCGTAGACCTTACCGTCCTCACGGGACAGACCGAGCACCTCGCGGACCCGCTCCTCGTTGATGATCGCGGTGTTGAGCCGCTCACCGTTGCCCGAGAAGTAGCGGCCGACCCCGTGCGGCATGGTGCCCAGCGCCGCCTCCGAACGCTGCAGGATCACCGGGGTCGCGCCGGCGCCCGCGGCGATGATGACGATCTTCGCGTCGATCGTCCCGCTGCCCGGCTGGAGCCGGTAGTCCTCGTCGTCCACGATGTTGAAGTGCACGCGGTAGTCGCCGTCGTCGATCCGCTCGATCCGCTGGACCTCGTGCAGCGGCCGGATCTTCGCGCCGTGCGCGAGCGCGGCGGGCAGGTAGTTGGTCAGCAGCGAGCGTTTCGCGTCGAACCGGCAGCCCGCCATCATGAAGTTGCAGTTCACGCAGCGGTCGTTGTCCACCGCCACCGGCGCCGGGTTGGCGGTCCGGCCGGAGTGGTCGCAGAACGCCGCCCACAGCCCGCCCGCGTACGAGACGTCGTTCCAGTCCTGTTTGGACACCGGAAGCGATTCCGAAACCCGGTCGTACCAAGGCTCCAGCGAATCCCGCGTGATCGCCGACGGCCACATGCGGCGGCCGATACTGCCGTGGCGCTCGAACACGAACTTCGGCGCACGCGGCATCGCGGCGAAGTACACCACGCTGCCACCGCCGACGCAGTTCCCGCCGAGCACGCTCATCCCGTCGCCGACGACGAAATCGAAGGCCCGGGTGTAGGACGATCCGAGCAGATAGTCGTGCTCGAAATCCTTCGTCTCCAGCCAGGGTCCGCGTTCCAGCACGGTGACCTTCGCCCCGCCCGCGGCCAAGTGGTAGGCGGGGATGGAGCCACCGAACCCGCTGCCGACGATGACGACGTCGGTCTTGTCGTAGGCAGTCATGCGGGGCTCCCGGAAGGCGTCGTGTCAGGGTGGAGCCGCGCCAGCTCGCGGCGATAGGAGAACTTCGGGAACCGCCACAGCCCGTCTTCGTCCGGCGCGGTGTACCCCATCGCCAGCAGACCGGGGTGTCCCTCGGCGATGGCTTCGGCGGTGTGCTTGTGCGCGGCGCTGTCGAAGGACATGTTGCAGAACAAGGCGAGGCTCACCCAGCCGTCCTTCTCCGGATGCCCGGGCGCGGTCAGCGACCGCACGAGCGCGGTCCTGTCGGCGAAGGACAGCGCGACGAACGGCGGCAGCGACTCGTCGAGGGTGAGGTCGTGCTCCTTGGCGTAGCCCTTCGCGTGGTCGTTGAGGGACTGCGCCAGATACGGCAGCCCGACGGTCACCCCGGTCGCGTCGGTGTGCAGCAGTTCGAGCGCGCCCGCGACGACCGCGCCCGGCCCTTCCGCCGCGCCGGCGATCGCGTGGTCGCCGGGGAACCGCTTCTCCCCCGGCAGGATCGTGTCCGCGTAGGCCTCCAAAGTGGACACCTTGACCTGTTCGTCCGAATCCACGGAACCTACCTCCTGTTCCTGGTGTGCACGGTCATCGGCAGCCCGCCCCGCACCCGGAGCGACAGCATCGCCTCGGGCACCACGTCGTAGCCGGGGAGCTTCCTGAGTTCGAAGTCGCGCAGGACCATCGTCAGCACGAAGACGGCCTCCATCACGCCGAGGCTGTTGCCGATGCAGAACCGCGGCCCGGCGCCGAACGGGATGTAGGCGTAGCGGGGCCGCCCGCTCGGCCGGTCCGGATCGAACCGCTCCGGGTCGAACTTCTCCGGCTCCGGCCAGAACTCCGGATGCCGGTGCAGCGTGTAGGGCACGACGACGACGTCGGATCCGGCGGGGATGTGGTATCCGCCGATCTCGTCGTCGGCCTGCGCCACCCGCGGCAGCAGCCACACCGGCGGGTACAGCCGCATGACCTCTTCGACCACCCTCGCCGTGTACGGCAGCCGGTGCAGGTCGTCGTGTGTCGGCAACTGGTCGCCCAGTACCGCGTCGGCCTCGGCACGCAGTTTCGCCGCGATCTCGGGATGTTCGTCGAGCAGGTGGAACGCCCAGCCCAGCGTGCTCGCCGTCGTCTCGTGGCCGGCCAGCAGCAGCGTGATCAGCTCGTCCCGCATCTGCTCGCGGGACCCGTCGGTGGCGATGAGGCGTGAGAGCACGTCCTCGCCGTTCTCGACGGGGTTGGCCAGCCGCTGCGCGACGAGTTCGTCGGCGATACGGCGGAGGTCGGCCCGCGATTCCCGGAACCGCAGCTGCTTCTTCAACGGGGCCCACTGCGGGACCATGCTCAGCGTCACCGCTTCGAACATCGCCTGGTCCTGCACGGCTTCGAACGAATGCCCCAGCGAGCTGAATCCGCCGAGGTCCGCGTCGAGCAGGGTCTTGCCGAGCACGCCGAGCGTCAGCCCGGTCATCTCGTGCAGGATCTCCACCGGTCCTTCGGTGTCCCGCAAGCGTTTCACGAGCCCTTCGACCTCGTTCGCGACGACCGAGGCCTGCCGTGCGATCCGCTTGGGCTGGAACACCGGCTGGATGGTCCGGCGCTGCTTCTTCCAGACGTCGCCGTCACTGGTGAGCAGCCCGTCGCCGAGCGCCCGCCTCGCCTCCTGGAGGCCGATTCCCTTGTGGTAGTTGGCCGCGTTGTCCGCGAGCACGTGTTTCGCCAGGTCGGGGTGGTTCACCAGGTACATCGTCTTCGGACCGATCGCGATCCGGACGACGTCCCCGTGCGCCTCCGCCGAGTCCGACATGAGCGCCAGCCGGTCGGTGAAGAGCTTCTTCAGCAGACCGAAGGTCGCCCGGCGCGGCGGGCCGGGCGGCGCGAGACGCGCCGCCCGGCTGGTTTCCGCACCGTGGGTCATGCCGCCACGGCCCCGGTTTCCGTCTCCGGCTTCTCGGCCGGCTTCGGCAGGGACGTGACCTCGGCCGACTTCGCCTGCTCGGCCTCCCACTTTTCTCCTGCCTTCTTGGAGAAGTGCAGGCCCCACAGGAACGCGCCGCGGATGAGGCAGACCAGCGCGGTGGCGAGGAACAGGCCGTAGGCCACGTGCACGACCATGAAGAACCCGTACGCCAGCGCCACGCCCGAACCGAACAGGACCTGCGACGCGGGCTTCGACGGGGTCGTGCCCGGGTCGGTGACCATGTAGTTCGTGTAGAGCACGAACGCCACACCGGTCATCATCCCCAGCGCGCCGGGGATCGCGGTGTCGAACAGCAGACCACGGATGATCGCCTGGAGCGCGAAGGTGATCAGCCAGGCGCCGATCAGCCACATCCGCTGCGTCAGCATCGCGTTGAGGACGGTGCCCGACACGATGATGATGCCGACGATCAGCCAGCCGACCCACGAGTCGACCTGCTCGGTGAAGTGATACGGCGGCGCGATGCTCGCCCAGGGGAACACCAGCAGGATGATCGTGATGCCGAAGTTCGACGGGTTCATGTAGTGCCGCAACCGGCCGCGCACCGGGGCCTGCAGGACCCACTTGGCGCCGACGGCGACCACGACACCGAACATCATGACCAGTACCTGGTCGTTGACGTAGGTGAGCATGTTCAGCGCGAGACCGGTGATGTGCGCCGGGAACAGGAACTCCACGAGCCCCTTGAACCCGTTGCCGCGGAAGCGGACGCCCCGGCCCTGTGTCCGGGCGCCGATGATCTCCAGCAGGATTTCCGTGGCGTACGCCGTGGCCAGCGCGATGAACGGATAGGTGTAGGGCTGCTCGAAACCGAGCACGGTGTAGCCGATGATGTTGAAGACGGTGATCGAGATCGCGAACCGGCGAAGGGCCGTGATCGTCTTGTTGCTCTTCGGTGCCGTGAGTGTCTGCTCAGCCATGACGGTCATTTCTCCTTAGCCTGAGCGCCGAGCTGGAAGGTGTGGCTGCCCGGGGTCAGCTGGACCTCCTGGGTGCGGATGGTCCCGGTCAGGTCGCGCCACTGCAGGCAGACCTTCACCGGCCCGGTGACCTTGCCGAGTCCGATCTGGATCTCGTGGCTGCGCTTGCCGGAGTGGCCGCTGCCGCCGTCGACCCGGTCCATGTACTTCTTGCCGTCGGGGGTGATGACGGTGACCTGCGCGCCGATCGCCGCGGTACCCGCCGCCTTGAGCGGACCGTCCGCCGAAGCCTTGTCGTGCACCAGCTTCAGGTTCAGGTAGGACCCGGCGTCGGGGCTGACGTTGCGGTAGAAGATCGGCTGCTCCCACTGGCGGGCCACGGCGAAGTCGAGCTTGCCGTCACCGTCGGCGTCGCCGGTGGCGATACCGCGGGTGGGCACCGGGACCGCAAGACCGAGGCGCGGGGCCAGGTCGGTGTAGCGGCCGTCGGGGCTCTTGGCCCAGAAGTGCAGGGTGTGGTCGCCACCGACGTCGTCACCGGCGACCATGTTCGGCCAGAAGGACGGGTGCTTCAGCAGTTCGTCGTTCGAGGTCGCCAGTTCCTGCAGCTGCGGCCAACGGTTGACGTCGCCCTTGACGAACCCGGTCGCCTGCGTGATCACCGATTCGCCGCTGTTGTTGTAGTCGGCGATCTTGACGTCCCAGCCCCAGCCGGACCACGCGGTGCCCGCCTGTGCGCTGCGGTCGACCCACGGCGCCTCGCCGCCCTGCAGACGGCCGCGCAGATCCGCGGTGTCCTTGGCGGTGTTCATGAACTGGAAGTGGCTTTCCTCGATCCCCCAAGACGTCGTGATGTTGCTGACGTACAGGTCGTAGAGACCGTCGTGGTCGAGGTCGGCGAAGTCGACGCCCATGCCCTTGAAGGAGTCGTTGCCGAGCACCTTGGACTTCGGGTCGTTGGGCCCGCGGACGCCCTTCACCTCGGCGAACTCGACGTGACCGGGGCGGGACTTGTTGTACAGCAGGCGGTCGTGACCGAAGTCGTTGCCGATGTAGAGCTCCGGCAGGTTGTCCCCGTCGACGTCGGTCGCGCTGGCCGCGAGCGACCAGCCGCCCTGGGCGTCGGCCGGGATGGCCTTGTCGTCGAGGGCGAACGACGCGGTCGGCTTCGCGCCCTGGGTGGCGCCGGTGAACCGCAGGATGTACTTGCCGCCCGCGTTGTCCGCGTGCGACATCGACTTGTTCATCTCGACCCCGCCCTGCACGCGGTCGTCCAGGACCGCGCTGTCGGGGAAGTAGTTGCCGATGAAGATGTCCTGGTGGCCGTCGCCGTCGAAGTCACCGACCGAGGCGGCGTTGGTGTTCCACAGTGGACCGGAGTACTCGCCGTTCTTGGAGTTGTTGCCCGGCACCAGTTCCACCGGCTCGTAGGCCTTCGGCTCCAGCTTCGTGGCGCCCGGCTTCGAGAGGAACAGGATCGGGGTGCGGCCCCAGTAGTAGGCCAGCAGGTCGACCCGGCCGTCCTCGTTGTAGTCCGCGGGCACGCAGCCCATGGGCGCGATGTACTTGCCCATCGGCAGCGGCGCCGCGTCCAGCGCGAACGGCGCGTAGCGGTCACCGCCCTTGCCCGGCGTCGGGGTGACGACGACCTGGTCGCTGCGCGGGTCGACGAAGCACAGGTCGTTCGCGAGCTTGTCGCCGTCGAGGTCGTTGACCGCGATCGCGGCGCCGACCGACGAGATCCAGGCCCGGATGTGCTCGTAGTCCTTGTTCACCGTCCGGATCGACTGGCTCTTCGCCGCCTCCGGCAAGGCGATCGTCAGTGGTTCGAACGCGTACTTCGAGGCCATCGTGTCGGCCTCGGCGGTCGAGACCGTGGGCAGCTGCGCCACCACGAACAGACCCGCCATCAGCAACAAGGCCACGATGCCCGCAAGCTGCTTGCGGAGCCAGCCCAAGGTCGCGGTCATTTCCCTGCACCTCCAGAAAGAATCGCTTCGGCGATGCGCTGTCGCCAGGTTTCGAATGCCGGGAGTTCGCCGTCGACCACGGTCGCGGGGCGCACCTCCTGGGTGATGGCCGCGGCCCGCTCGGCCGGCAGCCCGCAGATCGCCTGCGTGGCGACCTCGGTCTCGGGGATCAGCAGCCCGGCGCGGACGCGGGCCTCGGCGGCGAAAGCGCTGCCCTGGGCGAGATTCCCGCGGTGCTCACCGGCGAACTCGGCCAGCTTCAGCAGTTCGTCGGACGTGACGCCGCACGCGTAGGTCGAGGCGAGCCCGACCCCGGCGTAAAGGTCTCCGTGGCGACGCTCCGGGAAGCGCGCGATCGCGTCGGCGACCAGATCGACGTCGGTACCGCAGATGAACCACAGCGCCCGCCCGATGCCCTGGTCGATCGCGCGCAGCGAGTACCCGTCGTTGCCGGGCGGCCAGGAGAAGCCGGGGTCCTGGAACTGCCCGTCGATGTACTTCGCCGTCTTGAAGTACGCCTGGTGGAAGCCGTACCCGTCGAGCACCAGCCAGCGCAGCAACGGGTCGAAGTCCTCGGCGGAGGGCCAGCGGAAGCGCGGCAGCCGCGCCATCGCCCAGCCGACGCCGACGTAGATGATGTAGTCGTGCTTCTCACCGGGCCCGTCGAGGAACTCCGCGATGTGCCGTCGTCCACCGCCCGGCAGCCCGTCCAGCATTCCGTAACCCATTCCCGCGCCTTCGTAGGCGAAGCCGCGGTATTTCACCGGAATACGTTCGAGCCATTCTTCCGCCTGCTCGGCGGAACGCGCTTCGACCGCGTGCGCGTAGCCGAGCAGGAATTTCTCACCGACGGTCTCCAGCAATTCTTGAGCGGCCGGGCTCTTCTTGTGGAAACCGCGCTTGTCCAGTGACGTCTCGGAGACGTCCGGCGTGATCATGCGGCGTCTGATCGTGCGCCAACCATTGCCCAACGCACTCTCCCCCTAACGGGTGGATTCGAATTCCGGATCGCTTAAAGCGTCACATGCGTGGTGATAGCCCAGCTACTCCACGGTTGCGTCCGCGTTCTCCCGGTTTGCGAGACCGGGAGAACGCGGGAACGACTTTCGGTCAGGCCACCGCGCGCAGGTACCCTGGCGACGGCGCGACCATCCGGTTCCCCGCCGACGACGGACCGCCGGCGAGGGTGATCGCCATCGGCGCGTCGGTCGGCAGCGGGGCGCGCATCGGCATCCGGAGGTGGACCATGCCGTACCGGGTGATGTCGACGCGGCCGGGCAGCGTCCCCATGGAGAACGAGGACGCCGCGGTCCCGGCGGCGTGTTCGGCCACCCCGATGACGGTCCACCGGCCCTCGGGGACGTTCTGGATTTCGATGTCCGCCGACAGGACGTTCGCCCTGCCCCCGAAGGCGACCGGGCCACACTGCGGGATCGACTCGGCGAACAGTCCGATGAGGACGGTCGCCGGACCGGCCCCGCGCGGGGTCTCGACCCGCACGCTGATCGTGCCGGTACCGGTTCGCATCGTCGGGCTGCCCATTCCGGCGCTGTGCAACGCTTCCAGGGTCGGAAGCCGCTGGAAGTGCGGGGCCATCGCCACGAGCAGCTCGCCGACCTCGGGATCGCGGTACTGGGTCGGGGTCATCCCGACCGCACGGGTGAAGCGGCTCGTGAACGTGCCGACACTGCTGTAGCCGACGCTGCACACGATGTCCGACACCGTCAGCGATGTCGTCAGCAGCAGTCGTTTCGCTTCGAAGAGCCGGATCGCGGTGAGATACCGGCCGGGGGTGACACCGGTCGCCTTCGCGAAGATCCGCGAGAAGTGGAACGGGCTGACGAAGACTTCCTGTGCCAGGTCGCTCAAGGTGATCGGGTCGAAATACCTCGCGTGCATGGCGGAGATGGCCTGCAGGACCGCGGGTTGCAAGGGGGACGCCGGCTCAGGGTGCCGACCGGGTTCGGTGACGCCTTTCTCGTTCGCCGCCGTGGCGACTGTTCGTAGCTGCATCAGACCAACCTCGGATTCGCTGTCGCTTTTCTCTGTACGCCAGCTAACGCGTCGGCGATTTCAGCGGGCTCGACAAGCGATCGAGATGGGTCCTGCGGCGTTCTCGGAACGTGCGCTATCGGCGGGCGGGCGGAGAAAGCGCACGAACTGAGACACTCGTGCCCCGGCAGGGTGACGCCCTCACACGGCCTCAAACCGGGAAATCGAGCACGCATTCCCCGACGCCGACCTCGGCGGGCCAGTCGAGTTTGAGGGCGCGGTCGACGCGGTCGCCGGCGTCCACCGGGACGGCGTGCGCGGCCAGTCCCATGGCGCGGGCGACGAGGTAGAGCGTCTGCTGCAGCGCACCGACATGCGCCAGCGTCGTGGCGTACGCGCCACCACCGAGCACCGACGCCATCCGCGGCATCCGCGCGGTGACGGTGATCAGCGCCGAGGGCCACCGATGGTTGCCGCCGCCGATCATCGCGATGTCGAGCATCTCGTCGAGATCGGCCGCGTCGTCGTTGACCAGGTCGAGCCGATGGCCGAGCGGGTCGTAGTGGTAGATCCCGCGGTCCAGCCCCGAACAGCGGTTCACCGACACGTAGAGCTCGAGTTCGTACAGGCAGGCGACGCTGAAGTACGGCCGTTGCGAGGCACTGTGCGCGGGCCCGTTCGGCAGATGCGCGGGCCCGATCGACCGGATCCGCGCGCCGCGGTACAGGAACTCGCCGATCTGCTCGGCCGACAGCACGCTCTCGGTGAACTCGGGGCAGCTGTGGTCGTTCTCCAGCAACGCCGTCAGCGTCGGATCGGTCTCGGCGCGGTCGGCCAGATCCGGCCGGAACAGCGAATAGCTAGGGCCTTCGCCGGTGGGGGCCTTGACCACCGGCGGATTCCCGAGCCCGGCGATATCGGCCGGGCCGCCGGGCCGCCAGGTCCGGCTCGTGGTGTGGAACGACAGTTCGTCCGGGGACCACACGCCCAGTTCGGGATCGTCGTCCTCGGCGAACCTGCCGTTCTCCCCGGCGGCCTGGACGACGCCCGCGGCGACCAGATAGGACACGATCCCGCCGACCACGCCGCGATCGATCCCGGTCGTGGCCACGATCTCCCCGACCGACTTCGCCGTCGCGAGGGTCGCCGCGACGTGCACCGCCCACGGCTGGGACAGCACGACACGGTAGCGCGCGGACGGCGACTCCAGGCCCATCCCGTCGGCGTCGGACCGCAGGGAACTGAAGCGGGACAACCGGATCGGGCGGCCGGCGGGGATCTCCACCGGTGCGAACACCGGCGCGAGCACGACCGGGATCACCGACAGCAGCGGGCCGCGGCCGTCGGCGAGACCGAGTGAGCGCACCACGGAACCGCCGAGTTCCTTGAGCACCTGCCGCAGCGCGTCGGCGCCCTCGGCCGTCCAGCTCAGTTCGCCTTCGAGATCGGGCTCCCGTTCGACGGGCTCCCACGAAGAGGTCACGTTCGCCAGCGAAACCGGCCCCAAGGCCATACGCCGCAACGATTCCCGCACCAGTGGTTCCGCGTGCGGGAATTCGTGCTCGCCCCAGCGCGTGACGACCACCAGTGAGCCGTCCTCACTGATTTCGACAAGGCTGTCGTCGGTGAGCGACCACAGGGGGATCGTTTCGGCCACACCGCCGGGGGGATCTGTCGTCAACTGATGCTCCAGCTTGATCTACAAGAACATGGGGAAGGGATTCAGCCGCTCGTAGGGAGTCGGTTCGGCGAGCCTGCCCAGGCGCACCGGCACGTCGAACAGCCGTCCGGGAGCGAAGCGGCTCCAGAACGGACGCAGCCCCGGAACGACCACCCGGACCACCGGGAGGTCGATGTCGGGCCGCGTCTGGTCCAGCACCATCGTCTCCATTCCCAGCACGGAAAGCCTGCGTACCAAGCACTCCACGTCGTCACGGACGTCGGGACGCCGGACGAACTTGAAGTCCGCGGCCCGTTTCGCCGACCGGCCGGGCGCCGGCAGCAGATACGGCTGGTTCGCGACCGTCGCGTACCGGAGCCACCGCGCCGCGTCGGGATCGTCGAGCTCGACGTCGTTCGCGAGCACCGCCGGGATCAGCTGGTTGAGCTCGCTGACCGCCCGCCGCAGCGCCGTCCTGGGGTCCAGGTGGGCGCCGAAGCCCATCATGACGTTTTCGCGCGGCCCGACGATACTCCTGGACAGCGCGACCATCACCGGAACACCGAGGTCCGCCGTCAGGTCGAGGACCCACAGTTCCCGGCCCGCCCGCGCGTACTGGCCGACCATCTCCTCGGCCCACGGGTCGTCGAACGAGGCGATGTCCACTCCAGGAACGGGAAGCCGGTTGTACCACCACAGCGCGACGGCGTCGCGTTCGACGAGTTCGAGCAGTCCCTGCAGGATCGCGTCCTCGATGCTGCTTCCGGCCGCGCAGCCGTTGGAATCCGCGCGCATCCCGGTGAGCCCGCACTCCCACGGCACCCCGTAATAGAGGTACGCGGTCGGCATCAGCTTCCGGCGCTGCTGCGAGAGCGACCACAGGGGTGTCCAGTCGATGGCGGCTTCGGCGTCGAACCGTTCCGGCACGTACTGGAAGTTGGAGTGGGCGGCGTTCCACTCGACGCGGCTGTCGTATTGGCGCTCGTCGAAGAGCATGCACGAGTTCGGGTGGACGGCGTCCTCGCCGAGCGCGCGGAAGGTGTCGCGGATCCGGA
The DNA here is from genome assembly GCF_003947465.1 of Amycolatopsis sp. WAC 04182. Classification (NCBI taxonomy): domain Bacteria; kingdom Bacillati; phylum Actinomycetota; class Actinomycetes; order Pseudonocardiales; family Pseudonocardiaceae; genus Amycolatopsis; species Amycolatopsis sp. WAC 04182. The sequence goes on from NZ_QHJJ01000002.1 coordinate 1,401,494, forward strand.
GTTCGTCGCCCTGGTAGTTCGCCGAGAACCGCTCGATCGCCTCGCACAGCGCGCCGACCTCGGCGTCGATCGGGCTCGCCCCCTTGCCGCCGTTCTCCCCGCGCAGCCCGGCCTGCAACCCCGCCTCACCGCGCACGCGGCGGGCGACGTTCCCCCCGGAGTGGTACGCGTTCACGAACGCAGGCGCCCGCGGGTCGCGGGAGATCTCCTTGACGATCCCGGTGACCGGGCTGACCAGGTGCCCGTAGCGGTCGAGCACCTCGACCGGGGTGAGGGTCCGGTGCCCGCCACCGCCCGACGTCGCCTTCTTGGCCTCCCGCAGCACCACCGGCTCGGCCGTCCGCGCGGCGACGATCCCTTCGTCACCGCATTCGGGGCACTGGGGACGGCGCCGCAGTTCGTGCAGGCGCCCCTGCAGGTCGAGGGTGTCCAGGATCCACACGGCCTGCTGCCCCGGATAGCGGTGTCCCGCCAGCCATTTGGACGCTTCGAGGGAGATCAGATGCGACGCGGCCGCGGTCAGCGGCGGCACGGCGGGCATCGGGAACGACGCGGGGCCGTCGTGCCCGAGGACCTCCTGCACGCAGGCCTCGGCGTGCCGGTGCCCCCACAACCGGTTCGTCAGGCAGTGCCAGCAGCCGGACCGGCCGGGCTGCATGATCGGGCCGATCCACACCTGCGAACCCGACGGCCGGGCCAGCAGCCACGGTCGCCCGGTGCGCCGGTGCTCGGCGTCGATCTCCGCCAGGCGCGGGTCGAGGTAGTCGTCGCACAGCACGATGGCCAGTTCGGAAGCCGTGCCGACCACTTCGATCCCGCTCGCGGCCAGCCCGCTGGCCACCTGCGAGGTGTCGATGCCACTGCCGATCGCGGTCAGGCTCGCCGTCGCCGGCTTCTGACGGCCGGCCACCGCGGAGGCGTCGAGACCGCAGGCGTCCCAGTACGCGAGCGCGCGTTCGTCGCCGCTGATCTCGTCCGGGACGTGAACGGTGACCAGACCGGCCTCGACCAGCCGGGCCAGCACACCGGTGACCTGTTCGGCGCTCATCCCGTCCGGGCGGGCGGACAGCAGCCCGTCGAGGTCACGGGTGCCGTCGAGCAGGGCCGCCACCGACGCGACCTGCGCGCCGCGCATCGCGATGACCCCTTGTTCCGAAAACAGATAGGCACCGTTCCCCGCGCGGACCTCCACGCGCAGATGCCGTTTGAACCCCAGGCCACCGCTGATCGAGCCGGACGTGGACGATGCCTCGCGCATGTTGACCCCCAGAAGGTCGGTTCGATTCTCGAATCCTGCTCGGCTGCCTTTGCCCCGGCCAGTGCGCGATTCATGTGTCGGACATGAAAAACCCACGTTCTTCCGGGACGCACGCACGCGGAAGCTGGTGGACGGCTCACTGGCCCGCGACGGGCCGCTCTGCCACTGTCGAAGTACTGGGAATCAGGTCTCGACGCGTATCGAGCTGGAGGGCGCTTGCGATGTACACCGGATCACGAGTAGCGGACACGCACCACGGCTCGGCACCCAACCCGATTCCGGTCCCGCCCGCAAGTCCTGTCCGTTTCACCCTCCTCGGCCCGCTCGAACTCGTGCGGGACGGGATCGACTACGCGCCGACGACGCCGAAGCTGCTCCAGGTGCTCGCCATGCTGGTGATGAGCCCGGGGAAGATCGTGCCCATCGACGCGATCGTGCAGGAGCTGTGGGCCGACGACCCGCCGCGCAGCGTCCGCACCACCATGCACACCTACGTCTACCAGCTGCGCAAGTGCATCGAGGAGAACGAGCTCGCCCCGTACGGTGAGACCATGCTGGCGACGAAACCGCCGGGGTACGTGTTCCGGATCGCCCCCGAGCAGGTGGACGTCTTCGAGTTCCAGGAGCTGCAGCAGCGGGGCCGGGAACTGCAACTGCGGGGTGAGCACATCGAAGCGGCGAAAGCCTTCCGCTCCGCGCTCGCCCTGTGGTCGGGGCCGCCGCTCGCGAACGTCCACTGTGGACCGGTGTTGTCGGCGTACTCGGTCGACCTCGTCGAACAGCGGCGCAGCACCCTGCACCTGCGGATCGAGGCGGACATCGCGGCCGGGATGCGGCACGAGCTGATCGGCGAACTGCGTTCCCTGGTCGCCGCGAATCCGCTGGACGAGGCCCTGCACGGGCAGCTGATCCGCGTGCTCGGCCGCAGCGGGCGGCGTTCCGACGCGCTCGCCACGTACCGTCAGGTGCGGGCTCGGCTCAACTACGAACTGGGCGTCGAGCCCTGTGACGAACTGCAGGTACTGCACCACGGCCTGCTTTCCGAGGGTGAACCCGCGTGAACAGCATTCCCGGCACGGAAACGAAAGTGAGGATCGACGGATGAGCATTCGTACCTATGGACAGTTCTGCGGTCTGGCCAGGGCGCTGGAGATCATCGGCGAACGCTGGTCGCTGCTGATCGTCCGTGACCTCGTCCTCGGCCCGAAGCGGTTCACCGAGTTGCAGGCGGGCCTGCCCAAGATCCCGCCGAGCACGTTGTCCGCGCGGCTCAACGAACTCGAGCAGTCCGGGGTGCTCCGCCGCCGCCTGCTCCCCCAGCTCGACGCCGCGGTGGTCTACGAACTCACCGAGTACGGCAGCGAACTCGACCAGATCGTACTGGACCTCGGCCTCTGGGGCGCGCGGTCGCTCGGGCAGCCGTCCGCCGACGACGTCTTCACCCTGGACTCGGCGATCCTCTCGCTGTACACGACCTTCCGGAGCGAAAAGGCCAAGGGCGTCCAGGTCACCTACGAACTGCGTTACCCGGGCGAGATGATCCTGCACGCGATCGTCGAGGACGGCGCGCTCAAGGTCGCGGAGGGCGCGCACCCCGGCGCCGACGCCGTCATCGAACCGCTGGGCCCGTTCATCAAGGACCTGCTGACCGGCGACCTCACCGCCGCCGACGCGACGCGGACCGGCAAGATCCGCCTCGAAGGCGCCTTCGAATACCTCGAACTGTTCGCGGAATTGTTCCACATCCCCGCGGCTCCGAAAGTGACCGAAGGAATCGTCGTCCGCTGAGCCATCCGGCGTAAGACCGCAGGTCGGATCAGCAATCCGGAGTAACGGAAACCTCCGGATCGCGGGCTATCGTCGAGATCCGTCACCGGTCGGTCCTTCGTCTTAGGAGCCCTGCATGGCCACACTTGATTCGCGTCCGGGTCTGTTCGCCGCGCTCAACGGGAAATACCACCGCGCGGCGCTCCTCTCCTTCGCGGTGGTCGTGGTGGCCCACTGGGCGGAACACCTGGTGCAGGCGTTCCAGATCTACGCCCTCGGCTGGAAGACCCCGGACGCGCGCGGCGTGCTCGGGATCCCCTTCCCGGCACTGATCAGCTCCGAATGGCTGCACTACGGGTACGCCATCGTCATGCTGGTCTTCCTGTTCGCCCTGCGCAAAGGTTTCGCCGGCCGTTCGCGGCAGTGGTGGAACCTGGCGCTCGGCCTGCAGTTCTGGCACCACATCGAACATCTGCTCCTGCTGATCCAGGCGCAGACCGGCTGGCGCCTCGGCGGCGGCACCGCGCCGAGCAGCATCATCCAGCTGTTCATCCCGCGGGTGGAACTGCACCTGTTCTACAACACGATCGTCACCATCCCGATGATCATCGCGATGCTCGTGCACCGGAAGGCCCCCGCCGCCGAGCGGGAGCTGACCGGGTGCACGTGCTCGCCCGAAAGCCGGCGTGAGCTGGCGACCGCGGCGTCGTGACCAGGAGGCTCTTCGCGCTACTGGCGGTGCTGGTGGCGTGGTTCGGGGTCGCGGTGCTCACCGCGGCCCCGGCCTCGGCCCACGTCGAGCTCCTTTCTTCGAACCCCGCCGACGGCGCCCGGCTCACGTCGGCCCCCGACCGGGTCTCGATCACCCTGTCGGAGAACATCGGCATCCAGCCGAACTCGATCAAGGTCGTCGACCAGCAGGGCACCGACGTGGTGTCCGGCCCGGTGTTCCAGCCGGGCGAAGTCGCCGAAGAGGTCGCCGTCGCGCTCGAGCCCGACCTTCCGGACGGCAGCTATCTCGTCGAGTACGCCTTCGTCTCGGCCGACTCACATCCGGTCCGCGGCACGATCGCCTTCGTGATCGGCACCGGTCCCCTGATCACGTCGGCGGGCGCGGTGTCCGCCTCCACCGGGACCGATCCGGTGACCGACGCGCTGTTCACCACCTTCCGCTGGGGCTCCTTCGGCGGTGTCGCGTTGCTGGGCGGGCTGGTGTTCCTGCTGGTCTGCCGCCCCGAGGGCCGCACCGATCCGTCGGCGCGGAAGCTGATCACAGCGGGTCTGTGGCTCTCGGGAGTCACTGCCGTGGCCGGCTTCCTGCTGCAAGGTCCGTACGTCGCGGGCCGCGGGGTGGGTGCGCTCTTCGACCCGGCGATGATCGAGGCGACCCTGCGGGTGGCGTACGGGAAGCTCCTGCTCCTGCGCCTGGCCGCGATCGTCGCGCTCGCCGTGATCGTGCGACGGCTGCTCACCGGTGACCTGCCGGAGCGGCTGCGCTCGCGCTACGAGAACCTCGGCATCGCCGCCGGGTTCATCGTGATGCTCAGCTTCTCCGCGACCGGGCATGCCGTGGCCGACAAGATCATGTTCCTCTCGGTCAGCGCCGACCTGGCGCATTTCGGCGCGATGGCCGTGTGGGTCGGCGGGCTGATCCAGCTGGCCGTGCTCCTGCGCGGCAGGTATTCGGCGTCCGAGGCCGAGCCGGCGCTGGCGCGGTTCCACCCGATCGCCACCCGGTCGATCGTGATCATGGTGGTCAGCGGCGCCTACCTGGGCTTCCGGCTCGTGCCGTCGGTGGAGGCGCTGTGGACGTCGGCCTACGGCATCGTCTTCCTGCTGAAGCTGACCGGATTCGCCGCGTTGCTGTGGGTGGCGAACCTGAGCCGCAACGCCGTGCGGCGCGGGATCTCCGGGCGCGGCGGCACCGGCGTGGTGACCGCCGACCTGCGGAAACTGCGGATCAGCGTCGGGGTCGAGGTGCTGATCGTGGCCGTGGTGCTCGCGCTGGCCGCGGCGCTGTCCTCGATGTCCCCGACCGGCTGATCACCGCTCGATCTCCTCTTCCGGCGGGGCGAACGGCCCCCAGGTGAAGGCCCGGAGCCACGGCTCTGGATCGCCGAGCCAGTCCATGGCGGCGATCTGGGCCGGGCTCCGGCGCCCGGCGAGCGATCGGTAAAGATCCACAGGCGCGCCCGAGAGCACCGCGGCGACCGGTTCGGTACCGGCGATCCAGGTCGCGCCCTCGGTCTCGATCCGCATCCCGGGCAGCCCGTGCCTGCCCAGCGAGTCGCCGAGGCCGCGGACGAGCACTTCGAATCCCCGCAGCCAGGCGGCGTGCGCCCCGGGAGGCGGAGCGCCGAGCGCGTACCGGAGATCGAGTTCGTGGGTGAAGGCGTCCATCACCAGGATGTCGCCGCGGCCCTTCCCGTCGCCGTCGGCGGCGAGGAGGGCGTCGGCTTCGGGACCGCGTTCGAGCCAGAGCTTCAGCACCTCGGGGGCCGACGCAGTCTCCGGCACCGGGCAGGCCTCACCACCGAACCGGGTGATCACCCGATCGCAGATCTCGGCCAGATGCGCGATCAGCTCCCGCACGGTCCACTGTGGACACGCTGGGACGACCCGCTCGGCGGCGCCCGCGTGGTCGGCGAGCAAGATCGCGAAGTTCTCTCTGACCTGCCGATACCCTTCGGCCGCTGTCGCCGTATTCCAGCCAGGGACCCGAATTCGGCTGCTCGTCACGCGGCCACCTCCAGTAGGGGTAAGCGATGGTCGTCCATTCTCCCATCGCTTCGGAGCTTCACCCTTCTCCCCGCTTGCGCGTACCGTTCAACGCAAAGACCACCCACCCGTGGCGCGTGTCGCCACGGCTTCAGGCACACTGGTCGGGGAAAGCCCCGTGTGGCAAGAGAAAGCGCCCAATGGCGACACATCGACCACTGTGGAGGTGACCAATGGAGATGCCCGGCTTCGATCTGGCGTGGCGTGGTTTCAATCGCGCTCAGGTCCGGGAATTCGTTCGCGAGGTGGAAGCCGAACTACGACGAGTGGAAGCCGAACGCGATGAAGCGCTCCGCCGCGGAGACGCGCTCGCCGCCGAGCTCACCGCCGCACGCGAGGACAATCGAGAATTGAAGGCCACGGTCGACCGGATCAGCCGTGTGCCGATCGCGCCGGACGCGTTGCAGGAGCGCTCGCGCCGCATGCTCGAACTCACCCGCGAAGAGGCCGAAGACATCACCGCGCGTGCCGCCGAAGAGGCCGCCAAGGCCGAGGCGGAACGGAAGCGGATCGCCGACGACTTCGAACGCGCCATGACGCTGCGCCGCGCGGAAGCGATGCGCGCACTCGCCGCACGGGATGAAGCCGCGCAGGCCCGGGCGCGAAAACTGCTCGACGACGCCGCAGAAGAGAGCGAGCGCCTGGTCGCCGAAGCGCGACAGAAGGCCGATGTGGCCCTCCGCCTGCGCGATGACGTGCTGAAACAGCTGGTCGGCTGCCGCGAACTGCTCACCGAGGCCGGCTCGGTACTGGCCGTGCCCGACTCGCCGAAACCGGAAGTGCCCGTTCAGCGCCGGAGCAGGCCCGAAGCCCGCACCGGCACCGAAGCGGCCGCGACCTAGGCGGGGTCGCCCGAAGAGAAGACCACCGGCCGGATCTCCATCGCGTTGATATGTGCGTCCGGGATCTGGCCCGCGATCTCGATCGCGCGCTCCTTGCTGTCGCATTCGACCAGGTAGAAGCCGGCCAGGTACTCCTTCGACTCCGCGAACGGGCCGTCGGTGACCACCGGGACACCGTCACGCACCCGCACCACCGTGCTCTCCTTCGGCTCCCCCAGCGCCTGCGTCCCCAGCAGTTCGCCGCTCTCGGTGAGCTTCTTCATGAAAGGGTCGATGCGGGCGACCACCTCGTTGCGCTCTTCCTCGGGGAGAGCGTCCCAGGCGGTGGGGTTCATGGTGATCATGATCATGTACTTCATCGGTGTTCCTCCTGGTCGTCCGGCCGATCCCCGGCCACTCACGCAGGGGTCGGAGCCGCCGGATCGTCCTCGACATCCTGGCACCCGGAAATTCGCTTCGCCCGGGCACATACGTGGGGAGGGTATAGTGATCGGTGACAGGGAACGACGAGAGAACGGGTGCGGAATGACGGGCTACGGCACCGAGCGGGAGGCCTATCTCAAGCGCCTGCGCCGGATCGAAGGACAGATCCGCGGCTTGCAGCGGATGGTCGAGGAGGACAAGTACTGCATCGACATCCTGACGCAGGTGTCCGCGGCCACGAAGGCGCTGCAGTCGTTCTCCCTCGAACTGCTGGACGAGCACCTCGCCACCTGCGTGGTCCACGCGGCCGCCGCGGGCGGTGAAGAGGCCGACCTCAAGGTGAGGGAGGCGTCCGACGCCATCGCCCGGCTGGTCCGGTCCTGATCAGGCGTTCCCGCGGAACCGGCGTAACCGCAGGCTGTTGGTGACGACGAACACCGAGGAGAACGCCATCGCGGCCCCCGCGATCATCGGGTTGAGCAGGCCGAGCGCGGCCAGCGGCAGCGCGGCGACGTTGTAGGCGAACGCCCAGAACAGGTTGCCCTTGATCGTGCCGAGCGTGCGGCGCGAAAGCCGGATGGCGTCCGCGGCCGCGCGCAGGTCGCCGCGTACCAGGGTCAGGTCACCGGCCTCGATCGCGGCGTCCGTCCCGGTCCCCATCGAGAGACCGAGGTCGGCCTGCGCGAGCGCGGCCGCGTCGTTGACGCCGTCGCCGACCATGGCGACCACGCGCCCTTCGGCTTGCAGCCGTTTGACGACGTCGACCTTGTCGGCGGGCAGGACCTCCGCGATCACCTCGTCGATCCCCACCTCGGCGGCGACGGCCTTCGCGGAACCGGTGTTGTCGCCGGTCAGCAGGACCGGGCGGAGTCCGAGCGCTTTCAGTTCCGCCACGGCCTTGGCCGAAGTCGGCTTGACCGTGTCGGCTACGACGACCACACCGCGCGTCTCACCGTCCCAGGCGACGACGACCGCGGTGGCGCCACGATCCTCGGCGGCCGCCCTGACCTGGGAATACTCGTCGCCGACGGCGATGCCGTGCCGGTCGAGGAGCGCAGTCCGCCCGGCCAGGACGGTCTTGCCCTCGACTTCACCGAAGACACCCAGGCCCTCCACGTTGCGGAACCCGTCGACCGCCGGCAGTTCGCCCAGCCGCTCTTCGGCGGCCGCGACGATCGCGCGGGCGATCGGATGCTCGGAAGCGTGCTCGACCGCCGCGGCCAGCCGCAGCACCTCGGTCTCATCGGCCCCGAAGAGGTCGGTGAGGCTCATCTTCCCGGCGGTCACCGTTCCGGTCTTGTCCAGGACCACGGTGTCGACCGCACGAGTGGACTCGAGCACTTCGGGTCCCTTGATGAGGATGCCCAGCTGCGCGCCGCGACCGGTGCCGACCAGCAGCGCCGTCGGCGTGGCGAGGCCGAGCGCGCACGGGCAGGCGATGATGAGGACAGCGACGGCGGCGGTGAAGGCGGCGTCGGCTCCGCTGCCGGCCCCGAGCCAGAAGCCGAGCGTGCCGACCGCGAGCGCGATCACCACCGGGACGAACACGGCCGACACCCGGTCGGCGAGCCGCTGGACCCGCGCCTTGCCGTTCTGCGCGTCTTCGACCAGCCGTGCCATCTGCGCGAGCTGTGTGTCGGCGCCGATCCGGGTGGCGCGGACGACGAGCCGTCCGCCGGCGTTGACCGTCCCACCGACGACGGTGTCCCCGGCGCCGACCTCCACCGGGACCGCTTCACCCGTCAGCATGCTCAGGTCGACGGCGGATCCCCCGTCGATCACGACACCGTCGGTGGCGATCTTCTCCCCCGGCCGCACGACGAACTCGTCGCCCGTCTTCAGCTCGCCGATCGGGACGCGGCTCTCCGTACCGTTCTTGAGGACCGCGACGTCCTTCGCGCCGAGTTCGAGCAGCGCCCGCAGCGCGGCGCCGGAGCGACGCTTGGACCGGGCCTCGAAGTACCGGCCGGCCAGGAGGAACGTCGTCACCCCGGCGGCGACTTCGAGGTAGAGGTTGCCCGCACCGGATCCGCGCTGCATCGTCAGCTCGAAGCCGTGCCGCATGCCGGGTACCCCGGCGGTGCCGAACAGCAGGGCGTACAGCGACCAGAGCGTGGCGGCGACGACGCCGAGTGAGATCAGGGTGTCCATGGTGGCGGCGCCATGGCGGAGGTTCGTCCAGGCCGGGCGGTGGAACGGCCACGCGCCCCAGGTGACGACCGGCGCGGCCAGCGCCAGCGAGACCCACTGCCAGTAGGTGAACTGCCAGGCCGGGACCATCGCCAGCACGATCACCGGCACGGCGAGCACGGCCGAGACGACGAGACGCGTACGAAGCGCGTCGGTCTGGTCTTCGTCTTCGTCGGGCTTGGGTGGCTGGGCCGTGTAGCCGGCCGACTCGACGACGCCGACGAGTTCTTCGACCGAGAGCGCGGCGGGGAAGTCGACCTGCGCCTTCTCGGTGGCGTAATTGACCGTGGCGGAGACGCCGTCGACCTTGTTCAGTTTGCGTTCGACCCGCGCGGCGCAGGACGCGCAGGTCATCCCGCCGATGGCCAGTTCGACCCGCTGGGATGTCCCGACGCTCACGGCGTACCTCCCGGGTGGTGCCCGTGGTGCTCGCTGGTCGGAGCCGGCGCGGGCGGTTCGTCCGGCGGCCCGACGGCGGAACCGATCGCCCAGGCGACGGCGAACACCGCGACCAGGGCCGCGGCGAACGCCGACACCTTGACGGCGGTGCTCACGAGACGAGCTGGTAACCGGCCTCGGTGACGGCCGCGTCGACGGCTTGGACGTCCAGGGGCGCCTCGCTCGTGACGGTGACCTTGCCGCTGGCGACGTCCACGTTCACGGCGCTGACGCCCGCGATCCCGCTGACCTCCTCGGTGACGGAGGAAGCACAGTGCCCGCAGGACATGCCCTTGACGGTGTAGGTGGTTTCGGCCATCGGTACGAACTCCTCTACAGGACAGGTGGAGCGATCACTTCCTTTATACCCCGTGGGGGTAGGGGTTTGCACAGAGGGTGCGGGCACACTGCGCAAATGAGGAAGATCTCCGCCATCGGCATCGGCGCCGGCGACCCGGACCACCTGACCGTCCAGGCCATCCGGCGGCTGAACGAGACCGATGCGTTCTTCGTCCTCGACAAGGGCTCGGAGAAGCAGGACCTGACGGCGCTGCGCCAGGAGATCCTCGACCGCTTCGTCGAGCAGCCCGGCTACCGCGTCGTCCGGGCACCGGACCCCGAACGCGACCGTACTCCGGACGACTACCGGAAGGCCGTCGCCGACTGGCACCGCCTCCGGACCGACGTCTACGAGAACATGATCGCTTCCCTGGGTCCCGACGAGCGGGGCGCGTTCCTCGTCTGGGGCGATCCCGCACTCTACGACTCGACCCTCACGTTGCTGGACGCCGTGCTGGCCAGGGGCAACGTCGAGTTCGAGTACGACGTCATCCCCGGGGTCAGCAGTGTGGCCGCGCTGACCTCCCGGCACCGGACCACGATGAACCAGATCGGCCGCCCGGTACAGATCACGACCGGCCGCCGTCTCGAGGCCGGCTGGCCCGCGGACGTCGACGACGTCTTCGTGATGCTGGACGCGAACTGCACCTTCTCGCAGTACGTCGACACGGGCCTGGAGATCTACTGGGGCGCGTACCTCGGGACCCCCGACGAGCTCCTGCTCTCCGGTCCCCTGACCGCCGATCTCGCCGCGGAGATCCGCTCCGTCCGCGCCTCCGCCCGCTCCCGCAAGGGCTGGATCATGGACATCTACCACCTACGACGCCCAATCCGCCCCTAGCTCGCTTACCCCTTCGCGTGCTCCACGCCGTCATTCGCGTGTCCAGGGGCGTCATTCGCGTGATGGGGCGCGTCATTCGCGTGATCCCGTGAGTGACGCCTCTGATCACGTGTGTGACGCGCTCGGTCACGTGAGTCGCGTGCTCGGTCACGGGTGTGGCGGGTTTTGGGTATGAAAAAAAGGCCCAGGTCGGGAGAACTCTGGGTTCTCGACCGACCTGGGCCTTTTATCTTCAATGTTAGTCCGGCGGTGTCCTACTCTCCCACAACCCTTCGGTTGCAGTACCATCGGCGCTGTCAGGCTTAGCTTCCGGGTTCGGAATGGGACCGGGCGTTTCCCTGACGCTATAACCACCGAAACACTA
>NZ_QHJJ01000029.1:0-791 GCF_003947465.1 Amycolatopsis sp. WAC 04182
AGATCCTGCGCTCGGCGTACACCCGGCACGCCGAGGACGACGACTACGCGCAGCCGCGCGCCCTGTGGGAGAACGTGTTGTCCGGCACCGACCGCGCGCACCTGGTCTCCAACATCGTCGGCCATGCCTCGGCCCCCGAGGTCACGTCCGACATGCGGAAGCGGGTCGTGGAGTACTGGGAGAACGTCCACAAGGACCTCGGCCGGGGCGTCGCCGAGGGGCTGGGCGTCGGCGACTGATCCGCGCTTCGAGCCCTTTGGGGAGGGTGGCCCTGGTTGCCTCGTCGATGAGGGGCCAGGGCCGTTCTTCACCTCGGATGGGTACGGACCTTGATCACCCGGGTGGTCGTCGTGCGATGATGTGCAAGTCTTCACTGCTCACAAGCTGAGCGACCGAAGTACGGTCGTGGCCGCGCCGGCCTCGTCCCGAGCGGCCCTGATAGGTTGTGCCACCAACTCGCCAGGGCCGCTTTTCACGCGCTGGCGGCCAGAGAGTCCAGGTCGAACTCCCCGTCGCGCACGCCGGCCGTGAATGCGGCCCATTCGGACGGCGTGAAGACGAGCACCGGGCCGTCCTGCACCTTGCTGTCCCGCAGGGCGACGTTGCCGTCACCCAGAGGGGCAACCTCGACGCAAGAAGACGCTCCGTTGCAGAAGCTGCTCTTCCGCCAGGCCCGGACCGTAGTGGTGGTGTGCATTTTCTCCCCAAAAGGTATAGGCAGGCCCCTTTGCCCGCCTACTGGGACCGCGTACTCAGCGTCGCCACAACATGGCTTTGCGTTGGATGAGCAC
>NZ_QHJJ01000030.1:0-784 GCF_003947465.1 Amycolatopsis sp. WAC 04182
CGATCCGGCCGCGTTCGCGGTCGTGACCGTGCCCAGGGTGGGGCTCGCCGCGCTGGCCGTGCTCGTGGGCCGGCCCTGGCCGCTGGCGGCGCTGGTGTTGTTGCTGCCGCTCGGGCCGTGGCGCTTCACCGACGGCTTCGCCACGGTGGACCTGACGTGGTTGCTGCCGCGCCGCGACGTGCAGATCCTCCCGCTGCCCGCGACCTCGCCGTTCCTCATCTGGTACGCCTCCCTCACCGGCCGGCGGATGGCCCGGCTGTGGCCCGCGGCGGCCGTACGGGTGGCGGGTCTGGCGATCAGACGCCTTCCCGGACGATGAGGTCACGGGCGGAGAAGCCGCGGGTGACCGGAACACCCGCGGCACAGGCAGCGGTCGCCGGCCGTACGGTGCCGCTCAGGCGGTCCGGCTCGGGGCGGGGCGCCGGGCGAGGATGACCTCGGGCGTCGTCACCCGTTCCCCGCGGCCGGACGGGGCGGCGTCCAGCCGGGCGGCCCCCGCCGCCTCGACGAACGCGGGCAGCCGGGCGCCCAGCCTGGCCGGGGCCGTGTAGGCGTAGGAGAGCTGCAGGCCGGGCAGGGCGTCGAGGTCGTAGGCGAGGCGCTGCTCGTACCGGCCGGACTCCAGGTCGGAGAAGGGCGAGCCGGCCAGCACGTCGTGGTGGTGCTCGCCGGTGTGCTGGAAGGAGCCCGTGGCCGTCCAGGTGCCGACGCCGAACTCCTCGCGTACCCGGCGCATGACCGGCTCCCACGGCTCCTCGCCCGGGTCGCGCGTGGGGCCGACCAG
>NZ_QHJJ01000031.1:0-783 GCF_003947465.1 Amycolatopsis sp. WAC 04182
CTGCTGATCAGCAGCGACTGCACCGGCCCCTCCTTGAGCAGGTCGGCGGTGTCCACCAGCCGCTCGCACGACACGTAGCAGCGCCCGGCCGCCTTGGCGTACAGGTCGTCGAAGTACGGGTCGGGGCCCAGGTACTGGGCGTTCCCGCGGGCGTCGGCCCGGCTCAGGTGCACCAGCGCCACGTCCATGGTCAGGGCCGGCACCGCGACCAGCTCCTCCCCGTCCCCGTACGGCAAGCGCACCGTACGCAGGTCCGGGTTGACCCGCAGCACGCCGGACCCCAGCCCCGCCCGCGTCGGCAGGAACGGCAGCCGGTGCGCCGCCGCCAGCAGCCCGAACATGAACATGCCCTCGTCGTACTCGGCGAACTCGATCCCGCCCGCCTGCCGGGCCGCCCGGAAGTGCGGTTCGGCGTCCCCGGGGTCGGCCAGCAGGCCACGGGCCCGGCTGATCAGGGCGTGCAGCCGGGGTGAGGCGTTGCCCGCCAGGTCGGCCGCCGTACGCTCGATGATCGCTGCGGCTTCCGCACGGCGGCCGCAGCGCACCGCGGCGGCGGCCAGATCCGCCAGGGCCGGGTAGGAGGCGTGGTAGTGCACGGGGGCGCCGTCGGCGGTGAAAGCCATGCGGAGCTGGTCGTACGCGATCCCGAAGGCGCCCTCCGCGACGGCCGCGGCGCCGAGCGCGTGGCGGGCGTACACGCGAACCGAGCGGCTCTCCAGCGGATCGACCAGGGTGAGCGCCTCCTCGGCCTGCGCGCGGGCCGTCGCCGCGTCGCCCTGGAAC
>NZ_QHJJ01000032.1:0-778 GCF_003947465.1 Amycolatopsis sp. WAC 04182
CCACCGCCGTCTTCGTGCCGCTCAACATCGTGCTCACGCTGACCATGATCAGCCTGGCGACCAGCGTGCGGGCCACGGAGGTGCCGCTGCGCGGCATGGTCCAGTTCCTGCTGTCCTACCTCGGCTACGGCACGTTCGGGTTGCTGGTGGCCGGGCTGTGGGCGACCGTGCAGTCGATCTCGGCGGTGCTGGTGCTGATGCCGCTGTTCGTGGCCCGGTGGGCGTTCGGCCAGTACCACGCCCAGCAGCGCTCGTACGACGCCACCATCGCGGCGCTCTGCCAGGCGGTCGAGACCAAGGACTACTACACCCGCGGCCACTGCACCCGGGACTCGCTCGCCTACAGCATGATCGCCCAGGAGATCGGCATGGGCCTCGAACGTGTTCGCGCGATCCGTTACGCCGTCATGCTGCACGACGTCGGCAAGCTCTGCCTGCCCACGAAGGTGTTGCAGAAGGACGGGCCGCTCACCGAGGCGGAGCTGGCCGCGATCCAGCTCCACCCGATGCGCGGGCTGGAGATCGTCCGCGGCATCGGCTTCCTCGACGAGGCCTACGCCGGGATCATGAACCACCACGAGCGCCACGAAGGCACCGGCTAACCGATAGGCATAGCCGGGGACGAGATCCCAGAGTTCGCCAAGGTGATCGCGGTGGCAGACGCGTTCGACTCGATGACCTCCGACCGATCCTACCGCGGGGGGCGGCCGGTCGAGGTGGCCGTGGAGGAGCTGCGCAAGTGCTCGGGCACACACTTCGACCCGGTCATGGTGGCCGC
>NZ_QHJJ01000033.1:0-758 GCF_003947465.1 Amycolatopsis sp. WAC 04182
GGCGCCCTTTGTGGACATCGCCGAGCTCGCCCGTGTGCGTGAGGGCGTACTGGCGGGGGAGCCGGTGGGGCGGGCGTCCGGCGCGGGGGCGCGGGCGCTCATGGAGTCGATCACGGCCGAGGAGCGCGGGCCCGTCAGGAGCCCGCGCCGCCGCGCGCCGCGCAGGATGTTCCTGCTGGGGGTGGTGGCGGCCGGGCTGGCCGCCGTGCTCGCCGTCATGCTCCCGCTCGGCGGCCCGGCCACCGAGTACGCCAACGCCGCCGTCACGCTCAAGACCGGCGACGATTTCATCGACGTCGTCATCACCGACCCCGAGGCGGACGCGGCGATCTACACCGAGGCGTTCAGGGCCGCCGGCCTGGACGCCACGGTGCAGAAGATCCCCGTCGCGCCCGAGTACGCGGGCATGTTGTTCGGCCCGGCCACCCCGGGGGAGTTCCCGTCGGGGACCGGCGTGACCGTCCGCGGCGGCGAGACCTGCGCGTCGGTCTGGTGCGGCACCGTCTCCATGCCGACCGGGTACAAGGGCAAGGTCATTTTCGGGATCGGACGCCCGGCCAGGCCCGGCGAACGGTACGCCGCGCGGGCGCCGAGCACAATCGGCGTGGCGGCCGACGGCGTGGCGGGCGTCAAGCTCACGGGCAAGCCCGTCTCGCACGCGAAGGCCGAGCTGTCGCGGCGCGGCTTGAAGATCGAGTACGTGGCGCTGTGGATGAAGCCCGACGGCAGCGGCGGCGGTTATGACGTCGCCTCGGAAC
>NZ_QHJJ01000034.1:0-745 GCF_003947465.1 Amycolatopsis sp. WAC 04182
ACCACTCGAAAGGGCACAGACACCACCGCTCGCCGTGCGCCAGGTTCCAGGGAGTGCGGATGCGAATGTGTCACACGATCTTCCGATGAACCCTCGCCCGGCAACGCAGAAGAGGCCCCGAAGGGCCTCTGAACTGCGAGTTCTTCCTGAGGGCGGTCTCGGCGGGTCGGCCCGCCCTCCCTCCGGAAGCCGGGGGTCACAGGCTGCGGGCGGTGATGTCGCCGCTGGAGGTGGTGGCGCGGATGTCGAGGTCGGCGTTGCCGTCGTTCTTGAGGGCGTTGCTGACGCGGCCGTAGCTGGTGCCGGCGTCCATGGCCGCCGAGACCCCGGCGGCGGCGGTGATCGAGATGTCGCCGGACTGGGTGGCGAGCACGACCTTGCCGCCCGCGGCCTCGGCGACCCGGATGTCACCCCGTGCGGTGCTGATCTCCGCGGGGCCGCCCAGCCGCCCGACCTCGACGTCGCCGTCGACCGCGGTGAGGCGCAGGCTCGCCACCTCCTCGATCTTGATCTGGCTGTACGCGCCCTCGAAGGCGACCTCACCCAGACGGCCGGCGGTCAGCAGCTCGGCGCCGACCGCCTTGGCCTCGACGCCGGAACCGGCGGGCAGGTTGACCGTCACCTCGACGGCCCCGGACGGGCCGAGGTACTGGTTCTTCTCCGGGGTCGTGATCCGGAGGACACCGTCGGCGTACTCGACCGTGGTCTGCTCCGCCGCCTTCACGTCACGGCTCCTCGAGGCGTT
>NZ_QHJJ01000035.1:0-738 GCF_003947465.1 Amycolatopsis sp. WAC 04182
ACGTCCTCGCGCTGTTCGCGCGGACCCGGCCGCTGTTCACCGCCCTGGGGGACGAGCGCAGGCAGGAGATCGTCGTCCACCTCCTGGAGTCGGCGGCCCCGCGCAGCGTCGGCGACATCGCCGCGCACCTGGAGCTGTCCCAGCCCGCGACCTCCCACCATCTCAAGATCCTGCGCGACGCGGGTCTGCTGACGGTGCGCCGCAAGGGCACCCTGCGCCTGTACGACCTCAACGCCGCGGCCTATCCGGATCTCCTGACCCCGATGGGCGACCTCATCACGTTGATCATCTCCTGCGCGTCCGATCTAGGGGAACAGCCGAACGACCGGTAGCGGCACGCGCCGTGCGGTACGGCAGGACGAGAAGCTGCGCGGAAGTTTGAGGCTCGTCCGGCGGCGCCGCCGTCACCGATGAGGCCATGCTGTCCACTGTCTTTGGCATCGCGATCCAACGCCGTGAACACGGCGCTACGCCAGCCGGGAGATCTGGCGTTATCACAGGTCAGAAGCGGCTTCGTTGAAAATTTCTGCCTTGTTGTCGGGATCCCTGATCGGCGTCGGGTTCTCGGGGAGTTGCCAGCTGCCGCCGCGGTCCTCCTTTGAGAAGCGCGCGGCGAGGTCGGGAAGGTGCAGGAAGCAGGCCAGTGCGGTGGCGGCCTGGAAGGCGTCGATCGCACGCTGGGTCATCGGCATGCCCAGGCGCAGGAGACGCGGATTCACCTCGCCCTGGATCTTGTCG
>NZ_QHJJ01000036.1:0-729 GCF_003947465.1 Amycolatopsis sp. WAC 04182
CCCCGACCGCACCACTGAGCCGGAGACTGCTGATCGGCGGTGTGGTCCGGCCGCTGTACCGCCACCTCTACACCGATATGACCAAGATGGAGGACATCGTCACCACCAGCGACCTGGACTGGACCATCGTCCGACCGCCGAAGCTGACCGACGGCAAGCTCACCCGCGAGTACCGCACAGCCGCCAACCAGCACCTGCCACGCCCGCGTACTCTGTCACGTGCCGATCTCGCGCACTACATGCTCAACCATCTCGATGATCAGGCGAGTTGGCGGTCCACCATCGAGATATCCCGTTGACCTACGCCCTGAGCATCATCGCGCCGGCTCGTATGCTCAAGGCGGCGGCGCAGCTGCCGGTCGGTGCTCGACCAGCTCCTCGGCGTGTCCGCGGACTGTTGTGATGCCGCGCAGGTCGACCACCGTACGGTCCCGGCCACGGAGCAGGAACTTTGCGCGGAAGTGGTGCTGCTCGAGCTGGTGCAGCCTGGCATCCGACACCGGTTCGGGGCTGTTTCCGTGGTCGATCAGGACTGCTGGTGGGTGATGTCGACCATCCAGGTGATCCCGAACCGGTCCACGAGCGAGCCGGCCTCGTCCCCCCACGACTGCTTCTCCAAGGGCAACGTCACGGTGCCGCCGACGGACAGCCTCTCGAAGTAGCCGCGGAGTTGGGCGTCGTCACCGCTGAGGAAGATCGCAACGTTGTTGCCCGGGGTGTGGGTCATCT
>NZ_QHJJ01000037.1:0-728 GCF_003947465.1 Amycolatopsis sp. WAC 04182
ACTCGGTCTGGAGTTCGTTCCCGATGCTGGGCGTGAAAGCCAGGCGGAAATGCGGGATCCGTTCGTGCCACGGGCCCGGCACCCCGAGCTGCCGCGTGCGGTTGTCCGCCGGGATGCCCGCCGCGTGGGCCGGATGCCGCGGCCCGTCCGCCGCCTTCGCGCCGAAGAAGTCCGCACCCGGCCGCCCCGGCCCCTTGACCCAGACCTGGTCGACCTCGTCGCGGGCCCAGTTCGTGAACAGGCTGACGCTGTAACCCGCGTCCTGGATCTCGGCGAAATGGTCGTACACCGACTCCCAGGGCAGGCCGTCGAAGACGTCCTGCCGGAGGTCGAAGGACGGCACCAGGTCGAGGGTCAGCCGCGTCACCACACCCAGCGCGCCGAGCCCGACCACGACCCCGTCGTGCCGGGTGTACGTCTTCACCTCACCGTCCGCGGTGACGAGCTCCAACCCGGACACCGCCGACGCGAGCCTCTGGTTACGCCGCCCGGAGCCGTGCGTCGCCGTCGCGACAGTGCCCGCCACGGTGCAATGAGGCAGCGAAGCGAGGTTGGCCAACGCGAAACCGGCCGCGTGCACCTGGACCGCGATGTCGCCGTAGCGGGCCGCCGCGGGTACCGTGACCGTCGCCGATTCCGGGTCGAGGACGACCTCGGTACCGAGCGCGGACAAGTCGAGCAGGACACCACCCGGACAGTCCGCGATGTCGTTGAAACAGTGCCTGCTG
>NZ_QHJJ01000038.1:0-722 GCF_003947465.1 Amycolatopsis sp. WAC 04182
GCACCGAGCCCGAGGACGTCATCGAGCGCCGGCTGCGGGCCGGACGGGTCGAGATGGCCGCCGAATCGGAGTTCGACCTCACACTGGTGAACACGAGTGTCCAAGAAGTGTGCCACCGGCTGATAGCCTTGATGACTGACCCTCAGGGGGTCACCACCACCATCAACCGAGAGGTCTGACAATCGTGGCAGGCACCACCCCGGCCGCGGAGGGCATCACCAACCCGCCGATCGACGCGCTGCTCGACATCGTCGACAGCAAGTACTCCCTGGTGATCATGGGTGCCAAGCGCGCCCGCCAGATCAACGCCTACTACTCCCAGCTCGGCGAAGGCCTGCTGGAATACGTCGGGCCGCTGGTCGAGACGCATGCTCAGGAGAAGCCGCTGTCCATCGCGCTGCGCGAGGTCTCCGAGGGCCTGCTCAACGCCGAGCCCATCGAAGGCGCGGTCTGACCCCTTCGATGAAGGTCGTCCTCGGCGTCAGCGGCGGCATCGCCGCGTACAAGGCGTGTGAGCTGCTGCGGCTGTTCACCGAGTCCGGTCACGAGGTGCGGGTCGTGCCGACCCGCGAGGTGCTCCGGTTCGTGGGCGAGCCCACATGGGCCGCCCTGTCGGGCAACCCCGTGACCGCCGACGTCTGGGACGACGTTCACGAGGTGCCCCACGTACGTATCGGCCAGCGGGCCGATCTCGTCGTGGTGGCGCCGGCGACCGCCAACAC